>NC_009483.1:1305000-2560000 GCF_000016745.1 Geotalea uraniireducens Rf4 | reverse complement strand
ACAGTCTCAATCCGCTGCTGGTCTCATCCGAAGGGACCCTGGGGTTCTTTACCGGCATCACCGTAAAGCTGATCCCCAAACCGCAGGGCAAGATCACCATGCTGGCCCATTTCCCGGTGCTGCAGGATGCGGCTCTGGCGGTTTCGGCCATCATCGCCGCCAAGGTCATCCCGGCCACACTGGAGTTCCTCGACAAGGTGACCATCAAGTGCGTCGAGGACTACGCCCATGTCGGCCTGCCGCTGAACGTGGACGCCGTGCTGCTGATCGAGGTGGACGGCCACCCGGCGGTGATTGCCGAGGAGGCCGCGGCGGTGGCGGAAATCTGCAAAAAATATCGTTGTTCATTCTTCCAGACGGCGCAGAACGCCGACGAGGCGCTCAATCTGGCGGCTGCCCGCCGCACTGCCCTGTCCGCCCTGGCACGGCTCAAGCCGACCACCATCCTGGAGGACGCCACCGTACCGCGCAGCTGCATTGCCCCGATGCTGAAGGTCATCCAGGAGGCGGCCGCGAAGTACAACGTCACCATCGGCACCTTCGGCCATGCCGGCGACGGCAACCTGCATCCCACCTGCCTGACCGACGAGCGGGATCAGGACGAGATCCGGCGCGCCCATGCCGCCTTTGCGGAGATCTTCGACGTCGCCATCGCCATGGGGGGGACCATCACCGGCGAGCATGGGGTGGGGATCGCCAAGAAGAAGTACCTGCCACGACTGGTGGGGGAGTCGGGCATCCGGGTCATGCGGGGGATCAAGCAGGCATTCGACCCGAAGGGGATATTGAACCCGGGCAAGGTGTTTTAACAACGGGGACTGGGGATTGGGATTGGGAAGAACAAAGAAAAGACCCGTCCGAGTTCCCAGTCCTGAATTACGGGGTTTACAATGGACTACGTCAAACTGATCAACTGCATGCGCTGCGGCATGTGCCTACCCGCTTGTCCGACCTACAAGGAAACCTTTCTCGAAACCGCCTCGCCTCGCGGCAGGGTGGCCCTGGTGCGCAAGCTCCAGGAAGGGGAACTTGACCAGTCGGAACGGCTGCTGGAATACCTGTCGCTCTGCCTGGACTGCCAGGCCTGCGCTTCGGCCTGCCCCTGCGGCGTCAATGCCGGCGAACTGGTGGCGGAGTTCACCTGCGAGCGGAAGGGGGAAGCCGGCCTCGGTTTCATGGAAAACCTGATCCTGCGCAAGCTGGTGCCCCATCCCGACCGTCTGGAGGCTTCCATGGCACCGATGCGGGTCTACCAGCGGAGCGGCCTGCAGAAACTGGTCAGGAGACTCGGCGTCCTGAAGATGTTTCCCAAACCGCTGGAACGGATGGAGGGCCTGCTCCCTGCGCTGCCGTCCAGACCGTTGCGCCAGACCATCCAGGAGGTCACCCCTGCACGGGGTACAGAACGTGGCACGGTCGGTTTCTTCCTCGGCTGCGTCATGAGCCTGATCTTCTCCGAGGCCAGCCGGGCCACCATCCAACTACTCTCGCTGCTGGGCTACCGGGTGATCACCCCGCGCGACCAAGTCTGCTGCGGCGCTCCCAATATGCTGGGGGGCGATCTGGAGGGGTTGAAAGAGGCGGCACGCACCAACGTTGAGCTGTTCGGCGGCTTCGACGTCGATTACATCGTCACGGATTGCGGCGGCTGCGGGGCTGAGCTGAAGAAGTACGGACATCACCTGGACGGCGATGCCGCTGCGGAATTTAGCGGCAAGGTGCGCGACATCTCCCAGATCCTTGCCCTGCATGCCGGGGAGCTGCGGCAGCTGCTCAAGCCGCTCGGGAGGCGGGTGACCTATCACGACCCTTGTCACATCGCCCATTGCCAGGGAATCCGCCAGGAGCCGCGCCAGCTCCTGAAACTGATCCCCGGGCTCGATTATCGGGAACTGAATGAGGCGGACGCATGTTGCGGCAGCGCGGGTACGTATAATATCCAACGGCCGGAGATGGCGGACAAGGTGCTGCAACGAAAGGTGGACAACATCCGCCGCACCGGCGCCGATTGCCTGGTTACCGCCAACCCCGGCTGTCTGATTCAGCTGAAAAAGGCGTTGGCAGCCGATGCCCAACCGGTCAGGGTGGCGCATATAACCGAGCTGTTGCTGGAGAGTTTTATGGTGAAATAAACATATGCTTGCCATTAAAACATATATATTGTATGAAAAAGGGGTTAATGCTAACCCTTTTTTCATTGGAGCGCCATGAAGTTCAAACCGATCAAGCCGAAGAAAATCTCCACGCAGATTGCGGAGCAGATCCGTACATCAATACTGTCGGGCGAGTTCAATCCAGGCGACAAGCTCCCGCCCGAGCGCGAACTGGCCGAGTTGTTCGGCGTATCCCGACCTTCTGTCCGCGAGGCGCTCAATGTTCTGGCTGCCTCCGGCCTGGTGGAGGCATTCCAGGGCGGGGGGACCGTGGTCAAGTCCCTCGTTGAAACGCCCACCGGCACTCCGCTCTCCGAATTGATCAGGGGGGAAGGGGAACGGGCCCTTGACGTTATCGAGGTGCGGAAAGGGATGGAATCCTGGACTGCCTATTACGCTGCACAAAGGGCTTTGCCCGAGGATATCGTCAGGTTGCAGGCAATCGTCGACGCCATGGCCCGGAACCTGGATGGGGCAAAGTCATCCGAGGACCTGGACGCAAATTTTCACACGGTGATTGCCAGGGCAACCCATAATGTCGTCTGGCTGCATATGATGCAGAGTATCTTTGACGCCATGAAGGAGTTTCAGCGGAATGTCTGGCGGGCGGTTTATCTGACCGAAGAGGATCACAAGATGCTTTATACCCATCACCGAAGCATTTTCGAGGCGATCAGAGACAAGAATCCGGAGCAGGCGCGGGATCTGATGCTTTTACATCTGACCTTTGCCGAACAACGCAGCAGCGCCTATGTTGCCCGGGGACGGGAGTAAATTGCTCGTCTCTTATTTATGATAAGGCCTTGCGGAATGTCCGTAAGGCCTTTTTAAATAAAATTTATAGATAAAGAACGGCATTATTCCTTGAAGCGTCATTTCTTTTTGAGTATACTTGACCGGTTTTTTAACTGAGAGGAATAGGGGGATGGTTTAAATGATAGATTTTCTCGGAGGCTGGAAGAGAACCCATTATTGCGGAGCTTTGACCGCGGGTGATATAGGGAAAGAAGTGGTGCTGATGGGATGGGCGCACCGTCGGCGCGATCATGGCGGGTTGATATTCGTTGACCTGCGCGATCGGGAGGGTTTGGCCCAGGTGGTTTTCGACCCGGATAACAGTCCGGCGGCACACAAAAAAGCTGAAGCGATCCGCAATGAATATGTGGTGGCAATACGGGGCAAGGTAATACCCCGCCCTGATGGCACGGTCAATGCGAACCTCAAGACCGGCGAAGTGGAAGTGCTGGTATCGGAATGCAAGATGCTCAATCGCTCCAAGGCGCTTCCCTTTACCCTGGATGATTATGTGGATGTGGCTGAAAACCTGCGCCTCAAGCACCGTTATCTGGATTTACGTCGTCCGGTTCTCCAGGAAAACCTTATCCTCCGCTCGAAGGTTGCCCAGATTACCCGTCAGTATCTGACCGGTAATGGTTTCCTGGAGCTGGAAACGCCGTTCCTCACGAAATCGACGCCTGAAGGTGCCCGCGATTTTCTCGTCCCGTCTCGGATCAACCGGGGTGAGTTTTATGCCTTGCCGCAATCTCCGCAGCTTTTCAAGCAAATTCTGATGGTATCGGGTTTTGACCGCTACTTTCAGGTAGTCCGCTGTTTCCGCGATGAGGACCTGCGCGCCGACCGGCAGCCGGAATTTACCCAGATCGATTGCGAGATGTCGTTCATTGATCGTGAGGACATCATAACCGTCATGGAGGGGCTTATTGCCCGGATATTTACCGAGACAAAGGGGGCGACGGTAAATCTCCCCATCCCGCGCATGACCTATGCCGAGTCAATCCGCCGCTTTGGCGTTGATAATCCCGATCTTCGTTTCGGGCTGGAACTGGTCGAGTTGTCTGATATCGTCAAAAACGCCGGATTCAAGGTGTTTGCCGATGTGGTGGCCGGCGGCGGGATCGTCAAGGGGCTGAATGCCAAGGGGTGTGGCGGCATGTCGCGCAAGGAGATCGACGACCTGACCGAGTTCGCCAAGATTTACGGTGCAAAGGGTTTGGCTTACGTGAAGATGACCGCCGAGGGGTGGCAGTCACCCATCGCCAAATTCTTTACCGCTGAGGAAATCTCGGCCATGGACAAGGCATTTGACGCCAAAGAAGGCGATCTGCTTCTCTTTGTCGCCGACAAACCGAAGGTCGTCAACGATTCGCTGGGTAAGCTGCGCAATCACCTGGCCAAAAGTCTCGGGCTGCTGGATAAGGATACCTTTAATTTTGTCTGGATCACCGACTTCCCTCTTTTGGAGTGGGACGAAGAAGAAAAACGGTGGGCTGCCGTACATCACCCATTCACCGCTCCGATGGATGAGGATCTGGAATATGTTGAATCCGATCCGGGCCGCTGTCGCGCCAAGGCTTATGATCTGGTGCTGAACGGCAACGAAATCGGCGGAGGCAGCATCAGGATACATCAGGAAAAAATTCAGTCTCTTATGTTCAAGATGCTTGGCCACTCCGAGGAAGACGCACGGACCAAATTCGGTTTTCTGCTGGATGCCATGGATTACGGAGCTCCGCCCCACGGTGGAATCGCCTTTGGTCTTGACCGCCTCATCATGCTTCTCACCGGCAGTGATTCGATCAGGGATGTCATCGCTTTCCCCAAAACCCAGAAAGGCGCCTGTCTGATGTCTGAGGCGCCGTCTGCTGTAGATATGAAGCAATTGCGAGAACTCGGGCTGAAAACGGTCGTCAAATAAAGGTACTGGATGATTCGGCTCTGTGGCAAATTACCCTTATTGGTAATCCTGATTGTGTTATTGTTGTCCGGCTGCACCACACCTGCACCGATGTGGAGACAGGAGGCACAAAATGTCCTGGATAAGGCCCGGAGAGACGAAGGCGATAAAATCTTCCCCGCGGAATTCGCGAGTATTGAGGAACTGATCCTGAAGGGAGAAGTTCTTGTAAAAGAAGAAGAGATTGAGGACGCCGATAAATTATTCCTGTTAGCCTGGTCTAAAGGTAGTTTGCTGGAAAAGAAACTTGCAGCTGAAAAACTTCGGCTCAAGGAAGAGGCCCAGCGCAGGGCTGATGCTGAAAGGCTTGAGCTGGAGAGAAAGCGCGCACTGGAGGCGGAGGCACGCAGGATCGCTCTGGAAAAGTATGAAGCTGCCAAAGCTGCGCAGGAAGCAGAGGCGCGCAGAATTGCAGAAAAAAACGCCGAAAAGGCCAGGCAACCCAAAGAGCGGCAACTACCCGCCTATCACACGGTGAAACGTGGTGAAAGTTTGCCGTTCATAGCTTCGCAGCCGGAGGTTTACAACGATCGAAACCTCTGGCCGCTTCTATACCGCGCCAATCGGGATCAGATCAGCGATCCCAAACATATCTGGCCCGGCCAGGTGCTGCGCATACCGAGAAACCTGAGCCGCGAAGATATCGTTGAGGCAAGACGTTACGCCCAGGAAAAACCTCTCCATTAATCTCCCCCGAAAGCAGATGGTTGAGCAGTTGAGAAACTGCTCAACCATTTCTCCCTGAAGTAGAAAAACACAATAATTTCCTCCAATATTTTCCTTGACACCGAAAACTGATTTGTATACTGTATACAAAATTTTGAAGGCCCGATGCTGATTTGCTAACACTTTAAAATGTTTGGACAAATTCAGAGTCCAAGATTATTAAGTGCGGTTCGGCTGTGAAAAACATCAACTCTACGCTTCATTCAAGTAACAAGATTGAAAAGTGTTAAAACGGCTTGCAAGCACTACAACATCTTTTCATTAAGCCTCTGGCGATGCTGGCATAAAAACTAAGGAGAGAATATGACAACACAAACTGCAAAGATCATTTGGTCAAAGATTGATGAAGCACCCGCACTGGCAACATACTCTTTACTCCCCATCGTCAATGCCTTCACAAAGGCAGCTGGCGTTGTCGTTGAAACAAGGGATATCTCTGTTGCAGGAAGAATTATCGCAAACTTTCCCGACTATCTGACGGAGAGTCAGAGAATGCCGGATTATCTGGCTGAATTGGGCGAGCTCACACAGAAGCCCGAGGCCAATATCATCAAGCTGCCCAATGTCAGTGCTTCAATTCCCCAGCTGAAAGCCGCTATTAAGGAATTGCAGGGAAAGGGCTATAAACTACCGGATTATCCAGAGGAACCTAAATCCGACGCAGAGAAAGAGCTTCATGCAAGATATGCCAAATGTCTGGGAAGTGCCGTAAACCCAGTTTTAAGGGAAGGGAACTCCGACAGGAGATCGGCACGTGCGGTAAAGGAATACGCTAAAAAGCACCCGCATAAAATGGGCGCTTGGAGCCCGGATTCAAAGACACATGTATCCAATATGAATGATGGGGATTTTTACCACAGTGAAAAATCCGTTACCATGAAAAAGGCCGGCAATGTACGTATTGAGTTTGTCGGTCAAGACGGGAAGACCACTGTTCTGAAAGAGAAGTTGCCCCTTCAGGAAGGTGAAGTCCTCGATGGAACGTTCATGAACGTTCGCGCCCTGCGCAAATTCATCGCGGAGCAGATTGAAGACGCTAAGGCAAAGGATGTGCTGTTCTCCGTGCACCTCAAGGCCACCATGATGAAAATATCCGATCCCATCATGTTCGGTCATTTCGTTTCCGTCTTCTATCAAGATGTTTTCGAAAAGCATGCGGCTACATTTAAGGAGCTGGGTGTCAATCCGGATCTTGGCATGGGTGACCTGTATGCAAAAATCAAGAAATTGCCGGAAGCCAAGCAGACCGAGATAGAAGCGGATATCCAGGCAGTTTACAAGAAGCGGCCTGCACTGGCGATGGTGGACTCGGATAAGGGCATCACCAACCTGCATGCAAGCAATGACATCATCATCGATGCATCCATGCCGGTTGTTATTCGTGACTCCGGTGGGATGTGGGGCCCGGATGGAAAGCTTCACGACGTGAAATGCGTGATACCTGATACCTGTTATTCAGAGTGGTATCAGGTGTGTATAGATTTCTGTAAGAAAAACGGCCAATTCGATCCTACAACGATGGGTTCTGTGTCAAACGTAGGTCTGATGGCACAAAAGGCGGAGGAATATGGCTCCCACGACAAGACATTCAAGGTTCCGGGAAATGGGACCGTTCGAGTAGTCGATGAATCCGGAGCGGTACTCATCCAGCACACCGTAGAAGAAGGCGATATCTGGCGCGGTTGCCAGGCAAAGGATCTGCCGATACGAGACTGGGTAAAGCTGGCGGTAAACAGAGCAAGGGCAACCGGAGCACCGGCTATTTTCTGGTTGGACAAAAACAGGGGCCATGATGCACAGATGATCGAAAAGGTAAACATGTACCTGAAAGACCACGATACGAAAGGTCTGGAAATTGAGATCATGGCTCCTGTGGACGCGATGCTTTTCACGTGTCAAAGAGCAAAAGCCGGTAAAGATACCATTTCCGTAAGCGGAAACGCCTTGAGGGATTATCTGACCGACCTGTTCCCGATTCTTGAACTGGGTACCAGCGCAAAAATGCTGTCGATCGTACCGCTTCTGGCTGGTGGCGGACTGTTCGAGACAGGAGCAGGCGGCTCGGCGCCCAAGCATGTCCAGCAGTTTCTACAGGAAGGCTACCTGCGGTGGGATTCACTAGGCGAATTCCTGGCGCTGGCCGTATCTCTGGAGCATCTGGCCAATACCTTCAAGAATGAAAAGGCCCAGCTCCTGGCAGATACGCTTGATCAGGCAAACAGCAAATTTCTGGAGAACAATAAGAACCCGGCCCGTAAGGTTGGTCAGATAGACAACAGAGGCAGCCACTTCTACCTCGCAATGTACTGGGCTGAGGCTCTGGCAGAGCAGACCAAGGACAAAGAGCTGCAGGCACGTTTTGCCAAAGTTGCACAGCAGCTCAAGGAAAATGAGGCGAAGATCAATGAAGAATTGATCGGTGCCCAGGGGAAACCTCAGGATATCGGCGGCTACTATATGCCGGATCCGGTAAAGACGGAAAAAGCAATGCGTCCTAGCGCAACCTTAAATGCTATAGTGGACGCTATCGCATAAAGGGTGTAGTAAATAAAACAAAATCCAGTCAAGGAGAGAGAAAAATGGCCAGAAAGAAGATTTCGTTAATCGGTGGTGGACAGATCGGCGGCGTTCTTGCTCAGCTTTCAGCACTGCGGGAACTTGGTGATGTGGTACTTTTTGATATCGTTGAAGGGTTGCCGCAGGGTAAAACCCTTGATATCGCCGAGGCTTCACCGGTTGATAATTTTGATGTGGCTCTTTCAGGTGCAAACGATTACGCTGATATCAAGGGTTCCGATATCGTAATTGTTACCGCTGGTCTTCCCCGTAAACCGGGCATGAGCCGTGACGATCTTATCGCCACAAATGCGAAAATCATGCAGTCGGTTTCCGAAGGGATCAAGCAGTACGCTCCCAATGCTTTTGTCATCGTTATTTCCAATCCGCTTGATGCCATGGTTACCCTCTGCCAGAAAATTACCGGCTTTCCTTCAAACCGCGTCATGGGCATGGCCGGCGTGCTTGACTCCGCACGCTTTGCCGCTTTCATCGCATGGGAACTCGGCGTGTCCGTGAAAGACGTCAATGCCATGGTATTGGGCGGCCACGGCGACACCATGGTTCCCATCATTCGTTATGCCAACGTCAACGGCGTACCGGTCATGGAGCTTCTTGAGCGCAAGTACAATAATGACAAGGCCAAAGCAAAAGAAGTTATGGCTGCTCTTGTTAAGCGTACCCAGGGTGCCGGCGGTGAAGTTGTCGGCCTGCTCAAAACCGGCAGCGCTTTCTACTCACCTGCTTCCAGCGCAATCGCCATGGCTGAATCCATCCTCCGTGACCAGAAAAGACTCCTGCCGGTTTGTGCGCTGCTCAATGGCGAGTTTGGCGTAAAAGGCTACTATGTGGGCGTACCCTGTATTCTCGGTTCCAATGGCATTGAGAAGATCGTTGAATTCTCACTCGACGCTGAAGAGCAGGCAATGTTCGACAATTCAGTCGCAGCCGTTAAGGAACTTGTAGACAGCATGAAGTAATTTGTAATAGTTGTTAACTAGCAGGTAAAGAAGGGCTTATTAGCCCTTCTTTACCTTTTTTATTACCTGCGTGACCGTAACAGTGGGTATAAAGTCTTTCTTGCTTTTTGTATACAGTATGTGTTATAGAAACCGTGTTTGCTTGCCCGCAAGGCATATTCCAGTAAAGGAGTGTACGTAGATGGATAAGAAGCTTCCGACAATTGAGATCATCGAGAAGTACTGCAAGGGATGCCATATCTGTGTAGAGTTTTGCCCTACTAAAGTCTTGGAAATGAAGGGCTTTGTGGCATCCGTAAAAAACCTGGAAGCCTGCATCAAATGTATGCAGTGCGAACTGAGATGTCCGGATTTTGCTATTAAAGTGACCGCTTAATAATTAAACAGGAGGTAGTGAAAGTGGCAAAGAAAGTTGCTTTTATGCAGGGTAACGAAGCTGCTACCCATGGCGCACTGTATGCCGGGTGCAAGTTTTTCGCCGGTTACCCGATTACTCCGTCAACTGAGGTTGCGGAGGTTATGTCGGCAGAGTTACCGAAAATAGGTGGTAAGTTTATTCAGATGGAAGACGAGATCGGGGCTATGGCCGCTGTTATCGGTGCCTCACTGGCAGGTTCCAAGGTACTGACATCCACTTCCGGCCCCGGACTTTCCCTTAAGCAGGAACTTATCGGTTACGCATGCATAGCCGAAACTCCATGCGTTATTATCAACGTTATGCGTGGTGGTCCATCAACCGGTATGCCTACCGGTCCCAGCCAGTCTGATGTCATGTCTGCTAAATGGGGTACCCATGGCGACCATCCTGCAATCTGTCTTGTGCCTGCATCCGTTCAGGAACTTTTTGAGGAGACTGTCCGTGCCTTCAATCTGGCCGAAAAATACCGTACACCCGTTATGGTTATGCCGGATGAAATTGTTGCCCATATGCGTGAAAGAATCGTTTTCCCGGAGAAGGGTGAACTTGAAGTAATTGATCGTACAGCTCCATCCGTCTCTCCCGAGCAATACAAGCCTTATGATACCAAATTTGGAGATGTTCCACCGCTGGCTGCATTCGGTTCCGGATACCGGTTTCATGTAACAGGCTTGAACAAAGCAGAAGACGGCTTCCCTACAACCAAGGCCTCCCTGGTGCAGGCTGAGGAGGAGCGTCAGGTTCGTAAGGTCGATGCCAACGTTGATGATATTGTCAAATTTGAAGAGTACATGCTGGATGATGCTGAAGTGGCTATCGTTGCCTTTGGTTCCACCTCACGTTCTGCACGCTTTGCAGTGAATGAAGCCCGTAAACAGGGTATCAAGGCCGGTCTGTTCAGAATCAAGACCTTCTGGCCTTTCCCGGACAAGCAGCTCAAGGCATTGGCCTCCAGGGTCAAGGCATTTATTACGCCTGAGATGAATCTTGGCATGTGTACTGTGGAAGTACAGCGTTGCGCAGAAGGAAAGGCCCCGGTTCACGGCATCTTCCGTGTTGACGGAGAGCCGATTAATCCTGGTCAGATCCTCGACAAGATCAAGGAGGTTAAGTAAAAATGGCTTTTGATTATGATAAATATATCCGTCCCGGTAAATTACCGCACATCTGGTGCCCCGGCTGTGGCCACGGCATTGTAATGAAAGGGCTCATCAGGGCCATTGACACCCTGGGCCTTGAAAAAAACAATACGGCCATAGTTTCCGGTATCGGCTGTGCCTCAAGGCTTCCCGGTTATCTGGATTTCTGTACGCTCCATACGGCTCACGGCCGTGCAGCGGCTTTTGCTACCGGTGTAAAGATGGCTAAGCCTGAAATGGATGTTATCGTTGTTGGTGGTGACGGCGATGGTACTGCCATTGGTGGTAACCACTTCATCCACGCCTGTCGCAGAAACATCAACATGACCTACATAATCATGAACAACAATATCTACGGCATGACCGGCGGACAGTTTTCACCCTGTACTCCAACCGGCGCCAAGGCTTCCACAACGCCTTACGGCAACCCTGATCCGGCATTTGATATCGCAAAGCTGGCGATCGGCGCCGGTGCAACATTCGTTGCCCGCGGCACAGCATATCATGCAACCCAGATTGATAAGCTGATCGTAGAAGCGGTTCAACACAAAGGTTTCTCGGTTGTTGAAATTCTGGATGATTGCCCGACAACCTATGGCCGCCGCAATAAGTTCAAGTCTGTAATCGAGATGATGAACCGGTTGAAGGATGTTGCTGTCCCGGTTAAGGCTGCGGAAAAAATGACTCCTGAGCAGCTTCAGGGTAAAATCCTTACCGGCGTACTCTATAAAGAAGAAAGACCTGATTATACTTCTGAGTATGCAAAAGTCATTGAGCGTGCCAAGGGCGGCAAGTAATTAAATCCTAAAGGAGAAAGTCAGATGTCACAAAGATATGAAATCAGATTTTCCGGGGCAGGCGGACAGGGTTTGATCCTTGCCGGAGTTATTATGGCTGAAGCCGCCTCGATATATGACGGAAAGCAGGCTGTGCAGTCTCAGAGTTATGGGCCTGAGGCACGCGGCGGCGCTTCAAAGTCGGAAGTTATTGTTTCGGACTCCATGATCGATTACCCGAAAGCTACCGTTGTTGACGCTCTTCTTGCGCTGACCCAGGAAGCTTGCGATAAGTACTCCCACGACCTGAAAGAAGGTGGCGTACTGCTCATCGATTCCGATCTGGTAACTAAACAACCAAAAGGCAACTTTAAGGTTGTTTCATTCCCTATCATCAATACCGCTAAAAACGAGGTAGGACGTGAAATCGTCGCAAATATCGTAGCTCTCGGAGCAATGGTTGCACTGACAGGCGTTGTAACCAAGGAAAGCGCTGAAAAGGCAGTTCTTGCTCGCGTTCCTGAAGCTTTTGTTGAGTTGAATAAAAAAGCATTCCAGTTGGGCTACGACAAGGCTGCTGCTGCCAAGTAGTAAACCAGCAATGCGAATTGCAGGAGAGCCCGATGAATGTTCATCGGGCTCTTTTTTTTGCTGAATTCATAGAAGGCTTTGCGCTGTTAACCTATAAAGCATTGCGGTAAGCCGGTTTATAGCGTATATATCAATGGTGAGGACTGTTTAAGTAATCTGGGGAGGTAAGACACATGTCTCTTGAACTTTGCGAAATGTCATTAAAGCAGACACAGGACTTACTTCGATTAACCGATCAAACCTTGCAGGACATATGCTGTAAAAGGTTTACCAGTGAAGAACTTTATGTTGAGGTATTGGGGAAAGTGCTGGGCGGAAAGGGACGACGCGGGCCATCCAGTATTTTTCTTGTTTTTCAGGAACATGATGGCAGTTTATGTCGCGGTCGAGTTTTCCATATGAAGGAAGGTGCGCTGGTAGAGAGGTCAGAGGAAATTACCTTCGACCCTTTATCAAGTTATGCAGTAAATCTCGTGCATGCCCAGGAACAAGAAAATGTGGTGGTTAACTGGGCCGATAGATACGAAAGTATCGAGGCCTTTCAGGATTATTTCCATCCCGGTGTAAAGGGTTTTGTCGTTTCGCCCATCACTAATTTTATCACCTGTCGTATCAGTGGTGAAACCCCTGGCGCCATAATTGCCTTCAATTACCCGGGACGTGCAACCAATTATGACGCGGATGTATTACGCAGCATGGCCGTTGTGATTGGATCGTTACTGACCCTTTCCGACGAGGTAAGTGCGACGGAGAAGGCGTTTATCTATACAATAGAAACCTTGGCAAGGGCTTGTGAAGCAGCGGAAGAAGATACCGGAAGACATATTCTCCGTGTCAACCGCTATGCGGGAGCACTTGCCGCCAATATGGGGTTACCTATCGATTTTGTTGAGACGATCTCTTACTCAGCCCAGATGCATGACGTGGGAAAAATCAAGGTCCCAACCTCCATTCTGCTCAAAGAAGGTTCTTTGAATGATCAGGAAATGGAGCAGATCAAGATGCACCCCATTTACGGTGAACAGATACTTGGCGATTCGCCCCGCCTGCGCATCGCTCGCGAGATCGCCATAGCCCATCATGAGAACTGGGACGGCAGCGGTTATCCGTACCAGCTTAAAGGGGAAAACATCCCTCTTGCGGGCAGAATTGCCAAGCTTGCCGATGTTTACGATGCCCTCCGTTCCAAGAGAAGTTATAAAGAACCCTTAAGCCACGAAGCAGCCTTGGCGATTTTCCGTAACGGAGACAGTAGGGTAAATCCGCAAGCTCACTTTGATCCGGTACTTCTCGAAACCTTTTTCAAGATTGAACATATATTCGCAAAAATATATGAAAGTTTCGACCAGAAATTGAGTTGATACTTTCTTTTCACTTTGTTATGACATATATTTGAAAAGCATTATTTCTAATATTTGCAACTGAATAAGGAGAAAAAGGATGTTCCTCCTACCTAAGGGAAATCCACTATACGAAAATATTGCAGCTGCCAAGGTCAAGCTTCCCGAAATGCTCGACAAGTTGAAAGGTGGAGGTTTCACCGGTTACCTTAATTTTATTTTTCCATCATCGAGCGGGATACTTTTCTTCGAAGGGGGAAAACTTATCAGTGCGTTGCATGAGCTTGATAAAGCCAGACTTTCCGGTTTTGAGGCGATTGCCGAGCTCAGCAATCAAATCCTGGCTGGCGGCGGAAGTCTTTCGGTCTATCGTCTTTCCAAGGATCTGGTCATGGGGTTGCATGCACTTTTGCACGGAGAAGTGCTGTTTAAAGGACAGGAACTCAAGCTTATCGATATCAAGGGCCTTTTGGAAAAAATGAAGGTTCGCCAATTAAACGGCTGCTTGCGCATATACACAGAAGACAGATCTGCCTTGATCTTTTATAAGGAAGGTGCGCCCCTCGGTTTTTTCCACGATGGTTCCAACGATATTGAGACCTCCGCCAGCGAATCACAGAAAATTGCCGGATTGCCCGGCGCAAAAATCGATGTCTTGTCGACTAAAAGCGCCGATGAGTTGATGCTCTATGATCTTCTTGAAATGGTCAACATCGATAAGATTTGGGACTCGACTAAAATCCGTTATACTGCCCAAATGGAGCAACTCAGTAAGGAAGCTCAAGAGCGCGATAGCGTGCAACAGAACGAAAGGCTTCGAGAACTGGAAGACGATTTGAAAGAGGTTGCTGTTGCCTACCTGGGAAAAGTGGGGCGGACCCTTGTCGACAAGGAATTAAGCGAGCGAGGCGGCAGAGACGCTCTTCTTAATGCCGAAGAGGTTACGAAATTTCTGGCTGGAGTGGAAAAATCGTCAAAATTGTTGACCAGTCTTTCCAAGTTAAAGGAAATGAGCGATCTCATGAAAAATGAAATTTTCAACCGAGTGAACGGTTGATCTCTGAATGGAGGGGATAATGGAATTATTTGCAGACCTAACAACGATATCTGTCATCCAGGTCATTTTCTGGTTTCTTGCCGGGGTTATCAGTTTTTACTTCAGCATTGGCAACGCGCGCATCTGGACCAGTATTTCCCTTGGATTTTTTCTCATCTTCATCAGTCAGGCCTATCTTTTGGCGCCGTGGAGCGATTATCCGCGACTGGCGGCTATTCACTACATCATCGGCACCGTGGCCATTATGGTCATGACGCACGGCTTTCAAGAATACTACGTGTTCAGCCGCACCCTTGAGACGGGGGGGAGTAAAACCTTTGTTTATCTGGGGACCCTTGCCGTGACCCTGGCATCGGCTGTCTTTGTCTTCATCAACCCCGAGCCGACCTACAATGTCCTCCGTAATATCAAGATGATTGAAAATGCCAACTGGGTATTCCTTTCACTGATCAACATCGACATGATCCGCAAGATCTATCTGCAGATCCGTGATTCGGACATAGCCAGAGGATTTATCGCCTTCGGGGCGGTGTTCGTCTGCATCCTGCTCTGGAAGGGATCGGAACTCTATCTGCAGGTATTTTGCTGGGATAGTGACTGGCACTTGTTCATGCAGAGCATCGGCGCCTATCACAACGTCGACTATCCCGGCCGGGTGAACTTCTCCATCATGGTGAATCAGGTCGGGGGATTGTTGTCGGGCCTTTCCGTTGGCGGCACCTTTATTTATCTCTTTAGATTGTTGAGGTAGTTATACAGCCACACGGGCAGCAACAATAAAAAGCGCCGCTTAGTCGGCGCTTTTTATATATTTGCACAACTCCTCGGAATTCTTGACCTCTCAATACATATCAGTTATCTTGACGTAAATTTTGTTGCGGAGTGATCGTTATGAGCCGTCCAAGCTGGGATGAATATTTTATGGAGATAACCCACCTCGTAGCCAAGCGCTCCACCTGCCTGCGCAGGCAGGTGGGAGCCGTAATCGTCAAGGACAAGAATATCCTGGCAACCGGTTATAACGGCGCTCCATCCGGTGTATCACACTGTCTGGACGTGGGGTGTCTGCGGGAAAAGCTCAACATCCCCTCTGGCGAGCGCCATGAGTTGTGTCGCGGACTCCATGCCGAACAAAACGCCATAATTCAGGCAGCCAAGCATGGCACCACCATTGATGGCTCGACACTCTATTGTACGACCTTGCCTTGTATTATCTGTTCAAAGATGGTGATAAATGCAGGGATAAAACGAATTGTCTATGAAGTCGGGTATCCGGATCAACTGGCCGAGGAGATGATCAAGGAGTCCGGCGTTGTTATCGACAGGTTTCCCGAGAAGATCTCTCAAGTGGAGGAGTTATGAAATGTCCTTTCTGTGCTTTTGCTGACAGTAAGGTAGTAGATTCTCGACCTGACAAGGGCGGTTCTACCATAAGAAGGCGGCGGGAGTGTGAATCTTGCGGTAAGAGATTTACAACCCATGAACGGGTGGAAGAAATATTGCCGCTCGTTATCAAAAAGGACGGCAGGCGCGAACCTTTTGACCGGATGAAACTAGTTGCCGGTATTCAGAAGGCGTGCGAGAAACGACCTGTTTCCGTGGAGACGATTGAGCGGCTCGTTGATCGTCTTGAAATACAGATGCAGGAAAGCGGTGAGAAGGAGATACCGAGTAAATCCCTGGGGGAATGGGTGATGGCTGAACTGCATTCCATTGATCAGGTCGCTTATGTGCGCTTTGCTTCGGTTTACCGGTCATTCAAGGATATCACTGAATTTATGTCCGAGTTGCAGGATCTGTTGAAGAAATAACCGGGGAGCGCCGAATCGGCTGCTTTTGAAACATTACAGCGATGGAACATTTTCACGAAAAAATGATGAAACGCGCCATTGTCCTGGCGAAACGGGGGATTGGCAGAACTGCGCCGAACCCGACGGTAGGGTGCGTGATTGTTAAAGACGGCGCGGTTGTGGGGGAGGGGTGGCATAAAAAGGCCGGTACCCCCCATGCCGAGGTCCATGCGTTGCGACAAGCCGGCGAAATGGCCCGGGGCGCCGATGTCTATGTCACCCTTGAACCGTGCGCCCACTTCGGAAAGACTCCGCCTTGCGCGGATGCACTCATAGCGGCGAAGGTGTGCAGGGTCCATATCGGCATGGTTGATCCCAATCCCAGGGTATGCGGCGAGGGGATCTCGATGCTCCGCTCGGCCGGCATTGAGGTCGTCGTTTCCGTCCTTGAGGATAACTGCCGCTCGTTGAACGAGCCTTTCATCAAGCATATGACCACCGGCCTTCCTTTTGTCATCCTGAAAAGCGCCATGACGCTGGACGGGAAAACAGCCACAGCCGGTAAAGACTCCAAATGGATAACCAGTGATAAATCAAGGCAATATGTTCACAAACTTCGAGCAAAGCTTGATGCGATAATGGTGGGGGTCGGCACCGTCATGGCAGATGACCCGCTTCTTACCTCCAGAATTCCCGCCGGCAGGGACCCGCTGCGCGTTATTGTCGACTCCACCTTGCGAATTCCACTGTCATCGCAGGTTCTTCATGTCGACTCCCCTGCTAAAACGGTTATTGCCACGATTTCCGACGATGAAGCGCAGGCTGCCCGGATAACGGCTTCTGGTGCCGACGTCCTGCGCTGTCGGCAGAAGAATGGCCGCGTTGATCTCCACGATTTGTTCGTCAAGCTCGGCGGACTGGGGGTGCAGTCGCTTCTCCTCGAAGGGGGAGGAGCGCTTGCCGGTGAAGCGCTGCGTTGCGGGTTGATCGACAAGTGCATGTTTTTCTATGCGCCGAAATTGGTCGGCGGCGAAGGTTTAGGCCCATTCTCCGGCAAAGGGGTAGAGCTTATGGCCGATGCAATAACGCTGAAAAACATTTCCATTACTAAGATAGGAAGCGATATCCTCGTCCAGGGGTATCCGGAGAACGCATGTTTACAGGTCTGATTGAAGAGGTTGGCAAGGTCGTCAAGCTCGAAGTGACCGGCGCTGCAGGCATATTGACTGTTGCCGCCGCCTTTCCGCAGGATGAGGTCGCATTGGGTGACTCCATTGCCATAAACGGTGTCTGTCTTACTGTCACCCAAAAGGGCGCCGGGACTTTCGGTTTTGATGTGTCGCCGGAAACCATTGAGCGGAGCGCCTTGCGGAGTATGAAAAACGGCTCCCCGGTCAATCTGGAGCGGGCGCTTCCCCTTTCCGGCCGCCTTGACGGTCATATCGTCTCGGGACATGTGGACTGTGTCGCCACCATCGGCGACCGTCGGGAGATTTCCGGCAATACGGTCTTTTCCTTCCGCATGGCGCATGAGTACCTTAAGTATGTTGCAACCAAGGGGTCGGTGGCGATCGACGGCATCAGTCTCACGGTAAATGCGGTTGCAGAGGACGGTTTTTCCGTGAACATCATTCCGCACACGACGGCGAATACCACCCTTAAATACAGACAGGTCGGCGATCAGGTGAATATCGAAACGGATATACTTGCCAAATACGTAGAGCGCCTGCTGACCGGCCGCGGAGAGGCGAAAAGCTCTGGAATCACGCTGGAACTTCTTGCAAAAAGCGGTTTTATGTGACATAAAGACTAATTGTTTTGGCGTGTGTTGTTCTGCTTTACTAATAACGAAACGGATATTTTTCAGGGAACGAGGTTATTGTATGACGGTTGCCAGGATAGAAGACGCTATTGAGGATATTCGACAGGGGATGATGGTGATCCTGGTGGATGATGAAGACCGGGAAAACGAGGGAGATCTGACCATGGCGGCGGAAAAGGTCACTCCCGAGGCGATCAACTTTATGGCCAAATACGGTCGAGGTCTTGTCTGCCTCACCTTGACCGGTGACAAGTGCGACCTTCTCAATCTCCCACCTATGGTCTCCAGCAACACCTCTTCCTTCGGCACCGCCTTTACAGTTTCCATCGAGGCGAAAAAAGGGGTTACTACCGGTATATCCGCTGCCGACCGGGCCCATACCATACTTACGGCCGTGGCTGACGACGCCTCTGCCGACGACCTGGCCCGTCCGGGCCATGTTTTCCCCCTCCGGGCAAAAAAAGGCGGGGTACTGGTGCGGGCCGGTCAGACTGAAGGCTCGGTCGATCTTGCACGGCTGGCGGGGCTCAAGCATGCAGGCGTCATTTGCGAGATCATGAACGATGACGGGAGCATGGCCCGCATGCCGGAACTGAAGAAATTTGCAAAGGAGCACGGCATCAAAGTCTGCACCATTGCTGACCTGGTTGCGTACCGTCTCAAGCACGAATCACTGGTGCGCCGGGCCGCCGAGGTGAAGCTTCCCAGCCAACTCGGCGATTTCGTAGCAATTGCCTTTGAGAACGATATCGATAAGCTTGAACACCTCGCGCTGATCAAAGGTGAGATACGTGGCGATGAGCCGGTCCTGGTACGGGTTCATTCCGAATGCCTGACCGGTGATGTCTTTGCCAGCAAACGTTGCGACTGTGCCGACCAATTGCACCGCGCCATGGAAATCATAGAGTCGGATGGGACGGGGGTCATTCTCTATATGCGTCAGGAAGGTCGCGGTATAGGGTTGATCAACAAGCTGAAGGCATATGCCCTCCAGGATCAGGGAAAGGATACGGTTGAAGCGAATCTGGCGCTCGGTTTCAAGGCGGATTTGCGGGATTATGGTATCGGTGCGCAGATACTGGTCAACCTCGGGGTTAAGCAGATCCGGCTGATGACCAACAACCCCAAAAAGATCGTCGGACTTGAGGGATACGGGATCAACATCGTTGAACGGGTGCCCATTGAAATCGAGCCGTCAAAGAGCAACATTAAATATCTGAAGACCAAGAGAGAGAAGCTGGGACATCTCTTGGAAAACATATGACATTACACGAATCAACCGGGAGGGATTATGCCTAAATTTATCGAAGGGAAGCTGGATGCGAAAGGGCTTCGGTTCGGGATCGTAGTTGGCCGCTTCAACAGCTTCATTTCCGAGCGCCTTCTTGAAGGGGCTCTTGACGCCCTGATCCGTCATGGCGCTGATGACAAAAACATCGATGTTGCCAGGGTTCCGGGGGCATTCGAGATACCGCTGGCTACCAAGAAAATGGCGGCAACCGGCAGGTATGATGCCATAATCTGCCTTGGTGCAGTGATACGCGGTGCTACCCCCCATTTCGATTATGTTGCCGCTGAAGTTTCAAAGGGTGTCGCCCATGTTTCGCTCGATAGCGGCGTACCGGTGGCCTTCGGTGTCCTGACTACCGACACCATTGAGCAGGCGGTAGAGAGGGCGGGGACAAAGGCCGGAAACAAAGGCTTCGACTCGGCCGTGACCGCCATTGAAACGGCAAATCTGTTTAAGGGGATAAAGTAGTGAGCAGTAGAAGAGAAGGGCGAGAACTGGCCCTCCAGGCATTGTACTCTTCGGACGTCGAGGTCATGGATGGTACGACCGTTCTTAAACGGATAATGGAAAACTTTGGCGACGGGTCCGAGCCGGCTGTGGATGCGCATTCCCGGTCATTTTCTTTTGCTGCTGAACTGGTTAACGGTGTCGTTGCCAACCGTGCGGCCATTGACCAGAGGATTGAGGAAAAATCGAAAAACTGGTCGATTTCAAGGATGGCGAGGGTCGATCTGAACATCTTGCGACTCGCGGTGTTCGAGTTGTTCTATCGACCGGATATTCCCAAAAACGTTACCATTAATGAAGCGATAGAGGTGGCGAAAAAATTCGGCGCCGATGATTCCCCTGCGTTTATCAACGGGATTCTCGATGAAATTGCCTCGTTGCTTCCTGACAAGGAATAGCACCGTTTTTGCCTGTTGTACCCCTTTTTTTGATACGTTAAGTGAGGTGTTATGAAAGAGATAAAGATTGGTTTGCTCGGTTTCGGCACCATCGGCGCCGGTGTTGTAAAATTATTGACAAAAAACAGCGCTCTCCTGGAAGAAAAGCTGGGTGCAAGGCTGTCGTTAAAGAAAATCGCAGACCTGGACATCACGACTGATCGCGGTGTAAGCGTTGAGCCGGGGGTTCTGACCACCAACGTGGACGAAGTCCTCTGCGACCCGGAGATTTCCATAGTCATAGAACTGATTGGTGGTTACGAGCCGGCCAGAAGCTTTGTCCTGAAGGCCATTGCCAACGGCAAGCACATAATCACCGCCAACAAGGCTCTTCTTGCCGTCCATGGCGAAGAGATCTACGCTGCCGCCGCGCAAAAAGGGGTTGAAATTCTCTTTGAAGCAGCGGTGGGCGGGGGAATTCCGGTCCTTTCCGCCATCAAGGGGAATATGGCAGGAAACAACTTCAGCACGGTCCTCGGCATACTCAACGGCACCTGCAACTATATTCTCAGCAAGATGACGCAGGATGGGGTGGATTTCGCCGAAGTCTTGCAAACGGCGCAGGAACTGGGTTATGCCGAAGCAGACCCGACCTTTGATGTGGAAGGTATCGACACCGCACACAAACTTTGCCTGCTCCTCTCCCTCTGTTTCGGCACCAGGGTGGATTTGAAGGATATTTCCACCGAGGGGATCAGTTCCATCTCCGCAGTCGACATAAACTTTGCCCGGGATTTCGGTTACAAGATAAAGCTGCTTGCCATAGGCAAGCGTGATGGAGAGCGGATCGAAGCCAGGGTGCATCCCACCATGATTCCGGTCAACTATCCCCTTGCCGATGTTAACGGCGTATTCAACGCCATCCGCCTGACCGGTGATTTTGTCGGCCCGGTGATGTTCTACGGCCGCGGCGCAGGTATGGAACCGACTGCCAGTGCCGTCATAGGCGACGTGGTGGACATTGCCCGAAATATGCTGGCAGGCATTTCACGACGCTCTGCCCCTCTCGGCTATCTCGATGACCGGGTGAAAAAACTGACCATTAAACCCATGGGTGAAATTGTCAGTAAGTATTATATACGCTTCAATGCGGTGGATAGACCAGGGGTGCTGGCGAAAATATCCGGCGCGTTGGGCGCCAGCAATATCAGCATCGAGTCCATGATGCAGACGGCGAGAAGCGCAAGCGAGACCGTGCCTATCGTTATCATGACCCATGAAGCCAGAGAAATGGATGTGAGAAAGGCACTGGCAGAGATAGATGCTTTTGATTTCATCAAGGAGAAGAGCAATCTGATCAGGATAGAGGATAACCTGGAGTAGATTGATGATCTTAAGGTGGGACGAGGGGATTGCATGATCTCCGGAAGCAGGGTCGCGTGCACATGATAGAGCCGCCCGGATTGGCAATTGCTGACGGGCGGTTTTTTTATCTCGATTAAACCTGAATCTGGTGAACTGCTTTTTTGATATGCGCATCAATCGATTCCGCGCCATGCAATTCTTGACTGATACTAACTAATCTGTATAATAGCGGTTTATTTTAGACGGAGAAAGAGTACCTTTATGGCAGTGGAAAAGTTTGAGACAGCACTGAAAAAGCTCGAAGAGGTGGTCAAGAAGCTGGAGGGTGGCGAGCTCCCCCTAGAGGATTCTCTGAAGGCCTTTGAAGAAGGGGTCAAACAGGCCGCCTTCTGTTCAAAGAAACTGAATGAAGCGGAAAAGCGGGTAGAACTGCTGCTTAAGCAGAAGGACGGCAGTTTTGCCAGGGAAGAGTTTCGCCTTGACGACGAATAACCGGCAATCCAATATTACTGTGAAACGAGATAGATTATGGACTTGAAAGCCTATTTGAAAGAACGTTGTACCCTGGTTGATGAAGCGCTCGATCGTTTCTTGCCGAAAGCCGATGAGCTCCCTTTTTCTCTGCATAAATCCATGCGTTATTCGGTTTTTGCCGGCGGCAAGCGAATTCGGCCGATACTGATGCTTGCTGCCTGCGATGCGGTCGGTGGGGACATTTCTCTGGCAATGCCAGCTGCCTGCGCCATGGAGATGATTCATACCTATTCGTTGATTCATGATGATCTGCCGGCCATGGATGACGATGACTTCCGCCGCGGCAATCCCACTAATCACAAGGTTTTCGGCGAGGCAATCGCCATATTGGCCGGCGACGCCCTCCTTACCGAAGCCTTTATCCTCATGAGCAGAGTAGAGCCAAGCGCTTCGCTGCCGCCGGAGGCGGTTTTACGGGTCATTCAGGAAATATCGCACTGTGC
This sequence comes from Geotalea uraniireducens Rf4, assembly GCF_000016745.1. Lineage (GTDB taxonomy): Bacteria > Desulfobacterota > Desulfuromonadia > Geobacterales > Geobacteraceae > Geotalea > Geotalea uraniireducens. The sequence goes on along the minus strand of NC_009483.1, from coordinate 2,537,380 downwards.
CGGGTCTCACGGCATGGTCGGCGGACAGGTCGTGGATATGGAGAGTGAAGGGAAGGCCGAAATGGATCTGGCAACGGTGCAGTATATTCACACCCATAAGACCGGCGCCCTGATCAAGGCATCGGTAAAAGCTGGGGCCATACTCGGCGGTGCTGATGAAGCAAGGCTGGCCTCCCTCACCACGTATGGGGAGGCAATCGGCCTGGCGTTCCAGATTGCCGACGACATCCTCGACATCGAAGGGACCACCGAAGAGATCGGCAAGGATGCAGGCAGTGATGAAGCGCGGGGGAAGGCAACCTACCCGGCGGTCATGGGCCTTGCAGAGTCGAAGAAGCGTGCCGTGGAACTGGTTGACATGGCGCTGGAGTCGTTGGCTGGCTTTGACCATCGGGCCGATCCGCTCCGTGACATCGCAACCTATATCGTTAAACGGAAGTCGTAATGGGAAACATATTGAATACAATTGACGGGCCTGAGGCGTTGAAAAAGCTTTCGCTGAAGGAACTGACCATCCTTGCCGGAGAGTTGCGCGAAACCATTATCGCCACCTGCGCGACCAACGGCGGGCATCTCGCTCCAAGTCTCGGCGTGGTGGAACTGACCATTGCGCTGCACCGGGTCTTTAATTCACCCAAAGACAAGATCGTCTGGGATGTGGGGCACCAGGCCTATGCCCATAAGCTTTTGACCGGTCGCCGGGAGGCGTTTAAAACCCTGCGCACCCTGGGAGGGATCAGCGGATTTCCGAAGCGTGCAGAATCCCCCCACGACGCCTTTGACGTCGGGCATTCCTCCACCTCCATCTCCGCGGCGCTCGGCATGGCCCTGGCCCGTGACCTGAAGCAGGAGCACAACAAGGTCCTGGCCGTGATCGGCGACGGTTCCATGACCGGCGGTCTTGCCTATGAGGGATTGAACCATGCCGGGCACCTGAACAAGGACCTGGTGGTAATCCTCAACGACAATGAGATGTCCATATCGGAAAACGTGGGGGCGCTCTCCAGTTTCCTCTCCCGCACCATAACCAACGAATTCGTCCACAAGATCAAGAAGGATGTGGAGGGGTTCCTGGAAAACCTCGATGGGCTCGGACGCGGCGTGCTCCAGGTCGCCAAGCGCGCTGAGGAGTCTCTCAAGGGTCTTTTCACGCCGGGCATGCTCTTCGAGGCCTTCGGCTTCGAGTACGTTGGTCCCATCGACGGTCACAATGTCGAGCTTTTGATGGAAACTCTGGAAAACGTCAAGCGTTTTGACGATGCGGTGCTGATCCATGTCCTGACCAAGAAGGGAAAAGGGTATGCGCCTGCCGAGGCGAACCCGTCGCTGTTTCACGGGGTAGGCCCCTTTGACGTGGCAACCGGCAAGGTGCTGAAAGGAAAGGGCGGGGCTGCCTCATACACCTATATATTTGGCGAGGCGATGAAAAAGATCGCTGAAGACAACGACAAGGTTGTCGCCATAACAGCAGCCATGCCGGACGGTACAGGACTGTCCGGTTTCGCCGCCAAGTATCCTGAACGTTTCTTTGACGTGGGGATTGCCGAACAACACGGCGTCACGTTTGCTGCCGGCCTTGCCAGCCAAGGATTCAAGCCGGTCTTCGCCGTGTATTCTTCCTTCTTGCAGCGGGCCTACGACCAGGTTTTCCACGACGTCTGCCTGCAGAATCTCCCGGTGGTGTTTGCCATCGACCGGGCCGGGGTTGTGGGTAGCGATGGCCCGACCCATCACGGCGTGTTCGACCTGTCGTACCTCCGTCATCTCCCTGCCATGACCCTGATGGCGCCCAAGGATGAGAATGAGTTGCAGCACATGCTCCAAACCGCGATCAACCATGACGGCCCGGCAGCTGTCCGCTACCCGCGCGGCAACGGCTATGGCGTGGCCATTGACCAGATATGCAAGGATATCCCCATTGGTAAAGCGGAGCTTTTGCGCGATGGCATCGACGGCGCCGTCCTGGCGGTCGGTACGATGGTCTATCCCGCCCTTGAAGCCGCCGAAGCACTTGCCGGCGAAGGTCTAAACCTGGCGGTAATCAATATGCGCTTCATTAAGCCGCTTGACAAGGAGATGATCCTGTCCATGGCGGAGAAGACGGGAAGGCTCTTTACCATTGAGGAAAACGTCCTGCAAGGGGGCTTCGGCACGGCAGTGCTGGAGCTTTTGGAAGGGGAAGGTTTAGATAATGTTGCGGTGACGCGCTTTGGTTTTCCCGATTGCTTTATCGAACAGGGAGAGCAGCCGGAGTTGCGAGCCAGGTACGGCCTCGATGCTTCAGGGATCGCCGCACGTATCAGGGCGGCGCTACATTAGGAGAAGCCGGGGCAACCCGGCTTTTTTTTATCGATCCCCTGTATATCATCCATGTTCATCAGTGGTTAACTGCTTTTCAGGTTAAACGTTGAGAGGTGCGAAGGTGCAAGCATTTCTGCCGGCAAATATGGTATAGTAGATCATGACTTTTCAGGAACTGCAAAACGCCTTGAAGATATTCGGATTCACCGGCCGGGTTACCCTACGGGAGATCAAAAAGAGACATCGAAAACTGGTGAAGACTTGTCATCCTGATACGGGAGAGCAAAACGATCCGGAGCAGATAAGGCTGGTAAATGCTGCTTACGGGATCCTCCTGGAGTATGCGGAGGATTTCAGGTTTTCATTCACGGACGAGGAATTCCTGGCGCAGAATCCTGAAGAGCGTATCCGCTTGCAGTTCGCCGATGATCCTCTGTGGGGCAGTAATTAATTGCGAGGCATGCTGATGCAGAAAACACATTATATCTCCCTCTCTGCGCTCCTTATATTGTTCCTCACCCTGCTAACTTCGCTGCCGGTCTGTGCCAATGATCCCTTTGTTCACAATGATTATGCCCTGGAGCTTTTCAACCGGGGCGAATACGAAAAAGCCCTGGAGCAGTTGCAAAAAGCGTACAGCTTTTTCCCCTATGACGAAACCCTGCGGAAAAATCTGGCTGTGACCTATATGTATGTCGGCAAGCGGGAGATGGAAGCGAACCGTTACATGGAGGCTGCGGACTATTTTGATCATGCCCGAGAATTGGCTCCTGACAACGTTGTCTATGGCACGATGCGTGGTATTGCCCTCTATCTGGCGAAAAACTATGACGCTGCAAAGTATGAATTTGAGCGGGTTCGTGGGATCAGCGGCGATACCGTCGACATCCTCTATTACCTGGGACGGGTTTACTATGATACCGGTGAGCTTACCGCTGCGATTGAATGCTGGGACAAGGCATTGGCTTTGGATCCGAACAACAAGGCGGTGCGTGAAATAGTGGAGAAAGTCCGCAGGGAAGCGGCGGTCGAGTCCCGGATGGGCAAGGAGCACAGTTCGAAGTTTGAAATTTCCTATGATGCCGAGGTTACTTCCAGCCTGGCCGGCGGGATACTCGACATACTGGAAAGCGCTTATAATCGGGTTGGATCGGATCTTGATTATTTCCCTACGGCACGCGTTCCCGTGATTCTCTATACCAAAAAGGATTACCGGAACGTGACCGAAAGTCCCGACTGGTCAGGCGGACTTTATGACGGTAAAATCCGCTTGCCCATCGGCGGTGCGACTGAGCTCACTCCGCAACTGAGGGCCATTCTCTTTCATGAATATGCCCACGTGGTCATCCATGAGCTGACCAAGGGGAATGTTCCAACCTGGCTTAATGAAGGATTGGCCGAATATGAGGGGCGCAGGGAATTGAATCCTCCCATGGCCGAGCTCGGGAAAGCGGCAAAGCATCGAGGTTATCTCACTTTTCCTGCCCTGGAGGGGTCATTTGGCGCCTTTAACAACAGGCAGGCTGCACTGGCCTATCAGCAGAGTTACTCGATGGTGAATTACATGATCGGCGCCTATGGCTGGTACAACGTGAGGGAGATACTGGTAAACCTCGGCAAGGGAATGCCTGTTGATGCTGCCATCAAAAAAGCGCTGAACGGTTTCAGCCTCGACTACCCGGGTGTGGTGGTTGAATGGCAGGCTTATATGCAAAAAGAGTTTGGAAAATAGCTTTGTTTAAGGGTGGCAACTGCATTACCCTCCGTTGCTGTCTTCAATCCATTATATTTATTCATGTGAGTAGATAACCACCGTGTATCACACTTGCCGGCAAACGCGGATTATTTCCGGATTGATTCGGCAATGTGATACGGCAGTGTTCTTTGTTTGTCTTTTGTGGAGCATGATGATGTCTCGTTTCAACTTGAAAACCAAAATCACCGAGCGTAAGCAGATGGAGGAAAAGCTGCGGGAAAGTGAAGAACGATTTCACCAGATATTTGAACAGAACGAAGACGCAATTGTTCTGTTTAAGCGCGAAACATTTGAACTTATCGATGCAAACCCGGCTGCGGAGGCACTTTACGGTTATTCGCGCGACGATCTTCAGCGTCTGGGACCGTGGTCTTTTATCGAACCGGGCGACTATCAACTGTTTGTACAGGCTGTTCCCCGTCAGGAAAGCGTTAAAAACTTTATTATCGACAGGTTGACATGCATCAGGAAAGATGGCGCCAAGTTTACCGTTGCGTTGCGGGGAAAGATTATCAGGTTACGGGATGTCGAGGTGGTATATTGCTCCAATCGTGATATAACCGAAAAGCTTCGCATGGAAGAAGCGATGAGAACTTCCCATGCCCGGCTTATTCATGCCAACAAGATGACTTCCCTCGGCATGTTGGTTTCCGGCATTGCCCACGAGATAAATAATCCTAACAACTTCATTTCATTTAATTCTGCACTGCTTGCCGAGGCCTGGAATGATGCAACTCCCATATTGTCGGAATACTATCAAGAGCATGGCGAATTTACGCTGGGGGGGCTGCCGTTTTCGGAAATGCTCGAGGCTGCGCCAAAGCTGTTTTTGGGTCTCAGCGAAGGTTCGCGGCGGATCAACGCCATTGTCAACAACCTGAAGGATTTCGCCCGCGAAGATACCAACAGTGTACACGGCAGTATCGATATCAACAGGCTCATTCAGGATGCATTTTCGATTCTCAGTCATCACATCCATAAGTTTACCGATAATTTCAAGCTCTCTCTGGCGGAAAAGCTCCCGCCCGCCAAGGGTAATGCTCAGCAGATAGAGCAGGTAATCATCAACCTGATCATGAATTCACTTCAGGCCCTCCCAGATAAATCAGCCGGCGTCCGGGTCGGGACGGCATTCGAAGACGGCTCGGGATGCCTGATTATTACAGTCCGGGACGAAGGCAAGGGAATGAATAAAAAAGTGCTGGAGCGCGCCATCGAACCGTTTTTTACCACCAGGCTTGAGCAGGGGGGAACCGGTCTGGGCCTCTCCATCTCTGCCTCGATCCTCAAGGAACACAATGGCTCACTGGAGTTCGAGTCAGCTCCGGGGAGAGGAACTACCGCCACGGTTAAACTGCCTCTGGCACTATAAACTCCCAATCTTAATCATCAACCTGCTTTCAGACAGGAGTATTGCGAATGAAAAACAAAGCCGGGATTCCCTTTACCATTCTTCTTGTGGATGACGAAGAAGAAATATTGTTCAGTACCGGCATAACGTTGCGCAGTGCCGGTTTCAGCAATGTTTCGACTGTAAACGACAGCCGGCAGGTTATGCAGTTTTTGAACAAACAGGAAGTTGCCGTTATTGTCCTCGATCTGAATATGCCGTTTATTTCCGGGTACGAACTGCTGAAGGAAATTGCCGTCTCGTTCCCGCAGATACCGGTCATTGTCATGACGGCGGCAAACGAAATCGAGATGGCTGTGGCGTGTATGAAAGCGGGAGCCTTCGATTATTATGTCAAGCCGGTGGAGAAGGACAGGTTGGTGTCGAGCGTAAGAAAAGCTGCGGAAATGCACTCGTTGCGCAGCGAGGTTTCATCCCTCAAACAGCATCTCCTTACCGACCGACTGGAACATGAAGACGCTTTTGCAGCAATAATTACCCGGAGCAGTAAGATGAGGGGCATATTTCATTATCTGGAAGCCGTTGCCGGGACTGGCCAGCCCGTTTTGATCTGCGGCGAAACCGGCGTGGGAAAAGAGCTTGTCGCCAGGGCTGTGCATGAGTTAAGCGGCCGGAAAGGCGCCTTTATTGCTGTGAATGTGGCTGGTCTCGATGATCTGATGTTTTCCGATACACTTTTCGGCCACAAAAAAGGGGCATATACAGGGGCCGACCAGAAACGTGATGGTTTGCTGCTGCAAGCCGGCGACGGAACCTTGTTCCTCGATGAGATCGGCGATATAAACGAGGCTTCGCAGATTAAGCTTTTGAGGCTTTTACAGGAACAAGAGTATTATCGGCTGGGCTCCGATCTTCCGATGAAAAGCGGCGCCCGCCTGGTTTTTGCCACTAACTGCGACCTGCAGCAGATGATAACGGAGCATTCGTTCAGAAAAGACCTCTATTATCGTCTCAGAGCCCACCAGGTGCAAATCCCGCCACTGCGAGAGCGTCCTGAAGATATCCCGCTTCTTCTCGATCACTTCCTGGAAACCGCGGCAATCGCTTTGAACAAGAAAAAACCGACCCCTCCACCAGAACTGGCGCACTATCTGGCAGCTTATGATTTTCCCGGTAATATCCGCGAGTTTCAGTCGATGGTCTTTGATGCCGTAACCAGGCATCAGAAGGGGATGTTGTCAATGGATTGCTTCATGCCGATGATCGCCATGAAGCAATCCATCGGCAACAAACACCCGTCCAGTGGCGCAGCTGTCTTGTCATCTCCTGTGGATGTTTTTCATGTTAAACAGGGGAACTTCCCCACATTGAAAGATGCAGAGGTATTTCTCATTGACCAGGCTTTGCAGCTCGCCAACGGCAATCAGGGGATAGCCGCGTCCTATCTCGGCATAACCCGCCAGGCTCTCAATAAGCGGCTCAGCAGGAAATGCGACGATGAGCAACCATAAGCAAACCCTCCTCCCTACTGAAGAACAGCCGCTAACATCCAAAACGGCAGTCAGCCGTTGAACCTGAAAACGGCAGTTGGACACGGATCTGGACGGATTTACACGAATAAATCAAGGACATATTCCGGTTTCAGGTCATAACCTTTCGGGTCTTTTGTTCTTGATCTTCTAAATCCGTGAAAATCCGTACAAATCAGATTTGATCCGTGTTCAAATGCTTTTTCAACGATGAACGCTAATGCCGCAATTCGTGAGATTCGCGCTCAATCCATCCCGTTTCAATCCCCTTTGAACTCTCCCCGTTTCCATCTCATCATACCCATGCGACATTGGTTGCACCTGCAATTTTTTTTGCAGCAGGATAACTCACTGAAGTAACGTGATATTTGGATAAAAAGTATTTTGGGCCAGCAAAAATCGTCGTATCGGTCCGAAAGACGCCATACTGTTAACATGCTGATATTACATAGTATTATATGTATACAAAAATGGCACTATTGCTGCTAAAGGATAATCATCAAAAGAAAATCATTACAAGGAATGGAGGGTGCTTTATGTCGGAATCAGCAACCGAGAGAATGTCCATCAAGCTCTGCGGCAACTGGTCGATCACGGGGGTAACGGACCAGTTGAAGTTTTTGAAGATTCAATTGCAATCGCTGTCTTTCTCAAATGCTGCCGATACTCGCGCTTCCTCATGTCCAATGGAAAACGACCCTGAAATCGATATGAAGGATGTTGATCAGATCGACCTGAGCGGCTGTCAACTGCTTGCTATCTGGTTGCGCCATGTAAAATTGCTCGGTTTAAGTCCGGTGTTGATCAATGTCCCGGAAGAGTTCAGGCAGAACATCCATTTTCTCGGTTTCGGCAGCGAGTATGATTGCATTCTCGATGATGCGAAGGTGCATTCATGACTGACGCCATATCCAATGACCTGAGCAGGTTTAACCAGGTTTTTTTCGAAGAGAGCGCGGAGCACCTGACGGAGATGGAGCGCATTCTTCTTGAGCTTGATCCGGATTCGCCGCAGGAAGATGATCTCCATGCCATTTTCAGGGCTGCGCATTCCATAAAGGGGAGTGCGGGGATCTTCGGATTCACGGATATGATGATCGTTACCCATGATCTAGAATCTCTCCTCGACCGGGTAAGAAATCACGAACTCACCCTTAGCAGGACCATGATTGATGCATTCCTGGAGGCTGGAGATGCGATAGCCATGCAATTGGCAGGGCATCGAGATGGTTCCGCGGTCGATTTGCCGATAATTGAAGAGGTCTGTAAAAAGCTTGAGGCATTTATCTCCGGGACAAGCGATGCTGCCGTTGATGCGGGCAGCGGACTTAATCTGTTTTCCACGTTGTCTGATGCAGATGCGCCATCCGGCGTGGCGGCACATTCAAACTCCATTGCCGGATACGAGATAGATTTCGAGCCGGCTGAAGATACGTTCAAGCGCGGCGTCCGGTTGGAGAACCTCTTCTATGAACTGGCCGATCTGGGTGAATTACAGGTGTCGGCCGCCATTGATTTTGCATCCCCACTCAGCGAACTTGACCCGGAAAATTGTTATACACGCTGGCATCTCATCCTTGAGACTGCGGCAGGAGAAAACGAGCTTCGGGACATCTTCGAATTCGTCGCCGAAGAAAACGAGTTGAAGATAAGAGTAATATCTGAAACCGGTACGGCCAAAGTTTCCGATAGTACCGCAGAACCTGGCCAGGAACATCGGGGTAACGGCGTCATGGCTGTTGCAGAGGCTGGCGTGCCCATGAATACGCAAGCCTCTGTTCCCGGAAGAAGAGCCTATGACCGTAATGAAACGGATGCAGGGGCTTATGGTCGCCGCGCCGGTGAGAGCGCAGAGGGTTCTTCAATTCGTGTCGGCGTCGCGAAGGTTGACCAATTGATCAACCAGGTCGGCGAACTGGTCATTACCCAGTCCATGATGTCCCAGATTGTCAGTGAACTCGATCCCGTCCTGTTCGAAAACATTCATCGCGGGCTTATGCAACTGGAACGCAATACCCGCGACATGCAGGAAAGCATCATGTCGATACGGCTGGTGCCGATCAGCCTTGTTTTCAGCAGGTTCCCCCGCCTGGTCAGGGATCTCTCCGCGAAACTCGGCAAGCTGGTCGAACTCAAAACTTTCGGTGAAACAACCGAGCTCGACAAGGGGCTCATTGAAAAAATTGCCGATCCACTGACCCACCTGGTGCGCAACTGTCTGGACCATGCCATTGAATTGCCGCACGTGCGTAAGGCAGGAGGTAAGGATGCGACCGGGACGATCACGATGCGCGCAGCCCAGGTGGGGGGAAGAATCGTCATCGATGTTGCAGACGACGGCGCAGGTCTCAACCGCGATAAAATCCTTAAAAAAGCGCTTGAACGCGGACTTGACGTTGATGAGACGATGCCTGACGAAGAGGTTTGGCATCTCATATTTGCGCCGGGCTTTTCAACCGCCGATACCGTTACCGATATCTCGGGCCGCGGGGTGGGGATGGACGTGGTGCAGAAAAATGTCCATGCCATGGGGGGACGCATCCAGGTTGCCTCTGAACAGGGCAAGGGATGCAAATTTACCATCAGTCTGCCGTTGACGCTGGCGATACTGGACGGTCTGTCGGTTGCGGTCGGGAAAGAAAAGTTCATCATTCCCCTCAACTCGATTGTGGAATCGCTTCAACCACTTGCTGACGATATCAAAATGATAAGCGGCAGGCGGGTCGTGCACGTGCGCGGAGAATATCTGCCGTTGCTGCCGCTTTACGAGGTTTTCAATCTGGAAACACCGATTACAAAACCTGAGGAGGGGATTCTTGTGCTGATCGATGCTGAAGGGGAGAGAGGCGCCCTGATGGTGGACGAATTGATCGGAGAACACCAGGTTGTAATCAAGAGCCTTGAAAATAATTATCGTAAAGTGGAAGGAACCGCGGGGGCAACAATTCTCGGTGATGGTCGAGTGGCATTGATTCTGGATGTTGGTGGGCTGTTACAGGTGGGGAAAAATGCGGGTTGAAGAAAACGAAGTGAGAGCTTGAATCATTACGGGGGGCAATCATTATGCAGATAGAACAGATGACATCGGGCAGAAGCGCTGAATGCTGTGCAAGGGAATTCCTTACCTTTTCTCTCGGCCGGGAAGAATATGGCATGGACATTCTTAAAGTACAGGAAATACGTGGTTACGACGCTGTTACCCATATTGCCAATGCACCGGAATTTCTGAAAGGGGTGATCAACCTCAGGGGGGTTATTGTTCCGATCGTGGACATGCGGATCAAGTTCAGACTGGGACAAGTCGCATACAACGAGTTTACCGTGGTCATCATCATGAACGTGCTTGGCCGGGTTGTCGGCATGGTCGTCGATGGTGTTTCGGATGTGGTGGAGTTGGGACCGGAGCAGATCAAGCCTGCCCCCGAACTCGGCTCAGATCTCGATACCCGGTACATAACCGGTCTCGGCACGCAGAACGGTCAGATGCTGATCCTGATCGACATTGAAAAATTAATGAGCAGTTCTGAAATGCAACTTATGGATAACGCGGCATAACATCAATAAAACATAAGAAAGGTGGTACACAATGGGCATCGCAAAATTTAAAGACTGGAAAATCCTGTCGAAAATTCTGAGCATCTCAATTGTCACGATCGCGCTCCTGGTTTCCGGAATCATGTTTTATGTTCTTCCTTTATTCGGACAGAAACTGATGTCTGAGAAGATGGCAGCCACCAAGAGCGTCGTGGAAGTAGCATATACAATGATAGAGGGTTTTCAGGCCAAAGCAAAATCCGGTGAACTGCCGGTTGCGGAAGCCCAGAAGAGGGCTTTGGAGGGTGTACGAAACCTCCGTTACCAGGGGAATGAGTACTTCTGGGTCAACGACCTGGAACCAAAGATGCTGATGCATCCCATAAAGCCCGAACTTGACGGAAAAAATGTTTCAGACCTGAAAGATCCGAACGGCAAACAGATCTTCATCGAATTCGCCAAGGTGGCAAAAGAGAAGGAAGCAGGCACCGTGGAATATATGTGGTCCAAGCCGGGCGCCGCGAAACCGGTCGACAAAATTTCCTACGTGAAACTGGTCAAAGGTTGGGACTGGGTTGTCGGAAGCGGCATCTATGTGGATGACGTGCAGGCTGAAATGTCCAAATTGAGGTGGCAGATAATTATCGCGACATTCCTTTGCGCACTATTTATCTTCGTTTTCGCATATTTTGTCGCCAGTAGAATAAAGCTGGCGCTGAATGAAGCAATCGGTGTTTCAGAGCAGATTGCCGCCGGCAACCTCACCAACATTATTGAAGTCAAGAGCCGGGATGAAACCGGCCATCTGCTGGAGGCGTTAAAGGAGATGAACGGCAGTCTGGCGCATATTGTCGGTGAAGTGAGAACCGGTGCTGATTCCATAGCCACGGCAACTGAACAGATTTCGGCCGGCAATACGGATCTATCACAGCGCACCGAAGAACAGGCGTCCGCCCTTGAAGAAACGGCATCGAGCATGGAAGAACTGACCTCCACAGTTAAGCAGAACGCAGATAATGCCCAGCAGGCAAATCAACTGGCAGTGACCGCCAGCGACGTGGCCGTGAAAGGCGGAGACGTGATCGGCAAGGTGGTCACTACCATGGAATCCATCAGCGACAGCTCCCGGAAGATTGCGGATATAATCGGCGTAATCGACGGCATCGCATTCCAGACCAACATTCTCGCCTTGAATGCGGCGGTGGAGGCGGCCAGGGCCGGAGAGCAGGGTCGCGGTTTCGCTGTCGTCGCCAGCGAGGTGCGCAATCTTGCCCAGCGAAGCGCTGCCGCTGCCAAGGAAATCAAGGCGCTGATCGAAGATTCCGTAGGCAAGGTGGAAGCCGGCAGCAGGCTCGTTGAAGATGCAGGCAGAACCACTCAGGAGATAGTAACCAGCATCAAACGCGTTGCCGACATCATGGCGGAAATATCTGCCGCCTCCATGGAACAGAGCAGCGGGATAGAACAGGTCAATACGGCCATAACCCAGATGGACGATGTGACACAGCAGAATGCGGCTTTGGTGGAAGAAGCTGCTGCCGCAGCAGAGTCATTGAAAGAGCAGGCGCGCAGCATGGTAGACGCGGTAAGCAGGTTCAAGCTGAATGATTCCGAGCAGAGTCCGCTAAAGCGCGTTGAAGTGAAATTAAACAATCAGACATCAGCGCAAGCTCCGGCCAACAAAAGCATTAACCAGATAAAAAGGCCTGAGAAGGTCAGGGTGGCAAATGGATATGGCAAAGCAGCTGGACCAGGAGAAGTAAAATTACCGAAGGTTGTGGGCCTTGAGGAGGATTGGAAAGAGTTTTAAGCGCTGTTTTGTCGAAAGGGGGGAGCGAAATGTCTGTGTGTTCAAATATTTTGAACAAACGGAATTATGAAGCGGAGAGCAGGGGTGACCTGGAAAACCGGCAATTTCATTATACTTCGGCAGACTTTAACACAATTCGTGAGCTGCTCTACAAAAGCGCCGGCATTTCGCTCAGCCAAAACAAGCGGGATATGGTTTACAGCCGGTTGGCGAGACGATTGCGGATCACGGGAGTAGAGTCGTTCAGAGAGTATATCGGTCTATTGGAGGATAGCGGCAACCAGGAGTTTGAAGCGTTCATCAATGCCCTGACGACCAATCTGACGTCATTCTTTCGCGAACCCCATCATTTCCCGATTCTTGCGCAACATCTGGGAAGTATCGGCAGGAGGCGGTCCATCAAGATCTGGAGTTGCGCTGCATCGACCGGCGAGGAGCCGTATTCGCTGGCAATGACGGCGGTTGAGCACTTCAACAGCTTTAATCCGCCCGTAACTATTTTTGCAACTGACATCGATACCAATGTTCTGGAAAAGGCCGAACAAGGGGTTTATCCGATCGAACATGTGCAAAAACTGTCCCCCGGCCAGTTGAAACGTTTTTTTCTGAAGGGCGACGGGAAGTGCGCCGGCTTCGTCAAGGTACGTCCCGAGCTGCAGAAACTGATCACCTTCAGTCGGCTCAATCTGCTTGATGAAAAATGGTCGCTTACGGAAAGGTTCGATGCCATTTTCTGCCGAAACGTGATGATATATTTCGACATTGAAACCCAGTACAACATTCTGAAAAAGTTTGTACCGTTATTGCAGCCCGATGGGCTGTTATTTGCCGGGCATTCGGAAAGTTATCATCATGCAGGAGACCTTTTCAAGATTCGTCAGAAAACAGTCTATGTCCTGAATAAATGATTTCCGACCGGAAGTTCGGGGTGAGAAACCAGATTTCATGGACATGGGCAGGATAGGCATATGACAATCAAAGTCTTAATCATTGATGACTCGGCATTAATACGAAGTCTACTGACTGAAATCATTAACAGCCAGCCGGATATGGAGGTGGTGGGTACCGCCCCGGATCCGTTGATTGCCCGAGAGAAGATCAAGGAGCTCAATCCGGATGTCCTTACCCTGGACGTTGAAATGCCGCGAATGGACGGGCTGGTATTTTTGGAGAAGCTGATGCGCCTTCGTCCGATGCCGGTAATAATGGTTTCCTCTTTGACCGAAAAGAGTTCATTTATTACATTGCACGCCCTGGAGTTGGGAGCGGTTGATTTTGTGACCAAACCCAAAATTGACATTGCCCGCGGCATAAATGACTACGCCGAAGAGATCAGCGCCAAGATTCGAACTGCCGCAAAAGCCCGTATAATGAAACTTAACCGTAGCCATACCCATCTTTCCGTAGAGAGGAAAAACAGCGCCGATGTTGTGCTGCCGTTTATTAGCAGGTCCATTTCGACTACGGAAAAGATCATCGCAATCGGCGCCTCAACCGGCGGCACTGAAGCCCTCAAGGAACTACTGACGACGATGCCGGCCGATTGTCCCGGCATCGTCGTTACCCAGCACATGCCGGAGGCATTCACAAAAACCTTTGCCAAAAGGCTGGACAGTCTCTGTAAGATCAGCGTTAAAGAGGCAGAACAAGGGGATAGGATCTTGCCGGGTCATGCCTATATTGCGCCTGGAAACATGCATATGATGGTATCCCGCAGTGGCGCAAACTATGTCATCCAGCTCTCTGACGGTCCACCGGTAAACCGCCACAGGCCCTCGGTCGACGTACTGTTTCGTTCTGCGGCGAATTTTGTCGGCAAGAATGCCATAGGCATTATCCTGACCGGGATGGGGGATGACGGGGCTGCCGGCATCTTGGAAATGAAGGAAGCCGGTGCATACACCATTGCCCAGGATGAGAACAGTTGTGTCGTTTTTGGTATGCCGAAAGAGGCTATCGCCAGAGGCGGCGTTGCTGCTGTCGTGTCGTTGCAGAACATAGGCCGGTGTTTGTTCGACCATTTTACAGCTCAGGGTGGCCGGGCCTTCAGGGTTTGAAACATACGGCGTTCGTGAAAAATCTGCATTTTATACGTCTGATGTCCGCAATACCGCACTAAACCTACTAATGATAAGTGGTTGGAAAAATACCCGGAGCGAAATCTTTTTCTTGACAGTTCGAATTTCATCATTTATAAATAAGACTAAATCGGTCTTGAAGGTGCATTTATGATGGAGTTGACCCGCAAGGGCGAATATGCAATCCGCGGTATTATTTATCTGGCTCAACAGCAACCGGGAAAGGTTTCGTTGATCAGCGAGATAGCTCATGCCTCGGATGTACCACAGACATTTCTCGCCAAGATATTTCAGAGTTTTGCCAAACTTGGCATTGTCAATTCCTCTCGAGGTACCGGCGGCGGTTTTACCCTTGGCAGGCCGGCAGCGTCTATCACCCTGCGCGAGGTTGTCGAGGCTGTTGAAGGACCCATTATTCCCAATCGCTGCCTCATGGGCACGGGTTATTGTGACAGGGGAGGGCACTGCAATGTCCATCAGGTCTGGAGAACGGTGCAGAGTCAGGTAGTCAACATATTGGATAGTGTAACTATTGAGGAGTTGGCTAAGCAAAAACAGCTATAAATTTTTTTGCAACGAAATAAGACAAAAAAGACCTTATTTGGGTTAGTGCAGTATTTGTTTGCACTGGCCGCAAACGTGGTAACAATTTGATATAATCATACTTAATAATATTCTAACAATACTGGATAGCTGTTGCAAAAACTGTTAAAAGGAGGAAGTTGATGGATGTTTTAACCTTGAGCCGGCTGCAGTTTGCCATCACGAGCATGTTCCATTTCATTTTTGTGCCGCTGACCCTCGGGCTTTCCATTATGGTCGCGTATATGGAAACCCGCTATGTGTCCAGCGGCGATGAGCTCTACCTGAAAATGACGAAGTTTTGGGGGAAACTGTTTCTCATAAACTTTGCCTTGGGGGTTGTGACCGGTATTACCCTTGAATTCCAGTTCGGCATGAACTGGGCGGAATATTCCAAGTACGTGGGTGATATTTTCGGTGCGCCGCTGGCGATCGAGGCGACCATGGCATTCTTCCTGGAGTCCGTGTTTATCGGCGTCTGGATATTCGGCTGGAACAAGGTGTCGAAGAAAATGCACGCCATATCCATCTGGCTGGTAGCCATCGCAACAAATCTATCCGGTCTCTGGATACTGTTGGCCAACGGTTGGATGCAGCATCCGGTGGGGTATGTGCTGAGAAACGGCAGGGCAGAGATGGTGGATTTCATGGCAATGGTGACAAACCCCTACGGCCTTCTGAAGTTCGGTCACCAGATTGTTTCCGGTTACACGGTGGCGGCGTTCTTTGTCATGGGTGTATCCGCGTGGCATCTCCTGAAAAAAAACAAGCCGGATTTTTTTAAAACTTCCTTCAAGATGGCGGCGACCTTCGGCCTGGTTTCTACCCTGCTGGTGGCGGTCATCGGCGATTTCCATGCGGTGGAGGTGGCCAAGACCCAGCCGGCCAAATTCGCTGCCATGGAGTCGGTCTGGGAAACCAAGCGCGGAGTAGGGTTGAACCTTTTGCTTATTCCCGATGAGATTAAGGAATGTAACGCCCTCGAACGTATCTGCATCCCCAACATGGTGAGCTTGCTGGCATTTCATACGCCAAATGCGGAAATCAAAGGTTTGAAGGACTTCCCCAAATCGGAACGTCCGCCGGTCACACCGGTTTTCTACAGCTTCAGGCTCATGGTCGGTCTCGGCATCCTGTTCTTCGTCCTTTCGCTGGTCGCGGTATTTCTCTCCCGAAAAGGGAAACTGGAAAACTATCCGCTGTTTCTCAAGATCATGTTGTTTGCTCTTCCACTTCCCTACATCGCCAATCAACTCGGCTGGATTGTGGCTGAAATGGGGCGTCAACCCTGGATCGTCTACGGCGTTCTAAAGACCTCGGATGCCGTTTCCAAAGCCATCAGTACTCCCCAGGTTCTCGTTTCGCTGATCGGCTTTACCCTCCTTTACGGCACACTCGGCTGCATCGATATCTATCTGCTGACCAAGCTTGCCCGAAAAGGGCCGGATGACGATCTTTCAGCCATCATTAAACCGACAAGAAATTAGGAGGAGGGAAATTATGGAATTACAGATATTATGGTTCGTTCTTTGGGCTGTACTGTGGGCAGTCTATTTCATGCTAGACGGTTTTGTGCTCGGCACCGGCATGCTTCATATCTTTCTCGGAAAAAACGATGGTGACCGGCGGGTAATCATCAATACGATCGGTCCTGTCTGGGACGGCAACGAGGTCTGGTTGATAACAGCAGGCGGCGCCACCTTTGCAGCATTTCCCACCACCTACGCGCTGATGTTCAGTTATCTCTACACGGCTCTGCTGCTGCTGTTGTTTGCGCTTATTGTCCGCGGGGTTTCATTTGAATTCAGGGGTAAAGAGGATAGTGCCCTATGGAAACGATCATGGGATTTTGCCATTGTTGTCAGCAGTTTTCTCCCGGCGCTTCTTTTCGGGGTTGCTTTCGGTAACATCTTTGCCGGTCTGCCCATGGATGCAACGGGGTATCACGGGTCGCTCATTTACCTGCTGAATCCTTATGGACTGTTGACCGGCATACTGTTTGTGCTTCTTTTCCTGATACACGGTGCTCTTTACCTTTCGGTCAAGACCGTCGGCGACCTGAGCCGGCGTGCCCATGCCATGGCTGATAAACTCTGGCCTGCACTCCTCGTGGTTGCGGTGGCGTTCCTTGGCTATACAAAATTTGCATCACGGCTCTACGACAATTACTTCAGCGCTCCTTATTTACTTATCGTACCGCTCCTGGCTGTAGCGGCCCTGCTCGGAATCAGAATCCTTACTGCAAAGGGCAACCTGCTAGGTGCATTCGCCTCTTCATGCGTAACGATTCTCATGGTCGTTTTTACCGGCGTCATTGGCCTTTTCCCGAATCTGATACCTTCCAATCTCGATCCTGCACATAGTCTGACAATCTTCAATTCGTCCTCCAGTCCCTATACATTGAAGATCATGACATTGGTGGTGGCGATGTTTTTGCCGATTGTCATCGCCTATAAAATCTGGGTCTATCGGGTTTTCCGCGGCAAAGTGACGGTAGAGGAAGTGCTGGAGGATAAGCAGGCTTACTGATCATCCATTCCCAAACAGGTCTCCTCGCCCTGCGGGCGGGGGGACCACATGGGCTTCAATCGACAGGATTCAATATTTGACATCTTGAATTACTATCGGAACTTTGCTCGGGCACTTCCATCAAGTGGGGAACGGTGAACGGACGCCTGGGTGTGGGGTTGCGCCTGCCGGTGGCCCATAGGCATTAGTAGGGTGGGCAAAAGTGGACAAAAAGGCTCATGGTGAAAAAACAATGAGGCCTTGATTTTGTTGGTGCGGAGGCCGGGGTCGAATAACTT
Organism: Geotalea uraniireducens Rf4; assembly: GCF_000016745.1. Lineage (GTDB taxonomy): Bacteria > Desulfobacterota > Desulfuromonadia > Geobacterales > Geobacteraceae > Geotalea > Geotalea uraniireducens. Next base: position 2,519,632 of record NC_009483.1, on the reverse strand, counting down.
GATTAACTTATTGATATCAATAGCAAACTGTAAGTTGAATTTTGTTACATCCCCCCAAAATACCCTCATACGATTTAGCTTACTCCTTTTACGCCTTCGATCTTTACCTTATGAACATTCCAGAATCATCGCGATTACTTGTTATACCTGGGGGGGCAGAGGGGGGATTTTGTTCCTTTTTTTCCAGCGATGCTTGCAATTCCACCTTCACCTAGAATGTCGATAAGGTACTTGGCTTTTTTGTCCACCTAGGTAAGCATGCCCTAGGAGTCTGTCGGACTTAGGGAATCGTAGCGAGAGAATGGCAAATCGAGGACAGATTATCGGAAATTTGAGAGCGAATAGTGGACCTATTTGTCGAAAATTTCCGGTAATATGGACCGATTTTCCGTTCTCGCAGTAGATTCATTCCTAAGTCCGACAGGCTCCTAGATTGTCTTTTTCCTGGTTGCAAGCTCCCCCGAATCCGTTGGTCCCTCAACTGGACTTTAGAAAAATGTTGACAAATCTTTATAGAAATGTAAGATGCAAAAAAATGTTTGAGAGATAGACGATAATACTTAACCATTCGCAAGAATGGGGCGGAAAGCCTACGGGTCTTACTGAGACAGCCGGGTTGCCGAAATATCACACGATATTCGGTCCCGGCTTTTTTGTTGTCAAAACATAAAAGGAGGTCGAGTCAGCAAGAGGTGCGCCTTTAAAGGGCACCGTATTATGACGGTTAGTGATAAACGATAATACTCAACCATCCGCGAGGGTGGGGCGGAAAGCCTACAGGGTCTCACTGAGACAGCCGGGTTGCCGAAATATCACACGATATTCGGTCCCGGCTTTTTTGTTGTCAAAACATAAAAAGGAGGTCGAGTCAGCAAGAGCTGCGCTTTTAAAGACGCATAGAGCTGAGGGGGGGCCATTTGTCCCGTGTCAAGGGCTGACTCTTTTATTTCTTCTTTTATTTCTTTTATTTATATTAATTTTCATTTTTGAGAAAGGTAGCTTATTTAACCCATGTGCCGAATCGTTGACCTGTCACTCTTATCCAATTGGCTTCGTCTTATAGCTCTATGTACATTCATCTTATCTCTCAATGGATGTGCTGTTATGAACAGTGTTCAGGAGAAATCCTGGCTTTTTCCAAGCCATCCTGAAAAGGAGATCGAACGAAATGAGTTTTCGGTTGCAAGAGGAGATGACGTCATTGGTCGGTTGGCAGTCATCAGGCTTGAAAAGGGGGATACGCTACCGGATATTGCAAGACACTTCAGTCTGGGGATCATTGCAATCAGTGCAGCTAATCCAGGGGTAGATGTATGGGTGCCTGAGGCCGGAGAGCGTATCATGTTGCCTCTGAGTTTTATCCTGCCGGACGCTCCCAGAAAAGGCATTGTGGTCAACTTAGCCACCATGAGGCTCTTTCAATTTAAAGGGGATAGTAAGTCACTGGTGGTGTCGACCTACCCGGTCGGTGTCGGAACCAAGGAGCGACCCACGCCCACAGGTCAAATGCATGTGGAGCGCAAGGCAACCCGGCCGACCTGGCATGTGCCTGCTTCAATTTCTGAGGATCATAGAAAAAAAGGCGATCCTCTGCCCGCAGAAGTTCCGCCGGGACCTCAAAATCCCTTGGGAGAATGCGCGCTCTATTTAAGCAAATCGGGTTATTTGATCCATGGTACTAATAAACCTGCCAGCATTGGTCTTAAAGCAACCAATGGCTGCTTGAGACTATATCCAGAAAACGTGAAGATGCTCTACGATGACACTCCAGTTAATACCCCTGTAGTCATTGTTAACCAGCCATATCTCATAGGTCAACGTAATGGAGTACTTTACATGGAAGCTCATACGCCTCTGGAAGACTCGGGCGCTATTGAGCTAGAGAAGACATACGCAAAATTGAGAAATATTGAAAAGAAATCGGCGCGCACGCTTGACTGGAGAAAAGTTAAGGAAGTGCAGGCCGAGGCCCGAGGGATTCCTGTTCCCATCTTCGAGATGAGTCAAGGAAGTGAAAAAGAGGCTTCGAGAACCATAGAAGTCGAGCACCCAGACAAATTGTATGGCAGACCGGAAATACCAGAACTGAAAATGGAGGCGTGGTATGTTTTGGCTGCTGATGTGCGTGACGAGATTGAAGCTCTGAGGATTGCCACCATTATCAACCACCAGGGTCCACAAATCCCGGCAATGGTGTTATCAAAGAGCAATAGCTACCGTGTTATCGCTGGCCCTTTCAATGATATCAGTGAGGCCAAAGATGCAACCAAACGCTTGAAAATTGATTTGGAAATAGACGGTATATTGATTGAACCTGTCAAGAAGAGATAGTCGATCCCAGCTTTTCTTATGTTCAGGGGAGATATTGTGAACTTCACGCGTTCCCTCTTCCTGGTATATGTTCTTGCAACCAATCAATAACCAATGTGAATATTATTTGTGAAGTAGCGCTGGATTTTAACAGTCACTATTAAAATAATGTAAACTGAACAGAAAGGAGGTGATTAGAGATGAAGAAAAGTCTTTTGGTGATTTCAATGATGCTTGTTCTCGTTACTATGATGGGTTGTGCAACAACCGGTGAGCTCGAGAAAGTGCAGGCGCAGCAAAAACTGATTGATGCGAAAGCTGATCAGGCATTGCAGGATGCGCAAGCTGCCAAGGCGGCAGCCGATGTGGCCAAGTTAAAGGCAGATGATGCTGAAAAGGCGGCATTGGAAAGGGAAAGGATCGCAGATGAAAAGGCGAAAAGAGCTGACGCCGCTTTCCAGAAATCGATGAGGAAGTAAGTCAATTTTAAGGGAGCTGTTAACTTTACCTTTAGCGCTCCGGATAATGAAGTGGCAGGGTCTCAAAACCCTGCCATTTCCTTATCCATCATTTAAGTCTGTCTGGACGACTCAAGCATTTAACCTGTTAAGCCAGGATATCAGGCTCTTAGCACAAGATATTCCTGATGCTTCTGCCAAGGGGTGAGGAGATGAGGGAACTGAGAATCTTCCAAATTGTACTGTCTAAAAGATTTAGACCGTCTTTGACATATATGGGTAAAAAACAAAGCAGGAAGGGTGAGCACCTTTTCTTTTTCTTTATCTGCATCATAATAACATCAATTCTAATGTGCGGATGCAGTCACTTTAGTGAAGGATTCCAGGCCAAGTCAACCTTCGAAGAAGCAAATAATTCTTTTAGCCAGGGAAACTACAAGGCCTCTCTGAACAAATATGAGCAGATTATTGAAAAATATCCCACGACGGGAGACAGGGTTCTATTCGAGATGGGTATTATTTATGCGCATCCGAAGAATGAGCAAAAAGATTATCAGAAATCCCTGGAATGTTTTCAGAAACTCATAAAGGACTACCCAGGGAGTGGGTACAGGCAGGACAGTGAGAGGATGATATTTTATATCAATAATGTCACTATCAAGGATAAGATGATTACCACGCAGCAAACACAAATTGAGACTCTCCAGCAAGAGGTTGAAAGCAGGGGGAATGAAATTATTACACTGCAAAAAAAGATTAAAGCGCTAGAACAAAAGGTTTTTGCTTTTGCAATCCAGAAAGGATTGGTAGATAAGATTCTGATAGAAAAAAAAGAACGACGATTGATGTTGATCTCAAAGGGGGAGGTGCTCAAAACCTACAAGATAGCCTTGGGGGGAAACCCGAATGGTCCAAAAGAAAGGCAAGGCGATAACAAAACCCCGGAGGGAACCTACTTCATCGATTCAAGAAACAAGGACAGCCATTATCACCTATCTCTTCATATTTCCTATCCAAACGAGAGAGACAAAAAGCGAGCAAAAGAACTAGGTGTTTCTACGGGCGGAAACATCATGATCCACGGAATTAAGAATGGTTTCTCGTGGGTTGGTGATTTTCACACAGAGGTTGACTGGACGAAAGGGTGTATTGCCGTAACAGACGAAGAAATAGAGGAAATTGCCAAGTTAGCGCCAAATGGTACGATTGTTGAGATAAGGCCATAGAAGACCGTATAACGTATCGCTCCATCGGATCGCTAACACTTCTGTGAACTTTTTGTCAAGTTGTAATGTCTACACTCTGAAACAAATATTCAGTTCTCGGATGGTTTGGGCCTGTCAATAGTTTTGTGTAAATGGTTTTGGTTCCCTGTTTTTAATAGCTTGGCATTCTGTCTTCAAAAAGAATGGAAAAGCGGTTCATGGCAGCTTTCCAGTCTCTGATCGGCAGGGTCCATTTCTTCGCGATGTTTCTCAGCGCCAGGTATAGTAACTTGAACATTGCCTCATCATTGGGAAACGAGCCCCGGTTTTTGGTCACCTTTCTGAGTGACATATTCAGTGATTCAATGGCATTGGTTGTGTAAATAACCTTTCGTATATCAGCTGGATAGGCAAAAAATGGTATAACTTGCGCCCAGTTCCGGCGCCAGGACTGGCTGATCGTCGGGTGTGTTTTGTCCCATTTTGCCTCAAATGCTGTCAGTTCCATTTCGGCCTGCTCAGCGGTCGCTGACTGGTAGATAACCTTCAAATCTGTCGCAACTTCTTTGCGTTGTTTCCACGAAACGAACTTCAAGGAATTGCGTACCATATGGACGATGCAAAGTTGGACTTGAGTGTTGGGATAAACTATTTCTATGGCCTCAGGGAACCCCTTCAGGCCGTCAACGCAGGCAATGAAGATGTCTTGGACACCACGGTTCTTAAGTTCGGTCACAACCTGCAACCAGAACTTGGCTCCTTCGTTTTCGGAGACCCACATTCCCAGAACTTCCTTGGCACCGTCTATGTTGATGCCGATGGCCAGATAGACAGCCTTGTTCACAACATGGCCATTGCCTCTGGCTTTGACCCTGATGGCATCCATGTAAACGATGGGATAAAGCGCATCCAACGGGCGGTTCTGCCAAGCTTTGACCTCTTCAGCTACTGCTTCAGTCACTATTGAAATCAGAGCGGGGGATACTTCAACACCGTAGATTTCCTCCAAGTGTCCCTGGATCTCACGAGTGGTAAGCCCGCGGGAGTACAGGGAGATAATCTTATCATCGAACTCGGCGAACCGGGTTTGGCCTTTGGGAATGATGACTGGTTCAAAGCTGCTATCCCGGTCACGAGGGACCTCAATCGGCATGGTGCCAAAATCGCCTTTGATGGTCTTTGCCGACGAGCCATTGCGTGCATTGCCACCTTTGGCGGAAACGGAAGCATGCTTCTCGTGGCCGAGGTGCAGTGTCATTTCAGCCTGGAGCGCCCGCTGAAGAACAGCCTTGGTCAACTGCTTCAGCAGCCCGTTTTCCCCTAGAATCTCTTCGGGGGTCTTATAATGTTTGAGTAGATCGTCGATTACGTCGGTGTTAATAGTCATGTGATCTCCTTAGGGTAACTTGGTGTACCCCCTAATGACCATTTACACAAACCTTTTTACACCCTCGATGGTTTTTCTTGAGGGAAACCATTTGGAACCCGAAATTGTAAGCGAAAAAGAGTTTTGCTGAGCGTCCCGCCCATTTGTTTCCTGGAGTGGTTATAAGAGCAATGTACAAAAAGAACTGGCAGCGAGTTTCTTTACTGTGCACCTTTGGACGCGGAACGAACTACTTGATCAGCTCTTTGCCCACTATGACAAACTTGATGAGGATTTGAAGGCTGAGTTGCCTTTGAAACGTATCTGGACGGTTGCTGCGCAAGAAGAGGAATAGTTTTTATGAATCTGGCTGAACTTACATTCGCATGTTACATCTACGCCAGCATGACCGATTATGATAGCTCATATCTTGAGTTCCGGTCGATGGTTAATAACGACGGACAATAAAAATCGGGTAGGAGGCGGGATTGCTCCCGCCGTCCTCCCACACCACCGTGCGTACGGTTCCGTACACGGCGGTTCATGAAGTACGTTGAAGTCGGTGAAGCTGGTCTATGAGTGATACCAGCCCCAGTTTGTCGAAGTAGAATTTCGGAACAGCTTTGTTCATATGCGCGGCCCCTGCATTCCACCAGGGGCCGCGGCCGTTTGTGGCCGACCGCCATGCAGTTGCCTCCGATAATCCCCGCCGCATCAGTTTCTTTGCTCGCGTCTTGGGGCGCTTCCACTGCTTCCAGAGAATGCGACGCAGTTTACGTCTCAGCCATCCGTCCAGTTCCTCGAAGATGCCTTTTACTTCCGCGTACCGAAAGTAGTTTAACCAACCCCTAAGTTTCGGGGTTGTCTCTTCAACGGTGGTTTGGATGTTCTGACCCCTTCCCCGCCTAAAGATCGTCTTGAGGTTGGCCTTGAGCCTGGCAGCCGCTTTCTTGGCCACGGTAAGCCGCGGTTTGCGGTGCCGGGTCATGCTGTAACTCAGAAACGACCTTTTCCACGGACGGTCAACCGCGCTTTTGCCCTGGTTGACCGTGAGCTTGAGCCGCTCGGACAGGTAGCCGGTAATTGAGGCCATGACACGCTCGCCGCTTCTCCTCGTTGCAACATAGATATTTGCGTCGTCGGCATAGCGGCAGAACTTATGGCCCCTTCTTTCCAGTTTCTTGTCCAGTTCGTCGAGGAGGATGTTGGACAGCAGCGGCGAGAGAGGCCCGCCTTGCGGCGTGCCTTCCAACCGGGGTGACGTCACTCCTCCTTCAAGTATCCCTGCCTTAAGGTAGCTGTCGATAAGGGACAGCACCAGACGGTCTCCAACCTTGCGTTTCACCAGCGACATAAGGGTGTCGTGGTGGACTCGGTCGAAAAATTTCTCAAGGTCAATGTCAACCACCCACCTAAGGCCGCTCTCTACATACTTCCGAGCTGCCTTGATCGCTTGATGGGCGCTCCGTCCAGGGCGAAACCCGTGGGAACTTATGGAGAAACCAGGGTCGAACAGCGGGCTCAAAACTTGATGCACCGCCTGCTGAATGAGTCGGTCAAGGACGGTGGGAATTCCCAGCATCCGTGTGCCGCCTCCCGGTTTGGGAATTTCTACTTTCCGCACCGGTTGCGGGTGATACGTTCCCGTCAGCAGTTCTTCTCTGATGCGCGGCCATTCCTCCTGTAGGTAGCCCTTCAGGGCCGTTACCGGCATGTTATCGACGCCGGGCGCTCCCTTGTTGCGCATTACCCGTGAGTATGCCGCCATCATGTTGCCGCGACTGACGATCTTCTCCATCAGTCCCGTTGCCGCTTCCGGCCAGTGAGCTGCTTTCCTTCCCGTGACGTTTGCCGCACCTCTCCCTTTCTCTCGCGGTTTCCAACCGCTACCCTCCGGGCTGGCGCCGGGTATCCCAACCCGGCCTTCTGCTGCTCCTGTCGTCATCGAAACTCAAGGCTCCTGTCCGCTTACTTCAAGTTCGGCCCTTTGTCGGTCGGTTATTCCGACTCGTATGGCCTCTGCTGACTTCTGCCAACCCATCCCGGCACCTCTCGATGCCGGTAGCACAAGGCAGGTTGACAGACCTCCCAGGGTAATGCGCGTGACCTTCATCCCATATACCCGCCGCATCTACTTCCACATCTTTCTGGATGGTTATCGGGCTTTGAATCTGTTTGCCTTCTCGCCCAGATGTGGCTGCCTCATATGCGATTCCTGTTCGTCGGGCCAGGACTTTGCCTACAGCTTCCTTCAGATTCCGGGTCGCCCCGGACACCCTTGCTGTTCAGCTATCGGTTCCCACCATCAGGGTCCGAAGAGGACTTTCACCTCCAAGTCACCAATCAGGCACCATACCCAATTGGATGGCGCTTACGCGCCACGCGCCATGCCTGGCGCACAAACAAAAAGCCCTGATTTCTCAGGGCTTCGCATGCTGCTTCGTACTTTATCGGATTGTTAAATGGTGCCGGAGGCCGGGGTCGAACCGGCATGGGATTGCTCCCGCTGGATTTTGAGTCCAGTGCGTCTACCAATTTCACCACTCCGGCGTAAATTGTGTGGCGATTATAACGAATGACTGTCAGCGGGTCAAGCAGGAAATTGATTTTAATGTGAGAAAAAATGTGAGAGAAAATGATTGACACGTTAAAGCAGTTTTGATATAAACAACTTTCTTGAATGGGGCTGTAGCTCAGTTGGGAGAGCGCTTGAATGGCATTCAAGAGGTCGTCAGTTCGATCCTGATCAGCTCCACCATAAATAACAAGGGGTTAGACATTAAGTCTGACCCCTTTTTTTATTTGCGACTAGTTGTTGATCGTCGTTTCTCTCACCGTTTATCCTGCCGATTGCATACCAAAAGGGAATCAGTCAGATCGATAAGACTGTAGATTATTTTCTTGAAGGAAGCAAAACCTCGTCACTGGAACCGTTTATGTTCCACCTTGCGGTGGTATTTCTGTAAATAATGGTGGAGATTCAGTGGGCTTTAGAATATGATGAGCTTTGCGTAATGCTAAGCTGAGTAGTGTAGTTATCGATTTGTTCGCAAAGGAGTGAAGCTGTATGCCATGTACTGAGCCGGATAAACTCTTTGCTCGTGGACTGAGCGCCCTCAACAACGGAGACAGCCTTTCTGCGTTGGCATATTTTGAAAAGGCTTTCCAGCTTGAGAATAACCCTACCTTTTGCTCATACTTTGCCTTTTGTCTGGCGAAAGAACGCGGCCAATATAATAATGCCGTTTCTCTATGCAAAGGGGCGATGGAGATGGAACCAAACAATTCGATTCATTATCTGAACCTTGGGCGAATATATATGCTTCTTGGGAACAAACCTGAAGCAATGCTGGTATTCCGTCAAGGCCTTGGGCACGGGAACAGTCCTCAGATTACCGCTGAACTGGACAGACTTGGCGCAAGAAAGCCTCCTGTCCTCCCGTTCCTGAAAAGAACTAATCCTTTGAACAAGTATCTCGGTATTATTCTGAAGAGGGTAGGTCTAAGGTAGGTTATTTTATGCGCTGAAAATTGCGTCGGCTATGCAAGGGACGAGATGATGACCTTTCTTCCTTCCACTGTCAAACGGCCATCAGCATACAACTGGATTGCCTTGGGGAAAATACAGTGTTCTTCTGCCTGTATTCTTGCTGAGAGGGTTTCTTCCGTGTCCTTTGCATCGACCGGAACAGTTGCCTGCATGATAATAGGGCCGGTATCGGTGCCGGCATCCACAAAATGTACGGTACAGCCGGATATTTTCACCCCATACTCAAGTGCTTGTCGTTGTGCATGAAGCCCGGGAAACGCAGGAAGAAGGGCTGGATGAATGTTCATAATCGCGTTAGGGAAAGCATCGATGAGTACAGGGGTAATGATTCGCATAAAACCCGCCAGAATAATCAGTTCCACGTCATGTTCGCGTAAAACCTTTACCAGTGCTGCATCATATGACGCTCTACCTGAGAACTCTCGATGGTTTATGTGTCTCGTGGGAATGCCGTGTTTCCGGGCTCTCTCCAATGCAAATGCATCGGCATTGTTACTGATTACACATCCAATCCTTACGGAAAGACTGCCATCTTCACAATGGTCGATGATGGATTGCAGGTTTGTACCGTTGCCGGATACCAATACGCCGATTGTCAGTAATTTCCCCATAAGTGTTCTACCTAAATGTATTTATCCGTTCTTCAAATCATTTCAACGCATTCTGAACCAGCTTCGCACTTGGCAATTTCGCCGATGACAAAAGCATGTTCGTTAAGACCGGAAAGCCTGATGAGAACCTCATCAGCTTCCTTTTCCGGCACCGCCAGCACCATGCCGATTCCGCAGTTAAAGGTTCTGAATAGTTCATTTTCTTCGATATTGCCGGCATTTTGCAGTATTTGATAAATTGGCGGCGGCTGCCAGCTATTTTTATGGACAAGCGCTTTACAGCCGTTGGGAAGTATCCTGGGAATATTTTCCAGAAGGCCGCCACCGGTAATATGGGCAATGCCGTTTATGGGGAAATCCCTGAGCAGATTCAATATTGATCTTACATAGATGCGGGTAGGGGTCAACAGTTCGTCAGCTACGGTTTTGTCCAGCCCCGGAATGATATCGTCTATACCAAGACCCATTTTGTCGAAGATAATCTTGCGGGCCAGGGAATAGCCGTTGCTATGCAAGCCACTGGAGGCAATACCGATGAGACGATTGCCAACGGTTATGGATGAGCCGTCGATAATTTTGTCCCGGTCTACTACTCCGACGGCAAAGCCGGCCATATCATATTCATCGCCGGAATAAAAACCGGGCATTTCTGCTGTCTCTCCGCCGATCAGGGCGCAGCCTGCCTGTATACAACCTTCCGAAACACCCTTGATGATGGATGCGCCCTTTTCCGGGTCAAGTTTTGCGGTGGCGAGGTAATCGAGGAAAAAGAGAGGTTCCGCTCCCTGGACAATGATGTCGTTGACGCACATGGCCACCAGGTCAATGCCGATAGTATCATGACGATTGGCCAAAAATGCGATTTTCAGCTTGGTACCTACACCGTCGGTGCCGGACACCAACACTGGGTTCTTGTACTTGGAGGAATTCAGTGAAAACAATCCGCCAAAACCACCGATGTCAGCTATAACCTCTGGTCTTGACGTAGCCTTGACTAGCGGTTTGATCATTTTAACAAATGTATTGCCGGCATCGATGTCTACGCCGGCATCCTTATAGGTAATTCTGGATTCGCTCAAAACAATCCTCCCCTTCAATTGGAAATGAAAAATTTAAACCATAAGGGCGCAAAAGTCAAATTCAAACTGGCAATGAAAAAACAGTTTACAACCGGAACCTCTTTGCTTATGATGCCCGTAAATGGAGAACCGGCTTGAAGAAATAACCATCTGTCCGATGACTGAAACGGATCTGGATGAGGTTCTGATCATTGAAACCGAATCTTTTCCGCGCCCTTGGGCCAGGAACCATTTTCTTGATGAACTCAATTCCCCCCATGCATTTCCGCTGGTAGCCTTTGGCCCGAAGAATAGGGTCATCGGCTACATCTGTCCAATGCTCGTCATTGACGAAGGTCATATACTCGATGTGGCTGTAGACAAGGCGTTCCGAGGTAAGGGTGTAGGCAGAATGCTGGTGGAAAGGGTCTTGCTGGATTGCCGTGAGAAGGGAGCCGAATTCGTTTCATTGGAAGTTCGTCTTTCTAATTTCTCCGCGATACATCTTTACGAAAGTCTTGGTTTTGTTGAAACAGGGCGGCGCAAAGCCTATTATGAAAATGGCGATGACGCACTTTTGATGGAATATATATTTGAATCTTGAATTCGGCGAGGTCAGCTGCAATGCAGTTTAAGTCAATGATTATTTCCAACATCGAGGTTTCCCCCGGTTATTTCAAAATGAGAATGACCGCACCACCTGCCGTCCGCAGTGCAACACCGGGGCAATTCATCATGGTCAGGGTGCGCGATGCCATAGATCCTTTACTCAGGCGCCCTTTCGGCATTTTTGATCTGGGTACTTTTGCTACGGCATATACGGATTGCGGCACGCAGACCTATTTTGAAATTTTGTACAAGGTAGTAGGGAAGGGTACGGAGATGCTCTCCACGCTTCACCAGGGTGATCATCTCGATATTCTTGGGCCGCTCGGAAAGGGTTTCATGCCGGGTGATCCTTCAGGGGAGAAAATCCTCGTCGGTGGAGGGGTCGGCATGGCTCCACTGTATTACCTGGCAAAAGAAATGGTTAAAACATCCAAAGTCCGTCTTTTTGCCGGTGGGAGAAACAAGGAAGACATCCTATGTATCACCGAATTCGAACGGCTGGGAGTGGAGACCTATGTTTCCACCGATGATGGGACTCTGGGGGCCAGCGGCCTGGTAACAGAGGTGCTGGAAAAGCATCTGTCTGAAAGTATTGACAACAAGACCATTTTTGCCTGCGGTCCGTTTCCCATGCTCCGGGCAATAGCAGCAATTGCCGGCCGGCACGACATTCCCTGTCAGGTTTCCCTGGAAGCTTACATGGCCTGCGGTGTTGGTGCTTGTCTCGGTTGCGTTATGAAGGGGCGTAACCATTCGAATGAGACGCCGGATTATCGTTGCGTCTGCAAGGACGGGCCGGTTTTCGATTATCGTGATCTGCAATGGGATTAATCATTCGATAGGTGATAGGCATGAGCGAAGGAGATAGAATGGGAAAACCTGATTTATCTGTGGAAGTAGCCGGGATAAAGCTGCGCAACCCGGTGATGACCGCATCCGGAACCTTTGGTTATGGTAAAGAGTTCGCAGACTACCTCGATCTGGAAAAGATCGGCGCTATCATTACCAAGGGGCTCTCCATCCGCCCCAAGGCCGGCAATCCGACCCCGCGCATTGTCGAAACGCCCGGCGGAATGTTGAACGCCATTGGCTTGCAAAATGTGGGTATTGATGCCTTTATCCAGGAGAAACTCCCTTTCCTGCGCACCGTGAACACGCCGGTGATCGTCAACCTTTACGGCAACACCCTTGAAGAGTATGGCGAACTGGCGGAGAAGCTCGACAAACTGCCGGAAGTTGCAGGGTTGGAAGTAAACATATCCTGTCCGAATGTAAAGCAGGGAGGGATCGTTTTCGGTACCGACCCCAACGCCGCCTATGAGGTTGTAAGCCTCGTGCGTGAATCCACTATTAAACCGCTCATCGTCAAGCTTTCACCCAATGTGACCAATGTCGTGGAGATGGCAAATGCCTGCGTCGATGCCGGGGCTGATGCGTTGTCGCTGATCAACACCCTCACCGGCATGGCCATAGATCTGCAAAAGCGTCGGCCGATACTTGCCAACATGACCGGTGGACTGTCTGGACCGGCCATCAAGCCGGTGGCGCTCAGGATGGTCTGGCAGGTGGCGCAGGCAGTCAAAGTCCCCGTAATCGGTATCGGGGGTATAATGACTGCGACGGATGCTTTGGAGTTCATGCTGGCCGGAGCGACTGCCGTGCAGGTCGGCACAGCCAACTTTCTCGACCCTTCTGCGGCTCAGACCATAGCCGAGGGAATGGAAACGTATCTTGAGGAAAACGGCATCGCCGATGTGAAGGAATTGATCGGCGCCCTGATAACATGATTATTTGACTTTTATTTCTTGTGATTAAGGAAGGCGGAGGAACGGTTCTCCGCCTTCTTCGTATCCTGTTGGAGAAGAGCGCTACAAATGGGAAAATGGCAGAACATCCTTGCTGCAAGCATTACCAGCCCGGAACAACTTGCCCGGCGTTTCGGGATAGATGCAGAACCGCTTTTGCGGGTGGTGCAACGTTATCCGATGCGGATCACCCCGTACTATCTCAACCTCATTAATGAGCCGGGAGATCCCCTGTGGCGGCAGTGCGTTCCTGATGCACGTGAGTTGGAAGACGATCTGCAACAGGAAGACCCTCTCCGGGAAGAAATATTGAGTCCCGTGCCGGGGCTTATCCATCGCTATCCCGACCGGGTTGTCTGGCTTGTTTCATCCACATGTGCCGTTTACTGCCGCTTCTGCATGCGCAAACGCCAGGTCGGTTGTGTTGGCGCTGTAACGGGAAAGGTACAAATCAGCGCTGCGCTCGACTATATAGCAAGTCGACCGGAAATCCGCGATGTCATACTTTCCGGCGGCGACCCGTTGCTGCTCGATGACGACGCGCTGGAGGAGATACTTGCTCGATTGCGGCAAATCCCCCATCTTGAAATCATCAGGATCGGCAGCCGCGTCCCGGTGACACTGCCGGAGCGAATTACCACGCGCCTCTGTCGCATGCTGAAAAGATATCACCCGCTCTATATAAATACCCATTTCAACCATCCGTTGGAAATTACCGCTGAATCGGCAACTGCGTGTGCAAGGCTTGCCGATGCCGGAATACCTCTGGGAAACCAGACAGTGCTGTTAAAGGGTGTAAATGACAACCCCGGAGTGATGAAACGGCTGATGCAGCTCTTGTTGAAGATAAGGGTTAAACCTTATTATATTCATCAGATGGACTTGGTGAAGGGAACCGGTCACTTTCGAACAAGAGTCGAGCAGGGACTTGAGATCATGGAAAGCCTGCGCGGACATACTTCCGGCATGGCATCTCCCTATTACGTGATTGACCTGGAAGGAGGAAAGGGGAAGGTGCCCTTATTGCCTGACTATGTGAAGAGAGTAGGGGGGAATGTCCTGTTGGTCAGGAATTATCGAGGGGAGATGGTTGAGTATGGTGATGTGGACTGAATGCGGGTTTATGCGATCATAATTCTTCAGGGGTGAATGCAACTACGTCGTCTATGCTGGAGAGATCCAGAAGCACCATTACGAGCCGGTCCACTCCCAGGGCAATCCCTGCAGAAGGGGGCATATCCGATAGTTCATCGAGAAATTTTTCAGGCAGAGGATAAGTGGCTCTGTTCATTGATGCCCTGAAAGTGGATTCCTGAACAAATCTGTCCCGCTGTTCCTGTGCATCCGTCAGTTCGGAAAAGGCGTTAGCCAGCTCCAGGCCACCGATGTATAGTTCAAAGCGCTCCGCTACTGCCGGGTTGTCTTTACTGATGCGGGCCAATGCACCGCGTTCAGCCGGGTAATCGTAGATGAAGGTCGGCTTCCCGAAGCCAAGCCGTGGCTCGATATCTCTCACCATGATTTCGTCAAACTGGTCCGTCTCTAATGCCTCCGCCATGGTCATTCCGTTGTATCGAATGAAGGCTTCACTTACCGTCAACTTTTCCCAGGGCTCGTTTATCTCAACAGCCATCCCTTGATAACGAATGCTTCCGCCATGACCCAAAACATGGATCACTGACCTGATCAATGCCTCGCATTCGCTCATCAGATCGCGGTAATCGGCATCGATCCTGTACCACTCAAGCATGGTAAATTCAGGGAGGTGACGAATACCCCGCTCCCCATCCCGCCAGCAGCGGCAAATTTGGAAAATGCGTTCGTAGCCGGCGGCCAGCATCCTTTTCATGCAAAGTTCCGGTGACGTGTGAAGAAACCATCTACCGGAAGGAATCGCCTCGATATAAGATTCAGGCGCTGGTGCAGGAATGCGAAGAGGGGTATCCACTTCCAGATACCCCTCTTTAATAAAAAATCTTCTTATTTCCTGTATAATGGTGCTTCTTCCCCGGAGTGTTTCTTTGCGCCGGGTCAGAGGCCAGTTTTTAGCCATCCGTTATCCCTTAACCCGGGTTGAATATTCACCAGTACGTGTGTCTATGGTTATTAGTTCGCCCTCTTCGATAAATGGTGGAACGCGGAGTACGTAGCCTGTTTCCACGGTTGCAGGCTTTGAATCGCTTCCAGAGGTATCTCCCTTGGCCCAGGGGTCTGTCTGAACGACCCGCAGGTTGACAAAGTTCGGCACGTCGACACCAATTGCCTTGCCTTTGAAAAGAAGCACGTCTACCGGCAGATTGTCGATAAGATAGTTCTTTGCATCGCCAAGGGCATTCTCATCCACATGTATCTGCTCGTAGGACTGATTATCCATAAAGCAGTAGTGGTCGTCCTCTTTATAGAGATACTGCATTTTCCGATCTTCAAGGCTCGCGGGTTCGAAAGTTTCGCCTGAACGGTAGGTTCTGTCGAGAATAGTGCCGTTGATCATGTTACGCATCTTTGTACGGTAAAGAGCCTGCCCCTTGCCCGGCTTGGCAAAGTCAAATGCAATAACGATATACGGATCGCCATCGAGGGTTATTTTCAATCCTTTTCTGAGATCTGCCACTGTGTACATAAGCTTGTTTCCTTCTCGTCTATAGATTTTCTACATAAATTATGCCGTGTTCGGTTACGTGCCGATCATGGGATAAAGAGCAATACCGAGATTCCCGGGGTGCTAGCCGGAACATCGCTTGATTTCATCAAACCACATACTTGCGTTGTTTGAAATCGTTGGGTGCGGGGCGGACTTACTTGGCGCGATATGTTATACGGCCTCGGGTAAGATCGTAAGGGGAAAGTTCAACCGTTACCTTGTCACCAGGAAGTATTTTAATAAAGTACTTACGCATTTTCCCGGAAATATGAGCGAGCACAATGTGGTCGTTCTCCAGTTTGACCTTGAACATTGCATTAGGAAGGGGTTCTATGACCGTGCCTTCAACTTCAATCGCTTCTTCTTTACTCATTTTCACTCCTAGCAAGGTTTAGTATGCGCTAATGCCATCACAAACGAACAGTTTACAAACATTTATTTGAAATTGCAAGCCGGATTTATATCTTTCATTTTACTACCCTCTACACCTCATTGAATCGCAATAAAAAAACCTTTACAAAACGACGAAAAGCATATTATTTTCATCAATCGGAATTTACCATACAATGTGGAAAAGGCAGTAATATTTCATGGATAATCTGTTACGGGAAATATCGCTTGCAAATGGCATGAAACTTCTATTTATTGATAATACTCGCCGCTATTTTGGCGATTTTTATCTGGTAATTGTTGAAATTCGCTGTGAAGTACCGATATTGCCTGAGTATTTCGATACCATCTCTGCTTATAATGCAGTAAAATCGCATTGGGGCGAAACAATTGTTCATCTCCGGAAGGTGCAGCAGATGGGAGTTCCTTCTTCTCAGGTTTCACAGGTAAAAGAAAGGCTTATTGTTAATTTCGAGCAAAATTCATTGCCATACTTGATACCCTCAACCATGCCGAAAAAACTGGTATTGTCAGAAATAAACAAGAGCAAGAAGAAACAGGGTTTTTATCCTGCACATACACTAAATCTACATGCGTGAAGCAGTCGTAACCATAGAAAAGCTCGCCAACGGCGGGGCTGGTTTTGGCCGAGTGGACGGCAAGGCATGCTTTGTCCCCTTTACGGCGCCTGGCGACGTGGCCAGTATCCGGGTGACAGCAGAAAAGCGTTCATACATTGAAGGTGAACTTATTGAACTCCTTGAGCCGTCGCATCTTCGTGTAACGCCAACCTGTCCTGTTTTTGGCATATGCGGAGGATGCAACTGGCAACACCTTGCTTATTCGGCACAGATTAAAGAAAAAGAGGAGATTTTTGCAGAACTTTTGTGGCGTGCCGGTCGGGTGGAACGAAAGCGTATCTTACCGGTTATTCCTGCTCAGGAACCGTATGGCTATCGATCAAGAATTCAGTTAAAGGTCCGTTTTATAGATGGAAAGCCACACCTTGGCTTTTTCAGGACCAAGTCTCATGATGTCATTGATATCCCTGAAATATGCGCCATTGCCCATGCCGACATTAACAGAATCATCAGTAAACTTCGCCAATTATTGCAGCATCTGCCAGAACCGGATACAGTCCCCCAGATTGACGTGGCAAGAGGTGATGACGGAAGTGCCCTTGTTATTGTGCATTATACAGGCGCCGCGCATATCGGTTTTTCCGAATTCCTTCTTGAACAAAATAAAATGCTTGGTTTTGCCGATGGTATATTTATCCAAGGGGGAAATAAATCAAATCTTGGTAAAGTTTTTGGCATTGAAAGCCTTTCGTATCAGATTCCGGAAAATTTCATCCCCGGCAGCTCACCAAAGCGGTTATCATTTGGTAAAGGGAGCTTTTCACAGGTAAATTACCAGCAAAACCTGCATCTTATTCAATTAGTATGGAACTGGGCTGAACTTACCGGCAAAGAAAAAGTTCTTGATCTTTACTGTGGTAACGGTAATTTTACCATTCCTCTGGCTGGTTTTGCACAAAGTATGGTAGGATTTGAAGAATTTGGACAGTCGATTAACGATGCGCGCCAAAATTGTGAGTCCAATAATGTAACAAATGCAGAATTCTATTGTTCTGATGCGACTTTGGAAGTCAAAAAACTGGCCGCTGCGGGTGAAAGTTTTGACGTAGTTTTGCTTGACCCTCCCAGGTGTGGAGCAGCTGAAGTGGTCAGCCGGATTCATGCAGTTAGTCCACATTTTATACTTTATGTTTCTTGCGATCCTGCTACTCTGGCGAGAGATGTCGACATACTTAAGAAAAGTAATTATGAAGTTGTAAAGTGCCAACCTGTGGATATGTTTCCACAAACTTATCATATAGAAAGCGTTACACTACTTAGGGCCGAATAAATTCTTCGCGATTTTTCATTGCCTTAGCAGGTGGGTATGGATATGTTATTCAATAAATTATTTCAAAAAAATTATCGTTATTATATGGAGCAGGGTGATAAATTTCTGCAAGAGGGCAGATTTGCTGATGCGAAATACTCGTATGGCGAAGCGATTGATAAAATTGATACGACAAATGATGCCGGTAAAGCTGACATGCTTCGGCTACAAAATAAGATAATCATTGTCAATGATGGGCTGGCTGATTTGAATCTATTAGAAGCTGAGCATGCTATAAACTGCAATGATCGATCTAAAGCAGAAGATCATCTTCTTCTGGTCATGGAATTGGCAGAAGACGTAACGATTAGGGAAAAGGCTGGCAAGCTTCTGGAAAATCTAACCGTTCAAAATCATTCAACCAACTTAATTAATAATAATAATGGCTGTTTTGGCTGTAAATCCTCAGCAGAAGAACTTTCAGAAAACAGCCATGTTTCTGATGACCAACTCTCTATGGAGGACAGATTCGAACTCCTGATTCATACCCTGCCTGCTCCTCTGCCGGAACGCTATGCTGCTTTGGGAAAGAAATTTGCATGCGCTTATTTGTTGATTCATGATGGCGATGATGTTAAGGCCCTGCAAATATTAGAAGAATTGTTATCGGAAAATGAAAACGATATATTGCTCTATGAGGCTGCCCTAATAAAATACAGGTGTGGTGAAATTATTGATTGTGAGCGTTTCCTTCGCCAAGCAATCAGTATAAATCCTTCTAATTCACTTTGTTATCTGGGACTAGTTCAGCTGTTGATTGATTCCGACAGATTGCATGAGGTTATTCCCGTGCTTAATCATATGATTGAATTCGGATTGCTGTCAGACCAGGCTCTTGTACTTTTAGGTGATGTTTATGTTATGATCGGTGACGATTTAAAGGCTATTGATAATTTCTCAAAAGCTCTGTCATCACCCGGTGTGGCCCGAGGAGCAGCAGAAAAACTCGTTTCTTTGCTGAAAAAGCATGATAGAGTGGAAGAAGCTGCTTATATTTCAAAACGTTATCTGAAAGCATGCTGTTGATTAACTAATGGTGATTGTGGTTAACTAATAGAAAGCTCTGTTGGAGGCGTTAAATATGAACAAATCAGAATTAATAGAAGCCTTGGCAACAAAAAAAGGGTTGTCGTACAAAAAAGCCGAAGAGATAATCAATGTGATTTTTGACTCTATGACCAATGCCTTGTTGGATGGAGATCGCATTGAAATAAGGGGCTTTGGAAGTTTTGTAGTTAAAGGTTATCAGGCCTATACGGGAAGAAACCCAAAGACAGGTGAGTCTATAGCTGTAAAATCAAAAAAACTGCCATTTTTTAAGGTTGGAAAAGAACTTAAAGAAAAGGTATCAGGTTAAGGTTATTCCGATAGAGGTGAGCTGTTGTCACGTTGAATGACGGAATGTAATCTCTGATTATGTATTGAAATTTTGCGCTTTTTGCCAGCCGTTTATACAATAACCTTATCGAAACTAATAATTCATAATGAAAATATTAATTTTATTGATTTTATCTATAATTATCCCTGCCTCGCTGGCATTCGCTAACCCTACCCAAACCGGCGCCACCGGTCTTATCAATGTTCCTTCCGCCGACACGTTGGATTCCGGAAACATATGTGTTGGCATCTGGGGTAATATCAGCAACACCGGTAATAAAAACTCTACTATTCTGCCAGCAACTGTAACTCTTGGCATGGGTTCCTTCTTGGAATTTTATGGCACCTATCCGAACTTGCTTTTCAATGGCCAGGAAGATGCTTCGGGCAGAGGTACTGCCGACTTAGGGGCTAAAATTCGATTTTTGGGAAAAAGGAATTCAAATCTAAAGCTTGCTGCGGATGTATTTGTTCAGCGGCATGTTTCTGAAGACAAAGCTGTTGACGGTATCAACGATGTGGGGGGACGCCTCATAGCTTCATTAAAGACGGATCGGGTGGGAATCCATCTTTATGGCGGCTACCTTGCCCCGGGCGGCAATGCCTACGATAACGAACTGCTTTATGGCGGCGGTGTTGAATATATGGCTACCCCCAGAACTAAATTAATTGTGGAAGTTTTTGGCAAGAACGCAGCTAATCCATTCGGCAGCAATGTTCCAGATTACCCTGTCGAGGGATCTGTCGGTCTCCAATACTATATCTCACCACACCTCACGCTTAATTTAGCCGGTGGGTTCGGCCTTACTTCTGTTAGCCCCGATTGGCGGGCACTCGTCGGATTTTCTACCTGTCAGGGGATAGGTAACTATATAAAAGCGGTTCCTAAGCTTGCCTCGGAGAATGATGAAAAAAATAAAAAACAGGAAATAGTAAAACCGGTCAAAATTATTCCGATCACATCATTAATAAAAACAGCTGTACCAATCGTACCGGCCAGTAAATTAGAAATACCGGTCGATCCAGACAAGGAAGAAATCGTCATAAAGCCTTACGGGCAGATAACAATACCTTCTCAACCTGTTTCGACTCCCGTTGTTATGCCGTTGCTGCCCCGAGAAGCCAAGGTGATTCAGTTGGAAAGTGAAATTCCCGTCGAGCCGAAGGCTGAGATTGCGACTGAATTAAACCCTGTTGCTGAGTCCAGTTTGGAGGGGGTAACCCCACTTTATGGGATCGAAGTCAAGGGAGACAATATTGAAGTTTCGAATGCCAAGCCAACGCAGATTTCACAAAAAATGTCGGTGTATCGGAAGTTCCGATTCCCGGATATTATGTTTGAGTTTGGCCAGATCGAGTTGTCGAACGAAGTGAAGAAAGCCTTGTCGGAAGTAGCCGAGCAAGCACGTACTGATAAAACATGGTTGTATTTACGTATAGATGGTCATACGGACAGTATTGGTTCAGTTGGTTACAATATGGACCTTTCGATTAAGCGTGCAATTGCTATTGCCAGTTATCTCATCATCAAAGAAGGCATAGACCCGACTCGCGTCTTTGTTAAAGGAATGGGAAAATCAAAGTTAATCGCCGACAACTCCACCACTGATGGGAGAAGAATGAACCGTCGCTTTGAAGTCCTCTTTCTCGTTCCAAAGGGGAACAGATGAAACGGTTTAGAATTGTGTGTTTTCTTGTATTAATGGGTTGGTGTACACTCACATACGCCCAGGGAGACAATCAGTCACTTCCTGAAGGTTGCGAACAGATTGGAGAGATAAGTTTTCGCACAGGCAGCTTGAACTCCGATGGTCGTGCCATGCATAACCTTGATGCATTGGTTCCCAAATTAATCATGTTGGGGAAAGGGAAGGTGGTCAGAATAGAAGGTTATTTTGCGCCCTCCAACAGCAAAGATGAAAAGGTGAAAAAGTCGCTGTATCTTGCCAAGGAAGTTGAACAATATTTGCGGATAAAACATAAGCTGGGACTTGACTTGTATATTGCGGCACAAGATGATACTGTAGATAAAGGCAATCGCCAATCCGTGCGTATTTTGTTGTATGCGAATGATTTTTCGGAAATTAAAATTTAATCTAATGATCTCAGTGTAGTCTAAGGGGGAATTATATGAAAAAGTCATTTCTTTCCTTTGCGATATTGTTATTTTTCGTTACAGGATGCTCACTCAAAGTTGTACCGGTACCGGTTGAATCGGGTGTCGTAAATCCTAAGGACAACTCACAGACACTGACAAAAGACAGCATTTCCATCACAGTATCTAGCGCCGATACACAACTTTACACATATAATCTTGAAGGAACTGTTTCTGCATTTTCTGTTTTGATAGAGAATCAGGGTAACAATGAGATGCCATTAGACTCTGATTTATTTCTGCTCGTTGACAGTGATGGAAATCAGTATTTCCCCTTGACACCGGAAAAGGTTAAAGAAATTATCTCCAAAGATTCTTATTATTTGATACCCTATCCATACGTCGGTTTTTATTATATGGAAGATTATGAAAAATCGTCATTTTATAATACTTTCAACTCTCAACTTCCCTATTTCTATGAAGTATACCCTCAGGATATATACACAAAAGCCATTGCAAACGGAATCATTATTCCAAAAGCGAAGGTTGCTGGTCTTGTTTACTTCAAGATTGACCTTAGCGGTAAAAAAGGTGTCAAATTACTTGTATATAAAAAAGGAACCGCTAAATCGGCTGCGCCCGATTTTACTTTCCCATTTAAAATTGAAAAATAATAACGGAGAATAACTCCTATGCCTCTCTCATTTCTCATGGAGGCACTTGGAGGGTTGGGCCTTTTCATCCTTGGCATGAAATCCATGTCCGAGGGCCTTCAGAAGCTAGCCGGTGATCGTCTTAGACACTCCCTTGAAAAAATCACCGGCAACCGCTTGACCGCAGCTCTCATGGGGAGCTGTCTTGCCTCATTGCTTCAATCCGGCAGCACCGCTTCCATCCTTGTTGTAGGGTTTGTAAATGCCGGCCTCATTTCTCTGTATCAGGCTTTAGGTGTTCTCCTCGGTACCGGCATCGGCACCACCCTGGCAATACAATTCATCGCGTTTAAAATCTCTTTCTTCGCTTTACCAACAATATTCATCGGTGTGATTTTAAGGTGTTTCAGTAGCAGAAGAAGATGGGTAAACATAGGGACGCTATTGCTTGGGGCCGGTCTAGTCTTCTTTGGTCTGCACATAATGGAATTAGGCTTTGCGCCGTTGAAACAAAACACGTTAATTAACGGGTTAAGCCGGCAATTTTTATCGTGGCGCATATCTGCTGTTATACTGGGAGCTTTGCTTTCGTTTCTGATTCAATCCAGCAGCGCAGCAATCGGTATTGTCATCGCCCTTGCCAGCAGCGGACTGCTGAATTTCGATTCCGCCGTTGCTATGGTTGTAGGTGAATCGCTCGGTGGCTCGCTGATAGCTGCCATTGCGGCTATCAATGGCACTCTGGCTGCAAAAAGGACGGCTCTTGTATATATCGTCATTAATTGCGTAGCTATTGGTCTTGTCTTAATCACATTCCCGCTATTTCTGCGTTTTGTTCAGGTTTTTTCTCCTGGAGAAGCCGATTTCACCGTTCAAACCCTCCACACATACGCCATCGCTCCCCTAGCTTCTGAAACAAAACCATACATTGCAAGACATTTGGCTAACGCACACACGGTATTCAGTATTCTGAGCGCCCTTATCTTCCTTCCGCTCATCGGTTTTTTTGCCAGGTCAGCAACAGTGATACTTCCAGGAAAGGATGGTGAAAGCGATGTTGAGCCCCGTCCTAAATTTATTGATCTGCGGGTTGTTAATACGCCGACCATTGCTTTTTTGCAGGCCCGTAACGAAATAAAGAGGATGGCGACGGTTACCGGCTCGATGTACCACGAGATGGTTGAACAGTTTCACAGCTTTAATGCTCGTAGCGCTAATCGCATAAAGCAACGGGAAGAACTGCTGGATGTCTTGCAACGAGATATTTCGAGTTTTTTGATTACCCTTTCCAGGCAGCCGCTGCCGTCGACAAACGCAGTCGAAATCCCGACAATGATCCAGATTATTAATGAACTTGAACATATCGGTGATCAAAGTGAGGCTATAATGGAATACATGCGGCGTAAAAAGGAAGAAAAACTCCGTTTTTCCAGTGCCGCCATGGTAGAAATCAAAGCGTTTGCCGCTCAAGTCGCTGAAATGGTCACATTAGCTGTAAACTCCCTATGCGAAGAATCAACAACGACTGCGGATTCCGCCAGCGCTAAAGAGAAAATGAATGCAATCAATTTGGCGCATGAAACCTTACAGCAGAATCATATTAAACGTCTTCACAGCGGTAAGTGCACTATTGTTGCAGGATTACTTTACGGAGATATTATCGCGGCATTTACTAAAATTGCCCAGATGTCCCTTACCATCATTGAGATTGAAAAGGAATTTTAATGTCTCGACTGAACGCAGCTATTGACCTTGGAACAAATACCGCACGTTTATTAATCGGGGGAATAGGCGATAACGATTCCTTCATTCCGGTACTCTTAAAACGGCACATTACCAGGCTTGGGGGTGGATTTTCTCAGAATGCCGGCATATCATCGGAAGCCGCCGAAAGATCGATCGAGGCATTGCGAGATTTCGCCGGCGAAATCAGGCTCCACGGAGTAAATAATGTTCGGGCCGTTGCGACAAGCGCGGTGCGCGATGCCGTCAACGGTAATATCTTCTGTGAGCGGGTTTTCCGCGAAACAGGCATCAAGCTTGAGGTTATCGATGGCGAGAAAGAGGCGCTCTTTACTTTGCGCGGCGTTCTGGCGGGTATCGATGACAAGATCGGAGATTTTCTCGTTTTTGATGTTGGTGGCGGCAGTACCGAATATACCCTGTCGCACGGAGAGTCCCCCTTGTTCACCCGGAGCCTTCCTCTTGGTGTTGTAAGGCTTACCGAAGGGAAAATAACCTGCGAAGCCATGACTGATAAGGTAAAAAGGGAGCTTGATCTTCTGACGGGAGAGATGCAGCGACTGGGTCTGATGCATGATATATCCAAAGTAACCCTCGTCGGCACTGCGGGGACAGCAACGACTCTTGCAGCCATAAATCTGAAAATGGTTGATTATGATTACCGGAAGGTCAACAATCATACGATGACGCTGGCGGAAATTGAGGATATCTATGCGGACCTTCTTCCGTTGACGCCGGCTGAACGCCTGAAAATAACAGGACTTGAAAAGGGACGTGAGGATTTGATAATAGCCGGTATCTTGATAACCATCAACACCATGAAAATATTTGGTTTTAATCGGATAAAGGTGAGCGATTTCGGACTGCTCGAAGGCTTGTTACTGGCAGACTGACAAATGCGGAAGGGGATGCAGCATGTGCTGAATCCCCCCATTCGATAATTCCTCTTGCGACTGGCTACCTGCCCGGCCCGGCAAAGGTGTGTATATATGACAGCAGAGATTTCATGCTGTCTGAATCGGGGGGAAGCGGCTGTCCCTTCAAAGTCTTTTGAATGCAGGAATTAACAATATTTGCCAGTTTTTCGTCGTCATAAGTAGCTGCCCACTCCAATTTTCTCCCTCCCTGATGGCACGTCGAGCAGCTTTTTCCATTCGTCCCCAGTTTTGTGCTTTCAAATAACTCTTTGCCCTGGTCTACAGACGGTGCTTCAGCGGCCAAAGAAATTGTAGCTGATACAAAGAGCATTAGAAACATTAAAGTAACTTTTTTCATATAATCCTCCGATAGTTTCATTTTCTATCAAAATGAATAGCTGATAATTGCCTTTTGTCAATAGATAGCAACGGATAAACATTGAAACCTCGTTCTATAAAACAGTATCGGCGTTCTAAAAGCAGTTGACTTGACCGGCTTCTTTCTGTATATTTTTTGGCACTTTTACGGGGAGCGATCCCCTTATTTTGTTTAACAAGAAGGTGTTTTTTCCATGAAGGAAATTCTTTCCGGCAACGAAGCCATCGCCCGCGGCGCCTTTGAAGCAGGGGTAAAGGTGGCCAGCGCCTATCCCGGTACTCCATCAACAGAAATCCTTGAGAATATCATTCAATATAAGGATATCGACGCGTCTTGGGCTCCAAATGAGAAAGTAGCGCTTGAGGTAGGGATTGGCGCTTCTTTTGGCGGTGGCCGAGCATTGGTCACCATGAAACATGTGGGGGTCAATGTTGCTGCCGACCCACTCTTTACCCTTTCCTATACCGGTGTCAATGGCGGATTGGTCCTTGTCAGCGCTGACGATCCGGAAATGCACTCCTCGCAAAATGAGCAGGACAACCGCAACTACGCCAAATTCGCCAAAGTGCCGATGCTGGAATCTGCTGATTCCCAGGAATGTAAAGATTTCACCAAACTTGCATTCGCCATTTCCGAACAGTTTGACACACCGGTCATGCTCCGTACCACAACCCGCACCTCCCATGGTAAGTCCATCGTCACACTGGAAGAACCGGTTGCCGGCTTACCGGTACCCAAGTTGACGAGAAATGCTGCAAAATTCGTCATGCTCCCGAGCAATGCGAGGGTCCGTCACCCTTTTATCGAGGAACGCACACTCAAACTGCAGCAGTATGCCAATACGCTCACCATTAATCGGATGGAACTGAGGGACAGGTCAATCGGCGTCATTACCTCCGGTATCCCTTATCAGTATGTGCGAGAGGTGCTGCCGGAAGCATCGGTGTTAAAGCTCGGCATGGTTTATCCGTTGCCGGACAAGTTGATCCGTGAATTTGCCGGGAAGGTTGAAAAGCTATATATTGTCGAAGAGCTTGACCCCTTTATCGAAGAACAGGTAAAGGCAATGGGGGTCGAGGTGATCGGCAAGGAGATCATCCCGATCTGCGGTGAGCTGACCCCGGGGATCCTGCGTAAAGCCTTCAAACTGCCGGAACCGGCACGATCCAGGGTTGACATCCTTCCGGGCAGACCGCCCAACATGTGCCCTGGATGCCCTCATCGCGGTATTTTCTATACCCTGAACCAGCTCAAGGCTTACGTAATGGGCGATATCGGCTGCTACACCCTCGGCTTCCTTCCGCCGCTTTCTGCAATGGACACCTGCGTATGCATGGGGGCCGGCATCGGCAACGCCATCGGAATCACCAAGGTGCTTTCCACTGAAGAACAGAAAAAGGTCGTTGCCGTTATCGGCGACTCCACCTTCCTCCATTCGGGGATTACCGGGCTTTTGGACATGGTTTATAACAACGTGCCCGCTACGGTGATAATCCTTGATAACCGCATAACCGCCATGACCGGCAGACAGGAAAATCCGGCATCCGGCTTTACCCTGGTGGGAGATGAGACTTTTAAAGTCGATCTGCCGCAACTGGTGAGGTCGTTGGGTGTTAAAAATGTACGGATTGTCGATCCGTTAAACATCGACGAAACGAAGCAGGTTCTTCAGGAGGAAATGGAACGTCCTGAACCGTCAGTCGTCATTACACGGCGTCCCTGTGTACTTATCAAGCGGGAAGGGGTTTACGAGAATGGCGCTGGGGTTAAGGTTGACATTGAACTCTGCGCAGGCTGCAAGGCCTGTTTGAAACTGGGATGTCCGGCCATTATCTGGCAGGCGGATGGGAAAAAGGGAAAGGCATTTATCGACCCACAGCTCTGCACGGGCTGCAATGTCTGTGAGCAGGTCTGTAAACTTAACGCAATTGAGGCAAAAAAATGAGCAGCACAATTATCAATGTACTCATGGTCGGTGTAGGAGGGCAGGGGACGCTTCTTGCCTCGGAAATTCTATCTGAAGCTTTGAAGCAGGCGGGCTTTGACGTGAAAAAGAGCGAAATTCACGGCATGTCCCAGCGTGGGGGTAGTGTCGTTTCCCATGTCCGCTTCGGCAAAGAAGTACAGTCCCCCATCATTCCCGAAGGGGAAGCCGACATACTGCTGGGTTTCGAGCTGCTGGAATCTTATCGCTACCTGCCGCTCCTGAAAAAGGGAGGCAAGGTGGTAGTAAACGACCTTAAAATTAACCCGTCAATCGTTTCAACAGGTAGAGAGCCTTATCCTGCGGGCTTGGTCGACAAAATCAGGGAGTCTTTTCCCGACTGCGTCGTGCTTGACGGGGTGGAGCTGGCCAACTCGGCCGGAAGCCCCAAAGCCGCCAACACGGTGTTGATTGGCGCACTTTCAAAGCAACTTGACATTGATGAAAAGTTCTGGCTGGCGGCCATAGAAAAAATGGCGCCCTCCAAGGCGCTGGAAATCAATAAAAAGGCATTCTATCTCGGTAGAAACGGCGCATAATTAAGCATATCGTTCCCCCCGTTTAACCAGACCTAATTCTTTTAACAGAGAGGTTTCCTCAAAATGTTCAACGAAGAGTTTGAAACCCTCCCCAGGCCGGCCCTTGAAGCATTGCAGTTGAAACGGCTCAAGGCCATGGTGGAGCGTGTTTACTCCCGCGTCCCGTTTTATCGCCAATCCCTTGACAAAGCTGGTATCAAACCGGAACAGGTCACATCTCTGGCAGATCTTCAGCGGCTTCCTTTCACCTGCAAGCAGGACATGCGCGATAGTTATCCTTACGGACTGTTTGCGGCAAAGATGGAGGACATCGTCCGTATCCACGCCTCATCCGGCACTACCGGCAAACCGACGGTGGTCGGATACACACAGAAAGACATCGACACATGGTCCGAACTTATGGCCCGCTCGTTCGTCGCTGCCGGCGCCCATAAGGGGGACATCATCCATAATTCCTATGGTTACGGTCTTTTTACCGGCGGTTTGGGCGCGCACTATGGCGCCGAAAAGCTGGGGGCATCGGTTATTCCCATGTCCGGCGGAAACACCAAGAAACAAATCATGATCATGAAGGACTTCGGTTCGACCGTGCTCACCTGCACCCCCTCCTATTCGCTCTATATGGCCGAGGCGGCAAGGGAAGAAGGTATCGATTTCAAGGGGCTCAACCTGCGTGTCGGTATTTTCGGGGCAGAACCATGGTCCGACTCCATGCGAAGTGAAATCGAGGCAAAGCTTAACCTCTCCGCCATCGACATATACGGGCTATCCGAGATAATGGGGCCCGGGGTAGCCATTGAGTGCCAGGAAGCGAAGCAGGGATTGCATATCTGGGAAGACCATTTTATCCCCGAAATCATCGACCCGGACAGTGGTGCGGTTCTCCCTCCCGGAGTCAAGGGGGAACTGGTTATAACTACCATTACCAAAGAAGGAATCCCGCTGCTCCGTTACCGCACCAGGGACATCACCAGCATTACCTATGAGCCGTGTGTTTGCGGCAGGACCCATGCCAGGATTAGCCGTATGAGTGGCCGCAGCGACGATATGCTCATCATCCGCGGCGTCAACGTCTTCCCGTCGCAGATCGAATCAATTCTGATGGGTATCGAAGGGGTAGAACCCCACTACCTGCTGATTGTCGACAGGAAGGAAAACCTGGACATCCTTGAGGTACAGGTAGAGGTGGACGAAAACATCTTTTCCGATGAGGTCAAACATCTTCAGGCCTTGTCACATACCATCGAGAAAGAGATCAAGGATTTACTGGGAGTAACATGCAAGGTGCGATTGGTAGAGCCGAAAACCATCATGCGCAGTGAAGGTAAAGCCAAAAGAGTAATAGACAACCGAACTATTGATTCTTAAGAAATGGCTTTTAAAGGGGGCAATCATGCAGGTAGAACAGATCTCCATCTTTATTGAAAACAAGTCAGGCCGTCTGGCGGAGGTGACCCGCATCCTGGGAGAGGCCGGCATCAACATCCGCGCCCTGTCCCTCGCCGACACCTCTGATTTCGGCATTCTGCGGCTGATCGTCAATGACCGGGAGAAAGCGAATAATGTCCTGAAAGAAAAGGGCTTTACGGTCAGCAAAACCGAAGTCGTCGCTGTAGAGGTTCCCGACCGCCCCGGCGGACTCTCGGAAATCCTCCTGGCGCTTGACAGTAAATCCATAAACGTCGAATACATGTATGCTTTCGTTGAACGTTGCGGTGAAAATGCGGTTATTATCTTTCGATTCGATGAAACCGAAAAAGCGATAAAAGCTTTGCTTGACAACGGTTTCAATGTCCTTGCCGGTGAAAGACTTTACAGTATGTAACCACCTGTTATCAAAGGAGCTTGCTATGAGGAAAATCGTATTATTCGCACTGGGCATTGTAATGATGTTTTCCGTAACTTCGGCGCTGGCTGCTCCCGCCATAAGAATCGGGGCACTGTTTTCGGTCACCGGTCCGGCCTCTTTTCTTGGCGAGCCTGAGAAAAGCACCCTTGAGATGCTGGTAAAAGAAATCAATGCAAAAGGTGGAATCAAGGGGAGCAAGATTGAACTGGTGGTCTACGATACCCAGGGAGATGCAACCAAGGCTGTTCAACTGGCCAACAAACTTATCAAGAACGACAAGGTTGTGGCGATTATCGGGCCGAGCACAACGGGTGAAACCATGGCCGTAATACCGATCGTGGAAAAGGAACAGATTCCTCTCATATCCTGTGCCGCCGGTATCAAGATAACCAATCCGGTAAAAAGATGGGTGTTCAAGACACCGGCCAACGACCATGTTGCTGCCGAGAAAATTCTCAATTTTGCGGAGAAACGCAAGCAGAAAAGCATAGCCCTATTGACCGTTTCCGATTCTTTCGGCTCTTCCGGACGCGAACAACTGAAAGAAATGGCGTCCAGGAAGGGCTTCAAAATAGTCGCCGACGAGGTCTATTCACCGAAAGACACCGACATGACGGCGCAACTCACCAAGATCAAGGGAGCCAAGCCCGATGCGATAATCTGCTGGGGAACCAACCCCGGTCCTGCGGTAATAACCAGAAACCTGAAGCAACTGGGCATGAAGATACCTCTCTACCAGAGTCACGGCGTCGCATCAAAGAAATTCATCGAACTGGCCGGGGCTGATGCCGCAGAAGGAGTAATACTCCCTGCCGGCAAACTGGCAATATATGAGCTGTTGAAGAAAACCGACCCACAGCATAAGCTCCTCAAGGAGTATGATCAGGCGTACAGGAAGGCATACGGGGTGGAAGCATCCACATTTGGTGGTTATGCATATGACGGATTCCAGCTGTTAATCAATGCCATCAAGAAGTCCGGGGCAACGCCGGGGCAGATCAGAAACGGCATCGAGCAGAGCACCAGGATGGTAGGAGTTTCCGGCGTATTCAACATGTCAACCAATGACCATAACGGCTTGGATCTTTCCGCGTTCGAAATGGTACGTATCGTAAAAGGTGATTGGACGTTAGCGCGCTGAATTGGTGGAGGAGCCAAATGTTAAACAAGATAGTTTATCCCATTTTCATTTTTATGTTCATATGGTTGACAGCCGGCTCCGTTAATGCTGCGGCACCGATCAAAATCGGCGCACTGTTTGCCGTTACCGGCCCGGCCTCTTTCCTCGGAGAACCGGAACGCAATACAGCCCAAATGGTGGTTGACGAAATAAACAAAGCCGGCGGCGTCAAGGGACGCATGCTGCAACTGGTGGTTTACGACACCCAGGGTGACGCCACAAAGGCTGTTCAGGCTGCTACCAGGCTGATCAAGGAGGACAAGGTTGCGGCGATCATCGGCCCCAGCACCACCGGGGACACAATGGCTGTCATCCCCATCGTGGAAAAGGCGCAGATCCCCCTCATATCCTGCGCTGCAGGGATTAAAATCACCGAGCCGGCAAAAAAATGGGTCTTTAAAACCGCCCAGAACGATTCTTTGGCCGTGGCACGCATTTACGAAAACCTGAAAAGACGTAATATCAGCAGGGTCGCCATCCTGACTGTCTCCGACTCATTCGGTTCTTCAGGGCGTGAGCAGTTAAAGGCACAAGCGGCAAAATTCGGTATCAAGATCGTTTCCGACGACACGTACGGACCGAAGGACACCGACATGACCTCGCAACTGACAAAAATCCGCGGCAGCCAGGCCCAGGCCATGATCTGTTGGGGGACCAACCCTGGCCCAGCCGTCATTGCCAGAAACGCCAAACAACTGGGCCTTAAATTCCCGATTTACATGAGCCACGGGGTCTCTTCCAGGAAGTTCATCGATTTGGCTGGAGATGCCGCCGAAGGGATAATTCTCCCCTCGGGACGTGTGCTGGTTGCAGACCGGCTTCCCAACTCTGACCACCAGAAGAAATCACTCCTTTCGTTCGTCAAGGATTATCAAAAGCACTTCAAGGCAGAGGGTGATCATTTCGGAGGACATGCCTGGGATGCGGTGATGCTTCTCAAAGGGGCGATCGAAAGGGGAGGGGATTCTCCCGCCGCTATCCGCAACCAGTTGGAAAAAAACCGCAACTTTGCCGGTATTGGTGGAGTATTCACTTATGCGCCCCAAGATCACGCCGGTCTCAACAAGGACGCCTTTGTTCTCGTGGAAGTGAAGCAGAAGGACTGGGTGCTGGTCAAGTAATCATCGTCACTCTTGTTAACGTAATTTGCTGGCATGGCAGCGCAGGTTAAGGATTAACCTGCGCTGCCTTTATCTTACTCCAATTTCAAATCAAGGATGACATCAAGGCGGCGAGGATTGAGGCGACGAAGGCGTACAACTGCGTACGTTGAGGAGCCGAAGACGAGCCAACGAAGATAGCGCCTTTATTTGGAATTGGTATTACGCGAGAATAACCATAGATGGATTTATCCCAACAAATTCTACAATATGTCCTTTCCGGCCTTTCCACAGGTGCGATCTACGCACTTATCGGACTTGGCTTCGCAATCATCTACAACTCAACCGGGATAATAAATTTTGCTCAGGGCGAGTTCGTCATGCTTGGCGGTATGCTGTCGTTTTTCTTTCTCACGACCTTGAAACTTCCGCTGTTTGCCTCAATCCCCCTGGCGGTTTTCACTTCCACCGCCGCCGGGATCGCCTTTGAACGGCTGGCAATTCGACCATTGAAGAATGCCACACCGATGAGCCTCGTTATAATCACTATCGGCGCCAGCATCTTCATACGAGGGCTGGCCATGCTCCTTTGGGGCAAAGATACCCATGCACTTCCTTCATTTTCCGGCAATGACCCCATATCCGTTGCCGGGGCAACCATTCTTCCCCAGCATATCTGGATTTTTGCCATTACCCTGTTGGTCATCATTGCCAACAAACTGTTTTTTTATTATACCATCAGCGGAAAAGCCATGCGCGCCTGTGCTTTCAACCGACGCGCTGCAAGTCTGGTCGGCATCGATGTCAAGAGAATGGTTCTGTTTTCCTTTGTCATCAGCTCAGCGCTTGGTTCCATGGCCGGCATCATCATCGCCCCACTTACCATGACCGCCTACGACGTCGGCATCATGCTCGGCTTGAAGGGTTTCTGCGCGGCCATAATCGGCGGCATGAGCAGCGGGGTAGGGACGGTGATCGGCGGTTTAGTGTTGGGAACGCTTGAATCCCTCGGTGCAGGTCTCATCTCTTCCGGTTACAAGGACGCCATCGCCTTCATAATTCTATTGCTGCTCCTCTTTGTCAGACCCCAGGGACTGTTTAAAAAAGGTGAGACGGAACGGGTTTGAAAATCAGTCGAAACGCAAAGGCCACAAAGTGAAACATACCGTTATAAAATTTATAATTTTCGCTGCCCTCATCTTGTTGGTCCCCCTCATATTTTCAGGCGGCTACATGATGAACGTCCTGGTTTTCGTCGGCATCAACACCATGCTGGCCGTAGCATTAAACCTACTCCTTGGTTTCACCGGCCAGATATCCCTGGGGCAGGCGGCTTTCTTCGGTTTGGGAGCTTATGTCTCGGGGGTCCTTACTGCCAGTCACTCTGTCAACCCCTGGCTGGCAATGGTAATAGCGGCAATATCTATCGGTCTGATCGCCTTTTTCATCGGCTTTCCGATTTTGAAACTTAAAGGCCATTACCTGGCCATGGCCACCCTCGGTCTCGGCATCATCGTCTACATCATCTTCAATGAAACAGTGGAATTGACCGGTGGGCCATCAGGACTTTCAGGGATACCGAACCTCTCTCTGGGCAAACTGGCATTCGATAACGATTACAAGAATTATTATCTCATCTGGACGTTTACCCTGGTAATCATGTTGCTGTCCATAAACCTGGTAAACTCACGCATCGGCCGGGCACTCAGGGCCATCCATGACTCCGAAGTCGCCGCCAGGGTGATGGGCGTCAATGCCCGTCTTCTTAAGGTGCAGGTATTCACGCTTTCAGCCGTTGTCTCGTCATTGGCCGGAAGCCTTTATGCCCATACCATGACCTTCATCTCACCGGCGTCCTTCGGCTTTAATTTCTCCATAGAACTCGTCACCATGGTGATCATAGGCGGCCTTGGCAGCATTTACGGCTCGTTCCTCGGTGCCGTGCTCCTCACCCTCTTACCGGAGATTCTGCGGGCCTTTCAGGATTACGACATCGTGATCTACGGCCTGTTGTTGATCCTTATGACCATGTTCATGCCCGGCGGCCTGGTCCTCGGCATCCCGGGACTACTTTCTCGATTAATGCCGAAAAAACCGGTCGAAAGAGGGGAGCATGCTTAGCGTACGGCAGATAACCCAACGGTTCGGCGGCATTACTGCCCTGGAGGATGTATCCTTTAGCATCGGGAAAGATTTGATCACCGGCATCATCGGCCCGAACGGTGCCGGCAAGACCACCCTGTTCAATATCGTAACCGGTATCTACACCCCGACATCGGGATCCGTCCTGCTGGGAGATAAGGATATATCCCGCCTCCCTTCGGAAAAACGCGCCTACCTGGGGATGGTGCGGACCTTCCAGAACATTGAGCTTTTCGGCAAGATGACAGTCCTGGAAAATGTCATGGTCGGCCTTCACAGCAAAAGTTCAAGCGGATTTCTGGCCTGCGCCTTCAAAATGCCGTGGCACCTCCGTGAAGAACGTCGGATCAGGGACAACGCCATGCGCTGGCTGGAGTTTACCGGCATAGCGGATCTGGCTCAACAGGAAGCAGCCAATCTTCCGTTCGGCAAAGGCCGCTTGCTGGAAATCGCCCGTGCCTTGGCCCTCGAACCGAAAATCCTGTTGATGGACGAGCCTGCGGCAGGTCTCAACAGCAAAGAAACCCATGAACTGAGCCTGTTGATAAGAAAGATCAGGGAGATGGGTGTGACAGTCGTGCTCGTGGAACACGACATGGAGTTGGTTATGGATATCTGCGACTCCATTGTTGTCCTGAATCTCGGCCGCAAACTGGCAGAAGGGACACCGCGTGAGATACAGGAAAATCCCGAGGTCGTTGCGGCCTATCTGGGAGAAGAGTAAAGAACCCCGCCCAGAGGACGGGGCTTTGAAAGGCACCCCATAGGGGTGCTGAATGCGTGCCCTCATAGAAGGCACGCTGCGAGTTGTCCCCTTTTATAAGGTTGCTATTTGGTTTCTGTTCGCTCTTTCTTCTCTTGATAGACAACGTACTTGCGGATCATCTCCGCATCAAGACCAACTGTATCAACACAGTAACCTTCGGCCCAAAAATGGTTGCCCCAATAGGGGCGTTCTTTGAGATATGGATATTGCTTGAATACCCGAATAGCCGTGCGACCCTTGATAGCACCCATGAATTCCGACACTGATACCTTCGGAAGAATTTTAACCAACAAGTGCACGTGATCCGGTTGCACATTCAACTCCACCACTTCGCAACCAAGACGACCCGAAAACACTTGGATACACTTATACACCTCTTCGGCAACTGGACCACGCAACACACGATAACGATACTTCGGCACCCAAACAATGTGATATTGACAGTGCCATAGAACGTGAGATAACTTCTGAAACCTGCTCATCTGCTGCTCCTTTCGACTTGAATTGTGGGGACAACTCAAGTTCAGGTGTAGCAGATGGGCAATCTACAGGCAAAGCCAACGAACGCTGACCCCGCCCACAGGACGGGGTTTTATGAGGCTCAATAAACTACGAGTCAGGGAACTATCCCACTTGGCGCCCCTATAAATCTATGCTCAAGATCAAAAACTTAAATAGCTATTACGGCAAAGTTCATGCTTTGAAAAACGTTTCCCTCCATCTGAAACATGGGGAGATAGTCACGCTCATCGGCGCAAACGGCGCCGGCAAGACGACGCTCCTCAATTCCCTGTCAGCGGTCATTCCTCCGGGTAGTGGCGATATTATATTTGAAGGGGCCTCGATCAGGAACCTGCCACCCGACCGGATTGTTAAACATGGTATTTCCCAGGTTCCAGAAGGGCGACAAGTCTTCAATCCGCTCTCCGTCGCAGACAACCTGGAGCTTGGCGCCTATTTGCGCTACCGGAGCAGGGAAGGGAAGAGTGAGATAGCAAAAGACCTCGATACGGTGTATGCCCTCTTTCCGCGCCTTCTGGAAAGGCGAAAGCAGTTGGCGGGCACGTTGTCCGGTGGCGAGCAGCAGATGCTGGCCATAGGTCGTGCGCTGATGGCGAAACCGAGACTGCTGCTGCTGGATGAACCATCAATGGGCCTGGCGCCCTTGGTTGTTCAGGAGATTTTTCGGGTCCTTGAAACCCTCCGAAAAGAGAAAAAGACGACGATCCTCCTTGTCGAGCAGAATGCAAAGGCTGCCTTAAGACTTGCGGACCGAGGATACGTTCTGGAAACAGGTAAAGTGATACTTGAAGGATTGTCGTCGGAGCTGTTGGAAAATAAAGAAGTGCAACGTGCTTACCTGGGCAAAGAAAAGAAAGAAGTCTGGGAACGGTAATTTCAGGACAATATAAATCTCCGGTGCATAGCGAGGTACATATATGGAGCATATCTGGGACCAGACATATGAATGCATGGAGCGCGAAGAACTGGAGCAGCTGCAATTGGAAAGATTGCAGGCTACCTTGAATCGCGCCTATAAAAATGTTGCCTGTTATCGGAACAAGTTTACCGGGATGGGCATAGTTCCGGAAGATGTACAATCTCTCTCCGACCTGTCAAAACTCCCTTTTACCACCAAGGAAGACCTGCGTCTCAATTACCCCTACGGCATGTTTGCCGTGCCTCTCAGAGAGGTGGTCCGCATCCATTCGTCTTCCGGAACGACCGGGAAACCGACCGTTGTCGGCTATACGAAAAACGACCTGAAGACCTGGTCCAACCTGGTGGCCAGATTCATGACCGCCGCCGGTGTTACCCATGACGACGTGGTGCAGATAGCCTTCGGTTACGGGCTCTTTACCGGTGCATTCGGACTCCATTACGGGTCAGAGACCATCGGGGCAACGGTCATCCCCATGAGTGCCGGTAACACCGAAAAACAGATCATGATAATGCAGGACTATAAAACAACTGCTCTGGTCTGTACGCCGACCTATGCAATAACGTTGGCCGACAAGATGGAAAAAATGGGAATCGATCCCAAATCCCTGTCGCTGAAGGTAGGCCTGTTCGGCGGCGAACCCTGGTCGGAAGCCATGCGCAGGGAGATTGAAAGCAGACTTTGCCTGAGCGCCACAGACAATTACGGGCTTTCGGAGATCATCGGCCCCGGCGTCGCCGGTGAGTGCCGACATAAATGCGGCATGCACATCTTTGAAGACGCCTTTATCCCGGAAATCATCGATCCTGAAACATGCCAACCACTGCCGCCGGGAAGCGTTGGGGAACTGGTGCTGACCACCCTGACCAAAGAGGCATTTCCGATGATTCGTTACCGCACGAGGGACATGACCAGTCTCGACTACGCCAAATGTGCGTGCGGCAGAACCATGGTAAGGATGAAAAAGACCATGGGACGCAGCGATGACATGCTGATCATCAAAGGGGTGAATGTTTTCCCGTCGCAGATCGAAGAGGTCCTTTTTGCCGTCGAGGGTTGCGAACCCCATTATCAGCTGGTGGTCGACCGGAACGGATCCATGGACGTGCTGGAAGTGAGAATCGAGGTAACGGAAAACATCTTCTTCGATGAAATGAAGCGTCAGAAGGCGTTTCTGGAGACAATCGAGAAACGGATCGAGTCGGTGCTCGGCGTCGGCATAACCGTTAAGCTTGTGGAGCCGAACAGTATTCCGAGGCAGGAAGGTAAAGCTTCACGGGTGATCGATAAGCGGAATATATAGAGTATAAAACATTTCGATATGGCAAAGTATAATACCCGGCATCTGTCGGGTATTTTTTTAACTCGTTACGTAGCACTTAACGTCCGATAAGATGTATTATGTCAAGTACGCGATATGGTAACTGGTGTGGGTGATATTCGGCGCCCGCTTCGATCGATTCGGAGTTTGAATCGTTTCGATCGTCTATGCTTCTTCCGCGAAACATACCAACCCCTGGCCCGGCGGATAAAAACGGTCTATAGGCGAAATCTGGAGCTCTTTATTCTAAAGCCCTTCTGGTAGCGGCTTTGCCAATGCCTTACCAAAATGATAAATAAAAAGGCCGCCTTTCGCGACCTTATGGGCTAACTTCAATCACTCTTCGAACGCCTCCAGGGCTCTGGCCAGGTCCACGACTTTTGCCGTCACCAGTTGCTCCAGCCGCTTCCCCTTTTCCGCTGAAGCCTTCGTCGGATCTCCCCAGACGCCGTTCGGCCAGAATCGTCTCTTGTCCCTCACCAGGATACCGACCGGAAAGCTCGGGAATTCCCTCTCCCCCGTCCCGTTCACTAGTTGCGGATGAGAATGCATGATCCGGGAAGTCTCGATCTCGCCTGCATGGGCGTCGCCGGCGGTCTCGACGAGCTCCCTCCCCGCATCCTTGGCCAGGTCGTATTCGGTCACGACCGCCATCCTGATATCCAATAATTCAGCAATAAGCTCTTCGCCGGCATCCTGCAGAGCCATTTTGTGCGCCCCGCCTGCATGGCCGGTCAAGACGATGAAATTACGCATGCCGTGGCTATGGAACGAACGGACAATATCCTTGAGGAGCGCCTTCAATGTTGCGGTTGTTATGGAGATGGTGCCGGGATGGCAAGCCGTGGAGCGGCAGCAGCCGTAATGGATGGGCGGCGCAACGAACAGGGGGATGATCTCCGCAGCCCGTTTGCCTACTTCGTAGGCCTGGATGGTGTCGGTTGAGAGCGGCAAATGATAGCCGTGCTCCTCGACCGAACCGAAAGGGATATAGACTGTCCGGGTACGCTTCAGCCCCTCCTCGAAATCCCCCATCGTCATCTCTTCGATAATCATCGAATCGTCTTCACAGTTGGCCGATAAATTTGTGGGTCTGGGGAATGATGCGCACCTCTTTTAAAAATATGCTGGCTGTTTCCTGCAATTCCAGCATTTTTACCGGTGCGATATCAATTTTCCCATCGGGATTCGTCAGAGGCTGGAGGATAAGTGGAATGGCATTATCAATAGAGGCAATTATTTCACTAGCCTTGATTATTTCCCAATCTTCTGTGTTATTCCCGATCACGGCCTTGACAAAAACGTTCTTAGCGGCGGCGATGCGGAGAAACGCCTCATGGTCCTTCCACAAATCTGCGCAACCGGATGTGGAGGGAATCTTTATATCCATGCCCACATGATCGATGTGGGAGATGACCTGTGAAAGCTCTTTGTGCAGGACCCCGTTTGTTTCCAGGTAGATGGGGAGAAACTCCCTCAGCACGGGCAACCATTCTTGTAGCAGTTCGTAATGCAGAAGCGGTTCACCGCCTGTTATGCTGATGGAATGATGGATGCCCGGCCAACCCCGCTGCCAGCCGCTTATGAGACACGTCAAACGCTCCAGGGCAACAGGATTTTTTACTTGTATAAAATCACGCCGCCCCGGTGTCCCTTCCATCTGACAGAATTCGACAGAGACATTGCTTTCGGTGTCGCAATAATTACACGTAAAATTGCACCCGCAAAGGCGGATAAATATCTGGCGCAACCCCACCAGCATTCCCTCTCCCTGGATGGAAGAGAAAAGCTCGATCATTTCGGCCTGACGATTATTCATAATAACTGGCGCTGGCGAAGTCAGATTCCCAGACGGTCACCATATCCAACTTTACGTTGCCGTTATTGAACTTATTGGCAAGCTCCCGGTAGAGATAGCGGGCTATGTTTTCCGACGACGGGGAACTTTCAATAAATGGCGGAAGTTCGTTCAGATATTTGTGATCGAGGGTTTTCAAGAGGGTATTGGTCTCCCCCTTGAGGATTTTAAAGTCAATCCCCAGGCCGGCTTTATCCAGTTCCATCGCCGTCACAGTAACCTCTACTTTCCAGTTATGGCCGTGAAGGTTTTCGCAATCACCCTGATAGTGAATAAGGCAATGGGCAGCGGCAAAGGATGTTTCAACTTTCAATTTGTACATGCGTTTCACCTTTTATGATGAGATTTTAGCTGATTTGTAAATTCGAGACTTTATCCAACGTCGGCGTAGTTTGCATATAAATAGATATCATTACCCGAAAAAAATAACAATATTTCTTTGGTCTAATTTGGGTCTCAAGGAAGTTGCAAAAAAAACCCGATATCGCAGCAAGGGTACCCCGCAAGGGTTATTCCTGCTGCGATATCGGGTTATAAAATAACATCAGCAAAGGATTGGTTAGAACACCACCCGCGAGATCATGTACGCCACCACCGTTGATACGCCGACCCCTATAAAGCCGGGAATCATGAAGCTGTGATTGAGGAGGTACTTGCCGATCCGGGTGGTGCCGGTGCGGTCCATGTTGATGGCGGCCAGGTCGCTGGGGTAGAAGGCGAAGAAGAAGTAGGCGTAACTGGCAGGGATCAGCCCCAGGAGCAGCGGGATCGGTAACCCGAGGGCGAGCCCGAACGGCAGCATGATGATGAGCGTGGCTGCCTGGCTCTTGACAAATGCGGACACGCAGAACATGGCAATGGCGAAGGTCCAGGGCGCAATCTTGACCATCATGCCGATTTTATCCACCAGGAAGATCTTGTTGGCGCTGACGAAGGTATCGCTCATCCAGGCGATGCCGAAGATGGACACAACTGCGATCATGCCCGCGATAAAAACGCTGGAGTGGGCGATATCCTTTGCCTTGACACCGGTTGCGAACAGGATGAAGGCGCCATATGAGAGCATCACGAACTGCACCACCGTAGTCATGGGGACAGGCTTGCCGTTTACGCTCGGGAGCAGCTGGGGATAGAGGGCGAAGAGCACGATGGTGAGCACGCCGCAGAAGAAGAGTGCGACTGAAATCTTGGCATTGGTGGAGATCTCCTTGCCCAAGGTCGTGACGGAAACGTCAAGGGACGCTCTGAATTCGGGATCTTTCAGCCGTTCCTGATAGGCGGGGTCCTTGTCCAGGTCCTTGCCACGGTTGTAGCTCCAGGCGGCGGCCGCCACCACACCGACCACGCCGGCAGGCAGGGTAACCCTGAGGATATCGAACAGCCCTATCGGTTGGCCGGCTTTAACGGCGACGGCCAGGAAAGTCGTCACTGCGGCGGCCACCGGGCTGGCCGTGATCCCCATCTGGGAAGCGACGCTGGATATGGCCATGGGACGCTCCGGCCGGATACCGGTCTTCAGCGCCACGTCCGCGATCACCGGGAGCAGCGCGTAGACCGCGTGGCCGGTCCCGACGCAAACCGTGAGGAAAAAGGTGGAAAGCGGCGCCAGGATGGTGACGTATTTGGGATTGGCGCGCAACATTTTTTCCGTGAGCTGCACGAGGTAATCGAGGCCGCCCGCCACTTGCAAGGTGGCCGAGGCGGTGACCACCGCCAGGATAATCAGCATCACGGCAATGGGGGGCTCGGAGGGTGCGACTCTGAAGCCGAGCGACAGCACCGCAACGCCCAGGCCGCCGATCATGCCGAGTGCCACACCACCCTTACGGATGCCGAGTAGTATTGCACCGAGGACGAGGACGAATTGGATCCAGAACATTAACATAAGGACCTCCACTGTTGGGTTAAGATTGGCGGAGCCGTTGAGGTCCGCACCTGATCTATCCTTACCAGAGCAGGGACAATGCCAATGATGGCGAAATATGTAACATGCCGATTATACTGGGTAAAATAGAATATGAACGCTTGCGGACGGAAGGAACCGGCATAACCGAAGGATATGGAAACAGGGTCTTGCGAGCAGTATTTGCAGCGATTTCAGCTAGATAGGTGCGGTTATAACCTGTTGTTATGGTTATAACCGCTGGTTATCATACTTCGTTGGCCGGCAGTGACAACAATGAACTTTATGTTATCCTCAGTGCAAGGGATGATTCTTAAATAGTTTCTCATCCGGGGTTTCCGGATGGAAACTAAATAACACCAAGATTGTGTTGAATAGAAACATGAAAGTGAGGCATCCGTATGGGAACAAGTGCAGGTGTGGGTCATAGCTTTCACAGGGATCCGGCAGTAGCAGGTAAAGAGGCCGCCCGGAAAGCCCTGGAGCAGGCAAAGATCGACAAACCCGATTTTGTCTTCGTGTTTGCTACCGTCGGGTATAACCAGAAGGTCCTGATAAAAGCGATAAGAGAAGCAACTTCACGGGCTCCTTTAAGCGGTTGCTCGGGCGAAGGAATAATAACGCAGGAAACCGTTATCGAAACCAACTTTGGCGTTTCAGTCATGGCGATCAGCTCGGACGAGCTTCGGTTCAAAAACGCCCGCGTAAAAGAAATAGCCGGGCAATCCTATAAAGCCGGAGAGCGCCTGGCAGAAGAGGTGAATCCATTGTTGACTTCCGACGACATCGCCTGCTTTCTTTTTGCCGACGGGCTGGTTTTTGATTTCGATCCTTTTTGGGCGGCGTTCGATAAATCACTGCGCAGCAAAAGCCCGCTCCCTCTTTTCGGCGGATTGGCTGCGGACAACTGGACATCCCAGAAAACCTACCAGTACCACGACGATGATGTTTTTTCCGAGGGCATTTCGTGTGTTGTCATGTCGGGCAAAGGGGATGTTGCCTGGGGAATAAACCACGGCTGTGTCCCGATCGGAACCAAACGCACGATCACACGAAGCAAGGGAAACATCATCTACGAGATCGACGGGGTTCCGGCCCTCGAAGCCCTTAAGGACTACTTTGAAGAAGACTGGATTGACCACTGGAACAAAACGACTTTGAATATATGTCTTGGATTCAAAACCCCTGAGCATCTAAGGAAGGGTTATGAAGAATACATCATCAGGTACATAGTGGGAAAGGACGATCGGGAAGGATCTGTAACAATACAGTCCGATGTCCGGGAAGGCACCGACCTCTGGCTGGTTCGCCGCGACAAGGAATTGATAACGAGCGGCATGAAGGCAATCTCCCGACAGATAAAGGACAAGACAGGAACCCGGAAGCCGAAATTCGTTCTGCAATTCGAATGCGTCGGCCGGGGAAAGGTCGTTTTTCGCGAGGGGGAGAAGATCGAACTGATCAGGTCTCTTCAGAAAGACATCGGAGGAGATATCCCGTGGATGGGTTTTTACACTTATGGCGAAATCGGCCCGATCACGAAGTATAATTGTTTTCACAACTTCACGTCCGTAATCAGCGCAGTATGCTGTAAAGAGCGGGAATCATGAAAAAAGAGACCGTTACCGGGAATTCTGCACCAGAGGCCGTCGAGATAGCGACGCTGCAGATGGAAAAAGAGGCCCTTGCCCAGCAGGTCAAACGGCTGATCAAGACGGAGGGTAAGCTCTATGCGTACCAGGAGGAACTCGATGCTCAGCTTAAAGAATATAAAGATCTCTACGAATTGAACAGAAAGCTCAATGCCACCTTCGATATCGGAAAAATTTTCGAATATGTTACCGAATATGTCATCTACAACCTTGAATATGAGAGGGTCCTTTTTTTTCAGCAATTTGAAAATATGGGCCTTTATGCCGTCTGTGCCATTGGCGGTTATTACGATCAGGAGGAGAAGAGCGCTGTAACGGAGCTCATTATAGCGCAGAACGATGCTTTTCTGTCGCCCCTGTTTGATGGCAGTGAATATCTCATCTGTAAAACAGGCTCCGAACAAAAGGACCTTGCGGAGTTCCGTGCAAAATTGCGTATGAACGAATATCTGATCTACCCCATCGGCTCCAACGGTAGCCCCCCTGCTCTTCTGGCGGTCGGGAATTCGGCCGGGAATGCGGAATTTTACCAAAGGGTAAGCGATAGCGAGGAAGCGCTGCTTGGCATGGGGAACCTCGTGGGACTGTTGTCCTCATCGATAGAAAACCACATCTATTATACGAACATGGAAAAAGCCCTCGAACAGGAAAGACTTGCCGAGGCAAAGTACCGCGGCATCTTCGAAAACGCCACCGAAGGCATTTACCAGACAACTCCCGAGGGGAGATTTATCAGCTGCAACCCCGCCACCGCCGCTATTTTAGGATACGACAACCCGGAAGATGTAATCGAGAACATAACCGACATCAGGCGGCAATTGTATGTAACCCCGCAACGCCGCGAGGAATTGTACGAACTGATGCAGAGCGGATCGGATGTGAAGAATTTTGAAGTGGAATTTTACAGGAAAGACGGAAGCAAACTGTGGGTGCTGCTTCACACCCGGCCCTTCTTCAACGAAAAGCATGAAATA
This sequence comes from Geotalea uraniireducens Rf4, assembly GCF_000016745.1. Lineage (GTDB taxonomy): Bacteria > Desulfobacterota > Desulfuromonadia > Geobacterales > Geobacteraceae > Geotalea > Geotalea uraniireducens. The sequence continues at coordinate 2,475,806 of NC_009483.1, read as the reverse complement.
CACTATATAGACGGGATCATCCAGGACATCACCGAACGAAAGATGGCCGAGGAGCAACTCAGGGGGTCACTCAAGGAAAAGGAAACCCTCCTGAAGGAAATCCACCACCGGGTGAAGAATAATTTGCAGGTCATTTCAAGCATGCTCCACCTCCAGTCGGCGCGTGCCACTGACAAAGAGATTCTGATGGCTTTCAAGGAGAGTCAGAGCCGTGTGGATACCATGGCGCTGATCCATGAAAAACTTTACCAGTCAAAGGATTTAACGGTTATTCCCATGGCCGGCTATATCGGCGATTTGATAACCAACCTGTATATATCCTTTGGAATCAACGATGAACAGATAAAAGCCGTCATAAAGGTTGCCGATGTTAATCTTAATGTCAGCACCGCTATCCCATGCGGCCTGATAATCAATGAACTGGTGACCAATTGCCTGAAGCATGCATTTCCGGGAGGCAGAACGGGTGAGATCGTACTTTCCCTTCAACCGCAGATTGAAGGGAAATACGAGTTGATTGTCAGTGATAACGGTATCGGCTTCCCGGAAAATGCAGACTTCTCAAATACCGAAACCCTCGGTTTGAAACTGGTAATCTCACTGATAAGCCAGCTGGATGGGACGATCGAACTCGATCGAGCCGGAGGGTCAACATTCACCATCAGATTCTCCGAGTTACTCTACAAAGAAAGAGGATAAGGCTCATGACGGGGCATAAGATCCTGATTGTGGAAGATGAAGCGATTGTCGCGCTCCATGAAGAAGAAAATCTCAAGAACATGGGATACACGGTCGCCGGCAAGGCATCCTCCGGTGAAGAGGCCATCAGGAAGGCGGAAGAGACCAAACCCGACCTGGTACTGATGGACATCGTTCTGAAGGGGGAGATGGACGGCATAGAGGCAGCCGGACAGATCCATACCCGCTTCAATATTCCCGTGGTATACGTTACCGCCTATGGAGATGAAAAAACCCTGCAACGCGCAAAACTGACGGAGCCTTTCGGATACATACTCAAGCCGTTCAAGGAAAGAGATCTGCATGTGGCAATCGGGATCGCCCTCTACAAGCATGAGATGGAAAGCAAGTTGAAGGAGATGGAACAGTGGTTTGCCGCAACGCTTAAGAGCATAGGTAATGCGGTTGTCACCACCGATACCGAGGGGCGCATTACCTTCATGAATTATGCCGCAGAAAAAATTTCCAAGTGGAGCCGGGAAGACGCTGTCGGCAAAAGTATTACGGATGTGATTAAAATCATAGGCAGCGAAAAGCAGACCTTGCAAAGGCAACATCTGGAGCAAATCATCAAAGACGGCATCATCATAAATCTTCCCAGGGATTATGTCACTTTCATCAACAAAGAAGGAGACGAGATACCGATTGGCGGCTGTGCCGCGCCCATCAGGGACGACCGGGGGGATATCACGGGGATCGTCATGGTTTTCAGTAACTTTCCCGAACGCAAGCAGGATTAGGATGCCCCCGGGGTTCCGCGCTATACAACCGGCCCCCTCCCCTTATCCTCAAATAGATTGCCGCATCTTCAATCGCTTGGAGAGCGCCGGCTGGGATATGCCCAACAGGCGCGCAGCCAGGGTCTGGTTACCGTTGGCGCGGTTCATGGCCTCCATCACCAGGAATGCAGCGGCATCGCTGAAGGTGGGGAGTTCGTCGAACCCGGCGAAGGGGTTTTCTTTGGGAGGGGTAACAGCGGCTGGACCGGCCTCTGCCTGGGAACGCTCCACGGCCTTGACAAAGGAGTCCATGGAGAGCATGCGGTCGCGGTGCACACTGACGGCATCATAGACCATGGCCTTGAGTTCGCGGACATTGCCGGGGAAGCCATAGGTGGCGAGAAACTGGGCCAGACCCTTTGGCGGGGTCGGCTTTTTCTTGCCCAGTGCCCGGGCCGCCTCTTCCAGGAAATGATCCAGCAGCAGGGGAATGTCCCCTCTCCTTTCCCGGAGCGGCGGCACATGGACGTGGTGGGTGCGGAGGCGGAAGTAGAGATCACGGCGGAATGCGCCCGTCCCCTCCTTGGCCGACAGGTTCTGATGGGTGGCGACGATGACCCGGGCCTTGAGGCGCTTGGGCAGGTCGCTGCCGAGCGGGAAATATTCCCCCTCCTGAAGCAGTCGCAGGAGTTTCACCTGGGAGGAGATGCTCAGATCGCCGATCTCGTCCAGAAAAAGGGTGCCGTCGGCTGCTTCCTCCACCATACCGCGCCGTACCTGTTCGGCGCCGGTAAAGGCGCCCCGCACGTGACCGAACAGGGTATCGGCAAAGACCGTGTCGTCGAGCCCGGCCACGTTCACCGTCACCAGCTTTCCCCGGCAGCCGCTCAGCCTGTGGGCGGCGCGGGCGATGAGTTCCTTGCCGACGCCACTCTCGCCAGTTATCAGCAGCGGCTGCGGGCTCTTGGCCACAGCTTCCACATAGGCGAATATGGCCTGCATGGCCCGATCGCCCGTGACGATGGCGTCGAAAACCTCGGGATGCCGGATTTCGGGCGAACAGAAGCGGCTGGCCATTTCCCGGTGATCCCGTTGAAGCTCCTGCATGTGCACACCCCGGAGCACTCCGCCGATCATCCGGTCCTCGTCGTCGGTCTTGACGAAATAGTCGAACGCGCCGCGCTTCATGCAGCGGACGGCGGTCTCGACCTGGTTCAGGCCGCTGACGACGATGACGGTGATTTCGGGATGCCGTTCGGCAATCAGTTCCAGCAGATCCTCACCCGACAGGTGCGGCATGGTCAGGTCGAGCAGGACAAGGCCGATGCGCCCTTCATCGAGTATGGCCATGACCTGGCGGCTGTCGCAGCAGGTCGCGATGTTGCAGATTCCCGCGCAGGACTCCAGGGTCAGGGCAAGAGAGCCGAGCCAGTCCGGTTCGTCGTCGACCAGAAGTATGCCGAAATCGGGATATACAGTCTCGCTCACAGGGTTTTATCCTCCTTGTATGCAGGCAAAGTCATCGTTACGGTGGTTTCGCTGCCGGGGGTCGAATCGAACTCGAGGGTCCCGCCATGTTCCTTGACGATTCCGGCCGAGACCGACAGACCCAGTCCGGTCCCCCCCATATCCCGCTTGGTGGTGAAAAACGGGTCGGTCAGGCGTGACAAGTGCTCAGGGGAGATGCCGATCCCTTCGTCCCGCAGACGGAAGGCGACGATCCCCCGGCCCGGATCGTAATAGGTGGCGAGTTCGATGCACCGACCAGTATCCGGCAGGGCCTGGCAGGCATTGAGGATCAGGTTGACCAGCACCTGCTCGATGCGCTGGGCGTTGCCCCGTATTTTGGGCAGATGTTCACCGTACCGGGCGTTGAAGCAGTCGGTCGCCTTGCGGATGGACGGCTCGACCAGACGCACAGCCGCCTGCGCCACCACATTAAGGTCCACGATCTCGTTGCAGGCGGTATCACCTTGCCGGGCAAAGTCCTTGAGATCGTCCACGATGCGCCTGATCCGCTTGCCGGAGTCCTGAAGCTTATCAAGGCTGCGCGGGATCTCTTCCCGCATGCGCGAATAGGGGAGTCCGCCGCAGGTGAAGTCGCCGTTCTCCTGGTAGTACCGTTCCAGGACCTTTGAGGCGTCCGTGAAGAACCGTTTCAGACTGGGAACCTCAAGCAGGATCAGGCCGGTGGGGTTGTTGATCTCATGGGCCACGCCGGACACGAGGATGCCCAGGGCGGCCATCTTGTCAGCCTGGACCAGTTGCTGCTGATTGAGGCGCAACTCCTCCTCCGCATTGCGCCGCTCGGCTATTTCCCGCGTCAGGTCGGCGGTACGCAAGGCCACCTGACGATGCAGAGTACGGGACCAGAGGGCGAAACCACCCAGGAGAAGAACGAGCGGACCGACTACGATTGCGCCGTACTTGGCAAGTTGTTTCCACGAAACGCCGGGCGGTTCGAGAACGCCGAGCCATTTGTTGTAAATCGCCTCATACTGACCGGTCTTTTTGAGGATGGCCATACCCTCGTTGAAGCGGGAAAGGAGTTCCGCATTCCCCTTGGCCACTGCGTAACAGTAGCGGTGGGTGGCTACGTTCCGAACGACCGGAATCAGGTTGGTCAGCTTCAGTTCGCGGATAATGTACATCCCGGGTACGATGGCAACTACGGCGTAGTCGTGTTTTCCCGAGGAGAGCTGGCGCAGGGCGTCCGCAGGAGTGTCGGTAAGGACCAGTTTTCCGGTAAAACCCTTGCGCACCAGGTAGTCGTGCATGATTCCGCCCCGGTGCACGACTACCGCCCTCCCGTCCAGTTCGTCGAGTGAGTTTATCATCGGCGAATCACGGCGGGCAAAAATGGCATGATTGACGATGGTGTGCGGCAGGGAAAAATCGACCGTCGCTGACCGCTCCACCGAGTAGGACATCCCCTGGAGCACGTCGACCTTTCCGCTCTGCAGGGCGCTGCGCATTTCCGACCAGCTGCCGAGCCGAAACTCGACCTTCATTCCCATCACCTCGGCAATTGCCTTGGTCAATTCAACGTTGTAGCCGGCGGGATGGCCGTCCTTGTCGATGAACTCATAAGGCGGATAGTCACGATCGCCGCCGACGATGACCACCCGCGAGGTTTTTTGCTGAACTTCGTCTGCAGCGGCCATAAAGGGAGATGCGAGAGAGAGCGCTACGCCGATAATCAAGCAGATGACCCAAGGCCAAACCAAGCCCCCTCCCCTTCTGGATGTAACAGAAGGAACACCGCTCGATTCAGGAGGTGATGCTGAAAGAATCGTCATCTTTGGGGCAGTTCCTGATACATTCATCGCTCTACCAGAGCACCTGCGATAAACGCCGCAACATCCTTTTTCAACTGGGAAAGCGACGTCCTGTCCAGATACATCATGTGCCCTGCCCTGTATCGACGGGTTGTTATGTTTCCCCTCAGGGCCGGGGTCAGACCCAGGTGGTTTATGGTATATTCCGTGGAAAAATGCGGGGTTGCCAGGTCGAAGCAGCCCGATGCCACGAAAAGCTTCATGTACGGGTTTTTGGCAAAGGCATTGCGCAAATTCTCACTGCTGTCGGCGTAACCGTTTTTCGCCTCCCAGTCCCAACGTCCGATCCCTCCGCCCAAGGTGAAGTATTCCAGGTCAGACTTGAATCCGAGCTCACGACGGACATAGTCGTTGAAAGTGGCCGTATACGGGGCGCGGATCGTAGCTACGGTCGGGTCAAACCCGAAAGGAGCCGCCGGGTCCAGGTTCGCCGCCGTGAACCGGCTGTCCATAAACCCGACCACTTGCCTCTGATCGCGCAAAAGGTCTCTGACAAAGCTCCTGTTGTCGATGCGCAAGTTGCGGTTGTCGATATAGGATTTATCCAACCCCGTGAATGCGGATAGCTTCTCGACCACCGTTCGCCTCTCTTCCGGAGAGAGAGTATCTCCCTTGCCGAGGGCGGTCAGATACCCGGTTGCAGCCCAGTTCTCAACGGTCGCAAGCGTCTTGTCCAGATCACCCTGAAGGTCCGGAGAGAGTTTCTTATGGTACCAGGCAGTGGCCGTGTAGCTGGGCAGGAACAGTTCATAGGGGAGATCGTTACCCTGGTCGAACGAAATGGCCTGCATGTTCATGACGGAAGAGATGAGGATGATCCCGTTCAGGGCGGCGCCGTGCTCAAAAAGGTAGTCCGAAAGGCCGGCGGCGCGGAACGCACCGTAGCTCTCCCCCACCAGGAACAACGGCGAATTCCAGCGCCCGTAACGGGCCAGATAGAGCCTGATGAATCTGCCAACCGAATCGATGTCCCCCTGCACCGTGGCAAATTTCTTGGTCAACTCCGGCTTGACCGCCCGACTGTAGCCGGTGCCGACCGGATCGATGAAGACCAGATCGGCCTGATCCAGCCAGGTGAATTCGTTATCCACCAACTGGTAAGGGGGTGGCGGCATCCTACCGTCAGGAAGCATCTGGACGCGCCTGGGACCGACAGCGCCCAGGTGAAGCCAGACCGAAGCCGCGCCCGGGCCGCCATTGAAGATGAACAGGAGCGGCCGCCGTATTCCGGGGGATGGGTTGTCAGCCGTATAGGCAATAAAGAAGATCTGCGCTTCGCTTTCGCCGGCATCGTTCATCACCGGCAGATGGCCTGTGGTCACCATGTACCCGATTTCCCTATTCTCCACGACAACCTTATGCCTGGTGACCACCGGTTTTTCCGGGACGGCCGCATTCTTGTCCTTCTCCGGCTGTTTTTCTTCACCCTTTGCCGCATCAGAAGCAACAGCAGCCTCCGGCACCGGATGTGACGCATGATAAGGGGTTCCGGTAATCAGCGCGGCGGCAAGAAGGATTGACGGAATCAAAATGATCACCTCCATGGTTGTATTTCAAAAGTTTATCCCAATTTCGCTTTTATGAGGACATTATTGAACCGGTGATTAAACATATCAATGGTAGGGGCGAGGCTCGCCTCGCCCAATCGGCGCAGGGCAAGCCCTGCGCCTACATCAGGGTTTTACATGTTTAATTGCCGGAGCAATATTATCATAAAAAAAGCCCCCTGCCATTGAAAGACAGGGGGCTCGTTGGAACGCCCGTCGCGATCAGGCGGCGGGCTTGCTAGGGCAACCCTCTTTGCAGTGGGAAACCGGCCGAATCATAAATTGCGCTGTCCACATAAGTCCCTATCTCCTTTTCGGTAGGATACCTCTCGTTTATCTTGAGGTTGAATATATGATAATCATCCGCTCGGGAAAAATCAAGGCAACTATCATCATTTAAGATGGGATACGCACATCCGGACGGCATTGCTACTCCTTAGTTCCTCCGTTCAAGGAGAGAAGAAGGTCGGCATTCATTTTTTTTATCCTTCGGAGTGTGGTCAAATTGGACCTGGCCGTTGCATTATCGGGATCATGCAGAATGGCGTCGTTCAGATACATTTCTGCCTTCGGCAGGTTTCCCCGATTACCGTAGATTACGGCCATATTCACCATCGCCTTGACATTGCGGGGGTATTGTCGCAAAAGGTCCGTGAAAACGGCTTCGGCTTTTACATCATCAGCGCTATCCAGATACGCCCCTCCAAGCAGTTCCAGGACGAATTCCCGCTCGACGCCAAGGGTGAGGGCGCGGTTGAGATTGGCTATCCGGGCGGCGGAGGCATTAGTCAAATAGAGAAACCGCCCGAGACTCAGGCAATCGTAATAGTTGACGGGATGGTCCGGCCTGCTGACGACGAGAGCCGGGTCGAGAGGAGGGGGAAGCGCCGGCTGGTCGCTCCTCATCCAGAAAGAGGCGGCATAATCCAGATAGACAAGCCTCCACATGGGGTCCGCCGCCAAACTGGGGAGCAAGCCGCGACTCTCTGCTGCATCGTGGTGAAGCAGTATGCCCTTGAAATCATATCGACTGAGCATCTTTTGCCACAGGTTTTTATTGTACGCCGCCTCCATGATTTCATCCAGGGTGGCCGGGTCATAGACTTCCCATCGCCCATCGAACAGCGGGCGCAATTCAGGGTAACCATGAAACAGATAAAAACCTCCCAGTAAGTTGCAGTTGTATATCGGCCCCCGGAAAGAAACTTTCTCAAGAAAAGCCGGCAAGCCATAGGGGAAATAGGAAGGCGTCGCCCCGAGTCCGAAGCGGGTGGGTTTTGGATGCAAGGAAGTATAGTAGATGCCGGAGACCGGAAGAGAGCCCCAAAAAAGTACGGCTGCTGCCACAATCAGAGTTATGGGAGCAGATACCGGTTTTCGTGGCCAGGCATGGATTGCCAATTGGTCGCATATAAACGGAGAGGCAACGAGCGCGAAGAGAACCATGTTTCTGCGCCCGCTCAGGGCGAGCAATGCCATGCCTGCAACCATGGGCAACCAATTTGTCCGGATGCGCCCCCGGCATGCGGCAAATATAATTGTAGCCAGGCAAAGGACGAAGAGAGCTGCAAAAAACCAGAAGGCGGGTTTGGACATGGTGTCAAAGCCCAGGGTCGGGCTCAGCTCTCCGAGGAAGCGGAATATGGCAGGCCCGCCCCCCTTCACTTCAGTGGCCAACAGCAAGGCATATCGCCAGGTCCCCCAGCCGTACGGGGAGATGATCGTGGCGAACATGCAAAGCAGCAAAAGACGGGAGAGAGGAACAAGATCGTTGCTTTTGCCCCTCCAGCGGTCCGGAAGAGCCGACAGCCAGGCACAGAGTACCATGAAGGGGCCGAGCACGAAAAGACCATGGCTGTTGGTCCAGATGACCTGAAAAAGGCCGATGAGGAGTTGTCCCCGGCGGGTGAGGAACGTGCGTTCTCGCAAAGAGAAAAAGAAAACGGCAATCATCAGGTACGTGAACAACTCGGGACGCGGCCGGAAACGCTCCGATGCTGCCATTACGGTCAGAAACAGGAGAAAGAGCCGGATCGGCATCGCCACGGTGCTGTCCATGCTCCGGTAGCAAAACCATAACGTCACCCCCCAGGTCAGCACCATGAACAGCTGGATTCCGACCATGCCGCCGGCGCCATGAATCACTGCCGCAGCCACCTGGAACAGCCAGTGGGAGTCGTGGTAATGCCTGCCTGCTCCGGCTATGCTGAAGCTGTCTATTATCGGGATGGCGTGGCGGGCCAGTATGTCGCGGCCGATTGCCAGGTGCCACCAGATGTCCATCTCGTGGATCTGGCGAAACAGGAAGGCGGCGATGGTCAGGACAGTCGCAATGGCGAGCAGCTGGCTTGCTCGCTTTGAAACGGGGGTCGCGAGAGAAAATGGTGACAAAAATCCTCCCAAAACGGAACGGCTGCCCTACCACCGGATTATTACCCCGGCCCAATGCACTACAAATTTCTTATGATACATCAATTAAGTTTTGTCAACACAAATACCCCCTCGTGTCGTGCCTTGCCAATCATTGAGCCATTGACTGTGAATCATCCCGCCTTGCCATCTATCTCCTTTATCTTGTGGGGAAAATCTATTACACTTCTACCGGCAGCAGGCTTTCTCGCCGGATTTCAGCCGATTGGAACCCGTTAAGAAAGAATTCTAGCCACGAATTTGCACGAATATACAAGCTCTTGTGATGCAGAAGACACTCACCAGATCGGTGACTACTCAAGACTTAACAAGGGGTTAAAAACATTCGTGTTTATTCGTGTCATTCGTGGCTAACTGCCGTTTTTGGGTTCAAACCATATTGCTTTGGAAACATGGAAGTAGCGATGAAACTGATTACCATCCCGCTCCGCGATTTTGCATTACCGGCGCCGCGAACCGGGAGCATTGAAGCTCATTCTGGTTACGGACGCCCGGCTGCCGACGGGCAGGAAATCCATGTCCGCGTGCAGAGGAAAAGAGCCAGGGCCGATGCTTCTTACCAAGCCGAGGTCCCGGTCAGCAGTCTGTTCGAGAGGGATGGGTACCAATTCAGGATCGACGGACGGATGGACGGGATTTTCAGGCACGATCCGCCGAAGATCGAGGAAATCAAGAGCAGCTTCAACATCCGGGAGCTTGCGCTCAGGCTCGCAGACAAGCCGCTTGACCATCCGTACTGCCTGCAACTTCAGACTTACGGCTACTTCTACTGGCGCGGACACCATGTTCTTCCCACGTTGACCTTTCATCTCGTCTCTTCCCGGGGCGGGGAGTCCGAGGATCTTGAACTCCAACTCGATCTCCCGCTTTACGAGAAATGGCTGGAGCTGCGCCTTGACGAACTTGTCGCTGCAACCAAACAAGCCGAGAAGCGTGCCGCCAGGAGACGGAAGATTGCCGAACGTTTCACCTTCCCTTTCGCTAACCCGCGCCCCGGCCAGATCGAGCTCATGCATGAGATCGAACAGGGAATGACAGAGCGAAAACCGATGCTCATCCAGGCACCCACCGGTCTTGGAAAAACCGTCGGCGTTCTCCATCCCGTGCTGAAGGAGGCGCTGGGCCGGGGCCAGAAAGTGGTCTACGTCACGCCGAAAAACAGTCAGCACTCGGTGGCCGAGGACGCAGTCACCCGTTTCCAGGAGACGGGTGCGGCCGTCAAATCTCTCTCAATCACGGCAAAAAGCAAGATCTGCTTCAAGAACGAGCCGTTGTGCAATCCCGAATACTGTGAATATGCCCGCGATTACTACGCAAAAACATATGCCCATGGGCTTCAGGATATTTTGGCGAAGAAGCGGAAGTTGAGGGCCCGCACGTTTCGCGACCTGGGCGCGGAATACCAGGTCTGCCCGTTTGAATTGCAGCTCGACAGTGCAGAGGCAGCCGACATCGTCATCTGCGATTACAACTACGTCTTTGCCCCGCGCTCGGCACTGGGCCGGATGACGACCGTCGGCATCGATCAGACAGGAAAGCCCAACCTGGTGATCGACGAAGCCCATAACCTTCCCGCCCGCGCCATGGACTACTATTCGCCGGCACTCTCGTCCGTCATACTGGAGAAAATGCGTGACGGGATCCGGAAAGTACCCCCTCGCTTTCAACGCGAGGCAGAGGAGCTTCTCGACGGTTGCATTCAATCCGTTGCCTCCTGCAGGAAAGGTCAAAGTTCAAAACCGATGCGGATCGATCCGCCTGCGGAGCGTTTTCTTGAGCAGGAGGCAAAACTCCGTGCCGCCCTCTCCCGCTACCTCGACTCCCATGTGGAGATAGAGCAAGAGGACGCAATTCTGCGCCTTTCTTTTTACTGGTCCGAGTTCACGGAGACCCTGGAATACGTCGTCGATCCTGACAGAGAGGAGTTCTTCACCACCTATCATCCACATCCGACCGGCGGCATGGTGAAGATCACCTGTTGCGATGCCTCCGCAATGCTTAAGGATTGCTATGATGACTACGAACAGGTGGTGGGGTTTTCGGCAACGCTGAAGCCCTTTGACTACTACGCCAAGCTTTCCGGGCTGGATACCGGGAACGTGAGGACGGCGGAATTTCAATCCCCCTTCCCGAAAGAGCTGCGCAAGCTCCTGATCATCCCGCAAATCTCGACCAGGTACGCCCATCGCGAGCGCAACTACGCGAAGATCGCCGACGCCATCCAGAGGATAACGGGACTGCGCCGTGGGAACTATTTCGTCTTTTTCCCGAGTTTCGAATTCCTGGAGAGGGTAGTCGTTCTCTTCCCGCCCCCCGAGGGGTTCACTGTGCTGAGGCAGGAACGGGGCATGAAGGCTTCCGGAGTCGAGGAGATCCTGGGCCATCTCCGCGCCCGGAGCGTTCCAACGATCGTGTTTGCCGTGCAGGGAGGTTCGTTCTCCGAGGGGATGGACTACGCAGGAGAGATGGTGATCGGGGCCTTTGTGATCGGCCCACCGTTACCGAATTACGATCTGGAACGCGAACAGATGAGGGAGTATTACCAACGGCAGTACGGCGCCGGCTTCGAGTATGCTTACACGATTCCGGCAATGGCCAAGGCAATTCAGGCCGCAGGGAGGGTCATCCGCTCCGAGACCGACCGCGGGCTCATTGTCCTGATGGACAACAGGTTCACGGAAGCGAGCTACAGCCGGTCGATGCCGGCTGACTGGTTCGAGTCCGATGTGGCAGATCTGGTTTCCGACAGCATCTTGAGGGATGTCGCCGAGTTCTGGGCGCGATGATTTGAAGGCATATTGACGTCATGACGTCATGACGTCATGGTGTTATGATGAATGCAACGTCACAAGGGAGGTTATACCATGGCAACATCATCACAGACAAAGCGGGCGACCGTACCGTCTGGGTCGTGAGAGTGGGGCATCGGCAGGAGGTGTACAGGCAGTAATTTATCAACCTTTAGCTAAATATTTTGGTTCAATCGTATTTAAATTCAAAGTCCAGAAAACATAAATTTAACGCAGACACTGAGAAGATCAACGGCTTGTTTTTTAGAGCTTTTTCTCTGCGTCTCCGCGTCTCTGCGTTATGGATCTGGGTTTGATTCAATAGAGTTTGCATAGATTCAACACTGTCATAAAAAGATCAGAAATCCGTACCTTTTCTGCCCGCTTGCTCACAGTTGACGGGTAAATACAACGTAAATTGTGATCCTTCACCGATATGGCTTTCCACGCTGATTTCGCCTCCATGACTCTTAACGATATTGTAGGTAATGGCCAAACCGAGACCTAGTCCTTTACCGACCTCTTTGGTTGTGAAGAATGGGTCCCAGATCCGATCTATCACATCCTGGGCTATACCGCAGCCGGTATCACGGACCTTGACGCAGACCATTTTATCATCCGTGCAATCCGTCGTTATCTCCACAAGCCCCCCCTCCTTGCTCGCCTGATGGGCGTTCATCAGCAGGTTCATGCAGACCTGGCGAAGTCCGGTTGGATCGCCGTGGATAAGAGGGATGTTCTTCTTCAAGTTGGTCACGACTTCGATATATCCACCGCTCCACTGGTGCCTTAAAAGTTCCAGAATTTCCAAAAGGATCCCGTTGATATCCACCCTGCCGACGGAACCGTCCGATTTTCTGCCAAAGTTGAGTAGACAGTCTATGATCCTCTTACAGTGATAAGACTCCCGAATGATGACCTCAAGGTACTTTGGAAAGGCCGCCAGCCGCTTGTCCTCCCCCAGTGCAGGCTCGTCGCGGAAGCGGCGCAGTAGCGCTTCTGCGTAACCTGCCACCGAGGAGAGCGGATTGTTGATTTCATGGGCGACCCCGGTGGCAAGCACGCCGATGCTCGACATTTTATCGTTCTGAATCAGCTGCAGTTCCTGAAATCTTTTTTCCGTCATGTCCCTGAAAAAGACAAGTGCCCGGTTTTTCTCTCCCTGTGCACCTTCGATAGAGGTGGCCGTGATGTCGATATACGTGGTTTTCTGCCCTTCGCGCACGGAAACCATGGATGTCTCCACCCGTTCGCCACGAAGGGCCCGTTCGACGGGGCAATTTTGCGGCGATGAGGGGATTTCCGTATGGAAGATATCCCTGCAAGATCTGCCCGGAAGGACCTCCTGTGGAAATAACTGCTGACAGAAGTGATTGAGATGCTGAATCAAGCCGTTTTGGTCATAGATGATGATACCATCGTTGACCGAATCGAATATCGCCTGCAATTCGTTCTTTTGGTTTCTTAACTCGACCTCGACCTGCTTGCGTTCGGTTATGTCCTGGGTCGTGCCGTACAGCTTCACGACTTTTCCAGCGGCGTTGACAGACGGCTCGACAATCGTATAGACCCACTTTGACGTGCCGTCTCTAAGCAGCAAACGATGTTCGATTTCGTAGTTTTTGCCTTGCTCGATTCCTAACCGGAGGTTGTCCATGACGGTGTCGAGGTCTTCCGGATGAACCACGCTGGCAAAAGCTTCCTGCGTAACTTCATCGTGGCCGAGACGCAAAATGCGCAGCATTTCATCCGAGACGTTCAATGCGCCTGTTAAGGGGTCTGAGCGCCAAGACCCAACATGGGACATTGTCTGAGCCTTTGCCAGGTTGTATTCACTGTCCCGCAGGGCCTCTTCCGCCCGCCTGCGCTCTGTAATGTCCATTAGGGCAGCGTGACACTCTTCCCCTGATTCGGCAGCCGTTGCTTCTATCCGTACAAAAAGCGGCTGGTTGTCGTCTTTCGAGAGCTTCAGCCTGCACGTCTCTTTGTCCCGGCTCAGAAATACCATCCGGAGGAAATCAGCGAAGGCGGGGCGGTCTTCATCGGCAACGAAATGCTCAAAGCGCTGGTTAGCCAAGAGAGAACGTTCTATCCCCAGCAGGTTGGCTCCGGTCAGGTTAACAGTCTGGATAGCACCGTCACTGCTGAGAGTGAAATAACCCACCGGTGCAAAATCGTAGAGGAGGGCGTATTTATTCCGCGATGTCTCCAGTTCCTCCTTGGACCTGCGCAGTTCTTCGTTCTGCAACTCCAACTCAATCTGGCGGATCTGAAATTCATGAAGGAGTGCCAACGTATCTTTTTCTGTACCTGGAAGAACTATCGCCCCCTTTTTAGCAATAAATTGCTCTTCCGCACGATGGCGCAGTTCAGAGACCACTTCAGGCATATTCTTCTGATTTATCATGTCCGGCTCCCGCTTTATCAGCCGTTTATGGTTCAATGTCTCGCGAATGACTTCTTGTACACCGATTTAAACACCCGACCCATGGACGACCCTTCCTCAGATGCCGATGATTTACAGTGTTGCAGTTTAACAGATTTCAGCAATAAATAACATTGTTATATTTGTAACAACCCTTGATCTCACCCTCTGAAGATCAACTATTGTAACAATAACGGCTCGATCAGTCGAAAACCAAATATTAAAGAAGGGGGCACGCAACGACGCACCAAAAGTAGGCGACTTTAAGCGACGGTGCGACGATTTAAAACCATGATCCAAAAATAGTTTATAAACCTTTCGTTGCGCCATCGCGTGAGACATGCATGTGGTTATGTTTCTTGGGATCTTCCTGATGCAGGTGTGGAGGGAATCGATACGGCTGATCGGTTTATCGGACGGCTCGCTCCATCGAGCGTGGGCAACCTACCTCATTTTGCCGCCCCCGGTCATTTTATCATACCACCCCCAGGGGTTTTTCCGCTTGATCCAGACCGGGACGACGAACAGCAATACCACGAGAACGAGCCCCAGGGAGACCTGCAGCAGAATGCTGCCGGAGAAAAAACTCTTCCCGTAGTAGTTGAGGATAATGGTGCCTGGAGTCATCCCGATCAGCGTGCTCAGGGCAAAGGAGCGCAGCGACATCCCTGTCAGGCCGGCCCCGTAGCTGACGAGGGCGAAAGAGAATACCGGCTCAAGACGGGCAAAAAGGACGATGTATGCAAGATGGCGCCGGGCAATCCGGTCGCTGAAGGTGATATCCCGATGCAGAAGCCGGGTGATCGCCTCCCTGCCGAGGTGACGGGCGAGGAGAAAACAGGCAATGGCCCCCGCCTCGGACCCCAGCAGCGAGTATATAGTTCCCCAGAAAGGCCCGAAGAGCACGCCTCCGGCGATATCGAGGGGAGCGTTGGGGACGACGGTCACCACAATCGCGACGACCCTGAGCAGCACAAACAAGAGCGGCGCCAGCCTGCCCCCCCCTTCCAGAAAGTCTTCAATCCATTTCGGATCAAATAACTCCGGCGGAGCCTCACGCCAGACGAGGACACTGAGCACGACCAGAAGCAGGACCAGGACAGCCGCCTTGACACTGTGGTAGTGGTTTTTCTTACCGGCTGAACCCATGGATTGCTCGCTCTCCCCCCGTTGCGACAAATTTGCCCGGCATCAAGGTAAGATATTATCCTTATAATTACCTGTCAAGATAGTATCTGCCCCCGAGCCTTTCACTGTCAACCTGATTTCCCCATTGGTCAGCGTCACCGGACCGTCCCGGCATGAGTCCGCCAACCGCCTTGGGTTTCTTGCGGAGGTTATATATAATGATAAACTGTCCACAGGAGCATCATCGTTTGGCGAGGCAGGAGTTGCACCGACTATCCTCTGCTTCCGGAAAAGTGAGGACGCTATGAAAAAAATATTACTGACCATTATTCTGACGGCAGCGACCATTGTCATTTCAGGTTGTGGCCACCATCATGCAACTTATGTGCGGGACGCAGCAGACCGGGTCAAGGCCGCCGACTGGTCAAAGATGGAAACCACCACCGTCACCATGACCGACTTTGCCTTCAATCCAGCGACCATCGTCTTCCGCCAGGGGGTTCCCTACAAGCTCGTTATCGAGAATAAGGGCACCCAGAAACACTACTTTACCGCGGAGGGATTCTTCCGGGCAGTCGCCACCCGAAAACTCCAGTCAAATACCGACGGCGAGGTAAAGACCCCCTATTTCACTGCTATCGAAGTGTACCCCGGACGTTCCCTTGATCTGTATTTCATCCCCGTGACGACGGGAAGCTACCATCTCATCTGCACAATCGAAGGGCATGTCGACCTGGGGATGAAAGGGGAAATACGTATTGAGTAGGGCGTTACCCTTGAACCTGACCCGCCAGGCTTTCTTGCGCAACTGATTCAGTATCAATCCCCTCGTGATAATCGGTCTGGCCACGGTAAAAAGCTGCAAAAGAAATTAAAAAGCCCGCATCACGCGGGCTTTTTTGCATAAGGATTGGTTGTGCTTCCGATGTACCCGCAAGCGGGGAAATCGGCGGGGGGGGTCTGGTCCCATACGGAGAAAGGAGCCACTCCGTTGTCGCCGTTGTGCAAGCAGAACATGCTGATTTATGGTATAATTTTTCATAAAATACTTCACGCAAAAGGGGGCTGATATGAAAAGAATCATTTGTATTGCCCTTGCGACCATAGCGCTGATCCTGGCAAATTCCCTCCCCACGCACACTGCCCCTCCCGTGCGTGACGGCGGAGTGAGTGGAGGCGGAGTGAGTGGCGGTGAAGTGCGTAGTGGTGGTGTTCGTGGCGGTGGAGTTCGTGGCGGTGGAGTTCGTAGCGGTGGAGTTCGTGGCGGCGGCACCTGGTCTGGCGGAGGAGGCTGGCACGGCAGAGGTTGGCATGACGGAGGCGGGCACGGCGGACGCGTCGGGGTCGGTGTCTGGGTCGGGCCAGGATGGTGGGGTTACCCGTACTATCCATACTATCCGTATTACACCTACCCGTATTACCCGTATTACCCGTATTACCCGTATTACCCGTATTACCCGTATTACGGAGCACCGCCTGCAGCCGCCCCGCCGCAGTCTTACGAATATATCCAACCGGAGGAACCGAGTTACTGGTATTTCTGCCAGGACCCGAAGGGTTACTATCCGTATGTAAAACAGTGTCCGAAAGGGTGGCTGAAGGTTATTCCTGCGCCGCCGCCCAGGGACGAGGAGGATTGAACCATGATACGCATGCCAGGAATCCTGTGTTTTCTTGTGTTGCTGCCGCTGGCCGGATGCGCGACGATCCCGACGGGGCCAAGCGTGCTGGTGCTCCCGGCGCCCGACAAACCCTTCGAGGTGTTTCAGGTCGATGACATAATCTGCAGACAGTGGGCTGGCCAGCAGATTGGGATCTCTCCCCAGGAGGCAATGAGTGAGAGCACCGTCTCAGGGGCTGCCGTCGGCACGATCGTCGGCGCGGGTATCGGCGCGGCCCTCGGCGCCGCAGCAGGGGATGCGGGGACCGGCGCAGCCATCGGCGCCGGCAGCGGCCTTCTCGTCGGAACGGCCTCCGGCGCCAGCGCCGGTCAGTATTATGGATATGAGGCACAACGGCGGTACGACAACGCATATCTGCAGTGCATGTACGCCAAGGGAAACCAGATACCCGGAATGCGGACACGGCGTGTGCGGCGAACCGCGCCTCCACCACCGCCGCCAGACTACAAATCAGCACCCCAGACCGCTCCCCGGGACTGACCGACTCCGCCACCTCCAGGAAAGGGTTGCGATCAGAGTCAGGAGCCGATGATCTTGACCAGCACCCGCTTTCGCCGCATTCCGTCGAACTCGCCGTAGAAAACCTGTTCCCACGGCCCGAGATCCAGTTTCCCGTCGGTCACCGCCACCACAACCTCCCGTCCCATGATGGTCCGCTTGAGGTGTGCGTCGGCGTTGTCCTCGTAGCCGTTATGGCGGTAGCGTGAGTAGGGTTTCTCCGGGGCCAGCCCCTCCAGCCACACCTCGAAGTCCTGGTGCAGGCCGGCCTCGTCGTCGTTGATGAATACGCTGGCGGTAATGTGCATGGCATTGCAGAGGAGAAGCCCCTCGTGGATGCCGCTCTCTTGCAGGCACTCCGCAACAGTGGGGGTGATGTTGATCAACTTCCGACGTTTCCTGGTTTCGAACCATAATTCCTTACGGTATGTCTTCATGGGTCAACTCTCCCGCAGCATTTCTTATGACATCGTCTTTCACGCGTAGCGATTGCGTTTCACATTTTCGTATTGCAGGTCCTTGGCCGGTACGGCCCTTTTTTTCTCTCCTGGGTGACCGATGCCGATGATCGATTCCACCTTGATATGTTCCGGCAGGCCGAGGAGTTCCCGGATATACTCCTCCGCGGATCTGCCGGCGTCGTGCCTGCGGTTCCGTATCTGCACCCAGCAACTCCCCAGCCCCATTGATAGCGCCGCCATCTGCACGATTATCGAGGCTATGGAGCAGTCTTCGACCCATACGTCCGACTTGGTGCTGTCGGCGCATACGACGATAGCGAGGGGGGCGTTTTTCAGGAACTCGGAGCCATGCTCTTTAGATCGGGAGAGCTTTGAAAGAAGCTCACTGTCATCGACCACGACGAATTCCCATGGGTTGATGCTCCTGGAGGACGGTGCACGGAGGAGCGCCTCGATGAGCAGCTCAACGGTTTCCGGTGCAACCTTTTCCGGGGTAAATTTGCGGATGCTGCGGCGTTTCCTCAGCAGTTCGATCATGTCGCTCATATCTTCTCCTTCACGCTGTTGATGTCTGTCCAGCCTAGCACAACTCCTGCTGCCCGATGACCGACGGCAGGCGCTTTGGTGCCTTGATCCGCAGCTGTTTATTGACATTCATGCGCCCGAATACAACCTGGATATCGCTGACCGATACGCCAAATTCATCGGCCAGAAATCGCACCATATGATCGGTTGCCCGCCCGGCGCGGGGGACCGCCGTTACACTGACACAGAGCTGATGCCCCTTCACCTTGCCGATGGCGTCCCGTTTGGCATTGGGCGTACCGAGAATATTAAGCACCAGGGTATCGCCTTCCCAGATACAAAAGGGTTTCTTCATCATTCCTCCGGAAATCCTGTCCAATCTGCTCTTTTCTGCCTGTATCAGGCCCTATTTCCCCCATTGAATTGCCCCCTGCCCTTACGGCTATGACGGCCAGGAGAAGGAAATGGAGCTTCATGACGCGGTCTTCTTCTGGTTCTTTACGGTTGCACCGGCAGGGTAGTTTTGCATTCGGGATACCCCGAACACCCCCAGAACTGCGAGCCAGCGTTGGAGCCCTTCCGGGCCGTGCGCAATACCATTGGCTTGCCACAAGCTGGACAAAGCTTTTTCTCGGACCGATCGGTCCGATCCGACGGATCAGTCTGATTCTGCTTATGCCGCTCCGCCAGCCGGGCAGCGTGCAGCCGCTCGCTGTAGCCGCCTTCCTGGATGAATTGCTTTTCCAGCCCGACGATCTGCCGGTCGAGCAGATAATTCGCCTGGTGGATCAGGCAGATCAGCGTGTTGGCGACCACCGCCGGATCGGCGTTTTCAAGCCAAGCGGCATAAGCCGTACTATCCGACTGATCAGTCCGATCCGACCGATCAGTCCGATCCGACCGATCAGTCGGATCAGTTTTCCTCTTTACCCCCGCTGCCCGCACCGCTCGGGCCTCTGCGTCGTCCTTTTCCCATTGACGCAGACCCCGCTGGCGAAGAAAATCTTCGTAATCCAGCAGCAGTTCGTCCAGGCTGGCGCGTGCGACGTTCACCAGCCGCAACTCCGTCTGGCTCGAAGTTGCCGATGCCCTGCTCCCTTCGGCGATGTTCTGCCGCCCGCTGCGTGCGGCCTGCACCATCTGGTCATGCGTCCGCGACCGCTTGCTTACGAAACGGTCGCAAAAGGAGACCGTGCCGTCGTAAATGATCTCGGTCACCTGAAATGACCGCAGGCGGCGGTAGCCGCCGTGAGGGCGAAGTGCTGAAGAATGAGTGCTCATGGCTCTCCTGCTTTCCCGGTAGTGCGACAAACCGATCTGTCCGATCCGGCTTGATCGGTCCTTTGACTATTACCTCTCTCGTCACACCCACCAGTACCAGCGGCGGATGAATTTGAGGAAACCCTCCCAGAAGCAGTCCCCGAATACCCCACCGAGCAAGGCGAGAGCCAGCGACGGAAAGGCGGTGCAACCCCACACGGACAGCCCGGCGTGCCAGTGACGGAACCAGTAGAAAAAACCGATTCCACCGCCAATCAGGGCGCCGCACACGAAGTGTATCCAGAACCGCTGCCAGTCGTACGGCTGGTCATGCCGATTCATCGCTTTCCCCCACATCATCCGCAATCAGTTTCAACTGTTCCTGTGTGCTATCCAGCATGAACTGAGCGGAATTTTTCATTTGTCCATCGCGTAGGGATTTGATTACACAGCCGCCTTCAGGGTGATCTCTTCCAGCAAATGTATAATCTTCGTCGCCCCCTCATCGCCAAACACCCCGTCCAACCCTTCGTCGTGAATATCGGTAAATGGTGGCTCGTAGAGCAGTCCGGGGTCCATGGTGCCGTTCTGGGTCAGATAAGCTATGATCTGATCGATGAACCTGATCTGGGTAGCCGAGTAGGTCGTGCCGTGCAGGAATTCGCCGAAGGCCTCGGTGGCCGCTTCCCGGTCCAGGCCGACCAGGCTGCGGATAAACGCCCCTAGGCTCTGCTGGTGGCCGAAGACCTTCTCGAAACGCTCCCGGCTCCCCACCTCTTCCGCTGTAAACAATAGCCGCTCCAGCTCTTCCAGGTCCTGCCGGGTAATATGCCGGTTCATCCGCAGCTTGTTGATGGTGATGTGCCCGGCATGGTCGCGGATGAAGCGTTCCACCTTCAGCCGATACTGGCGCATATCCTCCGCACTGGAATAACCCGGCACAAATATGGGAGTATGGTCGCCGATACTATCCTCGAAGTCGGTATAGACGATCCGCGCCTCGCCTTTGTCCAGGAACTTGATCAGCTGCCGCAAGCGGACGCGCACCTCTTCAAGCATGGGCAGAGTAATACCGGCCCAGTACCCTTCCGTTTGCAGCTCCAGGATCAGCTCCATCTGTTGTGCCACCATGGGGATCGTCCCTTTCCCTTCCAGCCGGGCGGCGATCTCCATCACCTTGTCCCGGTAACGGGCAAAGGAGCCGGATTTCTCCAACAGTGCCAGTTGCAGGTTCAGCAACAGCAGGTCGAAGCGTTTGGCGGTCTCGTCTTCCTGCGGGAGCTCCGCCGGCAGTCCCGCCAGATGGAGCCTCACTTCCAGTTCGTCTTCCGCGCTCAAACTGTTCCACTTGTCCCTGGCACTGTATTTCTCCAGATGTCGGCGATGGGGACGGACGATGAAGTTGTCCGGGTTCATCACGGATACCTCGCCATGCAGGGTATCCTCCAGACTCCCCCGCAGGCGCCGCTCTTCGTCGCTGGCCGGGTAGTCCGGCTGTTGCAGGCGGACAAGCAGGTTCAGACGCTGCTTGAAGATCTTCTTGCCCAGCGACTCCTGGCTGCCGCTCTCCACCCCTTCCGGTTTTTCGGCAAAGAACTCGAAATTCTGGCAGTAGTCGAAGACGTAAAACTCCTTCTTGTCCTCTCCCGGCCCGAACAGCTCCTTGCAGAGCCTGGTGCCGCGCCCCATCATCTGGTGGAACTTGGTTTTGGAGCGGACAAGCTTAAAGAAGACCAAGTTGACGATTTCCGGCACGTCGATGCCGGTGTCCAGCATGTCCACCGAAATGGCGATGGTCGGGTCGTTCTCCTTTACCGAGAAGTCGTCGATCAGGCTCTGGGCATAGGATTCATAGTTGTCGATGATTCGGCAGAACTTTCCTTTCAGGTGGGGGTAGTTGGCGTCGAAGCGCTCCTGGATAAAGAGGGCGTGGTTGTGGTTCTTGGCAAAGATGATCGTTTTCCCCAATCGGTCGCCACCAGCCACCTTGAGACCGTGCCGCATCAGGTGCTCCAGCACTTTATCCACGGTGTCGATGTTAAACAGCCAGTTGTTCAAGGCCGGCGGGTCGATCTTCTCCGGCATGCCGCCGGCTTCCTCGTCCCAGAATTTCTCCTCGTACTCCAACTGTTCCTCTTCGGAGAGCTCGTTGTAGCTGATCCCCTCCCGCTGGAACTTGAGCGGCACCGAGTGGGCCTTTGGCGGCACCAGGAAGCCGTCCGTCACCGCCTGCCCCAGCTCGTAGTAGTAGGTGGGAACCCCCTTCTCCAGCTCGAACAGCCGGTAGGTATCCCGGTCCGCCTCGGCCCGCGGCGTGGCGGTAAGCCCCAGCAGCAGGGAGTCGAAATACTCTAAGATGGCGCAGAACTTCTGGTAGACAGAGCGGTGGGCCTCGTCGATGACGATCAGGTCGAAATGGCCGGGGCTGAATCCTGGCTTTGAGGGCCTCTATTTCATCTATCGTCCTGGCCAGCTCCGCATCCTTAGCGGCCAGTCTGGCGTCTCTTTCCGACAGGTCGGCCTGCATCCTGGCCAGCTGCTCGGCGTTGCGGTCGGCAACGGCACTGTCCTTCTGCGGGATTTTGGAGATGTCGAAGAGCGGTTTGCCAATGGCCGCCGCATTTGGGGAATAGCTGCGGGCCAGCCAGTAGAGGACGTGGAAGAGTTCTTTGAGAGTGTGGAGGGAATCACTGTTGCTGATCGGTTTGTCGCTGTGGACGGCCAGGTTGCCGATTTTCTGGATGGTGAGGATCTTGGGGAAGAGGCAGGGTTCCAGGTTCTCCCGGAAGGTCGGTTCGTGGATCAGTGCGGCCAGGTTGTCGGCGTAGGGTTGCCTGAGGTAGGAGTCATTGGTATAGAGCCACTTCACCGCCCTCTCCAGCGAGCGCCGGGCATAGAAACAACTGGTCCGAGGGGCGCTGTTGACGTTCTGCTCGGCTTCGCGGGCTATCTCACACAGCTCGGGCCAGTCGGTGTTGAGGAAGGTGAAATTGGACACTACCCCTCCGGGATATCATTGAAAAAGGCAATTGATGCTAACGATAAACTTCCCGCCGGTGGCCTATCTTGACAACCAGGACAGTCAAAATTTCCTGCTCAATGCGGTAGATAATGCGATAATCGCTCACTCTCACACGGTACAGGCCGTCACTGTTCTTGAGCTTCTTTACTCCCGGCGGCAGCGGATCGTCTGCCAGTCCGAGGATGCAAGCATCCAGCCGTTTCAAAACTGGTTTGGGAACAGCCAATAAATCCCGTTCCGCCGTCTTGGTCAACTCAATCCGATAGGTCATTTAAGCCCCAGCTCACGACGCAAATCCTCATACGAAACCCGCTCATCGGATTCTGCCAGGGCCGCCTTGGCCGCTTCAACGTCCATTCGGTCTTCCATCTCTTCGAGAAGCTCCAGGTCTTCAACCGGTACAATCGCGACCAGTTTTTTACCTCGCCGCGTCAGGACAAAGCGTTCCTTGCCGAACGATGCCCGGTTGATGACATCGGCGAAATCATTGCGGGCTTCTGCTGTTGATATTTTGGTCATGATGACAACCTCCATTTGTACAAATTGTACGTTATGGACATGAAAAGGTCAAATTGTTTCTGTCTGTCCAAAATTTAACATCGGCTGAGCGGCCCTTCGACTCCGCTCAGGGACCGGGCAACATTTGGAAGCTGAGCCACAGAGTGAAGAGAGCGGAATTGTGTTGAGTGTTGTCGAAGCGCGGTGGCTGAGCGGAGTCGAAGCGCGGTGGCTGAGCGGAGTCGAAGCTCGGTTTACAACGCCCCATTGAAGGCGCGTTGCAGGAGAGAGTGAAAGAGGGTGTCTTGTTCTGCCAAGGTTGACCGAGTCGTGTGTCTTAATTTTTCAATAGCTGCAATAGAACATGCGAATTTTTCCTGGAGCTTTAGAGGGGGTATAGGAATTGGCATATCCTTGATAATACCCATGTTCAGGCCGTCCATTATTGCACCTTTAGCTGTTTTCTCCAGGTAACGTCGGGCAATGCAATGTTGTAGAAAATATGCATGAACAAAAACCGGCAGGCATTTTGTTTGGTCAAGCGTGATGCAACAAAGATGTTTTGTATTGATTGCAACTGGTATATCGTCCGGTACAACTGCACACCGACCGCATGTTCCCATAATAGTGATAATGACGTCGCCTGGTCTTACGGTATATCGTGATAATTCGCGATATTTTGCCTCAGATATATAGCGGCGTTCGTTCCAACGGAATTCATTAGCTACAGCATTATCAATCCCCAGAACTGCAACGCCTTCATCGACGAACTCGCTGTGTAGGAGTTGACTGCCAAATGGCCCGGTCCGAATTGCGCTAACTCCTGGCAGCGCAACTCCGGCTATGGTCATCATCGGCCAGTTATTACTTTCCGGATCACCAAACATATCCAGAAACACCGAGCGCAGCAGTTCCTCAGTCAACCGTACCGCCTCCTGCCGCTTTCGCCGGATAGAATCAGCCTTGTCGAGGATGGCAGCGATGCGCTTTTGTTCGGGGAGTGGGGGGAGAGGGACGGAAAGATCTTTAAGAACATCAAGCGTAATGCCCTTGACGGTAGCTCCTTTTCCCATTGAATCGAGATGTGAAGCATTCGCGAGAAGGAAATACAGCAAATAACGAGGTTCAAGATCAGCGCCACATGAAAACGCTTTCAAATCCTGATTGATGGTTACATCCATCGTGTTGATTGCAACCTTACCAAGACCCATGCGTGTTGCAACGATCACACTGCCCGCAGGAATCAGGTTCGATGCACTATCTCTAAGTCCTTCGGGAGTAATTGTTTCTTGCGTGCCGGAAAGCATGGTGTCTTTAAGGTCTTTTACCGTAGCCCATGGAATGCTGCCACCCCAGTAAGCATCATTATTCCGACTCGGCGTACCACCACCGGATATTGTTACAAGTCCACCTAGTGGAACATAAGAGTACTTCATTCCACCATCCCCTTTTTGTTCCCTTCGACTCCGCTCAGGGAACAGGCAAGGTTATCTTTTAATTGAGCGGTGTCGGTGTCCGCTGGCTGAGCGGAGCCGAAGCCAGCACAATGGCTTTCATTCCGACAAACCGCCAACCGATGAAGCTGATTTGTATCACTTGCCATCAAAGCCTCTTTCTTTTTTCGGCTCCATCCCTGAACCTGTTTTTCACGATAGAACGCGTCATCGATGCGGTCGCATTCCTCACAGTAAACAAGTTTTACGGGAAGCCTCCTGGCTGTATGATTCGCGCCCAGTCCGTTCTGATGCTCCCAAAGACGGCGATCCAGATCCTTGGTGCTTCCCGTGTAGTAGCTGCCGTCCGCGCATTCGAGGATGTACATGTAGGGCATGCTGGATATTCCCCTAAACCTGGCTTCGACTCCGCTCAGCCACCGAAAACCACCGCACCGGCAAACGGAGACGCCCGGTGGCTGAGCGGAGCCGAAGCCAGACCTTAATCGTTCCCTGAGCGGAGTCGAAGGGCCAACTCCGCCAACTCCCCGGCAATCTCCCGCTCCAGCGCCTCCAACCGGGCAATGATAACCTGCGGCGGCTCGTAGGCCACCTCCTCATGCTCCACTTTCTTGTAACGGTTGATGGAGAGGTCGTACTTGTTGTCGCGAATCTCCTGCACCGAGACGAGGAAGGATTTGGCGGTACGTCCCGCTTCGACTCCGCTCAGCGTACCACCTTCGACCTGCCCGGCAGTTGAGAGAAGCCCGGTGGCTGAGCGGAGCCGAAGCCACGACTCTACTACATCGGGAATATCGTTCTGCTCCACCGGATTGCGCTTGTCATCCAGCGAGAAGCCATCGGCCTGCATGTCGTAAAACCAGACATGATCCGTGCCGCCGGAGTTGGTCTTGGTGAAGATCAGTATTCCGGTGGAGACCCCCGCATAGGGGCGGAACACACCGGAGGGCATGGAGATCATCGCCTCCAGCTTGTGGCCGTCCACCAGTATCTTGCGCAGGTCCAGGTGCGCCTTACTGGAGCCGAACAGCACCCCGTCCGGAACAATCACCGCACAGCGCCCGCCCGGCTTCAACAGCCGCAGCATCAGAGCGATGAACAGCAGCTCGGTCTTCTTGGTCTTGACCGTACGCAGCAGGTCCTTGGCGACGGTATCCTCATCCAGCGACCCCTTGAAGGGAGGATTGGCTAAAATCAGGGTATATGCATCTGCTATGTCGGCAGCACTGGAAAGCGAATCCCGCGCCTCGATGGCCGGGTTCTCCACACCGTGCAGCATCATGTTCATGCTGGCGATGCGGAGCATGGTGGAGTCGAAGTCGAAGCCGTTGAAGAGCTTTTCGTTGAAGTGCTTCTTCAGCTTTTCATTATGGAACAAATCGCCGTGATGCTCGCGCAGGTATTCTCCGGCCGCCACCAGGAAGCCCGCCGTGCCGCAGGCCGGGTCGCAGATGATATCGTCGGGCCGGGGCTGCATCAGCTCCACCATCATCTTGATGATATGGCGAGGGGTGCGGAACTGGCCGTTTCTGCCGGCAGTAGTCAGCTTGGAGAGCATGTACTCGTACAGGTCCCCCTTGGTGTCCCGGTCTTCCATCGGCACCTGGCTGATCTGCTCCACCACCCGCTCCAGGAGGCTCGGGGTGGGGATCATGAAGATAGCGTCCTTCATGTGCCGGGCGTAGGCGCTCTCCTCGTTGCCGTGCAGATTCTTGATGAAGGGGAAGACCTCCTGGCTCACCACGCGGAACATCTCCCCCGCCTCGAACTCCCGGAAGCGCGACCAGCGCAGATGATCCTGCTTCGGCCCGAAGATCGGCTCCTCGATCGGCTTGCCCAGCCGGTTGGCCTTCTTCTCCTTTGCCGTGTGGAGGTCATCCAGCCGCTTGATAAACAGCAGGTACGACATCTGCTCGATCACCCGCAGGGAATCGGAAATCCCACCCGTCCAGAACGCATCCCATATCTTGTCAATCTTTGCCTTGTTTTCACCAGTCAACACGCAGATGCTCTCCTGAACAATATAGTCATCCTAAATTTTACAAAAATCTGAGAAGAATAAGCAGGGGCAAGGAAGGCCAGTTCTTGAAAAATCAATTTTAAATTCCTTCAGCCCTCAACACCTCTCCCTTCACGGCTTAATATACGCATTCAACCCTATCGTCACCGGTTTGCCATCAACCTCGGCCGTAGTAACGGCATTCCCCCTGGTGCTGGCAACCACGAGGGTTTTCCCGGATGCAGAGGGTGTCGGCTTTTCCAGGTCAATTTCGATGCAAAGCTTATTGCCTTTGATTTCAACTGTCATTGCCATGGGGAGTTCTCCTTCAATTTATCCTGAAAAAAACAGTTACCACAGAGCTCACCGCCCCGCCAAACCTCAATAGGCACGGCAGCCCCGCACGCCGGACACACGAAATGGCGAGCAATTTATACACATTTATATCTAGTTTCAAGTATAAATAGGTATAATTGAAGTTGGTCAGCTTGAGAGTGAGCTCTCCTTCAATTTATCCGATATGTCCGCTGTTACAGTAAAAAAAGCCGCCGGTCAGAAATCATTGACCAAGGCGGCTTTTATCCCTCAGCACGACCGCTTTTCCGCTTTTTTTTCACCCATCCCCAAAACTCCCATATCACATAAAAACAGCCTTCTATTTACACCCTGGAAACGCCTGGTGTCAACCTTTCGCTACTTGTAATCGGTGGCTGGACAGTGATGATCAACGAAGTGGAATCGGCGAGTTATGCCATCGAATGATGTCGGAGCGAACGACCGGTCGCCACTACGACGTCGCCACGGCAAACGAAGCCCGGACAGCATCCCTGTCCGCCTCGGAAACCCCGCAGGTGATGAAGAGTTGCTCCCACTTCGCCACACAGGCCCGCATGTCGTCGATGACCTGTTCCGCTTCACTCCGTGTCAGCCCGAAGCGGGCATGCATACTCACGGCATTGGCCAGGGTCGCTTCCCTGCCCCTTTCGCCCAGGGACATGGAAAGGGAAAATTCAGTGGTTACGCCGGGCCGGGCCAATGACGGCACAATATCATAGGCCGGGGAAAGGGCCGTTGCCCGTTCGCCCCACAGGAAGCCGTGGTTGCGGGGATGGTCGTCCGTATTCCGGCACAGCACGTTAAACAGCATCCGGCGAAAGAGTTCCCCGGTTTGTGCCCGCTGGGCCAGAATGGTTGCGCGCATCCTGTCCGCCAGGGCCGGATAGCTCCACTCTGTGCGGTCCCGTTCGTCCCATTCCATGAGTGACAGGGCGCTCAGGAAACCGAACCGTTGATACCCGCCGCCAGACTTGTGCCGGTCGAAGCGTTTCACCAGCAGCACATCCCTGCCGCCGATAGCCACGACACGCATTGTCGGCACGTTGATCCCGCACCTCCCCGCCAGGGTCATGGTGGCGTACTCGACCTTGGGGAAGTTGATCGTATCGTCCTTGGCCGGGAATTTGGCTATCCAGAGGGCATCATCCAACTCTACGGTACACTTGGGCCGGGCGCCGCCGACGCTCGAACCCTGCTCCAGAAGCCGCAGCAGATCCTGTCTGACCTGTTTTCCGGCTGCCAGATCCGAAGCGGCATCCAGAAGTTCTGCCAGCGATTGAAAACCGGGCGGTCCGACCACGGGTTCACCCTGCTCCAGCGAAGCCCGGAAATCGAGGCAACCGATCCTCGATGCATTGGCGCGCAGGAGATAATCCGTTTCATCCAGGGCTTCGGGCGGCATGCGTGCTTCAGCGGCAACAACCAGCCGCCCCCAGTAATCGGGAGACGAGTCACGGAAGGCGCCGTACAGACCGCCATTGGTGGTGACATCCCTGGGCATGCCACCCAAAGGCAGCGCCACAGGGTCCACCGGCAGGGCGTTAGGGCGCTCCAGGTAACGGCGGCCATAGGCAAAACGGCCGATGCCGTCATCGGGGTAATGGGTGAACAGCCCAGCCGGAACCGCCGTGGTCTCGCCGGGAAGGTAAATGAAGACATATACTTTGTGTTCTCGGGCCAAGACAGGCATCCTTAGAAATCAAGATCGTCAGCAGAAGTCTTCTTTTTCCCGACCCGCCGGGGCAGGCGCTGTTTTTCGTAAAACATCCCCACCGAATCGCTCTCCGGGGTTGCAACCTTCTTCAGATCGTCCGTCATGTTCAGCACATGCAGGGCCGCGGCCAACACGGACAACCCCACTGCCGGATCGCCGTTCTCCAGTCGGGAGAGGGTCTTGCGAGTTACCAGCATGCTCCCGGCCATCTCGTCCAGGCTCCAGCCCCGGCGTTTGCGGGCGATCCGGATGTTTCTTCCCAACACCTCGACCGCCTGCTGCGCTGGGGTCGGCAACCCTTCTTTACTCAAACTGTTTCGGGTCATAAAATACCCCTTGCAATGTTTTACGGGTATTATATGGCTCAATTACAGTAAAATCAAGCTGTAATTGTTAACAACCATCGAATGGTCCAGATGGAGTTGACGTGATCGGTCAACCTTTCGCTATTTGTAATTGGTGGCTGGATAGTGATGATCAACGAAGTGGATGGTCAAATCGGTGAGGTATGGTCATCGGCATTGGACAATATTCCAGGTTTCCGTTCTGAAGTCATACATTACTTTTGCTTTACGTTCGCGCAGCTGGTGCAGAACCTGTTCGATCCTCGTTTCCAGCGGAAAACATAAGCGGAAAACATAAGTACCGGAGCTACACATTTTACAAAATCTCAAATAGGCATCTACCACCCACTTCACGAGCCTGCAATTTCAAACTGTTGAACATTGGGGGGTGTCGATGCTAACGGCACCGCGTCCCACGTCCTACCCTGCAACAACCGCCCATTTTCCTTCTTCGCCCGCTTCTTACCATCAACGCCCCATCCTCCCCACTGTTTGAAGAAGAAGGCGGAACATTGCTCGTCGCATTGGCGTTTGATGTTCAGCACCCACTCCTGCTGCATCGGGCGTGCCTTCGGCCCCGATTCTCCGCCGACGATGACCCAGTGAATCCCGGTCAAATCAAGCTTCCCCAAATCCTCCAGCAGCGGTTCCACGGAGACAAATCGAATGTGTGCCGGCACTTGGCGAAGCCAGTCCAGACGGGGAACTCCGAATTTCCGATCCTCCACCGTCACCCCCAGCCAAGCATTTCTTGGTGGTTCATAACTCCGGAAAAATTCAGCCATCCGCTCAGCTCGCTTGGTCAGCACCTGAAAGGTATGCTGCGGCGCTCGGCGGATCACGTCAAACACTTGTCGTATGTAGTCGTCTGGGATCTCTTCATGAAAAAGATCGCTCATGGAGTTGACGAAGTAGATGGTTGATTTGGTCCGCTTCAGCGGCTCTTCCAGCCGATTGGGTAACAGGGTCAGGGCAAAGCCGTTTTCGTAGCCCTTCACCCTCATAGCCTGCAGGCGCTTGGCCATCGCCTCAGCATAGCAGTTGGCACAGCCGGGAGACACCTTGCTGCATCCCACAGCGGGGTTCCAGGTCTGCTCGGTCCATTCTATTGATGTTTGTGTGCTCATCGTATCACCTTTGCCAGTCGCTCGCCACAATTGCGGTTCGCGTCGAAATGAACGAACTTCTTCCGACGCTTGGATTTTTCTGCATCATCGAGGTTCTTTGCTTTACCTTCCCTCTGAAGTTCATGGAAGGCTTCTTGAAAATTGCTTTCGAACCAGCCTGTTTCTTCGAGCATGTCGGCGAGTTTGTCTATGCCGAATAATTGTGGTTGAGAAGTAAGCTGTCTGAGCCAGTATTCCTTGACCACGGAGATAGGGACGTTTCCTTGCTCTATCTTGACATTTTCGAGGGCACCAAAAAGTTCACATTGTCCTGTCGTCTCAATCTTTTTATCATGCTTCGCCTGTATGCGGACAGCTTTCTGAACGAAGTCCAGGGGCTCCGATGCTTCCATGAACTTGACAATACCGAGAGGATGACGGGTCAGGTAGACGAGATGGTAGAGAGTTCGATTCTTGCCAGGACGCTGGATCGGTACTGTAACGGAGCGTGGTTTACCACCCCGCAACGGTTGGACTCTTTTCAGATTCGCCCGGTAGAGATTAACCAAGTAGGATTCCTTCTGGTCGGGTGTCATATCATCTGTCTGGGGAACCTGGCCGAAAATTGCGATCATGTCCTTCTCATGCTTGCGTATGTCATGCGCTCGGAGAATAAATTCAAACATGAAGTTTATGAGGAATTCGGAGTTAGGCCGCTGAAGAAACGGTTCCAGCGTGGGAACCTCGACGATGCCCTTCCAGCCGAGTGGATCGACAAAGAAAAAGGTAAATCCTGCTGGGCCACACCAATCGAGGATTTTGTGGCGAACATTGTAGAACTCACCATGGAATGATTCGGTCTCGACAGGAGTGTCGAGGGAGTCAAGATATCCTCTGAGCCGGTGGTATGCAGTCACATCCTTCTCTATGAACAGGGCACGGAAACGGACATTGTGGCCCATATCCCGAAGGCTCTCAAGACAGTTTTTCATGGTAGAAAGTGAGCGACCTATTGACGTGTCGCTCATATCGTCCGATGCCACCTGCCATGGGCCAGCAAAGCAATCGACATAGGAGATCGTTGGCTGGTGCTGTCCAACAATCATGAACAGCTTGTAGAGATAGGTCTCCAGAAGTTGATGCTTTATGAGTGCCTGTTCGCGGCCTCTGTAATGTGCAGGAATCTCCATTCTATCTCCTTATCACACTTGTGTGACAGAATAAGTCATGAAGCCGATTGACATTCTATTTGATCAACATTCAAGAGACAATGTAATTCTCCCAAGAACATGGGGGTCACAAAAGCATGAGAATCATAAAAAATCACTTTTACAATTCTCTCAGTCCCCAATACCGCTCCCCTCACGGCTTGATATACGCATTCAACCCTATCGTCACCGGCTTACCGTCAACCTCAGCCGTGGTAACGGCATTCCCCCGGGTGCTGGCAACCACGAGGGTTTTCCCGGATGCAGAGGGTGTCGGCTTTTCCAGGTCAATTTCGATGCAAAGCTTATTGCCTTTGATTTCAACTGTCATTGCCATCTATATTTCTCCTTCAATTTATCCAATATGTCCGCTGTTATACGAAAAAAAGCCGCCGGTCAGAAATCATTGACCAAGGCGGTTTTTATCCCTCAGCACGACCGCTTTTCCGCTTTTTTTTCACCCATCCCCAAAACTCCCATATCGCATAAAAACAGCCTTCTATTTACACCCTGGAAACGCCTGGTGTCAACCTTTCGCTACTTGTAATTAGTGGCTGGACAGTGATGATCAACGAAGTGGAGGGTCAAATCGGCGAGGTATGTCATCGGCACTGGACAATATTCCAGGTTTCCGTTCTGAAGTCGTACATTACTTTGGCTTTATGCTCGCGCAACTGGCCCAGGACCTGTTCGATCCTCGCTTCCAGGGTGCATTCTTCATCCGCCCATTCCCTGGTGACAAACTCCGACAGCATGTTGCGCAGCGTATCCGGGTTTATCCTGTCCAGGGGGATTTCTATCCCTTCCTCTTCCGGTGGCTTCCCCTGTTCGTCGGCTGTATCTATCCTGATGATCTCTTCCATCATTTACCGCAAAAGCTCCGTTTTCAGATTTTCGTCAATGAGGCTCTCACCGGCACTTTCCACCATTTACTCTTCCCCGCCCCTACGCACCACCACATACGCCCGTTCAATCTCCCGGCGGAACGATTCAGGTATTCGCGCCCAATCTACCACATCTACTCGAATGGGGAGGTTGCTCTCCACGAGGGCTTCCTTGAGGTCAGGGAGGTCGGGCAGAACTTCATCGAACGCGGCAGGATTGCGCACAACCAGATCGAGGTCGCTGGCCTCATGGCAATCGCCGTTCACGCGGCTGCCATAGGCCCACACCTCCGCTTGGGGAAGGTGGCGGCTTAGCACGGTACGCACCAACTCCAGGTAGCGAGGGAGAAGATGGAGGGCAGCTGCATCAAGCCTGGGCATTGTCGTCTTTCTCGCCGAACCGTTCGCGGAGCATGGCTTCCAGCCGGGTGACGTCAGCAATGAACCCGGGAAGCAGGACCAAAGTCTCTTTGGCGAAGCCTTCGCCGTAATCGTGCGCCGTGCTGTTGCGGTTGTCGCGGTAGGCAAACCAGCGCTCCACCTCTTCCAGCGTCATTAGGCCATGGGTGGCGGCAAGACGCAAGATCTCCTTAATCGGCGTAGCATCGAGCTTCTTTGCCCCGTGCCCGAAGTCCCTGAGGGCCTTTTTCAGCAGTTTGAAGGCGGTTTCCTGCGTCAACTCGTATCCCTTCACGATGGCGTTGCGAAAGACTTCCTGGTCGATGCTCTCCGACTCAGCCTGTTCATACAGGGTCAGCGACGATTGCATTGTCCGGATGCAACGCCTAAGGTGATCGGTGTTAAGGATCATAGTACCTCCACCAGGTTAAGCCTAACCCGGTATATTCCGGTTAAATCATTATAAATCAATCTACGGTTTGGGAAACAGTCAGCACAAACTCAAAAGCCGCATTCAGCACCATGCTGACAATGGCGGCTTTCGTTACTTCATTATCCCCCGGCGTTCGCACTCCATCACCTTTCGCCCATAACACCGCAAAATTACGCAAGTTTATTACACCCTTTACCGGCTAAAGTCAACGAGAAAGGCGGTTAGCGCCACGACACAACGGCGCCATGATCGGTTCACGAACACCCCTTTCCGATAATTAGAACTCATTACTTTTTGTAGTAGTTACTTGTAGTTATGCACTTTTTACATTTGTTTTTTGTATCGCCAGGGATTACATGGTTCAAAATATACTGTATACACATGCACATTTATATTGACAAGTAATTACAGGTAGTTACATATCCTGCCTATCTGTTATGCATAACGCAAAAGTGCTTGACGATACGTTATTTTTTTATCCTTATCCACAGCTACAGGTGAGTTATCCACAATAATTGTGGATGATATGGTTTCCATGATAATCAATACCCGTTGCTGTAGATGCCCCATGCATTACAATGCGGCAACTACCGTAAAATATTTGGATTTATGTTGCTGATTATTGGAAAACTTATATTACTCGGGGTTATAGATGATGGGTGCGTATGGGATGGTCAGGCAGCTTATCTAAACATAAATATTTATCAGAGCACCACTGCGCCTTCTTTCTACTCTTGGAGCCCTTACCTCATCACGTCCAATTCTTACCCACCCGCTTGAACGCTGAAAACCCACTATTATATCTCTCGATATCATGGTCTCAAGAATCGTATCATCGACCATGCCAAAGGATTCGTCATCATACTGGACACGGATCAGCATTGGAATCACCTTTATTTCAATTATCTCAGCGTTGTCCGGTTTGGTTTGTGCATCAAGGTTGTTAAGCCCCATTAGGGGCGTTCGAATGTAGCCGGGGGATTCATCCCCCGGATGAGATGCTATATTTCCCCACGTCACGTACGTGACGTGATGATATTTCGCCTGGATGACCGGGGAATGAATTCCCCGGCTACCAGTATTCTGTCCCTACGGGACGTAAGCAAAAACCAAACCGGACAACGCTGCAATTATCTACACTATTATTTTATCAAGAAATCATTTTGTGGCAAGGTAGGCATGATCTGGCAGGTAATCATGTATTGAATAATGCCGCAAGGTAACTGTTCTACTGCTCTTGAAAATGAAAAGCCCACCATATGTTAGGTGGGCTTCTTTTATTCTTAACTTCCTGGATACCTTTTCAAGGTCTGTTCCGGTTAATGTTGCCGCCGGGTCGTTACAGCTTTCACTTATTTAACCTGCCTGGTGGAGTATCGTCTATAGTATTACCCTCCTTGTGCAGTATTTGCTTCCTTCCAGCTGATTTAAATTTAGCACTTAAAAATTAAAAAAACAGGCTATTAAATATATTTTTATCGGCGTATACTTTTAAAATTGCAATGAGAAAAAGCCATCCCATTTATCATATCCGCTATCCTGCCATCAGCAAATCTGCCTCACTAAAACGCCTTACTTCAGAACGTATACCACAATACCAAAGCTGGGAAAGAATACCTTACCGCCTCCTGCAAGGTCAGCCGCTAATAATTTTCGATAAAAAATGCCCCTTAGGATAAATCCTAAGGGGCATTTTTCCGAATCTGAAACCGAACCTGACGATGGTTCGAATTCATTCAAATGGTGGAGGTGGCGGGAATCGAACCCGCGTCCGAAGATCGTACACGAAAGGCGTCTACATGCTTATACCAGTTTTTATTTTAGCCATCCAAAGCTCCACTGGCCGGGATATCTGGATTTCGATCCTGCTAAAGTTTCGCCTCGGGACCACAGGCCCTCCCCTCGGCTATCCCACTAAAATGACGATCTATCCTAACCCATGGGAGAGGCGCGGTAGATCGTTAGCAGGTTATTAAGCTGCTAAAGCGTAATTATAATTATCGGCGTTTAAAAACGTCCCGGATTGTTTAACGAGCCACCCGGACCTCGGCATGCAACCTTTGCTTATTACCCCCGTCGAAACCTTTACACCCCCGTTTAAATCAGTTTATGGTTTATGGTCGATAGAAAAATCGTTGTGAATCAATTGTTGTGAATGAATTTACCATTAACCGACGACTATCGACCGCCTCTATCTGTTTCTTTCCTTCAAAGCTACCGCAACATCCCTGCGCATATCCTTCTTTTTCATGTCTTCGCGCTTGTCGTAAAGTTTTTTACCTTTGGCCAGCCCCACTTCGACCTTGACCAAGCCGTCCTTGAAATAGAGCCGGAGCGGCACAACGGTGTATCCCTGTTCCCGGATCATGCTGAAGAGCTTGCCGATCTCCTTCTTGTGGAGGAGGAGTTTTCGCATCCGATCAGGATCGTGGTTTTCACGGTTGCCGAAATCGTAGGGGGAAATGTGGAGATTATGCAGAAAAGCCTCGCCGTTTTTCACCAGGGCAAACGAATCATTCAGGTTTGCCTTGCCTATTCGCAGCGACTTTACCTCGGTGCCCTTGAGCACCATGCCCGCTTCGAACTTCTCCTCGATGAAGTAATCGTGATAGGCTTTTTTATTGTTGCAGATCAACTTTTCCGACATATCTACATGTTAGCAAATTCAGCATGAATAGTGCAAGGGAATAAGGACATAATTTATCTTCTTTGCTTGACAACGGTTAGCCACTCCGAAAGCTCGTGCATGCGCTTTTCGTCGATGCCCGGTACCTGCTTCAGCTCTTCGACGGATGTGAACGCCTTGGCCTTGCGATAACCGATGATGGATCGCGCCTCACCGACGGTCATTCCGGGGAGGCCGAGCAGAAGGGATTTAGTGATGGTGTTCAGGTCGATATGGACCTGAAGCTTGCTTTCCCCCTGCATTGCAACATAGCCTTTAATGCCGTTATAAATACGCGGTGAAATCCCTTTCACCCCTTGCAAATCTTTTATGTCGGAGAATTTTCCCCGGTGCTCCCGTTCCTTGACGATGCGGAACCCGATCACCTCGCCGACCCCCGGAAGGCGGCTAAAATCGGCGGCTGAAGCGCTGTTGATGTTGAGCTTCCCCTGGTACTGGCGCATGACCTTCGCCCATGCGGCGCCGGTTGTAGAAAAAATTATCAGCCAGATCAGGACAAGTCTCAAGATACGGGCATGTCGCATAATTAAAATTCCTTTTGATCCGGATTATACCGTAATCGGCACACCGGCGACAAATACTTCAGCCAATCGCCCCTCTTCTATCAGTGCACGATGCATATCCTTACCAGACGCACCTTTAGGATTGCCGATCACCAGAAAGTCGGCTCTTTTCCCCTTCTCCAGCGACCCGGTTTCCTTATCCAGTCCCAGCACCTCGGCCCCGCCCAAAGAAGCCATGCGCAAAAGCTCTTCAGGGGTGAATGCGTCCGGGGTATCGGCTAAAACAAAGCGCATTTCATCCCACAGGGAAAGGGAATCGTTACTGGCCAGGGAATCAGTACCAAGCGCCAGTGGAATTCCTGCCGTTTTCAATAAGTGAGCAGGCGCTCTGCCAACAGCGAGCTTGTCGTTGCTTCGGGGGCAGATGACGGCACGAACGCCGCGCTTTTTGAGAATTTCCGCATCGGCAGGGGTGATGTGCACGCAATGGACGGCTATGGTGGATGAATCCAGGACGCCAAGGCTATCAAGATAGGCTGCGGAAGTCGTGCGCATCGGCGCTGGCAGATAATCCTCCCAGTGGACGAAGGGATAGAGCAACTCGGCAATTCTTCCCGTAGAATCGTGCATGAAAGCGGCTTCTTCAGGAGATTCCGACAGGTGTGTCATCAGGGGAACCGACAGAGACTCCGCGAGTCGTTTCAGATCCTGAAAAAAAGCCGGAGAAAGGGTATGGGGGGCATGGGGTGACAGACCCGGCAGGATATCGCGTGCACTGAAGGTGCGGAGCGTTTCTTCGAGCTTGCCTGCAAGGGCTTTGCACGAAGCGGGTTCCTGGCCCAACGCTTCGAAAAATAGCCTGCCGGTGAAGGTTGAGCCGTTATAGGCTGGGAGTAGTCTCCGGTCGCTGATGACATCACCGATGGCAGTTGTTCCTGCTTCAAGGGATATGCGAATCCCCTCCAGCAAGGACGCCTCCAGCTCCTGAATTTCAAGCCCGCGCTTGATCTTGATGACCTGAATCACCCAGTCGACGTAGGTTCTGGGTGCATAATCGAGGTCTTTACGCATCTTCCAGGCGGGGAAATGGGTTAATTCCAGGTGTGCGTGGGCATTAACCAGGCCGGGAATCATGATGCTGTCGGGGTAATCCAGGACCGGCGCATTCCAGGCGGCACGCAGATTATCAAGCGTCCCGACATCCATGATCCGACCGTCATGCACAGCAACAGCTCCACCCGCAATAGGTGGTGACGATATGGGAAGCACGTATGAAGCGGCAAATATCTGCATGAATACCCCGGTTAAGCTTTCACCTTCAGCCTCGTGCCACTCGCCTGCTTTTTGCTACCAGGCAACCTTCTTCAAAGTCCCCTGCCCTGCTACTTCCTTGCGTGCAGGGAGCATCCGGTTCTGATCATCGACAAAGACCAGTTTTGGTTCGTGCTTGAGGGCTTCTTCATTATTCATATTAACAAAACTTGCTATGATTACCAGATCCTTCGGCGCAACCATACGTGCCGCGGCCCCGTTGATACAGATAACGCCGGAACCGCGCTCCCCCTCAATGGCATAGGTCTCGAAACGGCTGCCATTATCCACATCCCAGATGCAAACCGCTTCGTAAGGGATGATGTCGGCGGCTTCCATTAGGTCCTTGTCAATGGTGATGCTCCCTTCGTAATGAAGGTCGGCGCCCGTTACCGTCGCCCTGTGGATCTTGCTTTTGAGCATTTTTCTGTCCATCTGATTAATCCTCCCCTAATACACAGTTATCGATAAGCCTGGTTTTTCCGATTTTTACAGCCAATGCTACCAATGTCCGGTCATCCGCCTGTTCGACCTCGGTGAGCGTTGCCTCGTGATAAAATTCCACATAATCGATCACAGCAAATGCTTCCGCGTTGATTATATCAAGAGCCAGTTTCCTGAGAGCTTCGACCGATCTTTCTCCTGAGCGAAATGCGCCCCTGACCGACTGCAGTGCAAGGGAGAGACAGAGCGCGCTCTGACGTTCGGCTTGGGACAGGTATGCATTGCGGGAGCTCATGGCCAGCCCGTCTGACTCGCGGACAATCGGCATGCCGACGATCTGCACGGTCATGTTCAGGTCTGCCGCCATGCGCCGGATTACCGTCAACTGCTGGAAATCCTTCTTGCCGAACAGGGCCAGATGAGGCATGACGATATTGAACAGCTTGGCCACCACCGTCGTCACGCCGCGGAAATGGCCGGGACGGCTCGCACCGCAGAGAGGGCGAGTCAACTTTTCCACATTCACGTACGTTTGATATCCGGTCGGATACATATCCGAAGCCTTGGGCGCGAAGATATAATCCACCCCGGCAGCCTTTGCTATCAGCTTGTCCTTTTCCAGGTCTCGCGGGTACGTGTTGAAATCCTCTCCAGCTCCGAACTGGGTGGGATTGACAAAGATGCTCGCAACCAGAATGTCCGCACGCTTTCGCCCTTCATCCATGAGCGAAGCGTGGCCTGCATGGAGATACCCCATGGTCGGGACCAGGGCAACGGTTTTACCGGCCTGCCTGGCATTGATAGCCGTGGACTGCATTTCTTCTATGGATTCAATAAGCTTCATCAGTGAAAAGAATGTCCTTCCGTAGGGAATGCGCCGCCTTTTACCTCTGCGATGTATGAGTTTATCGCCTCCGCCATGATCGGCTTGAGATCAACGTACTGCTTGACGAATTTCGGTGAATATTTTTCGCACAACCCGAGGATATCGTGTATTACCAGTACCTGGCCGTCGCAGGATGGACCGGCGCCGATGCCGATGGTTGGAATGGTCAATTCCCGCGTGATACGCTCGGCCAGCCGCATCGGAATCCCTTCGAGAACTACGGCAAAGGCACCGGCAGCCTCAACGGCACGGGCATCGGCAAGCAGTTTCTCAGCCTGCTCATCCTTTCGCCCCTGCACCCGATAGCCGCCCATACGGTGAAGAGATTGGGGTGTGAGGCCAATGTGCCCCATGACTGGGACGTCCATAGCGACGATTGCCTCTATGGTCGCAACGACATTGAGGCCACCTTCCAATTTGACGGCCGCGGCGCCAGCCTCTTTTATAAGGCGGCCGGCGTTAAGTCTGGCCGTTGCGAGATCGATCTGATAGGAAAGAAACGGCATGTCCGATACAACCAACGCCTTGGGATTCGCCCTCATAACCGCTTTGGTATGATAGATCATTTCTTCCATGGTTACAGGGAGGGTGTTGTCATAACCGGCGCAGACAACGCCCGCTGAATCACCGACCAGTATCATGTCGATGCCGCAGCCGTCCATGATCCCGGCAGTCGCATAATCATAACAGGTAAGTACTGTTATCTTCTCTCCGTCAGACTTCATTTTCAGAATATCAAGAATGGTTTTTGTTTTCTTCAACGTCTTTCTCCGACAAAAAAAGCGCCCTCGAAACGGAGGGCGCTTATAAACGTCAAAAGAGAGTCATATCTCTTTTTAGCTATTGCCTCCCGTCCCGGTTCACATGGAATCCTGGCGGTATTTAATTGTGTTTACTCGTGAAACGCATTGGATCCGCACATGTTACGGTCCGCGTTTTTGGAACAATGTTCGATTTGTAGCACACGAAATGTGTAAATGTCCACTAGTTTCTCGTCCGAGGTTTCCGGATGGACACTATTTAGCCGGCGTTTGCCTTCATGACCTCCAGTTCCTGAACAACCGCACCGCTATCCTCCTGGCGCTTTTCCAAATCGTCGAAAATACCGACCACCATACAACTGACCGCTTCCACGGACTTTCTTATTTCAGTGCCATCTTCCACCTGTCTCCCTGTGGAATTGACCATCTCCTGAGTCATCGTCTTTATCGAATCGATGGCATAGGCGATATTTCTGGTGGCGTTCGACTGCTCCTTCGAGGCGTTGAATATCTGTGAGGTCATCGTGCTCACATCTTCGATGGACTGGGTCACCAACTGGACGCTTGTAGTTTGCTCTTCAGTGGCATTCTTGATCTGTTCGGTCATTTCCATGGCATGCTGCGAACTCTCGACAATCATGCCTAATGCCGCGCCCGTCTCATGACCAAGCTTGACGCCTTTCTGCACCAGTTCTTTCGTGATGGCTATATTGTCTGCAGCAAGCCTCGATTCGTTCATTATCTCTTCGATAATCGATGTAATCTCTCCGGTGGATAGACCGGTCTGAAGGGAAAGGTTGCGAATTTCATCAGCGACTACGCCGAAACTCTTTCCGAATTCACCGGCCTGTGCGGCAATGATAGAGGCGTTCAAGGCCAGCAGATTGGTGCGCTTGG
This sequence comes from Geotalea uraniireducens Rf4, assembly GCF_000016745.1. Taxonomy (GTDB): domain Bacteria; phylum Desulfobacterota; class Desulfuromonadia; order Geobacterales; family Geobacteraceae; genus Geotalea; species Geotalea uraniireducens. Next base: position 2,435,381 of record NC_009483.1, on the reverse strand, counting down.
TAATGTCGTTGATGACATTGACGATGCTGTCGATACGGGTGCTGTTTTCGCTTAGACGCTTGATTCCCTCATAGGAAAGTTCTACCGCCTTCTGGATTTCCGCCAGAGAGGCAATCGTCTCCGTTACCACTGTCCTGATCTTATCGCAGTGCGATTTAACCTGGCTGGATACGTTATGTGAAACGACGGTGTTGTTTTCCACATGCTTTAAAGACCTGGTAATCTCTTCCATGGCGGATACCGACTTGTCCACTGTTTCCGAAAGAAAGTCAAGATTCCTGGTAACCTGTTCGGTTGCAACCGAGATTTCGCTGACAGACGCGCTCGTATCATCCACGGAGGCCATGACGCTTTCGGAGGCTGAGGCGATATGTGCAGTGCTATCGGCCAGTGAGCCTACAGATGATTTAAGATTGAATACATTACGGGAATATATCTCCCTGTTCTGCAGGAGCTCGGAAAAGGTTTTTCCCAGTTCCAAGGTCAAGGTATCGATTGCCTGCAGGAGATTGATCCTTGTTATTGCAGAAGCGGCCTGATCGGCAAAAAGCTTTATGGTATCGGAGTCGGTGTCGTTTAACGCCCTCTGGCTCAGTTTGTTGTCTATGCCGAAAACCCCCACCGATTCACCCTTGACCACTATCGGGCAAAGAACAAAACTGCGGGAGCGAAGGGGATGGATCGTATCATAGGGAGGTTTCAGATGAAATTCCGATGGGTATTTGTTGATGTTATCAATAAGATATAATTTTTTTTCAGTAAAACATTTATATATGATGCCGCTCCGGCTATCAAGAGGTAGGGCAATGTTGGATCTGTCAAAGTTGTCGGATCCTGTCGCTGCAACAAAACACAATTCCTTCCTCTCGTCATCCGCCATCAGGAGGTTTACCCTCTCATAGCCAAGGATGTCATGAAGTCCCTCGGCACAGAGGGAAAGTACTTCCTGAATATTAATGGATTTTTGAATCCGGCTGCTGATCTGATGAAAGTTTTTGATGTTGTTGTCGAGAACTTTATAACGGTTTTCGAATATTTCCTTTTGTGATGCAACCTCCCGGTGCAGGATATCCAGTTCAACAGCCCTCTTGTGCAGTTCGTCACTGGCCTTTCCTATAAAATGGCCCAGAAAGGTAAGCATCAACCCCGTCCCAATCCCCATATAGGTATAGAGTGAGATGTTATACGGGGTTTTTATCACATCTGGCAACACCTGTGACCAGGCAGGGAGCGCATTATCACGAAAAAAAATAAGACGCACAACTGTCCAGCCTACCGGTGCGCCGATCCCTAGGATCAAGCCCAAAACAGCATAGAGCTGACTTCTTTTTATAGAGCCTAGTTGTTTACCCATGTACTATCAACCTCCGGTACCGAATTGACCGTACAGGCCGGTCGTTTCATATAATAACCGCACCCAGTCTAAGGCAGGCATTAGGTAAAGTCAATTCTTAAACCTTATCTGCCGAGCATTATCCCCAACTCTTCGGCGCATTTTACCATCTCACCGTCCGGATCGACCAGTTTGAGTTTCCTTACAGCCTTTTCTATGGAAACCGATTTGATGCTTCGTCCATTCAGGCAGACCATCCTGCCGAATTCGTTTTTAGCAATGAGTTCAAGGGCCTTGACCCCAAAGCGGCTACCGAGGCAGCGATCGAAAGTCGATGGCGAACCGCCGCGCTGCAGGTGACCCAGTACCGTCACCCTGACGTCCATGTCGAGACAGCCTGAAAGTTCCCCGGCGATATACTCACCGACTCCTCCCAGGCGCTCAATGGAATGGGCAGAGTCGGCATTCTGCTTTACGACCCGTTTACCTCCATCAGGGAAAGCACCTTCAGCTGCAACTATAATGCTGAACCGGCTCCCCTTTTTGCGTCTCTCATCAATGGCATGACAGATTTTTTTAATGTCGAATGGGATTTCCGGGATAAGAATGACATCGGCACCACCGGCAATTCCCGATTCCAGGGCTATCCAACCGGCATATCTCCCCATCACCTCCATTATCATGACACGATGATGACTTTCCGCGGTTGAATGCAGCTTGTCGAGGGCATCGGTGGCAGTTTCCAGGGCTGTGTTATAGCCGAAGGTCACATCGGTTTCCATAAGATCGTTATCGATAGTTTTCGGTACGCCGACAATGGGAACCCCCTTGCTCATCAGTTCCATGGCGATCTTCAATGAGCCGTCACCACCTACAACCACAAGGGCATCGATACCCATAGCCTTGATACGGTCAATAACGCTCTCGGAAATATCAATATATTCGATTTTACCATTTTTTTCGACAGGATATGAGAAGGGATTTCCCCGGTTTGTTGTACCGAGTATGGTCCCTCCGCGGGGAAGAATGCCGCGCACATCTTCCAGTGAAAGTTGACGACACTTTTCACTGTTCAAAAGGCCATCGAATCCGTCTTCAACCCCAACAACCTCCCAATCATATTTTATGATGGCAGCCGTTACCACGCCCCTGATAACCGCGTTGAGTCCAGGGCAATCGCCACCACCGGTAAGTATGCCGATACGTTTTTTCATAGACGCTCCTTTGAAGGAAGTAATTCATTCATTTGATAAGTCAGACTTAACGCTGGCCAGCGCCATTGCGGCAGCACCGAGAATGCCCGCATCGTCTTCCAATTCCGCCCTGACGAGACGGACTCTCCGGGCCGGAATGGCAAATGCACGGGCAAGAATTTCACGCCGCATAGGTTCGACGATGAGGTCGTAACTTGCAGCCACTCCGCCTCCCAAAATTATGCCCTCCAGATTCAGGAGGTTTACCGCAGCAGCAGAGGCAATTCCCAAATAGCGTCCGGCATTCTCGAAGATGGCCTTGGCGAGCGCATCACCACCATGGGCAGCATCGGCAAGAACTTCGGCATTGAGCATAGAAGCTGGAACATTGGCAAGCGCTCCCCCTCCCCCAGCCTGGATGGCCTCGCCAGCCTCTGCAACAAGGGCCGTTGCAGAGGCGTATTGTTCAAGGCAGCCGTGGTTGCCGCATGGGCAAGGTTTACCATCGGGTTCAACTGTAACGTGACCAAACTCTCCTGCCACCCCATCGCAACCGGTCCAAAGTTTGTCATTAAGTACAAGGCCGCTACCGACACCCGTGCCCAAGGTGAGCATGAGAAAAGAGTTCATCGACCTGCCTGCGCCATAACACTTTTCGCCCCATGCCGAAGCATTGGCGTCATTGACTACAATGGCCGGCAAACCGGCGGCGGCAGTTATTAATTCGCGAAGATTAAGTCCCTCCAGCGGCAGAAGATTCACCGATGAATAAATGATCCCATCATTGGAGATGAGTCCCGGCACACCTGCACCTATGGCAACGATCTCTTTGCCGGAAGAGTCAGCCCAGGTTCTTAATGACGCGATAACCGAGAAAAACCGTTTGAGAAACTGTTCTTTTCCTTGGTGAATTTCTGTCGATCGACGTTCCCTGAATAAAACCTTACCCAGTTCGTCTACCAGGGCAAATCTGAGATTTGTCCCCCCGACATCGATGCCGATGCAGATTTTCTCGGCAGAACCCGACATCATGCCGTCACCTTTCGTGCAGCAAGGAAAGCGGGACGGAGCCGGTCATAGGTTGTCAACAGATTCTCCGGCATAACCCGCAGATCAGCGATAACGGACATGAAATTCGTGTCACCGTTCCATCGCGGCACAATATGCAAATGCAGATGGTCGTCAATGCCGGCTCCTGCTGATTTTCCAAGATTTATGCCGATATTGAATCCCTCCGGCGAGGCGGTTTCCTGCAGGATGGTGCGGCAAAGATTCAAAGTCTTGAAGAGATCCAGCATTTCTTCTTCTGAAAGAGTACTCATATCGGCGGTATGACGAAATGGTGCGATCATGAGATGTCCGTTCGTGTAAGGGTAACGGTTCAGCATTACCAGCGACAGGGTGCTGCGATGAAGAATTAACCGCTCCCTGTCCCGGCCATCGTCATTGCTGACACAAAAAATGCAGGTGGCCGGCTTGCAATTTTCGATGTATTCCATCCGCCATGGAGCCCAAATTCTTTCCATATGCACGCTTCCCTTCTTGCACTTGTAAATATCAGGATTATTATCTTAAATACACTAACTTTACAACTTTTTAGAGTATGATTAACTTAAAAATAAAATGTTTTTCTATTTTACCGGGAATAAATTCTTGACAACCAATAATCAAAGTGAGTAATGTATCACCATTCGGTATTACTAGGTTTTCAGAAACCATGTTACAATTAGACGTCAAACTAAATTTTACCCACAGTAAAAACAGGTCAATTTGCCAGGAGGAAACTTTTAATGACAAAAAAAATGGATGCACTGGAATACCATTCAAGCGGTCGTAAAGGAAAGATAGAAGTAATTTCTTCAAAACCATGTCTTACCTCCAGAGATCTTTCCCTGGCATATTCTCCGGGTGTCGCCGAACCTTGCCTGGAAATTGAAAAAAACCCGGAAGACGCCTTCAAATATACCGCAAAAGGGAATCTGGTTGCCGTAATCTCAAACGGAACTGCCGTCTTGGGTCTGGGCAACATCGGAGCGCTTGCCGGCAAACCGGTTATGGAAGGTAAAGGGGTTCTTTTCAAGCGTTTTGCCGATATTGATGTCTTCGACCTCGAAGTTAATTCTGAAAACCCGGATGAAGTCATTAAAGTCTGCCAGTTGCTTGAGCCCACATTCGGTGGCATCAACCTTGAGGATATAAAGGCTCCGGAATGCTTCTATATCGAGGAAGAACTTAAGAAAACCATGAACATTCCGGTTTTCCATGACGACCAGCATGGTACTGCCATCATCTCCTCCGCTGCCCTCATCAATGCCCTGGAACTGATCGGCAAGAAGATCGGCGAAATCAGGCTGGTGATCAACGGCGCCGGAGCGGCAGCCATCGCCTGCGCCAACCTGGCCATCTCCCTGGGCGTAAAACCGGAAAAACTGATAATGTGCGACACCAAGGGGGTCATCTACAAGGGGCGCGCCGAGGGGATGAACAAGTACAAGGAGCGCTTTGCCGTCGAAACAAAGCTCCGCACCCTGGAAGAAGCCGCAGATGGGGCGGACGTTCTGTTCGGCCTCTCCTCCAAGGGGGCGTTCACCCCGGAGATGGTGCGCAAGATGGCAGCCAACCCGATCATCTTCGCCATGGCCAACCCGGACCCGGAAATAACCCCGGAAGAGGCTCGGGCGGTTAGGGGTGACGTTCTCGTAGCCACCGGCCGCTCCGACTACCCCAACCAGGTGAACAACGTCCTCGGCTTCCCTTTCATCTTCCGCGGCGCCCTCGACGTACGGGCCACCACCATCAACGAGGAGATGAAAAAGGCGGCGGTGTTCGCCCTGGCCGAACTGGCCCGGGAGGAGTGCCCGGACTCGGTCTGCCGTGCCTACGGCAATGTCAAGTTTTCCTTTGGCCGCGACTACATCATCCCCAAGCCGTTCGACCCCCGCGCCCTCTTGCGGGTAGCCCCGGCTGTCGCCAAGGCGGCGATGGACTCAGGGGTTGCCCGCCAGCCGATTGCCGACATGGACAAGTACATCGAGCACCTGGAGGCATTGCAGGGAAAGGCGAAGGAGACCCTGCGGCTACTCATCAACAAGGCCAAATGTGATCCGAAACGGATCGTCTTCCCGGAAGGGGACAACGAGAAAATCCTCAGGGCGGCCCACATCCTCATCGAAGAGGGGATTGCCCACCCGGTCCTCATCGGGAACCATGACAAGATTACGGCGAAGATGGAGGAGCTGGGGCTCGACTTCAACGGCAGCGTGTCGATCATCGACCCGGCCACTTTTGAAAAATCCGAAGCGTACGCGGAGGAGCTCTTCCGCCTGCGGCAGCGCAAGGGACTGACCCTTTCCGAGGCCCGGCGCCTGATGACCCGCAAATCCCGCACCCATTTCGGCTGCATGATGGTGCGTCAGGGGGACGCGGATACCCTGCTTGCCGGTATCGATACCCATTATCCTGAAACCATCCGCCCCGCCCTGGAGGTGATCGGCAAGCAGCCAGGACTCTCCAGCGTCCACGGCCTCTACATGATGGTCTTCAAGAAGGGTATCTTCCTCCTGGCCGACACCACGGTCAGCATCGAACCGACTGCCGAGGAGCTTGCCGAGACCGCCATCCTCGCTGCCGAAAAGGCGCGCCTGCTCGACATCGAGCCAACCGTTGCCATGCTCTCCTTTTCCAACTTCGGGTCGGTCAACCATCCTCTGGCAAAGAAGGTGAAGCGGGCGGTGGAGATCGTCAAGGAAAAGGCTCCGGGCCTCATCGTTGACGGCGAGATGCAGTCGGACACCGCTGTCGTTTCGGAGATCCTGCAGAAGAGCTTCCCCTTTGCGGCCCTTCAGGAAGCGGCCAATGTTCTCATATTCCCTGACCTGAACTCGGGAAACATCTGCTACAAGCTCCTCCACCACCTGGGTGGAGCCGAGGCCATCGGTCCGATCCTGATGGGAATGAACAAGCCGGTGCATGTCCTCCAGCGGGGCGACGACGTAAGCGACATCGTCAATATGGCTGCGATTGCAGTAGTCGACGCACAAAATTCGTAAGGACTGAGAAGACGTATTTCTTAACCTTAACTGCCATATAATAAAGGGGCCGCTTGATCAGAGCGGCCCCTTTTCTTTTAATTGCCATCATGGCCGATAATTTGCTATATTTACACAATTCCACCATCGGCAAATGCACACTTATTCCGATTTCAAATCAAGGATGAAATCAGGGCGGCGAGGATTGAGGCGACGAAGGCGTACAACTGCGTACGTTGAGGAGCCGAAGACGAGCCAACAAAGATAGCGCCTTGATTTGGGATTGGTATTATATGGATTTAGGAAGGGTAATGGGCGAATCGATACAGGAGTTGCAAACATCTGTCCAGACGCAGACACAAGGCAATTTTTTCGGCAAAATGCTGATGATGTCGTTTCTGTTACACGTTGCTGTATCCGCATATTTTCTCTTCAGCAAGTATCAGGGAACAGCCGGCAGGTCTATGACCTATTTGGACTTGTCCATGACCGCGCCGGTTACCTCCGACACTCCCAAAACAGAAACAGACGTACCTGCACCGGCAACGGAGCAGCCCAACCCTCCCCCTCCGACAGATTTACCCACCACGTCAGAATTTGATAAACTGCAAAACGATTTGCAGCAGAACCTGGAGTCGGTCGGCGCAAAGCAGGAAACGGTCCAGCAAGCATCTCTCGGCCTCGGAATAACCAGGGGATTTTTCCGCAGCCTGGCCGAAGGAGAAACCTTGCGAGATGACATACGCATGTACTATTTCAGCATGCTGCAAAACATCAACGAGAAATGGTGGATTGATAAAAACATAGATCGGAAGGGAATCAGGGAAGTGGTGATGAACATCATCGTGGCAAGAAACGGGGAAATTGTTGCAAAACAGTTGATCCGCGGCTCGGGTAACGCCGCATACGACAAAGAAGTTCTTAAGGCGCTGGAGGCTGCGGGCCCCCTCCCCCCTTTGCCGGAAAGTTATTACGGCGATTTCTTTCAGGCACCGATTCGTCTGGTTCCGCCGTTAAACCTTTTGGCATCCTGAACCATCCGTCTCATCCTCACCATCGAGTTCTTCAATGTCCTCAAGATCCAGATCAATGATCTCTTGGGTTTCAGCAACACCTTTCAGTAAGGCAATTTTGCCTGCAACTCCGTGAAAATCCGGGTTGACCGCGTTTACCTCGCTGTATATGCTGAAGGCGTCATCCATACGTCCGGAGTTTTCATAAAGAAAAGCCAGTTCGTATTTGAGGCTCAATAACTCTGCACCCGCAAGCTCTTCCAGGCCGACACCGTTCTGCAAGAGTTCTTCGGCCATGCCGAATTCACCCTTTTCACGATAACAGACAGCCTGAAGCGTTAAGCAATCTACCTTTCTCTGCGGATTTAGCGAGGCGTTCTGAAATTCCTTAATCGCATCGTCGAAGAGCCCCATCTCCTTGTATGCAATCCCGAGGTCATAATGGGTTTCCGTATCCCCCACATCCACCTGCGCGTCTATCCCTTTCTTAAACTCGGAAAACATGCCGTCCCAGGAATATTTGTCGAATTTTGCCGAAACGACAGGCTCAGCTTCCAGGGGGAGCGTTAACAGTTCGTCAAACTGGTCAAGAAACTCATCCATGTCCTCGGAAATATCCAAAGAGAACAGAGCAGACTCTTCGCCGATATCTTCAGCGGGCTCTCCCATTGCAAACGAGGTTATTTCTTCTTTCCGCGCACTATCGTTTAATGCTTCAGCCGTTTCGGCCTCCCCAGAAACGTAAGCCGGCTCTGGAAAATCCATTTCCTGCGGTTCAAGGACCTCAGAGATAGCCACTTCTTCAGCCGGTTGCAGGAGATCATCCTCGTTATCAGGCGGAATGAGCGGAGACTCTTCAAAATCAAATTCAATCGGCTGATTCGTATCAAAGGTGAGTTCCGCCCCCACCTCTTCATCCTCAACGGCTGAATCAAGTTCATCTACCGCGGGTATTTTCTCTACCTGAAGTACAGGTTCCGGTTCAGGAACAAAGGGGGCAGCTGCCTCTTCCCCCCCCTCATCATCAATGGCAAGATATATCTCTTCCTCCCATTCAGGTTCCGAGGGTTCCGACGACTCTGCCGTTATCACCGTTTCAGCTGCTTCCAACTGTTCTGCGGGAAACGCAGACGATTGCTCTTCTGCGACATCGGCATCGTCGAACGTCAAGGGGATTTCACTGTCAACCGGTTCTTCCTCAGCAGGCAGGATTACCAGCCAGGTATTAAGCCTGCTCTCCAGTGCTGCGAGCTTTTCTCCATCTCCGATCTTCTCATAGAGGCTTTTAAGGCCCGCTATGATTCTGCCATCATCGGAAGACCTTTCCAGAAATTTGAGGTACAATGCTTCGAGAGCCGGATGGGCTCCTTGCGCCTCGAAATATGGCACATGAAGACTCAACAGCTCAACCGCATCGTTAAAGTCCCCTTCATTGAAGGCGCAGTTGATAATGCCTTCCCTGGCAAACAATTCGTCGGGAAACATGCGAATGATGAGGCTGAATGTCAACTTGAGCCGTTCACTGTCTTCCTTTAACCGATATGCCTCGACCAACAGTTTCCATGCGTGGAGATTAGAACTATCCTTCTTGATCAGTCCGCTCAATTTAGGAATAGCATTTTCAACATCGCCATTTTTCACTTGCTCGGCAAGCATCTCCAGAGAAGGTTCCTGCCGGTCTGGAAATAGCACACCTATTCTGGCGTTGACCTGTTCAAACGCGTATTCGTTACCCCGTTTCTTCAGTGACTGGGACAATTGGGTAAATGTCTGGTACGCCTTTTCATGCACACCCATGACATAAAGCATCTCAGCGTATTTCTGACAGGTGGCGGGATTGTCGGCATCAATGGCAAGCATCTGCTCGATGACTTTCAGCGCCTCGGACAACTGACCGTTTTTCTCATAATAGTCGACAGACAGGCCGTACTCTGCAAGTGCGTTGCCGATAAGCCCCTGTTTTTCATTTAGGGAAGCAAGGGTGAGGGTAACCTTGATGTTGCCGGAATCGAGTTTCTGGATCTGCTTGTATACCGCAATGGCCTTCAGAAAATAACCGTTATCGGCGTAATATTTGCCGATGGCGTCATATTCACCTATCGCCTCTTCCTTGCGACCGGCACGCACGAGGAGTTCCGCGAGACGCTGCCTGTGACGTATCTCTTTCGGATCAAGGGCTACAATCTGCTCATAATCCTTTATGGCGCGGTCTATCTGTCCCTTCAGGATGAACCGTTGCGCGCTTTCCAGAAATTTGTCTTTTTTAGAGCTCAAATGAATACCTGTTTATCGAGAATCCGAGTATTTATTGTTGATAAACTAATTCAATCCGTGTCGCATGTCAACGCCCATGCGTGCCATATTTTCATGCAGAAGACGTATCCGTGTCAACGGCTTTTCGCAAATTACGCATAATTGTTGTTCACAAGGTATGGGTGGGCATTCTTCAGCCACAACTTCCAATCGAACCCGTCAAAATCCATCAGTAAAGCAGTCGGTATAAGGGTATCCAGTTCATTAAACCCATGATTTAACAATCGAGCAGTAAATAACCGGAATAACGACAGTTCCCCCTCAAATAACCTGACGAATTCAAACCTCAGCTCTTCTTTTTTCAACGGATCGCAGCCGATAAAATTCATTGTGCACCAATCTCCGTCCATGACCTCGCCCCCCACATCCACCAGCGGCAAACCGTGCAAGCGACAGGTCATGGGACGATGATCGTAAACAAGGCATCTCCCATCTTCGCCAAGAAGCAGGCACGGGGTCATGTCATCATCGGGCATGAGCTGATTCCATTGGTCATCAGGCCTGAAGTTCAGGATATAGGGAGATGAAAACTCCGGCCAGACAGCCCTTATTCTATCCAAACGCTCTTCGGCTCTACGGATAACCGGTATCTTTACCGCTGCATCCAGTTGGTCAAATCCGCTCTTGAGATAACAGGCATCCAGGAGCGTTATATCAAAGAGGCCCCGGCAACAGGCCGAGCACCCCTCCTTGCACGAAATATCCCCGGCAGCAACGGACAGGCAGCGGTTGAACCAAACACCTACCTCTTGCAACAATGCGGCATAATGTTCAAGAACTTCTTCCATGGAACCCTTAGGGACTCAGCAGAAACAAATATACCATTTTACATCTCGTCTTCAGGGCATCTTTGCCGCCCCTTCAATCACAAAATCCTCGGCGTAGCCTTTGCTACGCCTGCGGTTTTGCTCAATCAGGGGCGACAAATCTACCCCAAATCCGAGCGTAAAATCTGGCACATCAGTTTCTGCTGAGTCCCTTATCATGCATTTCTATCGCAATAAGAAGGGCGGCGATCCACATCGCCGCCCTCCCATTACCATAAATCCTGTATTCACCGCAGTTACGCCAGTACTTCGGCCTTGGTAAAGATCGATTTCAGCCAATATCCTTCCTTTTCGATATTTTCCCGGCCGCCCTCTTCCCGGTCAACCAGCGTTACGACACCCAGGACCTTGAGCCCCTCTTCCTCCGCACGCTTAATCGCTTTCAGGGAGGAACCGCCACTCGTCACCACGTCTTCAACGATAACCACCCGCGAACCGGGTTTGAAGTTCTTCCGTCCCTCCAGCCATGCGCCGGTGCCGTGCCCTTTTGGCTCCTTACGAATAATGAAGGCAGGAATCGGTTTCTTCTCAAGGAAGCTGACCACTGATGTTGCGGTCGCAATCGGGTCAGCGCCGAGGGTGAGCCCTCCGACTCCTTCGACCTGTTCCACATCCTTGATCGCCTCGAAAAAAAGCTTGCCGGTCAGATATCCACCTTCAGGATGAAGGGTGGTCTGCTTGCCGTCGAAATAGAAATCGCTCTCTCTGCCCGAAGCAAGGACAACGTTTCTTTTTTCGTAGGACAGTTCTTTGATGATCTCTTTTAACCGCGCTTTTTCACTCATGTTCTGGTAGCTCCTTCTCAAATAAGTCAAGCTGCGGCGCAATGCCGAGCCTCGGAAATTTAACCGGGTAGCTCCCGGTAAAACAAGCGCGACAATAACCGGTATTCTCAGTTCCGACAGAACCTATCAGCCCATCCTCGGACAAGTAACCAAGGGTATCAGCGGTTATATATTTACGAATTTCATCGATGGAATGGGAAGAAGAAATCAGTTCCTTACGGTTTGGCGTGTCGATACCGTAGTAACAGGGATAACTGGTGGGAGGAGACGATATCCGCACATGGACCTCCTTTGCCCCGGCGTTACGAATCATCTTGACGATCTTGCGCGACGTCGTGCCGCGCACGATGGAATCGTCGATGACAACCACCCGTTTATCCTTCAAAACATCCCTGACAGGATTCAGCTTGATCTTGACGCCGAAATGGCGGATGGCCTGCTGCGGCTCGATGAAGGTTCGCCCGACATAATGGTTACGGATGAGCCCGAGTTCGAAACGGATTCCCGACTCTTCAGCGTAGCCAAGCGCCGACGGTACACCGGAATCGGGGATGGGGATGACGATATCGGCATCCACCTTGTGCTCACGCGCCAGTTGCCGCCCCATCTCTTTGCGTACCTGGTAAACGTTTTTGCCGAAGATGTATGAATCGGGTCTGGCAAAATATACAAACTCGAAGATGCACGGGGTCGGTTCTGCTTTCTGCAGGGGGAAATATGAGGTCAGGCCATCCTTCGTGATGATGATGACCTCACCGGGTTCTATTTCACGAATAAACTCCGCGTCTATCAGATCAAGTGCGCAACTCTCGGAAGCTACCACATAAGAGCTCCCCAGCTTGCCCAGGCAGAGCGGACGGAAACCGTTGGGGTCGCGAATTGCCACCATGCGGGTTTCCGTAAGGAATAACAGACAATAAGCGCCCTTGATACGGTTCAGGGAGTCCGAAATTCTGTCCAACAGAGAATTGGCCTTGGATGTGGCAAGCAGGTGAACGATAATCTCGGTGTCCATCGTGGTCTGAAAGATGGAACCGTAGGCCTCCAGCTCGTCCTTGATAATCTGGGCATTGACGATATTGCCGTTGTGGGCAACGGCAATGGAGCCCCTGGAATAGTCGACCATGATCGGCTGGACGTTTTTGATCACCGAGGAACCGGTTGTCGAGTAGCGGACATGACCGATGGCAGATTTCCCCGGTAAGGACTTGAATATCTCCTGGTTGCCGAAGACGTCGGCCACCAGCCCCATGCTCTTGTGGGCATGGAGACTTGTCCCATCGGATGAAACGATGCCGCAACTCTCCTGGCCCCGATGCTGAAGAGCATAGAGTCCCAGGTAGGTCAGATTTGAAGCCTCGGCATGGTTAAAAATGCCAAAAATGCCACATTCTTCTTCAGGTCGCTGTAACATCATAACGGATACATACTCCTTACCCAAAACGGGTAACTGTAAAAGATTTCAACGAAAATCACTGTTTCTAAAGAGCCGGTTTATCAGAAATGTTTTTTCACATAATCCGCAGCATTCCTGAAGAGAACCAGGCCGTCCCCATCTGCCGGCAACTCTTCCCTGGTCCAGCGGGGATGCTGGGTGCGATGAACAAAGGCTTCAGGATGGGGCATGAGCCCCATGATCCGGCCGGTATCATTGCAAATGCCGGCAATCGCATGGACCGATCCGTTGGGATTCAAGGGGAATTCCATGGTCGGAGTCGTGTAGGCCGGGTCGGAATATTTGAATACGGCGAGATTGCCGGATTCGATGCGGTCCAGGGTTGCCGGAGAGTCGACAACAAACTTCCCCTCGCCATGCCTTATGGGAAGATATATCCCCTTATCGATACCACGGGTAAAAACTGCCGGTGAATCGGGATTGTTCTGCAAGTAAACCCAGCGGTCCTGAAAGCGGCCGCAGTCATTGAAGGTGAGGGTTGCCGTTTGCTGCTGTTGTTTATCGTCGAAGCCGGGCAGAAGACCCATCTTGACCAGCAACTGAAAACCGTTACAGACCCCGAGCACCAGCTTGCCGTCGGCAATAAAACGCTGCAACTGGTCAAAGAGATGCTCATCTCCCCCCTCGACCCGCGCATAGCGCAACCGGTTTGCCTGAGCCTTGGCACTCCCCAGGTCATCGCCATCAAGAAAGCCGCCGGTCAGGTTAAGAAAATGAAAATTATCCAGCCGGACCTCGCCGGCAAGGAGATCGGAAATATGTGCGATCTCCGCCTCTTCAAAACCGCCCAACTTGCAGGCATAGGCGGCTTCCATCTCGCAGTTAGTGCCGTTACCGGTTATTATCAATGCTCTTGATTTCGCCATTTAGAAAACTCCTGAAAATCCAATCAATAATTACAGATCGTGTAGCGGAGACTGCCAGGCCTCTTTTAATTTCATGGTATCAGCCCTGACAATTTCACCCGCGGAAAGACCGTTTATGGTAAGAGAGTTACCGGCTGACACCACACCGATCCGGGCAAAAAGCTGACCGGACATGGCCGCCTCAAAGGCATCGGTCTTGTCGGGATGAACGGTGACCAGAAGCCGTGAAGCGGATTCGGAGAAGAGGATCACTTCATCGGTCCGCTCATTGTCTGCTCCCTTGAATGGTACGGCGCCAAGATCGATGGAGATGCCGAAACCACCGGCAAAGGCCGATTCAGCAGCAGCCACTGCAAGCCCACCGTCCGAGAGGTCATGGCAAGAGGCAACAAGTCCCTTCATGACCGCCTGGTGATAGGCCCGATAACGGCTCAGCGCCTGCTCTGCATCCACCTGCGGCACCCGGTTACCCAGATATCCCTTGGCCGCGTAGTATTCAGATCCGCCAAGTTCATTGGCCGTTTCACCCAGCAGGTAGACAACGTCGCCCGGACGCTTCACGTCCATGGTGACCGCCTTATTTGCATCCTCGATTTTCCCTATTACGGAAAAGAGCAGTGTCGGCGGTATGGAGATCTTGGTAGATCCGTCATAGAAATCATTCTTCATGGAATCTTTACCGGATATGAGGGGAATGCCGAATGCAACGCAATAATCGTAAAGCGCCTTGTTCGCCCGCACCAGCTGGGCCATCTTGTATTCACCGTCCGGAGTCTTCTCGGATTTGACGGGATCGCACCAGCAGAAGTTATCGAGGCCGGCGACCAGGTCAAGGGAGCCACCGACCGCCACATAATTGCGCAGCCCCTCGTCTATGGCATTGGCTGCCATGTGGTAAGTATCGATATCGCTGTATCTGGGGCAGATACCGTGACCGACCACGACACCCTCGAACGAATCGAGGATCGGTCTTACAACCGCTGAATCGGAGGGACCGTCATTATCTACGCCGGTAAAGGGTTTTACAACGCTTCCTCCCTGGACCTCGTGATCGTAACGGCGCACCACCGACTCCTTGGAGCAGATGTTGAGGGAGGAAAGAAGTTTTACGAGCTCTTCCGTATAATCGCTCTTGTTCGAGGCTTCCGGCTCCTCATTTTTCTTTGTTTCCCAGACGCCGCGCATCTCCATGGGGGGTAATCCGCCGTGGAGGAAGCTCAAGGGGAGATAGGCAACGGTCTTGTCGCCATAAAGGATGTGGAAATAGCCTGAATCGGTGAATTCACCCAGTACCGACGCCTCAACCCCCATCCGCCGGGCCAGAGCAAGGAATTCATCGAGTTTGGCAGGAGGAACTGCCAGGCTCATACGCTCCTGGGCTTCGGAGATGAGTATTTCCCAGGGATCGAGGCCGGGATACTTGAGTGGGGCCTTTGCCAGGTCCATGCGGCAACCGCCGCACTCTTCGGACATCTCGCCGATGGAGGATGAAAGCCCGCCGGCGCCATTGTCGGTAATAAAGTTGTACAAATCGCGGTCCCTGGCCCGGATGAGGAAATCGGTCATCCGTTTTTGGGTGATCGGATCGCCGATCTGCACCGCGGAAACCGGCGAGGACTCGTTCAGTTCCTCCGAAGAGAAGGTGGCGCCATGGATACCGTCCTTGCCGATCCGGCCGCCGGTCATGACGATCAGGTCGCCGGGGTAGATCTTCTTCAAATGCGACGGTTCGCCGTTGATAACGGCCGGCATGATCCCTGCCGTGCCGCAAAAGACCAACGGTTTACCGGCAAAACGGTCATCGAACACCAGCGAACCGTTGACCGTCGGGATGCCGCTCTTGTTGCCCCCATGTTCGACCCCCTCGACAACACCTTCGTAGATGCGGCGCGGGTGGAGCAGCCGGCTCGGCAGGGGTTTGTCGTAAAAGGGTGATGCAAAACAGAAGACATCGGTATTAAAAATAAGTCGTGCTCCCTTGCCGGTACCGAACGGATCGCGGTTTACGCCGACAATGCCGGTAAGCGCCCCGCCGTAAGGGTCAAGAGCACTTGGCGAATTGTGGGTCTCGACCTTGAATACCAGCGAACTGTCATCGTTGAATTTAATGACCCCGGCATTGTCCTTGAAAACGGAGAGGCAGTAATCCTTGTCGCCAAGGTTCTCGCGCACCTTGGCAGTGGTGTTCTGGATGAACGTTTTGAACAGTGATGTAATCTTTTCACTGTTCCCAAGTTCATCCACATACTCGACATTTCCGGAAAAGATCTTGTGTTTGCAATGTTCCGACCATGTCTGGGCCAGGGCTTCGAGCTCCACATCCGTTGGTTGCCCGCCGAGGCCCAATGTGCGCCGCATGGCAACAACATTTTCATCCCTGTAGTGCGCCTGGATGATCAGCATTTCGTCGAGCGTCAGGGCTAGCACCCCGTCACGGCTGATACGCAAAAGCTCGTCATCACCGACGTTGAGGTCGATTTCCCTGACATTTCCCTGCACATGTCCCGTCACCTTGGGCACATAGGCGCGAACCCCCTGTTGCGCCATAAATGCGGCATGATCGAGCACCTGATAACGCTGGATAAGCGTGTTGCATAACAGGCCCGTGGCAATTTTCTCCATGTCGGCCGGGGTCAAACTGCCGGAGAACAGGTACTGGACCGAAGTGTACACCCCTTCACCGGCTTGAAACGGCCTCCCGGTGATGTATTCGATCGCCTCACGGGCGGTCCTGCCCACATTGTCGGTAACACCCGGTCGGAATCCCACTTCTACAAGATAATCAAAATCCCTTGCAACCGGAGAGTCTATGGAAAAAGCTTGAATTACCGGATCGCAGAACGGGCCGGCAGCAGCCATTTCAAGTTCAGCCACGGAAAGCTCCGCATCGACAGTGAAGACATCGATGCTTCGCACGCGATTGACCGGAATATGCAGAAAATGTTCGATCTCATTCCTGATTCGTTCGCCGCGGGCGTCACGAACAGTATCTTTCAGAGAAATTTCAATTCTATGAGCCATTAATCAGTCCTTTTCCACCAGTACCGTTCTGGTAGGATACGGTATGTTGATGCCATTTTCCTGAAACCGCTTAACGATGAGACTGTTAATCCTATCGGTCACAGAAAAAACATTCGTGTAGTTTTCTACCCAGAAAAACAAGGCCATATTCAGTGCACTTTCACCAAACGAAACAAAATATCCTTCAGGGGCCGGGTCCCGAAGAACATCGGGAATCTCCATGGCGGTGTCAACCAGCAGTTTTTTTACTGCTTCGATGTCACTTCCATAGGCAACGCCCAGGTTGATCCTCCCCTTGGCCCGCACATCGGGAAAGGCCATATTGATGAGTATCGTGTTGCACAACTCAGAATTGGGGATTATCAAAAAGGTATTGTCCATGGTCTTGATCTTGGTACTGCGCAGACCAATATCAATTACATCCCCCAACTGACCGCCGGTAAGCTGGATTCTGTCGCCGATGCGGAATGGTCGATCGATCATCAAAGTAAACCCCGAAATCATATTTGCCAGGGTATCCTTCGCAGCCATGCCGATAGCAAGAGAACCGATACCGAGTGCTGTCACCAGCGACAGAATATCATAGTTGAAATGCTTAAGGGTTATAATCAATGCGGTGCCGATGAGAAAGATGCTGATCAGCTTTTCAACGAGTGGGATCAACTGTCGGTTCAGACCATTGCTCACCTGCTCGGACAGTCGGGACGCATACCAGTTGAGCAGTTCATCTGTAACACGATAGGCGATATTTGTCAGAATCACCACGATGATTATAAAGAGCAGACCGGATGCGAGCAGATGTGCCTTCTCCGGCAGGGGAAGAGTGCGAACGGCGTAATAAAGGCCGGCGCATACGACGAGAAATGATGCAGGCGGTGTAATTCGCAGCAGGATGCGATCATCCAGATCTGTCTTGGTAAAGGAGGTAAAGCGCGGACCCCAGGTAATCAGTATGTAGCGAAGCAACCGGGCGAGCGCGTAAAAAAACGCGAAGACAACCACCGCTATGAGGATCTCCTTCAACCAATAAAGGAGCAGCCCGTCACTTTCCTCCAGCTTGATGAAATTGAGGATACTATCCACCGAACACCCTCGTAAAAATGGTATCCACATGCTTGAGGTGATAGTTGAGATCAAAGGCTTCCCTGATTTGTGCCTCCGAGAGATGACTGCGCACCTCGGAATCGTTGAGAAGTTCCGTCTGGAAATCCTTCCCCTCTTCCCATACTTTCATGGCGTTTCTTTGCACGATTGCATAGGCGTTTTCCCTTGAAACACCGTTGTTTGCAAGCTCAAGCAGAATCCGTTGAGAAAAGATGAGACCTCGCATCAGGTTCAGGTTCTTCATCATGTTTTCCGGGTAAATCACGAGGTTTTCAATTAAACCAATGCAGCGGTTCAACATGAAATCGATGAGGATGGTAGCATCCGGGCCGATGATACGCTCAACTGAAGAATGGGATATATCGCGTTCGTGCCAGAGTGCAACATTTTCCATGGCGGAAACCGCATAACCGCGAATAAGCCGCGCCAGACCGGTCAGGTTTTCCGAAAGCACCGGGTTCCGCTTGTGGGGCATGGCGGAAGAGCCCTTCTGCCCCTTACTGAAGAACTCCTCGGCCTCAAGCACCTCGGTGCGCTGCAGGTGTCTGATTTCAACGGCAAATTTCTCGATCGAAGAGGCGATGATTGCCAGGGTGGAGAAGAATTCCGCGTGGCGGTCGCGCTGGATGACCTGGGTGGAACAAGGCGCGGGCTTGAGACCGGCTTTGGCGCATACGTACTCCTCCACCTTTGGATCGATATTGGCAAAGGTGCCGACAGCGCCGGAAATCTTGCCATAGGCGATAGTTTCCCGCGCAGCCTCCATGCGTCTCAGATTTCTGCGCATTTCATCGTACCAGAGTGCCATTTTCAAACCGAAGGTAACGGGTTCGGCGTGAATGCCATGGGAGCGCCCCATCATCGGGGTGTTTTTATGCTCCATTGCCCTCTTCTTTATGACATCCATGAGCCGTTTGATGTCGGCAATGATCATCTCGCTGCTCTCATTCAGCAGCATGGCAAACGAAGTGTCAAGCACGTCCGAGGAGGTAAGCCCCAGATGCACGAAACGGGAATCATCACCGATGTAATCAGCCACCGAGGTAAGAAAAGCAATGACATCATGCTTGACGACCTTCTCGATCTCATCGATGCGCGGCACATCAAACCGTGCCTTGGACTTTATCCGCTCCACCGCGTCTTTGGGGATATTTCCCAACTCTGCATGGGCTTCGCAAGCATATATTTCAATTTCCAGCCACTTTTGGTAGCGGTTTTCAGGTTCCCAAATGCGTGTCATTTCGGGACGGCTGTAGCGTTCGATCACTGTATTATCTCCCAATGTTAGTAAATTTCAGGCAGCACCTGCGGTCTGCCTTTTTAAAGCCGATGTTGTTCTAAATAACCGTCATTCCGATATTCTCAGGCGGATTTATTGATATTTATTTACGAATTAAAGGGTCAAAACCGCGCTGGCAAGATATTGATCACCAACAATCAGTCTGGGCGAGCAGACATTCTGGGATTCCAACAAAGTATCGGCAGCGGTGTAAGCCAGTTGCGGGTCATTATTAACTTCTGAAAGATGGGCGAGAAAAACACCTTCAAGGCCGGAATGGAGAATCTCTTCCAATAACGCCGCCGAGTCATTGTTGGAAAGATGGCCATGGCGTGATTTGATTCGCTGCTTCAGATGCCATGGATACGGTCCGTTTAACAACATCGTCTCATCGTGGTTGGATTCAAGGATCAACACCTTGCATCCCTGCAATTTATCTTTTACCAGCCTGGTAGCTATGCCCAGATCAGTAGCGATCCCCACGGTTCCCTCGTTGCTTTTTATAACAAAACCAACCGGATCACAGGCATCATGGGTTATGGGAAATGGATCTATGGAAATATCTTTATAACAGAAAGCGTAGCCGGACTCAAATTCGACAACCTCGGTCTTTTTGAAACAACGCTCCGCTTCTTTATATGTAGGATAACTGAGCAAGACCGGCATCTTAAATTTACGTGCCAACACACCGGCACCCCGTATATGGTCGGTATGTTCGTGACTGATAAGGACGGCATCAATTTCGCCACCATCAACCCCGATAGCATTAAGCCTGCGCAGGATCTCCACGGCAGAAAGACCAGCGTCAATAAGAAGTTTGGTCCCACCGGTTTCTATAAAAAGAGAATTGCCTTTGCTGCCGCTGGCAAGCAGGCAGACCCGCATACTCCCTCCTGAAATGCATTACATTCCCCAAGCAGCATAAAACACGAAAAACTTTGTATATATACAGGAAAAACGGGAGGGATTCAAGGCCAAACTTGAAAAGCCGTTAGTGCAAAAGATTCATGTAATCAATTGTGGAATCACCAATTAGTGGATTTAAGGGGAGAAGAATATGAAAAGTAGAGCCGGAGTCGCTGTTTGGATTATAACCGGAGGATTCAACCCAGATCTCTCCTCCGTGCATATCAACAATACCCTTGGCAATGGATAGCCCGAGACCGGCTCCCTTAGCCTTGAAGGCCACCTTACCGGAACTGTGCTCCTCAATGTTTCCAGCTTCGTAAAACTTATCGAAGATACGGAGTTGGTCCTCTCTGTCGATACCAATTCCCGTGTCGCTAATGGAAATCTCCACATAAAGATGATGTTCCTTGCCAATATTCACTACCGGCTGCATTTGCTGCCCGTCTGAAACCGGTTGTTTGCTGCGCAGAAGATATTTGGCACTGGTAGCAACTGTTATCTGGCCGCCATCAGGAGTAAATTTGATGGCATTTCCGAGGACATTGGACAATAGTTGCATAAGCCGGAGAACATCCCCCCTGATGGTGGGTATCGATTCGTCCAGATGAAGCACGAGCTCTTGCTTGCGCATTGAAAAAAAGAAACTGAGCTCCTTAACGGAAGCCTCAACCAGCCGGTTAATCTGGACATCATCCATTTTCAACTGGAGTCGCTTTTCATCAATCATGGATACGTCGACCATATCCTTGATTATATTATCCAACCTCGAAGCAGCACTGGAAATATTTCCGACCATCTCAAGGACCGTGTTGTCAACTCTGTCGGCCATATCCGTTGAAATCAATTCAGCATATCCCATTATTACGGTCAGCGGCGTTTTCAATTCATGGGAAGCAAGCCCGAGAAAAGAGTCTTTCATTTTATTTAGTCTGACCAGATCGGCGGCACTCTTTTCCAGATTGATCAATATCTCACGCTCTTTAGTCACATCCCGGAATATAGCCTGAACAAGATTTTCAGTGCCGCTTTTTATACTATTGGCATGAAGTCGGGCAACAACAAGGGTTCCACCTTTTTTGACAAGTTGCATCTCTTCAGCTATATGCATTCCTTTTGAGGCATCTTTAAATATTTTGTGAATCTTTGGTATGTTTTCTATATTCAATAAAAGCAGCATCTTAGTCAGAGGAAGTCCCACCAGTTCCCGAGCATTATAACCGAAAAACTCCTCGGCCATTTTATTAATCATTTTAACAATCTCATCGTCGCCGACAACTACGATTGCATCACTGGCATCCTCCATGAGTGATTTATAAAGCTCTTCCGAACGCTCCAGCTCCTGACTCAGGTGCTCAAGTTTAAGGTATGAAGAATGCAGTTCGTTGTGGGTTCTTTCCAACTCCTGATAATTATTTCGGATCTCTTCATCACGATTATTAAGATATTCCGACATTATATTTATATTTTTTGCAAGCTCATTAAATTCATAAACCGGCACTTCCTGAATCCGGACACCAACCGCTCCTTCAGAGATTTTTTTAACGCCCTGAAGTAAGGCAGATACAGGCTGAATAATGCTTTTTTTGACGAAAACAACGACAAGTGAAAAGGCAACAAGCAGGAAGATTACGAGGATAAATACTGAACGAAGTATCATCCCTCTCACCTTCTCGGAAATTATCGTCTCCTTGAAGCCGATGTGTATCTGAGCTGTGGATCTGCCGTCAGGCGCTTTAACCAGAGTGACAGTGTCATAGTACGCAGGGTTTTGTCCGACAAGATTGATCTGTTGACGAGGGTTGGTTGTGAATGAGCGGATTACCACATTGAACTGGAAATTATCAAAGGCGGGATTACTCAAAAACAGAATATTTCCATCCAAATCTGTTATCACACAATAGGCAATATCAGGATTGCCAACCACGAGCTCACGGCATTTTTCAGAAATCCCCGTAATGTCCCGGATATCAAGACCAAGATTAAGTACCTTTTCGATACTCCCTTTCATCGATGTCCCGAGACTTTGCGATCTCAGGAACAATGCGTTGACATAATCTCTTCTGAATCCCACAATATCCATACCTGCACTGGCCAGGATGGTGAGGAAAAGAATAATGAAGGAGAAAAGTATTATTCTTTTTTCTAGGGTATTTTTCATATGTTGTATCTTAACCATTGCCAGCCGATACTACCAGTTTTTATTCAAACAAATTATAATAACATAATTTCACTTCAAGAAAAAGTTGAAAATTATCGATCTTCCGCAAACTTCCAAAAAGTCCATACGAAAAAACAACTATATTCACAACAGTACGATTAATTAAGTATCGACTATTCTCTATTTATCTTAAATAAAAAATGTTGACGCGAAAATCAATATTTGTATATTATGCGCTAATTGTGAGTGATTACTTAGCAATTGCACAAATTAATTATTTTACCAGGAGGCACAAATGGCTTTAAGAGTTGCAATTAACGGCTTCGGCAGGATAGGACGTTCTGTGCTGCGGGCTGCTGCCAAGGAAAAAGGGATCGAATTTGTTGCCATCAACGATTTGACTGACGCTAAAACATTGGCACACCTCTTCAAGTATGACTCCGTACATGGTATATTCCCTGGAAAAGTTGAAACTAAAGATAATGAGCTGATTATTAACGGCAAAGCCATCAAAATATTTGCAGTCAGAAACCCTGAAGAACTCCCCTGGAAAAAAGAGAAAATTGATATTGTGCTTGAGTCAACGGGACTTTTTACATCGAGAGATAAAGCCGAGCTGCATTTGAAAGCAGGGGCCAAAAAGGTCATTATTTCCGCTCCGGCAACCGGCGAAGATATCACCATCGTCATGGGTGTCAATCAACACCTCTATGACCCCAAAAAACACAACATCATTTCCAACGCCTCCTGTACGACCAACTGCCTTGCGCCCGTCGCCAAGGTACTCAACGATTCATTCGGCATCGAAAAAGGCCTTATAACTACGGTTCACTCATATACAAACGACCAAAACATCCTCGATTTACCCCACAAGGATCTGCGCAGAGCCAGAGCCGCTGCACTCTCCATAATTCCGACAACAACCGGCGCTGCTAAAGCAGTTTCGCTGGTTCTTCCCGAATTGAAGGGTAAACTTGATGGTATGGCAATACGCGTTCCAACACCTAACGTATCCGTTGTGGATCTTGTGGTCACTCTATCTAAAAAAACAGATGCTGAAAATATAAATGCAGCGTTACTCAAAGCCTCCAAAGGACCACTCAAAGGGATACTCGGTTTTTCCGAAGAACCTCTCGTTTCCATAGATTACAACGGTAATCCGCTTTCTTCTATTGTTGACGGCTTGAGCACAAAAGTAATTGAAGGCAACATGGCCAAAGTGATTTCATGGTATGACAATGAAAGCGGCTTCTCTCAGCGAGTCATCGACCTGATGAAAATGGTTTTGGCCTAAACTAAAGTTACCTGGGTAAATGGGGGGAAATATTTCCCCTTTATTTTTGTTTGCTAATAAATAAAGTGCAGCATATCAGGAGGAAACCATGTCAATCCGCTACATTGATGAAATCAGCGACCTTCGTGAAAAAAAGATATTCATGAGGGTTGATTTTAACGTCCCCCTCGATGAACACCAGAACATAACCGAGGACACCCGTATCAGGGCAGTTCTGCCGACTATAAATTATGCCCTTGATTATAACGCCAAAGTAGTTCTTGCTTCGCACCTGGGTCGACCTAAAGGCGAAAGAAACGCAAAATATTCTATGGCGCCGGCAGCTAAGAGACTTTCACGACTGCTTGGCAAAGAAGTCAAGCTGGCACCGGACTGCATAGGCGATGGCGTGTCAAAAATAATTGACTCCATGCAACCGGGTGACGTGGTTATGTTGGAAAACCTCCGGTTTTATCCAGGTGAGGAAAAAAATGATGACGACTTTGCCAAAGCATTGGCCGATCATTGCGACATATATGTTAACGATGCTTTTGCAGTATCCCATCGGGCACATGCATCAGTTGAAGCAATAACAAAGTTTTTTCCCATAGTTGCAGCCGGTTTTCTAATGAAAAACGAAATGAGTTATTTCGAGAAATCCATGAAAAACCCCATACGCCCCCTTGTTGCAATTTTAGGCGGGGCAAAGGTTTCCGGCAAACTAGAGGTTCTCGAAAACCTCTGTAACAAGGTAGACAAAGTAATTATTGGTGGTGGAATGGCATTCACTTTCCTGAAAGCCCTGGGTTACAATGTGGGCAAGTCACTGGTGGAAGAAAACCTTCTTGAAACTGCATTGAATACATATAACAAGGCTCGGGAAAAGGGGATAAAGTTTTACCTGCCAGTTGACTGTGTCGTTGCAGACCAGTTCAACCCTGCTGCCGAGACCAAGGTCACTACTATTCAGGAAATTCCTGAAGGCTGGATGGCTCTTGATATCGGCCCTGCTACGGTAACCCTCTTCAGCACAGCTCTCCAGAACGCGAAGACTATTGTCTGGAACGGGCCCATGGGTGTTTTTGAAATGGACGCCTTCTCGCGCGGAACGTTTGCGATGGTATCGGCGGTAGCGAACTCCTATGCCCTTACCATTGTTGGTGGTGGTGATACTGATGTAGCGGTGCACAGAGCAGGAGAATACGCCAAAATCAGCTATATATCGACTGGCGGCGGCGCTTTCCTCGAACTTCTCGAAGGGAAAAAACTTCCGGGTATAAAGGTGCTGGAAGATAACGGCCACAAGTAAAATCAGTCGATGGTAGATGGTTAATGGTGGATGGTTCGCATAGAAAAAGCTTGCCTCACCATTAGTCGCCCGCTGTCGACCATCAACGAACAACCATCAACCGCTTCTTCAGGAGGCTATATGCGTAAACCAGTAATCGCCGGCAATTGGAAACTTTATAAGACCACAAGCGAAGCGCTCGAGCTAGTCAATGAACTTATCCCCCTGGTCAAAAATGCTTCCGGGGTTGAAATTGTCGTAGCTCCGGTATTTACCGTATTAAGTACGGTAAAGAACGCTTTAAAGGGAACGAATATCAACCTGGCTGCCCAAGACTGTTTTTGGGATGAACAAGGTGCGTATACTGGTGAAGTTTCCAGTACAATGCTGCTTGATGCCGGATGCAGTCATGTAATTATCGGGCATTCAGAACGAAGACAGTTCTTTGGAGAAACCGATGAGACCGTAAATAAAAAAAATATAGCAGCGTTGCGTGCCGGACTGACCATACTTTTCTGCATCGGAGAAACTCTTCACGAGCGTGAAGAAAACCAAACCTTCACGGTCCTTGAACGGCAGATTAGCGGCGGTATTTCAGGGATTACGAAGGATGAACTGAAAAATGTGATCATTGCTTATGAGCCTGTATGGGCGATCGGCACGGGCAAAACTGCAACTGACGATCAAGCACAGGAAGCTCACAAATTTATCCGGGGAGTTGTGGCAAAGCTATGCGACAGCGAGTCTGCAGAAAATATCAGGATTCTCTACGGAGGAAGTGTGAAACCTGAGAACGTCAAAGGACTCATGGCCCAAAAGGATATCGATGGTGCCCTGGTTGGCGGCGCAAGCCTTAAAGCTGATTCTTTTGCACATATAGTCCGCTTTAGTGAATAAACTCTTTGCTTTTGTCTCCCAATATGCTAAATATTATTTTTTAAAATCTTGGAGGAAAAAGCATCGATGACCACACTACTAATTATTTTACACATCTTTGTAAGCTTAGCATTGATTGTCATAGTTCTGCTGCAGTCGGGTAAAGGCGCAGAAATGGGCGCCTCATTCGGTGCAGGAGGCAGTCAGTCAGTTTTCGGTGCTGGTGGCGGCACTACATTCTTAAGCAAATTGACCACGAGCGCTGCCGTTATCTTCATGCTCACATCCCTAACCCTTGCATTCGTATCAGGAAAGGGAGGAAGTTCTTCGATCATGTCATCTAAGGACGCAACCAAAGCCGTCCAGAAAAAATCTGCCGCTCCAATGCAACCGCCCGCACAAGGTAAACCATTGAGTACAGAACCAGTACAAACTAAACCGGTACAGCAGGTACCACAAGCTCCTGCCCAACCAGCAACACCTAAAAAGTAACAAGCAAGGTTAATTTCCTGTTGACATGCTCGACGCTTAATGATAAATAAATATTCTTCCTTGCCGAAGTGGTGGAATTGGTAGACACGCCATCTTGAGGGGGTGGTGGGCGACAGCCCGTGCGAGTTCGATTCTCGCCTTCGGCACCAAGTTAATATTAAAGAGCCAGTAATTGACAAGTTCAATACTGGCTCTTTCATTTTTCAGTCATATTAGACAACTTTACGACCAGATATACCTCGCCATTAGTACTGCCGAAGTGAATGATCCAGGAATCAAGATCAGGATTGGCCCATTCACTTTCTGCACCTGCCCACCCTAGTTTCCTGATTAAAAACTAAATAGATTTACCCTCCGCAAGTTAGTATGATCCCGTAAATAATTGCTTAATCATTGAGTGCATGACCTGTAAGCTAAAAATACGTCGATCACATACCTTCAGGCATCAAAACTGCAAGCGACTTAACATTTAACACACGCAATTTGACATTATCGTCAGCACAACTAATATTTAATCAAGAAACATTCTACGGAGGTACTGTAATGGGCAAATTACTGGCATTGCCGCTCCTGGCACTTTTATTCCTTTCTGGTTGTGCTCACGTCATAAGTGAAGAAGCCAGAAAACAGGTGGACCCATCCATTGCGTTCAGCAAATTGCGTGGAAATCCTGACACCTTCATCGGCAGAAATGTAATGCTGGGTGGAATGGTTGCCGGGGTGAAAAACACTAAAGATGGCGGTCAGCTGGAAATTGTCCAATTTCAACTCGACGATGTCGGCTTTCCCATTGAATCGTCACACTCAGGTGGTCGCTTTCTTGCCACTAGTCCAGATTTTGTCGATGCCATGATCTATAAGCCCCGCAGATTGGTAACAATTGTCGGAGAAGTCAAAGGGAAAAAGACTTTACCTCTCGATGAAGCTGAATACACCTATCCAGTAATCACGATCAAGGAAATATTCGCCTGGAAATTATCTGAAACTGAAAAAGCCTTCCCCTATCCCACTCCGGCACCTTACTACAACTACGACCCATATTATTATGGATATGATGTGCCGCCATACTGGTATCGACCTTTGGGCCCCGTGTTTCGACCATAGAAACACTGACAGAGCAATAGTAACGAATATTTCTCTTGCAAACGATCGACAATAGTGATATACAAAATAACTCGAAAGCCGAAGTGGCGGAATTGGTAGACGCGCTAGATTCAGGTTCTAGTATTCGCAAGGATGTGCTGGTTCGATTCCAGTCTTCGGCACCATAAAATCTAGAGTCTTTTGTATTTAACAACGTAGACTCCTAATAAAAAGACCTTCCGACGTTATACGCACGGGAGGTTTTTTTATGTCCGTTCCATCCCCAGATTGATATCCTTCAAGTCGCAAAAATTCCCTTCTACGTATTTCGAGTATAAATACAATATTTCGAGGTAAAGCCTTTTTACTCGCCAACCCTTGACAGAGAGCCACCTATAAACTACTATCCAGTATCATCATTTAATCTTTTGGAGGGAATAATGAAAAGGCTGTTACTCGTTGTTAGTTTTATTGTCATGGCTGCACACGTCTCTGTTTCATCGGCATCAGCAGAGGATACACCACTCTCGAAACCAGACGTACTCGGTGAAGAGACAATTTACACCTCAAAACATCTGGCCAGCTACGATACGATAATTATCAAAGATTTTGACATCAGCAAACCTGAACTGGACAATATCGATGATGACGAAAAAAAGGATATCGAACCGATCATGTCCACCATTCCCAAAATCATGTCTTCCTACTTTGTCAATGAGTTGAAAAGCCAGAAGAAATTTATAAATGTTGAAAACAACTCGGATAAGAAAAAAAATGCGGTGATTCTTGAGGGAAAGGTAACCAAACTCAGCGGCGGACATGGTGCGGCCAAGTTCTTTTTGGGCTGGATGACACCACAGAGCCTCAGGACCCACATTGAAGTCAGCGGCCGTCTGATCGATGCACAAACCGGCAAAGAACTTGCTGTTTTTAGCGATGTAAAGTCGGGTCTTACCGGTGCCGGCATGGGATACATCAAGGAAATTCTTGTAAATCTGTCCGGTGACCTGGGCAGAGATATGGCCGAATTTGTCGGAAAACTCTATTAGACCATCAACCTGATAAATGAACCATCAGGGGGCGAATTCGCCCCCTTTTTTACTGTGAGGAAAACCATGGGATACGATATAAAAGATCTGTTGTGGAACACCGCCCCCCTCTATACCGGACCTGAGTCACCGGACCTGGAAGGTGATTTTGAAGCAGCAGCAACAGGAGCGAATGGGTTCAGGGAACGCTACCGGGGGCGTGTCGCGGGCTTGGATGTCGTTGAACTGCAAAAGGCGCTGGTCGAATACGAAGAGCTCGAAGAACTAATCGTCAAACCGCAGCTCTATGCCCATCTCCTCTTTGCCGCTGACTCGGAAAACGACGTCAACAAGCGCCTCTCTCAAAAGGCAGCGGAATTCGGCAACCTGATGAGCAGGGAACTCCTGTTCTTCGACCTGGAGATCATCCAGATGGAGGACAAAGCCTTTGCGCAATTGATCGGCGACGAACGGCTCGCTAACTACCGTCACTACATGGAAAGCCTGCGTAAATTCCACCCCCACACCCTGACTGAGCGGGAAGAAAGCCTGTTAAAACAGAAGAGTCTGACCGGTACAGAGGCGTTCTCCCGCCTGTTCGACGAGGTATCAGCATCATTCCGCTACACCATGACTCTCGATGGGGAAGAACGGGAGTTTACCGGCGAGGAGCTGTTGGGACTGCTCCATCATACCGACGCCATGGTCAGGGAACAGGCATTCGCTACTTTCCTCAAGCGCCACGAGGAACAGGGGATCATCTTTTCTTCCGTTTTCAATACCGTTGCCCTCGACCATGGGCAGGACCTGGAACTGCGCAACTACAAAAGCCCCATGGAGCCGACCAACCTGGGTAACGAGATCCCTGCCGAGGTAGTAGAGCGGATGATGTCCGTTTCCGAGGCCAATTACCCGCTGGCCCAGGAGTACTTCCGCCTCAAGGCGAAACTGCTGAATCTGGATAAGCTGAAAAACACCGACGTCTACGCGCCGGTTGGGGAAATAGAGCAACACTATACCTTTGCCGAGGCCCGCGACCTGGTGATTGCCGCCTATGACCGGTTCTCACCGGAATTTCGGGATATAGCCGCCGCCTTTTTCAAGGACGGCAGGATTGACGCCCTTCCCCGCATCGGCAAGAGCGGCGGCGCCTTCTGCATGGGAATGACCCCGCGACTCGCGCCATACGTGCTTCTCAACTTTACCGGCAACCTGCGCGACGTGGCCACCGTAGCGCACGAACTGGGGCACGGCATCCACTTCACCCTCGCCCAACGCCAGACCATGGTCAACTACCATGCACCGCTCCCCCTGGCGGAAACGGCATCGGTCTTCGGCGAAATGCTCCTCACCCGACACATGCTGGAGGGTGAAACGGACAAGCAGGTGAAGATCGCCCTTCTTTGCGCCAAGATCGAGGACATCATCGCCACCACCTTTCGTCAGAACGTCCTGACCCGTTTTGAAGAGCGGATGCACCTGGAGCGGAAGAAGGGGCTACTGACCGCGACGCAGCTCTGCGACCTGTGGTGGGAAGAAAACGCCAGGCTTTACGGCGATTCAGTGGAGATGATCGAAGCATACCGCTGGGGATGGAGTTACATCTCTCATTTCATTCACACCCGGTTCTACTGCTATTCTTACACCTTTGCCGAACTCCTCGTCCTCTCCCTCTACCAGAGATACCTCAAGGAAGGAGACGCATTCATCCCCACCTACCGGGAGATCCTTGCCGGAGGCGGCTCCAAGTCACCGGCCGACACGGTCAGACCGGCCGGCATCGACCTTGCCGACCCGGACTTCTGGCAGAATGGCTATGACGTCCTGACCGGCCTGCTTGAAGAACTGAAACAGCTGGTCTGATAAAGACAACAAAAAAGCCCGCTGCTTGAGCGGGCTTTTTCATATTTCAGTTCTTGCAGATACAGTGCTACTTGATCCTCAACCTGCCGGAAAGGTCGTCGATAAACTGCCGGGCGGCGCGTCCTGACCGCTGTCCTTTGTAAAGAGCCCATCTGAGCGCTTCTTTCCGCAGTTCCTCACTTTCCATCGGCAAATTCCTGCCAGCAGCGTAATGCTCGACGATGGAGAGATACGTATCCTGATTACAGGGGTAAAAGCCGAGGTTGATGCCGAAGCGGTCGGCCAGGGAAAGTTTGTCGGAAACCGCTTCTTCGGGATGGATTTCAACGTTGAGATTATCCTCCATCCGTTCCGGCATCAGGTGGCGGCGGTTTGAAGTGGCATAGATCAGCATGTTTTCCGGTCTCTCTTCGATGCCGCCGTCCAGAAGCGTCTTCAGCTCCTGGTAGGAAGCGTCCCCCTCGGCAAAAGAGAGGTCGTCGCAAAACAGAATGAAACGATAGGGGATGTCCCGGATTTGACTGATAATGAGCGACAGAAAGAGCAAATCACCGCGCTGGATCTCGATCATCCGCAGCCCCTGACCGACAAAGCGCTTCAACAGGCCTTTCACACAGGAAGACTTGCCGGTCCCCCGGTCCCCCCACAAAAGGACGTTATTGGCGGTATATCCAGCCACGAACTGGGCCGTATTCCGCACCAGGTCCTCTATAGCCAGGTCTATCCCGACCAGATCGTCAAGCTCGACCAGATGGGGATGTTCCACAGAAACCAGGCATCCCCCCGAGCCCCGTTTCTGCCAGCGGAATGCATGGAATCGGCTGAATTGTGCAGGGTCAGGATTACCTGGTGGCACAAATGTATCGACCAGCCCCTCTACCCGCTCCAGCACCCTTTCCAGCCTTGCGGCAACACCTTCCCAGTTTTCCGATGTCATCGTCAGTTGTCCTTCATGGTGCATTCCTGCTCCCAGGCCCCATAACCGTCATCCTTGATCTTCCAGAAGGAATCGATACGGCTTTCATAATAGGCGGTATCCGCACACTCCTCTTCTATAGCTCGCAAATACGGTAACGAAATCAATTCATGGCCGTACAGGAAGCGATAAAAAGCCTGTATGCCACGCAGATATCGTTGGACCTCGACGTTGTTCGGCTCAAGGGTATTGACGATATACCAGTTGCCGGCAAACTGGCGGACGATGCCAGTCCGCTCGCTGAAAATGCTGAGTTGCTTTATCGACACGACAAAGTCCCGGATGAAATAGTCAGCCCCCGAAGCGAGGAGGGTTGCCTCGGCTTCATCGACGCCCTGGGCGCAGGTTTCCCTGTAGAACTGGAGCAGAAGCTCCTTGCAGAGTTCGTCGACGCGCAGCTCATCATCAAGCGTTTCCAGCTCAAAAGCGTTCTTATCAACCGTGATTTGTTCAAATTCTTCATTACATCGTTCAGCCACATGCACCTCTTTTCTATGTTCTACGTTCTACGTTCTAAGTTCTACGTTCGAAAATACCGTTGATTCGTTGGTTCACCTTACCACCATCGACCATCGACCATTAACCATCCACCACCTTTACCGCTTCAGGCGCGGATCAAGCGCATCCCTGATCCCCTCGCCCAAAAGATTGTAGGAAAGGACCGTCACAAGGATCGCCAGACCTGGAAAGAGGGACAACCACCAGGCAAACTCGATGTAGTCCTTGCCTGAGGTGAGGATGTTCCCCCAACTCGGGGTCGGCGGCTGCACGCCAATGCCGAGAAAGGAAAGAGCGGATTCGGTGAGAATGGCACCTGCCACCCCGAGCGTTGCGGAAACAAGCACCGGCGACATGGCATTGGGGAATATGTGGCGGAAAATGATGCGCAGATCTGAAGCCCCCAAGGCACGTGCCGCAAGGACAAAATCGCGTTCCCGCAACGACAGCACCTCGGCGCGGACCAGCCGGGCAACCCCCATCCAGCCGGTAAGGCCGATAATGATCATGATGTACCAGATGGACGGCTCCAGCATGGCAATCACCGCAAGAATAAGGAAAAAGGTGGGGAAACAGAGCATGATGTCGACAAAGCGCATCAGTATGGTGTCGATCCAGCCGCCGTAAAATCCGGCGACAAGACCAACCACCGTCCCGACCAGCACAGCGATGCCGACCGCCACAAATCCGACCTTGAGGGATATCCGCGCCCCGTACATGACTCGGGTAAAAACATCACGCCCCAGTTCGTCGGTGCCGAACCAGTGCGCGCCAGTCGGCGGGAGCAGGACATGATAGGCATCGATGGCGTCAGGGTCGTAAGGAGTGACAAACGGCGCCATAAACGAAAAGACAAAAAGGGAAAGCACTACAAAAGCGCCTGCCAAGGCAAAACGGTTGGAGCGGAACCTGTTCCAGTAAAGGGTGTATAGATTGGTCACGTTCTATTCCTTCTTATTCTGAGTTCTACGTAAAAGACAATAAACCCAAAAACGGCAGTCAGCCAGTAGAGTAGGAAGCAGGTTACGACATCATTAGGTTTGGCTTGTCCGTTTCCGCCCCTTTCGTTTGGCGGTGCCTAAGTAGCCTTACCATAGTTGCCTTAACCAGCTCCCCCTCGTCAAACCGTACGTGCGGATTTCCCGCATACGGCTTACCTATCAGCCTCTTGCTGCACGGCATTATTGAGGAGTTGTGGCTTTGCTGTTACAGGTAAACCAGACCATATCGCTTAAGTCCGGCATACAGGCTTTCACCTGCCCTGAAGGGTTTGCTCCGCCTTTGGCTCCGATTGTTCAGAAATATTCGAAAGCGAGTCCTCGTGTAATGATTCACGTCTCGAAATACTTTCCGGGGATACCCGTAGTCGAAGTAGTTGCCCCATCCGCGAAGGATGCTGTTTACCTCGGCAATTGCTTCGACAAGCGGCTTTTTGTATCCGCTTCGGGTCTTCTCCCGGATTTTTCCCTTGAGTGCTCCTATGGCCTTCTTACTCGGCATGATGTTGAGATAATCCCAATCTCTGCCCCGCAGGTCACGGTCATAGCGGAGGGTGAATCCCAGAAAGTTCAGGCTCTCTTTCTTGTTCATTCTGACAATACCGGTTTTGTCACGGTTGATGCTGAGTCCAAGGTCTGTTTCGAGTTTCTCTTCCAGCCATCCGGTTATGCGATTGCCCATGTGTCTGGCCATTACTACGAAGTCGTCGGCAAACCGTACCATGCGCGCTCTGGCGAAGTGGTAGGGGCTGTCTGCTTCTTCGTGAAAGGCCCGGTCGAGCCGGTGAAGGTAGATGTTGGCAAGAAGGGGAGATATTACCCCGCCTTGTGGCGTCCCTTGTTTGGGACGGCTGATGCTGCCGTCTTCTTCTACTACCGGACTGTGAAGCCATTGCCGGATCAGTTTGAGGACACTCCGGTCGGCTATGCGCCGCTCAAGTTCTACTATCAGGTGCTCGTGGGGGATGCTGTCAAAGTAGCTCGAAAGATCCGCGTCATACACTTCCTGCCGTCCGAGTTGGAGGTTATTACCGACTTGGTCGAGGGCTCCATGGGGACGCCTTTTGGGACGAAATCCATGGGAGCAGTCGAGAAAGTCCACCTCAAATATCGGTTCGAGGATAAGGAGTACGGCTGCCTGTACAATTCTGTCCCGCACGCACGGTATGCCGAGCGGGCGCAGTTTGCCGTTGGGCTTGGTGATGTAGACGCGACGCACCGGGGATGGTTTGTAGTTTTTGGTTCTCAGGCTTTCTTGAATTTCGTCAAGATAGCCGGATATTCCGTCTGCCCGCACCTCGATGGATTCAATGCTGACACCATCGACTCCCGGCGCGCCCTTGTTCGCCTTTACTCGCAACCACGCCGTTTCAAGTACATCACGACGATGGATTCGGTCGTAAAGGGCATAGAACCGGAACTGCGGTTCTCGTTTGGCCTTGCTGCTCAGTTTCCACCGCAGAAGGGAGACTTTTACCGGCAGTCCGGGTTCAGGTTCGAATCCTTCGGCCATCCATTCCGTTATGGAGCGTCTGTCGCTCAAGCGGGTCTCCTCTCTTTCCGTGTAAACATGACTGAAGTACGGCCCCTTGGCTCCACGGGCATTACCCCGCTTCCCGGCTACTATGGGCCGCTCCGAATTCCGACCGTACACGCTTGGCGGGTTATTGATTCCCCGTCGGCGTTCTCCCTTCGGCGAAACCCTTTCGCTTTGGGAATTACGTCGGACCTCCCAGGTTCCTCGGCTGATCTTTCGACACGCGCCCTCCCCAAT
Source organism: Geotalea uraniireducens Rf4 (assembly GCF_000016745.1). GTDB lineage: Bacteria > Desulfobacterota > Desulfuromonadia > Geobacterales > Geobacteraceae > Geotalea > Geotalea uraniireducens. Next base: position 2,400,947 of record NC_009483.1, on the reverse strand, counting down.
CACCCCGGACAGTCCCACCGGTTCTTTCGCTCGTTTATCACCGGTGGGTGGCAGGCTTCACCACATTCGGAAGGTTGGCCACTGTCAACTACGTGTAACGAGGCCGAAACGGGTTCGCTTGCGCTGGGCTCGCGTCTTCGTCGTCAGGGTAGTTATCGTACCCTTCGCTCTTTTCTTACAAAGAACCGGTCTTACTCCCCACGTTTGGTTACCCTCTCGTGACAGACCGCGACTACATGGTGAACGAGCAATTTACATGTCTGACACTTTTCAGTCAGATAGATCAGCCAGGCTTGGCCTGGCGTACCGAATGACACGAATAAACACGAATGTTTTTAACCCCTTGTAAAGTTTTAAGTAGTCACCGACCTGGTGAATCACAAGAGCTTGTAAATTCGTGCAAATTCGTGAAAATTCGTGGCTAAAATGCTTTTTATAGGATAAAACCTCGAGTTTACCCGCCGTGGCGAATACGGGGGTCAGCCAAGGCATAACAGAGATCCGCCAGCAGATTTCCCACCAGGGTGAGGAATGCGCCGATCACGAGAATACCCATCACCAGCGGATAATCCCTCGCCATCACCCCCATGTAGAAGAGCTGACCCATCCCGGGAATGGCAAATATGGTCTCGAAGATCACACTCCCCCCTATCAGTCCCGGAAGTGAAAAGCCAAGGAGGGTGATGACCGGCAGCAGTGCGTTCTTCAGCGCATGACGGTAGATGACCGCCCTTTCCGCAAGACCCTTGGCCCGGGCCGTCGTTATGTAATCCTGCCCGAGCACCTCCAGCATGTTGGCGCGCATATAGCGTGAAAGTCCGGCGAGGCTGCCGAAGGTGGCAACGGCAATGGGAAGAAACAGGTGTCTACCAATGTCCAGAAGCCTGTGGACTGGGGTGAAACCCTCGCTACCGAGCGAATGGAGGCCGGAAATGGGAAGCCAGCCGAGCTTGACCCCGAAGAGGTACATGAGTAGAAGCGCCAGCCAGAAGGTCGGCACGGCAAAGCCGAGAAAGACGAAGATCGTAATCCCTTTGTCCAGTAAGGTCTCCCGGTGGGTGGCTGCGAGGATGCCGATCGGTATGGCCAGGCCGAATTCCAGAACCAGGGCAATGATGTTCAGCGACAGGGTGACCGGAATGCGTTCCTTGATTTTATCGATGACCGGCCGATTATCAGACGCAAAGGAGCGGCCGAAATCAAGTTTTGACAGGCGTGTCAGCCATCTTCCGTACTGGACGTGGAGCGGTTTGTCCAGGCCGTAGTATTCCCGCAGCTTCTGCCTCGTCTGGGCGGATATCTTGGGGTTCATTGCAGTCTGCATCTCGACCGGTTCGCCGGGGGCCAGATGGATCACCGTAAAGGTGATGAGGGTGATCCCGAGAAACAGCGGAACCAGCATCAAGAGCCGTTTTATCAGGTAGCCAAGCATTTAGTACACCTGTTCCTCTTTGGGGACATACCACTTGATGAAGTTGTACGTGATCCCTGCCGGGGCCGGCTCAATGCCGCGGAAGCGGGAGCTCACCACCGGCAGCGAATCCGGCACATACAAGAAGGTGTAGGGCTGCTCGTCCGCAAGGATCTCCTGGATGCGGTAGTAGCAACGTTTCCGCTTTTCCACATCGAAGGTGCTGCGCCCCTCCTCTATCAGCCGGTCCACCTCTTTGTTCTTGAAGCCGATGAAATTCAGCTCTTTCGGTCCGGTCTTGCTGGAATGCCAGACGTCGAAGATGTCTGGGTCCTGGGTGATGGTCCACCCCATGATCAGCGCGTCGAAGTTCCCCTTGTCGATAAAATTGGTCAAGAGGGACGCAAATTCGAGGACCCGGATCTTCACATCGATACCGACATTTTTCAGGCGGCGCTGGATTATCTGGGCGGTTTTCAGACGCTGGTCGTTCCCCTGGTTGGTGAGAATGGTAAAGGTGAAAGGCTTGCCGTCCTTTACCAGCACTCCGTCGCTGTTCACCTGCCTCCAGCCCGCTTCGGTCAGGAGCTGTTTCGCCAGGGCGGGGTTATAGTCGAAATCCTTGATATGTGGGTTGCAGGCCCATGTCCCCGGCTTATAAGGGCCGTGAGCGACCTGTCCCATACCGAACAGCACGCCGTGGATGATCTCGTCCTTGTTGATAGCCGATGTAATGGCCTGGCGCACCCGCTTGTCGGCAAACATGGGGTTTCGCAGGTTGTAGCCGAGATAGGTATAGGCAGAAGCGGGGTAGCGGTATTTGTTGAAACGCGCCTTGAAATCCGGCGTGCCGGTCTGGCGCTGATACTGGACCGGGGTCAGCCCCATCATGTCCAGCCCGCCCGCCTTCAGTTCCATATACATGGTGGAGTTATCGGGGATGATGCGGTACACGTAACGACCGATGTACGGCTCCCCCTCGAAGTAGTCCTTGTACGCATCAAGTACGATCTTCTGCCCCGCAACCCACTCCTTGAAGCGGTACGGGCCGGTGCCGACCGGCCTGCGGGCCAGCTCGCTCTTGGTGATGTCTTTTCCTTCCAGGAGGTGGGCGGGTAGAATGTTCATTCCCCAGGATGCCAGGGCCGGGGCGAACGGCTTGCCGTAGGTAACGCTGAACGTGTAGCGGTCCGGCGCTTCAGCTCTCTTCACCTGCTTGAAATCTTCGGAATAGGCCGTGGGGGTCTTCGGATCAATGGTGACGCGGTAGGTGTAAAGGACGTCGGCGGAGGTGAATTCCACGCCGTCGTGCCATTTGACTCCCTTGCGCAGGTGGAAAGTGATGGTCAGACCGTCCTTCGAGATGTCCCACGACTCGGCCAGGTCGCCGACCAGGTTCAGGTCCTTGTCGTATTTCACCAGGCCGTTATAAACATAACCGGCGATTTCAAAGGAAGGAGTGTCGGAGGCAAGGAGTGGAATCAGGTTGGAGGCATCGCCGATGGAGCCGACAACGATGGCGTCACCGTAAGCAGGCTTGCCGGGACCACGCACCGTCTGTCGGACCGGCTGCTTGTCAGTACAGGCTGCAATGAGCAGGACCAGGGAAAGTAAGATGAGACAGGCTGCGTGGCCGATCCTCATTTTTCACCGGTCTCCGCCATGATCTTCTTTATCTTCTCGGCGATGTCCTTGCGCTCAGGCTCCAGCTGCAGGACGCGGCGATAACGTGTAAGCGCCTTGCGGTATTCCCTGTTGGCAAAATATGCATCGGCCAGGTGACCAATTATGGTGGCGTCCTCGTCAACCAGCTGGACGGCCCGTTCCAGATGGAACACCGCCTGGTCGTAGCGCTTCATTTTGTAATAGGCCCAACCGAGGCTGTCCAGAATGAAGCCGTCATCCGGGCGGAGCAAAACGGCCTTGTTCAGATACTGCAACGCCTCATCCAGATTGACGCCAAGCTCTGCGTAGGTATAGCCGAGATAGTTCAATGCCTGCGCATCGTTCGGCGCCAGGGCAATGACCTTTTTCATCCGGGCAATAGATTCGTCCTTGTTACCCATCTTGTCATAAAGAACGCCCATGCGGAAGCTCAGCCGAGGATCATTGGGGAAATTCCCTTCCACATCCGTCAACACCCGGAGCCCCTCGGCAAATTGATCCATCGATTCATAGAGTCCGGCAAGATTCAGATAAAGTTCGATTCGATTCGGCTGGTTGGTGATTGCTTCCTTAAGAAGTGCAATCCCCTTCTCCGGCTCTCCGTTTTCCTTATAAAGGAAGCCGAGATGTCCCAAAGCATCAAAATAATGGGCTGATGACGGGGGGATCTTCTTGAATTCTTCGATGGCACGGTCGAAATCTTCCATCTCCTCATAAGTGGATGCCAGATAATATCGAACCTGCTGAGCGTCCGGCTCCTGCCCGAGTATCTCGGTAAATTCCTTGATTGCGTCGTCGTAACGCTCCATCTCCAGATAAATGAGGCCGATCTTACGGTGTGTTTCCTGTCCGCCGATACCGCTGTCGGCCATATTTTTCAACAACGTAAGGGCGTCATTAAGGCGCTTCTGCTGGATATACAGCTGAACCAGATGTTGAATGACATTGTAATTAACCGGATTGATCCGCAACAATTCATTGTAGGTATTAATTGCCTCACCGGCGAGCCCCTGCATTTCCTGGGAAATCCCCAGATCAATGATAGCCTGCTCAAAATCCGGCTTCAGCTCCACCGCCTTTTTATAGTAGTTGGCGGCATCCTTGGAAAGCTTCATCTGATCGTAAGTCTTCCCCAGATAGTAATAACCGATGGCGGAATCGGGATTGACCTTGAGAAGCACCTTAAGGGTGTTGACAGCCTCCTCGTATTCAAACCCCTTCACGTAGGCGATGGCCAGGTGGAGGTAGATGTCTTCCTTGGACGGGTCAATTTCAAGGGCCTTTTTGTAGTAAGGAATGGCCTCTTTATCCCGCTGCAGACCGACCAGAATATTTCCTGCCAGGATCTGTGCCTCGACAAAGCCGGGATCAAGTTTGATGGCGGTTTGACAAGATTCCAGCGCGTCCTGGAACCTGTTCATCTGTAAATAGACCTGAGCAATGGATTTGCGAAGAAAAGCGGATTTGGGATCTGCCTCAACCGCCGCCTGGAGGAGGGATAAAGCCCCATCGAAATCACCTTCCAGAACATGGATACGGGAGAGCGAATAGATATACATGGAGCGTGATTCAGCGATATTAACGTCGGGATGGAGGGCTTGAGCCTGAAGAAGAGGCGGCTCGGCTACATGGCCGGTCGCGCATCCTGAGAGAACCACAAAGAACCAGAGGTTGACAACACAATACTTCTTTTTCATGAATTACCCGATAAATCAATAGCCTTTTGATATGGTAGATGGGCGGCCAATTTACTACTTGAGCCAGGTTCTTTGTTTAATTATGTGTTCAGCATTGTCAGACTGTTCTATAAAACTACGCCGGTTGGTACGATCAACCATATGAAAAGCTAACATAAATAGGTACGACCGTCAAACAAACTTTATAATTTTTTCCGGGTTGCGCCGACTACTGAGTGTGATAATATTTTCAAGTAATATCACGGCGTTAAGGACAGGCCATGGCCCAGATGTTGATAAAATCATTACTTAATACGCGCGCCTACCCGGAAAGCACCACCTCCGTCCATCTTCTGCAAACACATATATCTTTTCTCTTCATTACCGATAATTTCGTTTACAAGATTAAAAAACCGGTGGACTTCGGTTTTCTCAACTTCACAACCCTCGATCGACGCCGCTTTTACTGCGATGAAGAGGTGCGACTGAACCGCCGACTCTGCGCCGACATCTATCTGGGAGTGGTGGAAGTCCGGGAATCTCCGGCTGGAATAGTAATCGACGGAGAAGGCAGGATTATCGATTACGCAGTGAAGATGAAACGGCTTCCCGAGGAAAGGATGCTTCACAGGCTCTTGGCTGAAGAAAAGGTTACTGATGAGGATATGCGACGGATTGCCCGCACCATTGCCGAATTTCATCGTATAGCCGGACGCAGCGAGGAAATAGACGGCTATGGGAGCGTTGAAAATATCAGTCGCAACTGGGAGGAAAATTTTCAGCAACTGACCGAATTCATTGGTATCTCACTTTCAAAAAAAGACCTGCGGATTATCAGGGAATGGGTTAAGGATTTTATCAGTCAAAACCGGTCACTCTTTGCCGAGAGGGTGACAAAGGGGTTCATCCGGGAGTGTGACGGCGATATACACTCGGAGAATATCTGCCTGACCGACAAAGTGTATGTCTTCGACTGCATCGAGTTCAACAAACGCTTCCGTTACAGCGACACTGCCGCCGACATTGCCTTTTTGCTCATGGACCTGGACTACCATGGAAAAAGTTCGTTTTCCTCAATCCTGCTCGATGAATACCAGGAGGCAACCGGCGACCGGGAACTTCCGGCACTGCTCGACTTTTACAAAACCTACCGCGCTGTTGTCAGGGGGAAGGTGGAAAGTTTCAGGCTGAATGACCCGAATATAACGGAGGAAGAAAAAGAAGGCGCCAGGGGAAAAGCCAAGCTCTATTTCCGGCTGGCAAGGGGCTACATCCTGCGCCGCCGACTTACCCCAAGCCTGATTATTACCTGCGGTCTCATGGGGAGCGGCAAGAGTGCCATAGCTTCCGCTATGGCCTTCGAACTCGGGATAGGCACTGTTGCAGCTGATGCGGTGCGAAAGGAAATCAGCGGATTGCCTGTCTATTCACACGACCGCAGCAATTACGGGCAAGGAATATATACCCCTGCTTTCAACGAGGCAACCTACGAAGAGCTGTTAAACCGCAGTGAAAAGTCGCTTATCGCCGGACAGAGCATTGTTGTAGACGCGACGTTCCGCCGTAAGGGCGACCGCGCACGCTTCCGCAGCCTGGCTGAAAAATTGGGCGCACCCGTTATCATCATCCTGACGAGTTGTCCTGATAAAATCATAAAACAGCGGCTCGACGATCGCATGAACAAACCCGCGGCAATTTCAGATGGAAGGTGGAAATTGTTTCATAAGCAGAAAAAAGAGTTCGAACCGGTGGAGGCGAATGAAGGGAATATAATTCCCATTGATACTTCCGGCCCATTGTTGGATAATGTCGACGATATTCTCAAGCGCCTGGAGTTACTGTAATGTGGCCGATACTGAAGACCTTACTATTTAAACGTTTACGTCTCAAGGAATCATGGGTGATTTTCTTTATTTTGGGAATCATCATGATGAACTATCCCTTTGTCACCATCTTCAATAAACCGATCGTTGTTTTCCATATACCGTTCCTCTACCTCTATTTCCAGATCGGCTGGCTGGTTTCAATTTTTGTCATCTTTCTCTTCACCAAAGCCATTGATATGTCTGAAAGAGAAAAAGACGAAAAAGGGGAGCGGCACTGATGCTGAGCATCAAACTGGTCATCGGGGTCTCCCTCCTTTACATATTTTTCCTCTTCCTGATCGCTTACTACGCTGACAAGAAGCAGGAGAAGGGTAAAAGCATCATCTCCAACCCCTATATCTATTCCCTTTCCATCGCTGTTTATGCTACCACATGGACCTATTACGGCAGCGTCGGGAAGGCTGCCACAACCGGTCTCGATTTTCTTCTCGTATATCTTGGCCCCACACTCACCGCATTTTCCTGGTGGTTCCTGCTGCGCAAGATTGTGCGAATCGCCAAGGAAAACAACATCACCTCCATAGCCGACTTTATCAGCTCGCGCTACGGGAAATCGCAATGGCTCGGGGCACTGGTTACCATCATCATCATCCTCGGCATAACACCTTATATAGCTGTGCAGCTCAAGGCGGTAACCACAACCTTTGACATCATCTGCGGTCACCCGTCGGTCCAGCTCCCACTGATGCAGGGCCGTTCCCCATTGACATTCCAAACAGGCTTTTTTGCCGCGCTGATACTCAGCACCTTTGCCGTAATCTTCGGCGCTCGGCGCCTGGTTTCTTCAGAGCGACATGAAGGGCTCGTGGCGGCCATAGCAGTGGAATCGATCGTAAAGCTCGGGGCTTATTTACTGGTCGGCTTATTTACTACCTATATTCTTTTTGACGGTTTTGAAGACATTTTTTCCCGGATGAATGCAAACCAGGTACTCCTCAACCGCCTGACAACCTTCGGTGAACCAGGGGAAATCTCCTATGCAAACTGGTTCACCATGCTCTACCTCTCCATGGGAGCCATCATGTTGCTCCCCCGTCAGTTTCACATCATGGTCATCGAAAACTCCAACGAGGAGCATATAAAAAAGGCCATGTGGCTGTTCCCCGTCTACATGTTTTTGATAAACTTCTTTGTCATGCCCATCGCCCTGGGAGGAATCCTCTTTACCGGCAACAGCGCCAATGCCGATTATTTTGTTCTCACCCTCCCCTTGCTGAGCGGTCATTCCTGGCTGGCATTGATCGCTTTTCTTGGTGGTTTTTCCGCCGCAGCCGGGATGGTTATGGTCGAATCCGTTGCAATTTCCACCATGTTTCTCAACCACCTGATCATGCCGGTCGTGGTCAGGCTGAAACCGCGAAGCTGGTTCCCGGTTCTGCTCATCAACATGAAGCGCTTCGGCATCTTCCTGGTCGTCTTACTCGGATATTTTTACCAGAACATCGTTGGCGAAACCTATATGCTGGTCACCATGGGGCTCATGTCTTTTGCCGCCGCCGCCCAGTTCGGCCCCGCTCTGATCGGCGGGCTCTACTGGCACAGGGGAAACAAGGCCGGGGCAATAACCGGCATGCTCCTCGGCTTCATAATCTGGTTTTACACCTTGCTCGTCCCTTCCTTTGTGAAATCAGGATGGTGGCAAAGCGATATTCTGACAAAAGGGCCCTTCGGTCTGGACTTTTTGAGACCCACACAACTTTTCGGTCTTGTCGGCTTTGATATCTGGAGCCACTCCCTGTTCTGGAGCATGCTGTTCAATATCGGCGCTTATCTGGCACTTTCCATCATATTGGGCCAGGATGAACGTGAACAGGAGCAGGTAAAAAGATTCGTTGACGTTTTTGAACCGGAGCAAATCAAGATGCCGTGGGAAACGAAGCGGCTCTCGAAACCGGTAACGATCCTGCAATTTGTAAATCTCATGACAAAATTCATCGGAGAAACTCAGGCCCACTCCGCCATAAGTGAATACCTGGGAAACAGGGAAATCGACGGAAAAGGCGGAGTGTCGGAGTTTGAACTGCCGAATCTCAAACGATTTATCGAGAAAACACTGGCCGGTTCTCTGGGCGCAGCAGCTGCCGGAGCCATCGTCGAAAGCTACCTGAGCGACATCGGCTCAAAAATGGAGTCCGTGTACGACATCTTCAGCACAGTCCGCACCTCACTCGACCAGAGTCGGGAAGCGCTTTACGTCAGACTACGGGCTTCGGAAATCATGAACCGGTCCCTCGACCTGCAGATCATCATGGAAGATCTCCTTGAATTGCTCCGTAAGGAATTCAAGTTTGATCTGGCCGTTATCAGGCTGGTGGATGAACAGGGAATTTTAACCGTCCGTTGTTACCGCGGCACAGGAAACCAGCAGATTACCCGACACGGCAGGCTGCCGGAAATCGACACCCACATAGGTGAAGCATTCCTGGGCAATAGAGCGGAATTCGTCAATGACACGCAGTATCTTACCAAACCCAAGTCTAAAGAAATCATGGAGCACGAAGGAATAAAGTCATTCGCCCATATCCCTATCGCCAGTGAAGGGGACCCCCCGATGGGGATTCTCTCGGTATTCTCAAAGTCGATAGTGGGCCTTTTCACCGAACCGTTCCTTCAGCTTCTCGGCAGTCTTGCCGGACAATTGGCTCAGGCGGTAAAGATCGTCTCTGAACGGGAAGCCAAGGAAAAGGAACGACAGCAAAAAGAAGAAGCCCTGCTGGAAAACGCCAGAGTGCTCAGAGATATGGAAATTGCAAAGCAGATACAACTTTCGCTCCTGCCGGCTTCGTTCCCATATTTGCCCGGCGTTCGTTTTGCCTGCTACTGTGTACCTGCAGCCCATGTGGGAGGCGACTATTATGACTACTTTCTGCGCGGTGAAAACGATATCGACATGATCATAGCCGATGTGTCAGGTCACAGCGTCGGAGCTGCATTGATAATGGTTGAAACGCGCAGCGTTCTGCGGGCTCAAGTACATTCGACGACTTCCTGTACCGATATACTTTCCGTCCTCAACGACCTTCTCTACGAAGATCTGACCAGAGCCGAACTCTTCATTACCATGTTTTATGCGAATTACAACGCAGAAAGCCGCGTCCTCAACTATGCCAACGCCGGCCACAATCCCCCCATCCTTCTCCGACGTGGAAAGTTGGCCTGCACCGAACTGGACGCAGAAGGTCTTATTCTTGGAGTCAACCGTGCTGTCTCCTTTGAAGGAAAGAGTATCCAATTGCAGAAAGGTGACTTGGTACTTTTCTACACTGATGGAATTATTGAAGCACAAACTGTAACTGGGGAATTATTCGGCACAGAAAGGCTCTGCACTGTTTTGACTGAAGTTTTTGAAAATGAGCCCCAGAAAATTATCGAGAGGATCTTTAAGGAGGTAACGGAATATACTTCATCCACTTTGCTGCAGGACGATATTTCCATGGTTGTCATGAAAGTAGATTGAAAGCAGCGGGCTGAAAACGTTCTACGAAAATCAAGACTTACCGGCTGAACAACATATTTAGTTGAACCACCAGCCGCATTGCTATATAACTATATTTAAAGGCAAAATCAAAATAAACAGCGAGTTAACTCACAGGAGCATGGCATGAATCTTCAAACCGAAACAAGGAATGACGTCGTAATTATCTATGTAAAAGAGGAGAGACTCGACGCCCACAACTCTGGAGAGTTGAAAATAGAGGTGCAGAGACTTTTTGAAGAAGGCAAGAAGAATGTGCTGGTAGACCTGAAGGACGTTCGCTTTATCGACAGCTCAGGTTTGGGAGCGCTCGTTTCGGGCTTTAAAAACGCCATTTCCCATCAGGGAATCCTTAAACTGTCTTCACTCCAATCACAGGTAAGGTCGATGTTTGAACTGACAAGACTGCACAGGGTATTCGAGATATTCTCCTCCACTTCCGAAGCACTGGACAACTTTTAGTTATTAAGGTGAGGCTCAGATGGAAAAGAATGAAATAGAGGTTGATATCAAGGTCCCCAACCAGACTCGCTATTTGAGTCTTATCGGCAGAATTGGAGAAGATATCGCCAAGGAACTGGTTAAGTATACCGGCGACCGGGATACCCTCGCCTATCATTTGAACCTGGTCCTGACCGAGGCGATGGTAAACGCCATCAAGCACGCAAACACCGGCGACCCTGACAAAATGGTACATATTGTGATAAACATCTGCGAAGATGATTTAACCATCAAGGTTTACGATTTTGGCCAGGGATTCGATATCAACACCATCCCTGCACCTAACTTTGAGGAGTTGGAGGACCGTGGTCGCGGCATATACATGATAAAATCGCTGATGGATTCCGTCTGCTACAGGAAAGTCTGTGACGGCAATGTCCTTGAAATGAAAAAAAGATTGCAATAGGAAGAACATCCGCCGTCCTTTCTCCCAGTTAACGCACTTTCCTCCTGCCATACAGCCAGACGATCATCCCCCCACCCAGTAAGAACATCGGCAAACTCAACATCTGTCCCATGGAAAGACCACCTAGAATGAAACCGATCTGGCTATCCGGTTCGCGGAAAAACTCCACAATAAATCGAAAAAGACCATACATACAGATAAATGCCCAGAATATAACACCTGCAGGATGTTCTTTCCTGCCAATCACCCAGAGGATCACAAACATCAGCGGACCTTCGAGAAAAGCCTCGTAAAGTTGCGAAGGATGACGCGGAAGATTACCGCCGGTGGGAAAGACCATCCCCCAGGGGGCATCGGTAACCCGTCCATACAGTTCACCGTTTATGAAATTGCCGACCCTCCCCAACCCAAGGCCTACCGGTGCGGCAAGAAAGCCGACATCGGCTATTTGATAAAAGGCAATTTTCTTCTTTCTGATATAATATAATCCAGCCAGAACGGCTCCGATCAACCCGCCATGAAAGGACATCCCCCCTTCCCACACGGCAAAGAACTTGAGGGGATGGGCGAGATAGTAGGAAAAATTATAAAATAGAATGTAGCCGAAACGGCCACCGAGAATGATGCCGAGAGCCACAGAAAAAATAAGATCCGCCACATCGTCCTTGGTCAGAGGAACGTTTTTTCGCCTGACGCCGGCCTTGATGATAAAATAGGCGCTCACAAAACCGATAATATACATGAGGCCGTACCAACGAAACTCAAGGGGACCCAAACGAAGGAAAACCGGGTCGAAGTTTGGAAATTGCATGCCTGTCTCCATTAGTAAGTTTGCCATAAGGTAACAGTAAAAATATGGGGTGTCAATCTTCAGACCAGCCTGCGCCGTTGGCGTCACTACCGCTGCAGCAGAGACTGACAAGCAGAAACCAAACAAAGGGTTGACAAATAATCCGACCGGGAATATAAATTTTAGTCGTAATTCCTCGTTAGGAAGAGGCGTTTGCACAAACAAAAGCTACTGCCCAGAAACGTCGAAAGACGCCAATGCGGTAGACCAGGTTTAGTCGGATTAAGGCTTTATCTAATGTAGCTGGTTGTCATTTTCGACCTACGTTGTGCACTGCTGAAACTCAAACCAGGGGAAAGTCGTGCCCTTTTGCGTATAAGGCCCTTTCTCCCTGAAAGGGCCTTTTATATTGTGGAACCAGTTATGAATAATGTCATGAGTGAAATTTTTATCAGTTCAATACTCGGCAAAACCGTCATCAACACCCAAGGCCATGAGATCGGCAAACTGTGGGACCTGATCATGGTCCCCGGTGAAGTGTTCCCTGAAGTGTCGCACCTGCTGGTCAAAAAAGGGCGGCGCATACTCTCCATCCCCTGGAACCGCATTTCTCTTTTTAACCGCTTTGTCATTTCCATAGCCGGTGCGACCAACCACCTGCCGGAATACATTGCTAAAGATGGCGAAATCCTGGTCAAGCGCGACATTCTCGATAAGCAGATCGTCGATGTCAACGGCGCAAAAGTAGTCCGTGTGAATGATCTCAAACTGGGAAGCTATAAGGAGCATCTCTGTATTTTCTTCGTAGATATCGGCTTTAGAGGACTTCTTCGCCGACTCGGATACGAACATCTGGGAGAGAAAATTGCGGGCATTCTGAAAAAACAGCTTCCACACCAGCACATAAGCTGGGAATACGTGCAACTTCTGGAGATGAACCTGTCACGCCTCACCTTGACCGTGGCTCGCGAACAAATGAAAGAACTGCACCCGGCCGACCTTGCCCATATCATCTCCCAGATTCCGACGAAAAATATCCAGACCGTCTTGAACTCCCTGGATACCGAAACTGCCGGTGAAGCCATCCACGAACTGGAACCGGAATTGCGCAGTCGTGTCATAAGCCAGTTGGATAGTGAGCAGGCATCCGACATCCTGGAAGAGATGGACCCGGACGAGGCCGCAGACGTCCTCGGCGACCTGCCTGAAGAAAAAGCGCAGGAATTGCTGGGGCTTATGGATGTTGAGGAGGCTGAGGACATTCAGGAACTGATGGAACACGAGGAAGATACGGCTGGTGGCCTCATGAACAGTGAATTCCTGGCTATATCCAGCGAACTGACGGTGGAAGACGCCTTAAAAGAAGTAAGGCTCCTGGCGCCTGATGTGGAAACAGTCTATTACGTCTACGTTACCAATCCGGATGAACGGTTACAGGGAGTTGTGAGCCTTAAGGAGCTTATCATGGCTCCGCCAAACTCGTCCATTTCAGAACTTATGTCCACAAATCTGAAAACAGTGGATGTGGAAGCGGCACCGGAAGAAATTCTTGAGATTATCGCGAAATACAATCTCATAGCCGTTCCTGTCCTTGATAAAGAAGACAAAATGGCGGGGATTGTTACCGTCGACGACATTCTGGAACTGTTTCTCCCCTACGCATTGAGGCGCAGGCGCCACCACCATCATTAACTGCATGAATAAACCATCTACTATCAACGCTCGACCATTTTGTCAGCTTTTCTGAAAGAGGCTCAGATCTACCTATGTTTACCGGCATCAGCATCGTCAAGTTATTCAAACCAATCCGTAAGGTCAACGTTAAGAACATCATTCTATTTCTTGCCATTCTCGGCCCGGGCATTATTACCGCTAACGTCGATAACGACGCCGGCGGAATTACCACCTACTCCTTGGCGGGCGCACGATACGGTTATGGACTTTTATGGGTAATGATCCCCACGACAATCGCCCTTGTGGTGATTCAGGAAATGTGTGCACGAATGGGAGCCGTAACCGGCAAGGGTTTGTCAGACCTTATTCGTGAGTCATTCGGGGTAAAGGTAACCTTTTACGTGATGATTGCCCTTCTTTTGACCAATATGGGGAATTCCGTATCTGAATTTGCAGGGATCGCCGCCAGTCTTGAAATATTCGGTATCAGCAAGTACATCTCGGTCCCTATCAGCGCGGTTCTGGTCTGGCTGCTGGTGGTCAAAGGCTCTTATAAGGTCGTGGAGAAGGTCTTCCTGGTCGCCTGCATGGTGTATATCGCTTACCCGATTGCCGCATTTATGGCCGGACCGCAATGGAGCACAATTCTGAAAGCGACCGTAGTTCCGACATTTCAAGCCGACAGCGGTTACCTGATTACCATGATTGGCGTTGTTGGAACAACGATTGCGCCATGGATGCAGTTTTACCAGCAATCGGCGGTGGTTGAAAAAGGGATCACCATCGATCAGTACAGTTTTTCGCGGCTGGATGTCATAGTCGGTTGCCTGATGGCCATTGTGGTAGCCTTCTTTATCGTCGTGGCCTGCGCTTCTACCATACACATGCAGGGTTTGAAAGTTGAAACAGCAGCAGATGCTGCCATTGCCCTCAAGCCTCTTGTAGGCAACTATGCATCGACACTGTTTGCATTTGGACTGTTCAACGCATCCCTGTTCGCCGCATGCATTCTCCCACTCTCCACTTCCTACTATATCTGCGAAGGGATGGGCTGGGAATCAGGAATTGACAAGGATTTCAGAAAAGCTCCCCAGTTTTTCTGGCTGTTCACAATAATTATAATCATCAGCGCGTTGACCATCCTGACACCGAATGCACCATTGATAATGATCATGTTTCTTTCACAGGTGGTCAACGGTGCAGTACTTCCCTTCGTACTCATCTTCATGCTTATTCTTATAAACGACAAGAAACTGATGGGAAACTATACTAATGGCCATGGTTTTAACCTTGTGGCATGGCTAACGGTTATCGCCATGATCGTTCTGACCCTGTTAATGACCATAGACCTCATATCTCCGGGAACAATCGGAAGAATTTTTGGATTATAAGAAAATTTCCCTAAAGTTCTTTTTCCATCAGCCGAAAAGTATTAACAAATGGACAGCAACAACTGAAAAAAAATATTACATGTTATTGACAAGGTAAAATACCGTAATACAATAAGTTTACAATGTTCTCTGAAAACAGCTCTGGAATACAGGTAATCGCAGAAGAGGAACCTGACTATTAATTAAATGACAACATCTTCGAGTACGGACGCGGTGTGCAAGCCCTCTTTGGAGAAGGAAGCCTGAAGCGTTTTCTTGGAAGATAATTGAAAAAAGGTCAGCGGCTCAAACAGCATACGGTATTTTGGAGCAACCTATTAATTGGTGTCACTGGGAATAACGCGAAAGCGAATCGTCTCATTCGTCAGGCGCGTAACAACCGCTCGAAAAAGGGGAAACGAACAGCCAAACCTGATTGTGTGGTCGCTAAAGAGCATACCATCAGGCGCTGAACAGTTTCTACCGACGAATAAGAAAAAAGCATTCCTCAGTTACATCCAATTACAACAAAAAAGCCCGGAGATTTTTCTCCGGGCTTTTTTGTTGCAGAAACTATATTGTATCTACTCCGGCGGCACGCCCGCCTTTGCGGCAGACTCGTTGAGAGCATCGAGCTTTTTCCTCAATTCCGTCAATCTGTGCTCGATGTCCTTTACAGTATATTGAAGACTGAGATACTCTGACCTGGACATCTTGCTTGAATCCTTCAAACGTGCCCTCGTATCGTCCAGCTGTTCTTCGGAAGCTTTTATATCAGCTTTAAGCTTCCCGAAATCGGCTTTCCAGGCAGCCTCGTCCTTCCCGCCGTAAACCGCCTTCTTTTTCCCTTCTTTTCCGGCAGATGCGCTCTCCTTTGAGTCGTCCTTTTTATCCTCACCCTTTGCCTTACCCTTCGTTGACTCATCAATTTCCGTCACCTGCGGAACATTGCCCTCGTCGCCACCGAGCACCTTAACCTTTTTACGGTATTTTTTCGGAACGGAACCCAGGTCATCCGCGAAATTCACAGTTCCTTTGTCATCCACCCACTTATAGGTTTCTGCAAGCGCTGGAACAGCAAATAGAAGTATGATTGCTACAAAAATGCTCCTCATGTTCATTTCCTCCGACAATGTGATTCTACGCAAGTATCTCTATAGTTAGCCAGGGGGCCAGGTTAAATGCCTCCCGGCCAGAAAATGGAAGTGGACGTGAAATACCGATTGACCGGCGCCGGCATTATTGTTGTTGACGATGCGGAACCCGTCTGCGGCAACCCCCTTCTCGCGGGCAATGGTTGCCGCTACGCGAAAGATATGGCCGATCAGCGCGTCGTCCTCGGGCTGCAAATCCAGTGAATTCGCAATATGTTTTTTCGGCATTATAAGGAGGTGAAGCGGCGCGACCGGCGCAATATCCTCGATGGCTATGACCAGGTCATCCTCATAAACCCTCGCTACGGGAATATCACCCCTGATTATCTTGCAAAAGATGCAGTCTTCCATGCGTCCCCCCATCCCTGTATCCCGCCGAACTCTCATGTACTTATACTCCGGCGTTATTCAATTTTCAAGTAATACTGCTATTATTCAGTGACGTCACTCACACGTCGACCGTCCCTTTTTCTCCAGATAAATGAGAAATTCCTTGTTCCCCTTAGGCCCCAAAATCGGCGATTCGGTAATACCCTTGATGGTCAGGTCCAGATCTGCAGCCAAGACAGTTATGGCAGAAATCACCTCGGCATGTTTTTTTTCATCACGCACCACCCCACCCTTCCCCACTTCGCCACGTCCCACCTCAAACTGGGGCTTAATCAGGGCAACCACGACTCCGGTATCGCTTATCAGGCGGATCGTTGCGGGGAGAACCTTGTCAAGAGAGATGAACGATGCGTCGATGACAGCCATGTCGGGTATCTCCTCAAGCCTATCCGGCTCCAGGTAGCGAATGTTGGTCTTTTCCAGATTCACGACCCGTTCATCCTGGCGGAGTTTCCAGGCAAGCTGCCCATACCCGACGTCGACGGCAAAAATCTTTTTTGCCCCCCGTTGCAGCAGGCAATCGGTAAATCCGCCGGTGGATGCGCCCACATCCATGACCACAAGACCGTTCACGTCGATGGCAAACTCATCGAGCGCCTTTTGCAGCTTAAGGCCGCCGCGACTGACAAATGGATGAACCTCTCCTTTCAACCGAATCTCAGCTTCAAGCGCGACCATCTGCCCGGCCTTGTCAGCAAGGTGGTCGTCCACCACTACCTGGCCGGCCATTATCAGCGCCTTCGCCCGCTCGCGGGATTGCGCCAGCCCACGGTCCAGCAGGATTTTATCGAGTCTCTCTTTAGCCACGGTCAACCTTTTTCAGCACTCTATATATCCGCATTCTGCGTACAGGGATTATACATACCTTTAAATTATTAAGTTGTCGAGTTGATAATTCTCGGCCGCTCAACTGCTTTTGTACAGTGCGTTAAAGGGTGACGCCTGTTTCTTTCGACAGTCCGGGTTTACCCGCTACGCTGGACAAGAAAATGGGGCGACTTGAGAGCCGCCCCGTAACAACTAAATAGCACCCGTCAATAGTCCGAATGCATTTTCTCTCCAGCACTCGCACTCAACAGGGATGAACTGTACTACTTCCAACAACCTTTGGTCGTACGTATCTCATTTTTATCACCGTTAACGTCACCTCCTTTAACGCCGTAATATCGGTAATCACCCTACATTACCAGCACGCTGCTATCAGGGGCAGGTACCATCCACAGTTGAGAAAGCCGGAGTAGAAGCACCCACCGTATTACTGTACGCCGATTCATCCGAGCCCTTATAAGCCCGCACACGGTAAGTATAGGTTTTCAAAGGTTCTATGGCGGTAGTATCGGTGTAAGTGGAGATATTCGGCAACGTTGTAACGAGCGCCCATTCCCCACTCAACAGTTGCCGCCAGACCTCGAAACCGTCCGGGGTATCACAGGGATCGGGCGAGCAAGCTGCCGGATTGTACGTCCAGTCAAGTTGAATTTTCGACGAATTAAGGGGGGTGACCGCTGTCAGGATTGGACCGCCCACAGCCGGTGTTTTCAGACATACCGTATTGCTCGGCGCCGAATCGCCGCCGGTCGCGTTCCAGGCCATGAGCTGGTAACAATACTGGGTGTCTTCCGTCAAAGATGCATCAGGAAATGAAGTGTATGCCGGCACCAGGGTCGGGCAGCCGATGGTTGGTGTCGAATAATACCCGCAGTAAAGGGTTGTATATACGATAGACAAGTTGTTTACTTGGCTCCATGGACCACCCGTGCCGATCGACCGCATGACCTTGTAGTTTGTGGCGCCAAGAACGACCTGCCAGTTGAGGTCGATGCGCGCTTCCGTTACCAGGTTGAGCGTAACTATCGGTGCCGACGATGTCGTGGTTGCAGACAGCACGTTGCTCGGGGCGGAGTAGTAGCCAATGCTGTTCCTGGTGGATACCCGGTAATAGTAAAGGGTGCCGGCAGACAGGCCGGTATTGGGATAGCTCGTCGCCCCGGTAGCCGGCGTGGCGATCTGGGTCCAGGTGATGTTATCGAGACTGCGCTCAACCTTATAGCCGACATTGCCCGCCACATCATTCCAGGAAAGGGTGATCTGACTCGTGGTAATCCCTGTGAGCGTATTCAGGGTGGGAGAGGGAACGGGAAGTGTTGTGGCGTTCAGCACGTTACTCTGGGGCGAGGAGTAGCTTCCGGCGCTGTTTTTAGTGGACACCCGGTAATAGTAGATCTGGTTGGGCATCAGATTGCTGTCGTTGTAAGTAATCACGTTGGCAGCTGGCGTGGCAATCTGCAACCAGGAGATATTGTTCGTGCTCAGCTCCACCTTGTAGCCGTTGTTCCCAGTAACGTTGTTCCAGGAGAGGCTGATCTGCGACTGGGTGACGCCGGTCAACGCATCCAGGGTCGGCGCAGGAAGGAGGGTCGTCTGGGTTACTGCGGTACTCCAGGGAGATGCTCCCGCAGAATTGGATGCATTTATCCTGAAGCAGTAGCTGGTTCCTTCCGTAAGCCCTGTAACGGCAGTGGATGTCGTGTTCGCGGCCAACGGTGTGGAGGAGATGCCGGTCCAGTCCTCGGTGGTGCAGCTTGCTCCTGAAAGTGCTTTCGTCTGCATGTTGTAAGCGGTCTCACCGTTAACATTGCCCCAGCTCAGGTTGATTTGCGATATGGAAACCACGGAGGTACTCAGGCTCGGCGTCGAAGGAATTGTCGTTGCCATGATTTCGTTGCTGTATGGCGAAAAGCTGCCGTCGGGAAGTTTGTAGCGTATCTTGTACTTGTAGGTATAGCCGACCGAGAGCCCGGTCTTGGGATACGACGTTGAATCCGCATCAAGCGGTGTTGCTGTCAGGTTGGTGTAAGCATTCCAACTCCCGGTGGAGGGACTGGCCGGAGGACTAGACGGATAGGTAGCTTGGCTCTGCCATACCTCGTAGCCGGTCTCGCCGCTCACGTCGGTCCATGCCAGGTCAATCTCGCTCTGCGATACGGCGCTTACGGAATCAAGCGTCGGCGGCCCATAGAGGGTGATGCACGACTGGTTGCTGTCAGCGTAACTGGTAGCGTTATAGGGCTCTACATTGAAGCAGTACTGGGTGTTGAGACTCAAGCCGGTGACCGTGTACGTGGTTGCCTGCTGTCCTAACGGCAGGCCGGTGCCGGTCAGGACGGCGCCATCCTTGATCACCCGGTAATTCGTCTCACCAAGGATATCGCTCCAGGTAAGGGTGACGGTGCTGCTGGTGGCCGCCGTCGCAGTTAAATTCGTGGGCCCGACGAGGATGGTGGTGCCTGCCATAACGGTGCTCGGGTCGGAGTTGGCACCGGTGAGTGTCGCCGTCACCCGGAACCGGTAAGTGCGGCCAGGGGTCAGGCTGGCGATAGTGGCGGTGGTAGTATTGGCCTCATAGGTCACCGGAGTCCAGGCGCCCCAATACGGGTCATAGTTAACATTGGCACACGTGTTGGGATTGTTTTGGTTGCAGGCGGCGTACTCGGCGGTGACCCCTGTCTCGTTGCCGTTCAGGTCGGTCCAGACCAGTGCGATTTGGGTAGAGGATGTGGCCGTCGGAGTGCTGAGGACCGGGGTCTTAAGCTTGGTCATGGTCGACTGGACAAGACTGGGGCCGGAGTCTCCAGTAACACTTACTGCCTTGATTCGGTAATAATAGAGAATTCCCGAGGAGACGGTGGTGTCCGAGTAACTTGTGGCATTCGGGGCCGGTGTGGCGATTTGCGTCCACGTCGTATTGTCCGGGCTACGCTCCAGCTTGTAGCCGGTGGCTCCGGTGACAGCAGGCCACGACAGGTCTACCTTGGCTGACGTTATTCCCGTGGGGGCATTGAGCACAGGAGCAGCCTGGATGGTACTCGCCAGAGAGGTGCCGGCGCCGCTGATGGTGCTCACCCGATAGAAATATACGGTTCCGGAGGTCAAACCTGTGTCGTGATAGACGGTTGTGTCGGCGGCAAGATTCCCCCCCACCTGGGTCCAGGTAATGCCGTTAGCGCTCCGTTCCAGCTTGTAGCCGGTGTTTCCGGCAACGTTGTTCCAGCTGACATCTATTGCCGTAGCCGATACTGTAACTAACTGATTCAGGGTTGGCGTCGGCAATGTGGTAGTTGTACATGATATGAGCTTTCGGGAAATGAGGCTCCCATTAAACGCCTCGATCCGGTAGCAATATTGGGTACCGGCATTGAGCCCGCTATCCATATGACTGGTAGTGCCGGGTGAAGCGGTATTTATGAGGGTCCAGGTACTTGAAGGAGTTACCGGCCCAAGGGTCCTCTCAATGAGAAAACCCGTGCCGCTGGTGTTGTTCCCCCACGCAAGGTCGACCTTGCTGTAGTCGGCCGGAGAGGTGGCGGTGAACGGTGCGGGGACGAGGATGTAGCTGTTGGTCTGTTTCAGCACCACGTAGTCCGCGTTGCCGCCTGCGTTGGTGGAGTACCCGGCGATGAACGCCTCCCCCTGGTAATTGGCGGCGATAGAGCTCGACTCATCATTACCGTTAGCATCCCCGTTAAATAAGGTCGCCCCAAGAAAGGTCCCTTCATAGTCATAAATGAGGGAGAGGATGTCTATCGCGCTACCGTTGCCGGTGCTGCCGGCAATGTAGATATAACCGGATGAATCAACTGCCATGGCCGTCGCAAGGTCATCATTGGCAGGCCTCTGCAACGTTTTCTGCCAGATCACGTCGCCGGCCGGGTTATACCTGATAAGGGCGACGTCGTGGTCACCGGGATTGGTAAGGCTGGTTCCGGCAACGACGATGGCGCCGTCGATGGGGTCAACCTTCACTGCCACCGCCTCGTCGTCGCCGTTGGCTGGTCCATCGAAGGGCCGCTCCCACAACCTTTGTGCCGTTGCGCTCGTACCACTATATTTGATGGTGTAGAAATCCTTGTTCCCGGCTGCATTTGTTGCAGAACCTGTAACATAAAGATCTCCGGACGCATCTACAGCAATGGAGTTACCCCGGTTATCCCCTTCCGCCGTCACGCTGTATATGTCGGACCAGAGGAGTGTTCCGTTTGCCCCGTTGTACTTTGCCGTGAAGAAGTTATAGATGTTCGAATTCGAGGCTGACTCGCTGTATCCGGTGACGTAGACACTGCCGTCCGGCCCTACTGCTACGGCGCTCGGAATATCATCTCCGTCGCCGTCAAATGGTGTGGCGGCCCAGGCGGCAATAGCATTGCCCATCTGATCAAGGAGAGGCGATGATGGATATTTTATGACATAGATGTCTTCATTGCCTGCCGCGTTCTTACCGTAGCCGATAACCACGATATTGTCGGACGCGTCGGTAGTGGTGGCAATAGCCGTAGCCCGATCGTCGATGGCTCCGGGACCGTTGTACTGGGTGTGCCATGTCTCAGGAGGACCAGTCGTCGGATACTTGACGGTGTAGATGGAGTTGATGTTACCTTGGGCAGGGGCGTAATACAGTTGAGAGTATCCGGAAACAACGGCACTGTTGTTACTGTCCACCGCCACGCATTTCGCCACATCCATCTCGCTGTCAGGATCATCGTAGAGGTGACTCCAGATGACGCTCTTGTCCGCCCGGTTCAACTTGACCGTGTAGTAATCGAACCCGCCGACAGTGCGCAGACTGTAACCGGTCACCACCGGATTGTTGTCGGGACCGACGGCAATGGCATTGGCAAAATCGTCCATGTTGTCCGGGCTGTTGTAGAGATAGCTCCAAGCCGGTGGAAGGAAGTTCACGACCACGGTCAGGGCGTGGGCCTCGTTACTGTAATGGGAGTCGCCGTTAGCGGCGCTGTACGAACGGATCCGATAGTAATAGTAGTTGTTGGCGGCAAGCCCCGTGTCGGAATAGGTGGTTGTGTTCGGCTCCACCGTGGCGATCTGGGCGTAGGTTCCGTATTCTCCCAGTTTCCGCTCGATCTTGAAGCCGTCCTCGTTGCCGGAATTGTCCGTCCAGGAAAGCTGGATGCTCGTGTTGGAAAGGGAGGTCGCTGCGAGGTTCGTCGGAGGATTCAACGCCCCCGGATCGTACTTGATGACGTAATAATCCAGATCGTTTGCGCCGCTGTCGCTCCATCCCGTCACCAGCACATCTCCGGTTGACGTGACCCAGATCCCCACCGGCCGGTCGTTCGCGTTGGCCGTGCCGTTAAAGCTCTGCTGCCAGAGCTGATTGCCGTTGTCCTTTTTGTACTTGATGGTCTGGAAGTCATAGTTCCCTGCTGCCACGGTATAACCGGTTACGAACACATCACCTGAAGGGTCCACCCCGATGCCGGTAGCGATGGCCAAATCCGTATTGCCGTTGCCGGAATCAAATAACTGTTGCCAGACGAGGGCGCCGGTGCCGCCGTTATAGCGCGCGGTATAAAAATCGTTGGTCCCGGAGAGGGTCCAGGTATAGCCCGTTATATAGACATCACCCGTTGCATCAATTATGAGTCCGTTCGGTTCATCGTCGTAGGCGCCATTATAAGTTTTACCCCAGATGATCGCGCCGGTGGCGCCGTTGTATTTTGCGGTGTAAATATCCAGGTCTATGGCGTTTGAGGCAGAGCCGGTAACGACCACGTTGCCGGCTGCGTCCATACTGGTCTGCTTGCCGATGCACGTACCTGCGCCGGTCGAATAACTTTTTTCCCACAGCTTGGCTCCGCTGAAGTCGTACTTCACCGTAGCCATGTCGAATGCAGTGCCGTTCCAGGATTGTCCCGTCACGGCGACGCCGTCAATCCCCACCGCCAGGGATGTTGCCTGGTCGATGCCGTTGGCGGCCCCATTATAGGCCGCCTGCCAGACTGGGGTACCGCCGGGGGTATACTTGAGAACGAGGTAATCGTCATTGCCATCGCCGTTCTGGGTGTAGCCGGCCACGTAGACGTTATCGAGGCTGTCCACCGCGATCGATGCGCCGATGTCGTTGCCGTGCGCCGAACCGTCATAGGTTTGTTGCCAGATGACCGCGCCGGTGGCGCCGCTGTACTTGATAATGTGAATGTCCTTGTTGAGCCCGTTCCAGGCAAAGCCGGTGACGATGACGTCGTCGTTCGAATCCAGCGCAACCGCCGTGGCCTGGTCGGAACCGCCTGCCTTGTCGTACGAAGCTCGCCAAACGACACCGCTACCGTCGGCCTTGAACTTGACGGTGTAGTAGTCATCATTGGTGTCACCGGTCAGATTCTGATAGCCGGTGATGATGACACTCCCCAGAGAATCCACCCCAGAAGACTTCGACTCCTGCTTCCCCGCTTGCGCATCGCCCTTCTGCCAGACGATGTCGCCTCCAGCAGCAAAAGCCTGACAGATGACGCCAAGGAAAATAAAGCAGGCCAGAAACATGCCCAGCCATTGCCTGGAGATCGCTCCACAGATATTCTTTGCCATAATGGCAGGGACGATTTGCCTCATCGACGTATCTCCGGATAATTTCGACTCCTTGATTTTAAGACCTATGCTTACCATGGCGTCACCGCATTCCAGCTGTTGTCCGGCCAGGCGCCGGTCGGGTGGCAGTTCACCCCTGCCTGCTCGAATCCGCGCGGGAAACTGCCGCTGCGGACTTGCTGATCGTCAAACCAATAATAGAAAGCCGCGCTGTTGGAACCCGCCTGCCCACCTGACGCCACTCTCCCACGGTGCTTGAAGTCGAGGCAGTTTGTCATCATGAGACGGGGGAGGCCTGATGCATGGGGCATGTGGCATTTTGAGCATGAATAAGAATGCTGGGTGTTCGCCCCCCATCCCTTGACCGATTCGTGGATCCGGTCCACGCTCTTCCATGGCTGGTTCTTGTTGATGCCGTCAGTCAGGTTGTTCTTGTAATGACAGCGCAGGCAAAGCCCGGCGAACCGGCTGTCGTCTTCGCTTATCCGCGCCCCGCCAAACGTTTTCTGATCGGTGTAGACGCCGGGTGTGGGATCAGGGACCGGCTGACCGCCCGGAGGGTTATTGGTGTCCAACAAAGCCGCATCTTCCTTGTATGGCGAGGTCATCCAGGTCCCCTTCAGCATCGGGATGGCATAAGCCTGTTTCGCACCCAGCGACGGACTCACCCCGTGCGGATCGTGGCACGGCGTGCAGAGACCGTTGATCTTGTTCTGTGCGGCCGTCGTATGGTTCAGGAAGCTTGACGCTTTGAGGTGACCACCCGCAGTCGGCTTTGTTTTATATGGATACCGCTGCATGTAAGCAGGCGTAGCAGCGCCAAATCTGTCCGGATCCATATACTCCTTGATCGGCGCAGTCGCGCCGAAGGTTGATTGATACCCCCATGGGGTGATGCCCGCATTCTGGTTCATGTGACAGTCGAAGCATTGACCGGCCCCGGCATTGTAAGGATTTACTGCTCCTGTAGCGGCATTGGCCGATGCCTTGTAGCTCATGCTGTAGCCACCCTTGCCGGCCTGGGTCTCCTTCAGGTTCGCTCCGTTCTGTGTGCCGTTGAAGGTGACATAGCTGGAGGTAACCCCCACCACCTTGGAGCCGTGGGAACTGTGGCAGTCGAAACACTGCACGTTCTGCCCCCCGCCGCGCGTGTTCGGAATCGCTGCGTCGAAACCGTTGGCAGGATCATAGCCACCCTGGTTGGATGCTGCATTGCCGTGTGCCGAGAAAGCCTTGATGACCTTGTCTTTCTGGTTGGCGCTAGGATAGGTGGTGGAGTTGTACTTGCCCCAGGTAGTTGTACCTGTCTGTGAATAGCGGGCAGCGACGCTCTGCAGATCCCAGGCATACTGCCGAGGCGTCTTGCAGTCGTTGAACGGCTGGGTATCGTTGTTCTGGTCGCTGTGACAGCTGATGCAGACGTTGGTCAGCTTGGCCGATTCGGTCCTCTCGTTGGCCGTGCCGATGTTGCTCGCCAGGAACTGAACTGCGGTCGTGTATAACTTGTAGATGGACGGCCTGACGCCCGGCCCCCATACAACGAGATCAACTGAAGCATTCTTGACCGATGAATAGTTCTTGTAGTTATACCCCCTGTGGTGTTTGACATCGATGAGCCCTTCGGGAGTGGACTCCCAATGGCAGGAGTAACAGTGCTTGTTGGTGACCGTTACACCCTGGACGTGATGGGAATTGGCCTTCATCTGCCCCATGACATCCATACGCATGCCGATGGTGCCGCTGTGGCACTTGGTGCAGTCCCGCGGCAGACCGAATGCCGAATGGCGCGGCACAGGCTTGTTCAGATGACAGGTATTGCACGGCTGGTCATCGGCATGGCTGTCGGTGAATCGATGTTCGTGACAGGTGGTACAGACCCTGCTGGCGTTGTGGCCATCGCCGCCATCGACCCGGTAATGCTGGCTTCCCGCGGAATGACAGACATTGCAGATACCGTTGTAGGGGGCGGTGATTCGGGCATAATCCAGCCCGCTCTGCTTTCTGGTAAAGACCACGTCTGCCCTGGTCCGGGGAATGCCGAAAGTGCCCTCTGTGGAAGTGGCGACCTTGTTCTGAATCATGTAGATGTTGCTGTCGCCGTGGGGGTCGTGACAGTCCCAGCAGAATTTGCCACCCTTCCAGATGCCGTCTTGCAGGTATTCCCGGTTGTGCTTGTAGCCGAAGTGGACCGATGATGCCCGCGCTATCTGGGGCTTGATGAATCCGGTGCAGGGGTCGAAACCGAGGGTGTACTTCATGGGATTGTCGGGCGGTGCCGTATGGCAACTTGTGCATTTTCCGCCGGTATCGTCGTCGTGGCACTTCAGGCAGACCCCCATCATCGTGTACTGATTCTTCACATCGGTCTGCTGTGCGGCCGACCACCCCCCTGCTCCCGCGTTATGCCGCTTAAGGTCATTAGTCGGATCAGCGGGATCAACATAATGGCAGGAAGAAGTCAGACATGACGTGCCACCTCCGGTCATGCCCCTGTGGTCCGGACGGGGTGCAACAGTGCCGTCAGGCCATTGTGCGGAAGGATCTTCAGCTAACGAGGTAAGCTGTGGCGCCAGGGACTCGCTATTGTCATGACAGGAAAGGCATTCGCTGTCGAGCCCGACCATATGGCAGTAAACACACTCCTTCTCGAAACGATTGGCGAACTGGGCATGCTGTCGCAGTCGGAATGGATTGTTCGCGTCATTATGAAGCACATTATTGTCATGGCAGTACCAGCAGGGATTACCGGGGAAGTTGGCTGCCGGATTGCCGCTGGACGGATACGGACCGGCAGAAGTAGGCCTGCCATGGCCGTTGGTCACCCATTCGGTCAGATTGATCTTGGTCTGGGTACTGTATATATTGAAACCGAAACTGTCCACATCAGGACCCGTGGTCCCGTGACAGGTCAGACAGATGACCGCGCTGTTGACCGACCCGCCCCACTGCGGATCGGTACCCCCCGAATGGCAGGCGGTATTGGAGCAGGTTTTGTTGACCTGGTTATACGAACCACCCTGTTTGAAAACCACATCCTTGGTTTTGTTGACGTGGAAGTTGCCGTTCAAATGGGATACTTCGGTCATGCTGCCGGCAGGAATGCCTGCGGCGTGGCAATCGGTACAGATGCCGTTGGTTATGGTCGCCGCATGGCACTGGTCGCAGGTAAAATTGGTGTCCGTGTGACGCTGGTGGGAGTTGGCCCGGGCCGTCCCAGTACCCTGGTTGGGGAACATGGGGGTCGCCGCCTTCCACTCCTGACCTGCTGTCCAGCCGGTTTTGATGGTCCATACCTTGCCTGAAACGTCAACCCTGCCGTCGTGACAACCGGCATTGGAACACGTTCCCCGCGGATGGCCATGACAGCTGTTGCAATCGGTTTTGGGTGCGGTCCAGGCAAAATGGCGAACGTCTTCAGGGTTTGTAGTACCGTCGCTGTGACAGTAGACGTTGTCACAGACCTTGTCGTTCGGGTCGTAGCCAGGTGCAGGTCTGCCGACGATCGCCCATTGCGGGGCGATCACCACATCCTTCACGCCATTTACATGCCGGGTCCTGTCGATGATGTTGCCGGACGAATCAAGCGTGGCGTTGTGGCAGTAGCTGCAGGGATACTTGCGGATCCATTGCGGACCTACCAGTCTGCTATGGCCGTTGGAGGTCATATTCAGGTAGGGAGTGCAGAACCCCTTTGCGGCATCCCAGGTCCCGCCCAACTGTGCGCAGTCAGTCGCCGTGTTGTCAACCGTCCGCCCCCTATGGCAGGAGTAACATTTCATCGACGCGGTATCAGTCCATTTAACGGGAATCGTTGGAGGACCACCGGCAGCGTTGCTGTGGCAATAGGTATTGCTGCAACCTTTATCCGTACTGTTAAAGTTTCCGCCTTCCTTGAAAACTATATCTTTAGTTTTGTTGACATGCTTGGTTATGTCAACGATGGCGTCGTTACCGCTTACGGTCCCCTTGTGGCAACGCTCGCAGGTAAAGGCGTAGCCTGAATTGCCGGTATGTTTCCCATGTCGGCCACTGAGGCTTGTGGTATCGCCGGCACTGTCATGGCAGCCTGCGCAATCGAGCGTTCCACCCCACACGGCCGTGGTTTTCGCCACGCCGCCACTGCCGTCGCTGTGACAGTAAAGGTTGGTGCAGGTGCCGTTTCTCGAAGGATTCCGGCTGGGAAGATACTCAGGATAGCTGACAACGCCGCTATAACTGCCGTTGTCATTGGGGGCGGCTGTGAACTGAACAATTAAGGGACGTTTGCCGGCGCTGGTGGCATGGGCAAACGGTTTGGCTTCGCTGGTGTGATCGATGTGACACTTGCCGCAACTGCCGGTGTCCGTGCCGAAGTAATCACCGTGCTTTTTGCCGGCGCCGCTTGACGCTGGATGATTGCCGTCTCCCGGCGGCGAGACGTGACACGTGCTGCATCCGGCCGGTGCAATCAAAGATGCGCTCCCCCAGGTCGGCGTCACTGACTCGAAATGGCAATTGGCATTGGTACAGGAGCCGAGCGAGGGAGATGGAGTCTGGGGAAAGGGAGTGGTGTAATGGTTGTATACGGCGGGCAAGGGAGAGTTCTTGATGTTGTTGGATAGTTGTATCAGCCCGTCCCGGTGGCTGGTGGTATATGCACCGCTCCCGGGATGGCAGGGTGTGCAACTCTCGCCATTGGCATTGAGAGGAAGATGGTTGCGATGGGTTCCCTGAAATCCGCCGGTTGAAATGTTTCGATAAGAAGCATCAATAGGCCGGTAGTCTCCTGTGCTTCGTGTCCCATGACAGTCGTAGCACACCAATGACGCTTCCGCCGTTCCGGCTGACAAAAACATGGCCGACAGCAACATGGCCCAAATCATGGCCAGCCAACCCTTCCCCTGAACATTGCTCAAGGTACACCCCCTGTAAAAAGCCGTTCCGTACGCCATATTTCAAGCTTAAAATGGACTCGACGTACGTGCCCTACAACAAAGTTGCAATTGCAATGCCGTTGAATATATATAAATCTATCTTTCCTATGGTGGCAACAGCCGTGCAACGGGGCGAGAGATTAAGATGGGTGACTTTGAAAGGGATGATACGAAAATGTAATCAAACGTGGTGGGATAACTGAGTCATGCTGTAATATAGCTGCAATCAGCTCAAGACATTAATTAACAGCCACAAACAGCAACAATGGGACTTCCATGGGGGAACAGCTAAAAACCATGCGGTCATTCAGAGGATCACCTCGTCCGGCAGTTCATTACCGATGTCCGTCCCTTTGGGAAAATACCGTCCGAGTTCCTCGCCGCATGATGCGATAATGGCACAAAGCGCTGAGCAGGCCCGCCCGCCTCTGATGCCGGCGGCCAGATCAGCAGCAAGACTCCCCCATGATTCGGGCCTGATCCGTGCATTAATGCCCCGGTCGCCCAGGATCCAGACCTTTCGTTCCAGAAGTGAGATGAATATGAGAACACCCGTCTCATCCCTGGTGCGATAAAGACCCTTCTCAAAAAAGGCCTTTACCGCCCTGTTGCGGACCGCTTCGTTCAGCCTTCTTCGCCCGGCAAAGGCAAGTTTCAGACGGGGGAAACGGACAAAAAGAAAGAAAGCGGGAAGGCCCAGCAAAAAGACGAGAGGAATATAAGACCAGATCGTCACGTGACGGATGATTATGGAAACGACGAGGGCAAGGAAACCGGAGAGAAACATGACGCCGAGGAGTTGTGCCTCACGGTAACTGTCGCTCTCAGCCACGACCATTGTGGCAATCTCTCCTGAAGTGCCGGCCTCGGCAGCAGCCACCGCCTGGCGGATACGCTCCTTCTCCTCTGCAGTGAAAAAATCTTTAGTTTTCTTGGTTATCATATCTTGTACCTATGGGAAAATGCGTGAACAACCCATCAAATCCAGTACTGTCCGGTTAGATATTTGCACATAAGGCCAACGTCCTATATTGCCTTTTGTTTTCCATCGTAGGGGCGCGGCCTTGGCCCGCCCTTGTCGTCAAATCCGACCTTGTTGCTCTATTCACACCAGTCAAAGGCGGGCGGGCCAAGGCCGCGCCCCTACAGAAACCCTTTTTTTACAAAATATCAGCCTATGCAAGTTACTAACCGGACACCGCTGCATCAAATCAGAACATTCGACAGCTCGCACCCGCTATAATGTGCAATCTACCAGTCCCCGGAAGCTCCGCCGCCGCCAAAGTCGCCACCGCCGCCGGAAAAACCGCCCGAATCGCCACCGCCGAATGATCCGCCGCCAAAACCTCCCCCGATAAACGGCCCGCCGAAAAAACCGCCGCCGCTAAAGAGGAAACTCAGCAAGAGTCCGAGAAAAAATCCTGCCACAGCCGATAACGCCAGTATCAGCAGCGACAAACCGGGAAAGGTAAGGAGCGCAATAATGGGAAATCCGACGGCGCCGGCGATTCCGCCCAGCACTTTGGACAACGCACCCAAAAACACAGCGGCAAGACCAACAAAAATAACGAGGGTAAAGACGGGATGGGCGCTCTTCCTGCCGTGGCGCAGGTCACTGGATGAAGCCTTGTACTCACCCTTGGCCACGGCCATGATGGCAGTAACGCCGGCTACAACTCCGCCGTCAAAGTCGCCTTGCTTGAATCGAGGAACGATTTCTCCCCGAATGATCCGGCCGGAAACCAGGTCGGTCAATTTTCCTTCCAATCCCCTTCCCACTTCGATCCTCAGTTTTTGTTCCTGCTTTGCGACCAGAAGCACTACACCGTTATCCACACCCTTTTGCCCTATTTTCCATGTCTCAGCCACCTTTATGGAAAATTCCTCCAGGTTTTCACCCGCCAGTGTCGGGATGGTCAGCACGACAATCTGGGTGGAATCGCTCTGTTCAAATGCGCTGAGTCGTTGTTCAAGCTCCTGGACGGTAGTTGGCGACAGGATTGCGGCGTAGTCGTTGACATGGCCTCGAAGAGGAGGAACATCGAGGCCGTAAGCCATGCAAGGGGCAAGCAGAAGCAGAATGAGGATGAGGATTTTTTTCATAACCATCCTGACTGTTTCCCTTCCCTTTAAGGGAAGGGGTGGGAGGATGCTTCGAACATGTCATTATCAGATTGCTAAAATTTGATCTTCGGCGCAACTTTTGATCCTTCTTCAGCCTTGAACGGCTCCTTGCGCGTCAGGTGGAGCAACAGCGAATTGGTCATAGAGTTAGGAAATGTCCTGATGCTGGTGTTGAAATCCTGCACCGCCTTGTTGTACCTGACCCTGGCAACATTGATCCGGTTTTCGGTCCCTTCCAGCTGGTTTTGCAGGTCGAGAAAGTTCTGGTTCGCCTTCAGATCCGGGTACTTTTCCACGACAACCATCAGACGGGAGAGCGCGCCGGACAACTGGCCCTGTGCCTGCTGAAACTTGTCAAAAGCCTGGGGGTTATTGAGCATCTCTTTTGTAACCTGGACGGAACCCACCTTTGCCCGCGCCTCGGTAACTGCCTTCAAGGTTTCCGCCTCGTGCTTTGCATATCCCTTTACCACCTCGACGAGATTGGGAATAAGATCGGCACGGCGCTGGTAAGCAGCCTCCACATCCCCCCATGCGGCAAAAACCGCCTCTTCCCGGGCTTGCATGGTATTGTAGCCGCAGCCACAAAGGCTTGATAGAGCGAAGGCTGCGAGTAATACGAGCAAAAGTCTCTTCATAACCCCTCCTCAGTTCGATATAATAGAAATTTAAACACAAGATGTTGATTTGTCATCATCTTTATAAAGTATTTTCATGGCAATCAGGAACGAATAACAGACAATAGAAAATATGTTAGCGACAATGAGAGGTGTATCACCGATCACAAGGCCGTAAATGAGCCACAAGACCATGCCGATATTCAAGAGAACCGGTTGCCAGATGGAGATATCACGCGCCTGCCTGGTGCGGTATGTCCTGACGACCTGCGGTATCGCTGCAGCACTGGTTAAGGCTCCTGCGAGCAGACCTAGATGCGTTATATTCATGAGCCTTTTTTCCCTTTGAATTCTGAGGCTGCCCAGTCAATCTGGGACATCATACCGCGTAAAACCGCAACTTCCCGTTCATCAAGCTCAGCACGTGAATAAATGCGGCGCAAGGTGCGCATAAGATGGGCAGGGTTTTGCGGATTGAGAAAACCGATACGCAACAGTGTCCGCTCCATCTGCCCATAGAGCGACTCCATGGCTGCCGAACCGGCAAGCGGCCTGGGTTCGGAAGCAGGTGAAACGCCTTTGTCCTTGAACAGTTCGTAACAGAAGATCAACACCGCCTGGGCAAGATTCAGCGAACCATAATCATCGGCGGTGGGGATGGTCGACTGCCAGCGACAGACGGCAACTTCGTCGGTAGTCAGGCCGCTGTCTTCACGGCCGAAAACCAGGGCTACGCGATGCATGCCTGCCTGCGCGTTAACCCTGGCCGCTATTTCCTCAGGGGTCGATATCTCCTGCCTGTATTTTCCATGCCTCCGCGTCGTAGCCACGGAGATTTCGCAGTCCTCAAGGGCCTCTTCGAGGCTTGAAAATATCCTGGCGCTGTCCAGAAGATCCCGGGCAGAAACTGCGAATTTCAGCGCCTCGGGATGATCCACCTGGCAAGGGTTCACCAGACGCAGGTCTGTAAGCCCCATGTTCTTCATGGCGCGGCAGACCATGCCGATGTTGCCCGGGCTCTGGGTCCCCACCAGAACTATGGCGATTGTTCCCTTAGAATCCATCTATCTCTACCTTTTCATTGTTTGGTTTTGACCACCTACATCAACCATCAACCACCCTTCCTCATTCTCCTCAGACGCGCCATAGCAGGTCTTCTGCGCCACCAGGCATGGACAAAATGCGACAGCCACATGCAAGCGATGAGACAGAGCAGAGCCAGCATCAGATACGGCTCGTACCGCTGCACATCTTCGACAAAAAGCGAAGCACTCTTACCGAACAGATAACCGGCAAGTGAAAAGACAACCGCCCAGGTAAAGGCGCTGATCAGGTTTAACCAGAGAAAGCGCAAGGCTGCGAGATTGGTCATCCCCAGGATAATGGGAAGAATAATACGGAAACCATATGTATAACGTGAAATAAAGGCGACAAAGGTGCCGTACTTCTCGATCAGCTTGAGGGCCTTGCGGAACTTCCTGGCTATGGAAGTAAAGATTTTCAGGAGCAACGGCCCTTTCCAGCGTCCCAGATAGAAATAAAACTGGTCACCGAAAAAAGAACCGGCAAAAGCGGTAAAAATAACGCCGAAAATATTCAAATATCCCTGAAATGCGAATAAACCGGCCATGATGAGGATTGCTTCGCCCTCAAGAAAGGTGCCGAGGAACAGAACCCAGTAGCCATGCAACTCAAGGTAGTCTTTGAGAAATTGCTGCACTACTCCTCCTGGGAAACAGGTTCGAGGTCAAAGGTTCGAGGAACGAGGTTAAAGGATCGAGGACTGATCTTTTTCCTTATGCCTCGCTCCTCGTTCCTTTTTCCTCGTTCCTTGTCCTTACATCCGGTAACGGGGATTGACGCCGACTACCTCAACCATCGGACCGTCTTCCAGAAGCTCCAATTCACCGGCATCATCTTCATATTCGGCTTCGCCGACCGCCCAATCGTAGAGTTTTTTCGAATCCATCATAGTCGGCTTTTCCGGAATACCGTAAACCCTGTTCTGCATTGACTCATCGGAGAGTCCTACGCAACCGTGCGAAGCAGGTTTACCGGGAAGATCGCGGGCATGAATCCAGTACGATACGTTATCCGCCCCGACATGAAAACGGATGGCGTTATCCATGGGATACTGGGCGGTCTGATCTTCTGTTTTGTAAAGAGACGATGTATGGTTGCGATGCCGCGCATCAACCTGATATACGCCGACGGGGGTTTCATGGTCCTTTGCTCCGGTCGCGGCCGGCATGGAAAACTTGAGCTTGCCGAATTCATAAGCGCCCATCCATTGTTCATCTAGACTTATCAGGATGTACTTCTCGTGACGTTTGGCCGGCTCATACGTCAGCGGCATCGGCGTATATTTCCCGGCAGAAGCGATATCGAGCGGTTCCTTGATCGTCATGCCGGGATAGACGTGTCGGCGGTCTATCCTGTTAAAGCGGGCAACGGTGGGCCAGTCCTTGCCGTACAACGACTCCAGAGTGTCCTGAGGCTGGATGAACCGCGCTTTCCAGGGTATATTATCGAGACTTGGATATTCCACCCTGGTCAAATTCTCTTTCGCCGGATCCCGGGGATTGGGACCCGGCTCGGAGGTTGCGCCGGGTTTATAGACAACAATAGCGGACAACAGAATCAAGACGATAAAAAACAACAACTTGCGCAACATGATTTAATCCCCTGCTTAAACGACTAATGGGGCCTCAGCCCCATTTACCATACAACTAACACTTTTCAGCGGTGCGGTCAAGAAAAAGGGGGCTCATGCCCCCTTGCCGAACCTCTCCGCCAGAATCTCGTCGACTGCGCTGTACGGGTCCTTTTGCCGGGTCATCATCCCGTCCACTATCTCGCGGAACCTGCCGTTCATCTTGATATGGCCGAAGACCTCGGCAAAGAGACGATCCTTCAGGATTTCCATGAACAGGTTGGCATTTTTTTCCTCCAGCAGATGCGAGATTGCGCCGGAAGAAAAGAGATAGCTTCTGTGTGATTCGATTTCCTCTACCATCTCTTCAATGCCGACATTGCGCTGTGCTTCAGTCTTCAGCACCTTCGCCTGCCATTCGCCGCTCTTGCTCGGCTTCATATCAAGCATGTTGGCTAACTCGCGCACTGTCCGGTCAGCCCCTTCACGATCAGCCTTGTTCACCACGAAAACATCGCCGATCTCGAGGATACCGGCCTTGATGGCCTGAATATCGTCCCCCAGCCCCGGCACCATGACAACTACAGTGGTATGGGCCATGCGGACGATGTCGATCTCGTCCTGGCCGACCCCGACCGTCTCGATGATGATGACATCCATCCCCATGGCATCCATGACATTGACCACGTCGCCGGTGGAACGGGACAGGCCGCCCAGATAACCGCGAGTTGCCAGGCTGCGAATAAACACCCCTTCGTCATCTGCATGACGGTTCATGCGGATCCGGTCGCCGAGAATGGCGCCGCCGGTAAAGGGACTGCTCGGGTCAATCGCCACAACCCCCACCCTCTTATTCCTTTTGCGATAGGCTGCTGTGAGCTGGTCGACGAGGGTCGACTTCCCTGCACCGGGAGGACCGGTCAAACCGATGATAAACGCTTTGCCCGTATGGGGATAAAGGGTTTTCAATTCCTCGACGGCACTTCTGAGACCGTCGTCTATATCCCGCATCAGCCTCGCCGCTGAGCGGATATCGCCATCAAGTATCTTTTCAGCTAAAGACATGAGCGCACTTCCCTTTCCAGACGCAATTTCTTATACAATAGCACTACCCCTATAAAACTATAGGAGCGAAACCCGCGTCGCACTTCTCCGTATCACCAGATACAATCGCGACGGGGCAGCGCCCCTACCATTATTATCATGTAGCCGTACTTTATGCGCGCGGCTTCACATTGTTGCGCACCCAGGCGACAATATCTTCGGTTGACGTGCCTGGAGTGAATACTTCTCGAATCCCGGAGGCCTTCAGTCCCGGTATGTCGTCATCAGGGATGACTCCACCGCCGAAGACGAGGATATCATCCGCCTTTTTCTCTTTCAACAGCTCGCAAACCTGGGGGAGGAGGGTATTGTGCGCGCCGGATAGGATGGAAAGTGCGACGCAGTCGACGTCTTCCTGAATTGCGGCAGAGACGATCTGCTCCGGGGTTTGATGAAGGCCGGTGTAAATCACCTCGAAACCCGCATCCCTGAAAGCGCGGGCAATGATCTTCGCCCCCCTGTCGTGACCGTCAAGGCCCGGTTTTCCAACAAGTACCCTCAGTTTTCTCTCAGCCATGTCAATCTCCTTTAGTTGCGTGAAAAATTATATAAATAAAATGTTCAACATCAACCTTCCATGAACCATCAACCGCCTCATCACTTTTCAATGCCGATTCTTGCCGGCACGCCGGCCTTGTAGTAATGCTTGATCTCCCGCATCTCCGTAACCAGGTCGGCTGCCTCGATAATTTTTTCATCGGCGTTCCTGCCGGTCAGCACCAGTTCGACATGAGCCGGCTTCGATCTCATAAGCTCAAGAACGTCGTCCACACCAATAAGACCGAAAGAAACCGCACCGTTTATTTCGTCGAGGATGACGATATCGTAACGACCGCCGGTCAGGGCCTCTTTTGCGGTCACCAGGGCTTCGCGGGCCAGCCGGACATCTTCCGGATGAGGGTTGTCCTTATCGACCCACCCTTCCCTACCGGTCTGGATGATGGTCAGGTAGGGGGCGAGCCTTTCTGCGGCAAGATGTTCACCATAAGGTCCACCGCCTTTCATAAACTGGACCATACAGACCATCATCTCGCGGCCTGCAGCGCGGAGAGCCAGGCCAAGAGCTGCGGTGGTCTTCCCCTTGCAATTACCCGTGTAAACCTGAATATAACCATGTTCCAGCTTCATCGAAATCCTCAATCGTGAGTAGTAAGTCGTGAGTCGTCCGGCAGTTCGCCTCTTACTTCTTACTTCTTACTTCTTACTTCTTACTTCTTACTTCTTACTTCTTACTTCTTACTTCTTACTTCTTACTTCTTACTTCTTACTTCTTACTTTTTACTTCTTACTGTTCACTGTTTATCCGCCTTTGAACTGTGCCGGCCGTTCTCCACGAACGCGATCATCCCTTCTTTCTGGTCTTCGGTGGTAAAGCAAGAGGGCAAAGGCGTCCCGCTCCATGAGGCAGGCGTTTTTCAGATCCAGAAGATCGTTCATCGCTTCAGGCCGGTTCAAGGTGACAACGGCATCCACTCATCATGTTTTATTCAGCGTTGTCCGGTTTGGTTTGTGCATCAAGGTTGTTAAGCCCCATTAGGGGCGTTCGAATGTAGCCGGGGGATTCATCCCCCGGATGAGATGCTATATTTCCCCACGTCACGTACGTGACGTGATGATATTTCGCCTGGATGACCGGGGAATGAATTCCCCGGCTACCAGTATTCTGTCCCTACGGGACGTAAGCAAAAACCAAACCGGACAACGCTGTGTTTTATTAGTATTAAACGCCCCGGCATGAAGTTCTCCTGATTTTGTCATGTTTCAAGCAGGCTAAAAAACCCTGCAGCGCGACGAAATATATCAACTCAGACCATTCAGTGTCAAGTTGAATTCGGTACTTTATAACATTTTTTTATTTTGAATAAAACTGTGCAGAGGCATCTGGATTATCGCGGATGCTCTGAATCTCCCCTTGACAGAGATGCACGGTTCTGTTATTAAATGCAACAACATGGGCGATTAACTCAGCGGGAGAGTGCTACCTTCACACGGTAGAAGTCGCTGGTTCGATCCCAGCATCGCCCACCATAAAACATACAGGGCCAGGTCAACAGACCTGGCCCTTTTTCTTTTTGATATCGAACCGTTATGCGATTTAATCGTTTTTGTTCAACATCCTTCAAAAAACCCCTCAAAGCATAGTTTGTTCAAGTCTGTGCGCAATTTCTTTTACACCATTTTATGAGGTCTACAAAATTGTCAACTACCCCACAAAAATAAATTGCAATATATCTATCCGTTATAATTGACTTTATAATATATTTCGCCATAATCACCAGTCATCTGTTTTGGGAAAATGTTAAATTCTATGCCAGAAAATATACGCCAATGGACAGAAAACCTCCGGGAGGAAACCGATGTCTGGTAAAAATAACGACAAAGAACATGAACAATATTCGATGTTTGACACAGGATTCTTAACTGCGGAAGAAGCATCCCCTGTTAAAAATACAAAAGTGGGCAAACAGCGGAAAAATAGTGAACTCGATGTTGAAGCTCTCCAGATCTCGGACTCCCAACCACGCCGGTACATCAATGAAGAACGTCTCGAAGAATTATGCTTATCCATCAGGAAACACGGGGTCTTGCAACCGGTCATTGTCCAGGTGGATACTGACGGTTCAAACCTGCTCGTAGCGGGGCAGCGGCGACTTCTTGCCGCAAGGAAAGCCGGGCTGAAAAAGATTCCCGTGGTTTTCACGGATGGCGACCCGGCTGAAATTGCTCTGATAGAGAACCTGCAACGAAGTGATCTGACAGCGATCGAAGAGGCAGAAGCCATAAGCAGTCTTAAAGAGAGAAATGGGTACACGCTTGATGATGTGAGCGCGATCATGGGAAAATCCAAAACAACGGTTAGTGAAACCATCTCATTAACAAAATTGCCGGAGACAATCAAAGAGGAGTGCCGGCGCGATCCCCATATGGCAAAGAGCATTCTCGTTGAGATTGCCCGACAGCCAACTGCCGATGAGATGATAACTGCCTATAACGGCTATAAGAAGGAGAAATTGCCGAGAGCGCAGCTAAGGAAAATCAATCGGCCGGGGGCAAGTGGCAAAAAAAGAATAGGAGTAAGTTTCGTTAAGTCCTTTGCCCAGAGGATTGTCACTGTTGACGTAGAAATTCTGAAAAGCAAACAGCGGGAGCAAATGAAAAACAATCTGGAAGAACTCCATGCAAAAATTGGAGATTTGATCGTTAAGTTAAGTAGTTAGTCATAGGTTCGGCATGCCGAACTTCAGGTTTTTACCAGTCTCTGCGCTAACGGGACGAGACACATCAATCAGGCGGAGCTCATGACGAAATACACCGGTCTGTATACAAATAAGTCAACCATGGTGATTCTATGCCGATAAATAGTTTAGGACCGACAACGGTCAGCTAATTTGATAACTATCAAGATGCCGCAGCATTATGCAAATACACTAACCCCACCGAGGCCTTCATGCTTCCCCTGCCCGAACTTACCATCGCTCAGTTCAAGTCTCGCATCAGATTTTTTGTCGTACTCCTCATCATCGCCGTCATCGGTATTCTGGCTTGGCATATCGATTCCGAACGCAACGCCATCATCACAGCCGCCGAACTGCAATCACAAGGCTACTCCCGTGCACTGAGCGAACATGCCGGCAGTGCCTTTGCCGAGGCTGACCGTGCTTTGAGGGAAGTGGTCAACGATATTGCCGAACGGGGAGGCATCGACCACATTGAACGACGCACGCTGTTCAACATTATCAGGCGGCAGGGTGGCGACACGCCGCAGATAGGCTCCATCTTCCTGACCGACCGCTCCGGCATCATGGTAGTCAATTCCCTTGAATTTCCATCAAAACAGATCAATGTCTCTGATCGTGAGTATTTTATTTTTGACCGGGATAAACCCGACACAGGCCTCTTCATCAGCCGTCCGTTAATCAGCAGACTCGTAAACCGCTGGCGTTTTACCATGACGCGGCCGCTTACCTACCCTGACGGCAGGTTCGCCGGTCTTGCGGCAGTTGCCTTCGAGATTAACTACTTCCACCGTTTCTACACCTCCATCAGCCTCGGCCCCCGTGGCAAGGTGCAGCTGATTCGAACCGATGGCTCGCCGTTGTTGAGCGAGCCTTTCACAGAGAACGCCTTTGCGGTCGATTTCAAACGATCGGCCCTTTTCCGGGATCACCTTGGCACGACACAATCCGGCACCTTCCATGATAATAAAAACATAGAGGACCAGTCGCCGCGCATCGTCTCATATCATCGTCTCTCACGCTTTCCGGTCGTGGCAGTTGTCTCGTTGCACCGGGACGACATCCTGACGCCATGGAAACGTAAAGTTACATATGAAACAGCCACGACCCTGGGTCTTTGCCTTGCTCTTTTTTTGCTGATGCAACTTCTCTTGCGCCATCTCGACCAGTTGCAGGCGACGCAGAACTCGCTGCGGGAACAGCAGGAACAGGTTCGGATCAAGGCTGCACAGATCGATTCGGCCAATGACGCCATACTGCTGATGGATACCGATGGACGGCTGGTACATTTCAACAACGCCCTCTGCCAGATGATCGGATATGACCAGAACGAGCTTCAGGGGGCACTGCTGCACGACTTCGAACCACCGGAGTTTGCAGCCCGCCTCGTACCCGCAATCAGTTCAATCATGGAGCATGGCGAAGCGATTTTCGAATCCGCATATCTCACCAAAAGAGGCGCGATCTTGCCCGTTGAGGTCCATGCCCGGACAATGGAGAGCGAGGGAACAAAACGTATCCTCAGCATCGTCAGGGACATCAGCGAGCGTAAACATAGCGAACTCCGGGAACAGACGAGACTGCGGATACTAGAAGAGATGGCCACCGGCGTAGACCTTTCTGAACTGCTCACGAACATAGTCCGTTTTGTGGAGCAAGAACGAAAGGGGTTGCTCTGCTCCATATCGATCGCGGATGAAACCGGCCAGTTCCTGCGCCATGGCGCCGCTCCGAGCCTCCCCCAGTTCTACAACAAGGCGGTCGACGGAGTACGGATTGCCGAGGGGATGGGGTGTTGCGGAACGGCGGCGCATCGCCGCCAACGGGTAGTTGTGGAGGATGTGGATGGAGATCCTTTATGGAAGGGTTTCAGGCCCGTCAGCGAGGCGGGCCTGCGAGCCTGCTGGTCGGAGCCGGTGAAATCGTCGCAGGGCGAGCTGCTGGGAACTTTTGCCTGTTACCATCGCGAGCGGCACGCCCCCGACGAAACCGAGATCCAGTTGATCGAGTCTGCCGCGCACCTCGCCAGTATCGCCATTGAGCGTTTCAAGTCGGAAGAACTGAAGAGCCAACTTGAGGCACAACTGCATCACGTGCAGAAAATCGAGGCGATCGGCCAACTGGCGGGCGGAATTGCTCACGATTTCAACAACCTCCTGACTCCCATCATCGGCTATGCGGATATGATCCAGCACAAGCTGCCAGAGGGAGACCCGTTGTCAGGCAAGGTGAACGGCATCACGGCTGCCGCCTTCAAGGCGCGCGACCTGACTCAGCAACTGCTCAGCTTTGGCCGCAAGCAGATGCTCGACATGAAGTCCGTGGATTTGAACCAGGTACTCGGCAACTTTCAGGACATTCTGCGGCGAACCATCCGGGAAAATATCACCATCGATATCCGCCTGGCATCGGGAGGAATTGCGATCTGGGCAGACCGTGGACAGATCGAACAGATTCTTCTGAACCTGGTCGTCAATGCCCAGGACGCCATATCGGGCAACGGTATGATCCTGATGGAAACGGGCCACGTAATGCTGGACAATGAGTACACCAGGCTGCATCCCGGCGTGCAGCCCGGCCCCTATGCGCTACTGGACTTCAGCGACAACGGCTGCGGCATGAATGATGAAACTCTAAGCCATATCTTCGAGCCGTTTTTCACCACCAAGCAGGTTGGACACGGCACAGGACTCGGCCTGGCAACCGTCTACGGCATCATCAAGCAGCATGAAGGATACATTTCCGTCAAGAGCCGTGTCGGAGAAGGAACAACCTTCAGCATTTACCTGCCGCTCAGCAGGGAACCAATCACGACAACGTCTGCCGACTCCGTTGTTACGGCGACTACGGACGGGGCAACAACGGGAGAACGAACCATCCTTGTCGTCGAGGACAATGAGATGGTCCGCACCATGACTGTCGAACTGCTGGAATCATCCGGTTACCGAGTATTGGTGGCGGACCGTCCATCTGCGGCTGTAGAATTGATGAACCGGTATGGCAACAGTGTTGCGCTGCTGGTTTCAGATGTCATCATGCCGGAAATGAGCGGCCAGGAACTGCACGAAAACCTGCTTGAAACTTTTCCCGACCTTAAAGTCCTTTACATCTCCGGCTACACGAACGAACTATTCGTGCATAGGGGAATGCTTGAGGAAGGGGTCAACTTCTTGCAGAAACCGTTCACCACTGAAAAGCTGCTCAAAGAAGTTCAACGCATCGCAAGTGAGGCAGAAGAACCGGCAAATCAACTTTCTTTCAAGCTGAATCCTTGCTGACCGGCATACTGAAAATAGTGCGCCGTCAGACAGGCTCTCGTTCAAAATGAAAGGGCCCCGTTCGGGGCCCTTCGTCGTTGCAATATACAATTACCTTTTTCGCTAGAAATTCAAAGCCGTAGCAATGGCCTGAATTTGTGCCGCCGAGAGGGAGGAAAGATATCCCATTCCGCCGACATTGCCGCTGATCCCCGACTGGATCTTGGAAGCGGTCGTTTTCCTCTTGTTGGACGATGCCAGGGCTCCGTGACACCCGGCGCAGTACTGTGAATAAAGCGCTGCACCGTCGATTGCAGGGGCGGCGGTAGTCGCTGTGGTCTTTGCCGACGCGGCGCTCTCACCGGCGCTGTTCACCGCCGTTACGATGTAGTAGTAGGCGGTGCCGGCGGCAAGCCCGGTCTGGACGTAGGGACTGGTGGCCCCGGCGATTTTTGTCCCGGAAGCGGTCGTAACCCCTGAAGTCGTAGACCAGTAAACGTTATACGATGTCGCGCCGGAGACCGCCGACCAGGAGAGAGACACCTGATTGGCGCCGCCTGTGGCGGTCACACCGGTCGGTGCAGCAGGAACGGCCGGAAGTGGGGCATTGGTGGTTGCGGTCGCCTGAGTTGATGGAGCACTCTCGCCCGCGCC
Source organism: Geotalea uraniireducens Rf4 (assembly GCF_000016745.1). GTDB lineage: Bacteria > Desulfobacterota > Desulfuromonadia > Geobacterales > Geobacteraceae > Geotalea > Geotalea uraniireducens. The sequence goes on along the minus strand of NC_009483.1, from coordinate 2,358,608 downwards.
GTTTACAGCCGTGACTATGTAATAGTAGCTGGTCCCTGCGGAAAGACCGGTATGAACATAAGGGCTGGTGGCCCCGGCGATTCTCGTGCCGTTCGCGGTCGTTACGCCGGAAGCGGTAGACCAGTAGACATTATAGGAGGTTGCGCCGGATACTGCCGGCCAGGACAGCGTCACCTGCTTGGCGCCGCCGGTGGCGGTCACGCCGGACGGGGCAGCCGGCACGGTCGGAGCGGGAGTCGGAGTGACGGTGGTCGCCGCAACCTGGACGGAAGGCGTGCTCTCGCCTGCGCTGTTCACTGCCGTAACGATGTAGTAATAGGTCGTGCCGGCAGCAAGCCCCGCCTGAACCGCAGGACTCATGGCACCGCTGATCTTTGTCCCGTTGCTCGTCGTGACGCCTGTCTTGGTCGACCAGTAAATGTTGTACGAGGCAGCATTGCTGACGGCGCTCCAGGAGAGGGTCACCTGGTTGGTGCCGCCTGTGGCCATTACTCCGGTCGGTGCAGCAGGGAGAGTCGGCGTCGGTGTCGGCGTCGCATTGGTGGTCGCCGAAACCTGGGCCGAGGCAGCGCTTTCGCCGGCGCTGTTCACTGCCGTAACGATGTAGTAATAGGTGGTTCCTGCGGTAAGGCCGCTCTGGACATAAGGACTGGTGGCCCCGGCGATCTTTGTCCCATTGGCGGCAGAGACACCGCCAGTGGTCGAGTAGTAGACATTGTACGAGGTCGCGTTGCTGACGGCGTTCCAGGAAAGGGTCATCTGGCCGGCAGCGCCGGTGGCGGTCAAGCCGGCTGGAGCGGCGGGCACGGCAGGCGGGGCGGGAATGTTATTATCGTCGTCCGAAAAATTCCAGTTATTGATGTCGGAGATCTTGCCGCTGAAAATGACTGCGCCGGTTTTCGCATTCACTATCGTAAGAACCCCGTTGGATAGGGTCATTTTCACATTGTCCAGCATGCCGTCGAGACCGGTGTGGTCAACGGTGTAGTGCCCCTTGATCGGATCGGAGTTGTCTGCGCTGTACTGCTTCAGGAGCGGGTGGAGCTTGGACAGGATAGTGGCGACAGCTGTCTGGAGATTGGACTCGATTTTCTGGAGCGTGACCGGGTCGGGATTCGCGAAGACCTGTGACGGGTCGTCAACCCCTGCAGCACTGGCTACCGCCGCATTTGAGAGCGGGTTGACGTTGGCTGTGCCCGTTCCGCCGGCAAAGGAATGAAGCGCGTAATTCGTTCCGTTGGCGCGCCCTGACGCCTGCAGGATGAACGGGCCTTTCATGCCCGTGACATCGAAGGCAAACGTACCGTCATTACCGATAACGGTCGACTTTTCCTGTGGAGGGTTAGAGGCGTCCTTAAGGTTTACCTGCCCGGCAAGTGGAGCGCCGACCGCAGCAACGCCACTCACGACCTGGGATGAAAGACCTCCGCCGCTGCTGCCGCAGCCGGTCAGCATAAGACCGACGGCAACAAGACAGAGTACGGTGATGCCGGCGAACGTTCTTTTAATCTGTTCTCTCATTGTTTCTCCTTTGCTCCTTGCTGCGCCAGACGGCACAGCAATTTTTGTTGTCCTTCCGGCTCAATCCCACTGCCCGTCATGGGGTGATCCGAACCTTGTTCACGAGTTACTTTTTTCGGCCACATCCGGTAAATGGGCAAATAAAAACCGGGTTGCCGAATATCTCGTGATATTTCGGCAACCCGGCTGTCTGACTTGAGACCCTATAGGCTTTCCGCCCCACCCTCACGGATGGTTTAGTATTATCGTGTACCACTAAAGGACTATTACCGAGTAACAGTAATTCACAACTCGACATAACCTTACGCCCTCGCAGGCGCGTCACATCTTACGGCTTTATCACCCCCCTTTATCCAATTTTGACCACAAAAAAGCCGGGTCGCCGAATATCGTATGATATTTCGGCAACCCGGCTATCTCATGGAGACCCTTTAGGCTTTCCGCCCCACCCTCGCGGATGGTTAAGTATTATCGTCTATCAAGCTGTTGCTGATTGTGCAACGAGTTGATTGCTCGTGCGTGTGACGAAGCATAGCTAAAATCGGCGACTGATGTCAATACAATTTTTGTGCGGGCCAGCAACAGGATCGTCACATTTTCGCATCAACACATTCCTGCTGCGGCAGAGTCGGGTTACATCATGCCTCTCGTACCACCGCCCATCATGCCGCTGCCCGGTTGCATGCGACCGCCTGAGTAATTCCAGAAAAACCGGTGACTGGTCATGTTACGGAACATTGCCGAGTAGTTGCCGAAACCGTTGACCGCCGACATGGATTCAAGCATCGTCCGCATCCGGCTCCGCATGTCGGTCATGAAGGTGCTTTCCATACCCATCCCCTGAAAGGCGTTGTTTGCGATCTGCGGCAGGTTCTGGTTGAGCTGTCCCATCATCCCCCGATAACGCCCCTTGTTGACCACGCTGCCGTTCAAGACGAGCGAGGACTGGTCCGCCATCAGCCCAGCCATCTGCCGGGCAACCTGGTGCATGGACTGGTACTGACCCTGGTATGGGCCGTAGCCGGAGCCCGCCACATAGTCGGCAAGCATGTCCATGCCTGCCGGGAGATTGAGCTGGTTCCTCAACTGTATCATCGCCTGCGCCATGGTCATCCCCGGATTCGATTCCATTTTTTCCCTGACCAGGGTCGACATGGGACTGACAAATCCGCCGGCAGCCGGAGGCGCGGACATGACGTAATCGTTCGGCACCGTCTGTCCGGTGTCTTCATCCACCGTGCTTCCGGCTATGGCACGGACCACGACCGGGTATTTTCCCATGTCGCCCGCCGTCATGGTCAGCGTGTACGTTCCTCCAGGCCCGGTCATGGTCTTCGGCTCACCTTCGTCCCACTGGTAGTTATTGTTTTTGTCGAGGAAGACCTCGGCCCCCACCAGATAACCGTCGGCCACGGTCCCGCTCACGGATACTGGCGCAGAGGTCGTGCCGCTTCCTCCGCATCCCGCAAGTGCTCCTGTCAATGCTGCTGTCACGACTGCTGCTGCGATAATTTTCCTGTTCATGGATTACTCCTTTCATTTTAACTGTTAGTGTGTCGGTTTCCGTCAGCACTTCCCCTCACCCTAGCCCTCTCCTTTAGGCCCGCAATTTGGGTCCACAAGGGGCGAGGGGACTTTAAAGCTCCCCTCCCTTGATGGACCCAAAGGGCCTAAAGGAGGGGCTGGGGGAGGGTGCAATGTGCTGGTGAGTCAGTGTAATTTTCTTACGGACACTACTGTGTCTACGTTTAACGCCCCCGATCAGAAATCGAGACAGAACGCCAGACCGGTGCCGTAATCGGGACTGGACGTATTGATCCCCTTTGAGACGTAACCGTCTATGCCGGTATGTTCGGTAATCTGGTACTTGACCCTCAATCGCGCCTCCAGCTGGGCTGAAGCGCCCTCCACGGGAGGGGTGCTCCCTTTGAGCATGAGCATCGGCCGCAGCCGTTCGCCGATCTGGTAACCGACCCCGGCGTTGTAATAGAGGTAATTTTTAACGGCCAGCACCGACGATTTGCCCTGGACTGCATACCCCAACTCCCCAATGGTGAGCCAATAACCAAACCACTTGAAAAGTTCCACGGCAAGACCTCCGTCAAAGGCGCCGGTCCCGAGAAATTTGTTCTTGTCGGCGGTGGGAAATTTAACAAAGAAGTTGGGACGGATGCCCGGCAGATAATCTCCCTCTGGAACCACGATGTAGCCTGCCCTGAATGTGATGTCGCCGAGTCCGTTCTGGGATTTATCGACATTGGCCGCCGATGCCGTAGTTCTCGGGCCCGGCCCGCCGGTGCCGCTGCCCATGCTACCCATGGCGGCCAAGACCGACTGCGAGCCCATCCCCATGGATTGCGGCTGCATCCCCCTGAATTCGCCCGCAACTACTGCGCTGCTGCTCTGGTAGACATAGGGTATCTGCAGCGAAAAATCGAGCCGCTCCGTCGGATAAACGGCAACGGTGAACGGCATGAAGATGGCGTCGGTTTTAATTCCTGTCCCGTATTTGCCGGTAGTGAACTCAAAACCGAGGCTGGTGGAGTATGATGGCTCTTCAGCAAAAAGCCGGGACGGTATCAGCAAAACGGTCATGACCACCAGCAGGGCTATAAACTTTTCCGAACAACGGTTATGTTTCACGCTCTCCTCTCCATTGTAACGCATTTAGACGATAACCAGAGTGATACGATCAATGTCAATGGCGCATCATTCCGCCGCCGCCCCGCATCATCCCGCCCCCCCTGAACATCCCGCCGCCAGGACGATTGGACATGGAGCCGTTTGCAGTTCTCCCTGACCAGGCAGGCGCACCTCTATCCCCCCTTAACAGCGCCTGGGCACCGGTAGTCTTGTTAGTGAGCTTCTGGGCCATCAGGTAGGTTTTACCGTCCTTGCCCTGTGCCTTTGATCCCTTGGCGGAGATGTCGTCGTTCAAATGGAGCGTTAGATCCTTTTTCTCCCAGAACGATTTCGGGCCTAGACTGATGTTGACGATTTCACTGCCGGCGCTGACCTCGACGATAAGATGGTCCTGTTCTCCGGCATGCGGGAGCGATGTCACACGACCCGAGACCGTTACCACCGTGTTGACATCATACCCCTTGTTGAAGTCCAGACCGCTCGCCCCGCCGTCATAGCCACCGAAACCGAAACCGGCAAAGGCGCTGCCGTTTGAAAGGCAATGCAAAAGGACGACAGACACTATAATTAAGGAAAAGCGACTTTTTCCCATCACACAAAAATACCCCGATATGATTTACTTGCTGTCAGAAGGAATTCCACAGTTCGTGCCAAAAACCACACACCACACAACTATCTGTTTTAGCATCGTTTACAAGTTTGTAATGCCAATTTTCAGTAAAAATTCGTGCAATTCATTGCACGGATAACGCAATGATTTGCACCTGATACATTTAATCCAGCAAGCCAAACTCTTTCAGCTTGTACTGCAAGGTCCTGCGTGAGAATCCCAGCTCCTCGGCAGCCAGGCGGCGATTTCCGCCATGCTTGTTCAAGGCTTTGATGATCATCTCCCGTTCCACGGATTTCAGGACATCCTTGCCCCCGCGGGCAGTTGACGCGGACTTTGCAAGCATCTGATCCGGCAGATTATTATATCTGACCACATCATGCGCCAGGATAACCGCACGCTCCATGACGTTCTGCAACTCGCGAATATTGCCCGGCCAGTCATAACTTTTCATCGCATTAAAGGCCCCATCGTCAATCCCCGTGAGTTTCTTGCCGACCTGTCGGCTGAAACGGCGAAGAAAGTAATCGGCCAGCAGATGAACGGCATCGTTACGCTCCCGCAATGGCGGCAGACTGAGCGGAAAAACGTTCAGACGGTAGTAAAGGTCCTCACGAAACCTCCGTTCCGACACCTCTTCCTGAAGATTGCGGTTCGTGGCTGCGATAACCCGCACATCAGCCTTGATTTCCCTGGCGCCACCCACTCGCTCAAAAACCCGCTCCTGCAAGACCCTCAACAACTTGACCTGCAAGGAAAGCGGCATCTCGCCGATTTCATCCAGAAAAATCGTCCCTCCCCTGGCCAGCTCGAATTTACCGTGCCGCGCCTGAATGGCGCCTGTAAAGGCGCCCTTTTCATGACCAAAAAGTTCGCTTTCCAGTAGATTCTCAGGAATCGCCGCACAGTTCAAGGGAACGAAAGCAGCCGTACGTCTGGGACTCAGCAAATGAATGGTTCGGGCAACCAACTCCTTGCCGGTGCCGCTCTCACCGTAAATGAGAACGCTGGCAGTGGTCGCGGCAACTTCATGGACCATCTTCCGTATGTCTCTCATGGCCGCCCCGGCGAAAATCAAATCCTCCGGCGGCAGGCCCGCAGCCTCAACTTCCTTGAGAGATAGATAGTCTCGTGCTCGGCCCTGCGATGCAATTACCTTATCAACCAGGACAAGCAGGGTGTCGGGATCAGAAAGGGGCTTGGTCAGGAAATCCACGGCTCCTTCCTTGATTGCGGAAACGGCCTCTTCCACCTTCCCGAATGCCGTCAGAAAGATAAACTGCGGGGGGCTTGAGTCCTGTCTCGTTTCGCGAAACAGCTCAAGCCCGCTTTTACCCGGCATCTTCAGGTCTGAAATCACCAGGTCGAAGTTTTCCCGTCGCAGCAAACGCAATCCCTTGAGGCCGTCGCCGGCTTCCTGAACCTCATGCCCGACGTCCTCCAGGATCGTCCGTAAAAAGCTCCTGAATGTCTCATCGTCTTCAACAATAAGTATACGTCCCGTCATAAGCTGCTCCCGCCAGGTATATTTCCTTTTTGCAAAGGAAGGGTAATCGATACTGAAGTTCCTTGACCGACTCTGCTCGATACGCTGATCGTCCCGTTGTGCTCGCCGATTATCTTTTTGCAGAGGGCAAGACCCAGACCGGTTCCCCGTGCTTTGGTAGTGAAAAACGGCTCGAAGATCCTCGCCATGTCCTCCTGGCTGATGCCGGCTCCCGAATCGGCAACGGTTATGCTAACGGCTGAACCGGCGATACCGGCTGAAATGCGCAAACTGCCGCCGTCGGGCATTGCCTGGAGAGCGTTTTTAAAAAGATTGAGCAGTACCTGAACCAGTCGGTCCGAGTTTCCTAGGACGGGCAGATTTTCTGGACATTCGATGCTGACCGCCACATGAAGCTGCTCAGCCTCCTGACGAATCAGAGAAACGGCATGGGAAATGAGTCCACCGCTATCGATCAGGTTCATGGATGTACTTTCGTTTCTCACATATGCAAGAAGTTCGTTCACCAGGTTTTCCAGCCGCAGGACCTCGTTGACGATGCTTTGAGCAAACTTGCGGTTTCGTTCTTCAGCCGGTCTTTTCTCGATAACCTGGGCATACCCTTTTATCCCCGCCAGGGGATTGCGTATCTCATGGGCGAGCATGGCGCCCATTTCTCCGAGCCTGGCCAGGCTCTCCCGATGGGCCATCTCCATCTGGTGCCGCTCTTCCCGTTTGGCAAACCGGTAGATGATAACGGCCAGAAACCACCCGACGGCCAAGAGCGACAGGAGCAAGGCAAAATTTAGACGAGCCCGTCTCACCACCGCATCGGCCTTATAAGTGTGCAGCGTAAGCCGAAGGGCAAACACCTCCCCGTGAATATCGAGAGGAATGTCGAATAGGTACGCTTTTTCTCCGGTACCAAGCACCACTCTCGATTCGGATATTACTTTGTTCTGCATGACCGCCAGAACATCGCGATTGTCCGTGGAACTCCCGATGAGGTCGGAGTTCGAATGGAAGCGAATGGTTCCCTTCCGATCGATTATGGCAAAAAAAGCAACGTCGGAAGGGTGAAACCCGGTCAAGGACTTGAATGAAGGGTCTTGTCTGGTAGTATTCTCGATCGCTGCAGCCAAGGATACTGCGAGGCCACGGAGATTTTCTTCGGCAATGGGACCGGCTGCCCGGTAATTGCTCACGGCAAACCAGAGAAGAAACAGCGATAATCCAAAACCGAATACAACTAATATTTTCTTCAGCATAATCACCTGAAAACTCATGGTTTTAACGATACTATATCATATTGCATGCCGATAACTGAATATTCATTTTTCGTGTTATTACAAATAGTTACATCACTACAAGGTACGTTGCGGCACCTTGGTGGTGCAAAACATTGCACTTCACGTGAAGATCTTTGCACCAACTTACGGATAAGTATCCTGCCTGGCGTGAATCATCGAATTTTGCATTTGTGCCGCCGCTCTGGTTTGAACGTGTGCGGAAAAGACAAAAAACGGTATAATTTATCCTTAGGAACGTAACACGCGGAATAAGGGGCCATGCCGAGCTTCGCAGCAATTTTGAAGAACAGACCTTAGCCGGCAGTTGGTTCTAATGGTCCACAGTTTGCCGATTAACCGATTTTTCCGGATAGTTTCCATCAGGAAACCCCAATTATCCAAGAAAGAAAGGAGAATGCCATGGAAAGACGATCGCTTTTCAAGGTTAAGTTAGTCGTCGTCAGTCTGCTTCTCATATTGTTTCCAATAATGGTCCATGCACAAGCTGAACAGACAAAACAGGGCCCGCCACCGATAGGACAACCATTGATCAGGGAAGGCACCCTGGCGGTCAAGCTGGTATTCGCACTGGGACTGGGAACGACCGACGATCAGACCGAGGCGGAGACCATTCTGGGAGAAGCCGGCATTACGCCGCGGAACGGGTGGATCGCCGATTACCCTGTTACGCCGGACATAATCGGTGAATTGCAAAAATCGATAAACGATGCCGTGGATGCAAAAAAGATATCAATGGGCAAGGAGGAAGCACTCAAAAGATTCAATGACGTCAATGCCGAACTCAGTCTGGCAGTTAAACCTCACACCGACGGAAAAACCTATGAAGAGACACCGCCAGGCGCTGAAAATTACCCGGAGCCCACGGTCATAAACAACTACTATAACAACCAAGGGCCGCCGGTGGTCACGTACTACGCCCCACCCCCCGATTACTACTACCTGTATTCCTGGGTTCCTTATCCGTTCTGGTGGACGGGTTTCTGGTTTCCCGGCTTCTTCATCCTGAACGATTTCCATAGGACCGTTATCATCGACAGGAGAGTGGCGTTCGTCTCGAACCACTTCAACGACGTGAGGCGACACAGGGTGTTCCGCATCGACCCCGTGACAAGGTTCAGAGGAAGGACCTTTGCGGGTATAGGTGTCTCCCGTACGAGGGGTTTTATCTCTACCGGTGTTCCAAGGAGCGATAGAAGGATTTTTAACGGGCCTCGGGCACGGACAATCCCCGGCAGCAGGATGGCCGCACCGACATCACGGGGGAGCAGAATGGCCGCACCACCCTCCCGTGGCACCGGCATGTCCGTCCCGTCTCCCCGGGGCGGCAGGATGATCAGTCCGGCGCCACGCGGCGGCGGAATGGTAAGCCCGCCCTCCCGTGGGGGCGGAAGGTCCATACAAAGAGGACAGAGAAAATAAACCGCCGGTTTTTTGGGTTCAAACCTCCGGGGTTTCGTAAACCCCGGAGGTTTCCCGAATGTACCCATACTGTTGAATTGACAATCGGCGTTTATGGGCTAGCTTTAAATTATCAGGCGAATTGACATGGATATGTAAAAACATGCAAACGGAGATGATCGTCGCAGACCGGTCCTGGACAAAAAGGAAGCCCGAATGATGCGCTCACTTCTCATATCAATCATGGCCATATCATTGACCAGCTGCGGCGCCCAGTGGTTCCCCGAAGACAACCCGACCATCCCGCCAGCTCCTCCTCCACCGTTTACCAATACCACCACGGCCGTCATAGGCATCAAAGACCCGTCAGGAACCATAATCGCCACGAATCTGTCGGTTGTTGAAGTTTCACGCGACTCAACCAATGTCTCCGCTCAGGCCCTGGTCGACATAACAAACAACGGGACGGGAACCGCCAGTGTTCTAGTGAATTTTGCCGGAACCGACAGTAACAGAAACGTCATCTACGCCAACAATATTACTGCGAATATCAGCCCGGGAACAGCAGTCCGGGCGGGTCTCAACTTCACCATAACGATTGCCGATTTCACTGCTGTGGCAAAATGGTCGATAATCCAGGTGACCAGGTTATGAGGCCCATGCAGGAGCGGAGTCAGGCCATGAGCGAAGAGAGAAGAGTCGTCAGATGATCCTGTCACCGCCCAAAGTAAAATAAAATGTCGCCCGCTTCCCCGCTTCCCCTTCGGCCCACACCCGCCCGCCATGGCGCCGGATGATCCGCTCCACCGTGGCCAGGCCGATGCCGAAGCCTCTGCATTCTTCGACTCCGGGGAGGCGCTGGAAAGGGGCAAAGAGCTTGTCCGCATCCGCCATGTCGAAGCCGGTGCCGTTATCGCGGACGAACCAGGCGGGTTTCCCTTCGATCTCCGTCACGCCGAATTCGATGACCCCCTCCTCTCGCTTGTCGGTATACTTCCATGCGTTGCCGAGAAGATTATCCAGGACCACCCGGAGCAAACCCGCATCCCCGTCGGCACTAACCCCGTCGGTGATCCGGAACTTGACCCGTCGCTCCGGCTCGGCCAGCTTCAGCTCCGTTTCCACCTCATGCGCCATGTGGGATAGATCGACCATTTCCCGGCGCGGTTCCAAGTGGACCAAACGGGAAAAGTTGAGCAGTGCTTCGATGAGCCCGTTCATGCGCAACGTGCCGTCGTAAGCCTCCCGGAGGTAACCGGTGCACTGCTCGCAGAGCTTGTCGCCGCACATCTCGTGGATTGCCTGGCAGTAGCCGTTGACCACTGTCAACGGCTTGCGCAGGTCGTGGGCAACCGTGTAATTGAACGCCTCCAGCTCCCGGTTTGCGGCCTCCAGCTCGTCGGCCCGCGCCGCCAGGTCGGTGTTCAGCCTCTCGATCTCCTCATCCGCCCGTTTGCGCTCCGTAATGTCCCGGGCCATATGCACTACGCCGATCATCTTCCCGTCCGGGTCCAGGAGCGGGGTAGTACTTACGAGAAAATCGCCTGCCAGATGGCCGTCGTGTACTTCCGCGTCGTGTACCCGGCCGTCATCCAGCGTTTTGATGTGCGGGCAGAATTCCGGCGGGCTCTCGGTCCCGTGGATGACATTGTAGCAGACAAGTCCGATGCATTCTTCGGGCTTCCGGCCGAGCCGTTTCGCCATTGCCCTGTTCAAGCGTGTGATTCGGTACTGGTCATCCAGGATCGCAATGAGGTCTTGAACGCTGTCGAAGGTCAGTTCCCATTCATTCTTTGCCCGGACCAAGGCTTCCTCCGCCTGCTTGCGCGAGGTGATATCCTCGACGACACCCACGGCAAATCGCGGCTTGCCGTCGGCATCGGCCACCATCGAAGCGGTGATATTCACCCAGACGATGGAGCCGTCCTTGCGGATATAGCGTTTCTCCAGGGAATAATTCCCGATCCTCCCCTCCAGCAGGAGATGGAACTGTTTCAGGCTTTCTTCCCGGTCATCGGGATGGGTGATGTCCTTGATGGTCAGGGCTTTCAGCTCTTCTTCCGTGTAGCCGACGATATCGCAGTACCTCTGGTTGATCCGCATCCAGCGGCTATCGGGGGTCATGAGGCCCATGCCGACCGCGGCCTGGTTGAAGGTGGCGCGGAAGCGCTCCTCGCTCTCCCGCAAAGCATCTTCCGTACGTTTGCGGTCCGTAATGTCCTGACAGACGACCAGTATGTTGAGCGCACCATTCAGGTCATACACCGCCTGCGCAATTTCCTCCACCCAGAGCAGCCCCCCGTCTTTGCGGACCTTGCGGAACTGCCATTGGTACACCCGAGCGGGGTTCTGCAGACACCTCCGCAACTGCTCGGCCAAAGCCGGGCGATCGTCCTCATGGAATATCTTCAGCACCGGCTGTCCTTCCAGTTCATCTATCGTGTAACCCAGTTGGCTGGCGCAAAACGGATTGACCGAGAGCATCGTAAGCTCGGCATCTATGGTAGCGATCATGGTCGGGTTATCGCGATACAAGGCACGAAAGCGCTCTTCGCTGAAGCGCAGCGCATCCTCTGCCCGCTTGCGCTCGGTGATGTCGTGCGTCACCGTTGAGAAGCCGCGCAGGTTCCCGTCATCAAGGCGCAGCGCCGTGATGATGATATCGGCCCAGAACCGGCTCCCATCCTTGCGGACCCGCCACCCATCAGCGGCAACGCGCCCCTCCCGTTGCGCCCTTTCCAGTTGTTCTTCGGGTTTGCCCGCGCTGCGCTCCTCTTCGGGATAAAAACAGGAGAAAGGTTTGCCGATTATCTCCTCCCCTTGATAACCCTTCAGGCGCTCAGCCCCCGCATTCCAGTTCAGAACATTGCCGTCTGCATCTAGCATGAAAATCGCATAGTCCTTCACGCATTCCACCTGGGTGTGAAACAGCTCCTCGCTCTCCCGAAGGCGCGACTCGTATTGCTTGCGGAGAGTGATGTCGCTGACGAAGGCCATGACGAGGACGCCGTTTATGGTTTCGATAAAGCTCAGGCTGATCTCCACGGGGAACTCGCTTCCGTCCCGGCGGCGTCCGGCAAGATCGTGGAGTTCACCCATCGATCTGAGCCTCGGCTCCGCGAAGTAATGCGCCTGATGCTCTTCATGGACCCCGCGCAAACGTTCGGGAATGAGAATGGCATGGGGCTTGCCGACGAGCTCCTCCCTTGAATAACCAAACATATGCTCGGCAGTGGTATTGACGAGCAGGATGGTCCCGGAGGTATCGACGATGACGACTCCTTCGGCGAGCGACTCCAGAAGGGTGCGTACCGTCACATCGCCCTGGAAGAGACCGGAGGCAAAAGCTATTTGCCGCTGGATTCTCAATTCCTGTTCCTGGCTTATCTTTCCCTGGTCGAGGTCGGATATTGACATAGGGTCCTCCTTTGCTCGGTTACAGATTATGCAAGAGCTCGAAGATGCCCAGCCGGCTTCTGTGCGTGGAGGTAATTCCGTAAGGGGCATTCCTGGCGCAATGTGGAAAATAGCTGGATGCTGCAATCAGGCTCGGATAAAGCACCGCTCTTCCGAACTTTGCGCAGTGAGGGGCGTCAACGTACCGGCCATTAAGTTTGATTTTTTAATTGTACTACTCGAAGGAGAGAGGGCAACGTTCAAGACAATTAATCCTACAAAAAGCATTTTAGCCACGAATTTCACGAATTTGCACGAATATACAGGCTCATGTGATGCAGAAGACACTCACAAGATCGGTGACGAGTCAAGACTTAACAAGGGGTTAAAAATATTCGTGTTTATTCGTGTCATTCGTGGCTAACTGCTGTTTTTGGATTCAATCGACCTTAAATCTCTTTTAAAGATCAAAACATATCGTCACAATCGACCCATTGACAACGAGGTCTTGACTTGCATTTTTGTGCAATTTCAGGTAAATGTCATAAGTTAAATTTTGCAGGCATTTTAACTGATTATGTGGTCGATTAAAGTGAATCCAGCCTAATTTTTTTCACCGGATTTGCCTGCCTTCCAGTGCCATGTCCGCCCATTTGTTCGCACCACTTTGGTCATCGTACTTCCGCATAAAAAACGTGCCGGTGATAGGAGATCCAGTTGAACCAGTTTCAGCCAAGGAATGACTCTGTCAGTCATCCCTCGGAACATGCCTGCCTCGGCTGGTGGTGCTCCGATTCATCGCTTTCAACCGCTCCTGACAAGACCCTGAGGGAGTCGCTTCGTCTGGTCCGCCTCCCTCTCTATCTGGTGAGCAACGGCAGCAGCGTTGTCGCGAAGTCCGGCGGAAGCGGACTGTTCGGCGGAGTAAAACCGGAAGACGACAGCCACCCCATCATCGGATATGCCCCGCCATGCCTGCCGGAACGGCTCGGCGACCAGGGATTCTGCGCCGACCTCGGACTCCGTTTCCCTTACATCGGCGGCTCCATGGCCAAGGGAATCAGTTCTGCGGCAATGGCGGAAGAACTGGGACGCGAAGGAATGCTCGGCTTCTTCGGTGCCGCAGGTTTACCGTTCGCCACTGTGGAGGCTGCCATCGGCCGCCTCGCCGGCAACAAATTCCCTTACGGCTTCAACCTCATCCATTCCCCCCAAGAGCCTGACATGGAGGACGCACTCTCGCGTCTTTACATGGAGAAGGGGGTACGACTCGTAGAGGCTTCGGCCTTCCTCGCCCTGACACTCCCCCTGGTCCGCTATCGCGTCCATGGAATTCACCGTTCCCCTGACGGCGCCATCGTCGCCCCGAACCGGATCATTGCCAAGGTTTCCCGCGAAGAGCTGGCCGCCAGGTTTTTCTCCCCCCCGCCCGAGAAGTTCCTCAGAGAGCTGGTCGCAAGCGGAGAGATCACTCCGGCTCAGGCGGAGATGGCCGCGCAAATTCCCATGGCCCAGGATGTTACCGCCGAGGCCGATTCGGGCGGACACACCGACAACCGTCCGGCCATTGCCCTTTTTCCCACCATCCTCTCCCTGGCATCCCAACTTGAAGCGAGTTACGGCTACAAGCAGAAACTCCGCGTCGGTCTTGCCGGCGGCATCTCCACCCCTGCCGCGGCCGCTGCCGCCTTTGCCATGGGAGCTGCATACATCATGACCGGCTCGGTCAATCAGGCCTGCATCGAGTCCGGCACCTGCGACGAGGTGCGCAACATGCTCGCAGAAACCCGTCAGGCCGATGTGACCATGGCCCCGGCCGCCGACATGTTCGAGATGGGGGTGACGGTACAGGTGCTGAAGCGGGGGACCATGTTCCCCATGCGTGCCGCAAAGCTCTATGAAATTTACCGCACGTACGGCAGCATGGAGGATATTCCCCCTGCCGAGCGGGAGAAGCTGGAGCAGACCATGTTCCGCGCTCCGCTCAATGATATCTGGCGGGATACCCGCTCCTACTTCCTGCGCCGCGACCCGCGCCAGGCAGAGCGTGGAGATCGGGATCCCAAGCACCGGATGGCCCTCGTCTTCCGCTGGTATCTTGGTCAGGCGGCCCACTGGGCCAAGGACGGCGAATCGTCCCGCAAGATCGACTACCAGGTATGGTGCGGACCTGCCATGGGCGCATTTAACGAATGGGCAAGCGGCTCAGGCCTTGAATCCCCCTCCCGGCGAAAAGTCGTAACGGTTGCCCTCAACATTCTTCATGGCGCCGCGGTGCTCACCCGCGCCAATTTCCTCCGCTGCCAGGGTATCCGCCTCGCGCCGGAGGAGACGCGCATAGAACCGCTCGAAATTGCACAGATCAAGGAGTACCTCAGGTGAAAGAGCAAGATGTGAAAACGGACCTCTCCACCAGCGAAGCCCCGCTGGCTATTATCGGCATCGGCTGCCTTTTTCCCAAGGCTAACGACCCGGATGCCTATTGGTCGAATATCACCGAAGGTATCGACGCAATTTCGGATATTCCCCCGACCCATTGGCAGATTGCCGATTATTACGATCGGGACCCGAAATCCCCCGATATGACCTACGGGCAACGCGGCGGCTTCATTTCACCGGTTCCCTTCAACCCGATGGAGTTCAACATCCCTCCCAACATCATGGAGGCGATCGACACCTCCCAACTCCTCGGCCTCGTCGCCGCCGGCCATGCCCTCAAGGATGCCGGTTACGGTGCAGAGCGGGACTATGACCGGAGCCGGGCAAGCGTCATACTCGGCGTCACCGGCACCCTTGAGCTCGTGATCCCCCTCGGTGCACGGCTCGGCCATCCGGTCTGGCGTCAGGCGCTGAAAGAGTCGGGGGTGGACGATACGGTCGCCGCGGACGTCGTGCAGCGCATCTCGGACTCCTACGTCCCATGGCAGGAAAATTCCTTTCCCGGTCTCCTCGGCAACGTGGTCGCCGGACGGATCAGCAAGCAGTACGACCTGGGCGGGACCAACTGCGTCGTGGATGCGGCCTGCGCCAGCTCCTTCAGCGCCCTTCACCTGGCGAGCATGGAACTCGCCTCGGGCAAGGCCGACATGGTGGTCACCGGCGGCATCGATACATTCAACGACATTTTCATGTACATGTGCTTCAGCAAGACCCCTGCACTCTCCCCGACCGGCAATGCGAAACCGTTCGACGCAGCAGCAGACGGGACCATTCTCGGCGAAGGGCTCGGCATCGTGGTCATCAAGCGGCTTGCCGACGCAGAACGCGACGGGGACAAGATCTACGCAGTGATCCGCGGCGTCGGCTCATCCAGCGACGGCAAGGGGGATGCGATCTACGCCCCCAATGCCACCGGCCAAAAGAAGGCACTTATCAACGCCTATAACCGGGCAGGGGTAACACCTGACAGCATCGGTCTGCTGGAAGCCCACGGCACCGGCACCAAGGTGGGAGATGCAGTGGAAGTGAGCGCCCTGCGGGACGTGTACGGTGAAGCGGAAACCCCGTGGTGCTCCCTCGGCTCGGTAAAGTCCCAGATCGGCCACACCAAGGCTGCGGCAGGTGCAGCTGGGCTGATAAAGGCAGCCCTTGCCCTGCACCACAAGGTCCTCCCCCCCACCATCAAGGTGGAAAAGCCACTGGAGGAAGTGAGCGCCGGTCGCACACCCTTCTACCTTGCGAGCGAAAAACGTCCCTGGCTCAGCCGTGGAACAGCGCCGCGGCGCGCCGGAGTTAGCGCCTTTGGCTTCGGCGGTTCGAACTTCCATGTGGTTCTCGAAGAATACCAGCCGACGAAAAAGGCAGTCGACTGGGACGGAAATGTTCAGCTGCTGGCCTTTTCCGCAGACGACAGCGGAAAATTGGAAACCGCCCTTGCCGGGGTGCCGGCCGATATCGCCTGGAGCGAACTAAGAAACGCGGCCGCAACATCCCGCGCCGTTTTCAACGGAAACGCCGCCTGCCGCATTGCGCTGGTCGTTGAACGGGAGCGGACGAACCTGGCCTCGCTCATCGCCAATGCCAGGGCGATGCTGCGCAAAAGTCCGCAGAGTCCCTGGAATACCCCGGACGGGGCCTTCTTTGCCTGCGGTGAAAAACCGGGCAAGCTCGGCATGCTCTTCCCCGGCCAGGGTTCCCAGTATGCCGGCATGCTCAGGGATCTGGCCTGCCGCTTCCCGCAGATGCTCGACACCCTCGCCGCTGCGGATGACGGCTTCGCGTCTCAGGACGGCACACGCCTCTCCGACCGCATCTACCCTGTTTCCGCATTCGATGTCCAGACCAGGGAAAAGCAGGAAGCAGCCCTGCGCGCCACCGAAGCAGCCCAACCGGCCATAGGCGCGACGAGCCTAGGCGCCATGAAGATACTGAAATCGTTCGGCGTGGCCCCGGAAGCCGTGGCCGGCCACAGTTACGGCGAGCTGACCGCCCTCTGCGCCTCCGGAAGGTTCGATGAAGCGGCGCTCCATGAACTCTCGCGCCTGCGCGGCCGCCTCATGGGCGAGGGGAAAGGTGACAAGGGGAGCATGCTGGCTGTTTCCACCTCGCTGGCAACCGTTGAACAGGTAATCGCCGAGGAGAAACTCGACCTGGTTGTTGCCAACCGCAATGCCCCGGCCCAGGCGGTTCTGTCCGGTAGCAGCGCTGAGATCGAGCGGGCTGCCGCTGTCTTTACCTCCCGCAACCTCCCCTGCAAAAAGCTTCCGGTAGCGGCAGCCTTTCACAGCCCCCTCGTTGCCGACGCTGCTGCGCCATTCCTCTCGGCACTTGCAAATATAGAGTTGAAGGGGGCGCAGGTCCCCGTTTACGCAAACACCACTGCCGCCGCATATCCGGTCGACACGGCCCTGGCAAAGGCGCTCCTCGCCAACCAGTTGGCCAAACCGGTGGAGTTCGTCGCAGAGATAGATGCGATGCATGCAGATGGGGTTCGCACCTTCATCGAAGTCGGGCCGGGAGCACGCCTTACCGGCCTCGTCAAGGCGATCCTCGGGGACCGGGAGCACGTTGCAGTTGCCGTCGATGCCTCCGCAGGTAAACGTTCCGGCATCGCCGACCTGGCCCGAACCCTTGCCCAGCTGACGGTACTCGGTTACGGAGTGCGTCTTTCCGCTTGGGATGAAGGGTATCAGGCTCCGGCGAATACCGGCAGGAAGCCGGCCATGACCGTGCCGATCTGCGGGGCCAACTATGTGAAGCCGAAGCCCAAGCGACCCCCTGTCGCCCCCGTCCGGCCAGCCGCGGCCGTGCCTCACACAGCCACTCCTGTGACGCCCGTCGCAGCTCCTCCCGGCAATCCGAATCAAGCGGCAACCGGATATCCCGCCGTACCCCGGCCGGTATCCCATGAGGCGCTCGCCGAGTCGCTCCGGATAACCAGAGAAAGCATGGCAGTGCTGCAAAAGATGCAGGAAGAGACCGCCCAGCTCCATCGCCGCTTCCTCGAAGGGCAGGAAACGGCAGGGCGGACGTTCCAGACCCTTCTGGAACAGCAGCAGCGTCTCATCCAGGGAGGAAACGGACCGATTCCCTTCTCCGCGGTCGCTCCGGCACCGGCTGCTACGATTGCTGCGGTACCCCCGATTCAGCCTGCGATTGTCCCGGCCGGCCCGGCCCCCATCGTCACGACCGTTTCCGCAGCGTTATCAGCACCCGCAGTACCGGCAGCACCGGCAGCACCGGCAGCGACAAGCGGCGCCGGCGACCGGATCGCCCGGACGCTCCTTGCCGTGGTGAGCGAGAAAACCGGATATCCCGTCGAGATGCTGGAGATGGAGATGGGGATGGATTCCGACCTGGGCATAGACTCCATCAAGCGGGTCGAGATCCTCTCCGCAATCCAGGAACGGCTCCCCGGCGCACCCGTCATCGGTCCCGAGCATCTGGGGACGCTGCGGACTCTCGGCGAGATCGCAGCACACCTCGGAGCAGGCATGGACACGGCTGCAACAGTCGCCCCGGTGGCTGCCAGTACAAAAGCTCTCGCAGCGCCTGCCGGCAACATCGTTGCGGAAACCCTCCTTGCCGTGGTGAGCGAGAAAACCGGATATCCCGTCGAGATGCTGGAGATGGAGATGGGGATGGATTCCGACCTGGGCATCGACTCCATCAAGAGGGTCGAGATCCTCTCCGCTATCCAGGAACGGCTCTCCGGCGCACCGGTCATCGGACCGGAACATCTGGGGACGCTCAGGACCCTTGGCGAGATCGCAGCCCATCTCGGCGCAGGGATGAGCCCGTCGACAGCCGTGGCCCCGGCGATAGTTGTTCCGGCAGCGGTGATATCGGCCGGCAAGAACGTAGCGGAAACACTCCTGGCGGTCGTGAGCGAGAAGACCGGCTATCCCGTCGAGATGCTGGAGATGGAGATGGGGATGGATTCCGACCTGGGCATCGACTCCATAAAAAGGGTCGAGATCCTCTCCACCATCCAGGAACGGCTCCCCGGCGCACCGGTCATCGGCCCCGAGCATCTGGGAACGCTTCGTACCCTCGGCGAGATCGCTGCCCATCTCGGCGCAGGGATGGGCACGTCGGCAGCCACTCCACCGGCAACAGCCATTATGGCAGTGGCCGCATCTTCAAACGACAATGTTGCAGAAACACTCCTTGCCGTGGTGAGCGAGAAGACCGGCTATCCCGTCGAGATGCTGGAGATGGAGATGGGGATGGATTCCGACCTGGGCATCGACTCCATAAAAAGGGTCGAGATCCTCTCCACCATCCAGGAAAGGCTTCCCGGAGCCCCGGTTATCGGCCCCGAGCACCTGGGCACGCTCAGGACCCTGGGGGAGATTGCCCATTACCTGGCCGGCGCTCCAGCCACGGCTGAGCCCAAAGCGGAGGCCGCACCGGCGGTTACAGCGCAACCGGCATCAACCTCCGCCCCATCTGCCATCGGCCGGAGTACGATCGTGCCGGTTCTGCTCAACGACAGCGCCGATTCGGGTCAAATTGCGCTCACCAGTGGCGGTGAATTCTGGGTAACCGACGACGGTTCCACTTTCACGACCGAACTCTGCACCATCCTCCATGGCCGCGGTCTCACCGTCCGCAGGATAACCGGCTTTGAATCCCGGGACATGGTACCTTCCGGTAAAATATCGGGACTCGTCATCTCCGCACCGGTCAACGGCACTACCGACCTTTTCCTCGAAAATGCCTTCCTTCTCCTGAAAACCGTTGCCCCGGCCCTGCGCCAGGCCGGTGAATCAGGAGGCGCCGTTTGCGTTACCGTTTCACGCCTCGATGGCGCTTTCGGCTGCGGTGGCGACACAACGCTAAGCGACCCGCTCTCCGGCGGACTCGCCGGCCTGACCAAGACAGCGGCCAGGGAGTGGCCGGAGGTGACCTGCAAGGCCATCGACCTGGGAGAATTCCCCGCACCCACCGCAATGGCCCGCGCTGTTGCAGAAGAGCTCTTCCGCACCGGACCGGTTGAAGTGGGACTCACGCCGACCGGACGCATCACCCTGGAGCTTGCCGAGCTTCCCGCAGCAACCGCTCCTGTTTCCGCCCCCATCCGCGAGGGGGACGTGGTGATAATAACGGGTGGCGGCCGGGGCGTCACAGCCGCAACAGCCGTTGCCTTAAGCGAAGCATACCGTCCGCTTCTGGTCCTCCTCGGCAGAAGCCCGGAACCCGCAGCCGAACCGGCATGGCTCCAGTCTCTCGGCGAGGAGGCCCAGATCAAGCGGGCCATCATCGAGCAGGCGGGAGGAAAACTCCACCCCAGAGATATCGAAGAGCGCTACCGGCAGGTAATCGCCGGACGTGAACTCCGCGCCACCCTTGACCGGATTGCCGCGGCGGGAGGAAAAGCCGTCTACCGCTCCGTCGATATCCGGGATGCGGGGGAAGTAAGGAACCTGCTCGTGGAAATACGTCGCGAACATGGTCTTGTCCGCGGCATCGTCCATGGCGCCGGAGTGCTTGCCGACCGCCTGATCGCCGACAAATCCCGGGAGCAGTTTGCCCGGGTTTACAGCACCAAGGTGGCCGGACTCCGCACCCTGCTGGCCGCCACCCGGGATGACGACCTTCGTTTCCTCGCCCTCTTCTCCTCCACCACCGGCCGCTTCGGTCGCATCGGCCAGGTTGATTATGCCGTGGCTAACGAGGTTCTCAACAAACTTGCCCAGGCGGAAACGCGGCGCCGCCCTGCATGCCGGGCGGTCAGCATCAACTGGGGGCCGTGGGACGGCGGCATGGTCACCCCGGCACTGAAAAAGGTATTCGCCGGCGAAGGGATCGGCCTGATCGGCCTCGCAGCAGGCGGCGAGTTCCTCGTCAATGAAATCGCCGCGGCAGGCGCGCCGATCGAGATAGTAGCCATAGCCGGTGCAACAGGTGCGACGGTAGCCGCCTCTTCGCCATCCCGGCCCCAGACACTTGCCGAGGCGTTCGCCCTGACCCTTACCATTGACGGCTACCCGTTCCTTCGTTCCCACGTTCTCGACGGCAAGGCGGTCCTCCCCATGGCGGTGATCGCCGAATGGCTCGCCCATGGCGCTCTCCACGGCAATCCGGGATTCCGCTTCCACGGCTTCAACGACCTGCGCATCTGCAAAGGGGTCGTTTTCGAGCAGGACACCCCCTGTACCCTGCACGTCCTGGCCGGGCGCGCGGAGAAACGGGACTCCTCCTACCTGGTGCCGGTGGAGCTTACCAGCGTTGGCAAGGACGGGCGGTCCGTCCTCCACGCACGGGCCGGGATAGTGCTGGCGACACGGCTCCCCGAAGGTATCCGCTCGATCATCGAGATTCCATCCACCCCCTATGAACCGCGGAACGGCGAACTGTACGACCGGGAACGCCTCTTCCACGGCCCGGAATTGCACGGCATCGAGCATGTGGACGGCTGCTCGGCAAAGGGAATCGCCGCCATGGTCAAGGGTGCGCCGGCTCCTGCCGTCTGGATCAAGCAGCCGCTCCGGAGCGCATGGCTCACCGACCCGCTGGTCATCGATAGTGCTTTCCAGCTGATGATCCTCTGGAGCTTCGAACGGTTCGGCGCCGGTTCCCTCCCCTGCTTTGCCGGTCGCTACCGCCAGTTCCAGGAATCATTCCCCCGCGAAGGGGTACAGGTGGTGATTCGAGTCACCACCGAGCGTGAGCACAGCGCCACAGCAGACATGGAATTCCTCGATCGGCATACGGGAAAACTGGTTGCCCGTCTCGAAGACTATGAGTGCGTCATCGACCCATCCCTTAAACAGGCCTTTCAGCGCAACCAGCTGCCGCAGCCGGGACGTGTCCGGTTGGGGGTCGCCTGAGTATGCAGCACAAACCATCGGTAGCAATTGTCGGGATCGGCGGCATCTTTCCCGACGCCCCTGACTTGGGCCGTTTCTGGGACAACATCCGCAACGTCCGTAGCGCTGCCCGGGAGGTTCCGGCCGGAAGATGGCTCTTGCCCGCCGACGCAGCCTTTTACCCCGAAGCAGGTGCGGCGGACGGGGTTTATTCCCGGCGAGGCTGTTTCATCGATGAGATACCGCCCATCTCCGTCCTGACCGGGCTTGCCATCGATCAGGAGTTTGTCGCCGGTCTCGATCCATTGTTCCATCTCCTGCTCCATGCCGGGAAACGCGCCTTCGACGACAGCATCACGGAGCCGCTAGACCGCTCCAGGGTCGGCGTGATCATCGGCAACCTGGCCCTGCCGAGCGAAAAATCAGCCCTCCTCGCCCGCCGCTGGCTGGGGCGAACCTTCGAAGAAAATGTGCTCGGCCGTTCCCTCGACCGTGGAACGACCGATCCGATGAACCGTTACGTCGCCGGCCTCCCCGCCGGACTTCTTGCCCATGCGCTCGGGCTCGGGGGCGGCGGCTGCACCCTCGACGCAGCCTGCGCTTCCTCGATTTACGCCATAAAACTCGCCGCCGACGAACTCCTTGCCGGTCGGGCCGATGCCATGCTCACCGGCGGTCTCTCCCGCCCCGATCCCCTCTATACCCAGATGGGTTTTTCCCAGCTTCGCGCCCTTTCGCGCCGGGGAATCTGCTCGCCGTTCGACGCTGCCGGAGACGGCCTCGTTGTCGGCGAAGGAGCGGGGATATTCCTCCTCAAGCGAACCGAAGACGCCCTGGCCCATGGCGACCGGATCTACGGGATCATCAAGGGAATCGGCCTCGCCAACGACGTGGGTGGAAGTCTTCTTGCGCCCCTTTCCGAAGGGCAGCTCCGCGCAATGCGTGCCGCTTACGCCCGATCAGGCTGGAATCCGCAGGATGTGGACCTGATCGAGTGTCACGCCACCGGCACCCCGGTGGGGGACGCAACAGAGGTCGCAAGCCTCCGGGAACTCTGGGGCGACAGCCGACCGGAAGGGATTGACTGTGTCATCGGCTCGGTCAAGTCGAACATCGGCCACCTCCTCACCGCAGCCGGCGCTGCGGCTCTGACCAAGGTCCTGCTTGCCATGAACGAAGGGATGCTGCCGCCGACCGCCAACTTTACCGCCCCTCCGGCCGGGATGGATCTGGACAACACCCCCTTCCGGGTCCTGACAACCGGGATACCCTGGCAGCGACGTGGCGAAAACATTCCCCGCCGGGCAGCTGTCAGCGCCTTCGGCTTCGGCGGCATCAACGGGCACCTGCTGGTCGAGGAATGGTTGCCGAAGGCGTCGATACGCACCTCTCGCGCCAAGACGGCAAAAATGCCGCCGCAGCAGACGCCCATAGCCGTGGTCGGCATGGACGCCCGCTTCGGCCCCTGGCAGTCGCTCCGCTCGTACCAGGAACGGGTTCTTGGCGGGGATCAGTCCGCCGAGCCGACACTGCCCCGTAAATGGTGGGGGGCGGAGAAGAGCGCCTGGTTCCGGAATGAAGGGCTCGACCGGACCCCGTTCAAAGGTTATTACCTGGACGAGTTTGCGGTTGCCGCCGAGCAGTTCCGCATCCCGCCGCGGGAAATGGAGGAAATGCTCCCCCAGCAACTCCTCATGCTCCAGACTGCGGCCGCAGCCATGGCCGATGCAGGCCTGGACCGGGACGGGAACCTGCGGGCAGGAGTCTTCATCGGCATCGCCCTCGACCTCAACACGACGAATTTCAGCTTCCGCTGGTCGCTTGCCGAACAAGCCGACGCCTGGCAAAAGGAGCTCGGCCTCGAACTTTCAGCGGAAGATCTGGCATCATGGACCGCTGCGCTCCGTGACGCAGCCGGCCCCCCCCTGACGGCCAACAGGACCATGGGCGCCCTCGGGAGCGTTGTAGCAAGCCGCATTGCCCGGGAATTCCGGGTCGGGGGTCCCAGCTTCACCCTTTCCAACGAGGAAGGCTCGGGCATCCGCGCCCTGGAAACCGCTGTCAGGCTCCTCCATGCAAGGGAGATCGACCGGGCGCTGGTTGGAGCCGTCGATCTTGCCGGAGACCTGCGCGCTGTCCTCGGCCACCACGCGCGACGCCCCCTTTCCGGCTCCGGCCGGGGAATTCCCTTCGATGAGCAAGCCGACGGCAGCATTATCGGCGAAGGCGCGACGGCCGTGGTCCTGAAACGGCTCGAAGACGCCAAGCGTGACGGAGACAGGATTTATGCGGTAATCAAGGGAATCGGCGCTGCCGGCGGCGAAATGCTTCTCCCCGGAGATGCCGCCTATCGCCAGGCCCTGCAACGGGCCTACGACGATGCAGGTGTCGGGCCCGAAACAGTCGGCTACATTGAAGCCGGCGGCAGCGGTCACCCCGCTGAGGACCGGATGGAGGCGAAGGCCCTGGCCGGCTTCTTCGGCCCGGCAAACCGGCACTGCGCTGTTGCCGGTGTCAAGGGTGACATCGGCCACTGTGGCGCCGCTTCAGGTCTCGCGTCCTTTGTACGCGGCTGCCTTGCCCTCTACCAGGAGATCATCCCGGCCAGTCGCGCCGTGGAGAACCCGATCACGGAACTGCCGGCCGATGGCCCGTTTTACCTTCCCCGTACACCGCGCTACTGGCTTCGCAACCGCGCTGACGGTCCGCGGCGGGCAGGCGTAAGCGTCTTCGGCGTGGACGGTACCTGCAGCCACGTGGTCCTCGAAGGGTGGGACAGTGTCCCGCGCCGCGCCGAACCGGAACGGATTGCCCCGGTCGGCCCCGGCACAGAGTTCCTCTTCACCCTCACCGGTGAAAACCAGGCGGAGCTTGCCCGGGGGCTCGACCTGCTGCGCCGGCAGTCAGATGAGGCGCCGAACCGTGACCTGGCGTCACTTGCCCTGGAATGGCACACCCGTGAGGATACGGAAAGCAAGAAGCCGCTCGCCATCGCCATGGTCGCCAGAAACCGGGAAGAACTCGCCGCACTCATCGACCAGGGAGCCCACCTCCTCGCCAACGACGGCAATGGAAACGATCCGCATGTCCACCCTGCACTGCGCGATCGGCTCTTTTACTCCTCCAACCCTGTCGGCCGCGAGGGAAAGATCGCCTTCGTCTTTCCCGGATCTGGCAACCACTTTTCCGGCATGGGGATGGAATTATCCTCCCGCTGGCCGGAAGTATTCCGCCGCCGGGATGCCGACAATCTCTACCTCCGCAGCCAGTTCCAGCCGGAACTTTTCTGGAACGGCGCACCGCCAGCGGAGATCAACGACGACCATCAAGCCGTCATCTTCGGCCAGGTCGCCACAGGCTGCGCTGTCAGCGACATCGTCCGGTCCTTCGGCGTGCACCCCCAGACGGTGATCGGCTACAGCCTCGGCGAATCGGCGGGTCTATTCGCCCTCGGCGCCTGGCGCGCCAGGGACGAGATGCTGACCCGGATGCGCGAATCCACCCTATTTACCCATGATCTGGCCGGAGAGTGCCGGGCAGCGCGCCGCGCCTGGGGACTCGGCGAAGGAAAAGAGGTGGAGTGGAGCATCGGCGTGGTGGAAGCCCCCGCCCATACCGTGCGCCGTGCGCTCCGTTCCACATCGAGGGTCTATCTCCTGATCGTCAACACCCCCGACGAATGCGTGATCGGCGGAGACGCGAAAGGGGTCAAACGCCTCGTTGCCATGCTCGATTGCCGGTTCTTCCCCCTCCACGGGGTGACCACGGTCCACTGCGAAGTGGCGCGGGAAGTGGCTGAACCGTACCGGGACCTCCACCTCTTCGAAACCACCCCGCCGCCCGGGATAACCTTCTACAGCGGCGCCAAGGGAAGCTCTTACGCGGTCAACCGGAAAAGCGCCGCCGACTCCATCCTTGCCCAGGCAGTTGACGGCATCGACTTCCCGGCCGTAATCAAGGCAGCATATGATGACGGGGTCCGCCACTTTCTCGAAATGGGACCGGGCGGTTCGTGCAGCAGGATGATCAGCCGCATCCTTGCCGGACGCCCCCACTTGGCGAGGTCCGCCTGCTACCCCGGCGTAGACCCGACATCAGCGCTTCTGCGCTTCCTTGCCCAGCTTGTCGCCGAGCGTGTGCCGGTCGACCTTGATCCGCTGTTTGCCGCAGCACCGGTGCAGATTCTGACAACCAGCGAAAAAACTCCACGGCGGGAACCGGTCCGGGTCGTGTCCGGCGGAAAAGCGTTCCAACCGCCACAGCCGCCGCGCCGGCGGGTGCAACCTGCCGCACCGGCAACTCAGCAGCAGGTATCAGGACAACAAACAACGGCACCTGTATATTCCGTACCGCCGATTGTCACACCGCCAACGTCTCCAGCTCCGGATGCAGCACCAGTCAGGGCTATTCAGCTGGAACAGACTATGAATACCAACAGGTCCGCGGGAAGTTACCTGGAGCCGGTCATCCGCGACTTTGCGGCTGCCCAGGAAGCGCGGCTCCAAGCCCACGACGCATACCTGCGCGTTGCCGACAGCATCAGCCGCTCCATGGCGGATGCCGTGGCTTTTCAGTTGTCCCTCCAGGAGCAGCTCGCCGCCGCAGGGATAATTATTGAAGACGGTCAGACAGCCGTGCCGCAGCCGATCATACCACCGCCGATACAGCCAAAGGCTGTCTTCGACCGGGAGATGTGCCTCGAATTCGCCCGCGGCAAGGTTGCCAGGATGCTCGGACCCGCCTTTAGCGAGGCGGACTCCTTTCCGACCCGGGTTCGCCTCCCGGACGAACCGCTCATGCTCGTCGACCGGATCGTCGCGCTGGAAGGGGACGCGCGATCCATGACCAGCGGCAGGGTGGTGACCGAGCACGACATCCATCCCGGCTCCTGGTACCTGGACGGCGGGCGGATACCCACCTGTATCGCCGTCGAAGCCGGCCAGGCCGACCTGTTCCTCTCCGGCTATCTGGGGATCGACTTCATCACAAAGGGGATGGCGGTCTACCGCCTCCTCGACGCAGTGGTCACTTTCCATCGGGAGCTCCCGGGACCCGGCGAGACCATACATTACGACATCAGCATCGAGCGCTTCTTCCGCCAGGGGGAGACCTATCTCTTCCGCTTCCGTTTCGACGCGACGGTGAACGGCGCGCCGCTTTTGACCATGCGCGACGGATGCGCCGGATTCTTTACCGCCGCCGAACTGGACGCCGGCAAGGGGATCGTCCGCCCGAACATCGACCTTCGCCCCCGCACTGGAAACCGACCCGTTGACTGGCAGGAGCTCGTGCCGATGGCGCAGGAATCGTACGATGCAGGCCGGTTGGACCGCCTCCGTGCCGGGGACCTGGCAGGCTGCTTCGGTCCGCACTTCGCCGGCATCAACCTGACGACCCCGCTGACCATCCCCGGCGGGCAGATGCGCCTCGTTCACCGGGTCATGGAGCTCGTTCCCAATGGCGGGCGCTACGGCCTCGGCTCCATTCGCGCCGAAGCGGATATCTCGCCCTCCGACTGGTTCCTCACCTGCCACTTCGTCGACGACCGGGTCATGCCCGGCACTCTCATGTACGAGTGCTGCCTCCACACGCTGCGCATCTTCCTCCTCCGCATGGGGTGGGTGGCGGAAGCGGACGGGGCAGCCTGGGAACCGGTTCCCGGCGTGGCGAGCCAGCTCAGCTGCCGGGGGCAGGTCCTGGAAACGACGAAAATCGCCGCCTACGAGGTGAGCATTCGTGAACTCGGTTACCGGCCGGAGCCGTATGCCATCGTGGACGCCCTCATGTACGCCGACGGCAGGCCGATCGTCGAGATCACCAACATGTCGGTGCGCCTTAGCGGGACCAACCGGGAAAAACTGGCCGGCCTTTGGCGCGGAAACGTAGGGGCGCCGCTTGCTGCGCCCATGACCGGCATCACCGTACAAGACCAAGGGCGCGGCAAGCAGCGCCCCTACACGGGTGTCGCTGCCGGCAAACCTGCGCTCTACACCAAGGAGCAGATCCTCGCCTACAGCAACGGCAAGCCATCGGAAGGGTTCGGCGCGCCGTACCGGATCTTCGACAGCGAGCGGAAGATTGCCCGCCTCCCCGGCCCGCCGTTCCAGTTCATGGACCGGGTCACCGCCGTCCGTGGCGAGCCGTGGCAGATGGTCGCCGGCGCCATGGCCGAGGCGCAGTACGACGTCCCCGCCGACGCATGGTATTTCAGCGCAGAGCGCCAGCCGCGCATGCCCTTCGCCGTCCTTCTCGAAGCGGCTCTCCAGCCGTGCGGCTGGCTCGCAGCCTACGTCGGCTCGGCCCTCACCAGCCCGACCGACATATCCTTCCGCAATCTTGGAGGAACCGCGGTCCAGCATCGGCCGGTCACACCGGAATGCGGCACCCTTACCGCAACCGCCACCATGAAGAAGGTGGCGACGAGCGGCGGCATGATTATCCAGGAGTACGACTTCTCAGTGGCAGACCGGCAAGGAATCCTCTACGAGGGGGATACCATGTTCGGCTTTTTCTCCCGGGAAGCCCTCGCCGACCAGGTGGGGGTGCGGGACGCCGCCCCGTACCAGCCGACGGCAGAAGAGATCGCACGGGGCAGAAGCCTGCCTTACCCGGAAACCGCCCCATTCCCGGAAAAGAAGCTCCGGATGATCGACCGGATCGAACTCTTCGTCCCGGACGGCGGGCCCAAAGGGCTCGGCTACATGAGGGGAATCAAGGAAGTGAACCCGGACGAGTGGTTCTTCAAGGCCCATTTCTACCAGGACCCGGTCACACCCGGCTCCCTCGGGCTGGAATCGTTCCTCCAGCTGGTCAAGTTCGCTGCCGTTGAGCGCTGGGGATGGCGGGAAGGGAATACCCTCGCCGCCGTCGCCCTCGAGCACAAACACAGATGGCTCTACCGGGGGCAGGTCGTTCCGACCAACAGCCTGGTGACGGTTTCTGCATGGATCACAGCAGTGGACGAGAAGGAGCGGATTCTCACTGCCGACGGTTTCCTCGCCGTGGACGGAAAGACAATTTACCAGATGAATGATTTTACGGTGAAGCATGACGCCACATTTGAGCCCTAACTTCGTTGGCTCGTCGCTTTCTCCTCGCCGCCTTGTTATCATCTCAAATCTGACGCCCGCTTCAGCGCTGTCATCGGTTAGGTCTTTGCATCAAGGTTGTCAAGCCCCGTTAGGGGCGTCCGCATGTAGCCGGGGGATTCATCCCCCGGAACAGATCCCAATTTTCCCCCACGTCACGTACGTGACGTGATGATATTTTGCCTGGATGACCGGGGAATGAATTCCCCGGCTACCAGCATTCTGTCCCTACGGGACGTAAGCAAAAACCTGACACTGCTGAATTTAAATACGATTGAACTGAATTTATACGAAGGTAAACCATGAAGTATTCCAAAGTATATATCGAAGCCCTCGGCTATGAACTGGCGCCGGTGGTGGTCACCTCCTCCGAGCTGGAAGCTCGTCTGGAGCAGCTCTACCGTGCACTTCATTTTGCGCCGGGCCAGTTGCAGGCCTTGACCGGCATTCGTGAGCGGCGCTGGTGGGAGCCGGGCTACCCGCTCTCCCAGGGGGCTATCGCTGCCGGGAAAAAGGCCCTTGCCGCTTCCGGCATCTCCCCTGCCGACATCGGGGCTCTCATCTACACCGGCGTCTGCCGGGAACAGTTCGAGCCGGCCACTGCCTGTCGCGTCGCCGCCGGCCTCGGCATCAGGGGGAACACAGCGGTCTTCGACCTCTCCAACGCCTGTCTGGGCGTTTTGAACGGCATCCTCGACGTGGCGAACCGGATCGAGCTGGGGCAGATCAGGGCGGGCCTCGTCGTCTCCTGCGAGAGCGCCCGGGAGATCAACGACATCATGATCAGCCGCATGCTGGAAGAGCGGAACATGGCCAACTTCGCCGTATCCCTCGCCACCCTCACCGGCGGCTCCGGCGCCGTAGCGGTGCTCCTCACCGACGGCTCATTTACCCCGGCCAAGAGGCGCCGCCTCCTCGGCGGCATCACCCAGGCGGCCCCGGAACACAACGGCCTCTGCCTCTGGGGGATGACCAGCGACGGCAAAGGAGGTTACACCCAGTCCATGAGCACCGACGGGGTGAACGTCATGAATTACGGCGTGGAACTGGGGCGGCGCACCTGGGAGGCGTTCCTCCCCGAGGTGGGGTGGCGAAACGAAGAGATAGACCGGGTGATCTGCCACCAGGTGGGCTCCGCGCACCAGAGCGCCATCCTCAAGACCCTCGGCATCCCCCTGGAAAAGGACTTCACCAGCTATGAATTCCTCGGCAACATGGGAACCGTCTCGCTCCCCCTTACCGCCGCCCTTGCGGAAGAGCGGGAGATGCTCTCCCCAGGCGACCGGGTCGCTCTCCTCGGCATCGGCAGCGGTCTGAACTGCCTGATGCTGGGCGTGGAGTGGTAAAAACCGGTCCCGAAACTGCCCAAGAGCAAGAGCCGGCGGGATCTCGGGAGTGAAGGAAGAGGCCGAGCGGCAAGCGGACACCCGCCCGCTGTATCGAGTACCACAACCCTGCTGATTTACTGCTCCGGGGATCAGCGCAGAAACAGGTGCATGTCCGCAGCTCGTCCTCGACCGGAACGGACGAGATTCCGTCGGCTCTTCCACCCACAGTTATAAAAAAGGATTGAACTAATACTCCATGAGCATCGATATAAAAAAATACTACCCCTTCACCGGCCATAACCTGAACCTGGACGGACTGCGCTACCACTACCTGGACGAGGGGAGCGGCGAGCCGGTGGTCATGGTCCACGGCAACCCTTCCTGGTCGTTTTACTACCGCAACCTGGTCCTGGCCCTGCGCGACCGCTACCGGTGCATCGTCCCGGACCACATCGGCTGCGGCTTCTCCGACAAGCCTGGGGACGACCGTTACGACTATACCCTCAGCCGGCGGGTGGATGACCTGGAAAGGCTTCTCGATTCCCTGGGGATCAGCAAAAATATCACCCTGGTTCTCCACGACTGGGGCGGGATGATCGGCATGGCCTATGCCGTCCGCCATCCTAAGCGGATCAAGCGGCTGGTCATCCTCAACACCGCCGCATTCCACCTCCCCAAGGAGAAACCGTTCCCGTTGGCCCTGAAAATCTGCCGCGACACCCGGCTCGGCGCCCTCCTCGTGCGAGGCTTCAATGCCTTCAGCCTCGCCGCCTCCTTTGTCGGCTGCAAGAAAAACCCGATGTCCGCCGAGCTGCGGCAGGCCTACCGGCGCCCCTACGACACGTGGCAGAACCGCATCGCCACCATCCGTTTCGTCCAGGATATCCCTCTCTCGCCGGGCGACAGGAACTATAACCTGGTGAGCGAAGTGGCAGCGGGAATCGACCGGTTCCGCAACCTGCCGATGGCCGTATTCTGGGGGGAACAGGACTTCGTCTTCGACTGCTCATTCCTCGCCGAGTGGCAACGGCGCTTTCCCGAGGCGGAGGTGCACCGCTATAGCGACGCCGGCCACTACATCCTGGAGGATATGAAAGAGGAAGTGGTGCCGCTCATCGGCGAGTTTCTCGACCGAACTTAACATGCAAGGTTGAACAAACAGATGAATACCGACAATTTCGTCAATATCGCCGCCCATCTCCCGGAGATGGCCCGCCGCCGGCCGGATGCCCCGGCCATCATCTTCCCCAAAAAGAACCGCCGTTTGAGCTTCCGCGAACTGGATGCAATGAGCGACCGGATCGCCCACGGGCTCGTGCATCACGGCATCGGCCGGGGTGTACGGACGGTGCTCATGGTCACCCCGGGGCCGGAGTTCTTCGCCCTTACCTTCGCCCTGTTCAAGGTCGGCGCTGTGCCGGTCCTCATCGATCCCGGTCTGGGGGTGAAGAACCTGAAGAAGTGCCTGGCAGAGGCCGGGCCCCGCGCCTTCATCGGCATTCCCAAGGCGCATGTCGCACGACTCCTTTTCGGCTGGGGGAAGGAGACGCTTTCCACCTTCATCACCGTGGGACGGCGGCTGTTCTGGGAGGGAACAACCCTGACCAGCCTCATCGAACAGCAGGAGAAGCTCCCATTTCCCCTGGCGCCGACGGAGCGGGACGATACGGCAGCCATCCTCTTCACCAGCGGCAGCACCGGTCCGCCCAAGGGTGCGGTTTACAGCCATGGCAATTTTGCCGCCCAGGTGGATGCGCTTCGCCGCGTCTACGGTATCGAGCCGGGAGAGATCGATCTTCCCACCTTTCCCCTCTTCGCCCTATTTGCCCCGGCCCTCGGCATGACCGCAGTCATCCCTGAGATGGACTTCACCCGGCCGGGTTCGGTCAATCCGAAGAAAATCCTGTCGGCCATCGAGACCTACGGTGTTACCACCATGTTCGGTTCCCCGGCCCTCATCAACCGGGTCGGCCGTTTCGGCGAAAGGGAGGGAGTGAAGCTCCCCACCCTGAAGCGGGTCATCTCCGCTGGAGCACCGGTCCCGGCTGCGGTCATGGAGCGATTCACCCGCATGCTCAATGCTGGGGTCGAGGTCTTCACCCCCTACGGGGCGACGGAGGCCCTGCCGGTCTGCTCCATCGGCAGCAGTGAAATCCTGGGCGAAACGCGGCGCATCACCGACGCCGGCGGCGGCGTCTGCGTCGGCAAGCCGGTGGAAGGTGTGCGGCTGGAGGTGATCGAGATCAGCGACGAGCCGATCCCCTACTGGGACGATTCGCTCCGCGCACCGATAGGAAAAATCGGCGAGATCGTCGTCCAGGGTGAACAGGTGACGCACGGCTATTTTAACCGCCCCGAGGCCGACCTGCTGTCAAAGATCGACGATCCGGCCGGCGGCGGCTTTTTCCACCGCATGGGCGACCTGGGCGGCAAAGACGAAGACGGCAGGATCTGGTTCTGCGGCCGCAAATCGCACCGGGTGGTGACCCCGGAAGAGACCCTCTTCACCATTCCCTGCGAGGCGGTCTTCAATACCCACCCGGCCGTCTTCCGCACCGCCCTCGTCGGCATCGGGGAAAAGGGGCGGCAGCTGCCGGTCCTCTGCGTGGAACTGGAAAAAGGCGCCAAGGTCGACCGGGAAAAGGTGCGCCGGGAACTCCTCGCCATCGCCGATGCACACATCCATACCCGCGGCATCACCACCATTCTCTTCCACCCCGCCTTTCCGGTCGATATCCGCCACAACGCGAAGATTTTCAGGGAAAAGCTCGCCGTCTGGGCGGCTGGGAGGCTTTCATGAGGGCGCTTGTCACCGGCGGCGGCGGATTTCTCGGCGGTGCGATTGCCCGCCTCCTCGTCGAACGGGGGGATACGGTACTGAGCTTCTCCCGGGGGGAATACCCTGAACTTGCGCGCCTCGGCGTCGAGCAGATTCAAGGAGACCTGGCCGACCGGGAGGCTGTGCTGCGAGCAGCAACAGGATGCGACATCGTCTTTCATGTGGCTGCCAAGGCGGGCATCTGGGGGAGTCACGCGGAGTATCACCGGGCGAACGTGACCGGGACGGAGAACGTGCTCGCCGCCTGCCGCCACCACGGCATCGGCCGCCTCGTCTACACCGGCTCGCCGAGCGTGGTCTTCGACGGCCGGGACGTGGAAGGGGGCGACGAATCACTCCCCTATCCGACCCACTTTGAAGCGCATTATCCAAAGACCAAGGCGTTGGCCGAGCAACTGGTGCTCGCCGCCAACTCCCCCTCGCTCGCCACCGTTTCGCTACGCCCCCATCTCATCTGGGGACCGGGAGACAACCACCTCGTCCCGCGCATCGTCGCCAAGGCCCGGGCCGGAAAGCTGCGCCGGATCGGCAACAGTCCATGTCTGGTGGACACGGTCTACGTGGACAACGCCGCCCATGCCCACCTGCTCGCCGCCGACCGCCTCGTTTTCGGCGGGGCAGTGTCAGGGAAGTCGTATTTCATCTCCAACGGCGAGCCCATTCCCCTCTGGGAGATGGTGAACCGCATCCTCGCCGCCGCGGGGCTGCCGCCGCTTACGCGCTGCGTGCCGCCAAAGGTGGCTTATGCGGCGGGCGTCGTCTGCGAGGGGCTCTGGAGCCTCCTGCATCTGGCAGGCGAGCCCCCCATGACTCGCTTTGTCGCCCGGGAGCTGGCCACCGCCCACTGGTTCAACATCTCCGCAGCCCGCCGCGACCTCGGCTATGTGCCTCAAATATCCATCGATGAAGGGTTGAAACGGTTGAAGGCATGGCTTGCCGGAGCGAGTTTGTGAGCAGGGGAACGATGCCGGCCGCAGGCGAGGTGCAGATCCGCTTCGCGTCACTCGATCTGGAAGCAGGTGAACTGGCGCGACTCAGGCGGTTCTTGTCAACGGATGAACTGGCCAGGGCCGACCGTCTGATCAACCAGCAGCATCGTGACCGTTTTGTGGCGGGGCGAGGTTTTCTCCGCGAGACATTGGCCGATTACCTGGGATTGGAGCCGGAGATGCTCCGCTTTAACGAAGGGGAACACGGCAAGCCTTCACTTGCTGAGGAAACTGGAGGGAGCTGTTCGCGCCGGTTCAATCTCTCCCATAAGGGTGGGCGAGCCGTGCTGGCCGTTTCGGGCAGCTGCGAGGTGGGTATCGACCTGGAACAGATGCTGGACAATCTGCCGTTCCGGGAGATGGCGCAGCGCTTCTTTGCCCCGCGGGAAACCGAAGAGCTGTTCAGCCTTCCGCCGCACTTGCAGCTGTCCGCATTCTACCGCTTCTGGACCCGCAAAGAAGCCTATCTCAAAGGGCTGGGCACGGGCTTTTCCCGCCCCGCCGACAGCTTTGCAGTTTCCCTCCTCCCCGACCAACCACTGTCAGTTGTCGATTACCAGGCAACTGCCGATACGCCATCCAGGTGGACAATCGCCGATATCCCCGTGCCGGAAGGCTTCTGCGCGGCACTTGCAACAGAAGGCGCAGCCCCGGTCATCACCACTTCCCCCTGGAATTGACTCACACTTTTTTCCCGCGAATCAGGTTTTCGATCTGTTCGGGGGTAGGACGTTTGCTGAAGGCGTTATCCCGCCTCGCTTCCGCTTCTATCTGTTCGAGCACCGCCAGCAGATGATCGATGGTCGTTATCCTGTAGAATTTGCCGATCTTACTTTCCAGCCTCGAAATGTCCGTGAGCTCAGGAAAGACGACGACCCCGTAGACGGGGAGTTGCGACAG
This sequence comes from Geotalea uraniireducens Rf4, assembly GCF_000016745.1. Lineage (GTDB taxonomy): Bacteria > Desulfobacterota > Desulfuromonadia > Geobacterales > Geobacteraceae > Geotalea > Geotalea uraniireducens. The sequence goes on along the minus strand of NC_009483.1, from coordinate 2,323,846 downwards.
GCGGCGTTTCACCAGGTTCAGCAGACTCATGGAATACTCGCGTACCTGGTGGTACGGGTTCTCACCCCAGTCGCTTTTCACAGTAACTACTTTATTGCCGTCACGGCAGAGCCATTTTGAATTTTCCGGATACCCTTCCGCTTCGATGACGCCGAAATAGTTCTTAACCTCCAGGACAATGAGGCATTCTTTGGTAATAACGATGCAGTCGATGAACTGGCTGCTCTCTTTTCCGACAGCCACATCGAAATGGTTCACCGCTTTCCAGTCACCTCGCCGGCATTTGGGGCTACTGAGGATTCCGGTCATTACCCGCTGCTCCAGCACATTGCCGGTCTGGGGAGTTATGGCATTCACCAACGCCTTGGAAGCCTCCTGCTTGTCTTTGCCGGAAGCCTTCTTGTACTTTTCGACCTCTCCCTGAAGCCGCTGTTTCTCCAGGTTTGTTTTTTCCAGTTGGTCCCTGAAGATTTCCGATTGATGCTCTTTTTCATCCTCCAGCTCCTTGATGATGGTTTCGGCAATGTCCCGGTATTCATCCACGTTGCGCAACTTCTGCTCCAGTTCCTTTATCCTGGCGATGTACGCTCCGAACTGCCTGGTGGAACGCCGCTCCTGCTCTTCGATCTGGCTCCCCTTCTCCTCCAGCTGCCCGAGATAGGTATCAGCATCCTTGATCAGCTCGTTTTCTCTCTGCCTGGCGTTGCGCTGCTCTATTCTCCGGATTTTCAGGAACAGCTCGACGATCAACCAGACGAAAACCCCGCCGAGCAGGCAACTGGTCATGGTTAGCAGGTATTTTCGCCACAAATCGTTTTCCCGGAAGGGATCTCTCAGCCATGACCGGTAATCTTCTTCAAAGCTCGGTATGGTGCTGATGGAATACACCCGGCCTATGATCTCGCCCGATCTTGCCGTTTTCTTTTCCTTTTGTTCGAGAAGCTGAAGGATGGAGGAGGATGGGCGGCGTAAAAACAGATAGGGATAGTTGATCAGATCCTCGACCTTTATCTGTTTTTCCCGGATCAGTTTCGGATTGGTGGCAAACAGTATATTTTGTCCGCTACAGTATTCTTGCTCGGTTATACAGTCAGTGATTACCAGCGCATAGATACTGTAATTCCTGTCGAGCAATTCCTGCAGTTTCGTATAATTTTTTTCGATGATGAGTTTTGACAGTTCGTTGGAATCCAAGCCGATTTTGGCTTCGGCATGAACCTTTATCATGGTTTTGCTGAAAGAATCCGAAAAATTCCTGCTGTTGAGATAATTTGCAGCGAGAATCGACAAATATATGAGTATGCAGAGTCTTGCTCCGCTGTAGCATGCCTGTTTAAACAGCGCCTTTGAATGCATGTGACCGGCCCCTCTTGTCCATCAGCAAGAATGATGTTCCCCGTCTTCCGGGTAACATTTTACCAGTTTTACAGCGCAAATGCTTACAATCAATTCTGTTCAAATAAAATAAAATCGCCGCAACACTATCCCGAAAAGTGTTGCGGCGACCATAACCGGATATTTCCATGCATCAATAGTTCATATCAATCCTTCGCATGGCACTTATCGCAAAGCTGCCGTTGAAAAGTTGCGAATCCGGATGCGTCCCGGCCGTACATGGCCGCCTGATACTCGGTTCTGAGTTTGCCGGTGGAGTTCTCGCCGTAATTCCCCGTACCATTGGTGTCGATTCCCGGATACGCGCCGGCCACGGTCAGGAAGTCCCCCTTCATGTTCCACCTGCCTATGCTGTCCCAGCCGGAGGCATGGGCCCGATGGCAGGTAAGGCAGGTTATCCTGTCGTCCGGGTTGGGACCGGCGGTAGAAGTCAACTCGGCAGACAGTTGCTGCGGGTCGGTCACTTCGCCACTCTGGAACGGGACCAGCGAGGTATAGGCGGTGGCCCGGATGCCGGTAAGATCGCCGGACTTCACGTAATTGTTGTAGGTCGCGGCTATTGCCACACCAAGCTCCACGTCAGCCGGGTGGATATGGCTCGTCCCAGACAGGAAACCTTCGTGGCAGTTTGCGCACCATTTCGACACCCCTTTGCCGTAGGCAACCCTCGTATCAGAACTTGCCTCGGATCTGTTGTAGCTGGTGGGGGAAACGGCCATCGGCGGATCGTAGGAAAAAACGTGCCCGGCAGATTTTGTTTGATATCCCTTGCCGGCCAGCAAGCGGTAAGTGCCGACGGAACTGGCGCTTGTTGCTGCTGCCCCGTAAGAACCCGCCTCGCCGATGGGGTTCCCCTCGCTCGAAACAGTGCCGTATCTGTCCAGCACCCGGTAGTTCCCGTGGGGATCATGGCAGCTGATGCAGGATAGGGCATCAGCCGGATATGAGCCGCCCGGGGAACCGAGGAGGGCCGTGTCCCGGGAATAGCCGTAAGCGGCTGCAACGATGTTGTGTCCGTGTCTTTCTCCGGGACTTATGCCACGCTTGCCGTTGGAATCGCCCCAGAAATAGTTTTTCCGCAGATAAGCAAAATCGCCGCCGGGGGTAAGGGACACGGGAGGAATTCCCTTGGGCGGAACGGGATGAGTGGCTATTTGATGCTCAGTCGGCCTGGCTGCGCCATGGCAACGAAGGCAGGTCGAGCCAGGATCAACGCCGCGCAATGTTGAGTAGCTTCCTGCGGTAAAGTTCGGACCGTGACATCCATCGCAGTTGCCGGTGCCGCCGGCATGGAATGGCGTCGCCTGAGCGGCGGGGACTCCGGCTGCAAGAACAGCGGCAACGAGAAACGTAGATAGCTTGAGTCTGTTCATCTGTTAACTCCTTGTGTCTTGCCGCGCTCGACATGGCAGTCTTGCGGTGCCCTTAGAACACATTTCGGTTTAACAGGTCAGAACTTGACCACTATTTACTTTGCATGCATCAAGTATAACACGCTAGTTACCCTGAACAAATCACCTCTCTTACCGGGCAAGGAACTGTCCCATTGTTAGAGTTCAAATAACATGACAAGCATCAATCCGGTTCACGCGGATCCAGAACAAGCTTGATACCATTTAGAATTTCAGTAATTCGCTTGGATGAAAGAGTTCCGACATACTCGTCCAGTTGCGCCTTATCCACGGTAAAAACTTGCGTAACATTGACGACACTTTGCTTGGGCAGGTTTGATTCTTTTTTATCGAGAAGTACATTGCCAGGTGCGCTTGCGCGCTTGAGATTAGTAGTGAGAGGACATACGAGGACTGTTCTGATCTGACTGCGGTTAAACAGGTTGTTCTGTACGATGACGTGAGGGTGCTTGTAACCTGGTTCCGAACCTTCGGGCTCGTCAAGTTCTATCCAGTAAATATCTCCTTGATTGATCACCATTCACCCTCCACTATGCGCCGATGTTGCCGACGTGCTTTTCTGCGAAGGGTTTGTTCCGTTGCGTCAGGTTCGTCGGCGTAAGCCGCATTGATCTGTGCGAGCAGTTCCTTGTTTTTCTGGTGCTCGATGAAGTCCTGAAGCGCCATCACGAACAGCTTGCTGCGCGAAACTTTCATTGTGCGCGCTATTTTTTCAGCTTGATCAAAGAGATTCTTTTCGATTGAGATGGCAGTTTTGATCGCTTGCATGGTTATACCTCTTTTTGAATTTAGTATAACCTGTAGCCATACCCCCGTCAATACCGGATGCCTTATTATTTTTGGGTAAAGGTTTCTTCCAAGTCCTTTAGAGGCTGGAATCAGCGATTTTTGTGGGTTTTCACGATCCTGATCTCACCGTTGTACATGTCGTACACCCAGCCGTGGAGATTGAGCTTCTTATCTGTCATTGCCCGCCGTACGAACGGGTATTCCTGAAGGTGTTCCAGCTGGAGGCGGACGTTTTCCTCTACGATCAGGTTCATACGTTGCTCGTGGGGGATTTCGATGTGCAGCGCCTTAAGCTTCTCGTCCACCCGCTCTTTTGCCTTGTAGGAGTTGATGAGCCAGATGGGGATGTACTTGTCCTCAATGTTTTCCTCGTCAAGGGCGGCGATGCCGCCGCAGCCGTAGTGGCCGCAGATAATCACGTCGGGTATGCGCAGGTGGTTGATGGAGAACTCCAGCACTGCTGACAGGTTCCAGTCGTTGGTGGCGACGATGTTCCCCACGTTGCGATGGGTGAAGACCTCTCCCGCCTTGGTCTGGGTGATGGTGTTCACAGGCACCCGCGAGTCGGAGCAGCCGATCCAGAGGACAGTCGGTTTCTGGTCCTTGGCCAGCTCGGCGAAGAATTCCTTTTCCTTTTCAAAGGTTTCCGCTACGAACCGTTTGTTCCCTTCCAGCAGCGTCGTTATCATAGATACCTCCTCTAAATAAAACCCGTGTGTCAGGCCGAAACGGCCTGTTGCCACATCATCGGGGAAAATGTCTATTGAGGCGCGGGTTCTTTTGCCTAACATCTTCCTCCATTATCCTATTCTATCAAACATTAGCTATAATACTGCATCACCGGATTTATGTTCTCCGGCTTCAATGTTACGCCTCTTCCCTCAAAATATGAACTCACCTCCCGACTTGTCCCCCCCTACTCTTCCTGTATAATATTAACAAACACTCAACTCGATTCCAAATGGCAGCGAGAGCAAGGGTCCGCCTTTGACTGGTGTTAATAGAGCAACAGGGTCGGATTTGACGACAAGGGCGGGCCAAGGCCGCGCCCCTACAGAAACCCTTTTTTACAAAACATCAGCCTACGCAAATTATTGACCGGACAACGCTGGGTAAAAGGAGAATTACATATGAAGATCCTGATAGCGGAAGATGAACCTGCTTTTCGCCTCCTCCTGGAAGAGACGCTGGCCAGATGGGGGTACGAGGTGGTCGTCACCAAAGACGGCAACGAAGCCTGGCAGGCCCTGCGGGCCGAGGACGCCCCGCGGCTGGCCATTCTCGACTGGCTGATGCCGGGGATAAACGGTCCGGAATTATGCAGGAAGATCAGAAAAGAGGCGATGGGACACTACATCTACATCATACTCCTGACTTCACAGCAGAAGGACGAAGACCTGGTCGTCGGCATGGAGGCGGGAGCGGACGACTACATCACCAAACCGCTCAAGACCGACGAACTGAAGGTTCGCCTCAACGCAGGAAGGCGGATAGTCGAGTTGCAGAACGAGCTCGCTGCCCACGCCGCCGAACTGGAGGCGACCAACAGGGACCTGGAGTCATTCAGCTACACCGTTTCCAACGACCTGCTCAAATCCCTGATGTCAATCGGGGATAATGCGCGCGCAATCCAGGACTTCTCCAGCAAAAATGTCGACGAACAGTGCATAAATTATGCGAAACGCATCTACGACAAAACCAGGCATCTGGGCAAACTCATCGGCATCATGCATGATTTCTTCAGACCGATGAGGATTGATCTCCATCTGGAAGCCATAGACCTGAGCGAAATGGCCGGCAAAATAACAGAGAAACTCCGGATAACGAAACCCGAACGCCGGGTCACATTTCGGATTGCCGATGGAATCAAGGTTAATGCGGACAGGAACCTGCTGCAACTGGCTCTGAATAATCTCCTCGACAATGCCTGGAAGCATACGGACAAGCGCGAGGATGCGGTCATCGAAATCGGGTTGACAGAAGTGGAAGGGATGCCCGCTTGTTTCGTGCGGGACAACGGAACAGGATTCGATATGGCGCATGCCGACAGACTTTTTAAGCCATTCCGACCTCTGCCCGGCACGGAGGAACTCGCAACGGAGGGCATCGGTCTGGCCACGGTGGAGAGGATCATCCGGCGCCATGGAGGAAAGGTCTGGGCCGAGGGGGAACCGGGCAAGGGGGCGACCTTCTATTTTACGTTGGGCGGTGAGAGAACCATCTGACTAACAACAGCCGTTCACTGGACCCGGAATTTCACCCTCCCCCACCCCCTCCTTTAGGCCCTTTGGGTCCATCGAGGGAGGGGAGCTTTAAAGCCCCCTCGCCCCTTGTGGACCCAAATTGCGGGCCTAAAGGAGAGGGTTAGGGTGAGGGGGAAAGTGCGGATGCAAAAACTTAACGGACACTGCTGGGATGAACCATAAAAAAGGGGTGCCCTTTCAGGAGCGCCCCTTTTGTTCCTGAAAACCGCCAGGCTCGGTTTGATTCGGCGATGCGGTCCTATTCGGTTTTCTTGTAGACCGCCTGTTCACCTTTGCCTTCCAGGACAAAGGCATCGTCGGCAACCTTTCCGAACAAGGTTTGGATTCTGCCCATATAAGGAATATCGATTTTTACCCTCTTGCCTTCCACAACCGTCCAGGTAAATGGCAGACCGGGGTTTCCCTGCACAACGAACACCCCCGTCTTGTTATCCCTGAATTCAACAATTTCGGGCATGCTTACATTTTTCCATTTCCCCACCAATCGTGACTCGGTCCTGTTGCACCCCAGGATGAGAACCGTCATCATAAGAAAGACGAGGCAGATCATTTTCAGCGGTTTCATAAAGAATCTCCCCTTTTGAACATGCAATATATCAATACTTTTCACCCATTACCTTCAAAAGTTTTTGCGCGTTTGGATGCCCTTGCTTTGCGGCTTTGCGTAACCATTTTACCGCCTCTTTTTTGTCTTTGCCTACCCCTTCACCGTTGGTATACATGAGGCCTATATTGAACTGGGACTGGGCATGCCCTTTTTCTGCCGCCTTCCGATACCACTTGGCGGCTTCGGTCTGGTCCTTGTTAACGCCGTCCCCCTTGTCGTACATCATGGCAAGATTGTATTGCGCCCGGACAAACCCCTGCTCAGCGGACTTGCGCAGCCATTTTACCGATTCCTTCCGGTTCGGCTCCACACCCTCACCCTTGTAATAGATGATGCTGAGGGCGTAGCTGGACTGGGCGCCTCCATCGGCCTTGAATTCACGCAGCGCCGTTGCATAGTCCTTCTGCTGATAAGCCCTGAGGCCGGTGTTGAAATCAGCCCGGGCAGACAAAACTGCTGCAAAAGAGAAAATCAGACCAAGTAAAGTTACAACGGTATATCGTTTCATTACACCTACTCCGTTCAATTTAGTGTATGCGGCAAACTATCTGACCATCTCAAACAGCTGAACCCTGCTGTTATCCTTGTCTGCAACAAACAGACTATCCGCACCGGTCAGGCAGATTTGCGCAGGGTAGTAGAGGAGACCGTTCTTTCTCCCCATGCTCAACTGCCGTCCCAGGAAAGAGCCGTCCTGGCCCAAAATGACGATTGCTCCGCCGTTCTGGTCCACCACGTAGATGATCCCCCGGGAATCGGTAGTGATGTAACCGGGGAAATTCATATATTCCTGCAGGTTTTTTACCAAGGGAGTGAATACGGCGGCGTCTTTGGCGGCGGTAAAGATCGTCGCATCGGCGCTGTCCATCAACAGAATGCTCCCCTTTGCGTCTACAGCCAGATCGACAATAAACCCGTATCCTTTAGGGAACGGAATCTGCGCCACGTATTTCCCGGCCTGATCCAGAATCAGCACCCGTTCTGAAAAGATATCGAGCAGATAGATGCGGCCTTCGGTGTCGATTTTGAAGCCAGTGGGAACATAGGATGCCGGAGCAGGCACGCCTTGGGGGTCAAGATAGCCGATAAAGGCACCGTCGCTACTCAAACGTGCTATTCGGCGCTGTTTGGCATCGAAGACAAATAACTCCCCCTTCGGACCGAACTGGACTCTGACCGGATTGGCAAGCTGAGGAATTTTGATCTCGGCCCCACCTTTCAGCACGTCTCCCTGCAATGCGTAGCGGAGTAGACGGCCGTTTCCCGAGTCGGCAACCAGCAGAGAAGTCTCGTTGCATGCCACCCCTGCGGGATTTTTCAGCTCGCCACCTTTTTCATCGGCGTAGAGAGTCGTTATATGCCTCAGTTTTACCGTCTCGGCGCCGCAACAAAGCACGGGCAGGAGGCAGACCAGGGCAGCGGCAATGAACATATGACGTATTGGACCTGTTCTCATCGTTTCACCTCTTTAATTGTTCATGGCACTGGGTGCAGAGCTCCGTGGTGGTGGAGAACGGTATGAAATGCTTGTATTCCGTACCATGGGACCGGTGACAGCTCAGGCATTGCACCGTAATGTTCTTGTCTCGCGGGTCCTTGAACTTGTCCCCGATCGGATGGGTTGAATGCTTCTGCCAGTCATGGCAGGCGCCGCACAACTCGATCGTCGACGGCTGGATAGTGAGAAACGGATTATCCGACGCATGTGGGTTGTGACAGGCTGCGCAATCTCCCTCCTGGATCGGCTGGTGCTTGGTGAGCGACTGCTCCTGTCGTTTTATGGTGTCCTTGTGGCATTTGCCGCACAGTGAAATCATGTTGTCCTTCAACAACCCTTTCCTGGGCGCTGCATGGGGATTATGGCAGGTCAGGCAACCTTCCTTGCTGAGCAAAGGCCAGTGCATCTGTTTTTTGCCGAAGGTCCGATTCACCATGTCGTTGTGACAACCTTTACACAACTCATAGCCTATCCGTTTAGTGTTGAGGGGAGCTGCCGAGGTTGGTTCATCGTGACACTGGTTGCACTGCTTGTTGGCAACCGGTTTGTGCACGGTGTTGAACAGTATGCCCGGATTATCGGAACCGTGCGGATTATGACAGGAGGTACAACGGGACTTTGCCACCGGATAGTTCATGTGCTGCTTGGCAAAGATAGGCCGGTCAATCTTGTGGCAGCCGATACAGAGAGCGGGCACATCGTTCTTCAGGAGAAACCCGAATTTTGAGGATGCATGGGGGTCGTGGCAGTTGAGACATCCCTTTGCCACGGGGGTGTGCTTGAATTTAACCTTCGCAAGGGTGTCTCCCATCCCTTTGTGGCATTCCAGGCAAAGCTCGTTGCCGGCCTTCAGCAGGTTATTCTTGTTGTTCGCAGCATGGGGATCGTGGCATTTTACGCAGTTCCCTTCCGCAACCACCTTGTGCACGCTGCGGTCGGTCGCATGGGAGATCAGGGCATGGCACGAGTAGCAGATTTTTTTGGGATCGGCAGCGAGCAGTTTGCCGTGTGATGACGTATGCGGACTGTGGCAACCGGTACACTCCCCCGCCTTTACCGGCGTATGCACGAAAGGTTTCTTGAGCTTCTCCTGGAAACCGGCATGGCAGTTCAAGCAGAGCTTGCCATTGGCGCCCGGTTTCAGTTTAAACTTCAGCGCACTCTCCTGGGAATACGAGAGTGAAATAACAATCAGGGAAATGATTACCGTAAACAGAGCAACTGCTATTCCTGATGATGACTTCATAGTGACTCCTTTTTCACTGCTTGCCGACGATATGGCAATCGTCGCACGACCTTGCCGCAAAGGGCGCATGGGTCGTCTCCTTGAAGAATTTCGGGTCCTGTGAGGCGTGGGGATTATGGCAGCTCATGCAATTCATGGCAGCGGCGGCGATGTTGAGGTGATCCTTGTTAAAGACCGCGTCCTTCGTGTCATGGCATTGCCCGCACAACTCCAGCATCGGCTGGACGGTCAGGGAGGATGAGGCCGCATAATGGGGATTATGGCATTGCAGGCAATCCTTTGCCGCCGGCGAATGGACTTTCTCCTTGGTGATCTTCTCTTTGAGGGCCTTATGGCAGGTCAGACACATGTCCGGGCTCTGCGCCAGCAGAAGCTTGTTGAGCGACGACTTGTGGGGGCTGTGACATTTGCAGCACTCCCCGGTTACCATCGGCTGATGTTTGCTTTTGGCGCTCTTGAGCCCTTTCTCCGTCTCAACATGACAGTCGAAGCACAAGGAATCCTGTTTCTTGACCAGCATTCCCGCCACATTGCTGCCATGGGTGTCATGGCAGGTGAGGCACTCACCGCCTTTAAACGGCAGATGATTGGAGCCACCCACCGCCTCCTTCATCAGTTCGCCATGGCACTGGCTGCATAGCTTGGCCCCGGTCGACTTGAGGAGTTTCTTGTCTTCGGACCCATGTGCCTTATGGCAGGCGGTACAGTTGGCATCGGCCACCGGCTTATGGGTGTACGTCTTCTTGAACTTGGTCTCGGCATCGGGATGGCAGCTGTAACAGACATTGTCCATCCTGTCCTTCATCATATTCGGGATATTCGAGCCATGGGGGTTGTGGCAGGCACTGCACTCACCACCGGCAAAGGGGACATGGACGTTCTTACTCTTTTGTGCCTCCCTGGTCTTGGCATGACAGGGGAAGCAAAGCTCCGCATCTTTTGCCAGAAGAAGCCCCTTGTTTTGTGCAGCATGGGCTTTGTGACAGGAGAGACACCCTTTTCCGTTTTTGACCGCTGCATGGGGAACGGCCGGAGTGGCCGCCTTTTCCTTGTGACAGCCGAAGCAGAGTTTGTTGCCATCGTCGGCCAGGAGCTTCGGATAGTCGGAGGTATGGGGATTGTGACAGGCGAGGCAGTTGCCACCCTTGAAAGGGGCGTGTTCCATGGTTCCGCCGGCTTTGAGGGTATTTGCGTCATGGCACTGGTAGCAGAGGGCGCTGCCGCTCGCTGTGGTCGCAAACGGCTTAGGCGATGTCGCGGCGTCGTGGCAACCATCGCATCCGGCCGAGGTGACCGGATTGTGGGTGCTTGTCTTCAGGAGCTTTGCCTGATCGGACGAATGGGGGGTGTGGCAGATGGTGCAGCGTTTCGTTTCCACCGGGTAGCTTCCATGGGCTTTCCTGAATGCCGCACTGGCGCTGTCATGGCAGGCAAGGCAGAGCTTGGGCTCCGCTTTTGTCAGGAGATACTTTTCGTCCGAGCTGTGGGAGAAATGACACGCCCGGCACCCCTCCTTCGTTATCACCCCGTGGACGAACTTCTTCTGGTATCCTTCTTTCTTGTGGCACTGGAAACAGACGTCGTTCCCCTCCGCCTTCAGGAGATGGCTGCCGTTGGAGGCATGGGGATTGTGGCAGAGGGTGCATTTGCCGGTCTTGAGCGCCGTGTGGATGTTGCCTTTGTTCATCGCTGCTTTTTCTTTGCTGTGGCATTTAAAGCAGAGAGTGTTGCCCGTCTCTTTCAGGAGTAACTTTGGGACCACCCCATGGCGGAGGTGGCACTCCTCGCACTTCTTCTCCTTGACCACGCCATGAACGTCTTTCATGGACAGGTATTTATCAGCAAATTTTTTGTGGCAGTCCAGGCATTCCTTGCGGGCAAAGGTCCTCGCCGCCAGCGAAGGCTTGCTTGCTAAAAGCACCGCGGAACCGCACAAGATTATCAGCAACAAGGAACTTACGGATATTCTTTTATTTAGTAATGCCGGCATGATTTCTCTCCACGATTTACCTAAGGAGCTGTAAATGAATATCATGGTCAAAATTGCGTGCAAGATGCCCATGTTATTTGTTTACAGCTCCTAAGTCGGTTATATAGACCTGCACCTTATAGGCATCCCTCAGCTTAACGCCCCATTCTTCAACCGCCTGATTAAGCTTGGCATTGAACAGTTTCTTGACGATGACTTTTTGGACATTTTCCAGCGGCTGAGGTTTTGCCGGAACCACGTCCTGGATCAACAGGACATAGAAAAACCCTTCGGGGCTCTCATACAGCCGGTATTCTCCCGCCTTTCCCCCTGCCGTCGCCTCCTGCATTTTTTCCGGAAGACCGTTGCGGGTAACCGGCGTTGGGGAAAATTCGAGTAATCCCGCGCTCTCTTTAGCTGCCTGACCCTCGGCATTGGCCTGCAACCATTGATACTCCGTCCCTTTTCGCAACTTGTCGATGGCGGCTTCGGCATACTCCTTCCGGGTGAAGGCGAGCCCCTTGATTCTCAACAGCTCCGGGGTTGAATAGTCGCCGATATGCTTGTTATAGTAAGCCTTGGTTTCGTCATCGCTCACCTTGATTTCAGGGGCTACGACTTTCTGGATGAACATGCCGAAGAGCAGAGAATCCTTGAAATCCTTGATCCTGTCTTTGTAATGCCCGGTCTTGTCAATTCCCAGTTTTTTCGCTTCCTTGAGATACAGCCTGGCATAAAATATGTCATAAAGGGCAGACATCTTCTGCTCGTTAATTCTCTTCCCCTTGATCGCCTCATCAATACCGTGGAAGAACTTCTGGCTGAGGGATTCCGCCATATCGGCAACCGTTATCGGCTTGTCCCCCTTGATCTCCACGACAACCCTTCTGTCCTTTAAGAGTTGAGCGAATCCCGGTTTTGCAGCCTCGAAATCCAGTTTATCCAGAAGTTTCTGATTGATTTTTGCATATTTTTTGGTCAGCGACTTGTTGTACGCAGCAAGAGCCTCGATCTGCTTCATGGCGAGTGCCTGCTCCCGTGCCGCGTCCTGCGCCTCGGCATTGCCGGCAGGATAGCGCACGTCTTCAAGCTTGAAGATCGCATAAGACGGCCCTACCTGGATAACCGGGCTCACCGAACCGGCCCGCATTCCTGCTACGACGTTCGCCACCTGGGGAAGAAGATCCCTGGCCTTTACGTACTCCCCCTCCTTGGTTCCCGTAGCCTTACCGCTGTCAATAAGCGTATTGACCAGTTCATCGAAATTGCCGCCGGCTTGAACTGTCCGCGCCAGCTCTTTCGCATCATCCTCTTTCTCGAATTTTACCGATTTTATCTTCCATTCCTTGACCGCTTCCTTGTAGTATTTCTCCACTTCAGTTGCATCGGGTTGCAGACTCTTTATCTGCAGGTCTTTCAACTCTTCCTTCAAGGCCATCCTGGGGAAATCGTCCAGCTTCTGCTTCACTTCCGGCAACTCTTCAAGCCCCATGCTCTCTGCTTCCTGGACGATCAGTCTGCTGTTGATGAGCCGATTGAGGACCGTGACGTACTTTTTCCTGCCGGCAGTTTTATCCTCACCCGCCCTTTCATGGAGCGCTGCAAGGGATTTATTGAGCTCATCGAGTGTTACCTGCTCGTCACCTACCGTTGCCACGGGAAAAGAGGCAAAAAGCGGCGAAAAAAGAGGCACCTTCAAGGTAATTTGTGTCTCTGCAACCGGGACAGCACCCTCTTTCACGTCCTCTTTGACAATTGCAGGCAACTCCTTCTGGTCGGCTGCGAAACCGACAGTTCCGGTAAGCAACAAGCTGATCAAACAAATTTCTGATACCCTGGCAATCCGTTTCATAGTGCTCCCTTTTATTATTTCCAGTTTGTCTGCATAACGCCCTGCCCGTTGAACCACATCTTATTTTATCGTCATCATATCCACCACCGCATGGGTCATTTGAGAGGCCATTGCTTCGGCGGTCTTTACTTTTCCCACATCGAAAAAGTAGACCCTGTCATCACCATCGTTGTAACTTTCAGAGGCCCAGACAACTTCCCGGCTTTTTCTGTCCAGCACGATAATTGAAAAACCGACCGTGGGGGTGCCCATGGCGCCTTGATAGTCCTGATAATCCATTACCTCCCCGGTGAAGATCAGGTCGGCATCCAGGTCGGTGAAAATGACATCGGCATTGGCAAGGGAGACCCCCCCTTCCATGATGATCCTGAATTTCAGGAATTCCTGGCGAACGATACCCGGTTCGATTACGTTGAATTTTTTCATCTTTGCCAGTTGTTCGACAAACTGGAGCGCCAAAATCTCTCCGGCATTCTTGCGGCCACTCTTATTAAGGAACGGAATGACCGCAATGGTATGCTTCTGTTCCATATCCAGGCTCGGCGAACGGTAAGATATCCTGGGCTTGAATTTTTTCATCCACGGTTGGCTGACGTTCATGTCGTTTACCCCTTCAAATTGACGATAAAGGGATGCCGAGATGCGATTAAGGGCATTATCCATAAGCTCGCCCGGTTTTTCTATCAGGCCGAGCCCGAGCAAGCCGGGTGAGTCGTCACCGGACAAGGCAACAGAATCGATCCCGAGAATAACCGGATTTTCTCCCGTTGAGACCAGACGGCATGCCAATGCCACCTTGGGCGGATTTACGTCGCTGTACAGTTCCAGCGAAGTGATGAGCACGGCTGCTGCCCCGGTTTCGGTCTTGAATGCCCGGGATAATTCCTTGTCAATGCCCCCTGTGTAGCGCATGCGGTGATGGGCCATAAAATCGTCGACTGTTTTTTCGTCAAGGGTGCACATCCCCAGCTTACCCATTTTCTCCACCAGCGACTGGCGGATGCTTTTCAGGGGAACTGCCGTACCGCTCAGGTTTTCCACGGGCAGTACGGCAATGCAGCGGTTCCCCTTGCCAGGCTGCTCCTCGGCCCGCAATGCTGCCGTTGTCCGTGCACACCCGGCAAGAAAGCAGATGACCGCAAACAACAGGATCGTTCTATTGAAAAAGCTTATCGATAAGTTCATTTACTGCCTGTTCGGTAATCTTGTTCATTGGTTCGCCGCCGCCGCCCAAAAGTCGCTCCGACATGCCGATACCGCCTTTCGTAGCAGAGGCTGTCCAGACTATTCGCCCTGTCTGGGTTTCGATCATCTGGAGGCTCAGGGAGATGATATTCGCACCAGAGCTTCCCGACCTGACCTCTCCGTATTCCCTGACAACCCCGGTAACAACCGCATCCACCTTGATGATGCCGGCCAGCTTCGTGATATCCTCCGGAGACGGTGCTGCAGGATTGGCAATGCCCACCCGGGAGATGCCACGGACGACTTCGCCGGCAGGTACCACGTAAATGGCCCCGGTTGCCAGCAGCATATGGGAAAAAACATCCCGTACCCTGTCGGCAGCCTGATTGTCGCGGGTAAGGTTTGCGAACGGCAACACGGCAACGGAGCGGATCGATCCGAAATCCATGTTCGGGTCGCGGAAAATCTCGGCAGGAGTTGCGCAGCCGATTGTCGCAACATAAATAACGGCAAGGACGACTGTACTGACAATACGTTTCATTTCACACCTTAAGCGCTTCATGATTTATGTCTGACCTCGATTCTCAGTAAGACTAAAAGAATATTTTGTAATTCACGTTGAATATCTTTGAATCAACCGTTTGAGTGATTGAATCAGAGGTCGTAAACGCGTAAGCAACATCAAGCAGGCTATAGCTTGTCACCTTCCAGGAAAGGCTGGGTGTAATCAGTCGTATCTTCGAGTTATCCTGGGTTCTCAGGCTCTCATTGTATGAGAAATTGAACTGAATGGTGCCGTCCGGGAACGGAGACCAGTTGGCGCCGTAATTCATCAGGGTATCGGTTTTACTGTCCTGGTCCACCATCCCCAAAGAAGCGAACAGGTAGAGGGTGGCGAACGGTCTGAACGTTGCGTTGAGTTCCGCCCGCTGCTGAAACAAACCGGTAGCTTGACTCGTTAACCCGCCGGTGGTGTTGGTTTTGTTGAACGTATAGTTGACGTTCATGCTCAAGGTCTTGTTGGGGACAATGTTGGCGCCGAAGACAACGTTGTAGTTTTCCTCTTTCACTCCCGTTTCGGTGGTAACGAAGGTTGCCCCGCCGGATAGGTTGAGGTTGAGCCCCTTGTACAATTCGGCATAATTGTAAAGGGTGAGGGAGTTGGTGTTTTTTGTTTTTCCGCTGATCGCCTCGTTACGGCCGCTGTAAATCAGGGTATGACTCAATGTTTTTACAGGAACCGCTTTCAGGGAAGCGCTGTACAGGTACGACACCCTGTGGCCGTCCGGCTCTTCGTCGTCTTCCCGTGCCACGCGGCTGCTCCCCGATATCATGTCGTTGAAGGTATGATCCAGGTGAAGACCGTTCGAGAGGGTGTAGCGCGTTGTGGAAGATGGAGACGTGCGGGTGAAAAAAAACGACCCGTCGTAATAGAGCGCGAGGACATCAAGCAATCTTGCTTTTACGTCCATGTTGTAAATGTGCGAAGTTCTGCCGGCATCCCCTTTCACCTCATTTGCCGATTTTCTGATATAAGCCTGAACCTCCGTAACGAATATCCTGTCGGGATTCTGAAAGGTCGGCGTAAGTGCAGCGGCAACCGGCGTCAGGGGTGTGACGACAACTTTCACAGCCCGGGCAGTCACGTTTGGAAAGTCGATCTGAAAGCGAAAACTGTTGAGAAACGGGGTAAAAGGTGCAGCCGCAATGGTTTTCACCAAGGTCCATTCAGGATTTCCCGATCCGGGGTCTTCTGAAGTCGTATAGACATCCCAGGAAAAAAAGTTGGCGATACCCGGGGGAAGATCACGATCAACAAAGACGAAGAGGGTATTGACCTCTGTAGGGTTAACAAAATCAACACCAATGTTTCTCGGTCTGGTTTCACCGTTGCCCGGTGTCGGAACCCCAAGCGAATCGATGCCGGCCGATGTGGCAGCATCACCGTTTATCAGGGCTGGGAATGAAGCGAGCGCCGCCACTGCCGGGGTATCGCTCGGAGCATACAAGCCGTTGAACGGAAAGAGCTGGATAGGAATTTCGCCGGCGCCTGTCGTGAAGGTCTTGGTGTCCTGCCGGGTTACATTATACGTGGTATTCACTAACAGCCGCTGTTTGAAAAACTGGTCAGAATAGGTGAACCGCCCGCTGTTGGTTAATTCCCGGGACTCAAACCCTTGCAGCCTGTCCGTTGCATCGCTATAGACCCCCTGGTACTTGAGATCGAGCGACTTGAGCGGCAAATATCTCATGCTGAGCAATACCCTGTCATTGGTTGAGTCGCGGAGAAGCCGACTCGCGTCGAAGGTATTCGACCTGGTCAACAGCAGGTCTACCTTGGGCAGACCAACCGGCCTCCAGCCGAACAGTGCGTGAAAATCCTCGTTGATCGCGGTTGAATCGGGTGTGCCCGATGTTTTCGAGGTTTCATCCCTCCGGTTGTAGCCGATTCCTGCAGTATAGAGGAGGGTATTGAGGGTAAGATCGACCGATGGACGCAGAGTCGTCACCGATGTATCTGACTTGCTGTCATTGGTGGTGATCCAGCTCATATCTTTTTCAAAGATGCCGCTTGTTACCAGACGGAGCGTGGGAAACAGGCTCTTGTCCAGTGAGAGGCTGTATCGCTGGTTGAAATTGTCGGATTTGTTTTTTGTCATTTCGTTGGCACTGTTGTTGGTTGTGGAATCAACATTCGTATAATTCCATTCAAAGAAGCCGTTGAATGAATCTGCTTCAGCACTACCCGGCAAACATCCAATAACCAAAACCATCAAAAACAACACCCGAACAAGAGAAATACGGGAACAACTGATTTTTGCGTAATGCACGAGCTACTTACCTCTCCCCCATCAATGAAACCCAGTAGGGGGCTTCTCCCACATCGATCTCGCCGACAACTTTTCTGCTCACAAGGTTAATGAACAAAAGGGACTTTCTTCCGGCGTCTACCACACAGAGGTTGTTTCCTTCTCCATCGATGGTCAGATAGGCGTTGTCGCTTCCTGCCTTGATCGAGTCGCCGGGAAGAAAGGAAAACGGGTCGTAAACCGCCAGCCAGGGTTCATACTGTTTCCCCACGTAGATTTGATCGGTATTACTGTCAACCTTGACGGCATTGGCTCCCGTTCCAATATATTTGCGCTTCGTAACGACGAGTGAAGCGGGGTTTAAGACCGTCAGGTAAGAACTCAGTCTCTGAATTACGTAAAGTGCATCCCCGCTTCTGTTGAACTGTCCTCTCACAGGCCATGGTTCGGTGACGATGGTCGAAACGATCGCCCGTTTGGAGAGATCTATGACGGAAATGGTATTGGCAAGGGTATTGAAGACGTATGCCCTTTTCCCGGTGGGATCGATCAGAATGGAGGACGGACCGTCTCCCACATTGACCCTGCCGGTTTCAAAAAATGAAACAGGATCGATAATACTTACGCTGTTCGTTCCGGCATTGGTTGAGACCAGGGTTCTTCCATCAGGGGATAGCGCAAGTTCCTGCGGGTTGTCGCCGGTGTTGAGAGATATCCTGTTGAGAACTTCGCCGGTGGGGATATCGACAACCTCGATGGCATCTTCCTCGGAAATGGCCACGTAAGCCTTTCGTCGCAGCTGGTCAAAGGCCATTCCCTTCGGACCGCGCCCCGTCGCTATTATTCCGGTCACCAGCATGGATTGCTTGTCAACGACGGTAAGCGAATTATCGGCATAATTTGAGACATAACCCACCAGACCCGGCACAGGTTTGCCCGGGATTTTGGTGGAAAACAGAGGGCTGAATTTCACTTCGTCCCTGAGCGAATTTTTATAGTTCAATGTCAAGGTTATAAGTAAAGCCTTCTTCTTGTTCACCGTAAAGGAGACATCGGTTCTGACCGCGCTCTCGGGGATCGCGAGAGAAGCTTCGCCATCCTCGGTTTTCAACGTTGCCTTGTTGACCTTGAATGAGATGCCCGTGTAATCTCCAGCCGGCAACCGGCCGACGGCAAGAAATCGTTGACGCTGCGCATCACTCCCTCGCAAATCTTTCAGCTCAAGCATCAGCGGGAAGTCGCTTCCGTCTTTATTTGTCGCTGAAATCCCTGCCAGCGCGAAACTAAGACGATCCGCTTCCTGTGGAAGCGGCTGTAGATAGAGATATAGTTCACCATTTTCTGCCAGGGGTTGTTTTACATAAGACGGGAGGGTTTGGCACCCTGAGATGAAGACAAAAGCGACAATAATTGCATGCAGGCTTTTCAGTGGCAACCTCATTTCAGCAGTCACGTTCGTATCTCCAATGACAATGTGAAGGCGTAGAGCTGTACCGACCCGCCTCGGCATAAACTGAAAACCGGCTGAAAACTTTCGTGATGCAGTGTGAAAAAAGTCTAACACACTTATTGGAACAATCTAATATACGCAGCATCGGTTATGATTCTTTTGAAAAGCAGGGCCGGCATAAAGCCGGCCCCAGTCAAGCATTGCAGGAAAATCCCATTGTTACGCCATGACCACCTTAGTCTTTGGCGTGACACTTGTTGCACAGTGAACGCTGATAGGTGGCATAAGCGGTTGCCGGTCTGTTGTAGAAGGTCGCCTGAACTTCAGCTGTAGTCCTGCCGCCGTGATACTTTGTGACGGCTGCTTCGGCATTGGCCGAGTCGCTGCCGGGATAGACGCCGGCCAGGGTAAGGAATTCAGCCTTGTTGTTCCACCTGGTCATGCTGTCCCAGCCGGATGCGTGGGCCCTGTGGCAGGAGAGACACATGACGTTGTTGGAGGTCGACATGCCCGTAGTTGTGGCGCCATTGGCTGCCAGGGTAGCCAGGTCGGTAATGCCTTCTTCGTAAGGAACCATGGAGGAATAGGAGGTGGCAATGGTCCCGGTCAGGTCGCCGGAAGCTTTGTAGGAGTTGTAGTTGTTGACGATGTCGGAAGAAAACTTGGCGCCGTTGCCTGCAGGGTGGATAAGGCTGGTCGGATAGTTGACATTATGCAGACCGCTGTGGCAGTTGGAACACCACTCGGACATGCCCTGGCCATAGGCTACCCTGGTATCGGAAGTAGCTTCAGACCTGTTGTAAGTGGACGGAGCCACGGCGATCGGCACATTGTTGGCAAAGGCGAAGTTGCCGCTCAAAGAAACCGGCTGATAGCCTACACCGGCGAGCAGCCGGTAAACGCCAACTGCCTCAGTGGCTGTCGGCAGTACTCCGTAAGAGCCTGAGTCGAAAATGGGCTTGCCGGTAGTAGCAACGGTAGTGCCGGCAGCGTCCATGATCCTGTACTTGCCGTGGGGATCGTGACAGCTGCTGCAGGCAAGGTTTGCTGCAGGATAAGAACCGCCAGGTGCGGTCGCTAACTTGGCATCAACCACATAGCCGAAGTCGCCGGCGATGATGTTGTGACCATGCCGCTCCCCGAGGCTCGTGCCAAAGGTTTTCTGCAGCCAGGAAAAGTCGCCGCCCGGGGTGAATTGGACGGGTGGAATGCCGGCCGCAGGAATCGGGTTGGTGGCAACTTTATAGCTACCTAAAGTAGCGGCAGAGTGGCACTTGAGGCAGGTGGAGCTCTGGTCGCTTCCCTGGAGGAGGTATGCGTTGCCGGCGCCGGTAGCCTGATTGTTAACCGTCATCTTTACACCGCCGGATGAGTTGTGCATGGTATGACAGCTGTCGCACGTTGCAACGCCGCCGTCATGGAAAGCGAGCGCATTGCCGGCCGCTGCAAAGGTGAGGAGCGCTGCTGCCAATAAAATCTTCGATGATTTCATTTGTTATATCTCCTTGATTTCTTAACTGATTAGTTGGTTTGTTCCGTTTTCTTGTTTTTTTGCCACTTTCTTTGTTTTACGTCTTTCATACAGCTTACTTCTGACCGATGACCGTTTGTCTTTTTACCCGCTCATGTCTTTCACCTCCTTTTTCTTTGTTCAAGAGTGGCCGGAACAGCTCAGTTGGCCGTGATTCTGAAGACGCTGACTCCCCGGTTCCTGCTCTGGGTTACATACAGCCTGTCGCCATCGATTGCCAGCTCCATGGGCGAGATCAGATTATCCTTGGCGCCCCCCCGATAGCCGAACTCGGTCTTGAAGTTGAAATCCTTGTCGAAGATCATGACGACACATCTCAAGGTATCGGTAACGTAGATAGTTCCCTTGTCATCAGCTACGATACCGCCGACAATATTGAACTTGCCCGGACTGCTCCCCCGTGCTCCGAAACTCCGAACCTTCCGGTCGGGAGAAACAATGTACGCCTGAAAGATAACGGGAACGGTAAAGAGCAGGTTTCCTTCCCTATCCACGCTGAAGCCGACCAGGCCGGAATCCTGCTTCTTTTTATCATCGAATTCAAGGATGGCTGCCAGATCGTAACCATCGATAAAATCACCGTTGGCGTCGGCAACCACGACCTTCATCGCCTCTTTATCCGCCAGGTAGATGTGCCCCCCATGGTAGAAAATGACGGTAGGGGTGAAATCTTTAGAAAAGGATGGAGGGAGGTTTCTCACCTCAAGGGTGGAGATGGGTTCCCCGCGGAAATTGCATTTTGTTAATGCGTATGCCGTCCCCTTATAAGAAAGCAGGAGGATATTCCCGTCGTCAGCTATTGCCAGGTCGTAAAGATTGCCGATATTGATGTCATCGCCGAATTCATAAACCAGCATCCCATTCTCGTTAAACACCCGTATTGACCGTTCACTGAAGTTTGCGACGTAAATCTCATGGGTCTTCCTGTCAACGACCGGCCGGACCCAGCTGTAGGGTACAACGCCGGTAAAGTCCGAAAGTTTGTAAAGATAATCCGCCTTGATCTCTCCGCCCAAGACAGGGGTAGAAAGCACAATAAGAACTAGTACTGTCGAAAGGAGCAGATGACCGTATTTTATTCTGTTCACCAATTCACCCATGGTTCGCATTGGACCCTCAGAAAGTTCGGAATCCGTGTGTACAGCTTAATATTTATCGACTGTTTTAGTCAGGTTTCATAAAAGGTAAGAGCATAGGAAGTGCCAAGTCGAAAACATGGATACACGACTACTTGCAGGCTATTGAATTCATTAAGGTAAAATGGCGTAAACAAAAAATGCCCTGCTAAGGCAGGGCATTTTGTAAAACCATTCGTCTTGGGTTAACACAGGGGGTGGGTTAATTTTGCGGAATAGCGCTTTCAATAATGTTACATCTTTATGACGATTTCGTAATGTTTGGCGGGGGAAATTTAAGGGTTATGGAAGTTCCTTTGGAGGGTTCGCTTTCGATGCTGACCGTTCCGCCGTGGAGATCCATGATCGATTTGACAATGGCAAGGCCAAGACCTGTCCCTTCAGGATGGACATGGCGGCTGGCGTCGATCCGATAGAATCTGTCGAATATTTTCGGCAACTCTTCTTTACACATGCCGCAGCCGGTGTCGGCCACGGTGACTTCAATTGAGAGATTGTCTGCCTGCCTGGTTGAAATTTCAATGCGACCGCCTGAAGTCGTATAATGTATGGCATTGGACAGAAGGTTGCTGATCGCTCGCCTGAACAGGGTCGGATCGGCAGACAAGGTTGCGTTTCCCGTCCAGGTGATGCTTAGCTCCTTATCATCTGCAAGTGGCTGGTAATATTCCACAATCTTTTTTACTTCCTGGCTGACAATGATTTCTTCACGCAAAAGCGTTGATTTTCTTATATCGGTGCGGGCAATAAAGAGCAGACTGTCGATGATGCGGGAAAGACGCCCGTATTCTTCCAAATTCGATTCGATTACCCGCCGATAGTCCGAGGATGATCTGGCTTTCGTCAAGGCCACCTCCGCTTCACCCATGAGAACATTGATCGGCGTGCGTAATTCGTGGGCCATATTGGAGACGTAGCTGGACAGTCGGTCAAACGAGTCCTGCAAACGGTCGAGCATGTCATCGAACGCTATTGCCAAAGTTTTCACCTCTTTCGGCCAGTGAGGCATATTCATGCGCTCGTCAAGGTTATACGCCGAAATATGCATGGTTCTTTCCGTTATCTCATTAAGTGGACGCAGCCCCTTGCGGACAATGATGGCGGCAAGAACTGCGGAGATTATAGTCCCGAAAATGATTACGGCCAGAAGGACTTCACGGAAATCCTTTACAATCCGATCCAGGTGACTGATGTCCAATGCAATCTGAAGTATTATCCGGTTTCCGTTCGCCCCCTCGTCGTCCAACCACAGTGATCGCAAAAGAAACACTTTACCGTTTTCATCTTTCCACCTGATACCTTTGTCAGGATACCCGCTATCGTTGGGTTGAGAAAAAACTGTAGCAGGCACAACTTTAGTCATCAGGTGCGTTTGTAATATTACCTGACCTTTTGCATCGAGAATCCTTGCATACGTTTTCATGAACTCGCGAGCAGCATAGCCGACCTCTAACTTCTGCTCAAGGCGCTTTAAATTATTACCAGCTTTATAAAGCCTTTCTATAACATTAATTTCATCCTGGAGATAACGATTACTCTGTTTTTCTGTAATGGTTACTAATCCCAGATGGACTAAAGCGATAGACAAGTTAAAAATTAAGAAAGCAGACAGGGAATAGTGGGCTATCAAACGGCGTGAAATGGACCAGGATCTGGAGGGAAGCAGAGCAGGATCAGCAGACGTTGTTTCTTTATCGCTCTTCGAGAACATATCCCACCCCACGGACGGTATGAATCAGTTTATGCTCGAACGGATCATCGACTTTTGCCCGGAGACGGCGCATATGCACATCGACAACATTCGTATCGCTTTCAAAATCGATATCCCAGATTCGTTCCGCAATGCGGGTCCTGGTAAGGACCTCCCCTGTCCGCCGTGCAAGGAGAGAAAGGAGGGCAAATTCTTTTGGGGTCAAGTCGAGCCGTTTCCCCCCCCGCATCACCCTATGACCCATCAAATCGATTTCAAGATCCGCTATGCGAATCAGCTCCAGGGTTCTCACCGGGCCGCGGCGGAGTATGGTGCGTATGCGGGCAAGTAATTCGGAGAATGCAAAAGGTTTGACCAGATAATCATCTGCGCCCAACTCCAGCCCCTTGATTCGATCTTGTACAGCATCCCGTGCCGTCAGGAAAAGAACAGGCGTATCCCGCTTTGTGCCGCGGATTCTCTTGATTATCTGCCATCCATCGACCCCCGGAAGCATGACATCGAGAATGATCAGGTCGTACTCCCTGCTCAGAGCAAGATCGAGCCCTTCTTCGCCATCATTGGCAACGTCAACGGTGAATCCGCTTTCGCGCAGCCCCTTTCGCAGGAAGGCGGATGTTTTAATTTCATCCTCAACGACTAAAATGCGCATGATTTATTCCTTTTTGTAACTATTCAGCACCGATGGATAACTCCCCCTGTCCCCCTCTTAACTTAAGAGGGGGGACGTGAAAATCGGCTTCGTCTGGGACTTCCGATACAGCGACAACATTGCGTCCCTCCCCTTAGCTTAAGGGGAGGACAGGTGGGGTTATAGGTTTTGGCAGTAAGCTGAATAGTTATTCCTTTTTTTACAAGTCTACATATATCTTTTCTATAAAGCAATATACTCAAGTTTACGTAACAGTGTTAGTTTTTTGCTGTCCGCAGCATACCCCTCTCCCTGGCCCTCTCCTTTAGGCCCGCAATTTGGGTCCACAAGGGGAGAGGGGACTATAAGCTCCCCTCCCTCCGATGGGAGGGGCTGGGGGAGGGTGCAAGGCGCTGGTTTTAAGCACAAGAGAGATTCTGCAAATCAAGGAGCATGATCGGCGAGGGCTCGCGTCCACGGATCACCACGAAAAAAGGGGGAACCGAACCAGCTCCCCCTTATTGTCTTCATTTCACTGATAATCTGCACATAATGCTGTACATTTCCAAATCATTTCACCTTCTTTTCGATTGAATTTACATAGTTCATGGCCTCTTTAAGGCCCTCATCACCGGCTTTTCTGAACCATTTCAAAGCTTCGGCATGGTCCTCGATTACCCCTTGCCCCTTATAATACATATATCCCAGGCTGAAATGAACATTTGCATCTTCCTGATCGGCGACCTCCTTAAGCAATCTTACTGTTTCGGCATAGTCCCGATCCACACCCAGACCTTTATAGTAGAGAATTGCCAGATTATAATACGCAATCTCATTCCCCAGGTCAGCCGCCCGTCTATACCATTTGGCCGCTTCGGCGTAGTTCTGTGGCGTCCCCTGGCCTTTGGCATACATTAACCCCAAGCTGAACTGGGCATCGCTATTTTCCTGTTCGGCAGCCTTACCATACCATTTGAGTGCTTGCGCATAGTCCTGGGGTACGCCGTCTGAATTTTCATATAAATGGCCAAGATTGACCTGTGAAATTTCATGCCCCTGGTCAGCGGCTTTCCGGTACCATTCGACAGCTTCGGCATTGTTGCGCGGCACGCCGATTCCATTGGCATACTTGACTCCCATATTGTATTGGGCGGTCATATCCCCCTGTTCCGCAGCCTTGCGATACCATTTGACCGCTTCTGCATTGTCCTGGGAGATACCATGACCATTATCATACATGATCCCAAGGTTTAATTGCGCAGCGGCATTTCCCTGTTCGGCTGCCTTCCTGTACCATTTGGCCGCTTCGGCATGATCCTGGGGCACCCCTTCTCCGATATCATAAATGTACCCCAGATTAGACTGGGCGCCTGCGTGTCCTTGCTCAGCAGCCTTCCGGTACCATTTTGCCGCTTCGGCATTCCCTCCGACTGCACCTTGCTCCATTTCGTACATGTACCCCAGATTAAACTGGGCGCCTACATGCCCCTGCTCAGCAGACTTACGATACCATGCGGCGGCCTCGGCAAAATTCTTCGGCACTCCTTGACCTTTATAATACATTAAACCCAGACTGAACTGGGCCCCCGCATTCCCCTGTTCGGCCGCCTTCCGGTACCATGTGAAGGCTTCGGCAAAGTTCCGTGCAACCCCGTCCCCTTTGTAGTACATCAGACCGAGATTGAATTGAGCACCACTATTCCCCTGTTCAGCTGCTTTCAGATACCATTTCGCCGCCTCGACATAGTCCCGGGATACCCCTTGACCTTTGTTGCACATCAGACCGAGATTGAATTGAGCGTTTGCATTCCCCTGAAGAGCTGCTTTTCGATACCATTTCGCCGCCTCGGCATAATCCGGTAATACCCCCTGCCCCTTGAAATACATGATGCCGACATTGATTTGCGCACCGGCATGCCCCTGCTCGGCCGCTTTCAGATACCATTTCACCGCCTCGGCATAGTCCTGGAGTACGCCCTGCCCTTTTTCATACATAAACCCCGTATAGAACTGGGCATCAACATGACCCTCAATTGCCAGTTTCCTGATCTCCGCAATATTTGCGCTCCTGACAGCACGAGGGTCTGCCTTTGTATCGGCAAATAAACAAGTGGTTGCCAGGCAGATCAACACGATTGCAGTCAGTTTAACCATCAAATCCAGCTTTTCCCTCCTTCCGTGCCGCACTCTCTGCACGCTTAGTGTTTGGCCCACATGCAGACATACATATATCACTTGTCCCATGAAGGCGGCAACCTCTAATTAAAACGCCTTTTATCCACCGAAGATATCAACTCAGAGCAGCAGCGTCCCCAACAAACCTTGTCAACCAAAAACAACTATCTGCGTTTATAAAAGAAATAAATAAAGAAAGGAGAACAGGACATGACCAATGTTAGAAAGTTTATGGGAAGAGCACTGATTTTGGCGGCATTGGGGGTTGTAGCGCCCTCGGCGTATGCCGAGGAGGGGACCTCGCCAGCCACGCAACAGCCGCAGGATAAACCGGTGATGAAACGGGGAGGCGGCCAAAGACTGGGCGGACTGGAGCAACGTTTGCAGCGCCTCTCCTCGCGGCTCAACCTGAGCGAGGACCAAAAGAAGCAAATCAGGCCGATCCTTGATGAAGAAGTGGGCCAACTCAAAGACCTGCGCAACGACACGAAACTGAACAAGGAAGAAAAACGGACAAAATTTAAGGAAATCGCAAACGCTACCTTTGACAAAATCCAGCAACTCCTCACCCCGGAGCAGCAAAAGAAGCATGATGAGCTGCGGCAGCAGGCGCTGGAACGGAGAGGAAAACGGGGAGCCCCGGCCCGGAACAACTGATTCTCAATTTAGATCCTGTCAGCAGATAAATGCGGGCGGCCCCCGTGGCCGCCCGCATCTTTTACCCCCCCTCCCCTCACTATCTCGGAGAGCCGTAGAGAATCACAAAAAGTAGCCACTCGTAATCATCGAGCTTTCGCTGAAGCCGTTCGAGCTCCTTCCTGGTGTAGACCGCTTCACCCCGCGCGATCTCGTACTTCAGCCGCGCGATGATCTCGATAATGGTTTCCTTACGATCCGGACAGTTCTCGCCATAGAGGAGACAAAGGTCCTTGCCTTCCGACGCCCCCATTCCGCCATAAGCAGGAAGTGCAGCCGACAGGACGAAACAGACGCCGCAGACCAGCCATCCTCCCTTTCGGCCCTTTTCCGTCAAGTTCATTTCGCCTCCCCCATTGGATCATACCCCAGGATGGCAGAATAGTCTGCTTCCCCGGTTTTTTTTATCCCAAGGAGCTGTAAATGAATAACATGGTCAAAATTGCGCTCATATTTAGGTCGGATTTGGCCGAACCGATTGAGCTAAACCGCAGACGTAGCACGGTTACGTTGAGGATTTGGCGATTGAAGATCGGCTAAAGATGACCTGAAGATGAGATGCAAGATGCCCATGTTATTTGTTTACAGCTCCTAATCTCCCCATCGGATCGTGTGCGAATTGAAGTCGATGTGGTAGCGGAGTTCCCTCAGGAAGTTCATACCGAGAAGACCGTCATTGTTTTTGCCGCTCGAAATGACGGATGCGTCTATCTCGTATTTCCGGTTCGGCCCGACAAGGACATAATCGAGCTTGACGTGGCCGACGGCATGAACAGCCCCGCCCACCACCTGCGCCATGGAAACGTCCGTATCTCTCGGGTTGATGTTGAGCCGTTGGGCAAGACCCGGGCTGATCGTGCAGGTGGTTGCACCCGTATCGAGGAGGAAGGTGGCCTTCACCTCTTTCCCCCGGTAGGATACCGTTACCGGCACCAGTACCTGGTTGCCGTTGATCTTGACCCGCATCTCCTTGCTCTCCGGGTCGCTCATGTCGTCATCGCGGATTTTCTTCTTTTTTTTGAATTTCTTCGGTATCTTGGCAGGGTCATCGGTAAAATTGACCGTACCGTTTTCATCCTGATACTGGTAAAATTCGCTCTGTACCGTCAGCGGCAGCAGAAAAACCGCAAGCACCATCATCACCACCGACTTTGCAATCTTGTTTTTCATTGGTCTATCCTTTTTCTTCAGGATTTGATTGAACCGCTTTTTTCCAGGATTACGACATACTCAAAACCAAATCCGGACCGGGCAATCTCCCGCAACGACAGGTTTTGTGCATAATCGGCAATTATCGCATTCAACACGGTAACCAGTGATGGCTTGGTAAAAACATGAAAATGGGCGTCCGTTGACGCTTCCCGGGACAATTTGTCAATATAGGCATTCCTCTCCTCGTCAGTTCGATAGGTTTTCAGATTTCTCTGCACTTTATGCAGATTCGGAATGGATATTTCGACGAATTCCCGGTAGTGCTCTCTATTTCTCGCTGCAAACGTAGTGAGGTCGCCGGCTTTCACCAGTTCATAATCTTCCGCAATATGTTCAAAGGTTGTAATCGCCCGGCCGTAATCGAAGCTTTTCCGGCCGTTAGGCAGTGTTATAAACAGTATTCCGTTCTTCCTGAGAACCCTGTCCCAATTCAGCAAGGCTTGCAGCGGATTAGGACAATGCTCCAGAACATGATTGGCAATGATGAAATCCTGTGAAGCAGCCTGGAAGCCGGACAGTTCAAATCCGTCTTCGATATGGTCGGTTGCGACAATACTGGCTGGATCAATCCCCGGGTATTTCTTTATGTTTTCTTCCCTTGAGGCATAATCCACGTACGTCACGGTAACACCGGCGGGCACTTCCAGGGGATGCTGCAACGCACCGATCTCCAACCCCGCACCACGCAGATAGCAAAAAGCCAGCCTCTTCCGTGCCGAGCGCGAGGGGAACAGAACCGACTCTGCTATACTACCTGTCCATCTGGCGATCGTATTTACAATCATATGGATACCTTAACCCGCCGGCATCCCGGTCCGCTCAGGGTGCTGCGTCCGGCACTGCCGGCCTCTACCTGTATCTGGGTGCCGATGCGCTCTTTGAGCGCAGGAACGTGTGAGATGATGCCGATCAGCTTGCCGTCCTGCTGCAGGCCTGAAAGTGTTTCAAGGGCTGTTTCAAGGGCGTCTTCGTCGAGGGTGCCGAACCCTTCGTCGAGAAACAGGGAATCGACACGCACGTTGCGGCTGGCCATGCTGGACAGGCCGAGGGAAAGGGCAAGGCTGGCGATGAAACTCTCACCGCCGGACAGGTTCTTGGTGGATCGGATCTCTCCTGCCTGGTAGTTGTCGATGACGTTCAGTTCAAGCGGTTCAGCGCTGTCGCGCACCAGGATATAACGGTCGCTCATCTTTTGCAGCTGGCGGTTGGCGTGGGCAACCATCAGCTCGAAGGTGAGCCCCTGGGCAAAATTGCGGAACCGCTTGCCGTCACCGGAACCGATAAGCGCATGCAGTCGCTCCCAGCGGTCGCACTCCCGCCTCTGTATCTCAATCGCCTCAAGCCGGCTCTGATGGCGCTGCTGCTGTTCGGCGTGCTGCTGAAGTTTCTGATAAAGCGCACCCAGTCCCTTCTGCAGCTCGCTCAACTGTTCCGTAACAGCGGCGTTCTCCTCCCTGATCAGATCAAGCGGCTTGTCGGTCAGATTCCTGTTCAGCTCACCCGCCAAGGCCTCCTTGCGGTCCTGCTGACGGGTCTGAATGGCAGTCTCATCCTTATACAGGGTGTCGGCCCATTGGGTGAGTTCATCGAAGCGCTCCTGCGGCAGGCACGCCTGCAAAAAGGCTGCCTCATCTGCAAAACCGGTATCAATCAGACGCAGGCAGAAGGCCGTTTCCAGCTCGAAAAGCTGCTCACCTCTACGGGCGATGGACACCGTCAGTCGTTCAATCTGCCGGTTCAGTCCGTCAAGCTCGGCCTGAAGGCGGTTCTGCTCCTGCAGCGCCGCTTCGCGCCGCTCGCCGGCCTGTCGCAGCGCATCTGCCAGCCGTTTTTCCTCTACATCCGGGTTGCGCTCTCCATACCGTTCCAGACGCTGCTCGACCAGTGCATCCCGCTGTGCGGTTCTCTCCCGCAGCTGCTGTTCCTTATCGGCGAGCGTCTTTTCCGATTCTGCCAACAGAGCCCGCTGTTTCTCCCTTTCAGCAGCAAGATCGGCACGCCCTTTTTCCAAACGCTCCCGAACCTGCATCCGCAGAACATACGCGTTGCGGCGGGCAGTCAAGGCAGCCAGCAGCTCATCGACCTTGTCCGGAACGATCTCTGTGCAGCCATACGCTGCAACCGCACTCTCGACTTCGGCCAGCACCCGGTCAAGATCATCGTGAAGGGCCGCGGATTCGCCCTCCAGACGCTTACGTTCCGACTGCGCCGCTTCTTGCCCCAGCCGGGCGGCCAGTCGCGCCTTATCATGCTCTGCAAGCTCGTCCTTGAGCTTGTTAAGCGCTCCCTGAGCGCTCCGTTCTTCCTGTTCTTTCTGTTCGGCCTCCTGGATGATGCCGCGCCGGTTGACCAACTCCCCCCGGCATGTGTCAGTCTCGTGCCGGATGAGCTCCGACCACGCCCCCGCGTCGGCACTCACGCCCAGTTCGACGAAACCACTTGCGCAGAAGGCCTCGTCGCGCAGCTGCCGCTCCTGAAGCTCGGCCTGATCCTGTCCGGCCTGTTGCAGATCCTTGCCAACAGCAACCTGCTCCAGCTCGATCCGGGAAAGCAGCTCCCGCACCCTTTTCGCCTCGGCGAGAGCCAGCTCCAGCTCCTTCTGTGCCTCGTCCAGCTGCGGAATATTGCCGGCGGCGTAGGGGTGTTCACTGGCGCCGCAGAGAGGGCAAGGCACGCCGTCCACGAGCTGCTTCCGATCATCTTCCAGGCTGCGCACCCGGTTGAGTAAGACGACGTTATCCTGCAACTGACGGGCAACCCGCTCTCGCAGTTCAGATTCCGCCGCCAGCGTTTCCTCCCGATGTGCAAGCGCCTGCCGCTTCTGCTCAAGCTCTTCCCCGCGCAGCCTCAGCTCCGCCAGCTTCGGCTTGACCTCTTCAATCCGTGCCA
This sequence comes from Geotalea uraniireducens Rf4, assembly GCF_000016745.1. Taxonomy (GTDB): domain Bacteria; phylum Desulfobacterota; class Desulfuromonadia; order Geobacterales; family Geobacteraceae; genus Geotalea; species Geotalea uraniireducens. The sequence goes on along the minus strand of NC_009483.1, from coordinate 2,293,388 downwards.
GGGTTTCCTGCATCGCTCCCAGGCGACTCTGTCGGTTTGCAAGCGTTTCCGCTTCATCGCGCCACGCGGAAAGATCACGTCCCTGCAACAGGGCTTCGCGTGCCGCACGTACCCCCGCCAGCCGATTTTCGGCCGCTGTGACGGCTTGCAGTGCCCCCTGCCACACGGTCTCTGCCCGGCTAAGCGTGAGCGTGGCGGTCTCGATGAGTGCGGCATGCCGCCCCAGCTTTGCCTGCGTATCGCGGCACTGCTTGTCAAGGGTTTTGAGGGCCTTCAGCCGCTGTTCGATCCCGGTCAGGGCCTCGGCCAATCCGACATCGGCCTGATGTTCAGCCAGAAAGGCCGCGACCCCTTGCAACTCTTCGCCGGTCTCGCTCATGCGTTGCTCGCATTGTGCCATCGCCAGGCGATAGTCGCCGTTCTGGCGATGCGTTTTTTCAATGTCGGCCGTTAAGCCATTTAGCTGGGTTTGGGCCTCGCCGAGCTTGACATCAAGCGCACGCGTCATGCGGATCAGCTCTGCCTCTCTTGTCTGCTCGACCCGGGCGCTTTCAAGCCCGATCTCAGCCAGTTCCAACGCATCAAAAGCCGCCTGCCAGCCGAGCTGAAGCTGGGGGAGTCGTTCTGCGGCGGCCGCCAGTTCGCCCTGTTCCCCCACCTGTTGCGTTCGCATCGAAAGGATATGGGCATGGTCGCCGCCAAGTTTCAGGGCGCGACCGGCCAGCGCCAGCCGTTCCAGCTCCGGCGCAGCCGCAGCTTTGCGCGTCTCGAAGGCAAGCCGGTCCTGATCCAGTTGCAGGAGTTCACCCTCAAGAGCCGCTATCCGCTCCCGCCAGGACTGGGCTTCGCGGATAATCCGGGCATCGGCGGTCAGGGTGCTTTCCGCCCGTTGCAGTTCGGATTTTTCGCGGAGCAGGGCCTCCGCTTCCGCTGGCGACAGCAGCTGGATGCCGTCGAGCTCGGCACGCATCTCCCCTAGCCTCTTGCGCTCTTCCGAGGTGCGCTCGTGAACCTTGATGGAAATCCGGCTGTAGATCGCGGTGCCGGTGATCTGCTCCAGAATCGGGGCGCGCTCGTCGGGGCGGGCCTGCAAAAAGGCGGCGAAGCCCCCCTGCGCCAGCAACATCGAACGGGTGAAGCGATCGAAGTCCATGCCGGTGACATCCTCAACCTTGTCGGCCACGGCTCTCAGCTTTGATTCGAGGATCATTCCGCTTTCGGCCTCGGCGATCTCATGCCGTGGCGACTGCAATTGGCCGTCAGCCTGCTTGCGCGAGCGGTGTTGGCTCCAGTGGCAGCGGAAGCGCCCCTTGGCTGTTTCGAATTCAACCTCGGCAAAGCATTCGCCGGTCTGCCGCGACATGATTTCGTTTTCGCCCTGGGTGATCCTGTTGAGACGGGGGGTCTGGCCGTAAAGGGCCAGGCAGATGGCGTCGAGGATGGTTGTCTTGCCCGCGCCGGTCGGCCCGGTGATGGCAAAGATACCGCTGGAGACATAGTCGGGGTGCTTGAAATCGATATCCCAAACACCGGCCAGTGAGTTCAGATTTTTGAAACTCAGACGGAGGACTTTCATGGTTCCCCCAGGGTGGCTTCTTCGTGCAATGCGGCAACTGTCTCACGAAAGGCCGCGACCAGTTCGGCCTGCTGTTCCTGCGGCACCGCATGGGCGTCGAGGCAACGGGCGAACACATCGTCAACGGTGAGATCATCCAGGGTCTCTTCCGTCGCCATCCGGCTCAAGGTCCGCTCCACCAGGCGCATGTTCTTTGCCCGCAGGATTTCCAGTGCACTCCCGTCGATCAGCTCGCGCAAGCGTTCCTGCAGATCGCCTATGACCTCGTCCCCTTCGTAGATCACCTCCAGCCATACCGAAACGGCCTCCTTTTTCAAGGCGGCTATACGCTCGCTGACACGCTTCCAGTCACCGCGCACCGTTGCCAGCGACTGAAAACCAGGAACGGGTATTTCCCGTACCGTAACCCCTTCGGTGCCTGCATTAACCGCCACCACGATCTTTCGTTGCCCGGCCTCGCCGAAGCTCATCGGGATTGGCGCCCCCGAATAACGGCGGACGTCCGAGCCGTTTACCCGCTGCGCCACATGCAGATGCCCGAGGGCCAGGTAGTCGAAGCAATCGGGAAAGACATCGGCACGCACTTGCCCAAGGTTTCCCACATACAGCTCCCGCACCCCATCGCCTTCCACGGTCTGGCCGCCGCTTGTGAAAAGGTGCCCCATGGCGATAATGGGGAGCTCCCCCCCAAACTCGGAGCGCTTGGCAACGGCCGCTTCGCCCACCTGCCGGTAGTGGTCGCGGATCCCCTCCACCAGTTTGCGCCCCTTGTCCTCAAAGGTTTCTCCGGCCTCGGCCCGGCGAATATCGCGGTCGCGCAGATAGGGAACGGCGCAGACAATCAGCCCGGGTTTGCCGTCGCTATCGTTCAGCACCACCAGCTCGTCCGCCGCCTCGGCCATGCAGCCGACAACGTGAACGTTGAGATGGCGCAACACCTCGCGGGGGGCATTGAGGAGCGAAGGGGAATCGTGGTTCCCCGCCGTGACCACCACGTGTCTGCACCCCGCGCCGGCCACGCGGCACAGAAAGCGGTAATAGAGCTCCAACGCCCGGTTGCTGGGCGTGCCGTTGTCGAATACATCACCGGCAACAAGCAGTGCCTCGATCCCTTCGGTCTCAATGCAGCCGATCAGCCAGTCAAGAAATTGCTCGAACTCCTCGTAACGTTTGCGGCCATACAGCGCCCGCCCTATGTGCCAATCCGATGTATGCAGGATTTTCATGTTAAGTCTGTTCCTTTGTTTCGATACACAATCAAATAAACAATAACCCCAGGAGTCAGTCGGACTTAGGAATGAATCTACGATTCCCTAAGTCCGACTGACTCCTAGTACCATGAAACATCTAAATCTAACTCCCCCCAACCCCCTCTTATCTTAAGAGGGGGAGCAAACCAGCCAGCTCACTTAGCACGTCCATCCCCTTAATTAAGGGGAGGACAGGAGGGGTTAGCTGCGAAAGAATAAGTATTACAGTGTACTAGGAGCCTGTCGGACTTAGGAATGAATCTACTGCGAGAACGGAAAATCGGTCCATATTACCGGAAATTTTCGACAAATAGGTCCACTATTCGCTCTCAAATTTCCGAAAATCTGTCCTCGATTTGCCATTCTCTCGCTACGATTCCCTAAGTCCGACAGACTCCTAGCCGAAACCAAATATATTGTTTCACGCAACGACGCGACGACGCAACGTAAAGCCAAAAACCAGAAATTGACTGTATTATGCATAACTGCGTCATATTAACAACGGAATTTATGTGACCTCCACAGCAATCTCCACCTATCCCCCCCGCACTCCAGTTTTTCACAGGAGATGATCACGATTCGTTTCCAAAGATTGCAGCGGAGCGGCAAGATGGTACTCTTTACCGTAAAGTGGTGATCGTGCACCTTTGACCTTCACCGGACGCCAAGGAGGATGCCATGGACAAGACGGACAAGATTCTGAAGGAGGTGCGGGCCGCCCTTGAGCAGGATAGAAAGGTCGATCTCCACCACAATCCCATCGAGCTCGACCTTCGGGACGGCACCCTGGTGCTCGCCGGAGAAGTGGCCAGCGTGGCGGCGAAGAAGCTCGCCCTGGAGTATGCGGCGGCACTGGCAGGCGACATCGTCATAGACGACCGGCTGGTGGTGAAGCCGGGAGAGGTGATGGAGGACGAGGACCTCTGTGAGTTGGTCTTCGAAGCACTGGACGGGGAGTCGGCGTTCAACGACATGGCCCTGCGTGCCTGGGTCGGCGGTACCGAGAAGGCATTTCGGAAAACCCCGCGCGAGACGAGCGACATTATCGAGCTTGAGGTTGAAAACGGAGTGGTGACCCTGAGCGGCCGGGTTGAAAGCTACGCCCACAAGGCGCTCGCCGGGGTACTCGCCTGGTGGCGGCGGGGGACCAGGAACGTGGTGAACAGCCTGGCCGTGGACCACCCGATGGAGGACCCTGACGGAGAAATGACCGATGCGCTACGGATGGTGCTGGAAAAGGACCGCTTCGTCAATGAGGCGCAAGTCCGGGCGGTCTGCCGCGACTTTACCGCAATCCTGGAGGGGGCGGTGAAAAACGAGACGGAGAAGGATGTGGCCGAGACAGACGCCTGGTATCTCTTTGGTGTGATCGACGTGGACAACCGGTTGGTGGTTCTCGAGTAGGGGAAGTTTTCCAGCCGGACAGTATTGACATTACCGAAAACGAGGACACCAACGTGATAGAAAAAGCAGTGCCATGGATTGCCGCCGTCATGGGCGGCGTCTTGCTGTTCCTGGGCTACGTCGGCTTCGACCTGTTTTACCTCGAATGGATCTGCCTCGTGCCCGTCCTTTGGGCGATCCGGGAGCAGCGCCCGGGCCGGGCGTTCCTCATCGGCTGGGTCGCCGGCATCGCGGCACACGGAGGCGGCTTCTACTGGGTCATCCAGATGTTCCAGGGGTTCGCCGGAATGCCGTGGCCGCTCGCAACGCTGGGACTCATGCTCCTCGCCGCGGCGAACGGCATCGTGTTAGCGATATGGGCGTGGGGCACGCGGCTGATCACCCGTGATACCGGCTGGAACGTGGCCTGGGTTTCCCCGGTCGTCTGGACGGCAGCAGAAAAATTCTGGCCCGAGATCTTCCCGAACTATCTCGGCGCAAGCCAGTACAAGCTCTCCCTCTTGACGCAGATAGCGGATGTGACGGGCATCCTCGGCGTCACCTTCCTCGTGGTTTACATCAATTCCACGGTCTATGCGGTAATCGAGCAGTGGTTCAAGAACCGGCGATTCGCCTGGCGTCAGGTTGCGGTCTTCGCAGCAGTTGTCGGAGTGGTTCTGGTCTATGGAGGAGTCCGCATCCGCGCCGTGGACCGGCAGGCCTCGGGCGCCGCGAAGCTGACGGTCGGCCTGGTTCAGGCCAATCACGGGGCTGGTGAGAAGCACAAAGATCCGGAAGGTTTACTCCGCGAGCACCGGGAGATGTCCAGGACCTTGGCCGGAACCCGTGCCCTCGACCTGATCGTGTGGCCCGAGAGCATTTGCCGCATCAATGGAACGTCCCGTGAGGGACGGCTTCCGTCAGATCTGCTCGGCGACCTGCACACTCCGGCGCTGATCGGCGCAACCCTGGGCATGTGGCAGGGGGACAAACCCCGCGTCTGCAACACCGCCATGCTCACGGACAGCACGGGCGGGATTCTCGGCACATACGACAAGAGGGTGCTCGTCCCCTTCGGTGAGTACATCCCGTTTGGCGACACCTTCCCGCAGCTATACTCTTGGTCGCCATACTCCAGCAGGTTTTGGCCCGGGGAGAGCGAGGAGCCGCTCCAGCTCGGCAAACATCTGCTCTCCGTAAGCATCTGTTACGAGGATATATTTCCCGGACATATCCGCTCGCTCATGCGCGGCGCGCGTGACTGCCGCGTTCCCGAGGCGATGTTCAACCTGACCAACGACTCCTGGTACGGCAAATCGATCGAACCGATGGAGCACCTGGTCCTCGCAAGCTTCCGGGCGATCGAACACCGGCGATCCCTCGTGCGGGCCACCAACACCGGCGTGTCCGCCTTCGTGGACCCGGTGGGGCGGCTCGTCAACCGCAGCGGGCTATGGACGAAGGAAACGCTGGTAGGCCGGATCCCGATGATGGAAGGCCGCACCGTTTACGCGCTGCTGGGGGACTGGGTCGGCTGGGTCTGCGCCAGCCTCTCCATTGTCGGCATCGGCCTGGCAATCCGCGTCTCTGGGCGCCGCATCGAGCAAGACCGGCCGCAAGGCGACAAGAGAAAGAAGCGTCAAAAGAAGCAACCCGTGGCGCGCTGAACCCTATTTCTGTGCCAGATCAACCACCACCCGGGCAAGTCCGGCAACCACCCGCGCCATCCGGTCATAATCGAGCCGGTCAGGCGTATCGAACGGTCCGTGGTACTGGTTGTAGCGGTAGAGAGCGGTATCGGTAACCATGAGGGCCGGATACCCCTCGTGCCAGAACGACCAGTGATCGGACCAGTCGACCCCGATGATCCCCCCCGGCACCGCGGCCCCCTCGGATGGGAAAGCGGTGGTGCGGCGGAAGGCCTCAAGCGACCTGTGGACGAGCCGGCGCGAGCCGATATTCCCGACGAAGCCGATGAAGTTGCCGGTCGATGGGTAGAAGAAATTGAGGGGGAACGGGTAGTGCTGGCTCTGCGGCGCATCGGAGTAGTAGCCGATAGTCTCCAGCGAGAGCATGGCGGCGATCTTTTCTCCGCGCTGCCGTGACCGCTTGGCGTAGACCAGGCTCCCCATCAGGCCGGTCTTGAAGAACGGCGGCTCCTCGTTGACGAACAGGACAAAGCGCACGGACCGGGACAGGGGTCTCCCCTTGAGGAGCCGGGCGATCTCGAGGACTGCCGCCGTTCCGCTCCCGTTGTCGTCCGCCCCCGGCGAGCCGTACACAGAGTCGTAGTGGGCGCCGACAATGATCATCCCGGCGTTAGCGTTTAGGCCCGGGAGTTCCGCCTCCAGGTTCTGCACCCCCTTCCCCTTCGCCGTGTAGTGCTGGCCGGTCACGGCATAGCCGGAGCTTTCGAGTTCATTTTCCAGGTAGCCGGCCGCCGCCTGGAGCGCCCCGTATCGCCAGACGTTCCGCTCCCCGATCTCGCCCGCCAGGGTCCGGACATGGGACCGGAGCCGGTCGCGCAGCCCGGCCTCCTCGCTGGTCAGCGGTTTGAGCGGCAGATCGTATGAGCGGCCGGGCATCCTGAACACGTAAAAGCCTCCTGTACCGATCACCAGTGCGATGATGAGCCAGCGCAGCAGGAATGCCAGCCAGCCCCGTCTATTCCCGGGAAAGAGCCTGATGTGGTGCACCTTCGTCGAACAGTCCATCTCTCCAGACCGCCTCCGCCTTCCCTTCCCAGACATGTCTCACGCAACTACGCGACGACGCACCAAAAGTAGGCGCTTTTAAGCGACGAAAGGCTTTTAAACAAATTATTGGTTGCGTGAAATAAAATATTTTTGTTCCGGCTTGTCCGGCTTAAGTCACAGAAATATACCCAGGCCGAGAAGGACCTGCATCGGGTAGAGCAGGAGAATGACGATACCGAGAATGAAATGGACCGTTCGCCACGGCGGCGCCGGCCCCTTCAGTCTGCGGGAGACGAGGAACGAAGCGCTGATGAAGAGCACCAGTGTTGTCCCGGTAAGTAAGTGCGCGGGATAGTGGAATATCCGGCCATGGTCGATCAGCGCCAGGGTCATTCCGACGAAGAAACCGCAGATGCCCAGGGCCGCAGCGATCGGGCCTGCCTGGCGGTGCTTTTTGATGGCCGTGACGAGCGGCGTCCCGGTCAGCCGATGTTTGCGTATCTGCAACCCGAGCCATCCCTGGCGGATGAAGAGGAGCATAACGAGGAAATTGAATGTGCCGTGCGCTAATTTCAGGTACTCCATGGCCTCGCTCCCAGTGTACCGGTTTACATGAGTTTATCCGACCATGCCGTGTTGGCAAGATGCCGGGAGTCGAAAACCCGATATATCTTGCTTCGCCTGAAATTCCGGTTCACAGAGAAAGGCTTCTCAAACTTTGGTCCTACCGCATCGACCTGCGCCCCCGGCGACCGGTCTTGGGGGCGGGGCGCTCGGCCACGACTTTTTTCCGTTGGGGAGTCGTGGTCTTTGCCGGAGCCTTCGCAGACTTTTCCACTCTCTTTCTTGTCTTGGACGGTCCATTGCCCGGCTTGATTTCCTTCGACTTATCAACGCGCCTGACCGCATACTGCGGAAATTCCGCAAGCGTCTGGAGCGGGATGGCATACTTGAGCAGCTTCTCAATCGCTTGCAGCAGTGACTGCTCTTCATGGCTTACCAGCGAGAGGGCAACCCCGTTCTCTCCGGCCCGGCCGGTGCGACCGATCCGATGCACATAGTCTTCGGGAACCTGGGGGAGATCGTAATTCACCACATGCGGCAGGCGCTCGATGTCGAGCCCGCGCGCAGCCACATCAGTCGCCACCAGCACGCGAAACTCACCCCGCTTGAACTCCGCCAGGGTACGCGTCCTGATCGACTGGCTCTTGTTGCTGTGGATGGCGGCAGCCTTGATCCCATCGTAGAGCAGTTCTTCGGTCAGCTTGTCCGCGCCGTAGCGGGTACGGGCGAAGACCAGCACCTGATTCCAGTTCCCCTTGCTGATCAGGAACGAGAGCATTTCCCGCTTGCGGCTCTTTTCCACCTGATAGACCGCCTGGGTGACCGCGTCGGCCGCGATATTGCGGCGCGCCACCTCGATCCGCCGCGGCTGATCGAGCAACTCGTCGGCAAGCTGCTTGATGCTCTGTGAATAGGTGGCCGAAAAGAGCATGGTCTGGCGCTTCGCCGGCAGATACTCCGCCACCTTGTGGATGTCGTCGATAAATCCCAGATCGAGCATCCGGTCGGCCTCGTCCAGCACCAGGAACTTGATCCGGGAAAGGTTGATGGTGCCCCGTTCCGCGTGATCGAGCAGCCGCCCCGGCGTTGCGACCACAATATCGACGCCGCGGTGCAGCCGCTCGATCTGCGCCTGGATGTTCACCCCGCCGTAGATCATCGTCGAGCGCAGCGACAGGCGCCGGGCATAATTGTTCATCTGTTCGCTGACCTGGGCCGCCAGCTCGCGGGTCGGGACCAAAACCAGCGCGCGCGGCCGTCGGCGTTTGTCCGGGGGGATATTTTCACCCAGCCTCTGCACGATCGGCAGGGCAAACGCCGCAGTCTTGCCGGTGCCGGTCTGGGCGCCGGCAAGCAGGTCGCACCCCTCGAAAATCACAGGAATCGCCTCGGTCTGGATGGGTGTCGGGGTGGTATAGCCCTGGGCGGCAATCGCGCTCAACAGTTCGGCGCGCAGGCCGAGAGATTCAAAAGACATTGATCGAACTCCTTAATTGTAAGCATGGCAGTTTATCTCGAAAAATAAAAACCACAGGTGTGGACCCTGTGGTTCGGAAGTACTCCATGTATAGCACGTCGGCTCGTGCGGCGACAATGGCTTTCTTGTGCGATCAGCTGAGTGCCTCGCTATGCGTTCAACCTCCAGTTCGTCAGGAAGGCGCAGAAGCCAGACCCCACTTAGACCAAGAAAAATTTGCCTCACGATTACCACATGAATACCGGGTTGTAAACTCAAGATCAGAGTAATCTTGAAGTAATCTTGAAGCTGATATATGGTATCCGGAGGTGAAACATCGGGACTTTCAAGGACACTCATTATGAAAATACAGAAATTGACTGAAGAAAACCGCGCCAAAGTCTATGCGCTATTGCGCAGCGCCTTTCCCGGCAGTGAATACGAAGCCGGACTGGTGCAGAAATTCCACGAGAATGGCAAACCCGTACATGAATGGGTTTGTATTCACACCAATAAGGTCATCGCCTACATCGCCTTTTCCAATGCCTATGATGGCAACGACGTGTGCGGGTTGCACCTGGCGCCCATGGCCGTGGCACCCGATTTTCAAAAGCAGGGGGTGGGCTCGGAACTGCTCAGATTTGCCTTAAGGCAGGAAATGATCAAAAGCCAGCCCCTGTTTGTCTTGGGCGAACCCGGCTATTACAAAAGGTTTGACTTTGAACCATGCAGTTTGCCCATTTGTCCTTTTGATAAAAACAATGCACATTTCCTGAGCATGCGAAATAATACCACCACCCACTTCATTGTTGGCTATGAACCTGAATTTAAAACTGCGGCCAAACCGCCCAGTCCCCAGGGTAAGAAGCGCCGTTGAGCCCCCATCACGTAATTAGGAAATTTTCCCCTGCGAGGCACAATTGAAGGTTGTAAAATGGCTGGCCATTCTCGCAGTAGATTCATTCCTAAGTCCTACAGACTGCTAAAGGGGGGTACCGCCTCGCGAACTCATCCACCACCGCCAGCAGTGGCGGGTCAAGGTATGAGCGCGCCTGCTCTGCGATCGGCTTCGGCACGCCGCCGTAGAAGGCCCCGGCCATCCCCCCGGTAATGCAGGCCAGCGTGTCCGTATCCCCGCCGAGGGAGACTGCCAGGCGGATGGCGCGCTCGAAATCGCTCGACTCCAGAAAGGCGGTCAGCGCCTGGGGGACGGTCCCCTGGCAGGAGATATCGAAGCGGTATGCGGGGCGGATCTGGTCACAGGTGCGGGAAAGGTCGTAGCCGAACTCCCGGCTGACATATTCCCGCAGCTCCTCCCTGCCGATCCCCCTGCGGCAGAGAAAGACCGCCGCTGCCACGGCCTGCCCCCCCTTGATCGCCTCCGGGTGGTCGTGGGTGATGGCGGTACACTCCTTTGCCAGCGCCAGCGCCTCCTCCAGGGTGGCGGCCACGTAGCCGACAGGGCTGATGCGCATGGCCGCGCCATTTCCCCAGCTCTGGTAGGGCCGACTCTCCGCCGACTCGGCCCAGCGGATGAACATCCCGCCATAACCGGCATCGGGATAGCGGCGGTAGTACGCCTTCATCACCTCGCCGTAGGGCTCCCCCGTCAGCAAGCTCTCCGCCAGGGCAACGGTCAGCACCGTGTCGTCGGTAAAGGAGCAGGAAGGGCTGAAGAGCGGAAACTCCGTGGTCTTGATGTTTTCGAATTCATAGATCGAGCCGACGATATCGCCGACGATTGCACCGAGCATGGTAACTCCGAGTGGGGTTTTCTCCGCGCGGCAAAGAATACAGGCCTGATTAACCCTACTTCCACGCAGCTATACAATCTCAAATTGCATGATTGCATGCCTGACCCTATGCCTCCCCTAATGCCAGGTATCCCCTTCACCATCCTGATTATACTGTTGGCTGAGCGGAGTCGAAGCCAGCGGAACCATGTCGTCAGACCTTACAACCCCATGAGTATCCGCAGACGGTATTCCACATCACGCATGACTGCATCGCTAATTTTGCCCCAGCGGGTGACAAGGCGTTCGGAGGAGATGGAGCGGACATCCTCGCACTTTATGTAGCTTGGCTCCCGCACGCCACCTTCGGGAGGAACAAGAGGAACGTGAGAACGAATTCCCTTGTTACGGCTGGTTATTGGAATAACGATAGCAAGTTCTGCAGGGCTCTGATTGAAGAGATCAACCGATACGATCAGGCAAGGGCGCATCCCGGCCTGCTCTCGTCCACGGGTGGGATTGAGATCGGCAAGCCAGATTTCGGCGCGTGCAGGGGACTGCTTCATTTGTCGCCTCCATCGGGTTGCACCGCATCCCAGGCCGACCGTTCTTCAAGCTCAGCTTGCCATTCAGGGCCATTCTCTCTCAGGACGGCAAAGTCAGAGGCCAAATCTTCCAAAAAACATTTCCGGTGATAGAACTCAATGGCCTGCTCCAGAACAGTCTGCATCGGCTTTTTATCATGCCGGGCGATCTCCCGCAGGGCTTGCCGGGCTGACTCGGATATTCTGACGGTTGCTGTTGCCATTCAAGCACCTCCAAAGCTGATGTGGTAATATAAGTATACAAGAATGTATGCACATCTTGCAACATAATCAATTTCGTTAAAACCTGATGGAGTTCGGAAAATCTGAAGGGGGGGCAGGTTTTACAAGAAGAATATGAGAGAGTTACCCTTGGAAGGTGGCAATCAAGAACTTCAACCCTACTTCCCGCCATTAAGATACGACATCACCGCCTCGGGATTATAACCATGAACAACATTAGCCCCGATCCTGACCACTGGTACACCACGCCCACCCAGCTCAGCAAAGGTGCGGGCGGCGTTGCTGTCCTTATTGATGTCATAGGATGTGTAGGGGAGGAAGCGCTCAATATGCACATTCGAACGGCACTTCCAGCGGCATGATAAGGTTGGTGTCTGAGATCAGAGCCCGCTGCAACGGCTCCTGGCAGTGCTTTCCATCCATGCACACGAGGGTAATGTCATGAAGCCCCTCGACACAGAGGAAGGTGTGAAGGTCGGAGCCGTTCTTGTTTTCCCCATGATAACTGCCGTTGATTGAGACCTTACCCCTGCCGGGACAGGGAACCGTGAAAAATTCCATGGTGTTACTCCTTTTTTGCTGGAGGGAGGCAATACCTATCATTGGTTAAAGCGTGGACGGTAAACCGGCGGGAAACTAACAATATTTTCTTAACAGTTCCAAAAGCGCATCTTTCTCAAATGGTTTCAGAATGTAACCGTCAGCGCCTGAAGACTGACAGAGTTCCTCCATTTCAGCATCGGTTTTATGGGACATGAGGATTATCGGCGTCTTCTTCAGGTGCAAATCCGCCTTGTAAATACTTGCCTTCTTGTCTCCGTTGAGCAGGGGCATCTCGACATCAAGCAATATCAGATCTGGTGGATGCTGACCGTAGATATATGTATTGGCTTCAATACCCGATTGGGTTGCAACTGCATTATGCCCTGCAGCTTCGAGGATATCCGTTACAACGCTCAACACCACCCTGCTATCATCTACTACCACTATGCGCTTTGCAGACAACCTACACCTCCGGATCTTTTCATCCATCAATTCCGGCCGCAGAAACACTGAACTGCCCGTTTAAAAATCAAGCCTCAGACGATTTGCATTGCCGGACATATTTCTCCTGAAGCACGTTTACAATAGCGCCGCTGCGGGCCTTCCGGGTGGAATGTATCGCATCATCCGGCTCTACGCCTAATTCCACAAGCAACCTGGCGGCAATGATGCCGGTTCGGCCGAATCCCTCATTACAGTGAAGGACGATCTTCTTTCCCTCTTTGAGCCACTGACGGAGCTGCGGACCAGCTTCCTGCCATATTTCCTCGAAGGACTGATCGGGAATGCTCGCTTCCGGGATCGGCAGATGCATCCAGCGCAGGCCGAAGATACCCGCTTTTTCCGGCAGGTCCTGGACCTGGAGAAACCTGAATTCAAACCCTTCAATCAGGCTCACTAGCGCCACAGCGCCCCAGTCCTTGATCGCCTGAAGGTCAGCGTCGAGGTTCCGTTCCCAGAAACCGGAAAAATAGCCGTTGTCTTTCTTGCCCGGGCATATGGTCATGCCGATCACCCCGCCAGACTCAGGCGCCAACACACCGTCGATAAAGAGGGGATGAATAATGGTCGGTTTTACAAGCAATTGATCCATATATGACACTTCCTTGAATGTTTTATTCATATACAACATCACGTTACATGCCAAAAGTGTTCAAATGTAGGACAATACACCGGTATTCGGCCGTAACATGCTGAATATTCACGTTCTAATTATTATCCGATGCGGCAGCGACAGCACGGGGCAGGAGCATGAAGGGGGGAGAAACTGGGGGGGACTTATTGTAAAATTTTTTTACACTTCCCCGTAAACCCGCACCAATAGGGCGTTTACATTCTTGTAAAAAAATTTTACACTTACCCGTAAACCCGCGCCAGTAGGGCGTTTACATTCTTGTAAAAAATTTTTACAGTTGGATATCAGGGGGGTGCGGGAGGTACGCAATCGATCAACGGCAGATCAATCGCGCCCTTCGAAGGTGAGCTTGCTCAGCCCCTGCTGGTTGAGTTCGAGCTTGCGGATGACGCTCGGGTTGGTTTTCAGGAAGATATCGAGGGGGTCGCTAAACGGTATTTCGGCCGGTGAAGCCCCTTTCAGCAGGCGATTGGCGACTTCACCCGCCTGCATCCCCATGCCGTGGCGGTCGATTTCCAGAGTGGCAGCAGCCCCCAGGGAGAGATAGACCGCAGAGAAGGCAATGACCGGCTTTCTCTGCTCCATGGAGAAGAAGAAATAGGCTTCCACCGTTTCCCGGGTCACCGCAGTCGAGTCGGGAAGGAGCCAAAGGGCGTCCACTTTACCCTTCAAACTTGCCAGCTGATGCGACGTTTCACGGGGATTGTCCACCTCGCGCAACACCAGATCGACACCGGCTTGTTCGGCTGATTGACGGGCGCGCCGCAGGTATGCGCCGCTGCGGGCGGTGTTGTAAATCACACCGACCCGGTCCAACCGAAGGGCGTTGAAGAGGGTCATGTAGCGCTCGGGAGAAATCGTCATTCTCACGCCGGTCACATTGGGCGGCATGCTCTTCCCGGTGGAGGGGCTGATAGACATGAGAGAGACGATCGGGACGCGGCGGATCTTCTTCACCGCATCCAGAGCGGAATCACCCACGGCCAGGATCGCAACGGGTTGCTCCTCCCGGACGAGGCGGGCCACATCGACCTCGGCGTAGTCATCCAGGACCACCACCCGGCTCCTGGCGTTGCAAGCGTTTCTAAAGCCGTTCAAAGCCTCGGTGTAGCTTGAGTGCCGCGTGCTCTGGACGATGAGCAGGTCTGTCGCAAGGGCCGGTGCAGCAGCGAAGATATATAGGGCAAGTATGAAGGAAAGTAGCGCTCTCAAAATCGCCACCTCACTCCACCTTCCAGCCAGCGGGGGGCGTTCTTGAACGAATCACTTTGATACTGAGAGCCGTTAAAAAGGTTATGGACCGAGAAGAACAACTCCGGGGACAACTCCCAGGCAGGAAACAGCATCTTCGTCAGGTGCAGGTCCCAGATGACTGCCGAATCTTTGGCGTTATTGCCGATTGGAGCGTTCCACTGAACGTAATTGCCGGTCATTACCCCGCGCAGCCCCAGGCTAATGTTGTCGTAATTCAGGGCCAGCTTTGCCCCGTGTTCAGGTACGGATTTAAGGCGTTCCTTCGTTTCCCCGTCTCTGGCGTCAGTAAAGGTATAGCCGCCAGCCAGGGAAAAGCCGTACAAGGGAATGGTTCGTGCCTCAAGCTCGAATCCTTGCTTGATCTGCTCCCTGAGGGTAACACCAGGAGAGCTGAGATTGAAATCGCCGACCTCAACATTCCATGTGTCATTGTAAAAGAAAGTCCCTTTCAGCCAGAGATAAGGAACCGCCTCGGTTTCAGCCCCGGCCTGCACAGTCCAGACTTTCTGTGGTCCGTTATTCCATATGGCGTTGGGAAGACTGTACCCCCTGGCACCATAGCCACGCAGCACGGTCTTCTCCGTAAGACGGTAGGTAGCCCCCAGGGTATAGCTCAAGGCATCGCTACTCAGGCCGGTGTGGTCAAAACGGACGCCGGGAAGGATGGTCAGTGCTCCGTAAGAGAAGGTGCCGTTGGCGGATGTCGCCCAACGGTCCATGGTCCGATCGGTCAGGAAAGGGGAATTGGGAACTAAGGCATCCCATTGCTCTGTTTCACCATGTTCATACTCCACCCCGGCCACCAGGTTGGTGAGACTGTCCCCCCAGACGAGCTTGGCGCTCCCACCCCGTCTTGATTCACGTACCGTAAAATTATTGTCAAGAACAACCAATCCCTGATCGAAATGCCCCAACAGCGTCTCGTCATTCCGGTGACTAGCTCTGGCTGCCAATTCCAGCGTCAGTCGCTCGGTTAGAGGATAGGTGAACGTCAGGAATGTATATGCTCGATGGGCTTCCGTTGTGTCATGATAGAGCAACGTTTCATCGAGCCCCCGGTCAGCTTTACGAAAATCGAAGCCAAGCATGAGGCTCCCCTTGCTGGGAAGATCGTAGGTGAACTTGCCATAAACATTGCTATTGTTTATCCGGTTGCCGGGGAGAAGGCCGTTAGAATGGAGGTTACCGCCGGAAAGGTAGTATCCGAAGCGCCTGACGGTGCCGCTTAACTCCCCCCGCATGTCGGTGGTGAGACGTTCACCCATGGAGGCAGCGGCCGTGCCGCCAATCACCCTCTCACTCTCAGGCGCTTTGGTGATAACGTTAATCACTCCACCGAGAGCCTGCCCCCAGGCGGCCGAGGCTGCACCCTTGATGATCTCCACCCGGTCGATCTGTTGAACAGGGATCAGCCCCACATCAGCCGCACCTTGCAGCAGGTTGTTCTGGGGAACGCCGTCGATCAGTACCTGTACATGGGCCTGGGCATCAGTCGCGCCCTGAAGGGAAAAGAACGTAAAACTGCCAGGGGTCTGGACCTGTTCGAGCTGGAAGCCGGGGACAGTGTTCAGTACATCGGCCAAGGTGTGGGCATTTAGAAGCGCGATCTGTTCGGCGGTGATGACGGTGACGTTTTCGGCAATCCGGGAAGTGGGGCGGGGGGTGCGGCCAGAGGAAACAAGCGGCTGATCCCCTCCAGAGAAGAGGGAGAGGGTCTGATCGTCTTCGCTCGCACCGGCAGTGAACGGCGAGACACCCACAATACAAAAGACGAGGAGGACAATCAGTAATGGAAAGCGAAAAAAATACAATAAATCCTCAAGTAACCGGAATACGTGCCGATAATATACTCATTAAGCACTGGCGTCTTATAGCACAGCAGGCTGATTTTGTCGAATTTAATACTTTTAACAACCCACACCGGGTAATTTCAACAAAGGAGGTAGCAGAAATGGAAACGGAAAATAGGGAACTGGTAGTCCTCGACGAAGGACGCGACGACATGGAAGAGCTTAATTCTTGTTGTTCAGGCGGTACTTCACGTCAGTGAATTAAAGGCCGCAGCATCATCACCCCGGGGGAGCTTTGCTCCCCTTTTTTTGGCATCAAGTTGACAGAGGGCACATCGTTGAAGGTAATAAAACATGCTTAAAGCCCAATCTCCGGAATTTTTTGTTTCTCATTGGGCAGAATCCACTCCATATTCTTGACGTATTCCCCCCCCACCTATCAACATCTCTTTCACTTCAAAGAAAAACGCCTGATCAACGGTCCGAAGAAGTAGCAGATAAATTAACATGCCAACACATGCTTCCCCAATTAACCAAATAACTGAATGACCGCCAGCCAAAGACATAAGCAAGACAATACTTGCCATTATAACCGCCAGAGCTGTTACTTTGAGGATGGAAAACGCATAAGGCTTTCCACATGGACCGATAAAAGGTCTTACTAAGAAGATGTAATTTGCCATTGCATAACTTATTGTCAGCAGGACAAGCGCCACGGCAACTCCCAAAGTACCATAAAGCTTTGCTCCAATGAAGATCAACGGCGTGGTAATGAAAGCTTGGGCGAGGTTCCATCGAAAGCTGATATCGGCCCGGCCCTTCGCCAAAAGAATACTGCCGATAGGCTCAACAGTGCTGCGGATAAAGCTAGAGAAAACAAGTATCTGCACCAACAGCACTGCAGGTGTCCATTGGACACCAAAAGTTAGCGGTATCAGAAGCGGTGCCATCGCCCCCAAACCAAACAGAAGCGGTGCATTGAGCGCACTGAGCAGTTTCATCAACTTGAGATAACTCTGTCGCAGATCTGGAATGTCATGTTGCAAACGTGCAAACACTGGAAAGATGATCCGCGATAGAAGCGGATTGATCCTGTACAACGGCAGTAAAATCTGGTTGACGGCAAAGTTATAATAACCAAGTTCCTGCGCCCCCAGAAGCTTACCAATCAAAATCTGATCAATTCGCGAATTGAAATTAAAGATACTCCGCTCCCCCATTTGATAGAGACCGAAGCTCAGATAACCGCTCAAGTCTCTCCATTTGAAGTGGAACATCGGTGCCCATTGAGACCAGCCAGACCACACAAGAAGAACTGTTATCATCCCCGCTTTGGCCAGATGTCCCCAGACAAGCGACCAAACCCCATGGCCGCAAAAAGCACAGACAATGGCCACAATATTTCCAGAAAAGCATGCACAAATTTCCTGCTTGGCAAGAAGATCAAAACGGAGATCCTTCTCCAGCAAATATGAAAACTGCTGGCCTATCGACATAATGACAAAGCTTAAAGCACTTACAGGCATTAACCAGTAAAGAAGCGGCTCGTGAAAAAAAGCAACCGCAAGCGGTGACACCGCCCATATAAGCACAAAGATCACTGTACCGACAATGAGATTAAGCCAATAAAGGCTGGAGAGCTGACTTCGGCTGACATCCTGTCGCTGGACAATCACTGCACTTAAGCCCATATCCGCGTATCCAGCAGCGAAGCCCAGCACGACCATCGTCATCGCCATCAAGCCGAAATCAACCGGGGTAAGCAGACGCGCAAGGATAGTCAACGTGATGAATTCCATTGCCGACATAAGGACGGTTGACATTGTGGTCCACTTGACCCCGGACACTGCAAATTCTTTCACGGACAGCATGGCTTCCTCATCGACGGCGTATACGCCAAACCTTGACAAAAGTCGTTAATTATGAGTAATAGTGCATGCAACTGATAAAAACGTTCGAAAACCCTCAAGAAACCGGAATACGAACCGATAGTATACTCATTAAGCACCGGCGCACCTTATAGCACAGCAGGCTGATTTTGTCGAATTTTTCGTGGTTTTTCCACCCATATCGGGTGCATTTCAACAGAGGAGTTAGCGCTATGAAAACTACGCAAAAAAAGATGGAGCTGGAGGTTTTGGACGAGGGGCGCGCGAACCACGAGGAGCTGAATACTTGCTGTTCTGCTGGCAACTCCAATCGGACCTGAGGCCACAGAGACAACACAGCAGTATTGAACTGCGAAGATGGGAGCCGGGCTCCCCTCTTTTCCTGGAGGTTTACGCATGATCCTTTCCCGTTACCTGAAAATATACCCCGACTCCGACCGGCCGGGCTCGTATCTCCTCTACTCGACCCGGAAGGGGTCGGTCGTCCGGCTCTCTGGAGACCGCCTTGAAGCGGCACGGGAAGGGACCCTCACCGACGCAGAGCGGGAGACTCTGCGCCGCCTTGAAATCCTCATCGACGACCCTGCGGCCGAGCGGGAGGCCATGACCTCCCTGGTGAAGAGGGCCAATGCCCGGAGCAACCGGTTCTACGCCAAGGTGGTCATGAACCTTGACTGCAACCTGGCCTGCCCCTACTGCTTCGAAGACCATTTCCGGGGGCGCCACTACATGACCCAAGACACGGCCCGCCTCCTGGTGGATACCGTGATCCGCGAGCAGATCGGCCGCGGTCGCGATGTGAAGCTCGGCTTCTACGGCGGCGAACCGCTCCTCTCCCTACCCCTCATCCGGGAAATCGCCATCCCCCTCCGGGACGCCGCCGCTGAAAAAGGGGTGAAGTTCTCCTTTGTCCTGACCACCAACGGCACCCTACTCACCCGCTCCGTTGTCGAGGAACTTCTCCCCTTGGGGCTTACCGGCGCCATCATCACCCTCGACGGCCCCCGCGAGATCCACGACCGCCAGCGCCCCTTCGTCTCCGGCGCGGGGAGCTACGACATCATCGTCGCCAACATCAAGGCGACCTTCGACATGATAGAACTGCAGCTTGGCGGCAATTATTCCCGTGACGACTACCGGGAATTCCCCCGGATGCTCGACCATCTCATTGCCGAGGGAATCCCACCCGAACGGATCGGCGAAGTTCAGTTCGCCCCGATCATACCCAAGTCCGGATCCGGGGTTACAACCGGCGCCGACACCTCCGCCTGCTGCACCTCCGGCAGCGAGCCATGGGTGACGGAGGCAGCCCCGCTCCTGCGGGAAGAGATACTGAAACAGGGCTTCAAGGCCATGAAGCCGACCCAGGCGGCCTGCGCCATCGAATTCGACAACGACCTGGTCGTCAACTACGACGGCTCACTCTATAAATGCCCCGTCTTCATGGGGTGGCCGGAGCTCTCCATCGGCTCCCTTACAGAAGGAACCAGGGATTATTCAGTCTCCCACAATCTGGACGTCTGGAAAACCGATGAATGCCTGGAGTGCGCTTATCTCCCACTCTGCTTCGGCGGCTGCCGCCTCATGCCCCTCATGAAAAACGGCGTCATCGACGAAGTAGACTGCCGCAAGGCGTTCTACGACTCAGTACTGGAGCGATTCATCCTCCAGGATCTCCAGTACCCCTCATCACAGACTGCAACATAGGAGACGTCGCAGGAATAGCCCTCAAAGTGAGTTACCTGTCTTGGCAGGAAGCGTCTGTTTGGTTGATTCACCATTAACATGTATCTTATTAAGCACCGGCACATCTATACACAGCAGGCTGATTTTGTCGAATTTTTCGTGGTTTTTCCACCCAATCCGGGTGCATTTCAACAAAGGAGGTAGTGCTATGAAAACGACGCAAAAGAAGATGGAGCTGGAGGTTCTGGACGAGGGGCGAGCGGACCACGAGGAATTGAACAGTTGCTGTGGCGGAGGCAACTCCGGCCGGACCTGAGGACCGCTAAGTGAGATCTACAGCATTCATCTGCGAAGAGCCGGCGCATCTATACACAACAGGCTGATTTTGTCGAATTTTTGTGGTTTTTCCACCCGCACCGGGTGTATTTCAACAGAGGAGGTAGCACTATGGAAACGACGCAAAAGAAGATGGAACTGGAGGTTCTGGACGAGGGGCGCGCCGACCATGAGGAACTGAACACTTGCTGCACCGCAGGCAGCTCCAATCGGACCTGAGGCCGCAGAGACAGCACAGCAGCATCGAACTGCGAAGAGGGGAGCGTGCTCCCCTCTTTTCCTGGAGGTTTTACATGCCCCTTTCCCACTACCTGAAAATCTACCACGACTCCGACCGGCCGGGCTCGTATCTCCTCTACTCGACCCGAAAGGGGTCGGTGGTCCGACTCTCTGGAGACCGCCTCGAAGCGGCGCGGGAAGGGACCCTCACCGACACAGAGAGAGAGACCCTGCGCCGCCTGGAAATCCTCATCGACGACCCCGAGGCCGAGCAGGCAGCAATGACCTCCCTGGTGAAGAGGGCCAATGCCCGGAACAACCGGTTCTACGCAAAGGTGGTCATGAACCTGGACTGCAACCTGGCCTGCCCCTACTGCTTTGAAGACCATTTCCGGGGACGCCACTACATGACCCGGGAAACGGCCCGCCTCCTGGTGGATACCGTGATCAGTGAGCAGATCGGCCGCGGCCGGGAGGTGAAGCTCGGCTTCTACGGCGGCGAACCGCTCCTCTCCCTTCCCCTCATCCGGGAAATCGCCCGCCCTCTGCTGGACGCGGCCCAAGCTCATGGAACTAAATTCTCCTTCGGCATGACTACCAACGGCACCCTTCTCACCCGGACCGTTGTCGAAGAACTTCTCCCATTGGGGCTCACCGGCGCCATTCTCACCCTCGACGGCCCCCGCGAGATCCACGACCGCCAGCGCCCCTTCGTCTCCGGCGTCGGGAGTTACGACATCATCGTCGCCAACATCAAGGCGAGCTTCGACCTGATCGAGCTGCAGCTTGGCGGCAATTTTTTCCGCGACAACTACCGGGAATTCCCCCGAGTGCTCGACCATATCATTGCCGAGGGAATCCCCCCCGAACGGCTCGGCGAGGTTCAATTCGCCCCGATCATGCCCAAGTCCGGCAGGACGGCCAGCGCCGACACCTCTGCCTGCTGCGCCTCCGGCAGCGAGCCGTGGGTGACGGAGGCAGCCCCGTACCTGCGGGAAGAGATCCTGAAACGGGGCTTCAAGACCATGAAGCCGACCCAGGCGGCCTGCGTCATCGAATTCGACAACCACCTGGTCGTCAACTACGACGGCTCACTCTATAAATGCTCCGCCTTCATGGGGTGGCCGGAGCTCTCCATTGGTACACTTGCAGAAGGAACCAAAGATTATTCCGTTTCCCACAACCTGGACGTCTGGAAAACCGATGAATGCCTCGACTGCGCCTACCTACCTCTATGCTTCGGCGGCTGCCGCTACCTCACCCTCCTGAAAAACGGCGTCATCGACGAAGTGGACTGCCGCAAGGATTTCTACGACGCCGCACTGGAGCGGTTCATCCTCCAGGATCTCCGATACCCCTCCTCACGGGCTGCAACAAAAGAGACGTTGTCGGAATAGCCCAAAAAAATCGAGCGGCCCTATTCACGCATAGTTATTGCCTTTGCGGCGCAAATGAACTATAACCAATACGCACGGAATAATAAACCCGCCTTCATTTGACGATTGAACCGATAATTAAAGGGGCGTCCTGATCAATTCACTTATGACCATCTGCCTTCCCCACATATATGGTTCAACCCCCAATCCATGGAGTACGCCATGTCCATCGTGAGCCGTCTCCAGAAACTCAATAAAAGCTTCCGCTTCAGACTCTTTGCCGTCTTCACTATCATCACCACCCTTATTACCACCCTCTTTACGGCGCTATTTGTCGAACATGAAATCCGCTCTTACCGGTTGCAGGCCTCTGAAAAAACGCTCCTGCTGACATCACTGCTCGCCAACAGCATTCGCCTACCACTATATGCAGAGGACAAAGAGACGCTGGAGCGGATTGCTGCCGAAACGGCGCAGAAACCCGACGTTGTCGGTATAGTCATAACCAACAACGACGGTAAGGTCTTGGTCGAACTCAGAAAACGAGAAAACACAACACCGGCGACCACCCTGAGCGTAACGGTTACCGTCGATTCCGGGAGCCTGGCAGCCTCTGCAGAATCGGCTCTGACAGGCAATCCCGCCACTTCAGGAAAAGCTCTCGGCACTGTCCGACTGGCCCTGAATTCGAACGACCTTCCCAAAAAGACGCGCGAGCTGGTCATATTCTCCGCAACCATGGCCTTATTCTTCTGGCTGATGGTGCTATCGCTCAGTTACCTGGCGCTGAAAAAGGCCACGCATTCGTTCAATGCATTGATGCAGGGGGTGAAAACAATCGGAATGGGGGACTATTCCGTGAGAATCGCAACGGAATCCGATGACGAACCCGGACAGGCCGCCATGGCGATCAACGACCTGGCCGCCTCCCTGGAGAGCCGCGAGGCTGAAAACCGTCGTTTGCAGGAAGAATTGTTCAACGCCATGAAACTCGAAGTACGTGAAGAAAGAAAACAGCTCATGGCCAAATTGATCCAGACGAACCGGATGACGTCGCTGGGGCTACTCGTATCGAGCATGGCCCATGAGATCAACAACCCCAACGGCGCAATAAGGCTTGCCGGACAGTACCTGAACAAGGCCTGGAAGGATACGGTGCCTATTCTGGAAGGTGTTGCCAGGGAGGAAGGGGATTTCAGCATCGGCGGCATACCTTTCAGTATGGCCGGCGAGGAGGTTGCCAGGAGCGGAATGAACATCATCCGCAATACGGAGAGGATTGAACAGGTAATCAAGAATCTCAGGGCCTACAGCCTCGGCGACCGGAACGAGTTCCAGTCCGACGTGAACGTGAACCAGATCATAAACGACGCCCTGGCAGTTATCCGTATCCACGGCCACCACGGCAATCTTTCCATCGCCCAAGAACCGGATCCCGACCTGCCACTCATCACCGGCAACCGGCACCAGCTCGAACAGGTCGTCATCAACCTGCTCCTCAACGCCATCCAGGCCATGCCCAACGGGATGGGGACCATCAAACTCGTGACGGTCCTCGACCGGATATGCGGTGAGGTGCTCATTTCCGTGGAGGATGAGGGGGAAGGCATACTGCCGGAACATCTGGAAAGGATCTACGAACCGTTCTTCTCCACCCGCATCGACAACGGGGGGAGCGGTCTGGGGCTCTATATCTCCAACTTCATCGTAATCGAGCACCAGGGGAGGTTTGAGGTGCAATCCGAACCCGGCAAGGGAACGATTTTCACCATAAGGCTCCCCCTGTCGCAGGCGGCGTAGCCGGAAATCAAGCAAGAAAAAGCCAAAGGCATTGGTACGCGGATAAAAATCTGATTTGAGCGGATTCACACTCATAACTCCCCCTGCCCCCCTCTTATCTTAAGAGGGTGAACGTGAGGGACTGGTTCTGCTGAAAGATCAACTAAAGGTATTACTTGGCGTCCCTCCCCTTAGAGTAAGGGGAGGACAGGTGGGGTTATTGCAGTTCAGTTTCACCCTGTCGTCAGCTTTTTTTGCAACGTCGGGCGGGAAATGCCGAGCAATTCAGCGGCAGCTGTCTTGTTGCCTTTCGCCGCCTTCAGGGCCTCGTCGGAGAGCAACCGCTCGATGTCGCCAAAATTCGGAAATTGCTCAAAGGTTGCCTGAAGCTTGAAAAACCCGTCTGATGCAACCCGGACGGCAGGTCTGCCCAAGTTCATCTTGGCCGGCACTCCCGGAAAGTCCTGCAGGGTAAGTATCCCCCTCCGGCTATGCGCCACCCCCCTGCTGACCTTGCTGATCAATTCACGGACATTGCCCGGAAAATCGTACTCCTGCAAAGCTATATACAGTTCCCGTGAAAAATCGGGAATGTCCTTTTCATATATTGCAGCGGCCTTGGCCACATAATGCTCGATGAGGGGCATGATATCCTCTCTCCGCTCCCTGAGAGGCGGTATCTTGAGCTCGTGGAAACAGAGGCGCTGATAGAGGTCCTGCCTGAACTTTCCCTGGTTAATCAAAGCGTCTATATCCTGATTGGATGCGGCGATGATGCGGGCATCGGATTTTACCAGGGCATCGGAACCGAGGCGATAGTACTCATGCTCCTGCAAAAGCCGCAAAAGCTTGATCTGGGATTCGGGACTCATGTCGCCGATTTCGTCCAGAAACAACGTGCCGCCCTGGGCTTTTGCTATCAGCCCCTCCCTTGCCTCGTTGGCGCCGGTAAATGCACCCTTCCTGTGGCCGAAAAGGGTATCGCTGAACATGATGTCGTCAAGACCTGCCACGTTCACCGGGACAAAGGCCCCTTTGAATCCGCTCGCCTTATGAATGGATCTGGCAATCAGCTCCTTGCCGACACCGGTTTCACCATTGATCAATACCGGGTGACGGGAGGGTGCGATGGTCTCGATCAACTTGAAAAGCGCCTGCATCTTGTCGCTGCATGTCACAATGTCGCTGAAATGTTCCGGATGGGCCAGCGGCTCTCCCAGCAGGTAGTTCCTGAGGATTCTGTTCTGGCTGGCGAGCTCGCTGATATGGAAAGCCTTCTGAATGGTCAACAGCAGCCGATCGGAATCGACCGGCTTGGTAATATAGTCGAAAGCGCCCTGCTTGATGCAGTTGACCACCGTCTGCACGTCGCTCACCGCCGTTATGACGATGACCGGAATATGCGGAAAGCGCTGGACTATCAGGGGAAGCAGCTCCGACCCCGTAAGACCGGGCATGATCCAGTCCATGAGCAGCACTGAAATGCCGCCTTTATCCAACTCGGCAATAACGGCACTGCTGTCGGAAAGAGTGATAATATCCCTGATGCCGTTGGACAGGAGCATCACACGTAATTCGTTTAGAACATCGCTATCATCGTCTACGATCAGAACCGACTGATCGTTACCATTATTTGTCGACATATTTGTCATCGTAATCTCGCTTTCCCAAAACTTGAGACAGTTCTTTTCATTTCCAGACGTAAATACCACCATAGTCTGCTCATACCCCTTTAGCACATAGTGTGCCAGTCATTAAATACGACTTAAGAAAATCCGATTATTACCAATCTTCCGTACGATTTCTCTCCCCCTCCCTTGATGGGAGGGGGTTGGGGGGAGGGAGTGTTTTGGGACTCGCGGAGCATCGATACTAATCAGGTAAGTAAATGTAGTTTTGCAGAATTCATGCTCGATTAAGGAAGCAGCCCTTTCTTTGTAAGAAAAGAGCTGATTATCGATTTCAACGGCTCCCCTTTTTCTTCCCTGATCTCGTAGAATACCCTGCACACCGGCTTTGTCGGCCGCACCACGGAAGCAAGGTCTATGGGGGTTGCAGAAAGGACCATGTCGCTCGGAACCGCTTCAATCGTCATCCGCAGCTCTTCACGCTGCCGATCGCTGTACCCCATGGCAGGGAGTACCGGGCCGATATGGGGATAGGAGCGGAAGGTATCCAACAAGGAACCTGAGGCAAACGGACGCGGATCGATGACTTCGGCTGCGCCGAATTGAGCGGCAGCGGCCAGACCGGCACCGCTCGGCAGGTTGCCGTGGGTTACGCTCGGCCCGTCTTCAACCACCAGCACCCTTTTACCCCTGATGTCATCGGCGCACTCTACCGTTATCTCTGATGCGGTCCGCACAATTTGCGCCTGATCATTGACTGCCGCAACAGCCTTTTCCAACCTGCGCACTGTTTCAGCATCGACTGCATTGATTTTATTGACGATAACGACAGCAGCCCGGCGCAGATTGACTTCACCGGGAAAATACGCCGTTTCGTCACCGCTCCGTAAAGGGTCCGCCACGGTTATTTCCAGATCCGGCCTGAAAAACGGGAAATCGTTGTTGCCCCCATCCCAGATTATCACATCCCCCTCACCTTCTGCAGCCAGCAGGATCCTTTCGTAATCGATGCCGGCATAGACCACTGTGCCTTGCCGCAATAGGGGTTCATACTCCTCACGCTCCTCGATGGTGCAATGATATAGGGAGAGATCTTCAAAATGGGAAAACCTTTCGACAGCCTGCTTTGCCAGATCCCCGTATGGCATGGGATGACGAACCACCACCGGTGTAATCCCTTTTCCCCGGAGAACGGCGGCAATATAGCGTGATATCTGGCTCTTGCCGCAACCGGTGCGCACGGCACAGACGGAGATGACCGGTTTACCGCTCTTCAGCATGGCGGCATCCGGGCCTATCAATCGAAAGTCCGCCCCCCGGGCCAGGACCCGCGAAGCCTTGTGCATAATCTCGTTATACCCGATGTCGCTGTAAGCGAATACAACTTGATTTATCCGATACTTGTCCAGGAGTTTCTCAAGTTCTGCTTCATCGTGAATGGGGATGCCGCGGGGATAGAGATTGCCGGCAAGGACGGCCGGATAACGGCGCCCGGCTATATAGGGTATCTGGGTGGCGGTAAAGGCCACGACCTGGTAACGGGAGTCATTTTTGAAGCAGACATTGAAATTGTGAAAATCCCGCCCGGCAGCCCCCATGATAATGACCTTCTCCCGCTTCATCACAACCCCTTCACCCCTTGTTCGAATATGTCGAGGGCCGACTCCATTTCCGCGTCGGAGACAACGAGCGGCGGGATGAACCTGACAATATTCCTCATCGGTCCGCAACCGATGAGGATCAACCCTTTTTCGAGACAATGATCGAGGACCTTCCGGCAGGCATTGCCGTTCGGCTCTCCCATTTTATCGACGAATTCGATGCCGATCATGTGGCCGAAACCGCGCACGTCGCCGATAACCGGGAATGTTGCGGCAATTTTCCGCAGCCTGTCCAGTGCCCGGACGCCGCCCATTGATGCTTTATCAAGCAGCTTCTGCCTCTGTATCACCTCGATTGTCGCAATGGAAGCAGCACAGGAAACCGGGTTGCCGCCAAAGGTCGTGCCGTGTGCACCGGGGTTCCACCTCTGCATCAAATCCCTTCCGGCCACGACCGCCGAAAGGGGAAACCCCGAAGCGATCCCCTTTGCAACGGTCATGATGTCCGGCACGACCCCGCTCTGTTCTCCTGCAAACCAGCGGCCGGTCCGGCCCATGCCGGACTGGACTTCATCGAAGATCAGCAGGATGCCGTGCTCGGTGCACAATTTTCGCAACTCCACCAGAAACTTTGCCGGCGCGGGATGATACCCCCCCTCGCCGAGAACGGGCTCTATTATGACGGCTGCCACTTCCTCTGCCGGGATCTGCCGTTCGAAGATGGTCCGAAGGTATCGCAGACAGGAGAGTCCGCACGTCTCGGGACATTCATGGATGGGGCAGCGGAAACAGTAAGGGTAAGGCGAGTGATAGACCGAGGGGAGCAAGGGGTGATAACGCCTTCGATAATCAACGGAACTGGTGGTTAGCGATATCGCTCCCAAGGTCCTGCCATGAAATGCGCCGGTAAAAGAAATGATCCCCTGGCGGCCGGTCGTAAAGCGCGCCAGTTTCAAGGCCCCTTCCACGGCTTCTGCGCCCGAATTGCTGAAAAACAGCATGTCCAGCCCATCCGGGGTTATAGAGACCAGTTTTTCTGCGGCCGATACCGAGGTCTCGCTATAATATATCCCGCCGGTATGAATATAACAGTCCAGCTGTTTTCTCGCCGCCTCAAGCACCCGGGGGTGATTGTGCCCCACGTTGAGGACCGCGAGCCCCGAGGAAAAATCCAGATAGAGCCTCCCGTCGGTTGATTCGACGGTCGCGCCGCATCCGCTGGCTATTGCAACCGGATAGTAGAGATGCAGCGCCGGCGTGAAAACGTTTGCGGCCCGATTGACTAATCCAGCCATTGTTTCCATGATTATCTCCTGTTTACGATAAGTTGCTTTGTGCCTGCAAATGGAAAAGAAGCCGGTGGGTATGTTATTCCAATTTCAAATCAAGGATGAAATCAAGGCGGCGAGGAGTGAGGCGACGAAGGCCCTCACCCGGCCGTTGGCCACCCTCTCCCGGAGGGAGAGGGTAAACAGTGTACTCTCTCCCTCTGGGAGAGAGATAGAGTGAGGGGTACGTTGAGGAGCCGAAGACGAGCCAACGAAGATAGCGCCTTGATTTGGAATTGGAATTATTCAAATGGTAGCAAAAAGTCATGCTAATGCAATAGATGGGCACTTATGCCGATTCATTAATTTTGCGCAGTCAACAGCCGCGCAATTCCCGACTTGCGCCCCCTTACATAAGGGCTATACTTATCAGTGAGTACCGACAGTCAACAGCAAGCGCGTCAACCGTCAAGAGGTGAAAATTCAATTGCATTAAAGGAGGTATGTCATGACCGGCGGCGAAATGATGAAGATTATCAGGGAGAAGAAAACGGCAGAGCAGTGCTTTATCAAATGGTGGAGAAAGGAAGAAGATTTCATCGATTTCGACCTCATCGAGAGATTTGAAAGCAATGTCGGGAAAGATGAGGAATTCGGCGGATTTGAGCTGATCGATATGCAGCAGATGTGGGACCACGTGAAGGAGCTCTGCGGCGACCGGATATCAAAGACCTTAAAAGATGGGGAAGAGGTGGTTCAATGGACCAGGGGAGATAAAAAGCCCCACTCTCTTCCCTACAAGCCTAAAACGCTCCTCGACATACTGGATTTTGAAACAAAAGGGAATTACGTCGATTAAACCTGTTGGAGAAAAACCAGTTCTGCCGGAAATGGGAAGGCAAGATCAAAGGAGTGTGCAAAGCATGTTGACTGAGGAAATCAGCCGTTTCATCGAATCCATCGAACACGCTTTCGTAGCTTCAGCAGACGAGTCAGGGCGACCTCACCTGGCCGTCGGCCGGGATCTGCACGTCATGAACAGCTCCCATCTCGTTTTCGAGGCGTGGTTTTGCCACAAGACCATGGAAAATGTGTCCAAGAACCCTTACGTGGCTGTTACGGTCACAGCATCGGCATCGGGAAACGGCTATCAATTCAGCGGCGTAGTTGAGAAAACCGCCGAAACCGCAATCCTTGACGGCTACGCCCCGCTTGAAGAGCCCGGCATGCCTCAGGTGCAATACCGGCTAATGGTCAGGGTGGACGAAATCATGGAATTTTCTTCAGGCGTTCATACAGACCAGCCGTTAGGCGTTTAAGACTTAATACGTTACTCTTCGCGAACAATCTGTTGATTTAGAATGGAAAAGTAAGGCTTTTTCTCTGTGCATTCATCCGTGTCCCAATGTCCCGGTGGTATGCTTTGGTTTTGAGTCACCCGTTTGGTTCCGGCTTGTCCAGCTTAGGCATGAGGTGATCAACCGACATGGAAAATACGCTAATGGAAAGAAGAAAGTTCGCCCGACT
This sequence comes from Geotalea uraniireducens Rf4, assembly GCF_000016745.1. Taxonomy (GTDB): domain Bacteria; phylum Desulfobacterota; class Desulfuromonadia; order Geobacterales; family Geobacteraceae; genus Geotalea; species Geotalea uraniireducens. The sequence continues at coordinate 2,263,872 of NC_009483.1, read as the reverse complement.
GGCGCTGCACTCCGACGCGAGTATAAAGCACGACGATACGGTCATCATGGGGGTGGTGGAAAACCTGAGCATGAAGGGGGTATTTGTAAATACAACCGAGAAAATCCCCCTGAATGATTCCGTGGAGGTAACGATTTACACCTATTCAACACCTGACCAGCTATGCGACCTTCAGGCAACGGTGGTCAGGGTGACGGAAACCGGCATCGGTTTGGAGTTTGAAAAAACCATATTGGACTGACACGAAGCAACGTATCCGAACACTCCACCAAGGCATCAGCAGATCCGCGGCAACTGCTCGCCCGCCAGCATATCCACCCCACGCAAGCCGCCTACCTCCGTTTCAATCTGTACCCGGCCGGCAGAAGCTTCGGTAACCTCGCCGATAACGGCAGCGTCAGCACCCAATGGATGGTTGCGCATCCGCTCCAGCACTAAATCAGCCGCCTCCGGTGAGACGATCGCCAAAAACTTCCCTTCATTGGCCACATGGAGCGGATCAAGACCGAGGATAGCACAAACACCCTTAACCGCACTCTTGAACGGTAGCTCCGCTTCGCTCAATTTTATGGTAACCCGGGACTGCACGGCTATCTCCTTGAGAGTGGTAGCGACACCGCCGCGGGTCGGATCACGCAGCACATGCACGGCATCCCCTTCCTTGAGAATCTCGGCTACCAATCCATTCAAGGCAGCACTATCGCTTTTCATGCCGCTTTCCAGCTCCAACCCTTCCCGCGCAGAAAGCACTGCAACACCATGATCGCCGATGGTGCCGTTGATGAGCACCTTGTCCCCTACCCTGGCGCCGCAGCCGTCAATCCGGAGGCCGTGTTCGAATATGCCGACGCCGGAAGTGTTGATGTAAATCCGGTCAACCTTCCCCCTCGGAACCACCTTGGTGTCACCGGTCACGATCCGCACCCCTGCCAGATCGGCAGCCTCGCGCATGGAAACAAGAATAGCCGCCAGCTCCTTCCGGCTGAACCCCTCCTCCATGATCAGCCCGACGCTGATGAAAAGCGGGGTCGCCCCCACCATGGCCAGATCGTTGACTGTGCCGTTCACTGCCAGATCGCCGATATTGCCGCCGGGGAAAAAGATCGGATCGACCACATAGGAATCGGTGGTAAAGGCGAGCCGCCCCCCGTCGTGTTCCACCACCGCCGCATCGTTCTGCCCGGAAACCGGGATGCCGGAAAGCGTCGGGATGATCAGCTCGTCCAGCAATTGATGGGATAATTTGCCGCCGCTGCCGTGCCCTAAAAGTATGAGGTCCTTGTCCAAGTTTGTGCTCCTGTTAAGTAAAGGCTGAATCTAAAACGACAGTTAGCCACGAATGACACGAATAAACACGAATGTTTATAACCCCTTATTAAGCTTTGAGTGGTCACCGATTTGGTAAACGTTCTGCATTCAGCATTGTCCGGTTAGAAAATTGCAGAATCTCTCTTGTGCTTAAAACCAGCGCATTGCACCCTCCCCCAGCCCCTCCCATCGGAGGGAGGGGAGCTTGTAGTCCCCTCTCCCCTTGTGGGAGAGAGCTAGGGAGAGGGGTAGTGCTGCGGACTGCAAAAAGTTAACCGGACACTGCTGTTCTGCATTACAAGATTTTGTATATTCGTGTAAATTCGTGAAAATTCGTGGTTAAAATGCTTTTTTTCAGGATTAATGGTAATTTCAGCGGCCGTATTTATAAGCCGCGGCGCAGGTCCCCTCCGACGACACCATGCAGGCGCCGACCGGCGCTTCGGGGGTGCAGGTCGTGCCGAACAGGGGACAATCGTCGGGCGCGACCTTTCCCTTCAGGATCTCTCCGCAGAGACATCCTGCATGCTCCCGCAGCTCTTCAACCTCCACGGGAATCGCCTTTGCCGCGTCAAAAGCCGCATAGGCGGCGCTGATCTCCAGACCGCTGCCGGGTATATTGCCGATTCCGCGCCAATCGGCGTCGCAGGGGGTAAACACCCGGGACAGAACCTCTTGGGCCTTTTTATTCCCTTCCCACTTCACCACCCGGCTGTACTGGATCTCCACCCTGCTCTTTCCTTCCAGCATCTGCCGGGCCAGCATCTCCACCCCCTGCATTATGTCGACCGGCTCGAAACCGGTGACAACGCACGGTATATGGTATTCTTCAGCCAGGAAACCATAGGCTCCGGCGCCGATAACCGCACTGACGTGGGCGGGGCAGATAAACCCGTCTATCCGCAGCTCAGGGTCAGCGGCAAGCACCGCCATCGGCTTCGGTATGGTTTTATGGGCAGCCAGGACAAAATAATTGTCAAGCCCCTGTGCCGCAGCGACAAGGATGCTGCCGGCGATGGTGGGCGCCGTGGTTTCAAAACCGACGCCGAGAAAGATCACCCGCTTGCCCGGATTTTTCGCCGCCAGGGCCACTGCATCCAGAGGAGAGTAAACAATGCGGATGTCCGCCCCCCTGGCGCGCTCTTCCATGAGCGAGGTGGAGGAACCGGGAACGCGCATCATGTCGCCGAAGGTGGCGATAATGACATCGGGAAGGCGGCAGTAAGCCACGGCGCGGTCCAGATAGCTGTTGGGAGTGACGCAGACCGGGCAGCCGGGACCGGAGATCAGCCGTACCTGTGGAGGAAGAAGAGACCTGATGCCGAACTGGCAAATGGCCATGGTATGGGTGCCGCACACCTCCATGAAAGTCATCGGTTCGCTTCTTCCGGCCGTCAGCTGCCTGATCCGTTCGGCAAAGCCTGTCACTACAGTCCGGTTGCGGAATTCATTCAAGTAATTCATATTCGTAACCCATTCGTTCCTAAGATTAGACCTGATTAGCACTAATCTTCCGCAGAAGTTACCCCCCTTTGAGAAAGGGGACCCAAACTACGGGCCTAAAGGGCAAGGGGGGATTTTTCCTGGCTGCGCTGAAAGACAAATCCCCCTAAATCCCCCTTTCATAAAGGGGGACTTGGTCTTTAGAAAGATTGGTACTAATCGGCAGATTAGATGTTCGCGCTCAAAAATGTCCAAATGCAAGGCGATGAGGAGCGAGCAGCGGAGCGTACGTCAGTACGTGAGCAGCACAGCGACGAAATCAACGCCGCAGTTGGGCGTTTTTCAGCGCGAACAATTCATGCCATGTCCTCGACGCTGAACACCTCCCGCATCATCGCCAGGGTCTCCCTGGCGTCTTCCTCGTCCAGCCTGGAAATTGCGAAACCGGCATGGACAATGACAAAGTCGCCGACATTGACCTCATCGGCCAGGAGCATGAGGCTTGCCTCGCGCCTTACCCCGTCGATCTCCGTGACGGCATTGTCGTTGTCGATACTTACCACCTGCATTGGAACACCTACACACATTATTGACTCCTTCCCGCTATAGCTGCCTGCCCAAGAGCAAGCCCACCGTCGTTGGGGGGAACGAGTCGGTGGCTGAAAACCTGGAACCCCCTCTCCGTGAGGAGGGAGTGGACCCCCTCCGCCAGGAGTTTATTCTGAAAAACACCGCCGGACAGCACCACCCGGTCAACGCCGCTATCTTTACGTATCTTTGCGCAGACATCGGCAACGGCAACGGTCAGGGTGTCGTGAAAGCGGCGCGCCATGTCGGAAGGCGCTGCACCCGCAAGCAGGTCCTGCACCATCGCTGCGAACAAGAGCCTGAAATCGACAACCTGCTTGTTGTCACGGGAAATAACTGCATAGGGATAGTTCCACATGGACACCCCTTTTTCTGCCAGAGCCTCCAGCTCGATTGCCGCCTGTCCCTCAAAGGACACCCTGCCACGCACGCCGATCAGCGCCGCAACGGCATCGAACAGCCTGCCGCAGCTTGATGTCTGCGGCGAGTTGATGCCCCGCTCCAGCATCCGCAGCAGCAGCCGTTTGTCCTGTTCGGAAAGCACCGAAAGGAAGGGCAGCGGAAGTATCAAGGCCTCTGCGCCCAAGGCCGCATAACAATGGGAAAGCGCCATGCGCCATGGCTCCCTGACCGCTGCATCGCCACCCGGCATAGGCACGGAGGTCAGATGCCCGCGCCGCTGAAAACCTCGATAATCGCCGAGCAGGAATTCCCCCCCCCAGATGGTGCCGTCGAGGCCGTAGCCGGTGCCGTCGAAGATCACGCCGATAACCTTCCCATCCAGGCCGTTTTCCGCCATGCAGGAAGCCATATGGGCATGGTGATGCTGCACCGCCACCTGCGGCAGACTGCTCCTGCCGACGGCATACGACGTGGACAGGTAGTCGGGGTGGAGGTCGTGGGCCACCACTTCAGGCGCTATGGCCAATACCCGCTCCAGATGGGAGACGGTCTCTTCGAGGGCACTGAGGGTTGCGACATTCTTCAGATCGCCGAGATGTTGGCTCATGAATGCCCGCTCTCCCCGTGTCAGACAGATAGCGCCCTTCAGTTCGGCTCCGACTGCAAGCACCTGCCTTTGGGGGGCCTGGAGCATGACACTCCGCGGAACATAACCGCGGGAACGGCGCAGAAAGAGGGGATTTCCACGAAAGACGCGGATCACCGAATCGTCGCTGCGGCTATGGATTTTCCGATCATGGACCAGAAAATAGTCGGCGATGTCGGCCAGTTGCTCCAATGCGTCCGCATCGCGATAAACGATCGGCTCATCCGAAGCATTGCCGCTGGTCATCACCAGGGCGGCAAAGTTATCGGTGAGCAGCAGATGGTGAAGAGGCGTCGAAGGGAGCATTACGCCGAAATAGCCGTTGGCTGGGGCGACCCGCCTGGCAATGGGGTTGCCGTCACGCTTGCCGAGCAGGACAATGGGGCGTTCCGGCCCCGTCAGGAGGCGCATTTCGGTCTGATCGGCATGGGCCAAAACTTCGACTTGCTCCGGACCTGCCACCATCAGGGCAAAGGGTTTTTCATCCCGCTTCTTGCGCCGCCTCAATTCCGCTACCGCTGTTTCATTACAGGCGTCAACCGCCAGGTGGTAACCGCCGATCCCCTTCACTGCCAGGATCCGTCCCTCCTTCAGCAAGTGAACGGCCTCATCGAGCGGGTCACAGTCGACCGCGCCGCCTCGTGAGTCGAGGAGCTCAAGCTTTGGCCCGCAGACGGGACAGGCATTGGGCTGGGCATGAAAGCGGCGATCGGCGGGATCTTCGTACTCGGTGCGGCAGTCGTCGCACATGGCAAATGAGGCCATGGTGGTCGATTCCCGGTCGTAGGGGGTGGCCGTGATAATGGAATAACGGGGGCCGCAATTGGTGCAGTTTATGAAAGGATAGCGATAGCGGCGGTCACGCGGGTTAAACAGTTCCGTCAGGCAATCGGGGCAAACGTCGCAATCGGGGGAGATCTGCACGCCCCCTTCACCGCCTCTGCTGGCAAGAATCGAAAAAACACCGCTGCCGAGGAGCGGAACGCTGCTTCGCCGGATGCCGGAGATCACCGCTAGGGGAGGAGTCTCGTTTTGCAGGCCAAGATAAAAGGCGGCCAGGTCATCCGCCCCCCCCTCCGCCTCCAGCAACACCCCGCGGGATGTATTGCTCACCCACCCCGTCAAACTGTGCCGCCGGGCAAGCCGGAAGACGAAAGGCCGAAAACCGACCCCCTGGACAATACCTTCTATTTCAACACGGATGCGCTCCCCAATCCTCAATCCTCACCTCATTGCCGATATCAGCCAATCGTACCAGACACTCATCCCTGCCCCGGTTTTGCTGGAAACCTCGAAGATCAAAATACCCGGACTGACCCGTCGGGCCATTTCCTTGCATTTCTCCACATCGAAATCCAGATGGGGGAGGAGATCCGTCTTGTTGAGGAGCATTACGTCAGCGGCATGGAACATCTGCGGATATTTGAGCGGTTTGTCCTCCCCTTCGGTGACGCTCAGCACCACCACCTTGTGATTTTCACCCAGGTCGAAGGAGGCTGGGCAGACCAGGTTGCCTACATTCTCGATAAAGAGCAGCTCCAGGTTGTCAAGATCGAAACCATCGACCGCGTGACAGACCATGTGGGCGTCCAGATGGCAGCCGGCGCCCGTGTTGACCTGCTTTACCGGCACGCCTGTTGCCGCTATGCGCACGGCATCGTTATCGGTCTGCTGGTCACCCTCGATAACGGCGCAATGGAATTTCTCACCCAAATCCTTGAGCGTCCGTTCGAGAATGGTGGTCTTTCCAGAACCGGGAGAACTGACCAGATTCAAGGCAAAAATATTCTTCGACCCGAAAAGCGCCCGGTTCCCTTGGGCCAGGCGGTTGTTTTTTGCCAGGATGTCCGTTTCTATGGATATTTTCTTGGCCGCGGGATCGGTTACATGATGGTGCGGGTCGGCTTCGTGGTGACCATGATGGTGATGGCCATGTTCGTGGTTATGCTGGTGATCATCCGGGCCGCAGCCACAGGTGGTACACATATATTTCAACCTCCGTGTTTCGCCCAAACCCCGATGAACGGGATAAGTCCCTTCACGAAAAATTCTTCGCAAAAAACATGCAAATAATTTTTCTAAGGGACTAATCATCATCCGCCCGAAAACCGGAAGCGGCGTAACTCTCAAAAACTTCTTCGTAAGCGTATAGCATTGAACGGCAAAGGTCAAGGCTTCGCCTCAATCGGAGGCATGGTTTGCCCTGAGTGCATACGGACGCTATTTGCTGTCGTCTATCTTGACCACGTCATCGCCGTTCACCGCTTTTTTGAAGCCCCTGATACTGCTCCCCAGGGCCTGACCGATCTGCGGCAGCTTGCTGGGTCCGGTGACGACGAGGGCGATGGCAAGGATGATAAATAATTCCGGCATTCCGATTCCAAACATATATTCTCTCCTTATCGTTTTACGATTGGTTGTTCCTTAGCGGTTATCTCGATGCCTGCTTCGCCCAACTCCGCCGCAACCAGGCGGGCAATTTGGGCCAGCCCGGCTTGCAGAGCCGGCGACAGTTCGTTTCCCGGCTCCAGCGACTCAGGGATTATGCCGAAGAAGGTCAGGTCGTCGGGACACGCGCCCCGCATCTCGCTGATCAGCAGCATCTCCTGGATGCCTATCTGATGGGGCGACATCTTGACCGGAATTTTATTCAGCATGATGTCTTCTTTTTTATACCTGTGGATCTCGCCAGGCTTCCCTGGGGCATCGACAATATCGACGAGAAAGACCTTGTCGGCCTCTTCAAACTTATGGGTTACCATGATCCCGAGGGTGCCGCCGTCATAAAGCTCGACATTTTCCGGCAGAAAATAATGCTCTGCCATGTAGTTGACAAAATGGACGCCGAAACCTTCATCGGAGAGGATCAGATTGCCGGCGCCGAAAATCAGAATATTCATATACTTCTCCTTAAAAAGCGGTGAAAGGTGAAGAGTCGGTTGTTGATAAAAGACTTTTTCACCTTTCACCGTTCACGCCCTAACCCCGATGAACGGGATAAGTCCCTTCACGAAAAATTCTTCGCAAAAAACATGCAAATAATTTTTCTAAGGGACTAAAGCACCTTCACCTTGGTGATTTCCTTCCCTTCCGGGTCGATTGCATGCACGGCGCAGGCAATACAGGGATCGAAGGAATGAACGGTCCGCAGCACTTCGAGCGGTTTGTCTGCCTGGGCAACCGGGTTCCCAACCAGCGACGCCTCATAAGGGCCCAAGGCGCCCTTTTCGTCGCGCGGGGATGCGTTCCAGGTGGAAGGCACTACCGCCTGATAATTCTCTATTTTCCGGTTCTTGATAACGATCCAATGGGACAGGGTGCCGCGCGGCGCCTCGTGGAAACCGACCCCACGGTATTCTCCCTTGGGTATTTCGGTATGGTTTGCATAGACCTTGTCGCCGGAAGCGATGTTGGCGATCAGCTTGTCCAGGTTGTCCAGGGAAATGTCCGCCATGAGGTGAGCCCTCTGGGCGCGGGCCAAAAGCCTGCCCATGGTGGAATGGTAGTCTTTCATGCCGATACCGATGGTTGAATTGGCGCTGTCCACCAGTTTCTTCACCTTGGGATTACCGGCAGCATAGGCAGCGAAGATCTGTGCCGGAGGACCTACCTGTACCGGTTTACCGTCAAGACGGGGAGCCTTGCACCAGGAGTATTTTTCGTTTTCCTTGAAGTCGGTGTAATTCGGCTTGGTCTCCCCTTCCCATGGATGGAGGCTGGAGGTGCCTTCGTACCAGGCATGGGCGACCGATTCCTTGACGTTGTTGATCAGGTACTCGTCGTGATGGTCCTTGACCGGTCGCATGGCGGCCAGGTTGCCGGCGGTGATGATGCCGCCGTTAAGTGCGAACTTGGTGTTTCGGGTGTCTTCCGGGAACTCGGGCACGGCCAGGTAGTTGGTAACCCCTGCCCCGTACTTGAACCAATCCTTGTAAGCAGAGGCTATGGCCAGCATGTCGGGGTAATAGACCTTCTGCACGAAATCCCTGGTTTCCTCCATCAGGGTTTTGAGATAGACGAGCCTTTCCATGTTGAGGGTGGCGAGGTTTTCCATGTTGATTGCCGTGGCAACGCCGCCGACCACCAGGTTCTGGACATGGGGGTTTTTCCCGCCGAGGATCGCCACAGCCTGTGCTGCCTTGCGCTGATAATCGAGTGCCTTCAGGTAATGGGCAACGGCCAGCAGATTGACCTCGGGGGGGAGTTTCATGGCCGGATGCCCCCAGTAGCCGGAAGCGAAGATGCCGAGTTTGCCGCCGGCGACGAAGCTTTTCAGCTTGTCCTGCACTGCCTTGAATTCCTTCTCGCTGTTGCCGGGCCAATCGGAGATACTCTGGGCGACCTGGGCGGTCTTTTTCGGATCGGCCTTCAGCGCGGAGACGATATCCACCCAGTCAAGGGCCGACAGGTGGTAGAAATGAACGATGTGATCCTGCACCGAGTGCTGGGCGATCATGATATTGCGGATGTACTGTGCGTTGAGCGGCACTTCCACTTTCAGCGCGTGTTCCACGGAACGGATGGAAGAGATGGCATGGACCGTGGTACAGACGCCGCAGAAGCGCTGGGCGAATGACCAGGCGTCTTCCGGTGGACGCCCCTTCAGTATCACTTCGATCCCCCGCCACATCTGGGCAGAAGACCAGGCATTGGAAACTTTACCGCCGTTAACTTCAACATCGATCCGCAGGTGCCCTTCGATACGGGTTATGGGATCCAGGGTAATTCTTGTAGACATTTATTCCTCCAAAAGTTAGATTATTTTCCAGCGTTGTCCGGTTTGGTTTGTGCATCAAGGTTGTTAAGCCCCATTAGGGGCGTTCGAATGTAGCCGGGGGATTCATCCCCCGGATGAGATGCTATATTTCCCCACGTCACGTACGTGACGTGATGATATTTCGCCTGGATGACCGGGGAATGAATTCCCCGGCTACCAGTATTCTGTCCCTACGGGACGTAAGTAAAAACCAAACCGGACAACGCTGATTATTTTCCAAATTCCATGCTGCCCGCAGCGATCGGAGCCGTCTTCCCATCGTGCCGATTTGGGCCGCCATGCTTGGCAGCATTGGGTAGTACCGGGAAGATCTTTACGAACACCTTGTAACCGAGAATCTCCAGCGCGACGATGCCGACGGTGATCATGATCTCGGCGAAAGAAGGGAAGTATCTCCATCCCTTGCCGGGATTGAAACCGATCAGATAAACGTTGAAACGGTAAAGGGCTCCGCCGAGAACGATCATTGCAGCGCTGACGAACAGCCAGCGGGGCGAACGGCGGTTTTTCCTGCTGAAGAGTATGGTCGAGCCGATTCCAACCAGCAGGAATTCCGTCAGGAAAAAGCCCGAATAAAAGTCCAGCTTGAGCGCAGCACCCATCTGCCCCCGGTTGACCAGGTCACCGACCACCACCGACAACCAGATGACGGTCACCCAAGGGATCAGGCCGGCAAGGCCGGCGAGTTCCTCCACCTCGAACGGGCGTTTGAAAGAGTAGCAGGAGATGATGGACTCCAGTATGGCGATTGCATAGCCGATAAAGACACAGTTGATGAGGAACAGCAACGGCAGGAAGCCGGTGTGCCACAACGGATGCAGCTTGGTGGAGGCGATCAGGAGAAGCGACCCGAGCGACGACTGGTGCATGGTCGGCAGAGTAATGCCAAGGACGATGAAAAATATCAACACCTTGTTCAGCCGCGGTTTGAGCCAGGCTGCACCAACCTTGACCCACTCCAGCCTGTTCGCCATATTTTGCGCATCGGGAGCGATCCTGGGGTGGAGCCACTCGCCTATCTTGTGTATCCGCTCCCATTTGGTGGTTTCTATGGTGGTAAGGATGGCCGGAAGGAACTCGATGATGAGCACCGTCGAATAAGCCATAACGCAGAGCGCAACCTCGAACATGGCGGAATTGGCCTGCCACTTGGACGGGATGAAGAAGTTATAGGCGTTCCATGGTCTCCCCAGGTCGACCATGACGGAAAATCCGGCCAGGCCGTAGCCGAACATGCTGGTGAGAATGGCGGAGCGGATCAGCGGATGATACTGCATCCGGTTGCGGATGTAGACCAGGATCGCCACGGCATAGCCGCCGCAGGCAATGGCGGTGCCGGTGGCAACGTCGTAGGTGATCCAGATCCCCCATGGATAACCGTCGCTCATGTTGGAAACCGCACCGATCCCCTTTACGTAACGTACGCCGACAAAGAAGAAGCCGACAAGAACGACAAAAAGGAGTATAAAAAACGACTTGGTGAAAATCTTGCCTTCAAGTTTCTGATATTCGTCATTATGTCCCATTATCGCTCCTCCCCGTCATGCTTCCGCTTGTCATGGTCATCGGTTTTGTCGTGCTTTTTCATGTTCTTGACGGCTATGAAACAGAGGGTGCTGTAGAGGGCGACCGGGGCAATGAACCCTTTGTAGATGGTGTGCTGGATCTTCTCGGAAAATTCAGCCGGAGCCTGCGGCTTTATATCCGGCAAGCCCAGCTTGTTGAACGGCATGGAGGCCAGGTAAAGGTGATTGGTGCCGCCTGCTTCGTGCTCGCCATAGACATGGGCGATGTATTTGTCGGGGTTTTCCCGCAGCCTGGTTTTCGCCTCCTGCAAGAGATCCTTGCGCTTGCCGAACTTGATCGCCCCTACCGGACAGACCTCGGCGCAGGCGGAAATCCCCTTCTCGCGCAGATTGGTATTCTTGCAGAGATCACATTTGACGATCTGCGGGATCGACTTTTCCCACTGGAATTTGGGGATATTGAAGGCACATGCCACCTGGCAGTAGCGACAACCGATGCAGGTGTTTTTGTTGTAATCGACGACGCCGCTCACCTTGTCCTTGGTCATGGCGCTGACCGGGCAGACCGAGACACAGGACGGCTTCTGGCAATGCATGCAGGAATATTTCACGTACGACCAGCGGCTTTCGGACTCCTTGAACAGCTTGATCAGGGTCCGGGTGCTGCCGGAAAGGTCGGTCGGCGCATCCCACAGCCCATCGGGATCGAACTTGGCTTTTTCATAAGAAAGACTGCCGTAGTCGCCGTTGACCCGCTTGCAGGCTGCCATGCAAGCCTTGCAGCCGACGCACTTGGTGGCGTCATAGAGCATGCCGATCTCCTCGTTATTCACATGCAGCCCTTCCGATCCGCTGGCAGTAGCTGCACCGGTCAGAAGGCCTGCTCCGGTCACACCGACCAACTTGAGGAACTCTCTCCTACTCTTGTTCTTCATGGTGGTCGTCCTCCTTGTGGCCATCATCTTTCGGCAGCTTTTTGGCCAGCATTGCTCCGGCCCCAAGGGCAGCGCCCGCAGCAAGTCCGACAAAGCCCGTGGTCAACGGTTCCGGACCCTTACCTTTTTCCTTCAAATCTACCGGTGCATAACTGTCAAACGGAGTAGGTTCGTGTATCTGCACCTTGTCGGCAATCGCCATTTTAAAGAGCACATCCGGCTCGGTACAGCCGATACAGGGATGGCCGACAGATACCGGCCAGACGCCAACTTCATTAAAGCGCTGTACGGAACAGTTGGCATAGGTTGCAGGTCCCTTGCAGCCGAGCTTGAACAAGCAGTATCCCTGGGCATGGGTATCATCACCGTACGCCTTGGCAAACCGGCCGGCATCGAAATGGGGCCGCCGCTCGCAATGCTCGTGGATCTTTCTGCCGTAAGCGAATTTCGGCCGTCCGAGTGCATCCAGCTCGGGTATTTTTTTGAACGTCAGGTAATACATCACGGTGGAAAGCAGATTATAGGGACTGGGAGGGCAGCCGGGAATGTTGATGATCGGCTTGTCCTTGACGATATCCCGCACCCCTACGGCGCCGGTGGGATTCGGGCCGACAGACTGGATTCCGCCGTAAGATGCGCAGGTGCCGATGGAGATGATGGCAGCCGCATTTGAAGCCGCATGCTGCAAGGATTCGAGAGCAGTCTTGCCGCCGACCTTGCAATAAATGCCGCTCTCCTTGGTCGGAATCGCTCCTTCGACAACCAGCAAGTACTTGCCTTTGTTGGCGAGCATCGAATCGTGCAGCGACTTTTCAGCCTGGGCGCCTGATCCGGCCATCAACGTCTCGTGATAGTCGAGGGATATCATATCCAGGATCAGAGTCGAAATTGTCGGATGGGTAGACCTGAGGAGCGACTCTGAACAACCGGTACATTCCTGGAAATGCAGCCAGATTACCGAAGGGTTGCCGTTTTTCTCCATCGCTTCGGCAACCTTGGTATGCATGCTGAACGGCAGCCCCATCATGGCCGTGGCAGTTATGCAGGTTTTCATAAAACTTCTTCGGGATACCCCTGCACACAAAAAATCTTCTTCTTTCTTCATAACACCTCCTGACATAATCATAAACCCAACGTATACGGCAACAGCCGTGCCAAATGTTTACAAATAGCTGCATTGTCATAACCCATTGAAAATACGTGAGCATGCAATACGGTCCAGCAAAATTGGATATTTTTATCCGCACACTTTTTGGGTATTTTTGTCCGGGAATGGTTCATTTTGTCCAGACGAAAGGATACTAATTTATCGGCAGGGATTGAAAAAGATTTGAAAACAACGGCAGGACTAAGGCATCTGTTGCTTACTCAACCTCCAGCTCCTTTACCCGGAGCTCTTCGCCGGACAGGACATCGACCCCGAAGCCGCCGCAGGCCGGACAAGGGTCATAATAGGCAGAAAGCGCAAATTCAGCCTTGCAGTCACGACAGCGGCCCAAAGCCTGAACACGCTCAATCAGCAGTCGTGCACCATCCAACTGGGTATCCCTGGTACAGGCCTCGAAACAGAACTCTATCGCATCAGGAACTACGCCGGACAGATCGCCGATTTCAAGAATCACCGCCGTCACCCGTCGACCGCCGGCATTTTGCGTACAGATCTCCACCACGCTTTGGGTTATGGACATTTCATGCATCGATACCTCCCGTTAACCAGGCTCTTTCATTCATTAAACCATGCCGGAGAAAAGTTCTCAAGCCCGACTTATACTTTTCAATCATTCGGCAGCCGATGCGGCAACAAACGCTTCGACCACAGTCGGGTCGAACTGGGTACCGCTGCAACGCCTCAGTTCGGCCATGGCTGACTCTTTACTCAAGGCCTTGCGGTAGGGGCGGTCCGTCGTCATGGCGTCGAAGGTGTCGGCCACAGAGATGATACGGGCATTAAGCGGAATATCATCCCCCCTCAACCGGGCGGGATAACCGGAACCGTCAAACTTCTCGTGATGGGAAAGCACTGCCGGCACGACATTTTTCAAGGTACGCACATGCCGGAGGATATCGGCGCCGATGCGGGCATGGCTGCCCATGACCGCCGCCTCATCCCGGGAAAGGGGGGCCTCCTTGCCGAGGATACTGTCCCGCACACCGATTTTACCAATGTCATGCAGGATGGCGGAGAGCAACAGGTTGTCCATTTCGTCCTTAGTGAGCCCCATACCGACACCAATGGTCATGCAGTAGTCCCGCACCCGCCGGGTATGCCCGCCCGTATATGAATCGCGCTTCTCCAGGGCTTCGGTCAAGGCCAGGGCAGTGCCGAAGAAGGTCTCCCGCAGGTCTTCGTACAGATAGGCGTTCTCAACCGCAGGCGCCACCTGGTTGGCCAAAGAAACGAACAGCTCCATGTCCTCTGCCGTGAATGCGCCGTTATGCTTGTTCATCACCTCCAACACCCCAAGAGTTTTTCCCTTCACCCGCAGTGGCGCTGCGATAAGGTTGCGCGTAACGAAGCGGCTCTTCTCATCCGCCTTACGGTAAAAGCGTGGATCGTTCTGCACATCGTCAACGATCAACGGTTCACCCGTACGGGCAACCCAACCGGCGAACCCCTCGCCGAGCGTCATCCGTACCTCTTTCAACAGTTCCCCCTTCTCTCCCAGGGCGACCTCGAAATACAGCTCATTGGTCACCCTGTCGATGAGGAGCAGACTTCCCGCCTCCGCATCCATCAGGGTGATGCCCGCCTCGATTGCCCTGGTCCTGATCTCTTTTGGATCAAGCGACGTATTGATCAACGTGGCTAGTTCCATCAGAGTATTCATTTTTCCAATTCGTTCAAAGCTCATATCATATCCTTCCCACAGACTTACATGCCCCGCTCACAGCCCTCAATCAGAGTTCCCAACCTGAATCCGACCATAAAGGAAGCTTCACCACTTCCCCACACTCCTCCGTAAAGGGCCAATATATTCGTATCTGACAAATTTTCCACATTTTTTTCGCATCGACTTTATTTCTGTTCGATTCCGGGTATAATTTCATAATGTTTATTAATTAAGATGCGGTGTACAATCGTTGTCTATTCAGGCGCGACGACACCATATAGGAGCCTATCGGACTTAGGGAATCGTAGCGAGAGGATGGAAAATCGAGGACAGATTTCCGGAAATTTGAGAGCGAATAGTGGACATATTCGTCGAAAATTTACGGAAATATGGACCGATTTGCCATTCTCGCAGTAGATTCATTCCTAAGTCCGACAGACTCCTAACAAGGAGGCTGACATGCATTACCTTATCCCGCTCCTCATACAGGTGCTGCTCCTCGTCGCAACACAGGCCGCTGCCGTCGAAGTTACCAGCCTGGCCGAATGCACCACCAAGGTGTTCGATGAGATCAACAGTACCCGTAAGTGGTCAGGGAAATCACCGGCCGGATGTACGGCCGAGGTTGCCGTGGAAAAGCGCACGGACGGAGTATTCGTCACTGCTTGGGCCACCGAACCTGCCGCCGGCGGCTGGGTCAGGATCGCCTTCTCTGCCGCAGCCAACTATGCAGAGATGGCCGCAAAAAAGGAGCTAGCCAAGGTCAATCGTGACGTCATGGCGCGCGCCGAGCGACTGGAGCGCTGCCTGTACTCGATCAGGACCGTCAACGACCCGCGTGAATGCAGCAGCCAGGCGACCAGGTCCTATCTCGTCGGTGAAGAAACGGGCACCGAGGACGACCGTCTCATCTGGCTCAACGACAACGGCCGCTACACCGTTGTCGAGTATGCATTTGGCGACACGGAAGAAACGCCGACGCCCCCCGCCGATCTCTTTGAAGGCAATCCGTTGCCTCCCGGAGTAACCATCGAGCTTTACAGGAAAGTCGATGCAACAGTCAACGGCGAGAAAGTCGTCAGCGCCGTCGGTTTGTCCGGTTAGAAATTGCATTTGGCATTTTGGGCATGAAAACATTGCCATGCACCCTCCCCCAACCCCTCCTTTAGGCCCTTTGGGTCCATCGAAGGAAGGGGCGTTTGTAATCCCCCCTCCCCTGGTGGGAGAGGGTTAGGGAGAGGGGGGAAAACGCAGATTTCAAGGACCTAACCGATTATGCAAAAACCCCCGTCGGAATATCCGACGGGGGTTTTTTGTTAATTACCGCAACAGCTGTACTCGACGCATTTCCTATTTATACCCGTTCATCTCATCAAACTGAAGATATTTGTAAATTTCTGCCTTCTTCGGTTCGATCTTCTCCTTGTAAATCGCCAGGTACTCGGCCGGAGTCGGCAGCTTGCCGATATTGCTGATTACCGCACCGATCTCGGCGGAACCGAGGTACACCTTGGCGCCATTACCGATCCTGTCGTCGAAGTTACGGGTGGAGGTGGAGAACATGTTCACCCCATCGGGTACGCGGGCCTGATTGCCCATGCAGAGCGAGCAACCAGCGATCTCGATCCGTGCGCCGACTGCGCTGTAGATGGAGAAGAGCGCCTCGTCCTTGAGCTGCGCCTGATCCATGCGGGTCGGAGGACAGATCCAGGTACGAACGGCCGGGTTGAACTTCTGGCCGCGCCAGATTTCCGCAGCAGCGCGGAAATGGCCGATATTGGTCATGCAGGAACCGAGGAACACGTCCTGAATCGGGGTGCCGGCAACCTCGGAGAGGAGCTTGACGTCGTCCGGATCGTTCGGGCAGGCCAGGATCGGCTCGGTGATTTCTGCCAGGTTGATTTCGATAACTGCAGCATATTCGGCGTTGGCGTCGGCTTCGAGAAGCTTCGGCGCCTTGAGCCACTCGTTGACGGCGTCAATGCGATTCTGCAGGGTCTTGGCATCCTCGTAGCCTTCGGCGATCATCTTCTTCATCAGCGCCACATTGGAGCGGAGATAAGTGGCAACCGACTGCTCGGAAAGCTTGATGCAACCGGCAGCAGCCGACCTTTCGGCAGCGGCGTCGGTCAGCTCGAAGGCCTGCTCGACGGAGAGTTCGGGAAGCCCTTCCATCTCGAGGATACGGCCGTTGAAGATGTTGACCTTGTTCTTCTTCGGCACGGTCAGGTGACCCTGCTTGATCGCCCAGTAAGGAATGGCGTTGACCACGTCGCGGAGGGTGATGCCCGGGTTCAGCTGGCCTTTGAAGCGGACCAGAACCGACTCAGGCATGTCCAGCGGCATGAAGCCGAGGGCGCCGGCAAAGGCGACCAGACCGGAACCCGCCGGGAAGGAGATGCCGATCGGGAAACGGGTATGGGAGTCGCCGCCGGTCCCGACGGTGTCGGGGAGGAGGAGACGGTTCAGCCAGGAGTGGATAACGCCGTCGCCAGGCTTGAGGGGCACGCCGCTCCGCTCGGTGATGAACTTGGGCAGAGTCTTGTGCATCTTCACATCAGCCGGTTTCGGATAGGCAGCGGTGTGGCAGAAAGACTGCATGAACATGGGCGAAAGGAACTTGAGGCAGGCGAGCTCTTTCAGCTCGTCGGCAGTCATCGGCCCTGTGGTGTCCTGGGAACCGACGGTGGTCATCTTCGGCTCGCAAGCCGTGCCGGGGAGGATACCTTCCACGCCGCATGCCTTGCCGACCATTTTTTGCGCCAGTGAATAGCCCTGCCCCGCTTTCGGCACCGGGTTTACCGGCAGCGTGAAGACGTCGGTCGCTCCCATGCCGAGGGCATTGCGCGCCCTGTCGGTCAGCGCACGACCGATGATCAGCGGGATACGGCCGCCGGCCTGGAACTCGTCAGCCAGGGTATTGGGGTTGATCTTGAAGGTGGAGAGCAGTTCGCCCCCTTCGGACTTGATTTCGCCTTTGACGGTGTCGATGATGATCACGTCGCCGGTGTTCATCTTGGTCACGTCGGCTTTCAGCGGCAGGGCGCCGGAATCCTGGGCAGTGTTGAAGAAGATCGGGGCGATGACGCCGCCTATGATCACGCCGCCGCGGCGCTTGTTGGGCACGCAGGGGATGTCGTTGCCGTTAGCCCAAAGGACGCTGTTGCAAGCCGATTTACGGGAAGAACCGGTCCCGACCACGTCGCCGGCAAAGGCAACCTGGAAGCCGTCGGCACGGTACTTGGCAATTGTTGCCAGTCCGTCCGGGAAACGGGTTTTGCCCATAGCCAGTGAATGAAGCGGGATGTCGGGACGGCTCCAGGCGTCGCCTGCCGGGGAGAAGTCGTCGGTATTGATTTCACCTTCAACCTTATATACCTTTACTTTGATGGTCGCGGGAACGCCCGGCTTGGAAGTGAACCATTCGGCGTTTGCCCAGGACTCCACAACCTTCTTGGCAGAGGCGTTGGTCTTGGACAGGGCCAGCACTTCGTCAAAAGCATCATAAACCAGGGTGATGCCTGAAAGGGCCTTGGCTGCATCTTCGGCCAAAGCGGCATCCTTCAAGGCTTCTACCAGCGGAGTCACGTTGTAACCGCCGAGCATGGTGCCAAGGATCTGCACAGCTTCCTTTTTGCTGACGAGGGGAGACGTTGCAGCGCCGTTAACGATTTTTGCCAGGAAAGCGGCCTTCACTTCTGCGGCCGGGTCAACACCGGGAGAAACCCTTTCTTTCAGCAGGTTGAGGAGAAATGACTCCTTGCCTGCCGGCGGGTTTTCCAGAAGTTTACAGAGATCAGCGGTCTGCTCCGGGTCGAGCGGCTTGGCGGGAATACCCATAGCCTGCCTTTCGGCCTCTTGTTTCAGATAAGCTTCGATCATTTTTTCATTCCTCCGTTATTTAATTGGCGTCTCTTTCTCAACAAGACAATGATGCAAACTATTAAGAATTTCAATAAACGCCGTATCTGAAATCGCATACTGTATACAATTTTTAGCCTGTTTTGTCAATCGCTGAAATGCTTGAAAAAGAGTAACTATTCGGCATATCCCGGAGCGTAGGCATCCGGCCTGCGTTTCAAGCGAATCGCTTGAATTGGTTAAATGCAAACCGTATTCGGGCATAAACCCGCCCGAAACACGGGCAGGATGCCCACGCTCCTGAGAAAACCAATCCGTTACTTCGCCGTGTTGAATAGTTACGAAAAAGATAAAAAAAAACCGGCTGGTCAATTAAGACGAGCCGGTTTTTGCGGGGATTATCCGCTGGGATTTCCGGGTTACTTTTGTTCTTTTATTTTGCTTTTAGAAGGTTTCTCTTTTGCTTTACTATCAGCCGGACTTTCCGTGGGCTTGGCTTCCTTTACCTTTACAGTTACCTTTTCCTTGGCCTTGGCCTTGTTATTCCGGGCAGCCAGATAGTTGACCGTAAAGATATAATCATCGATATAGTCCCGACGTCCGTCGCCGTTCAGGTCATATTTGGGTGCTTTTTCAGTACCACGCTCCTTGAGGAAACGATTGAAACCATCTTCCGTGATCTTGCCGGATTTATCCAGATCGATATCAACTTTTGGCGCAACGACAAGTGGCAACTCGACCATGGATTCATCGAGGAGCATGGTAAGTGATGCGTCATAGGCGCCTTTTTCGGGCCGAGCCTCGACAACCCAGTTATTATCGGTGTCCTTTTTCAGCGACACGAGCCGAGCCTTCTTCAAGGCAAAGTTCGGGGCCTGCTTTCCTGCAACACCGGGAACAACGACCTTGAGGACCGTCTTGCCGTCCGCCAGCAACAATGCCGGCTCCTGCCTTACGCCGCTCTTCTCATCCCGGTCAAAAAGGGCGATGAGGCTCTTGGGACTCAGCTCGCCCTTGTAATCGCGGAAACGATTCAAGACGCTCTTTTGCGATTCCAGCTTCTTTTCCGGACTTTTCGCCTGAGCCTCCTGCGGCCTTGCCTCTGGAGCGGCGTTTGATTCCCTGGCCGCCACCGGCTGCTCAGACCTCGGTTCTTCACGATATTCAGGCACGGCAGGCTCCGCCTTATTCTCGGTTGCGGCAGGGGTATCGGTCGGCAAGGTCACCGTGCCGCCGACGATTATCGGCTGATTGGCGACAGTTCCGGGATTCTGGTTGCCGGTTCCGGTATTCTGAGTTCCTCTCCCATCTTGATTTGTAGTTTTGGTGTCCGATGTAGTCGTGACTGTATCAGTCGTAACCGGACTCTGCGCCAGATCCGCCTTATACAGTCTCACCTTCGGAGGGAAAACATTACCTGCAGCACCTTTTTTATCAAAGGTCACGACCGCGATCTGACCGGTGCCCTTGATGGAACCCGAGGTAGTAACTATTCCTATGTGGATGAATCCATTATCGGCGTTCGCAGCAAACATCGAGCCACTCACCAGCCCGCCTGCAGTCACCGTTGGCTTGCCGAGGGTTGTGTCATAGTTGAAGGACACATCCATGCCGGAAATATCTTCCAGATTAGTACCCTGTACAACATAAACTCCGTTGCCGGTACGTGAAATGGACACATTGGCGATGGCAAAGGCCGGGAGCGAGTAACAGAGCGTCAGAGCGAGCACAACAATGGATGTGGAAAAAATCGCTCTCAATTTCATAATTAACCTCTCTTCTTTTTTTACGTTGATTGTGCAGAGAGCCGGAAAATCTCCCGGCCCTCAGGTTGGTACCTGATTAGAAGGTATCGGTATTATACTTAACGGCAAGCAAGAAATTAGACGGAGTAAGCGGAGGAGTGACAGGCGTTGCATTCATTCCTGTGCCGGCGATAATCCCTGTAGGGCTGACCTGTACGCCGGGTAATCCGCTACTGATATTGTATGAAAGCTGGATTATCGGCGTTGCGAGTGTGTCGAAAAAGGTAAGGCTAAATACGCCGAGGGTCAAGTTGTTGCCACTGGAAACTGGTTCACTTGTTATCTGTTCAGCAGCTTGGTTTATTATTTTGTAAGAGCCGTTATTGTATGTGGCGCCTGGGTCGTTTATAAGGACAAACTGTAACGCCGCTAATGATGTAATTGGTGGATTCATGGCGATGGTTACCGCCATACTCGTCGGCTGAGCAATGAATTTTATGTCAGTGCTTGCAGTCGCGCTGCTGCCGGATAAATCGGCTCGGACGGTAACACGGCCGGCTGTCGCGGATTTGACCGTCACCGTGGCAATCCCGCCGGTTGTGGTGGCGGATGCTGCACTCAAACTAGCGGCCCCGGAGGTGGAGAAGTTGACGACAGAGCCGTCGGCAGGCACTGGTGCCTGAAACGCAGTCGTGATAGTGATGGTATCCGTATTGTTGGCTAAGGCCAGCCCTTTTGACGCAGACACAGAGAATTGTGGTTGTATGAAAGTCACATTAGCGCTTCCGGCAGAGCCCAAGTAGGTCGCCGTTACCACAGCCGCGCCAAGCGTTGAACTTTTAACCGTTACCGAGGCCGAACCTCCGCTTGTGGTTTGAGCGGTTGGAGAACTGAGAACAGCAGTGTCGCCTGAAACGGCAAAGTTTATCGTTGCGCCGACCGGTACTGAACCGGGGAGTGTGGCGGTAATTGTGGCGAAGTCGTTGCCGTCAGCGAGTATCGTCGCCTTGGATGCAGCGACCGGAATTTGAATGGTGAAGTTCACAGCAACACTGCCGGTTATTGCAGAATTTGGCAAACTCGCGGATACGGTAACCTGCCCCAACGATGTACTATTGACAGTAACAGAAGCCTTTCCGTTTGAAGTAAAAGCGCTGGAAGAGCTGAGCGAAGCGGTGCCGGAAGTAACAAAATCAATCTGCGTGTTATCGGCTACTGTAGCCGGCAGTGTAGCGGTTATAGTGGCAAAATCACTGCCATCAGCGGTAACTATGATCTTTGAGGTGTTTACGGCAATGTTTGCGACAAAATTAACCTTTGTTGTAGCCGTAAATCCGCCCGAAGCCGCAGAAATGGTGGCCAAGCTTTCTTGTTTATTGAGGCTGGTTACTTTTACAGTGGCTTTGTTCCCGATAGTGGTAGCCGATGTTGCGGCCAGTTTAGCGGCGCCGACGGGGATTGAAAAATTCACCACGGTCCCGTCTGGTACGGGAGAAATGAATGTGGCGGTAATCAAGGCAGAATCGGTGTCGTCGGCGAGCACATTTGCCTGCGAGGGCGAAATTGCAAACTGCACAGGTGCAGGTGCCGGCGCGGGAGTGCTTCCCCCTCCACCGCCGCATCCGGCAAAGAGCACAGTCATGAAAGCCGCCAGCACCAGATACGCACAAGTTTTCATTTTCATAGTATTCATTCCTTTTGAATCGAGGATATTTACCCATTATCAAGCAGGAAATGCACTATAGTTATCGCATTTCCCAATACACAACAGGTGTTATATTACTTGAGCGGAAAATTAATGTCAAGCATGGCCGGGAAACGGTAACTACCGCTAAGATAACGATAAATAAAGGAAAGTTCAGTTATGGAAAAAACTACGACCTTGAATGGTTTGTGAACGATACGCAGAATCACGCAATACGGGTAATGAGGGACTTGGTAAGCATGCGAATGGCATCGAGGGCGTCGGTATTCCCTTCCTGCTGATAAATCTTTTCGAGAGATTTGATGACTGAAATGTGGAGTTCACTCAATTCGTTGCGCGCGCCGGTTATGAACTGGTTGAAAGGTTCTTCTGTGAGAAATTCGCCGGTGTAGAGGTCTTGGGCTTCTTCCAGGTATTTTCTCGCCTCGCTCATTTCACCCCGCGCTAAAGACTTGATACCGGACGTGGCTTTCTGTACGAACTTACTGGAATCCAGACTGATTGAAGCGATGTTGATTCTTACCGCTTCTCCCTGCATCAGGACCGGATTGACAATATGTGCGCCGCTGAAAGATTTTCTCAGCCGACTGATGGTGGTTTTAAAATTATTGGCGCCTGCACTCGGTTCGCATCCCGGCCACAAGGCCTCAATCAGCTTGTCCCGATGCATCCATTGGTCGTAGGTAACAAGGAGATAACAAAAAAGGAGACGTGCCTTCTGGCTTTCCCATATCACCGTGATCGGTATTCCATTGTAATAAATGGATAAACCGCCAAAGGCATGAACTGACAGCTCTTCTATTTCTTCAGTTTTTTTCACACCTCTTGCACGACCCATGGCAGGCTCCATTGCAATGCGTTGATTTATGCAACCGTTGAAAATTCAACGGGTTGCTATTGCCCAATAAAACATCATAGTTTCAGTCAATATTTTGAAGCTTGTTTTTATACTACAAAAGTCATTTTAGTCAATGGTTTATTTTTAATAATTGCCGACAAATAAAAAAGAGGGGGTTATAAGCCCCCTCTCTCCACAATTAAACCAAATACTATGTGGTCTATGCAGCAGGCTTATCGATCGTTTTCAGTATTTCCCATCCCTTCAGCAGGTCCAATGCGCGAAGCAATTGGGAATCAGCCTTGACCTGCTCATCCGCTTTATAAGCCGGTGTTTTTACAGGTTTTTTCTCGTCCACTTTTTCCTTGCCTTCCACCTCGAAATGGTTCTCCAGGTCTTTTTCCCTGATGTGCATCCCTTCCTTCTTCTCTGTTGCTGCAAGTTCAACCCGTTCGGCAACGATATCGGGAGTAATTCCCTTGGCCTGGATCGAACGTCCACTGGGTGTAAAGTAGCGAGCCGTGGTCAATCTGAGGCCGGAATTATCTGAAAGAGGAATTATGGTCTGAACAGACCCTTTACCGAAACTCTGGGTCCCCATAACTACAGCCCGCTTATGATCCTGCAGGGCGCCGGCAACAATCTCGGAGGCACTGGCGCTGCCGCTGTTGATGAGGACCACCATCGGATAATGCTGCTCCTTGCCCCCTTTGCGGGAAGTAAACTTCATCTTCGAATCTTTTTCACGACCTTCCGTATAAACAATAAGCTTGCCTTCATCGATAAAGTGCTCGGTAACCCGGACCGCTTGATCCAGGAGTCCGCCCGGATCATTGCGCAAGTCAAGAACAAGGCCGCGCAGGTTGCCGCCATTTTCATCACGTAGAGTCTTCAAGGCTTTATCGAGGTCATCGTCGGTCTTTTCCTGAAACTGGGCAATTCTTACATATCCATATCCGTCGTCGAGTGTTTTGAACTTGACACTCTTCACCTGGATGATATCCCGCTCCAAAGTGTACTCCTTCGGCTTATCCAGCCCTTCGCGGAAAATGGAGATGGTGACCTTGGATCCCTTTGGGCCTCTCATGCGCTTGACTGCATCGGTAATGGTCAGGTCTTTTGTGAATTTGTCGTCGATCTTGAGTATCTGATCGCCGGCCTTGATGCCTGCCTTGAATGCCGGGGTGTCTTCTATTGGCGAGATTACCGTCAATATGCCGTCCTTGATCGTTATCTCGATACCTAACCCGCCAAACGACCCCTTCGTATCTATCTTCATCTCTTTATACGTTTCAGGCGGCATAAAAGAACTATGCGGATCAAGGGAAGACAACATGCCGTTGATCGCTCCGTAAATCAGTTTTTTCGTATCCACCTCTTCCACATAACTCTTCTTGACAATAGAGAGAACATCGGTAAACAACTCAATCGATTCATAGTCGTTACCCCCTTGGGCTGCGCATCTACGCTGGACACCCATGCCAATGAAGATCACCAATGCAGAAACCACTGTAATGAATATGGTTATCTTCCTGCCCTTACCGCTTCTAAACATCATTCCTCCCTCAAAAGCTCGTTATTTATCGTTTTAAAATTTCCGAATATTTTCTGGTTATATATTAACTATCTGAACCAGGGAGATGGATCTACCGGCTTCCCCTGGTATCTTATTTCAAAGTAAAGCATCGGGCCTTTGCTGGAATCGGTATCACCGACGCTGGCCACCACATCATTTTTTGCAACGGTTGCGCCGACTTTTTTAAACAAATTTGCAGCGTGAGCATAAAGGCTAAAAAAACCGCCTCCGTGATCAACAATAACCATATTGCCATATCCCTTGAAATAATCGGCAAATATGACCTGTCCCTCATAAATGGCATGTATCTGTGTTCCGACTGAAGCTTCTATGGATATCCCATTATTCACCGTATACGAGTTAAATTCGGGATGCTTGTGCCGGCCGAACTGGCCGACGATGTTTCCTTTAACCGGCAGATTCAGCCGCCCCTTCTGTGCGCCCAGACCTTTATCGGGGACATTTGGAAGCAGGTGTTCCGATCCGACCACCGTTTTATTTTTATTTTTTGAATTATACCCTTTTCTACTCCTTGCTTCAAGCCTTTCCACCATAGCCTGAAGCCTGTTTGCATTCGCCTGCAGCTCCTTTATGGAGGACATGTACGTTTTTTTGTCTTCTCTGACCTTAAGGAGATAGCCGGCCTTTTTATTTTTTTCCTGCTCAATCTCATGCTTTTTAACCTCTATACTGCTTTTGATCTTTTCCTTGCGGGCCACGTCACGTTCGAGAGTTGTCTTGAGGACTCGCAAGTTTTCCATTTTCGCATTATAATCTGCAAAGAGCTTTTTGTCATTTTCAAGCACAGACCTCATATAACGAAGATTTTCCGTCATCTGTGGAAATGATTCAGAGGAAAAGAACATGCGCAGACTGCCTGCCTCTCCAGCCTTATAAAGCGAAGTTAATCGCCTGTTTATCTGTTGTTTCTTTCGTTCAGCCTCTGCCTTGGCAAGATCGATATCCCTTTGCGTACGGTTCAGACTGATTTCCACACCTTTCATATCACGACCAAGGGAATTGAGACTCGCTTCCTTTTCCCGCAAGTTTTTCTGAATTTGGTCCAACTCGCCGGATACTTTACTTTCAACCTTCTTCGTCTTTTTGAGCAGAAGTTTCTTTTCTGTTATCTCCCTCTTAATGCCCAGCAAATCATCTTTGACATCGGCAAAGCAGGGTACGGATAGAAACAGCAGAAAACAGACATATAGAGCTGCATTGGATCTGGGTCTGGGCATAATCAGATGGTGATAAAACGTTTTAAAGATGTAAGACTGCCCAGGAAACCCACGCCTATTCCTCCTAAGAACAGGGCCACCAGATAAGAAACCGGCAGAAAAGAGAGGCCGGTCGCAGCAAGATTAAAAGACAGGAAATTTCCGGCGTTATGGAGAAACCCGAAATAACAGGCCGTAAGTATGAGCAGCGCCAGAAGTGCTCCGACAGCCCCCTGAAATATTCCTTCTATTAAAAAAGGAGCCTTTATGAAAAATCGGGTCGCGCCAACGAGTCCCAAAACCTCAAGCTCATCCTTGCGTGCATAGATGGTCAGCTTTATGGTATTGGATACGATAAACAGCCCCGCCAGAATCAGAAAACCGCCAAGCAGTGCACCCACAAGACGCATGAAGTTCATGAAGGTATTGAACCGCTTGACCCATTCCTCGCCATACTGGACCTCGGATATGCCGGGTACTAATTTCAAACGTGCGACATAGGCATCTACCATTTCACTACTGCGGTTTTCTTTCTTGAGGCTGATCTCCATTGATGAAGGCAAAACTTCGGGCGCTACCCCCTCTAGAAGCGTTTCCTGACCCTTCAAACGGGCACGAAAACGTTTCATAGCCTCGTCTTTCGAGACATACACGACCTTATCGGTGCCGCTCAGCGACTGGACTTTTCCCTTCAGCGCCACAACTTCCTGCTGCGCCAGCTCTCGATCGAAAAATGCAGTAACTTGAACTTTTTCACTCCACGATTCAGCCATACCTTCCAGGTTCACATAAACCAGTAAGAAAAGCGCAATAATGAGTAGGGCAAGGGAAATAGTGCCGATTGTCAGCAAACTCACGAAAATATTCTGGCGCAAATTAAGAAAAGCCCTGGAAACAAAATATGCCGTCCGGCCGGTAAATCCTTCGCTCGCAAGCTTTTGCCTTTTGACGGGCTTATTTCGAGACATCGGAATCCTCCACAATACATCCCTTTTCAAGCACCACGACTCTCCGATGCGAGTTTTCTATCAGTCGACGATCATGGGTTGCAACAACCACGGTAGTACCCCTGATGTTTGCCTCTTTAAAAATGGAAAGGATCTGTTCCTTATTCTCATCATCAAGATTGCCGGTCGGCTCATCTGCCAGAAGTATTTTGGGATCATTGACCAGCGCTCGCGCCAGCGCCACCCGTTGCTGTTCCCCGCCGGAAAGTCTCAATGGCGTGGAATTGATCTTATGCTCCAGACCCATCTGCTTCAAGATGTGGTAAACCTTTTTGCCGATATCCTTTTTCCCCCAACCAAGTACCTCCAGGGTTATGGCCACGTTTTCCATGACAGTCCGATGAGGAAGTAGCTTGAAGTCCTGAAAAACCACCCCCACATTCCGACGCAGGTAGGGAATTTGCGAACGGGTAAGTCTGGTGACATTTTGTCCTTCAATCAAGACCTGGCCGCGGGTCGGCAATAGTGCCGCATAGAGGAGCTTCAGGAGGGTGGATTTCCCGGCGCCGGATTGGCCGGTTAAAAAAATAAAATCCCCTTTGGGGACCTTTAGATTAATGCCGTTCAGCGCCGAAATATCGCTCTGATAGGCCATGGAAACGTTATGAAGTTGTATCATCAATCAAGCCTCTTTCTCATTTTCGGGCATCTACAGTGCTTTTCCTATGCCCCAGCAAATCATAACTCATTTTGTGTTCAATATCACCATTCATTATATGGGGTTCCGGTAGTACCTATCACGTCCGAACCGCTATGCACATCGTAGACCGATCCCTTGACTTCCTGTCCTTCACCGGCCGGGGGAGGAGTGACAACGACCCACGTATCTTTCAAATTGGTAAAGGGGTCTTTGGGGATGTCACGCAGGTACTTCTTGTCCACCATATCTTGAAGAGAATCAGGATATTTCCCCTGATCGGCATAAAACTGATCGATGGTTGTGCGCAAATTGTAAAGATCTTCCCTGAGCACCGCTTCCTTTGCCTTGATAATGCCCCATCTGTAATTGGGAACTGATATCGCGGCAAGAATACCGATAATGGTCATGACGATCAACAACTCGATCAGGGTAAAACCCTTATTCCTTTTTTTCAGCAGCTGCTTTAGCTTTTTCTGCATCGATTCTCTCGTTTATTGCACGCAGCAATAGGTAGCGCGTCCGCGAATTAATCACCAATCCGTATATTTCGAACCGTCAATGGCCGTTTCTTCACTCAGGGAATACACATCATAGACATCCTCTCCCCCCCAATTCGTACTGTCCGGCTTGTCGACGTAGGAACGAAGCCCCCACGGCTTATCGTCACCGGGCTTGAGAGGGTTGAAAGGGTCTGCCGGGATTCTGCGGAGAAACTTTATTTTATAATTGGTAAGCCCGCCAAAATCATAGCCTTCCACCAGTTGCTCCAAGGTTTCAGGATAACCCGACTTGTTTAAGGACGGAATCAGTTTTCTATCCTCAACGGCCCTATCATAATATTTCTTATACTCATCAATGGCAGTACGGATCGTTCTCAGATTTCTCCGTAACTCAAGTTCCTTGCTTCTTTTTGCCGTCATCTGCGCAGACGGTAAGACCAGCGCAGCCAGAAACGAAAGTATGACCAGGGTGACGATCAGCTCTACAAGACTGACACCACTATTGTTTTTAGACAAATTTTTCATCTGCAAGCCGTCATTCGGATGCCTACTTAATATCCACTACTGCATTATACGGAATTGCCTCCAGCGGTTTTCCGCCGGGCGCGGTGAAATTTACATCGAGAAAACCGATACTGGCCGGCCCTTGATTCTTGGCCTTGAATGTTGCAGTAAGCAGGGTGCCGCTCCCGCTTATCCCGCCGACGTCCCCCACTCTGTTGAGGGTAACGGCAATTTGACCGGTATTTTTATCGATGGTGGGCCGGAAAAGGGTTGCTTTCCCATCCTGCTTCATAAATCCCCCCTCGGCCAAGCCGACAAAATCCAGAAACAAAGGATCATAAACCAGCGTCAAGGGTGCGTTTAATAGATTATTTGCATCGGCTACTTTTATCCC
Organism: Geotalea uraniireducens Rf4; assembly: GCF_000016745.1. Lineage (GTDB taxonomy): Bacteria > Desulfobacterota > Desulfuromonadia > Geobacterales > Geobacteraceae > Geotalea > Geotalea uraniireducens. Next base: position 2,235,429 of record NC_009483.1, on the reverse strand, counting down.
AACGCTAAACTGCTCATTCACCTTGACTGAAGCGGGGGCAACGACATTCAAGGTTATTCGTGGGGCAGGAGCTTTCTCCGGCTCAACCTTTGCCCCCGTGGCCGGCGGAACTGCCGGTGCTTTTTGAACTTCGGCAGCAGGCTGCTTTTGAGGCTCCCCTGCCGGGAGCGGCGAAATCGGCGGCGCAGGTAATATTTCAGGTTCCTGAATAAAGGAGGAATATGGTTTTGATGTGGATGGTTCATCTTCCTTACCGGACCAGAAAGCAGCAACATCCCCTTCAGGAATGGTTATCGAACGTACTATCCGCGGAGTTATCGCCAACACCAGTTCAGACTTATTATTTGTGTCATCATTTTGGGACAACAACGGTCCAATGAGAGGAATATCCCCCAAGAGCACGATTTTTTGCTTGTTCTTGCTTTTTAAATCCTGCATAAGGCCACCGATAATGCTGGTCTCACCATCCTTGAGACTTAAAACTGTATCGAGGTTGCGGGTGCCGATGGTCACAACCGTTGTCAACGAATCCGTCGACCCCACCTTCTCCTTGCTGAGGATTGAACTAACCTCAAGGCTTAGCTTGATTGAAACCTCATTATTAAGCTGAATGGTCGGTTCGGCGTTCAACTTCACCCCTACATCCACATACTGGACATTGACACTGACTCCGCCGCCGGTCGGAGATGAGGTGGTTGTGATGGGGACCCTTTGACCGACATTAAACTTGGCCTTTTCTCTGTTTTTGACCCTGATTTTCGGATTTGCCAATGTTTCGCTGTTTGACAGGGTCTTGCCAAAATTGAACGTGGCATTCGGTACCGTAAGAAACCCGTTAAAGCCACGCCATCTAAAGTAATTCAGGAGATTCGAAGTTGGAGTGTTAGTTGTATTTGTTGGAGTTGTAGAAACAGGTGGCACAAGTACATCCGAGAGAAACGTTGAGGAGCCTTCCGCTGCTGCAGCTGTGGAAACAGCGTATCTGCTCAATGCAAGACCAAAGCTCTCTGCGTTGTTCTTGGAGATCTCTATCACTTCAACCTCCAATACCACTTCTGCATCGGGAAGATCATTAGCTTCCAGTATCTTCTGGGCAACCTCGATGACATCCGGTGTATCGCGTATTACAAGGGCATTCATCTCTTCATTCACGTAGATCTTTCTTACCTGCAGCATGGTGCGGATAAGGTTTACCGCCTTTTTTGCCTCAAGTTTATTGAGATAAAAAGTCTGTACGAACAACTCCTCGTACTGTTTGGTTTTTTCGGGGTTTTTAGTATAAATAATGATGGTGTTCTCGTTCAGCACCTTTTTTCCGAGCTTGTTGATGCCGCATATGATCTCCAGCGCCTGCTGGAACGTGGCATTCTCCAGATAAATAGACACATTCTGGTCTTTTACGCCCTCGTCGAAAACAAAGTTGATGCCGGAAAGTTGAGAAATGATATTAAAAACTTCCTTAATTTTTGCATCCTTGAACTTAAGTGTGATCGGTTTGTTTGATTTGAGATTTAGTTCATAACCGTCGAGTTTCGGCCGTTTACTCTTTATAAGCCTCTCGACTGCATCTTTGGCAGCACTGTTGTTTTGGTCGAATTCAAGCGCCTTCTGATAGGCACGGACAGCTTCCTTGAGCTTACGGTTTTTTTCAAACTCCTCGCCTTCCTTAAAATAGACTTCAGCGTTTCTGAGCTTTATAACCTGATCGCTTTCCTGCTTTGCACGCGCCAATGAAGAATCTAGTGCAAATGCCGTCTGATATTCCCGTAAAGCATCGTCATATTTTTTAGCAGCAGCAAAATCGTCCCCTTTTTGAAGATGTTTTTGAGCTGCGGCAGCACTTGATTGCAGGTACTTAGCCCGATATTCACCTACACCAGGATTTGCCGCTACAACTTCTGCATATTTCATCACTGCTTCATCCAGACGCCCATCACGTTCGAGCTTTTCTGCTTTGCTGAATGCAGAGCGACCGCCTGCACAACCCGATAAAATTGCCAGGCAAAAAAGCACTGTTGACATCTGTTTTATATAACGCATGGTTGTCACTCCTTAGTCGGCAGTCGTCTTTTAATGTCGCGGGGCAACTAACGCCCTGTTCTCTACCAGCGGAATAATAATCTCACCCCCATCTATCAACGGATGAATGGTTAATGCCTCTTCGGTAAGATTGGATACCTCATACTTACCCGCGATGGTATCTCCCTTTTTCACGAGATAAATTTCTTTATCACTGGAGAGAAAAATTGTTTTCTTATTATCCTTCTTCAAAAAACCGAGGAACGTGAACCTAGCCATATCACGCTGGATTGGCGTTGCCTCAACAATTTGTTGCGGCAGTGGCGGTGGAAGTGACGGCGATGGCGGAGGGGGTGGCACCGGCAAAGTCGGTCTGACAGAAGGGGATGATGTCGCTAAAGGAAGTTTCATCTCTTCATGAAAGATTGGTTTGAATATATTACGTCGGAAACCGGAAAAATGTGGGAACTCCTTGTCAAGAAGTTCAAGATGAAGTTTTTTATCGTCGGCTCGGACTGCACCGGTGGCATTGGAAGTTGGCCTGCTGCTGACAGCAGCAACTCCAGGAGTATATTTGAGGCTCTTTGCCCGCTTCGGTCTTGGTTGGCGAGCAAAACTATAGATTATTGCCAATACCAGGAGCACCAGCAGGATAGCGAGGATCATCTTTTGGCGGTTCATGCCCCCTCCACCCGTAAATACGTAGTAAGCTGAAGCTTGAGCTCTATAGCCTCCTGTGTCGTACTGCTGTTATTCAGGGATAGGTTATCGATCGTAACAATCTGTCGTGAGCGGGCAATATCTGAGATAAAACTTTTTACCGCCGCGTAATTTCCAGAAACTGAAAATGCGATGGAGTAAGCAAGAAGTCCCTCATCTTTAATAAGATTAGGCTTGTAGGTTACGCTTTTAACTGAAAGATTGTTATTGGCAGCCGTCTCGAACAAATCCCCCAGAAAACGGGCAAAATCCTTTTTAGGTGGAATTCTGGACGACCAGGTCTTCAGATCTCGTGTTCCCTGCTCATATACCGTAGCTGGATCCACAACGGCCATAGAATTAATTTTTTGCCGTTTTTCAAACCAGTTATTCTGCAATGATTCGAGGCGTGGTTCCTGGTAGATAGTAAGATATAGATAAGAACAGACATTTATCAAAAGCAATACGACCACGAATATAGCGGGTTTTCGCCACGCCCTGATCGTCTCCAGAATAAATTTATATTTCATCATTTATAATCAACCTTACAGGAGATGGTAAAGGATATTCCCTTTTGGCTCTGTCCAACCTTGATTTCCGCCTGATTCTCAAGGAATACGGTGGTGAAAAAGTTCGATGACTCCAGATTTTCAACGAATTGTCGCACATTATTGAAATTCGTTGCAGCACCGGAGAGTTTCAGAATCTGTTTTTTGGGGTCGGGTTCAATTGCAGAAATGGCCACCCCTTCGGGCACGACTGCTTCAAGATTGTCAAGCAACACAAGCCAGTTGACGGATTTTTTTTCAATAATCGAATTGGCAAAACCTATTTTTAACAAGAGCGTGCTGTATTCTTTTTCAGGTACACCCTTACTCGCTGCCTTGAATTTTGTATCCAATGCCGTTGTATCTGTTGTCAAACGCTTCATTTCACCACTGTTGTAAGCGATATCCTTGACATTAAAAAACATCCAGAGCAATAAAAGCGCAATCGATACCGCAATAGCCAGATTTAGTTGCCGGGTGTTGATATAACTTCTGGTTGCCAGATTTATTTTCAGTTGCATCAGAGATTCCTTACGGCTGCGCCCAACGCTGCTGTCAGAGAATGAAGCGTTACTCTGTCAACAGTCAAGCCGCTTTTGGCAGAAACAACCCGATTGACATCCAGGAGTATCGGTTCCAGACCGGTTGCCTCACCGACAATAGCACGAAATGCTTCGGCATCATCACCGGTGGCGACACAAAAAACTTCATTGATAGTATGACTTGGATGCATATCCTGATAAACAAGCAGCGAGCTGTTGATTTCTCGGTATGCGCGGTTTATCTCAAGGGTACCGCCGGGGATTTCTTTGGATCGATAGAATGATAGTACGCCGGCATAAAAAACAAGTATGGTAACCATGCCACCGTAAAAAGTCATGAAAGCGGCGTTTTCAGATATTGAAAGCCGACCCGAGAAAAGCCGGTACAGATTAAAGGTTGTGAAATCTATGCAATTGGGTTCGAGTCCGGCTTCCACGAACAAGTCTTCGTATTGATTAACCACCTGCCTTGCAATAATTGACACGAGAAGAGATATCTCGCCGGAATCTTTTTCTTCCAACAACTGATAATCCAGGTGCGCATCACTGATATTAAACGGAAAGCTCTTTTTCAGCTTCCAGCGAATAATGTCTGCACCCTCATCCCTGCTCTTGAAGCGAGTTTCCAGATCCAAAAGGATCACCCGACCCGTTGTGTCAGGCAAAGAAACGGAAACGTGTTTGGTCTTTGTCAACAACCGTAGATAAGTCTCTCGAATAATATTGACAAATACCGATGGGTTAAGAACATTTTGCTCTCTAAGGGCAAATTTAATCGTATCGGCAGGCAAAGACGAGGCAGTATAGGCGTCCAGACGTAAAGCATTTTGTCGCCCTTCAACAAGGGCCATCTTAACGCCTTCGCTGCATATTTCAACACCTAAGGCTTTTTTAGGAAATAGCATTAAACACCTTTTGGTAATTCTGCTTGGAAGATGCGCAGAGCTCAGCTTTATAAGCTATGTTTAAAGGGAAATTATACCCTAAAGGATGTGCGCTTCGAAGCAAAGAAACTGGAATTCCGAATACGCATTGTTTATTCAACAAAGGTGACACGATTAATCTCGCGCAATGTCGTTTCACCGGCTAATACCTTTTCTACGGCTGATTCACGTAAAAACACCGTACCTGCTTCCTTGGCCGCCTTTTTCAATTGTATTGCAGATGCTTTAGCTATGATCAACTCACGAATTTCATCGTTCAGATCCAATAATTCAACAATAGCAGATCTACCGCGATATCCCGTGCCATTACAGTCGTCGCACCCCTTGGCATCATAAAATGTTACGCCGCGGCATCGTTCGGGACTGATTCCTGATTCCAGCAGCTTCTCATCGGAAATCGTCACTGGAACCTTGCATTTTGGACAGATCTTTCGTACGAGTCGCTGGGCCATAACACAATTCAAACAGGCGACAAAATTGTACGGGTCGATTCCCATATGGGTAAAACGACCGATAACGTCAAAAACATTATTCGCATGGACAGTTGTAAATACAAGGTGCCCGGTTAGGGCGGATTGCACGGCTATCTGTGCAGTTTCCGGGTCCCTTATTTCTCCGACCATGATCTTATCAGGGTCGTGTCGCAATATGGAACGAAGTCCGCGAGCAAAGGTCAACCCCTTCTTTTCGTTAACCGGGATCTGAACAATACCGCGCAGAACGTATTCAACAGGATCTTCGATAGTGATTATCTTTTCTTCACCACTATGAATTTCAGTTAGTGCCCCATAAAGCGTGGTGGTTTTCCCTGAGCCGGTGGGACCCGTGACAAGCACCATGCCGTAAGGCTCTTTGATCATTTTACGAAAGCGCTTGATTTCCCGAGGGTCCATACCAAGGGTTTCAAGCGTTAATCCTTTAAGATCAGTGGCAATACTTTCCTTGTCGAGAATACGTATAACGGCATCCTCGCCGAACGCGCTGGGCATAATAGAAACACGAAAATCGATGGATTTCCCATTAATTCTGACTTTGAACCTTCCGTCCTGGGGAATGCGCCGTTCAGAAATATCCAGTTCACTCATGACTTTAAGCCGGGAGATAATCGGACCTTGAAAATGAAGATCTATCGGATCTGTAGCTTTGTATAATACTCCGTCGATCCGGTATTTGATAATAACTCCATCCTGTGTGGTTTCAATATGAATATCGCTCGTTCGCCGGTTGAGAGCATCCAGAATAGTGGAGTTCACAAGCTTTATTATCGGGCTGGTGTCGGCGGAAATCTTTTCTACAGACAAGACCTCCTCGCCCTTCTCGGTCTCAGTAACCAACTGGAGCATGAAATCCTCAGAAACTTCTTTGAGGACTCGACTAGTACCTTCTCCTTTTTTTAGCAGAATGGCTATTTCGGATTCAGCCGCAATTTTAAAAATAATCGGCCTGTCAAGCAGTAGTTCCATTTCATCCAGCTTGAGAACATCGGTCGGATCGGAAATGGCGACTACCAGGGCTTCCCCCCGGACTTCCAAAGGGATGAAGTGATAACGGTGCATGGCATCAGGAGGAAGGGTGTTAAGGATAGCCTCCTCCATTTTAAATCCACGAAGATCGACATATTCAAGCCCAAATTGCTCTGCAAGTGCCATGGACAAAGCTTCTTCAGTGATTAGTCCATCATTGACACATATCACACCAAACCGCTCATCTGTTGTTTTCAGCTTATCGATAACGAATGCGAGCTGTTCCGGTGTAATGACATTTTTGCCTAGCAGAATGTCACCAAGTTTTTTTCTTTTAAATGATTGATTCATTCTTTCCATTTATCCGACAGTTCCTGCGATTTTGAATATAGGAAGATACATAGTTACAATAATAACACCGATTACAACACCCATAATTATCATAATTGCCGGCTCTATTGAAGTGGTTAATACGTTCAGATGACGTTCGATTTCCTCTTCGAAATAATCCGAGATATCACCCAGCATTTCTTCCAAAGAACCTGTGGTTTCTCCAACACCTAGCATACGAAGCGCAAGCGGCGGCATAATTTTAGCACCTTCCAATGCAGTTGACAATTGAACGCCCTCTTCCACTCTTACGACCGCTTCCAGCAGCTTACGTTCCAAAACCATATTATTGAGAGTTCCGACGGACATCTTCAACGATTCTATAATCGGTATGCCACTCCCCAATACCGTTGCCAACGTTCGCATAAAACTTGACACGGCGTACTTAATGAGAAGCTGACCAATAAAAGGTACCTTTATCAGCAAAGCGTCAACCCTATATCTCCCGCGTTCAGTCTCAGCCCAACGTCTAAAAATAAAAATTGCCAAAATAAAAAGACCTACACCGGCCCAAAAGAATTTTTTGAGAATACCCGTAAAGGCAATCAGCATCTGAGTTGGCACAGGCAAGCTTGAACCGGAATCGGCGTATACCTGGCTGAATGTGGGAACCACGTAGACCAACAACAGCGTAACGGCGACAAAAGCAACAGTAATAACTATGGCAGGGTAAACCAAGGCAGACAACACTTTTTTTCGGAAACCCTCGGCTTTCTTGAGAAAAGCAATGTATCTTCTTATGGTTTGCGGTAAATCGCCGGTTCTTTCGCCGGCTTGAATAGATGCGATATAGAGATGCGGAAAAACCTTGGGATGTTTTTCAAAAGCAACAGATAACGCTGCTCCACCCTTAACATCTTCGCGTATCTCACTTAATATCTCTCCGAGCTTTCCTTTTTCAACCCTCTCTAAAATTGTATCTAAAGCCTGTATTATGGGTAGTCCAGCTTTAATAAGCACCAACAGTTCCTGATTGAACGTAAGAAGATCCTTATTGTCTACCTTACGACGAGTAATGCCGCTTTCCAAAAGAAACTGCAGGGGTTTTTTCTTTATTTCAAATACAAAATAACCTTGTTCTTCAAGACTTTGCTTGAGAATTTCCGTATTGACGGCCTCAATTTCCTTTTCAAGAATTCTGCCGTCTGATGAGCCTATTTTGCACTTATAAATTGCCATAGAGATATAAATTTAACATAAAATAATTGAATTTAAAACAAGTAAAAACCATAGGTTGAGAAACCTATGGTTTTAGTTTGTAATCCCATTTATTAACGACATTTCAACAACAATTTACAAAACGTCATATAGTACAAGTAAATTTAGTATTTCTTTGGATCGTGATCTACACCATGACAGGTTAGATAACACTCCCCACGAAACGTAGACACTCCTTTTTCCACAAATTTCAGCACCCCCCTGGAGTTCGGAAAGACAACATCCTTATTAAACCTGATCAGATATTTATTTTCCGTACTGCCATGAGAACTGTGGCATGTATAGCAGGATGTGCCACTCACGGAAACATTAATACCAGTTCGACCACTAATATGAAGCGAATGATATTTAAAGCTTTCGTCACTCAGGATACTGGTTCGACTATGGCAACGATAGCACAAGGCATAATTAAATGAATTTTCCGGTTGATTATCTTTAATCGAGAAATTATCCACAAGTATGTATTCATAATTAGACCCATGAGGGCCTTGGGGAGCAGATGAATTATCACTTCCGTGGCAGTCGCTGCAGGATATTATTGAAACATCGCCAGGACTAAGTTTCTTTTCTTTATAAGGCTTTGTCAGACTGACAACGGCAGCATTTTTCCCCTCGGCCTCGACAGGATGAAAAGAAGGGTTATTTTTTGAAAATTCAACCCGTTTGTTGGTGGAACGACCAGGCAGATTTGCGCTATCACCATGACATTTATAACAAAGCTCATATTCGCTGGAAATTGCAACCGGTAAGTTCCCCATCCTTTTATCTTTGATTCCGGCAAATTTGTTAGCGGCGGAGACGTTGTGGGGATTGTGACAATCAACACACACGGCATGACGCAAAGCTCTTACATCAATTTCCGGCAATACCTCATTCACCTTGTGCTTTCCTGCCCCATCAAAAGTCGGGTGATGATATAATTTCCTGAATTCAGTCTCAATGTTTTTAAGGTTAATGCCTTGGGGAGCAAACCCTTTAGGCATAAATTTATACTCCTGCTTCAATTTTGACGGATCGCCATGACAAATAAGACAGACATTCGGTCCGCCACCCGTTTTAAAATTAACCCCGTAATGGCATGTTGCACAACCTTTGGGAACGTTATGAACATCAAGGTGAGATGGTTGATTGGATTCCACAGCCAATATGGGCGTTGTAATAAACATCATCAAAAAAGCTATAAGAATGCTATGCAATGACATTAAGTATTATCCTTTAAAATGTGGGGTAAACAACATTATGGCATGTCTTGCAAACTGCATCATGCGATGAGTTGTTAATATCCCCAGTGTCCTCCCAAACCCAAAAGGGGAGAGCCGTATCACGTGTCTGATGGGGATCATGACATGTGGTGCATTGCATTCGCCCCTCTTTGTCAAGTTTTACTCTACTGCCAGGTGGCGGAAGTTTGTAATCACCTATGACAGCCAAAGCCGATTGCACAGTGCCGGCATAGTTAAACGAAACAGGGTGATGAGAATTAGTCATCTTAACACGGTCAAAAACATTTGCTCCCCCCATGGCGGTATTGGTACTGCCATTGATGGCAATATCGCTCCCACCACCATTAACTACGGCGCCAAGGGCCATGACCCCGTCGTGGCAGCTTAAACAGAGACGGGAAGAACCGTTTGGTTCATTATAACCGCTCGCGGCTTTCAGTTCTTCGTTAATGTGAAGACCACTAGAAGAGTAATGGCCAAAGGACTGTGTTGTATCTCTCCTGTTCCAAAGAGAGCGTGTTGATACAGCATTATGCGGTGTATGACAAAAAATACAAATCTGTCGCCCGCGCGGATCGTTAGGGTCGCTTGCTTTATAGGTTACGCTTGAATTGCCATAGGATAAATTATGCTTATTCCCGATTTCCGTAATCTTCGGACCATACAAGGCAAAACTTGCAGATGGCAACAAGGAAAAGACGGACAAGGTTATAATAATTAGTAGTGTAAATGTTTTCTTCACAGTTTCCCACCTTCTTTCAGGTATTGGAATACCTGAATTCTCCGATTATAGGTGTCGGTAACAAATATACGATCATGCTTGTCAATATATATGCCGCTCGGCAGATAAAATTCGCCAGCACCTCCACCGTTCTTGCCTATGAGTTGCAGAAGATTTCCTTTTTGATTGAATATCTGAAAATTGTCAAGGGTTGCATCAACCACATATATTTGTTGATCGCTGTCTACCGCAATGCCTTTAGGTCTCGCGAAAGAACCGGGTGAATCGCCAATTTGACCGATAGTCCTTTGCAGATCCCCTTCACGGTTGTACACCTTAATGGTAAAATTCATCGAATCGGTGACATAAACATTATCTGCACGGTCGATAGCAACATTAGACGGATAATTAAGCTCTTCGCCCTTCTTCATTTTGGGAAAGTCACGTATAAATCGATCATCCTCACCAAAAATATACAATTTATGTGCCAGCACATCCACAATAAATTTTTCATTTCGGCTATTCACCGCTATACCGGCAGGCCTTTTAAATCCTGCTTCATATTTTAATTCCCTAAGAAACTGTCCCTTCTTATTATATTTGTAGACTTTAGCATTCACAGAATCAGCAACATAAAGATTTTTTTCACCATCAACAGCCACTCCAACGGGGCTGGACATTTCTTCATCTCCTGCTTGAACAATATAACCAACCTCTCTGTTGATTAAATCGTACCTATGAACAAGACCGACACCTGTATCTGCTATATATAGAACAGATTCTCCATCTCCGGTGATGCCATAGGGCGCATCAAAATCAACCTTAAGTCTACTTTCACCTGTTACCATCTCGAATAAATGCTGCACCTTTCCAGGAGCGGTAATAATATTATCTGGACCATTTATCGTGCGGAGGAATCTTATCCGGGGGGAGTTTGGAGGGAGTGGCCATGCAAGATCAATCTTAGTATCTCGCAGTACGAGTGGTTCAACAGTGGTACAGCCGAAAATGGTAAAAAACACTAATACAAGAAACAGTCTGGAGTACAAAATGGTCCTCCCACTCAAGCGTTGAACATTCCTGCCAACCAGATTATATAGAAGATAACGACGGAACCGCCCCATCCTGCTGCAGACTTACCATGAAAAACACCTTTAACTGGAAAAGACTTAAAAATGAACCCTATTGTTGACAGTATCCATCCATAGAAACCGGCAAGACATACAAGTGCCCACGCTTCGGATATCATTTTATCCCCTATGAAAAAACTTATGAAAAAGTGAACCAAGCTTCAACTTCCAAACCATAAATACCGCTTCTCGTACAATTTTCTTCGACATTTTTGATGAACCGGCATGCCTGTCTATAAATATGATGGGAATCTCACCAACACGAAAGCCGTTCTCAACGCAGCGGTAATTCATCTCGATCTGAAATGAATATCCATCAGAACGGATCTTACTCATGTCTATGGATTCTAAAACCTTTCGACTAAAACACTTAAACCCGCTTGTGCAGTCAGAGATTTTAAGACCGGTAATGATCCGCGTATATACGCTGGCAAAATAACTGAGCATAAGGCGACGTAATGGCCAATTAACAACACTTACACCATTTAAATAGCGGGAACCTATTAATAAGTCATACTCTGACATTTTTTCAAAAAAGCGGGGAAGAATTTCAGGATCGTGGGAAAAATCCGCATCCATCTCAACGATATAATCAGCCCCCTGCTCAAGGGCAACCCGAAACCCGTCTCGATAGGCAGAACCCAGACCAAGCTTTCCCTGACGATGGAGAACATGAATTCGATCATTGACAGCGGCCATCCCGTCTGCCAATTCACCAGTACCATCGGGGGAATTATCGTCAACAATCAAAATATGTATAGAGCTATCTTTTGCCAGTACTTCTGTGGTAAGCCTCTCAATATTATCTCGCTCGTTGTAGGTCGGGATTACAACTACTGCCTTCAAAATAGCCCCCTTAATCAACAACGTCTCTCTGACTTACAATAAAAACAAAGAACAATGCCATAATGAGCAGACGCACTTCTCGTTATCATCTAATTTCCCCCAAAACATCAAATCTGGTAATTAAAAAAAGATTCAACGAGAACAATAAAAAATTATTGTGTAGAAAATACAATTTAATTTATGTTTCAGAATAAACGATTTTAGACTTCTAAGTCAAGTGAAAGGACTGATGAGAATCCGACAGAAAGGGCATGCAGGCATGCAAAGTGCTGGGGTTGAAATAGAAAAAGCCATGTATAATACATGGCTTTCTATTTTTAGTGGCGGGGTCGACGGGGCTCGAACCCGCGGCCTCCGGCGTGACAGGCCGGCGTTATAACCAACTTAACTACGACCCCGTATTAAACGTACAATTTGCATTAAACATTAAAAAGATAAATCGGGAGACAATTTTCTCCCGATTTATTAATGGTGGGCGAAACAGGGATCGAACCTGTGACATCCAGCTTGTAAGGCTGGCGCTCTCCCAGCTGAGCTATTCGCCCGAAATGATGGCGGGGTCGACGGGGCTCGAACCCGCGGCCTCCGGCGTGACAGGCCGGCGTTATAACCATCTTAACTACGACCCCTTGCAAGCTATTCAGTATACGTTACAATTAAACTGAATTTATTTAGGCGTTTACCAAGGTTTTCAAGGTATTACCTGCTTTAAATTTAGGATTTACAGAAGCAGGAATATCGATTTTTTTACCAGTTTGTGGATTCTGACCTTTTCTAGCAGCCCTCTTGGCAGTACTGAATGTCCCGAATCCTACAAGTGTAAGTTTATCACCTTTTGTCAAACAATCAGTAATTGCCTCAAGAAAAGCTTTAACAGATTTTTCTGCATCAACTTTTGTTATACCGGCAATTTCTGCAACAGCGTTTACCAGATCAGTTTTAGTCATGATTTACCTCCAAACTTCCTTCTCAATAATTCATCACAAAGCAGACACACCTTATACCAGAATATCATAATTTGTGTCAAGCTGTTTTTTCCATAAATATCTTTTTAATGTGCTATTACAGCTTCTGCACCATCCGGTATGTCTGTACATTCCCCGACAAAACCTCTATTCGCTGTAAGTCGGGCTTTATCCAAAAGTGCATAGGCAATTACTTCATCCATATGGCTCACCGGCCTAATATCAATTCCCGATGTTAGATCCTTAGGTATTTCGACAAGATCTTTTTCGTTATCCTTCGGAATTAAAATGATTTTGATCTGAGCTCGTCTGGCTGCCAGGATTTTCTCCTTTAAACCACCTATGGGTAGCACCCGACCAAGCAAAGTTATTTCGCCTGTCATAGCAATGTTTCGGCGAACCGCTTTACAGGTAAGAGCAGAAGTAATTGCAGTCGCCATGGTAATTCCAGCTGAAGGACCGTCTTTGGGGATCGCTCCTTCAGGCACGTGGATGTGGATATCCATATTCTGATAAAAATCACGATCCAGGCCTAAGATTTGGGCTCGCGATCGAACATAAGTCATAGCTGCCTGGGCAGATTCCTGCATAACCTCACCAAGTTTTCCGGTTATGGTCAGCTTACCTTTTCCGGGAAGTACCGCTACCTCTATGTTCAGCAACTCCCCCCCGACTTCGGTCCAGGCAAGACCGGTAACAACACCCACGATATCTTTTTCTTCAGCGACTCCATATTTAAAGCGAGGAACACCAAGATACTCACCAACATGCTTCAGTTGGACGGCGAGTTTTTTCCTGACTCCCTTAACAATCATATGAGCAATCTTACGACAGATGTGTGCAATCTCCCTTTCCAGATTACGCACCCCTGCTTCGCGGGTATAACGGCGGATAACCTCCAGAATTGCCCTGTCTGCAATCAAGACGTTTTTTCCCTCAAGACCATTCGCAGCCAGTTGTTTCGGCACGAGATACTCTTTCGCAATTGCAAGTTTCTCCATTTCCATGTAACCATCAAGCTTAATCACTTCCAGCCGATCAAGAAGCGGTTTGGGGATATTATGAAGTGAATTGGCAGTAGTTATGAACATAACCTTGGAAAGATCATAGTCTACATCAAGGAAATGATCATTGAACTCATGATTCTGTTCGGGATCAAGAACCTCAAGTAGGGCTGAAGCCGGATCGCCTCGGAAGTCAGCACTCATCTTATCAATTTCGTCCAGAAGAAAAACCGGGTTGCTGCTTCCCGCCTTTTTCATGTTCTGAATAATTTTTCCTGGCAAGGCGCCAACATAAGTACGGCGATGTCCCCTAACCTCCGCTTCATCCCGAACCCCACCAAGAGACATCTTGACGAAATTGCGTCCGGTAGCCTTGGCAATGGAGCGAACCAGCGAGGTTTTACCAACCCCGGGAGGTCCCACCAGGCAGAGTATCGGGCCGTTGATTTTATTCACGAGTGAAGTTACGGAAAGATATTCGAGGATTCTCTCTTTAACCTTGTCAAGTCCGTAGTGGTCGGCATTCAGAACGGCTTCAGCTGTTACAATGTCGTTATTATCCGCAGTAGAGTTATCCCAAGGCAAAGAAACCAACCAGTCAATATAGTTTCTTATCACAGCTGCTTCAGCAGACATTGGAGACATCAGCTTCAACTTCTTAAGTTCAACAAATGCCTTATCCTTGGCTTCTTTTGATGATATTCGCTTCTCAATCTTCTCTTCCAGTTCACGAAGTTCCTGCTTAAAATCATCCTTATTGCCAAGTTCCTTCTGGATGGCGCGCATCTGTTCGTTCAAATAATAATCTTTCTGCGCTTTCTCCATCTGTTTTTTTACACGAGAGTGAATCTTATTTTCAATCTGTAAAATTTCAATTTCTGATTCCATTAAAACAAGAAGTTTCTCCAACCGCTTTGCGGGGGAAGTGATTGAAAGTACTTCCTGCTTATCGGACACTTTTATATTCAGATGCGCAGCTATACTGTCGGCAAGCCTCGACGGCTCTGCAATATTGGTAACCGCATTGCTTATTTCGCCAGGGATCGAATTTGTCAGCTTAACATATCTTTCAAAGGTTGAGTATATCCCACGGATTAGTGCTTCCAATTTCGCGTTCTTCGGACTAGACTCACTAACCTCCTCGACCTCAACCTGGAAATAACCGGCATCAGGAAGAAAAGAAACTATGGAGCCACGCCGTTTACCTTCAACCAAAACCTTAACAGTACCATCGGGAAGCTTCAACAGTTGGATTATTTGACAGATTGTTCCTAACCGATAGATATCTTCTTCGCGGGGGTTTTCACTCTTAGCATTTTTTTGAGTGGCCAGAAGTATATATTTGTTATTACCATTCATGGCTGCTTCAAGCGCCAAGATGGACTTTTCGCGACCGACAAAGAGCGGAACCACCATATGGGGGAAAATCACTATATCTCTTAATGGAAAGAGAGGGAACCTTGTCGGATTCCCTCTCTTGTTTCGACCGGCATTTGCTTTTTCTGGCATGAACATATCCTATACGTCAGGCGGATTCCGCCACGCTTTCATAGACTATAATCGGTTTTTCTTTGTTATAAATCACATCTTCGCTGATTACAACCTCCTTCACCATGACCTGCGAAGGGATTTCATACATAATATCGAGCATGGCGTTCTCCAGAATCGAGCGCAGCCCTCTTGCACCGGTTCTCCTCTTCAAAGCTTCTTTGGCGATCGCCACCAGAGAACCGTCGGTGAACTTGAGTTTTACATGTTCCATCTCAAATAGTTTCTGATACTGCTTGACAAGAGCGTTCTTCGGCTCTTTCAGGATCTGAACCATTGCTTCTTCATCCAGTTCTGTAAGTGAGGCAAGAACCGGGAGACGGCCGACAAACTCAGGGATAAAACCAAACTTGAGAAGATCTTCCGGTGTTACACCGATAAGCAGTTCACCCGCTTTTTTTTCAATCTTTTTCTTAACATCGGCACCGAAACCAAGTGTTTTTACCCCGATGCGCTGTTGGATAATATTCTCCAAACCGGCAAAGGCACCGCCGCAGACAAATAAAATGTTTGTCGTATCTACCTTCAGGAACTCCTGCTGGGGATGCTTTCGTCCGCCTTTTGGTGGAACGCTCGCCACTGTTCCTTCGATGATTTTCAAGAGAGCCTGCTGTACTCCTTCACCGGATACGTCTCTGGTAATGGATGGAGAATCAGACTTGCGAGCAATCTTGTCTATCTCGTCGATATAAATAATCCCTTTTTGTGCCCTTTCTACATCATAATCTGCAGCCTGAAGCAGATTAAGAATGATGTTTTCCACATCCTCACCCACATAACCGGCCTCTGTCAGATTCGTCGCATCGGCCATGGCAAATGGCACCTTAAGTATCCTCGCCAGTGTCTGTGCCAAGAGGGTCTTGCCGGAACCGGTCGGACCGAGAAGCAAAATGTTGCTCTTTTGCATCTCCACTTCACCCGGCTTGGCCATTGCTTCGATACGTTTGTAATGGTTATAAACCGCAACGGCCAAAACCTTCTTGGCCTGATTCTGGCCAATTACGTATTCGTCAAGTACCTCTTTAATTTCCTGTGGTTTTGGAAGTTTCTTAACATCAGGCCCCATTGCCTCTTCAAGCTTGGACTCCTCGGCAATAATGTCGTTACAAAGCTCAATACATTCGTCGCAAATGTAAACTGTAGGTCCTGCAATCAGCTTTTTGACCTCTTCCTGGCTCTTTCCGCAAAAGGAACAGATCAAATTGTCTGACCGGTCATCTCTTCTACTCACCGGGAACCTCCCGTAATTGTGTTTCTGGAAATTATTGAATCTATAATACCATAGTTCTTTGCATCTTCACCAGACATAAAATAATCTCGTTCCGTATCGGCTTCAAGCTTTTCAACAGGCTGGCCGGTATGCTCAGCCATCAGCTCATTGAGTTTTTTCTTCATGCGGAGGATTTCCTGGGCGTGGATATGAATATCTGTCGCCTGTCCCTGGAAACCGCCAAGGGGTTGATGTATCATGATCCGCGAATTGGTAAGGCTGAAACGTTTTCCTTTTTCTCCACCCGACAACAAAAAAGCACCCATGGAAGCAGCCTGACCGACACAGATTGTTGAAACAGGGGCCTTAATATACCTCATCGTGTCATAGATAGCCATACCGGCAGTCACCACCCCGCCCGGTGAATTAATGTACAGGTGGATATCTTTATCCGGGTCCTCTGCCTCCAGAAACAGAAGCTGAGCTATAACCAGGTTAGAAATGGCATCATCTATGGCACCGCCGAGAAAGACGATCCTGTCTTTAAGGAGCCTCGAATAAATATCATAAGACCGCTCCCCCCTACCGGTTTGCTCTACAACAATTGGTACAAGCATAACAACTCCTATAAATTATAAGCGCCTGGTCTAGATTTCGCTACGATCGACCTCATCTATTTTAGCCTTAGCCAACAGAAAATCCACCACCTTGTCCTCCTTAAGCTGGGCAGTCAGGTTTTCCTTTGCCTGGGCGTTCTGCTGATAGAAGTTATTTACCGTTTCCAGTTCTTGATTGTTCTGTGCCGCAATCTCTTTTATTTTAGCGTCCAAGTCATCGTCTGCAACCTGAATGGATTCCTGTCTGGCAAGAGCCTCCAGCAACAAAGACCCTTTAACCTGGGTTTCGGCTACACTTCTGAACTGAATTTTATATCCTTCATCATTAAGCCCCATCATTTCCATGGTAAGCCGTTGCATGGCAAGTCTTTTCTTACTGTTTTCAAGCATGAGGTTGAGCTGTTTATCAATAAGTGTTTCAGGGACTTCAAAGTTGTTTTTATCGATGAGAGCCTTGATAAGCCGTTCCCGCAACTCTGTTTCGATTCGTTCGTTTTCCTGCAAGGCATAGACTTCGGAGATCTTCGCCTTCAGCTGATCGAGACTCTCAAACTCACCAAAGTCCTTGGCAAAGTCATCGTTCAATTCAGGAAGTTCTTTTACTTTAATCTCTTTTATCGTTACAGCAAAAGTCGCTTCCTTACCGGCCAGATCCTTTTGACCATAGTTTTCAGGGAAAGTCACTTTTATTTCCCCTTCGTCGCCAACTTTCATACCTACTATCTGATCTTCAAAGCCGGGAATGAACCTGCCGGAACCAAGCTCGAGTTGATAATCCTCCGCAGCCCCACCGTCAAATGGCTCACCACCCACAAATCCTTTAAAATCAAAGGTTACAAAATCACCATTCATTGCAGAATGCTGAGCATCAGCCGGTTCGAGGTGAGACATGTTTTCCTGCATCTCTTTTAACCGATTTGCTATAACCTCTTCATTGAAGACATATTTTTCCTTTTTAACCTCAAGCCCCGTATAATCTTTAACCACTACGTCAGGAAAGATTTCAACGGTTGCAGAATACTTGAACGACTCACCAACCTTCAACTCATCGCTCTCGATAACCGGATGCGAAACCGGATAGATATTCTCATCCATCAGGGCTTTAAAATAGGTGTCATTAATAATATTCTTCAGCACGTCATCGGCCATTTTATCGCTGAAATGCTTCACGAGGAGGTCTTTAGGCACCTTTCCCTTTCTGAACCCCTTGATGGCGGCATGTTTCCTGATTTCGCCATAAGCCTTCTCAACTTCTGAAGCAACGCGCTCCGAAGGTATTTCAAAATTAATCTTCTTTTTGATTGAACTTAACGATTCAACATTAATCCGCATTGTGATCCTCTCTTTATTTAACATTATCTGGCAGAATCTCTGCTCGCAAACCAGTATTGATTGATTTTCAAGGCGGGAAAGCGCATTGAGTAGAATTTATCAGGATGGTGCTACGTATGTGGCGTTGTCTCAAATGATTGCCGATTGCCAATTTATTGTTAATTTTTACGACAATCCGAAAATTGGAGATTTATATAAATAACAAAGAGTACCGAGTATTGTCAAGAGAGAAGTATTTAACGAAAAGATGCGACAAACGGGCGTCAACTGCCGAAGCGATTTTCGGCACTGGCTGCATTATAAAGAAAGGATGAACTGCACCAAGCACTTGATCTGTTCGCAGGATAAATTGTCACCGAAAGCCGGCATACCGCCGGGACGCCCCATAGTAATGGTTTTCATTAACGCTGCCTCGGTCTTCCCATACGTAAAATCCTTACGTGTCAAGTCAGGCCCGATCAATCCCCTGGCATCGGCACCATGACAGGAGACACAGCGTTCGGCAAATACTTTTTTTTCCAATGTACAGTACTCTTCTTTATGAGAACTGAAACGGATGAAAAAAACATACACAACGAAACAGCTTACAATGATGAGCATAAGGTAAAGTACAATCCTGAGAACAAACGGGGATTTCTTTTCTTTCCGGGATTGAATCCCTTCAGAATCATGATGCTCAAACATTACCGTCTCCTTTACACACCGGACATGTCGAGGCAGAATATTTGTTGACAGCACTTGGAGCGCTAAATATACTTCCAAGGTTTAGATGAATCACTTCTACATTTCGACTCTAATCTCTTCGGCACACCTCAAAACGGAATCACATTATGACGATGGACAATAATATTATAGAAAACGAACCTATTACCCTCATGCTTCTCGGTGGGGGGATACGTTTTCCTGCTTTTACCGGAGCGCTCAAGGCAATCGAGGAAAAAGGACTAAACATCCGTAAGATTGTCGGCTCATCAACAGGCAGTATCATCGGCAGTCTCTATGCTTCGGGAATATCCCCGTCTGAAATACAGCAGGAAACTCTGACTGTCGATACCAATCGGTTCAAAGATTTCAACATTAAGAGCGTGTTTACCGGCAAAGGTATTTATGAAGGGAAGGCCCTGGAATCCTGGGTGGATGAAAAACTGAAGGGACAAAAGTTTTCCGACGATTTCCGCATCCCACCCCATGTTATTGCAACAGACATACTCAACTATAAACCGGTAATTTTTTCCGCAAAAACATTCCCAGATCTAAAGGTTGCAACCGCAGCACGCTTCTCAACCGGTGTACCGTGGGTTTACGCTTACCGCCAGTTCACCCATAAAGGGAAAAAACACATATTTATCGATGGGACCCTCATGTCGGGACTGATTGAGGAATCATTAGCCAAACAGGAAAAAACACTGGTATTGAAAGTCGTTTCTAAAAGGACATTAAATCATCCCACTTCGGACAACTTTACACTCAAAAGATATTTCCAGGAGATACTGACGTTCTCCATGCACTCTATTGAAAAGGAATTTATAAAGGGTGGAAAATGGAAAAATACAATTCTTCTTTACTGTGCAGACATTGCACCGGCAAAGTTCACCCTGACAGAGAATGAAAAGCAGTATCTCTTTGAACAGGGTTATGAGCAGACTATGAAATACCTGGAATACAAGTGGGGAATTTGAATATTTAGTTTCTGTCCGGAAAGAGTGTTTTCCGAATCACTAGCCAATAGTTTCTCATCTGGGGCTTCCGGATGGAAACTATTTACGGTATTCAGATGGTGATAGTTTCACCAGGTCGCACCTTCGGCGGTTCCGGGTTCCTAATGGATGAATAAAGGAGCATAAAAAAGAGTAGAAGAGCGGCTGCAAGAATAATCAGGATCGGGGTCAGGTAAATATTTTTCTCCAGCGCCGGACCTTGCAATAAACCGATCGCTGAAATGAGTACCCCGAAACCTCCGCACAAACCGCCGATAAAAAGTCCAAGAAAGGTAAATCTGGCTTCT
The DNA here is from genome assembly GCF_000016745.1 of Geotalea uraniireducens Rf4. Taxonomy (GTDB): domain Bacteria; phylum Desulfobacterota; class Desulfuromonadia; order Geobacterales; family Geobacteraceae; genus Geotalea; species Geotalea uraniireducens. The sequence continues at coordinate 2,215,005 of NC_009483.1, read as the reverse complement.
CCGCCGGGTAACAGTAAAAAGAGCCATGCCACCTCTTCATGAAAAAAAGTAGCGATAATCACCAGCACCATTCCAACAAGGATATAGTTTAAGCCCAGTTTTACCGTTTTCTTGCGCATTCAGAAAAGATCCCTCACCCACACCAGCTTACATCCCCGACCCCTTTACGGAGTACCTCCGGAACATCACCGATCAGGCTCACGACCGAGCTTACATCAGCAGACAGTATCCCACCATCGATGGTAAGATCAATGAGCTTCCCCAGATAGCTTTCCACTTGAAAAGGGTCACCGATCGGCTCCTCACCGGAAAGATTGGCGCTTGTGGTAACTATCGGGTGACCCAGCTGCTTAACAACAGCAAGACAGATCTTGTTTGCAGGGATACGTATTCCAACGGTTTTCTGTTTTGTCATAAGCAGATCAGGAACAACGCTGGTTGCGTCGAGAACGAACGTATAGGGACCGGGTAACAGTCGTTTCATTAATTTAAAGGCGTAATTACTTACCTTAGCGTAGCGGGCTATATCCGAGAGATCGGCGCAAATAAAAGAAAAGGGTTTTTTCTTTTCCCGCTGCTTGATTGAATAAATCCGCTCAATACCACGCTTGTTAAATATACTGCATCCTATGCCATAGGTGGTATCTGTGGGATAAGCAACCACCCCTCCCTTGTTAAGAACTTCAACAACCTGGGCAACTAGTCGCGGTTGCGGATTCTGCGGGTTAATTTCGAGCAGCATCACTGATCACTCGGATTCAGTTCCAGAAGGTCTTTATGGACAAATCGCCCATCTTTCTGAATGATGTGTTCATCAAACCATAACTCACCATCTCCGTTGAGGATTTTAACCATATCCCAATGAACTGCGGAGCGGTTGCCATTATCACACTCATCATAACACTGGCCAGGCGTAAAATGGATGGAGCCGAAGATCTTTTCGTCAAAAAGAATGTTGCGCATCGGAACACGAATATTAGGGTTCACCCCGACAGCAAATTCTCCAACATAACGGGCCCCCTCATCAGTATCGAGAATACTGTTGAGCGCATCATCCATACCCGGCGCTGACGCCTTGACAATCTTGCCTTTCTTAAACTCAAGACGTACATTGTTGAACTCTTTACCTTGGTAGACCGTAGGGCAATTATAGGTTATATAACCTTCGACGGAATCTTTTACGGGTGCCGTAAAGACCTCACCATCAGGAATATTGAAGCGACCATCGCATTTAATGCCGGGAAGTCCCTTGATACTGAAGGTCAGATCAGTATCAGACGCCTTGATCTTCACTCGATCGGCTTTATCCATCAGCTTTTTCAACTTTTCCTGTTTACGGGATTCGGCGTGCCAGTCTATGCAGCAGGCAGAATAGAGGTAGTCTTCATACTCATCCAGACTCATCTTGGCCTCTTGAGCTGCACCATGTGTCGGAAAACGGGTGATGACCCACCGTGTATTTTTTACGCGCCAGTCGATAATTGGCCGGATAACCTTTGAATAAGCGATCATTTTTGTCTGATCCGCCTGGGCCATCACCATGGAATTATCTGCGGCGGAAAGAGCGATATATACATCGACTTTTTTCATCAAGTCAAGCTTGTGTTGAGGGAAATAGGAGATTTGCTCTTTCGAAGCCTTATTATAAAAATAACGGTTGATATCAGGTATCGTGAAGTCATACTCCACATATTTGGCTCCCCTTTCCAGGCAGAGAGCGTACAACTCTTTGACAAGAGGAACAGATTCCATCCCTGACGCCGAGATCAAGACAACATCGCCTTTTTTAACGCCGGTGGAATAATTTACCAGTACTTCTGCTAGCTGTCGTACACGTGGATCTTTCATTCAGCAACTCCCCTGACACAGACATTACCTGCCCGTATGACCAAAACCGCCTGCTCCGCGTTGAGTATCTCCCAGTTCGGCAGCTTCTTCAAAAATCGCCCTGATAAAGGGGGCAAAAACCATCTGGGCAATCCGTTCCTGATTTTTTATGATAAATGGCTCTTCCCCATGATTTATGATAATCACTCCTATTTCACCCCGATAATCAGCATCAATGGTACCTGGAGAATTGACGAGCGTAACGCCATGCTTCAGAGCAAGGCCGCTTCGCGGTCTTATCTGGGCCTCATATCCTTCGGGAAGTTCAATGGCGATACCTGTCGGCACAAGTGTCCTGGCTCCCGGCTTCAAAACCAGGTCTTCACTCAAACAGGCAGAAAGATCCATACCGGCCGCATGAAGGGTCATATATTGAGGCAGCGGATTTGTTCCGTCATGACGAATACGTTTTATCTTTACATTAATAGTGTGCATGGGAATAGTGTTGTTATTGTAGTGATATGTCTGATAAAGCAAACCGGGTATTACCCAATTTCCCCAGCAGAACAAGCGTCAGATAGTTGTCATCAAGCAATTCGGAGCTGAGTTGCATAATTGATTCTGAAGTTACTCGATCAAAGCCGGCCGTTATTTCCTCCAACGGCTGATAACCACCGAAATAAATTTCATTTTTCGCCAGTTTGGACATGCGGTTATCGCTACTTTCCAACGACAAGATAAGGTTCCCCTTAAGCTGCTCGCGAGCGGAATCAAGCTCTAACAGTGATATCGGTTCCTTTTTAAGACGCATCAACTCACGGACAGTAATTTCCAAAACCTCAGTGAAATGTTCCTGACCGGAACCGGCGTAGACGACCAAGGAACCGGCGTCGACATGAGATGCCATATAAGAATATACCGAGTAGGCAAGTCCTTGCTTCTCGCGAACCTCCTGAAAGAGGCGTGAGCTCATGCTCCCCCCCAGGATAGTATTCATGATGAACGCCTCATAACGCTGGGAATGATGTTGCGGTAGTCCCTTTACCCCCAGACACATATGCACCTGTTCCAACTCTTTGCCGATCAATTCAATCCGCTTTTCATAAACCGGGTTCTGACAAGCCACCTTGCCACTCCCCTGGGGCACATCAGGTAATAGCTTACCTATCAGATCAAGGAGGTCCTGATGATCTACCTTGCCGGCAGCGGTGATGATGATATCATCCGCACGGTACATGTGGTTTTTATAACCGACTATTTTGTCACGGGAAAGACTGGATACACTCTCTTGGTCACCCAGTATCGACATGCCCAACGGATGACCTTTCCAGAAATGCTGGTGAAACAGGTCATGGATGGAATCATCAGGATTATCCTCCATCATGCTTATTTCCTGGAGGACAACCTTGCGTTCCTTCTCGATTTCTTCAGGGTCAAAAAGGGAATTGTGGAATATGTCCACAAGAATATCTACAGCCTTGGGAAGGAACTTGTCGAGCACCTTTGCATAATAACAAACGTACTCGCGACTGGTAAACGCGTTGAGGATGCCGCCGACGGAGTCTATCTCCCTGGCAATGTCCAATGCAGTGCGACGAGATGTTCCCTTGAAGAGGAGGTGTTCTATGAAGTGGGCAACGCCATTCGACTCCCGCCGTTCATGGCGGGAGCCGTTGGCTACCCAGATTCCGATTGAAACTGAATTGGCATGGGGAAGTGCTTCGGATATAACACGTATCCCATTGTCTAAGATTGTTTTGTTAATCATGATTAAACTATACCCTGAAATGGAGAAATTACCAGCGATTATTCAGGAAGCGTGGCGCCCAACGCCTCTTTACGGGATAGTTTTATCTTGCCTTGCTTATCGATGCCAATGCACTTCACGAGTACTTTGTCACCTTCCTTGAGGATATCGGTAACATTTTTAACTCGTTCCGTATCCAATTCGGAAATATGCACAAGGCCGTCGGTTCCTGGGAATATTTCAACAAAAGCACCGAATTCCATAACCTTCTTCACCAGGCCCATGTATAGTTTGCCTTCTTCAGCCTCGGCAGTCAAATCTCTGATCATCTTGATGGCCAAGTCACAAGCTGCCTTATCGGTGCTGGCGATGTTGATCTTACCGGTGTCGTCAATATCGATGGTAACGCCGGTAGCCTCAGTAATGCCGCGGATGTTCTTGCCGCCTGAGCCGATGACGTCACGAATCTTGTCAGTTTTGACATAGATCGTGGTTATACGCGGCGCGTAGGTAGAAAGGTCGGACTTAGAAGTTTTAATAGTATCCGCCATCCGACCAAGTATATGTAATCTCCCTTCAAGGGCCTGTTTAAGGGCAATGCCCATGATTTCACGAGTTACGCCGCCAATCTTGATATCCATTTGCAGAGCGGTAACACCTTCAGCTGTTCCCGCCACCTTGAAGTCCATGTCGCCTAAATGGTCCTCATCACCAAGGATATCGGAAAGGATCGCAAAATCTTCACCTTCCTTGATAAGCCCCATTGCAATACCCGCCACTGGCGCTTTGATCGGGATACCCGCATCCATCATCGACATGGAACCGCCACATACGGAAGCCATGGATGAAGACCCGTTACTTTCCAGAATATCAGAGACGATCCTGATCGTGTAAGGGAAATCGTCATGTTTCGGCAATACTCTCGCCAAAGCTCTTTCGGCTAACATGCCGTGACCGATTTCGCGACGGCCGGGACCAAGACGGAAGCTTGTCTCGCCGACTGAAAATGGCGGGAAATTGTAATGTAGAAGAAAACGTTTTTTGCTTTCGCCAAAAAGTGAATCAATCCTTTGTTCGTCAATAGAGGTACCCAAAGTGGCAGCAACGAGAGACTGGGTCTCGCCCCTGGTAAAGAGCGCAGAACCGTGAGCCCTCGGAAGCAGGCTAACCTCTGTGGTAATCTGCCTGATCGTCTTCGTATCACGGCCATCAATACGCTCACCGTCCTTGAGAATATGTTCACGGACCAGTTCATATTCAAAATCGCCGAGAAACGCTTTAATTTGCTTGTCGCATCCCTCAAATTCCGTTGCAAGCGCAGCAAGGGTTTCCGCGGAGATAGCATCTATGGAGTTGTGACGCTCGACCTTGGACTTGATCCTTACTGCTTCTTTCATCCGTGCGTAGGCAATGTCCTTCACGTTCGCCTTCAATTCTTCATTGACAGCAGGAGGAGGAACTTCGCGCTTGGCCACGCCGGCTTTGCTGCACAGCTCTTCCTGGGCTGCGAGAAGTGGCTGGATTGCAGCATGACCGAAGAAAATCGCCTCAAGCATATCTTCCTCAGAAACCTCTGCTGCGCTCCCTTCAACCATGATAACTGCGTCTTTGCTTGCAGCAACGACGATTTCGATGTCGCTTTTTTCCATCTCATCAGCTGTGGGATTGGCGATGAATCTGCCATCCACCCTGCCGACTTTCACACCAGCTATCGGCCCCTGAAACGGAATATCGGAAACCATAAGAGCAGCCGAAGCGCCGACCATCGACAGAATGCCAGGATCATTATCCTTGTCGGCTGAAACGACAGTAGCCATTATCTGGGTGTCATTAAGAAAGTTTTCAGGGAACAAAGGCCTGATCGGCCTGTCAATAAGCCTGCATGTCAGTGTTTCATTATCTGACGGACGAGCCTCGCGCTTGAAAAACCCGCCGGGGATCTTCCCGCCGGCATAAGCCTTTTCCTGATAGTTAACAGTTAATGGGAAAAAATCCTGACCTTCTTTGGCGGTTTTTGTCGCCACAGCAGTCACCAGCACCATCGTGTCGCCGCTGCTAACAACGACTGCGCCGCTTGCCTGCTTGGCCATTTTCCCGGTTTCTATGGTTATCGTCCTGCCACCAAATTCCACCTGTACTTTAGTTTCCATTTGTTTTTCGGTCTCCTAGTCTCTGATCGTTGACTGTTGGGGCCGCCGATAAAAAGACCGAAGCGAGGACCAAGGATAAAGGAAAGAGGTTCGAGCATAAAAACTCATACCTGATGCCTGGTTTCCTCGTACCTTGTTTAGCCGTTTTATCCACGCCCCCAACAAAATAAAAGGGCTATAAAGCCCAATTCACATAAAAAAATAGAAAGGCAATATACCCCTTAAAGAGGTATACTGCCTTTTCTTACCTTCTTATTCCGAGTTTTTCAATAATGCTTCTGTATCTTTCAACATCTTTTTTCTTAAGATAATCGAGCAGTCCCCTTCTCTGACCAACAATCTTCAATAGACCACGACGACTGTGATGGTCCTTTTTATGCGTCTTGAAGTGCTCTGTCAGGTAAGTGATGCGTTCAGTAAGGATTGCTATCTGCACCTCTGGAGAGCCGGTATCACTATCGTGCAGCTTGTATGTACTGATGATTTCCTGCTTTTTGTCCGTTGCCAGCATTTACTACACCTCCTTTCTTAATAATTAATTATGGCTGAATGCCGTAATATCTATAAGATTCAATTTTAAGCTTAGTGATTACTACCACAAACCCCCGGTTATGTAAAGGAATTATCCAAGTTAAAAACCCTTGAAAGCTTGAGGTTTTTCAGCATTTTCCAATCACCCGGCAAACCAGCTTTTGCTACTGCGAGAAGAGTTCCGCCAAACGACATTCGAACGAGCTCGTCCCGAAGAAGTTCGCATTCCGAAAGTACCTGAAAATCCTCCAAAGCGGGGACAACGCCATTGGCCACCTTTGCTGCGCCTTTACCGGTCAGGATAAAATCTTTCAGGTGTGACAGCGCAGCAAAGGGGGAAACCAGCGTTTCACCAGCCCTACCGTCCTGCATGCGCCTAGCCCAGTCATCAAGGGTAATCGCATTGTTAATACTGAAGGGGCCGCTCAAGGATCTGTGCAATTGCAGCAGATGAGCGCCACAACCAAGCTTTCCACCTATATCGTTTGCCAATGTCCGCACATAGGTACCGCGAGAACATCTGACGGTGAAGGCTACTTCGGGCAGATTTACAGCTTCAATAACCAGAGAATAAATCTCTATTTCCCGTGGTTGGCGCGGCACTTCGGCACCTTGCCTGGCAAGCTTATAGAGAGGCACCCCGTTTTGTTTCAACGCCGAAAACATCGGCGGCACCTGGCTCAACTTGCCGACGAACATGCGGCAGATCTCATTTAAAGCAGAGGTTGTTACATGGCTCCAGTCAGACTCATGAAGTACCTTTCCCGTATAATCCTGGGTATCAGTAGCAACACCAAGCTTCATAACGGCTCGGTATTCCTTAATGGACTCGTCCAGAAATGGAATTGCCTTTGTAGCCTCACCCAGTGCAACGGGTAACACACCGGTGGCAAAGGGGTCAAGTGTGCCGGTATGACCGACTTTTTTCTGACCGGCAATCCTGCGAACAGCACTCACCACGTCATGGGAGGTCATCCCCGCAGACTTGTCAACAACAATAAAACCGTCCATGGATTAAAGTGATTTCTCCAAAAGGTCAAATACCACTTGCTTAACTTCAGGGAGAGAACCGGATATGGTACATCCTGCGGCATTATGGTGGCCACCGCCGGAAAATGCCGCGGCCAGTGCAGACACATCTACTTTGCCCTTAGACCGGAAACCAACCTTGAACCGCCCTTCATTGATTTCACGGAAAAATATTGCCACCTCGACACCTCTGATCGATCGCGGGTAATTGATGAAACCATCGGTCAATTCGGCATCGGCACGACACTTGTCGTACATATCGAGAGTTACGACAATTGAAGCATAGTCGCCGCGCTTTGAGACCGAAAGTGTGGCAAGTGCCATGGCAAGAAGCTCAAGGCGATTTTGCGGCTGGCTTTCATACAGTTTTTCCGCTACGGACCAAGCATTAATCCCTTTGACGACCATTTTGCCGGCAATGTCAAATGCTTCAGGATTTGCATTGGAATAGCGGAAAGAACCGGTATCCGTGATAACTGCAGTGTAAATACAGAGCGCGGTTTCGTAGTCCACATCATGCCCTGCCGCCTTGATGATACGGTAGATGAGCGCTCCTGTGGCACACGCTTGCGAATCCAGATAATTAATAGCGCCAAACTGTTCACAGTCCGGATGATGATCAATATTGATGAATTTGCCGATACCCCGGAAATTGGATATTTCTTTACCCGCCCGTCGAAATTCACCCACGTCCAGAACAAAACAGATATCAAAGGCGCGCTCGGGAAGTGTATGTACCACCGTATCGGCCAACGGGAGGAACATGTAAATATCCGGAACCTGATCACAGAGGTAAACCGTCACATCCTTCCCCTGCCCCTTAAGATAGTTGGCAAGAGCGAGACTGGAGCCGACAGCGTCCCCATCCGGGCTTTCGTGGGTGGTAATCAAAAAAGAGCCGTGAGCAGCTACTTCTTCAAGAATCCTGTTTATCATCACTTTGTTCCGACGAGCTGATTTCTTTCAAGATAGATTCAATACGATAACCATAATCAACGGATACATCGTACTTGAAAACAATATCGGGGACATAGCGCATTCTAAGGCTTTTCCCCATTTCCTTGCGGATAAACCCTCTAGCGCTGTTCAGTCCCTGCTCTGTCGCCTTTTTTTCCGCATCGCTGCCTATTACTGTGAAATAGACGGTTGCAAGGTGCATGTCATCTGTAACTTTGACGCCGGTAATGGTGACAAAACCAATTCTAGGATCTTTCAGCCCTTTGACGAGCAGCTCGGATATGAGCTCATGAACCGCCTCGGCAACTTTTTCAGAACGCTTAAACAACTTCCATCTCCTTATTTACAACTGATACCAACAACTACCCGCCATCAACCGGATTTAAAGCTTGGTGGCTATTTTTTCTATTTCAAACGCCTCGATAATATCGCCGACCTTGATGTCGTTGTAATTCTCCAGAGAGATACCACATTCGTAACCAGTCGCCACATCCTTAACGTCATCCTTGAAGCGGCGCAGACTGGCCATTTTCCCTTCGTAGACAACTACGTTGTCACGCAACAAGCGGACTTGCGCGTTTCTGACCATCTTACCGTCAAGCACATAGGAACCAGCCACCGTCCCGTGCTTGGGCACGGAAAACGTTTCACGAATTTCGGCACGACCGAGGAATTTCTCCCGGAGAGTCGGCTCCAACAGGCCTTCCATGGCCTTTTTAATATCATCGACAGCATCGTAGATGATGTTGTAGAGGCGAACATCAACCCCTTCTTTTTCGGCAAGCGCCTGCGCCTTAACCTCTGGCCGGACGTTAAAGCCGAGTATGATAGCATTACTGGCTGTGGCCAGATTGACATCGGTTTCTGTAATGGCGCCGACTGAGGCATGAATAACGTTCAAGCGGATAGCATCGGTGGAAAGCTTGCGCAAAGACTCGGCAACGGCCTCCACGGACCCTTGCACGTCACCCTTGACAATAACATTGAGATCCTTGACTTCTCCCATCTGGATCTTTTCGTAAAGCTGTTCGAGTGAAAGCTTGGTGTGCTTCGCCAGTTCGGTTTCACGCAGTTTCTGTTGGCGCAGGCTGGCAATTTCCTTGGCCTGTTTTTCATCGGCAAGGGCTACAAAGACATCACCGGCATCCGGCACGCCGGTAAAACCGATAACCTCGGCAGGCATGGAAGGTCCTGCGGAGAGCACCTTATCGCCGCGATCATTCTGCATCGCACGTACCCTGCCGAAATGAACACCGGCAACGAAATAATCTCCGACCTTGAGGGTTCCCTCTTGAACCAGTACCGTTGCAACGGGACCGCGACCCTTATCGAGTTTTGCCTCGACGATTGTCCCGCGAGCCGCCTTTTCCGGATTGGCCTTAAGCTCAAGTACATCAGCCTGAAGCAATACCATTTCCAAAAGCGAAGGGAGGTTGATCCGTTTCTTGGCAGAAACCTCAACGAAAATTGTATCGCCGCCCCACTCTTCCGAAACGAGGCCGAGCTCCATCAATTCCTGCTTGACTCGTTCGGGCTTGGCCTCAGGCTTGTCGATTTTGTTCACTGCGACAATAATCGGCACGCCGGCAGCTTTGGAGTGATTGACCGCCTCTCGAGTTTGCGGCATAACGCCGTCGTCAGCCGCAACCACAAGGATGACGATGTCCGTAACCTTGGCGCCCCTGGCGCGCATTGCGGTAAAAGCTTCGTGACCGGGAGTATCGAGAAAGGTAATCTTCCGCCCGTTCAGCTCCACATCGTAAGCGCCTATGTGCTGGGTAATGCCGCCCGCCTCGCCGGCAATAACGTTTGCTTCCCTGATGGCATCGAGAAGTGAGGTTTTACCATGGTCAACGTGACCCATGATAGTTACGACAGGGGGTCTCTTCACCAGGCTCTCCAGCGCATCGGGCGCTGACTCAAGAATTTCATCGATGTCGAGAGCGACGTTTTCAATTTCATAACCGAACTCTGTTGCGAGAAGTGTAGCCGTATCCACATCAAGCGGATGATTGATGGTGGCCATGACCCCCATTTTCATCAGGGCGCGAATAAGGTCAGTGGCCTTTATCCCCATTCGTTTGGCCAGCTCGCCGACTGTTATGGTTTCAGATATCTTGATAATCCTTTTAATGGCTTTTGGAACGGTTATCTCCGTCTTCTTGCCGACGGAAACCTTCTCCACATGCCGTTTTTTACCTTTGCCGCGCGGACCGGGTTCAAAAATCCGCTCATGCTTCTCAAGCAAATCGGTCTTTTTGAATTCCTCTTTTCTCTTGGGTACGACGACACCGGCCGCACCCTTTTTTCCATTTCCGGCAGCAACTTCTTTACCCTTGCGCCCTTTTCGACGTTCTTCACCCACTGGAGGAACTGCAAGCGGGACAATCGGCGTTACACGCTCAGGCACGCGTGATGTAGACGGCCTTTCAGTACCGCGTGGTGGCGCAGGTCTGTCAGGATAACGCTGTGAGGCAGGTCTCTCCGTACCAGGTTTTGCAGCCGGCCGTTCAGGAGCGCGCGATGGCGCAACAGCAGGGCGTTGAGCTTCACGCTGAACCGGCGGTCTTTCCTTCGGTTTCAAGCCGGGGATTTCCATCCTGCCGAGGATTCTTGCCCTGTTTGCGGTCGGTTTTTCAGGTTGAGGTTCTTCCACACGCTCAACTTTCACCACTTCCTCCGGAGCAGGTTTGGCAACCTCTACCGCTGCTACTACAACCGGCTCAGGTTTCTCAATCTCGGCTTCAACTACTTTGACCGGAGGCGCTTCAACCGCCACCTCTTCAGGAGCCTCCTCAGCCACGGTTTCGACAACCTTGGCACGACGGCGGATCAGGGTCGGTTTAACACGCACTTCTTCCTGAGAGACTTCTTTGACCGTCGCCGGCGCAGTCAGCTTTTTAATGTCAGCATCATCAATAGCAGCCATATGATTACTTACTTCCACACCTATGGCCTTTAATCTTGACATAAGCTCTTTATTTTCGATGCCCATCTGCTGTGCCAGCTCATATACACGGGTTTTACTCATCTACTCTCGTCCCTCCTCAAAGAAGTTCCTGTACTTTTCCATCTCCTGCTTAAGCGAGCGAATGAATCCGCCCTCCTCAACTGCCACAACACTTCGTAATCCCTTACCGATAAGCGCGCCGAGACGGTCCTTATCAAATATGGATATATACTCTACACCGGCCCGTACTGCATGGTCCTTAACTTTCAATCCAATGTCGTCAGATATATCGGAGGCAACAAACAATATCCCGAGGCTGCGACGTTTCATGGCCTCCAGCACCATGTCGGTGCCTGAAACGACTTTTCCCGCCTTGTTTGCAAGGGATATATAAGAGGCGATCCTATCCTTGATCCTGGTCTCAATACCACTTACAAGCCCTGTGGCATCGGCTTCCCGGACTTCGCCTTTAAACGCCCGGCTAAACTGTTTTTTATCAGCTGCACCCCTGAGACAAAATATATTCATGCAGGTATATGCTCCGCGTCCAGGAAGCTTATCTTGCAGATCCGGAACCAGAACGCGATCAGGAGACAGAACGAAGCGCAGCAACTCCTGCTTGTTTCTTACCGTACGGCAGTAGATGCAGCTTCTCTGAGGCCCATTTCCAGACATGATTACTCTTCGTTCAGCTCTTCTGTTTCAACAGCAGCAGCCGGCTCTGATGTCTCCTCAATCGTCTCTTCTTCCTCTGTACCGTCAAAGGAGGCGAATTGCAACAGTTCGGCTTCAGCTACACGGGTTTCGCTCTTGATATCGATCCTCCAGCCGGTCAACTTCGCTGCAAGGCGGACGTTCTGACCACGCTTGCCGATTGCGAGCGAAAGCTGGTCATCAGCCACAACAATTTCCATGGAACGATTGTCTTCATCTACGTATACCTTCGAAACCACTGCAGGAGCCAGTGCATTACAGGCAAACCTGGCAACGTCTTCGGACCAGGGAATAATATCGATTTTTTCGCCCCTGAGCTCTGAAACCACATTCTGCACCCTGCTGCCGCGCATACCGACGCAGGCACCGACCGGGTCCACATCTGAATCATGGGAATAGACCGCTATCTTAGCCCGACTCCCCGGCTCCCTGACAACACTTTTGATCTCGACGATTCCTTCGGCAATTTCCGGCACCTCAGCCTCGAACAACTTGGCCAGCATCATCGGATGGGTCCGCGACAGCAGTATCTGTGGTCCCTTGGTAGTCATGCGTATCTCGGTGATAAGGGCCTTGACGCGATCTCCCTGACGATAAACCTCACGCGGAGCCTGCTCCTTATGAGGAAGAAGCGCCTCTGCACGCCCCAAGTCAACCACCAGGTCACCCTTTTCAAAACGCCGCACAACCCCGTTTATTACCTCACCATGTCGCTCCTGAAACTCATTGAAGATGGTTTCACGCTCCGCTTCACGCACCTTCTGGATAATCACCTGCTTGGCGGTCTGGGCAGCAATGCGGCTGAAACCGCTTGCGTCCATCTTCATCCCCAGCGAGTCACCTACTTCCACGTCAGGATCTATTTCGCGCGCTTCATCCAGGTCTATTTCCTTGTAGGAATCCTGCACCTCTTCAACAACGGTCACAAACTCAAACAGTTCAACCTCACCGATCTCAGGGTTGTAGTGGGCTTCAAGATCGCGGGTGTTGCGGAATTTTTTGTTGGCGGCAGTAAGAACAGCCTGCTCAAGAGCTTCCAACACCACATCCTTATCAATCCCCTTTTCCTTTACAATCTGATCGATAGTATGCTTGAGGTTGAAGTTCGTTTCCACGTTTCTATCTCCTTAATCCTTCTAATTAATTAATATAATACAGAAAGTCCGTATTTAAAACTCAAACTCCAGGTTAGCCTTTGCTACCTTCTCAAAGGGAATGGCCGCATTCTGCCCTTCCTTGAGGGCTACCAGTACCACCCCGTTTTCAATCCCCTTCAATTCGCCGAGAAACGTCTTTCGCTTGTTGCCCGCATCATCCGGCAAAGGCTCAAAAGTCCTGATCTTCACCAACCGCCCTTTGAATCGCTGGAAATCCTCGACTTTTTTTAATGGTCGATCAATCCCGGGGGAGGAAACTTCCAGACTATAATGCTCGGAGATGACATCCTCCACATCCAGAACTTCCGACAACTCCCTGCTGACAGATGCGCAGTCATCAAGGTTTACCCCACCCTCTTTATCAACAAAGAGGCGCAGAACCATTTCCCTTCCTTCGCGCTTGTATTCCAAGTCAACGAGCTCCATACCGAGCGAAGAAATCACCTGTTCGGCAAGAACTGTTACCCGCGATATTACATCAACTTTTGCCATATACAATTTTCCATAAAAAAAAGTGAGCCTGAGGAGCTCACTTTTGAGTGAACATTAACTTGTACTTTCCTGTTTACCATGTGAACAGCGGAAATGCAAGCTTTTTTTAAAAACCAGCATATCAATATTCAAACTGCATGCGCCCTCAGCATCTATGTTGACGAACAATTATGATCAGGTTAAACTCTAGCATAAATCAGGCCTTCAACTGACAAATATTTACGTTTTGCGCCCCTTTTTTTCGATCCGGACAAAGAGGAAAACTATGAAATTGCGCGTACTGGGATGTGCCGGGGCAGAATTTCCCAACTTCCGCCCATCCGCCTTCCTTATCGACGACTCACTCATGCTGGATGGCGGAACAATCGGCTCGGTGCTCTCAGAAGAAGAGCAATGGGCGATCAAATATATTTTCGTGACCCACGCCCATCTCGATCATATCCGGGATATTCCTCTCCTCGCCGACAACATCGTTATCAAAAAACTATGCAACAATGTCAAAATAGCCGGCATCAAAGAAGTACTTGAAGCAATCAGTTCCCACCTTTTGAATAACGTAATCTGGCCCGACTTCAGCAAAATACCGACCACAGAATCACCCATTATAACCTATTGGCAAATCGAACCGGAAAAGGAAATTCAAATAGACGGGTACTCAATTACCGCAATACGGGTAGACCATTCCGTACCGGCAGTAGGATATTTGGTCCGCAGAAACGGCAAGTCAATTCTCTACACCGGCGACACCGGACCAACCGACCGGATCTGGGAATGGGCCGACGACCTGTCTGCGCTGATCGTCGAGGTGTCTTTTCCCAACGAAATGGAAGAAATGGCCCTTCTGACCCGCCATTTAACATCCTCGCTCCTTGCCGAAGAACTGAAAAAAATAAAGAAGCTGCCGCCACACATACTGGTCACCCACCCTAAACCCCAGTATTACGCCAAGATCGCTGCTGAGCTGCGGGAGCTCGGCATTGCACAGATCGAATTGCTCAAGGACGGCGCTGTCTATGACTTTTAACGGCGGGGAAACCCAATGATAACAGCACTCGGGCGTTGGATAATCTATCGTATCCTGGACCTGTCGGATCTGGTTGACATCATCCTTCAAGCCTGCATAAATATTCCGGCAACAATACGTTACGGCCGTCGCCCCGTTTTCACGGTTTTCATGAAGCAGGTCTACTTTACCGGTCTTGAGGCGCTCAAGGTAATCGTTGTAATATCTCTCACCATCGGCGTTGTCATCATCACCCAGATCATAAGCCTGGTGGGCGCCGGCAACGAAATCCTTACCGGCAAAGTCCTGATCTGGGTCGTTATCAGGGAACTCGGGCCCCTGTTGACCGCCATTGTCGTCATTGCCAGAAGCGGCACGGCAATTGCCACGGAACTCGGTTACATGAAAATCAACAACGAGATCGAAAGCATCGAGTCCCTCGGCATCCCTGCCGGCCAATACCTGATAATGCCGCGGATATTCGGTGTGACCACGGCCGTCATGATTCTCACCATCTACTTTGAAATAGCGTCTATTTTCGGTGGATTTATAGTCGCTTCCATCGGCTGGCACGTACCGTTCGATCGATTCTCCGAGGGTGTATTTACGAGCTTGACCTTGAAGGAACTGGGGAGGTCTGTTGCCAAAAGTTTCTTCTTCGGCCTGTTTCTTTCCGCAGCATGCTGCAAACAGGGACTCGGTGTCGGCAAGAGTGCAACCCAGATCCCGCAGGCTGCAACCAAAGGGGTAATGCAGAGCCTGTTTCTCGTATTCTTGCTCGATGGTATAATAACGGTAGTTTCCTTGTTATGACCACAGTAAGAGACTTATTGAACTTAACCGGAAATCGCCGCTAATAATGATGACAGAAATTATAAAAGCCGAAAGCCTTAGTTTTGATACGCTCCTGGAAGAAACATCCTTCACGGTTGAAAGCGGCTCTACCTCCATTGTTGTGACGGCCAAAGAGGAAGTAGATGCCTGCCTGGTCAGACTGCTGCTCGGCTTTATCAGACCTGCAAGCGGAAGGCTGTTCCTGTTCGACACCGACATCTCGACCTTTACCGACCGGGAATTATCCGCCGTACGACAGCGGATTGGCCTGATATACGCTTCCGGCGGACTGGTTTCAAACTTGAAGGTGTGGGAAAATGTCGTCCTGCCGCTCGCTTATTCAAACAAGTTCAGCCGTGAGCAGATTGAGCAGATGGGGCTGGCTGTCCTGAACCGACTCGGCTACAGCGGAAAACTGATGGCGTTACCGGGTCACATACCCCTTTTCCAGAAAAGATTGGCCGGCCTTGCCAGGACAATGCTCATGGATCCCGATCTGGTGATCTACGAATCGCCGCTGACAGGGCTTAACTATAATGAAAGAAACCAATTTCTCAGGATTGCCCGAGAGTTCCACCTTGAAAAACCTGGAAGAACATCCCTGTTCCTTTCTTCAACCCCGGAGATCGTCCCACTGTTGGAAGACGCAAGAGTAATCACCTTCACCCAGAGGCAGTCATCATGATACAGGAAGAGGATGTACGGTTTAAACACCTGGAAAAGAAAATCGGCATATTTGCCGCGGTTGCCATTGCCGGTGTTATCGCCGGAGTGTTCCTCATCGGAGCGGACAAGGACATTTTCACCCCCAAGTACCAGCTGAAATTCACGGCAGAAAAAGGTACCGGCTTTTCCCGGGGAATGCCGGTCAAGCTTTCCGGTTTCAGGATCGGCAGAGTCAAAACCATTTCCCTCAACCAAAAGGCCATGGTCGATATTGTCATTGAAATCGACAAGGAATATCAAAAGTGGATAAAGAACGACTCCAGCGCAAAGCTCATAAAGGAAGGGCTTGTCGGGGACAACATCATCGAGGTCGCAGTCGGCTCACCGGCAGGCAAGGTACTGAAGAACGGCGACATCATTCGCTTTGAGAAAACAAAAGGGCTGGAAGAAGTGGCCAACGACATCGCCGACAAGGTGAAACCGGTCCTCATCGAGGTGCGGGACATCATCAGCTACATTAACGACCCGAACGGCGACATCAAGCAATCTTTGAAAAATGTCAACATGCTTACCCAGGAACTGCACGGCACGAGGGAGCATGTCGATGCCCTCCTTGTTTCATCCAAAGAAAACATCGGCGCAATCACCCGCAATGGGACAACCGTGCTGAACAATGCAAACGAGAAGATCAACGCCCTTGGCCCCACACTGGAGAAGGTGGACAGATCGATGGCAAAGATAGAGGGAAGCCTCCCGCCACTGCTGCAAAAAATCGATGCCAGCCTGGATCATGTGGAAAAGACCGCCCAGCAGGTGCAGAAAGCATCTGAAAAGGCCATGCCGAGGATCCCGCAACTGATTAATAGTGCCGAGGATGTGATGGAGGGAACCGACACCTTGATTAACGCCCTGAAGGATACCTGGCCGATCAAGAATCATGTGCCGGTCCCCAATGAGAAAGAGTTCGTGCCGGGTGACAGTTATGATTGAAAAATGGAAGATAAACAGCAGCTTTTGGTTATTAATGATTGTTGTCCTGCTGCCGCTTGCCGGCTGCGGCGGTAAAAGCGTGACACCCCTCTCCGCCACTCAACAGGATGCGATAAAATACAACCAGAGAGGTATCAAGTCCGAGGCCAGGGGGGATCGCGAATCGGCACTTGACAATTTCAACGAATCTTTGAGAATCAACGACGCAATAGAAAATACCGACGGGATGGTAGTGGCGCTGGTGAACATCTCCCGAGTAAACAGATATAAAGAAGAAATCGACGCAGCCCGACGTGCCGTTGACCGTGCCGTCAACCTCATAACGCCCCTGTCGCCACTCTATTCCGAGGTCGCTTATGAAAAGAGCAAGGTGAGCCTGCAGTCAAAGGATCTTACCGATGCCAGGGAATGGACGGTCAAATCCCTGGCCGCAGAAACAGGCAACAAACGAGGCAGCAGATTGAATCTCCTGGCCAGGATACTTTACCTGGAGGGACGTTTTGACGAAGCCGGGGAAAAGGCGAAAGAGTCCCTTACGTTAAACAGAAAAGCCAAACTGCGCGAGGAAGAAGCAAATTCACTGCGACTTTTGGGAGGGATTTTCACTTCGACAAAACGCCCGGGGGAAGCGCTCGAAGCGTACAAACAGGCACTTGCTCTGGACAAGGCGCTGGGCAAGAGCAGAAAGATCGCCGGCGATCTGCGCGGGCTCGCCCTCCTTTACGTTTCCCTCAATGAACCTGAACAGACCATGCGGTTATATCGGCGCGCCTACGCAGTCAGCCTCAACGATGGAGATGTGGAATCTGCAGCGGGCGATCTCCTGAAAATGTCCCAGCTCTATGAGAAAATGGGGGACAAGGTGAAGTCGGAACGCCTCCTCTCCGAACGAGATGCCCTGCTGAAGAAATCGGAGAAGCGTTGAACCGGTATACAAGCAGAAAAACCCCGTCCAAACCCCTTCACATTTTGAGTTTTACCTGCTAGTATGTGTCGCCTGCCAGGTTTCACACTATTATAATTTTCAGAGAGACACGAACCATGAAATACATCAGCACCAGAGGCAACATCCAGCCGGTCGGCTTTAAGGAAGCAGTGATGATGGGACTGGCCACCGACGGCGGCCTGCTCCTCCCCGAGCGAATTCCGGCCATAGACGCCGCAACCCTTTCTTCATGGCGCCAACTCCCCTACCGTGAGCTGGCATTCCGGATCATTTCCCTGTTTGCCGACGACATTCCGGCAAACGACCTGAAACGCCTCATCGACAGCTCCTACGACAGCTTTGACCACAAAGAGATCACTCCGGTGGTGAAGGAAAACGGGGTTTACATTGCAGAGCTTTTCCACGGCCCGACTCTGGCATTCAAGGATGTCGCGCTGCAGTTTTTAGGGAACCTTTTCGAATACCTGCTCAAGGAGAGCGGGCAAAAAATGAACATAGTCGGCGCGACCTCGGGCGACACGGGGAGCGCTGCCATTTACGGGGTACGCGGCAAGGAAAACATCAACATCTTCATTCTTCACCCCCATGGCAAGACTTCACCCATCCAGGCGCGCCAGATGACCACCGTGCTTGACGCCAATGTGCACAACATAGCGGTCAAAGGAACCTTTGACGATTGCCAGAACATCGTCAAGGAACTGTTCAACGACCTTACCTTCAAGGAAAAGTACGCACTTGGAGCGGTAAACTCCATAAACTGGGCACGGGTTCTGGCGCAGGTAGTTTATTATTTCTACGCCTGGTTCAGGGTCAGCGATGAAGTGGATTCCCCCATTACCTTCTCCGTGCCGACCGGCAACTTCGGCGATATTTTTGCCGGTTTTGTGGCAAAACGCATGGGACTTCCCATCGATAAACTGCTCCTGGCTACCAATGAAAACAACATCCTCACCCGCTTTATCAACGAGGGGGACTACTCAATAGGCTCCGTGGTGCAGACCGTTTCTCCTTCCATGGATATTCAGGTCGCCTCCAATTTCGAACGCTACCTCTATTACCTGTTCGACGAAAACCCGGCGAGGGTCCGCGACATATTTACCCGCTTTGCCGCAACCGGCCGCATGGATTTCACGGATGAGGAGATGAGAACGGTACGGCGAGAGTTCGCCTCCCGCTCGGTCAACGAACAGGAAACCCTGGATACGATTGCCGCTTTTCACCAAGAAACCGGCTATCTCCTGGACCCGCACACGGCAGTGGGCGTCAAGGCCGCACTGGCGTGCGTTACGGACGGCACAGCCGTCTGTCTGGCCACGGCGCATCCGGCCAAGTTCGGTGAAGCCGTGGAAAAGGCTACCGGTACCGCTCCGCCATTCCCGGCGTGCCTGGCAGGAATCGAACAACTGCCGACACGCTGCGAGATCATGGAGGCAAATCGGACGGCAATCGAGAAATTCATAGCGGAAAAGGCCCGATAAGGGCCTTTTCTTTAACGTAAATCTATCGTTTTCAGGATAACAGAATCTCTACATGAAGCTTAACTGGAACGACATCGACACCGTCCTCCTGGATATGGACGGCACTCTCCTGGATCGTCATTTTGACGACCATTTCTGGCTGGAGCATGTGCCGAAGAGGTACGCAGCGAAACACCGTCTCTCCCTGGACGAAGCAAAGAGCTTTCTATACAGCCACTTCAGGTCCCAGGAAAACACCCTCAACTGGACCGACCTCGACTACTGGACCGAACAGCTCGGCCTTGATATACCGCTTTTGAAACAGGAAGTCGACCACCTCATTGCTGTCCATCCCTTCGTCGTGGAGTTCCTCCTTTATCTCAAACGACACAACAAGCAAATCTACCTCGTGACCAATGCGCACAGCAAGACGTTGGCGCTGAAACTGAACAAAACACGCATCGGTCCGTATTTTACCGGCATCATCTCAGCCCACGAACTGGGCCTGCCTAAGGAAGACGTTGCATTCTGGACCGCCTTGCATAACAGGATACCATACCGGCCGGAAAGGACCCTGCTCGGTGAAGACAGTGAAACCAACCTGTCTACAGCCCAATGTTACGGCATTAAGTATCTCATCTACGTAAGCCGCTTCAGCTCTACGGTCAAGCCTGAGGCATCCGGCAGCTATACCTCCATTCACTACTTCAGCCAGCTCATTCCGCCCGAAGGCGAACTCGAAGTAACATTGACCTGAACGGGGGATTCTTGCGGTCAATTCAGTCGTGCTTCGTTTCAACCCGGCAGTGCGCTCCCCCCTGCTGAAATGTCAGATCCAGCAGATCGCCCGGCTCAACCTGGCTGCTGTCACTAATGACAGACATATCCGGCAACTTCCGTACGATACTGTAGCCGCGGGCCAGGGTCGCCAATGGCGAGAGCGCATGGAGTTTCCCGGCGCTTACCGCTGCCGCCTGTCTGGCTCGCTCCAGCAACCGCTCCATGGTGTTCTCCATCCTGGCACAGTAGCCGAGCAGGAGCTCCTTACCCTGTTCAACCTGCAAGGCGGGATTTTGCAGACGGAGGCGGTTTTGCAGAAAAGCGGCCTTTTCCTTACGCCGCAGCAACATAACCTGCACGGCATGCTTGATCCGTTCGTCAAGGTCATCGACCCGCTGTGCCAGATGACCGAGCAATAACGAAGGGTCCTTTAATGCCCGGGTCAAGCCGTTCACATCCCCCCAACAGTCCTCAAGACAATGGCGCATGGCCAAGACAAGCCGGTGGGATAAAGCGTCCAGGTCGGACGCCAGCTCGGCCTTGCTCTTTACCACCAGCTCCGCGGCTGCCGACGGGGTCGGTGCACGCAGGTCGGCGACAAAATCGGCGATGGTAAAATCTATCTCGTGACCGACAGCAGAAATCACCGGGATTTTCGACTCGTAGATGGCCCGCGCCACCACCTCTTCGTTGAATGCCCATAGGTCCTCAAGGGAACCGCCGCCGCGCCCGACGATCATCACGTCGATTTCCCGATAGCGGTTGAAGTCCCGGATCGCCGCAGCGATCTCCCCGGCCGCCCCCTCCCCCTGCACCTTCACCGGACGGATCAGCACCTGAACGTTGGCAAAGCGACGATTGAGCACATTGAGTATGTCGTGGATCGCCGCGCCGGTTGCGGACGTCACCACACCGATACGCTGCGGCAGCTTTGGAATCGGCTTTTTATGCGTTTCGGCAAAGAGCCCCTCTTTGGCCAGCCGCTCCTTAAGCTGGATAAAGGCGAGCTGGAGCGCGCCGATCCCCTGCGGCTCCAGATATTCGACGATAAGCTGATATTCTCCCCGCGGCTCGAAAACCGATACCCTGCCGCGGACGATGAGCCCCATGCCGTCTTTCGGCTTGAATTTCAGCGCCCGGGAAGAGGCGCGGAACATAACGCATCGTACCTGGGCGCCGGCATCCTTGAGGGTGAAATAGAGATGTCCGGAGTGCGGCATGGCAAGGTTGGAGATCTCCCCCTCCACCCAGACCTGCTCGAAATTTTCCTCAAGCACCCCGCGAATCAACCCGTTGAGCTGACTGACGGTAAGAATCCTTTTTTCAGCGAACAATTCCACCCAAGCCTCCCAAATGCGCCACAGTGACAAGTTTCTATCACAGTGCCCCGCCCATGTCAAACCGGTTGACCATGATGATGACTTCATTGTATGATGTGCGCCATGAAAAATTATCCATACATCATCACCGTTTCTTCGGAAAAAGGGGGGGTCGGCAAGACGACCCTCGCCACCAATCTCGCCATTTTTATCAAAGCGCTCGACGAAA
Source organism: Geotalea uraniireducens Rf4 (assembly GCF_000016745.1). GTDB lineage: Bacteria > Desulfobacterota > Desulfuromonadia > Geobacterales > Geobacteraceae > Geotalea > Geotalea uraniireducens. The sequence goes on along the minus strand of NC_009483.1, from coordinate 2,193,227 downwards.
ACCTGCCGGTTTCCATCTTCTCTTTTGACAACCACTTCACCATCGACAAGATGTTTGCCATCAAGGGACAGAAACTGAACAGCGATGTGTCTGATCTGCTGCTGGAGACCACCGGAAGGGAACTCCTCTACACGGGGCAATACGGCGTCAACTACATCCCCTCATCCACGGCCCTCGCCGACCTCAAAAGTTCCGTCAAGGGGCCGATGGTTCTGGCGCGCCTGCTGGCCGCCTCGGACATTCCAGGTGTTCTCATCATCGATACCAGGCCCGACCTGGATGTCCTCACCCAGAACGCTCTCTATGCGGCCGATCAGGTCATCATCCCGATCAAGGACCTGGCAAGCATGGAAAACTGCCGCAACATCTTCGACCTGTTCGACAAGAGAGGGCTGGACAAGAAGAGTTTATCCCTCATTCCCTGCCTGATTGACGAACGGATCAAGTTCGAAGGGATGTTCAACGATCAGAAGACCCTTCTGAAAGCCTATGCCATCAACCGCGGCTACCGCTGTCGCGACATATACATATCGAAAAGCCCCAAAGTGGAAAGTCTCAACACCAACCCGGACGGCAAAATCTACCCGATCCTGACCCACGGCCGCGGCACCGATGTCTTCGGCCAGTTCACCCAACTGGCAAAGGTGGTCATGGAAGAGATCAAGGCCACGAAAGAGCCCCGCTCATATCTATTCCATCAATGGCTCACTGCCGAAAACGACCGGAAGAAAGAGGCCTTTTTTGCCCGGCTGAGCGGCCTCAAATCGGACTGCCTCTTGTGCGGCCGACCTCTCTCCCTTGATAAGCAGCACGGGGTATCATACTTTTATGAGACATCCGACGGCGGTGCCACCGGCTTTATGGAAGAAGCCTGTTTTTCCGATTTCCTCATGTCATCGCTATATAACATCAACACCCATCTCGCCGCTGACGATCCTGTCCGGCTCATGCTGCACGATACCGCGAAAGAATCGGCTTTTGCCTTCAAGCCCCGGATAAACGGCAATGGGGCAGAAGTCGAGTGCCACCGCTTCGATCTCAGCGGTGCACAAATATCGAGAAAATCTTATCCTCTGATGGAGCACCGGGAAGGGACGACGGATAAACCGGAACAACTATTCACTCTCATGTCGGGAACGCTGGACGGTTACGGCGGCACGTTCAGGGACGCCTTTCTCCTCGTGCATCCGGTGAACGCCAAGAACCCGGAAGCCATTCTCGTCGAAGAAAACTACCGTGAACTGACAAAGCTGAGAAAAAGTATTGCGGAGCAGATAAACTGACAGGACAGGGTTTCCTGCGTTAAGAATGGCGGGAATTCAGCGGCGAACTTTTGTTTTTAATACTACCGTTTAACTGACCAGTTGTGAGGCATAAACGAAGGTTATGCCGTCCTTTTTCAACGCCGGCAACATGGATGACAGCGCCTGGATGGTAGTCTGATGGGGGTGACAGATGGCAATGGCGCTCCCCCGTTTTCTTGCCGTATCAGCCACCTGCTGGAGTTGGGCCTTGATGGCTGCCACATTCTGTACATTGTCGAGGAACACCTGCCGCGTCCCCGCCTTCAATCCCATTTTCCGTGCCAGGCTGTAGCCGACGGAAGCGGGCGAAGTCTTGCTGTCGACAAAAAACATCTCCCTCCCTTTCAGCACCTTCAGAACGGACTGCATTTTTTCCTCATTCTCGGTAAAACGTGATCCCATATGGTTGTTTGCCCCAACGGCGTAGGGGACCGCCTGCAGATAGGCTTTCACCTTGGCCGCGATTTCCTCATCGCTTTCAGACAGGAGCAGGCCGTTCTTTTCCATGCGCTGCTTCGGATACCCCTTCGGCTCCATCGGCATATGCACCATGACCTCCCCGCCGTTGCCGTGGGCCGCTTCTGCGACACCTTTTGACTTGGCCAGACCGGGAATTATGGAAAATGTGACGGGAATGTCGATTGCCATCAACGAGCGGACTTCCTGCATGCTGCTTCCCATGTCATCGACAATAATGGCAACAGTGCCGGAGCCGGTTGGATGCGGCTTCGGCCTTACCCGGGCAACCGGTGCAACAACTGCCGCTGAGTATGCAGCATGTTTTGCCGCTTGCGGAGCAGGATGCGACGGCATCTTGAGCCGCTCGCTCACCTGCGGCTTCTCCGCAGGTTTTTCCGATGCGCCGCGCTTCGTTTTTTCCAGCAGATAAAAGGCGAGGATAATGAGGAGGACCGTTATCAGCAACGCCGCAAACGGCCTCTTGTTCCCGGAGCTTTTCCTCCTGTTTGAGCCTTTTTTCTTTTTCGCCAAAACCGCACCCTCCAAAGACAAATGCTGTTCAACTAAATAAAAGCCGCCTGCCGGTAAGATACCGTTCAGGCGGCTATCGTGAAGTGACTGCCGGAAGCTACCCCTTTATCCGCTGCGCAATGACACCGACGTTCAGTTCTACGTCCGACTGGCTCCCCTCGTCCATGTTTTTCAGACCCGCAGCCCCCTTTGTCAGTTCATCATCACCGATAATCAGGGTAAAACGAGCGTTGAACTTGTCAGCGCGGCGCATCTGGCTTTTCAGGCTTTTACCTTCATAATCGATCTCCACTGCAGCGCCTTCCTTCTGCAGCCCGCACATCAGCCTGAATGCCATATTTTGAGCCGATTCACCGAGGGCGGCAATGAACAGGTCGGGGCGTTTGCGAAAATCCTTTTCAGCAAGGAGAAGCGCCACCCTCTCCACCCCCATGGCAAAGCCGATGCCTGGAAGTTGCGGTCCGCCAAGATCGGATATCAGGCCGTCGTAACGACCTCCGGCGGCAACTGCGCTCTGGGAGCCGAGAAGGCCGGTAACAAGTTCAAAGGTGGTGCGGGTGTAATAATCGAGCCCCCTGACCATGCGCGCATTGATACTGTAGGTGGTGCCGACCGCCTCAAGATGCTGCCTGGTTCTGGTAAAATGGTCGTTGCAGCTGGCGCAGAGGTGGTCCAGTACCGATGGCGCTCCAACAGTGGCCTCCTTGCAACCGGTCGATTTACAGTCAAGCGCCCTGAGCGGGTTGGTTTCAAACCTTCTTTTGCAGTCGTCGCAGAGGTACTCGAGCCTGGAACGGAGGAAATCCTTCAGCACCTGCCGATACTGCGGCCTGCAGTCCGGGCAACCAAGAGAGTTGATCTGCAATGACGGCTCGTCAAGGCCAAGTTCGGCAAAAAAATGACAGAGCATGGTCAGAACCTGGGCATCAACCTTTGGATCAGTCACCCCGGTAACCTCGGCTCCTATCTGGTGGAACTGACGGTAACGACCTTTTTGCGGCCGCTCATAACGGAACATGGGGCCCATGTAATAAAGCTTGGCAACCGCATCGGCAACATAAAGCTTATGCTCGATGAAGGCACGCATAACGCTGGCCGTTCCTTCCGGGCGCATGGTGACGCTGTTTTCCCCCTTATCGGTGAAGGAATACATCTCCTTTTCGACGATATCGGTGGAGTCGCCGATAGAACGGCAAAACAATTCCGTTTTCTCCAGTATCGGCACCCTGATCTCCGCAAATCCGTACAATTCAAAGACCCGCCGGGCAGTTGCCTCAATGTGCTGCCACTTTTCCACTTCTCCGGGAAGTATGTCGTTAAAACCCTTGATGCCGCTGATCGCCACGCTTGTTGTTCTCCTTGTCCGGATGAAAATTATTTAGTTATTTTTCGCGGAAACATAAAAAACCCTGTTTTTGCCGTCGGCCTTACCGCGATACATGGCCTGATCAGCCAGCTCCAGGAGTTCCGTCTTCGTTTTTGCGTCTTCAGGATAACAGGCGTATCCCAGGCTGGCGGTCAGCTTGAGGTTCAGGCCGTCTGCCGCCATAAAACCGTGCGCTTCAATCGATCTGCGGATACGTTCTGCGACGGCTGCAGCCCCATCGATCCCGGTTTCGATGAGGATAATGGTGTACTCATCTCCCCCGTATCGAATAACCGTGTCCACGTCGCGCACCGACTTTTTCAGCAGTATCCCCACTTCGTTCAGCGCCCTGCTGCCGACGAGGTGTCCATACATGTCATTAACCCGCTTGAACAGGTCGATATCGAGGAAGATAACCGATATGTGGGAGCCGTACCGCTCGGCCCTCCTGATCTCGCGTTCAAGGGCAACGTCCAGATAGCGGTAATTGAAAAGGCCGGTAAGTTCGTCGATATAGAGGAGATTCTTGGCATTGTTGTAGCGAACCGCATTTTCCAGCGCCAAGGAAGACTGATCGAGCAGGAAATTAATATTCTTGAACTGGATATCCGCCGGAAAACTTGTCCCCGGTTCACTGAAAAGAATCACAATACCCTGGAGAACTGTTCTGGACCGGACAAAAAAGAGCATCGCCTCTTTCATGTCTCCGTCAGTCCCCAAGCCGAAATCCGCATCAGGCTGCATGAAGTCATGGAGCAGAACAAAACTGCGGGAATCTTCCCCCTGCACGTTGTATCTGGATAGGATCAACTCCCCAAGCCGTCCGGCACTGGCCTCGCTTACCCCTTTAAGCGCTTTCAACTCCAGGTTGTCGGCACCGTCCAGAAAGTATCCAAGCCCCCGGCTTACGGCGAATTCCTTGGCCAACGAATCGACGAGCAGCGTATGAATACGCTCAAGGTCAAGACAGTTCGCTATGGTCTGACTTACATGATAGAGATTTATCAGCCCCTTCAATTCCTGATTTTCGTCGAGAAGCCGTCGCTGCTCGAAACACAAGGCGACTGCATGCTTGAATTCGTCGTGGTTTATCGGCTTGACCAGATAATCCCTGGCGCCGTTTTTCAAGGCGAATATCGCCGTTTCCATGTTGGCATGGCCGGTAACCATAATGACATCAATGGTGGGATCGAGCTGCTTGACCTTGGATAGAATGTCAAGCCCGGTGATATCCGGCATTACAAGATCGGTCACCACAAGCTGGTATTCACGGTTTTGTACCATTACCAGGGCCTGTTCACCTGAAGCGGCCACATCGACATGGAAACCGTCTTCGATGAGGAGATCGGCAAATACCTCCCTGAAAAAACTATCATCTTCAACTACAAGAATCCTCTCCATGAAGGGGATCTCCTGAATCGTGTATTTAACGAGTTTTGGAAGCTTAGCGGGAGGTTTAACAACCTCAAACTAACAGATAATTCTGAATTCTGTCAATTAAAATGCCCGTTCCTGTTCTACCTGACAACGGCAAATTTTTCGGCCGCTGCATCATAGGCCAGATGAATAGTGCCGTCCAGATCGGTTCTACAGGTTTGGACCCCTTTTCCCCGCAGCTTTGAAAGGGTTTCTGCAGCAGGAAGATGAAAACTATTCCCGTAGCCCGCAGAGATTACGGCAATCTCCGGCGACACTGCATCAAGAAACGACTGTGACGTGGAGTATCTGCTGCCGTGGTGCGCAACCTTAAGCACCGTCGCTCCCAGGCGCTGCGGATTGCAGATCAGGCGTTGCTCGGCTTCTGTGCCCATGTCGCCGGTGAAGAGGACGCTCCCCTCCCTGTAAACGAGGCGAAAGGCAAGGGAGTCGTCATTGGGATCCCCATGATTGCAATCTGCACCGCCATGTGCCGGGGATTCCGGCGACAGGAATTCAATGCGGGCTCCGGCAACGGTAATAGCCGGATTGGAGGCATTGACCTCCCGGAGCGGCACTCTTTTGGCCACCAATATGCGTTTCAGTGTCCGGTAGTCCTCGCTCTCCGCATAAACACCGCTCTCCCAGAACTCACCCACATCAAAGTTATCGGCAATATAGAGCAATCCCTGGAGATGATCGGGATGGATGTGGGTCAGCACCATGTAGTCGATGCGCCTGATGCCCATGCTCCACAGGGCGGGGGCAAGGAGTCTTTCACCGACGTCGCTTGCACCTTCCCTTGCCGACCCGCCACCGTCAACGAGCATCCGCTTGCCGTCGGGAAAGGTTATCAGGGTGGATTCTCCCTGGCCGACACTGAAGAATGTCATCTTCAGCCCGCCGCTTTCCCGTTCCGAAGCTAGCAGGGCGTTAGCAACAGATACGGCCAGAAACGAGCCGCAGAGGACAAGCCGCGTCCTCTTCCCCGAGACGAAAGTGAGAACAACTAGCACCAGGTAAAAAAGAAACAGGTCAAGGGGCGTTGGGTTTAAGAGCGGCAGGGAAGGAATCCGGGCCAGAAACTGTATGAAGGCATTGGATATTTTTACCAGAAACGCTGCGGCCACAAGCAGCAAGCGGGCAAGGAAAGGGGCTACTGAGATGAGTGGAAGAGCAGAGAAACCGAGCACCACGGCGCCGTAACCCATGAGAGGCACCACGACGAAATTGCTGATAAGGCCGGTAAAGGAAACCCTGTGAAAATAATACGCAACGGGGAAGAGAGTGGCAATGGTTGCGGCAAAAGAGGCCATAAAGAAGAGCAGCAGCTTGCGCAGCAATGCATTGGACACCGCGGTAAAAGGGACCATGAAAAGCGGCGTGAGGATCAGAATTCCCCATAGGGCAAGGAACGACAACTGGAATGAAATATCGAACAGCGCCGCGGGCGAGAGTGCGAGAATAACCATAGCGGCCAAAAGCAGACTGCTAACCGGCTCGACCTCCCGTTCGAGAATCAAGGCAACAACGTATGCGGCGATCATTATCACCGAGCGGGCAGTTGCCGGTGCGGTTCCGGAAAGAAGGAGATAGAAGACAATAACGGGCAGGGTGATGACAAGAATGCATTTGCGCAGGTTAAAATGAAGGGTGAGAAATTCCGAGCTGCGGCCGGCCGCCAGCAGAAGCTGGAAAACGAACAGGGCGATGATGCCCACATGGAATCCGGAAATCGAGAGGATATGATTGACACCGGTCCGCGAATAGTCATCTTCAAGCTTACGCGGAACGTAACCCCTCTCCCCGATGAGGAGCGCCCGAAGAATCGAACCTTCCACTCCCGGGATCGCACTGCCGATAAACCGTCCCATCCCTGAGGCGAGATGGTCGATACGCCTTTGCGGCCGATTATCGACCCCCTCCCGGATAAGAATCACATCATCCGCCCCTTTCACAAAAGCAGTTACAAAAACCTCTTTGAATGCCAGGAATCGCGCATAGTCGAATTCACCGGGCAAACCGTAATTCCTCGGTTTGTGCAGATGCGTGACGAACCTTACCCGGTCGCCGGTCAGAAACGTAACCCGAGCTTCTCCGACATGCAGCAAAAGTCGGCCCGTTACAGCAGCATGCCTCTCCCCGGCAAAGAGGCGCTCAACGTGCAGATAAAGCCTGCTTCCCAGTTCAGTCGCCTCGGGACGACCGTCGATAACCCCTTCAATGGTCACCGTTTTATCGCCGACAAAGTTCGCAATGTGGTTGATTTCGAGACGGGGTTGAATTAAAGGCTTTACCGCGAGGTTACCCCAGCAGAAAAAAAGCAGAGAAATGGCAATAAGGAAGGAGAGTCGATTCCGAACGAAAATCGTAAAGAACGATACGGCCAACAGGGGCAGAAGTAGGTTTTCGGGCAAAAAAAACGAATAAAACCCGGCAATGGAGAGACCCGCTATTATCGAAGCAAGGGGAATGAATAGCGGTCTCTCTATCACCGCTCTCTCCGCTTATTTTCTGCCCTTGAAACGTTCTACCAGAGAAGCCAGAATTTTATCCAGTTCCGGGCGTTTAACAGGGGCTTCGGGATCGCCCTTCATGCCGCAGACCGCCATATATTCGGCCGGAGAGGACTTTTTCCCGGTCAACTGGACCACATCGATCCCTCCGTTTGTCGTCAGTTCTACCAGGAGCTTGTGTGTGCCGCGCTCAAGCCGGAAATAGCCTAAATCCACCCAATCCAGATAGGGCTTGGCCGGTCTGATGATTTTCCTGCCATCAAGTTCAGCAGTCAACTCCTTACCCAGTAATCTGATTTTGAGACCATAAACAGCGCTATTTTCAACACTGAACGGAATTTCCAGTTGGGCGCCCCTGTAATCGGCCCTCACCCATTGCTTGGCAATGAACTTGCCCAGATAACCGATGGTAGTGGTTTTCACCGTGAGGGGGAGCTGTGCAACATCTGCCGCAGAAAGCGTTTTCGTACTATCCGTCGGATCATCGGGGAGTTGCTTCTCCAGGTCGAGGAGTGCAGCGGTGATCTCCGCCAGCTCCCCCATTTTCAGAACATTCTGCATATGCCAACCGCCAACCGGCTCCACAGGCGGCAACGGTAGCCCTTCGAGTACAAAGTAATCGACCCCCCCATCAGGAGGGATAACAACGTTTAGTTCCTGCACCCCGGCTTTTAGAGGTATCGCACCAGCCACAGCCTCACTGAGCTTTCCGCCGGTACTGACGGTAAATTCCTTCCCGCCGGCCTGCCACTTCTGCCCGTCCCCCTTGGCAGCAACGATGAGGTTATAGCTCCCTTCCAGCGGAATGAATACCTTGAAATGGGCAATGGTCGGCACCGCAACCCCGCTCACCCACCCCCTGCCGGTAAAGGAACCGTATAAGGAATAGTTGCGCACGGAAACGTTGTCGTTTTTAACATCATAGACATCTTCAGCTTCAAACCTGAAAACCCGCTTCCCTGAAAGAATGGCCAAGTAATCATTTTCCCTGGGCTTTTCTGGAAGACCAGCCTCCCACCCCAAGGCTGTAACCAGGTCAGCGGCAAATTCCTCCTGCTTGACGACCTCTTTTTTCACCGCAGGTTTTTTCTCGGCAGCCGTCCCTCCGGTAACGTCGAGTAAAAAACATATGGTCAACATCACGGCAAATGATCTGATGCTCTTCATAATTCCTCCCAAACAACAGCGTAGTCTGCAACATTACCGATCTATTAAGGTCTCAGATTATATAACACAGCTTTTGCCTGAATTAAAGGATTCCTTTAACCATTTCGCCTGTGCAAAGTAGAACCGCTGTTCACTTTTATCAATTCATTCTTAACATATTGATATAACGGTCTATTTATTGATTACGCAATGACTCCTGTGCAGGGTTGGAACAGTTGCACTGCCGCCCTCTTTCAGCTAGCCTCCCGCCGTATCTATTGATTTACTCAATAATTCAGCGGCGTTACAAGATTATTTAAGATTATTCGTCCGCTGGTACGGCTGTTGTAATAGCTAAGGTAAATACAACGCTTTCAGGAGGGACAGGCCATGCTAACGACAAACTTTACATCCGGCGCAAAGAAATTCATGGTAGCCGCTCTTTTTGCTTCCGCTTTCGTCTCTACCGCCAGCATCGCTTCTGCTTCGCTTGGTGATGGCTCATTGGGTATCTGCTCTTTTACCCGGCAGCTGGAGGACCCCTACGAAAAGGTCTTATTCCAAAACCGGTTTGCTGTCGCCAGGCAGGCTGCCACCTCACTCTACGGCGAGATGTCCGGCGACAATAACAGGGTAATCGTCAACGGCGGTGAACGATTGGAGATCGATGCGTTTTCCTTCGACTGCATCTCCTGCCACGATGGTACGAGCGCCCCTTCCCACGATACCCGTTTTAAAAACACGAGCCGGCCCGATGCGGATGCTGCGCAAAGTGCGCTGGGCAGTCATCCGATCGGCATGCATTACGGGAATGCCAGTTATATGAACGACCAGTTGAGAAGCGTCAACAGCCTCAATCCGAACATGCTCTTTGTCGACGGCAAGGTGGGATGCCTGAGTTGCCATAATCCGCTCAACCCGGATAGGAACCACCTGGTGACGAGCAATGAGTACAGCAACCTCTGCTTCTCCTGTCATATCAAATAAAAACGTCAACGACGGTAAGGAGGATACGACCATGGGATACCGTTATATGATGCCGGATGAAAAGGCCGGCGAATGCAGCTACCGCGTCATGGAAGTGGTTATGATGAGAAAGGGAAAAGCCGGCACGGAGAAGGCCGCAAGTCAGATGATGACCGTTGATAACCACTGGGATACCCTGAGGTATGTACAGGACAACATGGACGATTTTATCGCCAACATCGTAAAGGTGAAGAGAATGGACGCGTCCGGCAGAAGGAAAATCGATGAAAACGCCAGGCTGTTCGAACGCAACCTGGAACCGCTCTTTTCGCTGATCTCGGCAACGAGCAAAACGAATGTAATGGACAAGCTGTCCAATTCGCTGAAAAAGGCCCTGTTTCTCATGGCCCTGGACCGTTACCACTGCGACAAGGATACCATATGCCGCGCTCTTGGCATCAGCAGGGATAAGCTGGACAAGGAAATGAGGGCATGCGGCCTTTGATTACCGGAGCACAAAACAATTTATAAACAAAAAAGGGGACATGACATGTCCCCTTTTTCAACATTTGCTGTAGCCACCCTATGCCAATCGGTGGGCATACAACGGAAAGCGTTTCATCATGGCATTTACCCGGCCCTTTACCTCGGCCAGCTTTGTTTCATTCTCAACGTTGGCCAGGGCATCGGCAATCAAGACAGCCACTTCTTCCATGTTCGCCTCTTTGAGGCCGTGCGTAGTGGCAGCAGGTGTGCCGATACGAATACCTGACGTGATAAAGGGAGAACGGGTATCAAACGGAATACCGTTCTTGTTGACGGTGATTCCCGCCTTATCCAGTGCTTCTTCGGCTACTTTGCCGGTAAGCTGTGTTTCTGAGAGGTCAACCAGCATCAGATGGTTGTCGGTTCCGCCCGATGTCAGTTTGAATCCTTGCTTTACGAGTCCGGCGGCCAGAGCCTTGGCGTTCTTTACGATCTGCTCCTGATATGTCTTGAACTCCGGCGCCAAAGCCTCCTTGAAGGCGACCGCCTTGGCAGCAATTGCGTGCATGAGCGGCCCACCCTGAATACCGGGAAAGATATTGGAGTTGAGTGCCTTGGCAAACTCCTCGCGGCAAAGAATCATGCCGCCGCGGGGACCGCGCAATGTCTTATGCGTGGTAGTTGTGACAAACTCGGCATGGGGAACGGGACTCGGATGAAGACCGGCGGCAACCAGACCGGCAATGTGGGCCATATCCACCATTACCACCGCTCCGACCTTGTCGGCAACCTTACGAAAAGCGGCAAAATCGATAATGCGCGGATAGGCGCTGGCTCCGACGACTATCATTTTCGGTTTGTGCTCCAGGGTCAGTCTTTCCACCTCATCATAGTCGATGGTCTGATTTTCCCGGGTCACGCCGTAGGGAACGATATTGAAGAACTTGCCGGAGAAATTCACCGGGCTGCCGTGGGTCAGATGCCCGCCATGGGCCAGGTTCATCCCCAATACCGTGTCGCCGGGCTTCAGCACGGTAAAATAAACCGCCATATTTGCCTGTGAGCCGGAGTGTGGCTGCACATTGGCGTGTTCAGCACCAAAAAGCTCCTTGGCCCGTTCAATGGCCAGATTCTCGACGATGTCGACGTTGTGGCAACCGCCATAATAACGTTTACCGGGATAACCTTCTGCATATTTGTTGGTTAACACCGATCCCTGAGCCTCCATCACGGCTTCAGAAACGAAGTTCTCCGAGGCAATAAGTTCCAGGTTATATTCCTGACGTTCGGTTTCCAGGCGAATGGCATTTGCTACCGCCGGGTCAAATGTTTCCAGAATTGACATGAGTCGCTCCTTTATTTGGTATGAGAAAAGGAAACGGGACTATAGCAGTCCCGTAATCAGTGTTGATTTCACATATTTAACTTAGCCGCGCAGCAGACTACGACCTACGCAGTTCCTTTTCGATGTCTTCTATTTTGTCGAGCCTGGCCTGGTGACGGCCACCCTCAAATGTGGCATCCAACCAGGTTGCCACCATCGTTCTGGCCGCGTTCTCATCCAGTACCCTGCCGCCGAGCACCAGTATGTTTGCGTTATTGTGTTCCTTGGCCATCTGCGCCATAAAAGAATCCGTTACGAGTGCAGCGCGAACTCGAGGAAATTTGTTGGCCACTATCGACATACCGATACCGGTGCCGCAAACGAGTATCCCCTTCTCCACTTCGCCCGAAGAAACCTTCCTGGCCACCTTTACACCGAAATCCGGATAATCAACGGAATCACCATTATCGGTGCCGCAGTCCTCAAAGGAGATTCCACGCTCTGCCAACAGTTTTTTCAATGCCTCTTTCAGAGACAGGCCGCCATGATCACTACCGATTGCTATCATCATTGGCACCCTTCCCGCTATATCTTTTTAAAGAGAAGCGTTGCGTTAGTGCCGCCAAAACCGAATGAATTGCTGAGCGCACAGTTGATCGAAGCATTACGGGCAGTGTTGGGAACGTAATCCAGGTCACAATCGGGATCGGGATTCTGATAGTTTATGGTCGGCGGAACAACACCCTTCTCCATGGCCAACAAGGTAAATACCGCCTCGACCCCGCCGGCAGCGCCGAGGAGATGACCGGTCATGGACTTCGTAGATGATACCATCAGTTTTTTGGCATGATCGCCGAAAACCCGTTTGATAGCCATGGTCTCATAAAGATCGTTGAAGTGTGTCGACGTACCATGGGCATTGATGTAATCAACCTCTTCAGGTTTTACCCCGGCAGTGGCAAGCGCCATTTTGATGCAGCGGGCTGCACCCTCTCCGTCAGGGGCCGGTGCGGTGAGATGATATGCATCACCGCTCAGGCCGTAACCTGCGACCTCGGCGTATATCTTTGCACCACGTTTTTTTGCAGCCTCGTATTCCTCCAGCACGACTATTCCTGCCCCTTCGGCAAGAACAAATCCGTCACGGTTTTTATCAAAAGGACGCGACGCAGCAGAAGGATCATCGTTACAGGTGGAAAGGGCTTTCATAACGGAAAATCCGCCGATGCCAAGGGGGGTTACCGTTGATTCGGTACCGCCGGCAATCATGGCGTCGGCATCACCGCGCTTGATCATGTGATAGGCGTCGCCGATGGAATGGGTACCGGTAGCGCAGGCGGATACGGAAGATACGTTCGGACCTTTGGCACCGTACTTGATCGAAATATGCCCCGGCGCCAGATTGATGATGAGCATGGGAATGAAGAAAGGGGATATCTTCTTATACCCACCCTCCAGCATGGCTGAATGGTATCTTTCAATGGCAGGCAATCCGCCCAATCCGGCACCGACGAGAACCCCAACCCTCTCAGCATTCTCCTCGGTTATTTGCAGCCCGGAATCTTCCATGGCAAAATGTGCAGCTCCCAAGGCGTACTGAATAAAGTAATCCATTTTTTTGATTTCTTTTTTGTCGATAAAATCTTCGGCAACGAAATCCTTTACCTCGCCTGCTATGTGTACTGGCAAGTCAGTGGCATCGAACCGCGTAATCAGGCCGATACCTGATTTACCGGCCGTGACGGCATCCCAGTTTTTCTGGTTGCCGGTTCCAAGTGGCGATACGACACCGACTCCCGTTACTACGACTCTTCTCATAAATTGAAGCTCCTTAACGTTCTAAATCCACTTCAAAAGGCGCGTACCCTAAGAAAAAAGGGGAAGTTTTATCCTCCCCTTAATCTGCTAGGTATGATCAGTGATATAATCTATGGCGTCCTGCACCGACTGGATCTTCTCGGCATCTTCATCGGAAATTTCGATGTCGAATTCTTCTTCAAGAGCCATAACCAGCTCCACTGTGTCCAGAGAGTCGGCGCCAAGGTCATCCATGAAAGAAGCCTCGTTGGTAACCTGCCCCTCGTCGACTCCCAGTTGTTCAGCTACTATTTCTTTAATCCGTTTATCAATCGATGACATTTCCTACACCTCCATTTGATTTTGTACCTTTTCAGGCTGGTTGATTTGTTTGACTGTCCTAGCTACATAACATGAAAAAACGATTTTGCAAAAGGTATTTTTAGCGGCAAAGCAAAAAAGAGCCCGCCCCATATTTACGTGCGGTTACATATGCATTCCGCCGTTCACAGACAGCACATGACCGGTGATGTAGCCGGACTGTGCGGAAACCAGAAAATATACGGCAGCTGCAATGTCCTCGGGCTGCCCCAGACGCTCCAGGGGTATCTGCTGCAAGAGATTTTCCCTGACTTTTTCCGAGAGCACGCCTGTCATATCCGTCTCGATAAATCCGGGCGAAACGGCGTTCACCGTGATATTCCGCTTCGCAAGCTCCCTGGCCGTCGCCTTGGTGAGACCGAACATGCCGGCCTTGCTCGCACAGTAATTTACCTGCCCGGCATTCCCTATCTCGCCGACCACGGAACTTATATTGACGATCCTGCCATACCTGGCCTTGGTCATGTATTTGGCAGCCTCGCGGGTGCAGTTGAACGCCCCCTTGAGGTTGACATCCAGCACCGCATCCCAGTCCGCTTCCTTCATGCGCAACAGAAGTCCATCCCTGGTAATCCCCGCATTGTTGATCAGGATATCCACCCGGCCGAACTCTTCAATTGTCTTATGGAAAAGAGACTCGACCTCTTCCGTTATCGAAACATCAACCTTCAACGCCAAAGCCTTGCCGCCCAACTGAATAATTTCATCGGCCGTCATCCGGGCAGCTTCGAGCGATGTTGCGGTCACCACAAGGTCAGCACCTTCCGCGGCCAGTTTCAAGGCCACAGCCTTGCCGATGCCGCGCGAAGCACCGGTAATCACAGCCACCCTGCCATTGAGACTCATAATCCCTCCTGAACCAACGCCTTCAGGCTATCCACATCCTGAACGTTTCTGGTTTCAGCCGTTTTATCGATCCGTTTTACCAACCCGGCAAGTACCTTGCCCGGTCCGATCTCAACAAACGCAGTAACACCGCAAGCCGCCATCTCCTGCACCGATGCATCCCAAAGAACCGGTGCGCTGACCTGCTTGACCAAGAGCTCCTTGACGCGCTTCATGTCGCTATTGGCTTTCGCCTCGACATTGGAAACGACGGGAGCCTGCAGCGACGATATTTCAATAGCTTCCAGAACCCCTGCCAAACGCGCTCCTGCAGGCTCCATCAAACTGCTATGGAACGGTGCGCTTACCGGCAGAAGCATGGCTTTTCTGAAACCGCGGGCCTTGGCAATCTCGATGGCGCGATTCACGGCACCGCTATGGCCTGCAACAACAATCTGCCCCGGTGAGTTGAAGTTCGCCGGCGAAACGACCTCACCTTGAGCTGCTTCGGCGCAGATTTGAGCCAGTATGTCGGCTTCGACCCCAAGTATCGCTGCCATAGACCCGACTCCCACCGGCACCGCCTCCTGCATGAAGGTACCGCGTGCTCGAACAGTGCGTACTGCATCGGCAAATTGCATGGCGCCGGCTGCAACCAGCGCCGAATATTCACCGAGAGAGTGACCGGCGAGGAAATCGGCAGTCAGCGAGGTTTCCTCCTGAAGCACCCGTAGAGCAGCAATACTGACGGTAAGTATGGCCGGCTGGGTGTTGGCAGTCAGTTTCAGATCTTCTTCGGGACCTTCGAAGCAGAGTTTAGACAGCTTGAAGCCAAGGGCATCATCGGCCTCGGCAAAGACGTGTGCAGCAGCTTTGAAATTATCGGCAAGGTCTTTTCCCATGCCGGCATATTGAGAGCCCTGGCCAGGGAAAATAAAAGCTTTTTTACTCATGAAGAACCTTCCTTTTGTAGGACTACCAGCGCAGTAAAGCCGCCCCCCAGGTAAGGCCGCCGCCAAATGCATCAAAGAGAACAATATCCCCTTCCTTGATGCGTGACGAGCGATTCGCTTCATCCAGCGCTATCGGTATGGAGGCTGCGGAGGTATTGCCGTAACGGTCAAGATTGACAAAGACCCGGTCCTCGGCAAGTCCGAGTCGCTTGCCGATAGCATCGATGATGCGTCGATTCGCCTGATGCGGAATGAAGAGGTCAATGTCGGCAGGGGTCATGCCACTGGCGGCAAGCGCCTCATGGGCTACCTCTCCCATAGCCCTCACCGCCAGCTTGAAGACCTCGTTTCCCTGCATCATCAGGTAAATCAACTTGTCGTCCACGGCCTTTTGCGTGGCAGGGTTCCTGCTGCCGCATGCAGGCAGATAGAGAAGCTCCCAAAAAGAACCGTCACTGTGGATGTGCGTGGAGAGAACGCCGTTGTCACCTTCGCACGCCTCAACCACTACTGCCCCGGCGCCATCGCCGAAAAGAAGGCAGGTATTTCTGTCCGACCAGTCGATAATCCTGGAGAGCACTTCCGCGCCGATAACAAGCGCTTTTTTTACAGTACCTGTCCTGATAAACTTCTCTGCCACGGACAAGCCGTATAGAAACCCGGAGCAGGCAGCAGTAACATCAAACGCGGCTGCATTTACAGCCTTTATATTATTCTGCACCACACAAGCAGTGGCGGGAAATGGAAAATCAGGGGTCACCGTGCCGACGATGACCAGGTCCAGTTCATCCGCCTTGACCCCGGCCATCTCCAGGGCTTTCTCCGCCGCCCTGGTGGCAAATGTCGAAGTGTACTCCCCTTCACCGGCAATCCGGCGTTCCTTGATCCCGGTCCTGGTCGTTATCCATTCATCACTCGTATCAACCATCTTCTCAAGATCGAAATTGGTCAACACCTTGTCAGGAACCGCTGAACCTGTACCTGTTATCCTTGCACGCATCATGAGTCCGACCTTCCCTATCCTGCTGCTTGAACTTTTAGCATTTCGAGTTGTTGCATATACAGGGGGTAATTCTCCTGAAGCTTCTCCGCCATACGTTGATTTACACCTTTTTGCGCATACTCATGGGCAAAGCGAATGGCATTCTTGATAGCCTTGGCGTTGGAACCTCCGTGGCAAATCATGCCGACGCCGTCGATCCCCAACAGAGGTGCCCCGCCATATTCACTGTAATCGACCTTCTTTTTAAAGTTGACAAAAGCTTTGCGGGACAAAAGATAACCGATTTTTGACAACAAACTTTGCTTTATTTCGTCCTTCAGCATTTTGCCGACGGCCTCTGCAAGACCCTCGGAAAGTTTCAGCACCACATTGCCGACAAAACCGTCACAGACAACCACATCCACTATGCCGTTGAAAATATCGCGTCCCTCGACATAGCCGAAATAGTCAAGTGAGGTGTTTTTCAGTAAAGCGCTCGTTTCACGGGTCAGGTCATTCCCCTTGCTCTCCTCCTCACCATTGGAAAGGAGTCCGATCCTGGGGTTATCCACACCCATGACAAACCGTGCGTACACTTCACCCATTATTGCAAACTGCACGAGATGGAGCGGCTTGCAATCCACGTTGCCACCCACGTCCAGCACCAGTGTTTTGCCGCGCAAGGTTGGAAATATCTGGGCAATGGCAGGACGGTCAATGCCCTTGAGCCGCTTGAGAACGAACATCCCGGCAGCCATCGTTGCGCCGGAATTCCCGGCACTGACAACCGCAACCGCTTCGTCGTTCTTGACAAGGTCAAAGGCGACCCGTATGGAAGAATCCTTTTTCTTCCTGACCGCGTCCGAGGCAGAATCATGCATGCCCACTACCTCGCTGGCATGCTTGACCGTTATATCCAAGCCTTTACAATTGTACTTGGCAAGCTCCTGATTGACTCTATCAGTATCACCTACCAGAGTAACGGGAATACCAAATTCTCCGGCAGCAGCAACAGCACCCTCAACCTCGACAACGGGCGCGTTATCGCCTCCCATTGCATCGACAGCAACTCTCATATAACCCCTAGGCAGCGATTCTCAAAAAAAGAACGTTACAGAGTAAAATCATTAAAGCTCTTCGGCTTTAATCACTTCTCTGCCTTTATAGGTGCCACAGGATGGACAGACGCGATGCGGAAGTTTGGGAGCTTTACACTGGGGACAGGTGGAAACGGTTGGAGCGGTAAGGGAATCATGCGCCCTTCTCATGTTTTTACGGGATTTGGATGTCTTTTTCTTAGGTACTGCCATAATGTTTCTCCTTTTTTTACTTTTCTATCTTAATGCCTTTCAACGCACCAAATTTAAAACCGCCCTCGCTCCGATCGCAATTGCATGCGGTTTCATTCAGATTTACACCGCACTTGCTGCACAAACCGGCACAATCTTCTTTGCAGAGGGGTTTGAAAGGAATTTCCATTATGACTTGCTCCGCAACTTCAGGGGCAAAATCAATCTCGTCACCTTCATAGGACTTGGAAATAAGGTCTTCTTCAGCCAGTTCGACCTCTTCGTCAAGCGCCATCCCGGAGGCTTTTGTATAAAACACAGTAAAGGACGAAGCTATTTCCGTATCATACTCACCCAGACACAGGGAACAGTTCATCATGACAGCGGTTTCTACCTTACCGGCAACCCTGATATGATCAAATTCCCTGGCAACCGAAAAGGAAAGCCGCAATGGCGCCAGGAATTCACAGTCGCCGGCATCAACCATCGACACAAGGTCAGGATAGTCGGCAACCGGCTCCTCAGCAGTCAGAACCAGCATTTTATCTTTCAAATCAACTATGCGAACTTTCAATTTCTCACCAAGGGTAGTGCATTCAAAGCTTTTCAGTATATAGATGGAGCCGTTTTTGTCAAGGTAAAATTCCCTGAAACGGTTCTCAACTCATGAAAACCGGGTTCACTTTATTAAACCATTCGTCAATTATTTGCAAGGATAAATACCAAGAGAAGTTTTAAATGCCAGACACAATGCATTACGTCAATCAACCCGGTCATCACCTTCATCGACCGGCGCAAAACCGCGGCGCATGGTGTTTTCGGTGACCACCCGCGGTTCCATGAAATGAAGCAGATAGTCTGGTCCACCCGCCTTGGCGCCGACTCCCGACATCCTGGAACCTCCGAAAGGCTGGCGCTCAACAAGGGCGCCGGTGCAGTTGCGATTGAAGTAAAGGTTACCGACACGGAATTCCCTGCGGGCCAGGGCAAGATGCTCGGGGCTCCGGCTGAAGACCCCGCCGGTCAGGGCGTAACTGGTTGAATTGGCCCATTCGACGGCCTGCTCAAAGTCCTTGGCCCGCATGACCGCCAGGACCGGGCCGAAGATCTCCTCCCGGGCGATCCGGTGCTCGGGACGAATGCCGCCGATGATGGTCATCGGAACGAAGTATCCCTCGGAAGGAACCGGGCTTCGATACAGGATAACTCCCTCTTTCCCGCCGATTTCAATGTACTCCAGAATGCGTTTCATCGCCTTATCGTCGGCCACTGCCCCCATATAAAAAGCGGGGTTCTCCGCCGGACCGACCGATGTCGCCCGGGCCATGGACAGAAGGCGCTCGACGAATTTGTCGTAGACCCCGTCGAGTACAATGGCCCTGGAGCAGGCTGAGCACTTCTGCCCCTGGAAAGCAAAGGCGGAAAACAGGACATGGGGAACCGCCTCGTCCAGGTCGGCGTCATCGTCGATGATTATGCCGTTTTTCCCCCCCATTTCGCAGACGATCTTCTTTACTTTCGCCTGGCCGGGATGAACCTTTGCTGCCCGCTCGATGATTCTCAAGCCGACCTCCCTCGATCCGGTGAAGGCTATCAGGCTGATATGCGGATGGTCTACAAGGAAGTCGCCCATGACCGAGCTACGGCCCGGGATATAGTTAAATACCCCGGCAGGGAGGCCCGCCTCGCTGAAAATCTCGACCAGGTGGCGACCTATGACCGAAGTAAGTCCCGACGGCTTGTAAACGACGCAATTGCCGGTAACCAGCGCCGCGGAGACCATTCCCATGCTGATTGCCAGAGGGAAGTTCCATGGAGCGATGACCGCGGCCACCCCTTTGGCTTCGTAGAAATAATGGTTCGTCTCGCCAGGGGCGTGTCCGACCCGCTGGGGCTCGCCCAGGCGGATCATCTCACGGGCGTAGTACTCCAGAAAGTCGATCGCCTCGGTGACGTCCGCATACGCTTGATCCCACTGCTTGCCGATCTCCAGTACCTGCCAGGCGGAAAGCTCGAAGAGACGTCTGCGGACAGCTTGCGCGGCTTTGATCAGATACCCGGCCCGGCTGCCCGGAGCAGTGTCGCGCCAGGCCGGAAAAGCAGCCCCGGCGGCAGCAATGGCCTCCTCCACCTCGGTAGCGCCGGCCTGACAGATCAAGCCGATCACCTCGGAAGGGCCGGCCGGGTTGATGGACGGCAGCAGATCGCTTGTTTGCACATCCCTGCCGTTGATATGGAGTGGACAGGTCTTGCCGAGCTGCCTGCGCACCTCGGCAATATGCCGTGGAAAGGCCTCTCGCTGGTCCTTACAGGTGAAGTCAACCATCGGCTCGTTTTCAAATGGAGAGAGCCCGCCGGGACCCATCCGCTTCTTCTTCGGCTTGGCCGCTCGGTCTGCCAGTTCCCGTTCGGCAGTCACGGCCGGGTCCTCCAGCAGCTTCTCGATCCGGGCGCCCTCGGCAAAGGTCTGACGGAGAAACGACTCATTGGCCGTATTCTCCAGAAGACGGCGGACCAGGTAACCCATACCCGGCACCATATTGCCGTAGGGACAGTAAAGCCGGACTCTGCCGGCAACCTTGAGAATTGCCTTGCGAACCGGTTCGGCCATCCCGTAAAGAAGCTGAAACTCATAGCGCTCTTCCGGAACACTCAACTCTCCGGCCATCTCCATGACCGCGGAGATGGTGCGGATGTTGTGGGAAGCGCAGGCGAAGTGGCAGACAGCGTGGTTCTCCAGGATTTTACGGGCCTGGCGCTCGTATGCGGCATCGGTTTCGGCCTTGATGGTCCAGACCGGTACCGCCCAATTGTTCTGCCTGGTCCTGACCGTCTCGTAATCCCAGTAGGCACCCTTGACGAGGCGGATGGAAAGCGGGACGTTGTTCATTCGAGCCCAGCCGAGGAGATCGTCCAGGTCCCTGTCCGTGTCTTTCAGGTACGACTGGAGAACGATCCCCAGATGCGGGTAATCGCGATGTTCCAATCGCAGGCGGCGGAATACCTCCAGGATTATGTCCTTGAACCGGTACGACTCCATGTCGAGACAGAGAAAACCGTTCACCGCCGCCACTCTGGCGAAGATGCGCCGCAACCGGTTGAGAATGGCAACGACAGATCCCTCGAAGTCCTGCGGATTGGCCAGACAGTAAAGGGCAGTCGCCTTGACGGCCACGTTGATTTTCGGCGCATGCCCCCAGTCCAGCGCCGGATCGCCTCCCCTCCCCGGCAGCCCCTTCCACCCTCCCTGCTCCTTTTGCAGTGAATCGAGAAGATCCAGATAGGTATTCACGTAAGCCTCAGCCTCCGCTTCGGAGAGGGTCGCCTCGCCCAGCACATCGACGACGAAGGCAAAACCGTCCTTGCGCAATTTCTCAAGATTTTTCACCGTCTCCTTGCAACTCTCGCCGATGATGAACTGGCGGGCCATTTCATGTATATTGGAGGAAAGCGCCTTGTTGAGCACGGCGCTGCCGAGCGGGCCCAACATCCCGGCAACGTCGGCCCCCCACGAGACGACGGCAGGCATCTCCTGCCCGCCGCCGAAATATTCCCGGATATGATCGGCCAGAAGCCTCCCGTTGGTCAGCGTTGGGAAAACATCGACAAAACGAAACATCTGCACCTTGAAGTTTTCGTTTCTCATGCTCCAATCCATCACCTTGCCCATCCACTCCCCCTTGTTGAAAAGTGAAGGGGTTTCGCCCCTGATGCCGGCAAAGAATTCCTTACCGCGGGAGATGATTTTACTGTTCAGTTCGTTGTCCATTGTGTGTTTCCCCCTATTTTCCCCATAACAAAATCCTGCCAGCCGTATCGTCATCATTACTATTTCTACCATAAAACCATGAGCTTTCATGGGTTATGACGAAT
The DNA here is from genome assembly GCF_000016745.1 of Geotalea uraniireducens Rf4. GTDB lineage: Bacteria > Desulfobacterota > Desulfuromonadia > Geobacterales > Geobacteraceae > Geotalea > Geotalea uraniireducens. The sequence goes on along the minus strand of NC_009483.1, from coordinate 2,171,613 downwards.
ATTTCCGACAACATTTCCCGAGAACACTCACGGCAGTTGAACGCGATTTGATTCCGATTGCATTTGCACGGTAAAACGGTTAAATACATGGAACTGTTACCACCATTCCAGCTCAATGAAATCCAGCGACAGGGAGTGAGATATGAAGCGTGCCGATCTTCAAAAACCGCTGCAGCATCATCAGTTTGCCAGCGACAATTACGCCGGGATCTGCCCGGAAGCAATGCAGGCGATGGCGGAAGCAAATCGCGGCTACGCCTCATCGTACGGAGACGACTACTGGACCGGCAAGGCCTGCGAACGGCTGCGGGAGCTCTTTGAGACCGACTGCGAGGTGTTTTTCGTCTTTAACGGCACGGCAGCCAACTCTCTGGCGCTTGCTTCGCTCTGCCAGTCCTATCACAGCATCATCTGCCACGAAATGGCGCACATCGAAACCGACGAGTGCGGCGCTTCCGAGTTTTTCTCCAACGGCACCAAGGTTTTGCTGGTGCATGGTGAAAACGGAAAGGTCGATCTCGGAGAAATTGAACATACGGTTCAGCGCCGCACGGACATCCACTATCCGAAACCGCGTGCGCTGAGTATAACCCAGGCAACGGAACTGGGCACGGTCTACACCGTTGATGAAATGCAGGCGATCGGCGAGGTTGCCAGGCGTTTTTCTCTGCGGATTCATATGGACGGAGCCCGTTTCGCCAATGCCATAGCGTCCTTGAACGTCGCACCGAAGGAAATCACATGGAAAGCGGGGGTGGATGTGCTCTGTTTCGGCGGAACGAAAAACGGCTTCGCCATGGGCGAAGCCGTCATTTTCTTTAACCGCGAACTGGCATTCGAGTTCGACTACCGTTGCAAACAGGCTGGGCAACTCGCCTCAAAGATGCGCTACCTTGCCGCTCCATGGATCGGCACCCTGGAAAGCGGCGCCTGGCTGCGTCATGCTGCCCATGCCAATGCCTGCGCCCGGAAGCTGGAAAAAGAGCTGCAATCCATTGCCGGCATCAGAGTCATGTTCCCCTGCCAGGCAAACTCCGTATTTCTGGAGATGCCGCCAACGCTGATGGAAGCGCTGCGCAACCGCGGCTGGCACTTTTACACCTTCATCGGCTCTGGAGGCGCCCGCTTCATGTGCTCATGGGAAACCAGCGATGCGGACATCGCCGCTCTGGTGAAGGACATCCGCGAACTGGTGCAACAGAATACCTAGACATGGGAAAGACTACCGATTTTGATCAGATGTTATCCGCGTGCAAGATTTGATCTTGGTTAGTCACGTTACCGATTTCAGGCAATACCCGCCAGCTCCAGCCGCCCCCCCCAACGCCGCGCCAGTTCCCGGCGCAGCCCGGCATTCTCCGGGGCAACCAGCCCCCGGTCCTTTTCCACGAAGCTGAACGCTTCCATCCTCGCCTCCTCCAGAATGCGGCCGTCACGCAGGATGTTGGCGACACGAAAGTCCGGCAACCCGGCCTGACGGGTTCCGAGGAAATCTCCCGGCCCGCGTATTTCCAGGTCGGCCTCGGCAATCCGGAACCCGTCGCTGGTCGACTCCATCACCCGCAGCCGCTTTTCACCGTCCTCGGAAAGTCTGCCGGTTGTAAGGAGTATGCAGCGTGACTTGTCGCTCCCCCGCCCTACCCGGCCGCGCAACTGGTGGAGCTGGGAGAGACCGAATCGTTCGGCATGCTCGATCACCATGACGGTCGCGTTGGGCACATCGATACCCACCTCGATGACGGTGGTCGCCACGAGAATGTCGGTTTCCCGCGCCTTGAATGCGGCCATCACCGCTTCCTTCTCATCCGGCCGCATCCTGCCGTGCAGCAAGCCCACCCGCAGATCGGGGAATACGTCGCTTTGCAGCTGTTCCGCCATCTGGGCAGCCGCCTTCAGGTCCGACTTCTCCGACTCCTCAACCAGTGGATAGATGACGTAGGCCTGTCGTCCCTTTTTCACCTCTTCGCGGATAACGCCGTATACCTGGGAACGCCTTGATTCGAAGGCTATGCGTGTTTCCACCGGGGTCCTGCCGGGAGGGAGTTCGTCGATGACGGAAAGCGACAGGTCGCCGAAAACCGTCATGGCCAGTGTGCGCGGGATCGGGGTTGCCGTCATCACCAGGATGTCGGGGTTTTGCCCCTTCTTCTTCAGAATGCCCCGTTGCAGGACGCCGAAGCGGTGTTGCTCGTCGATGATCCCCAGGCCGAGCCGACGGAATTCGACCTTATCCTGGATCACCGCATGGGTGCCGATGACGACCTGGGCATTTCCCGTGGCGATCTCTTCCAGGGCGGCCTTCTTCGCCTTCCCCTTCAGGCTTGAGGTGAGGAGCGCCACCTTTACGCCCAATGCGTCGCACCAGTGATGGATATTGAGAAAGTGCTGCTCGGCGAGGATCTCGGTCGGGGCCATGATGGCGACCTGGTAATCGTTTTCCACCGCAACCAGCGCCGCCATGAGTGCCACCAGGGTCTTGCCGCACCCCACGTCCCCCTGTACGAGGCGGTGCATGGGATGGGGCGCCATCATATCGTTCTTTATCTCCGACAGGACCCGGCGCTGGGCATTGGTCAATGAGAAGGGCAAAAGCTTCAGCAGCTCCTTCGTGTATTTATGTGTTACCTGGAAGTCTATCCCCTCCTCCAGAGCGATGCCGTTTTTCTTCAAGGCCAGCCCCAGCTCCAGGAAAAAGAATTCATCGAAAGCGAGGGTTCTGTGGGCAGCAGTCGCACCGTTGTTCAGCGTCTGGAGATCCGCGTCGTTTGCGGGGAAATGGGCCGCCTGCAGCGCCTTGTCCAAAGGCATGAGATCGTGCCTGCCGATTACTTCAAGCGGGAGATGGTTTTCCACATCCGCAACAAACCTGTCCACCGCCTCCTTCATCACCTTGCGCAGGGTCTTCTGACTGAGCCCCTCGGTAAGCGGGTAAACGGGCAGAATCCTCCCGAAGCTGAGCGGGTCCCCGGCCATGACTGCAGCAAGGTCCTCCCCCTCTGGAAGCCATTCCACCTCCGGGTGATGCACCTCGCGCTGAAAGCCGTACTGCACCACCTCGCCGGTGAAGATCCCTTTCCTCCCCGGCTTCCAGATCTTTTTCATGAATGCGGGATTGAAATGGAACCACTTGAGGGTGACCGTACCGCTGCCATCGCCGACGGTCACCTCAAAGAACCGCTTCCCGCCGCGTGTCGATGCGGCATCGGCTGCAATCACCTCGGCAAAGAAGACCTCGTTGGCGCCGGGGCGCAGTCTGCCTATCTTGGCCAGGGTGCGTCGGTCCTCGTAACGATGGGGGAGCAGGAAGAGCGCATCCTCAACGACGCTGACACCCTTCTTCGCAAGGTTCTCGGCCAGCTTCGGCCCTACACCCTTGATGAACTGCATTGGAGTTTCAAGGTTCTTGCGGCTGACGGATTCGCGCAAAGGGGCTGGGGACGCAGGGGTATGGCGGGCCAAAAGAAATCCGTTTTCCGACGCTGTCAGCTCAACGGCATCCCCCGGCTTAAGTCCGAGGGCCTCCGTCACTTCCAGGGGAAGGGAGATGCGATTATCTTCAGAGAGTTTGATAATGGTCATGGCGGTCGCTGCCGCTTCAAACATCGCGGCGCAGGTACTATAGCATCGACTGTCCGATTCCGTAAGGGGAAAAATGAAGGGGCGAACCGGTCCAGCAGCTTCGCACCTTGCGCCCCCCTTGTTGAGGAGATAAACGTAGATCATGGTTGTCTTGACATGCGCACTGCAAGGGAGTTCCTGGCAGTGCAAATTACTCATCTCACGAAAATGGTTTTAACTCTTACCGTCATTGTGAATTCGATGACTATGATTCAGACGACGAAGCGATCTATTGCAATTATGGGCGGAACACCTGAACGCTGCATGGGACAAGCCGGTAAGCGTTGATTCATCCGCTGAAAAAAACTCAGCGTTGTCCGGTTTGGTTTGTGCATCAAGGTTGTTAAGCCCCATTAGGGGCGTTTGAATGTAGCCGGGGGATTCATCCCCCGGATGAGATGCTATATTTCCCCACGTCACGTACGTGACGTGATGATATTTCGCCTGGATGACCGGGGAATGAATTCCCCGGCTACCAGTATTCTGTCCCTACGGGACGTAAGCAAAAACCAAACCGGACAACGCTGAAAAAAACTAGGCTGTCCAATCGATAATATTGAGGGCGGGGATGCGTACGAATTCGCGGGTGTTGTTAGTTACCAGGGAAATTCCTAAAGATACGGCATGAGCAGCAATAAGCATATCCATGGAACCGATGGGTGTGCCTGCCTTTTCCAGAGTTGCTCGAATGTCACCGTAAACATGAGCCGCCTCTTCATCGAAAGAGACTACTTCTAAAGGGATAATAAACTCATCAAGGGCTTTGGCATTTTTTTCGCGATGTGTGCTCTTGGCAACTCCATAGCGCAATTCTGAAAGGGTAATAGAAGTAATGCCTATGTCGCCAACCTGATATTCAAGAAAACGATTGAGCACGGTTGCTGGCTGTTGCTTGATAATGTAAATGCAGATATTGGTATCGAGCAACAGTTTCATCACAAACTCTCCCGCTTGTCCAGTTCGGGCTGTACGCGTTCAACCATGAAATCGCGGGAAAACTTTTTGAGGCTGCCAAATAGTGAATTCCACGAATCGCTACGGGGAATCAACTGTACGACGTTGCCTGTCTTTTTAATGAAGACTTCGCTGTCGTCGAAGCGAAACTCTTTTGGAAGCCTGACAGCCTGACTTTGTCCATTTTGAAATATCTTTGCTGTTTTCATGATCAGCCTCCGCGGCAATATATATTTGAAGTATATATTTGGAGTATTATGATGGCAAGTGAAAATTTCAGAGCTCAGAGAATCTCCAAAAGAAAAAGGGGACAGATTTTCACCTGTCCCCTCCCTTACCTGCCGTTTTTCTCCTGAACTTAGAAAAGCGCGTTCAGGTCTCTTACCACATCGTCCACATTGAGGCCATGGGCGCCGCACCCCTGCTCCAAAGACTCATTCTGGGCCCCCATGCAGCCAACGCATCCCAGATTGTATTTGGCCAGCACCTTGACCGCATCCTGGTGCATCCGCATGACCTGCGCAAACGTCATATCCTTTGTTACCTGTTGACTCATTGTCGTTCCTCTCTTTGTTAAATTCAGTAAAAAGTAAGAAGTAAACCGGGTGTGATGCATTGTCACCGCTTACTGTTTACTACTCACTGTTTTTCACTCGTATTTGATGTCAATTATCTCGTATTCCTTCATGCCCGAAGGAACACTCACCTTGACCGTGTCGTCCAGCTTATGGCCGATGAGCGCCTTGCCGACCGGCGAAGTGCAGGACATCTTGCCGATTTTGATATCCGCCTCGTCTTCGCCCACGATCTTATAGGTGACCTCTTCCTCGGTTGCAGTGTCGTAGACGGTGACCGTAGCCCCGAAAACGACTTTGTCGGGCTTGAGGTTGGAAAGGTCCACCACATAGGCGCGGGCAAGTTTATCGGACAACTCCTGGATCCGCCCCTCGATAAATCCCTGTCGATGTTTGGCCGCATCGTATTCGGCATTCTCGGAAAGATCGCCGTGGGATCTGGCTTCCGCAATATCCTGAATCACCTTTGGCCGTTCTTCCTTTATGAGGCGTTTTAAATCCTCCTGGAGAAACTCGTAACTTTCTTTGGTCAATGGTACAGACTGAGACATCTTTTTATTACCCCTCTAAGAACTTTACAGGGCAGCCGAACCGGCCGCCCCATTGAAATTTCAAACAGATTTCGTACAACATGAAGCACTTGATGCATACGCTTCATCGTTTCATTTCAGATAATCCTGAATCGGCTTCACTGAAAGCTCTTCCTGGCGCATGGCTATGATACCGTCAACAACCGCCCTTGCTCCGGAAGCAGTGGTGTAATAGGCGATGTTGCTCACCAATGCGTTCCGGCGGATGGAAAATGAATCCGCCACCGCCTGGGCCCCCTGGGTAGTATTGATTACCATGCAGATTTCATTGTTCTTGATGGAATCAACGATGTGCGGACGCCCTTCCAGCACCTTGTTCACAACCAGGACAGGTATTCCCTTTTCCTGTAGATAGGCAGCGGTTCCGCGGGTGGCAACCAATTCAAAGCCGTTATCATACAGTTTTTTTGCTGCGCTGACAATATGTTTTTTATCGGCATCGCGCACACTTATAAACACTTTACCGCTGGTGGGAAGTTTGACTCCCGCCCCCAGCTGGGCCTTGGCAAACGCCTTGGCGAAATTATCGTCGATGCCCATTACCTCGCCGGTGGATTTCATCTCCGGGCCGAGGATGGTGTCGACGCCGGGAAATTTGACAAAGGGAAACACCGCTTCCTTGACCGAAATATGGGTCGGCTCGATTTCCTCGGTAATTCCCAGCTCCCGCAGCGTTTTGCCGCTCATGATCCGGGCCGCCAGCTTGGCGAGCGGCCTGCCGGTCGCTTTCGAGACAAAAGGAGCGGTACGGGAAGCGCGCGGATTCACCTCGAGTATGTAGATCACATCATCCTTGATGGCATACTGAACATTCATCAGCCCCCTGACGTTCAGTTCAAGCGCCATCATTTTGGTCTGACGCCTGATCTCGTCGGCAATCTCCCGGGAAATGGAATAAGGAGGAAGGGAACAGGCGGAATCGCCGGAATGGATGCCGGCCTCCTCAATATGTTCCATGATGCCGCCGATTACCGCCTCCGTGCCGTCACAGAGGGCGTCCACATCGATTTCAATCGCCTCGTCGAGGAATTTGTCGATCAGGATCGGGTGCTCGGGTGAAGCCTGGACTGCGGTATGCATGTAACGGCGCAGATTGTCCACATCATAGACAATCTCCATGGCGCGGCCGCCGAGGACGTAGGAGGGGCGGACCACAACCGGATAGCCGATGCGGTCAGCCACCTTTTCCGCCTCCTCGAAAGAACGGGCCGTGCCGTTCTCGGGCTGACGGAGTCCTAACTTATGGAGCATTTCCTGAAACCGCTCCCGGTCCTCTGCCCGGTCGATGGCGTCGGGTGAGGTGCCGATTATGGGAACGCCGGCCTTTTCCAGGGACACTGCCAATTTTAGCGGCGTCTGGCCACCGAACTGGACGATCACCCCTTCAGGCTTTTCCAGCTCTACGATGTTGAGAACATCCTCATAGGTAAGTGGTTCGAAGTAGAGGCGATCTGACGTATCGTAGTCAGTGGAAACCGTCTCAGGATTACAGTTGACCATGATGGTTTCATAGCCGTCTTCAGCCAGGGCAAAAACCCCGTGAACACAGCAGTAGTCAAACTCTATCCCCTGGCCGATGCGGTTCGGTCCGCCGCCGAGGATCATGATCTTTTTCCGGTCGGTGGGTTCAGCCTCGCACTCCTCTTCGTAGGTGGAATAGAGGTAGGGGGTGTAGGCAACGAACTCGGCGGCACAGGTATCCACGCGCTTGAAGACCGGCTTGATCCCCAACGACAGGCGAAGCTGCCGAACCTCGTCCTCGGTTTTACCCCACAGGTTGCCGAGATGCTTGTCGGAGAAGCCGTACTGCTTTGCCTCCCTGATGACCTCCTTCAGATTGTCGTTTGCCTCTTCTTCAACATTGACCTGCTTCAGCTCATCCTCTTTGTCGATGATCTGCTTGATGTTGTGGAGGAACCATGGATCAAATGCGGTTACCGCAAAGATCTCCTCCACGGTCATGCCGCTGCGGAAGGCGTCTCCCAGGTACCAGAGCCGCTCCCAATTGGGGGTGCGCAGCTTTTCCATGAGCAGTTGCTGTTCCTTGCCGGTCAATGCCCGCCGCGTTTCGGCTTTTGAGTCGAAAAGCCGCGACTCGAAGCCCGAGCTTCCGATCTCCAGGGAGCGAATCGCCTTCTGCAGAGATTCCTTGAAGGTACGGCCGATGGCCATAACCTCCCCCACCGACTTCATCTGGGTGGTAAGGGTGGCGTCGGCGGCAGGGAATTTCTCGAAGGTGAAGCGTGGTACCTTGGTCACCACGTAGTCGATGGTCGGCTCGAAGCAGGCCGGGGTCTCCCGGGTAATGTCGTTGGTGATCTCGTCGAGTGTATAGCCGACTGCCAGCTTTGCTGCAATCTTGGCGATGGGGAAGCCGGTCGCCTTGGAGGCAAGGGCAGAACTGCGGGAGACCCGCGGGTTCATCTCGATCACCACGAGGCGGCCGTCCCGGGGGTTGATGCCGAACTGGATGTTGGAGCCGCCGGTATCGACACCGATCTCGCGGATGATCTTCAGCGAAGCATCGCGAAGAATCTGATATTCCTTGTCGGTCAGGGTCTGGGCCGGCGCGACGGTAATGGAATCGCCGGTGTGCACACCCATCGGGTCGAAGTTCTCGATGGAGCAGATGATCACCACGTTGTCCGCGGTGTCGCGCATCACCTCGAGCTCATACTCCTTCCAGCCGATGACCGACTCCTCAATGAGAATCTCGCTGGTGGGCGAAGCCTCGATACCGGCCACGGACATCTTTTCGTATTCTTCCATGTTGTAGGCGATGCCGCCGCCGGTGCCGCCGAGGGTAAAGGATGGGCGGATGATGGCGGGAAAGCCGATCTCCTTGATGATTTCCATTGCTTCGGCATGATTATGGGCCAAGCCGGAACGTGGCACCGTAAGGTTGATCCGCTGCATCGCCTCCTTGAACAGGGTCCGATCCTCGGCCATCTTGATGGCCGGGAGCTTGGCGCCGATGAGTTCCACGCCGTATTTTTCAAGCACCCCGCTCTCGGCCACCGCCACAGCCGTATTGAGGGCAGTCTGGCCGCCAAGGGTAGGCAGGACCGCATCGGGGCGCTCTTTTTCGATAATCATGGCGAGGATCTCCGGGGTGACCGGCTCGATGTAGGTGCGGTCGGCAAAGTCCGGGTCGGTCATGATGGTGGCCGGGTTGCTGTTCAAGAGCACCACCTGGAAACCTTCCTCCTTGAGCGCCTTGCACGCCTGGGTGCCGGAATAGTCGAACTCGCACGCCTGGCCGATGACGATGGGACCTGCGCCGATGATGAGGATCTTCTTGATGTCGGTACGTTTTGGCATTACTACTTTCTCCTTAAACTGCTTGGTTTGTTTCCGTCATAATTTTGCTCAGTCGCCGGGATGTTTGGATATATCTTTCAATCGGACGAACACGAGGTTCGCCCCTCCGTCCCGAATCACTTCCCGCAGCACTTCTTGTATTTCGCGCCGCTTCCGCAAGGACAGGGATCATTGCGCCCGATCTTCTGTGTGGCGCCGAACATGCCATGGTGTATGAAGGGACCGGGGAGGTTCAGAAATCTCTTGAGATCGTTATAGTCACCGACATAGTTGCTGACAAAGGAACGCCGCTCGGAATGGTTCAGATGACACCAGACGATGTCCGGAAGCTGGTCCACCCCTTTCTGGAGCGCTAGAAACCCCCTTCTGGCGTCTTCGTCCCGTCCCGCCAGGTACGACAGGCCGTACCACCCCTCGATCAGCATCGGATTCAGCCCGACCGCGGCTTCGTAACAGAGGCGCGCCCCGTCGAATCTCTTCACCGCGCGGTAGATGTTCCCCAGGCCGATATGATGCTCGCCTTTGCCCGGCTCCTCCCGGATCTGCTCACGGTAGAGGTCGATCCCCTCCTGAAGCCCCATCTCTCTTCCCATAACTGACAATTTTGGCAGAAGATTGAGGGGTGAACGGTCAAGGGCTTCCCTCGCCTCCCTCTTGTCCTGGATACATGTAATCCGCATCAATTCGGCAGTAATGCAAAATGCGCCGAGATTTGTCGGATCGAGGGTATCTTCCGCGCCGCAGGCGATACAGCGCAGTTCATCGGCGACAAACGGTTTGTGCGATGACTCGGTAATGTACACCGATCCGACATCGTAACGGGCGATATCGCCGCAGGCCCGGCAAGCCATCTCCATGTGCAGCATGGCGGGAACAGACGCGGCAAGCTCCCCCGCATCAAACTGTTCCCGCCGCCGGGCCTTTTCCCGCTGCTGTTCATTGTATAACGCCTCCAGGGCCGACAGTTCGTCGGAACTCGTGCCGTGGAGCTTGGCAAGGGTAAGATAAGCGGAATCCACGAGCTCCTGCCCCTTGCCGGTCAATGGCTTGAGACGTTCCATGAAACGGGGGTCGGCAACCGATTCAACCAGGTTCATCGCCGTTTCCTTGTCCTCTTTCACCAGTTCGTCGAAGTGGGCGTCCAGGTAAGCTCCAACACTTTGGCCGCCGATGCGCTCCAGTGCGCCCACAAGGTAGTGAAAGCTTCCTTCCGGCCCCTTTTCCAGTGCGTCGATGATATCCCCGGCAACGGTCTCGCCGTAGCGGATCAGTACGGCCGTTATCGTCTCGCTCAGCCTGTCGAAATCGGATCCCAGATGCTTCAAGAGAACCGGCACGAATTCACGGTAACCCAAGAACCCCATCAGCTCCACAATCCGCAAGGCCCCATAGCGGTCATGATATTTTTCAAATGATTCTATCAGTCGTGACGTCGCATCTTCGCGGGGAAGCGCGGCGAACATCTCCACGATTCCATCGGGCAGCTCGATATCCGGCAGATCGACGGTCAGATAGGCCAGCGCGGCGTCAGGACCGCCGGCAGGCGCCCAGGGCTCGGCAATCCAGTGAGCCGCGGCAATGCAGGCCGGAAAGAAGGAGAACAGGGCAGCGGTGTTGTCATGGTTATCCAGATCGGGAATGCCGCTCCACTCTTCCCCCAGAAATTCCAGCGCGCTCACGGCACGTTCGGGGAGGTCGCTCTTGCGGCGGTCGAAGAACTCCAGGGCCGACAGGTGCTCCAGGTTGCCGAGTGAATCGACCACCCTGTCCAAGTCGGCGGCAAAGGAAGCGTCCGGCAGAAAAGCGGCAAGCTCGGAGAACACAGGGACGGAATACCCTTCAAAGCGGTCGGTCATAAGGTCGCACGGGGCAAATTCCCCGGTGAATATCTCGGAAAGTTCGAGAATCGCACGGTCAATGTCCCGGGTTTCTCCGTAGGGGAGGGCCTTGGCGATGACTGAGAGGAGCTCGGGACACCGGGGATGATCGACGCTCCAGGCAAGCCTGTAGACCGGAAGGGTTATTAACTGGTCAAAACTTGGCGTTTTGCCGTTCCTGAAGGCAAGCTCCATGACCGCCTCCGCGACACCACTGCGGTGCGGCTCCGGCAGATCGATGGCGGTGGCGAGAATCGCGTACATTCTGTCGGAAATTCTTGTGTCGCCATGGAGATAGGCAACGAACAGGTCCACGGCGCGACCGGGCAAATGTCTCACCAGCAGCTCCGCCGACGGGAAGGCGCACAGGCTCGGGAGCTCGACCCAGTTATCCGCGAGGCAGTGGAGATGGGGAACGACGAGGTCTTCCGGCAAATCCCTGATGAGCCTCACCATCAGGATGTCGTCATCGAACGTCGCGAGCAAGGAGCGCACCGTCAGTTCAGGGAATAGGACGCGTGCTATCGCATCCGCACCGCTCTCCCCGCGCTCCTTGATATTCTTTATGCGGTCAAGCGCCCAATGTGCCACGAAATGATCGCGTGTATTTATATGTTCTATTGGTATTGATGCCAGATTCATTACATTACGGCCCACTGTTCTTCCCCTCTTTTCAGCTCGGACAGCAGCACTATATTCGTCATAATCTCACCATGAATTCCTCGCGTGCAGCGATTACGAAAGATACCGTCGAACGACCGCGGCGAGAAAATCCTCCAGGTCTGTTATGCCTGTTGCAGCGGCCTGATATGCAACGTTGAAATCGAGATCGAGGTATCCGTGTACGCAGACATTGCGGAAGCCCACCGCCTTCACGAGACGTTGGGTCAGATCAACGGTGATTACCCCCTTCTCCTGAAGCCGGTAGAAAAACTCGTTCATCGATCCTGCAGCTCCCATCCGCTCGTCGCTGATGATATGGGCTGCAATGTCCACACATGTCTGGATCGCCTGGATGAGGTTGAAAAGGACCAGATCCTGAAGGTCCCGGTCGGTTTCGAAAGTTGCAAAGGAAGCCGGAAGCTTTTCCCTGACCCTTCCAATGAACTCCTCCGCCATCATCATCTTCGCCGTCAATAGTGAATGCTTAACCATTATCTACCTCGCCATACCGCTCCACTAGTTTTCGCCTAAACAGCTCCGAATAGTAGCTGAACTCCGCGATGAGCGGTATCTTCCTGGCCACGAAGGCGTCCAGCGCCTCCTCGTCACGCACGAAAACCATGACACCTTCACGCAAAACCTCACCCAGCACCAGCTCTCCAGCATCGTTTATGACCAGGACATGAGGTTCTTTCCTCGTCAGAAAGGACAAACCGCTGTAGTAATCCATCCTGAGACTGCCATAATGGGATCTCGGTACCGAAACGTCGAGCAGAAACGCCAGGTCAACGTCGCTGTCGGAGCGCGCCTCCCCTCTGGCATAAGAACCATAAAGGTAACAGGCCGCTATTTCGGCGCGTCCGGCGCAGTAATCGGCAACGATTTTTTCTATATCCGTAAGATCCACGCTATCCTCTAAAAATGAAGAACACTGCCCCCGCCAGACAGCAACCCGCCCAGAGGTAATCCATCTTCAGCGGCTGCCCCATGTAATAGACCGCAAACGGCACAAAAATGCTGAGGGTGATCACTTCCTGGATGATCTTCAGCTGGGCCAGACTGAACCGGCCGTAACCGTAGCGGTTGGCCGGCACCTGCACCAGGTACTCGAAGAAGGCGATCCCCCATGAGACCAGCACCGCAATGAGCCAGTGCCTGGTGCGCAGGTTCTTCAGGTGCGCATACCAGGCAAAGGTCATGAAGACATTGGACAGCATCAGCAATACTATCGTTCTCATTCCTGCACCCAGCCGTTTTCCAGCCCCGACTCTTCCAGGGCCGCCACGGCTTCCTCGTACTCCTCGTCACTGATTTTCCTGTCGATGCCCGGTGTCCCGGCAGCCAGATGGGCCGGGAAAAACTGCCGCATGAGGGAAATATGGGTTTCCCGGCCGAGATTATCGGCGATCCAGCGCAGTGTCTCGCGGCTGCCGTCGTTTCCCTCGGGAAGAACCAGATGGCGGATGATGAGGCCGCGCATTGCTATCCCCTCCCCGTCCAGTTGCAGATGCCCCACCTGCCGGAGCATCTCTTTCACTGCGGGACGGTTGATCTTCCGGTAGTTAGGGGCAGACGAGAAGTTCATCGCCGGCTCGTCGGCCGCGTACTTCATGTCCGGGAGAAAAATATCCACCACACCGTCCAGCAGCTCCAGCGCATCCACCCGCTCATAACCGTTGGAGTTCCAGACGACGGGGAGCCGGAATCCCTCCTTGACCGCCAGGTAAAAGGCAGCCAGGAACTGGGGGAGAAAATGGCTAGGGGTAACCAGGTTGATGTTGTGAACCCGCTGTCGCTGGAGTTTCATCATTCGGGACGCCAGCTCCCTGGTCGTCATCTCCTCGCCGTTGCCGAACTGGCTGATGGGGAAATTCTGACAAAAGCGGCAGGCCAGGTTGCAGTTGGAAAAGAAGATCGTCCCCGACCCGTGACTGCCGGAAATGGGTGGCTCTTCTCCACGATGGACATTGGTTGAGGCCACCTTGGCATGCGCCCCGCTCCGGCAAACGCCGGTCTCCCCCGCCAGCCGGTTCACCCGGCAATCGTGGGGACAAAGATCGCAGCTCCTGAGACGGACATAGGCCGCCTTTACCCGCCGGAGCAATTCACCTGAATTGTAAAGATCAAGGTAGTGCATACTCCTTACTTCAGTCGGCGGTCGGCAATCGGCGGTCGGCAGTAAACCTGAAACGCGTTTACCGCCGACTATCGACCGCCGACCATCTACCGATTCGTCTCCATCATCTCCACGAACCGGCCAAACAGGTAATGGGAGTCGTGGGGTCCGGGAGACGCCTCCGGGTGATGCTGCACGGAGAAGATCGGCAGTTCCTTGTGCCGCATCCCTTCCACGGTCTGGTCATTGAGGTTCTCGTGGGCAAGTTCGCAGGCATGGGAGAGCGAGACGATATCCACGGAAAAGCCGTGGTTCTGGGCGGTGATCTCCACCTTCCCCGTTGCCAGGTCCATGACCGGCAGGTTGGAACCATGATTGCCGAACTTGAGCTTGACGGTACGACCGCCGAGGACAAGACCCAGGAGCTGATGACCGAGACAGATACCGAAGATCGGCTTCTTGCCGACGAATTTCCTGATATTTTCGATCACGGCGTGCATTGGTTCCGGGTCGCCCGGGCCATTGGAGAGGAAGATCCCGTCCGGCGCCATGGCTAAAGCCTCTTCGGCCGGGAACGTTGCCGGCACCACCGTCACGTCGCATCCGGCGGAGACCAGGCAGCGGAGGATATTGAACTTGATGCCGAAATCGTAGGCCACCACCTTGTATTTCAGGTCTTTGGACGCTGCCTGGCGATACCCTTCGCCCAATTCCCAGAGCGCCTCGCTCCAGTGGTAGGGTTTGTCGCAGCTGACGCCGCTCGCCAGGTCGAGGCCGGCCATGCTCGGGATCGACCGCACCTTCCGCACCAGGCTCTCGGGGTCGAAATCGACGGTGGAGATGATGCCATTCTGGGCCCCTTTGTCGCGCAGATGGCGGGTCAGGGCGCGGGTATCGAGCCCCTGGATGCCGACCACGCCGTTTTCCTTGAGGTAGGCATCCAGACTCATGGTCGCCCGCCAGTTGGAATAGCAGTCGTGGTACTCCTTGACGATGAAGCCGGAAAGATAGAGCTGGTTGCTCTCGATATCCTCCGGATTGATGCCGGTGTTGCCGACCTGGGTGTAGGTCATGGTGACCATCTGCCCTTTATAGGAAGGATCGGTAAGAACCTCCTGGTAACCGGTCATGGCGGTGTTGAACACCACCTCACCGGTTGCTTCGCCGGATGCGCCGAAGGACCTGCCTTTGAAGATGCGCCCGTCAGCGAGTGCGAGTACTGCTTTCATGAATATCTCCCGTACGTAAATTTTCCCATGCCATGCCCGGGGTAGAACGAACTCCCCCCGTCGCTTTAATCTATTTTATAAACAACCTTCCCGCCGACAACGGTATAGACAGCGGCACCCTTCATCTTCCGTCCGATGAACGGTGAGTTTTTTGACTTGCTCGCCAGCTTCTCCGCCGCCACCAGCCACTCCCGGTCCGGGTCGATAACGGTTATGTCGGCAGCTGCCCCTACCTTTAAAGTACCCCGGTCGATACCGAGTATTTTTGCCGGATTGCAGGTCATTTTCTCAAGTAGAACCTTAAGATCCACAACCCCTTCCTCGACCAGTTGCAGAGAAAGCGGCAGGGAGGTCTCCAGGCCGACAATGCCGTTCAGAGCCAGGTTGAATTCCAGGTCCTTCTCGTCCAGGTGGTGCGGCGCGTGGTCGGTGGCAATGGCATCGATGGTGCCGTCCGCAAGACCGGCCTTGATCGCAGCCACATCGGCAGCCTCGCGAAGCGGCGGGTTCATCTTGGCGTTGGTATTATAGCCGCGTACAGCGTCATCGGTAAGAGAGAAGTAGTGTGGCGCTGTCTCGCAGGTGACCTTTACCCCGCGCGCCTTGGCGTTTCTGATGATGCGCACCGAACCGCTGGTGGAAATATGGGCGATATGCAGCGGTGAATCGGTGAACTCGGCAAGATAGACATCACGGGCAACAGCAACATCCTCGGCAGCCCATGGAATCCCCTTCAAACCCAGTTCCGTAGCGGTGAACCCTTCGTTCATAACCCCTTCGCCGACAAGAGCAAGCTCTTCCGAGTGGGAAATGACCATGATCCCCATCCCCTTGGCATACTCCAGGGCGCGGCGCATCAGCTCCCCGTTGACCACCGGCCGGCCGTCGTCGGAAACCGCAACGCAGCCGGACTCCTTCAATTCTCCCATTTCGGCAAGGCTTTCCCCCTTGCTCCCCTGGGTTATGGAGCCGACGGGGAACACGTTGACGAGCGCTTCCTTCGCGGCCTTGTTGACGATGTAAGAAGTGATCGCCTTGTTGTCGTTGACCGGCTTGGTGTTGGGCATACAGGCGACGGAGGTGAATCCGCCGGCAGCGGCGGCCCTTGTACCGGTTACGATGTCTTCCTTGTATTCCAGCCCCGGATCGCGGAGATGGACGTGCATGTCTATAAGCCCCGGTGTGACCAGGAGACCGGCGGCGTCGATAATCTCTGCCCCGGCAGGCGCCTTGAGCCCCTTCCCTATCTCCTTGATCCGGCCATCCTCCACCAGCAGGTCCATGGTATCGTCAATGTTCTGCGACGGGTCGACCACCCGCCCGCCCTTTATCAGCAGATTCATAATTTCACCTCGTATGAAAGAGTTCTACGTTCTATGTTCTACGTTCTACGTTCTACGTTGAGGCATTTAACCTCGAACCTCGAACATAGAACCTCGAACGGGTTTTGGTATCATTCCGTCGGCAATTCCCCGCCGGAAACATGATAGAGCATCGACATCCTGACCGCCACACCGTTCTCAACCTGCTTCAGAATATGCGATTGGTCTCCATCTGCAACATGAGAGCAGAGCTCGACACCACGGTTGATCGGCCCCGGATGCATGACCATGGCATCCTTTTTCGCCAGTTGCAGCAGATGGTTGTTCAGCCCGAAATAGCGGGAATACTCCTTCAATGTCGGAAGGAGGGTCTTCCCCTGGCGCTCCAGCTGGATGCGAAGCATCATCACCACATCTGCATCCGTTATCGCCGCGCGCATATCCCTGCAGACGGTGACATTACCCAGCCGCTCTATGCCCGGCGGCATCATGGTCGGCGGTCCGGCCAGAAAGACATGGGCCCCCATCCTGGTCAGGCCGTAGATATTGGATCGAGCCACCCGGCTATGGGTAATATCGCCGACAATGGCCACCTTCAGGCCGTCAAGCTTGCCGAATTTCTGGCGCATGGTCAACATGTCCAGGAGCCCCTGGGAGGGGTGCTCGTGGGCACCGTCACCGGCGTTAATGACGGAACAGGAAACCCGTTGCGCCAGATAATGGTGGGCGCCGGATACTGCATGGCGCATGACGATAATGTCCGGTTTCATGGCCAGAACGTTTCGCGCGGTATCGGAAAGGGTTTCGCCCTTGGTTACCGAACTGGTGGAGGCGGTAATATTTATGGTATCTGCGGAAAGCCTCTTTGCCGCAATCTCGAAGGAAGTTCGGGTACGGGTGGAGGCTTCGTAGAAAAGATTCACTATTGTTTTACCGCGCAAGGTCGGGACCTTTTTGATATCCCGCTCGTTTATCTCCTTCAGATTCTCCGCAGTATTGAGGAGAAGCTCTATCTCCTCCCTGGTCAAATCCTGCAAACCGATGATGTCCTTGTGCTTGAATGCCATGGTTTCCCCCCTTCAGACTGTAGGAGCAAGCCTTACGCCTGCCCGGTATCGGGACATCCGCCCCGACATAGATCATTTTTCCAGGACTACCTCTGTCGGCTTGTTGGCTGCGTCAAAAGCGACCGTGATATTTTCCTTGAGGCTTGTCGGGACATTACGCCCGACAAAATCCGCCCTGATGGGGAGGTCGCGATGCCCCCGGTCCACAAGGACAGCCAGTTGAATGCATGACGGCCGGCCATGGTCCATGATAGCGTCCATCGCTGCCCTGATAGTGCGGCCGGTAAAGAGCACGTCATCCACGAGGACAACCTTTTTCCCCTCGATGGAAAACGGTATCTCCGTCTTGCCCACCGGCAGATGCTCGGAATGCCCTTTGATATCGTCACGGTAAAGAGTGATGTCAACGGCGCCGACCGGCACCTTCTCCCCTTCGATCTCCTCCAGCCGCAGTGACAGCTCATGGGCGAGATATACCCCGCCGGTACGTATCCCGACAAGAACAAGATCCTTCACCCCCTTGTTCCGTTCAAGAACCTCATGGGCAATGCGGGTAAGAGCCCTTTTCACCCCAACCCCGTCCAGAATTACCGTATTCTCAGTTCCCACGTTAGCACTCCTTTCTGTTTCGGCCAAAGTAGTAAAACATGACATTCGGGCAAGAAAAAGAGCCCTCCCGCACAAAGACGGAAAGGCTCTCCAGATATACACTTCAAGAGTTCTCTATTCATCACCTTTGCTAACCTCACGGGGCTAAATTAAAAGGGATACCGATAAATTTTTCAGGAATGTACCATTGTCACGGCACTGAGTCAAGGGAGTTTTTCAGCCTTAAAAATGCAGTTGCCGTATTGGATCAGGCGAGGTATAAAAAATCATGGCGCTTTGAAAGGGAATGGGGGCTGGTACTGGAGGAATACAATGCGCGACGTAATCGCTAATACAGGAACGACCGAAGATTATTTCGCACGTGGACGCGAGATCGCCAAGAAGATTGACCGCGGCGAAGCCCTTGAACCAGAGTTCACCCTTACCTTTGAAGACCCGGGGGATATGTTTGCTGTCATGTCTCCCGCAAGGCTCGAATTATTCCGTGCAGCCAAGGCTGCCCCATCTTCTATTACGGCCATCGCACAACGCCTGCATCGCGATAGAAGCACAGTCAAGAAGGACGTTGATATTCTCGTTGCGGCCGGTCTTCTCCATATTGAGGAAGTGCCTCTTCCCGGACATGGCCGGCAAAAATTCGTTCGGGCAACAGCAGACAGAATTCAGCTACAGGCTGTAGTGGGTTAGAAACTGGCCTTTCTCGCTCAATAAGATACGTAACTTACCAGCGTCGCCTCCGGACTTCTCAATCAAGTCTGCAACCATGCACCATTATCGCCATCTGTTTGTCGGACAGGACCTCCTTCTTATCACCCTTAAAGGCTTGATCCCGCATCGCGTGATAGATGGATATATCCTTCTGATATAAAGATGGAGGTCCCGGGCAGGGAGTCGCCTCCCTTGCATTTTCAAGGAGCCATTCCGCCACGGCGGCGGCCACTTTTTTGGGACTGAAGATAGCGATCCGAAGTGTGGCATCGCGTATCTTAAGATCTGCGGCCATGCTCTCGGCTTTGTTTTTGGCTTTTTGATACGCAGATTGGGCGGAAAGGAAGTCACGGTATGATGTAAGGCGGTACTCGAGCGACGCTTTCTCAAACTCGATGGTTCGGGACGATAAGTACTGCATCCCTCCACCAAGGGCCACGCCGGCAAGAGCGAGCAGTGCGGTTATGATGGGAAGCTTATCTTTCATCTTTACCCCCGAAAGCCCCTATTTCTTTCAATTGAGCACCGCTGTACCGGTGGCACTTTGTCCAGGCGTCGACGATACGCTTGCTCCAGGAGGCATATCGATTGTTCCGGAAGGGGCGGCGATCAATGCCGTAGTTGCCAGTGGTCGGCCCTGATTGTCGAGAAACGATGCCGACATGGAAAGTATCCTGCCGGACGACGCGCCTAGCAAGTCGAAGCTGATCGTCATGAGGGTGCCTGCGCCTGAAATCGGTTGAGTATTAATAAGTGCACATCGCACCCTCCCCGGCACACTGGTATTTGTGACCATAAAAGCTCCTGAGATAATTGCACCAGGTGTAACCTGCGGATTGGCAAGTGATAAGGCATCATAGGTTATTGTGAGATCAATCGCTGCAACATTAGCCAGCTTGATTGCCTCCACTGTAAAAACTCCTGGTCCGGATTGGTCGATACTGAGAGCACTCACTTCCCTCACCGTGACGGTTGCCGTTGCGCTTTTCGTCGCATCCGCCGCGCTCGTTGCCGTTATGTGGTAGGTACCGGTTGTTGCAGGGGCGGGTTGATCAGGCGGTATAGACACCGGTCTTCGTGATGGTGCCGCCGTTGCCTTCGACCACGCTCCAGGTAACCTGCTGGTTGGCTGAGCCGATCACGACTGCCGTGAAGTTTACGGTTTCGTTTGGCGCCACAGCCGGCAGAGTCGGCCATACGAGAACGGAACCGGCAGATGATATCGGAGCGCTAATGATATCTATCGAACCGGGCATGAGACTGTTGAGAGGGATTTGGATCGTCTTGTTCGCCGGTTTATCCATTATGGTCACGATACCGTTGCCGGCCGAAATGGCAGCCATATCCAGCAGCAGATCAAGCCCCTGATGGTTTGCTGCATAGGGATCGGAAATAAAATTGACGGTTGCAGCCCCGAATTTGGCAAGGGTGGGTTGAAGCACCGTCTGGACGTTGGTAATTGCATTCGGCAAGGCATTCAAGATTGCATGCATTTTTACCGGATCGGGAGAATTGTAGAGACTTGTCAGATCGTCACTGCCGTTCGCCAGAACCACTGCCAAACTGGAAAGAGGGTTTATGTTGGCGACTCCGGCGGCGGTCGCAAAAGAATAAAGCGTAAGATTGTTCCCGTTTGCCGTACCAGTCGCCTTAAGGATAAAAGGCGCCGTCAGCCCGTTCAGGCCGAACGAGAACGATCCATCTGCCGCAATGGGCACAGAAAGCTCTCTCGTCGGAATCGACGAGTCCTTCAGGTACACTGTGCCGGTAAGTGTGGAACCGGCAGCGGCAATACCAGAAATGGTCGGGGAACTGCTTTCTCCACTCCCGCTACATCCTGCCAACATCAAAACTAGAAGGGGGACAATACATCAGTTGATTATGCTCCGTTTGTTCATTTTGTCTCCTCTTGTCGATCGGGGCTGCGCTTGACCTGCCGAGCAGGTGTTTGCCCGGTCAGGGGCCTTATAAGTGTTAGGAGTTTTTTTTCATCCCATTCATTACGATTAGTTTTGCCTTCTCCCAATCTTCTGTGCTGGTAAAGAAATCCCTTGCGATTGTTTTGAATACATTTGGCCCGAGATATAAAAGCATAATGTTCTCCGTAGATTTGTACTTAATGAAATTAGACCACGGCGTCTCGCTCTTACCAGATGAAACTTCTGTAATAATGCTATCCGTTGTGACAATTCCTTTGAGTGGTTCGTTCAAATATGGTGAATGGTTATAGTGATAGTGCCATTTCCATTTTTGGTAATAATACAGTGCAGGTATTGATAATCCGGCCAACACAAAAAGTATAATTCTATCAGTTAATGAGTTGTCCAGTAACAAGGCATACATCACCGTGAGAAATGGAATTATTAACAACTCAACTTTCGCAGTTGGTAAATACTTGTAACACGTTGTAATTATTAATAGTATAGCGTCGCAATCTGGGTTAAAATGGCTTTGTTCCCCAACAAATCCACTAGCACAGAGAGACGACGCTATGCAGCAGATTGTAGCAGGATTTGCATCCGTAGAAAACCGGATTCATTCGTTCTTTCACAATCAGAACCTCGGCCAGTTACTTCGGCAAAGCAATGTCAGGAAGGAAAAGGGTGTTAGCCTCGACATCTTGTTCCAGCTTCTGCTTTCCCTTGCCTTTACCGGAAAGAATCTGTTCCGTCTCCTGGAGAGTCCAGATTCACCGGATGGTATCGGTAAAGACACTGCGTATCGACTGTTGAACTCGGTCAATGCCAACTGGCGCCGTTTTCTGTTGCTGCTCAGTACACGGGTCATTGTCCAAAGGCTTCTCCCGTTGACCGATGAGACGACCACCAAGGTGCTGATCGCTGACGACACTCTGTATCGTCGCGACCGCAGCAAGCGGGTCGAACTGCTGGCACGGGTGCATGACCACAACACCGGTCGTTACGTGCGTGGCTTCAGGATGCTCACCCTGGGGTGGTCCGATGGGAACAGCTTTGTACCCATGATGCTGTCGATGCTCAGCTCTGCCAAGGATAAGAACCGCCTTGCCCCAATGCGTGAGGGCATCGATAAGCGCACCAACGGATATCAGCGCCGCCGGGAGAGCATGAGGAAATCCACCGACGTACTGGTGGACATGGTTGCCTTGGCAATGAAGGCAGGAACCACTGCCCGGCACCTGCTCTTTGACAGCTGGTTTGCTTTCCCCGCCACCATCAGGCGGATCCGCGCCCTGGGGATGCATACCATCTGCATGCTCAAGGATACGGGTAAGGTCACCTACGAGGTGCAGGGGTGGCCGTTCACCCTGAAAGAACTATTCAAAGAGGTCCGCAAGCGACCCGGTCGAGCCAAAGTGTTGGCAGAGGTGCTGGTGACCATAGGTCAAGACATTCACGGTAAACCGGTGGCAGCAAAGATCGTGTTCGTCCGCGACCGCAGTTCGAAGAAATGGCTGGCGCTCCTTTCCACCGATACGACCTTGACCGCCGAGGAGATCATCACGCTCTACGGCCGTCGCTGGGACATCGAGGTGTTCTTCAAAATGGCCAAGTCGTTTCTGAATCTGGCAAAGGAGTTCCAGAGTCGTTCCTTCGATGCTCTGGTCGCCCACGCCACACTGGTCTGCTGCCCCTCTGTGCCAATATAAGTGAGACACTTACCTCCCCTTAAATTACTGTAGAGGGTGGGGAGGAAAGAAAGGATATGACCATCAGTAATGTGAAGCGCATCCCGGTAATTGCAGGAGCCCGTAAGGCGAGTGCAATTACCGGGATGGCCCCCGAAGATTTGACCCGGCAACAGCAGGAATTGACTACCTCACCGCCTGACCCGGAGGTAGCGGAAAAGCCTGTACGCAGGCGTTTCACGGCTAAGTACAAACTTGACATCCTAAACCAAGTCGACTCTTGCACCAAGCCCGGTAGCCTGGCAGCGCTATTACGTCGAGAGGGGCTTTATGCTTCCAACCTCAACACCTGGCGCCGCCAGCGGGATGAAGGAAGCCTTGCGGCGCTTACGCCCAAGCAGAGGGGCCGTAAAGCGCTAAAGCCCGATCCCATGGCCGTCGAGAACGAGCGACTGCGCAAGGAGATTACCCGCCTTGCCAAACGCCTCAAACAGGCCGAGTTGATCATCGATGTCCAAAAAAAAGTCTCGCAGATCCTGGGGATCACCTTGGATACGCCGCCAGAGAGCGAGAGCGACTGATGGAAGCTGTCGAAATACTTGCCCCTGATGTGGGCACCGATCCTGCCTGTAAAGCTCTTGGTGTTTCCCGTGCCGGGCTGTATCGCAGGCGCGCAATCAGCAAGACAGCGCCGCGTGTACCCCAAAAGCGCCCTGTGCCGCCACGGACCTTGCCATCAGAGGAAAGGCAGGCAGTACTCGATATTCTGCATTCCGAGCGCTTTCAGGACAAGGCACCCCATGAGGTGTATGCAACGCTTTTGGACGAAGGGGCCTATCACTGCTCGATCCGCACGATGTATCGAATTCTCGAAGAAAACGCCGAAGTCAAAGAGCGGAGAAATCAGTTGCGGCATCCCGACTACAAAAAGCCTGAGCTTCTGGCAACGGCCCCAAATCAAGTCTGGTCGTGGGATATTACCAAATTGATGGGGCCTGCTAAATGGTCCTATTTTTACCTCTATGTGATTCTCGATATCTTCAGCCGCTATGTGGTCGGCTGGATGGTTGCAACCTGCGAGTCGTCGGAACTGGCCAAACGGCTGTTCAAAGAAACGTGTGAGAAACAAGTCATCCAGAAAGGGCAGTTAACGATCCACGCCGATCGCGGCTCTTCCATGAAATCCAAGCCGGTAGCTTTTCTGTTTGCTGATCTGGGGATCACTAAAACGCACTCAAGGCCCTATACGAGCGACGACAACCCATATTCGGAAGCCCAATTTAAAACGCTGAAATATCAGCCTGATTTCCCGGAAAGATTCGGCAGTATAGAAGACGCAAGATCGTTCTGCCAAACCTTTTTCCCCTGGTATAACCAGGAACACAAGCATTCCGGCATCAGCCTACTTACACCTGAAGTAGTACATTACGGCAGAGCTGAGGAAGTCATCCGATCAAGGCAAACCGTGTTGACTGCTGCTTATGCAGCCCATCCTGAACGCTTCGTCAGGAAAATACCATTACATAAACCGTTACCGGAAGCGGCGTGGATCAACCCGCCAAAACCGGCCACTAGCTAAAATTCGCTACACTAAATTCGACAGGTAAGTGTCTCAAAGTCATTGACAGATTCCGTGCCGCTACATTCTGCTTGAGCTGGTGAAACGGGAAAATGCTGATCCTCGAACTCTTGGCAGCCTGTTTCACGCTCTATGCGATGAAATAAGACGAATTGGCTTCACAGAAGCAATGGCACTGTTGCTCACATTTCTGGAAGAATCACTCAACAGCATTATTGGATTGTGCAAAGAGCAGGTGCAACAACTGATACAACGCTTTATAGAAACACTACCAAGAGCTTTCAGGGAGCGAATGCTACTTTTGGCCCCGGTATGCAGCTAAACCATATATTTGTCAAGTAGTTACGGTCAATCTCGCTAGTGCGAAAGTTGAGTTAACAATATTAACCAACGATATCCGTTAAAAAGATACTGAGCAGATTCAAAAATTTCAAAAGTTATGGTTCCTTTGTATTCGATCTCTTCTGCCATTCTCAATTCTCCTAACGGCCAATGGAGTTGATCGAGCGGGTTTTCGGCCCGGTTCAACTTCCTGGTTGGAAGCTCGCCTTTTCACTATGTCTTATGTCAAGGGCTGACCCCTCCGGGGTCACTCGAGTGCATCGAGTCAGTTTTGCACCCGCTGGTTAGGCCATTTCTTTTACTTTTTTTATCAATTTGTAGTATTGAAGTGTTGTCCCAATATAGAGCACACCTACAAATACACAAAAACTTCCGAACCCCATAACTATTAGATAGCTGACGATGCCATATTTCACCTTGGCGTAGGGAACCACAAATACAGGGTACCAATAAACCCAGCCGAAAAGAAAAAAGAAGAGAGAGGATACGGCTGCGTAAATACATAGAAAACAAAACATGCCCTTTTGTATTCGAGGCGATAGATTTGTATACCAACCCCTGTATGTTGGTTCGGAAAAAGCTTCTTTCTTTGCACCCTGAAAAAAAGTCTTTATCAGATGCCAGATTGTTTTTGTAACCTTTAGATTGAAGATGTAGTTCAAAGGGGTCAGAAAGATACAAATAATTATGAGAATTGCCAAAATTCGCTTTGCGTCGATTATGTATGGATAAATAAAATCAGGTAAATATTGAGTTAAATAATCTATCGCATCATATAGATTTTCTGCCAATTCCTTTGATGGTTTATCCATTCATTCTTTCCTTTCAAATTCACAACATGACTTCAAAGAGACGCGGGGCGAACTCGCGTAGGCCAGGTGTAGGGGCGACTTCATGCCGGGGGGAACCCAAGATCAGCATAAAGTAGATTCCAAAATCGCATTAACACGTTCCTCGACCAGAACCACAGCCATATCCTTTGAACTGTGGCTTAGGAATATGTCATATTTGAAATTATTGGGCATTCGGTTTTTTCCGTTTTACATGCGCACTGGCCAGTGCTGCCCCCTTACCCGTTTCATTTTTAATTATTCGACGAGCCCAGCTTGTCTCAAATAGCAAGATGGTTGCTGACGCTTTTCATCCCCCCAAGGCATCATTCTGCGCTTTGGAAAGGACAGATAAAGTAATCTTTTGGAACGCGTAACCGCGACAAAAGCGTTGCGTGCCTCCTCAGCCATCTCCTTTTTTTTGCCTTGTGCGCGATAGTCGGGAAAAACGCCGTCCGCCATTCCTGCGATAAAGACGACATCAAACTCTAATCCCTTGGAAGAGTGCACCGTCAGGAGTGCAACACCATCGCGCGAAGCTTGTTGAGTTGCCCCCAAAGCCTTACTGCTCATGAAGCCAGCGATGGTACGGGCGGCTCCATCTGAGCGTAGGTATTGATCCCACTCCTGCTGTAACACGGCAAGGTCTTCATAGATCACCAGCCGTTCCACCTCAGGCAGGCTATCAGCAAAAGCCCGAAGGCTCTTGATGCCAAGCATCAGGTCGAGACGTTGGGTTTGCCGAGCGACAGCATCGATTGCATCAACTATGGCGCTAGCTCTTCCTTCTTTGGCAACATTGGCCATTGCAGAAAAAATCAATCGCACCTCTTGTTCGTTAGCTGGAGCTGGCCCCTTTGGTTCCGACAGTTTCCATTTCTTGGCAAGCGCTGTCAGATGGAGTCGATCTCGTGGATTGGCCAATACGCGCAGGGCGAGTTGGAATTCATCGACTGTGGCGGACTCATTCTCGTGATTTGCTGTCAACCGTTTGTAGTAAGAAATGCCTCTCTCTTTAAGCTCGGTTTCGATTGCCATGAGGGCGTAACGCGTCCGACCCAAGATCGCACAATTCGATGGCGTGACATTTCCTTCAATGTCCTCGTGCCCACTTGAAATCAGTCGCTGGATTTCATCGACTACCTTATGGGCCTCGTCGGTCTCGTCGATACCGACCAATACTGAAACTGCTCCAGGAATCGGAAGTTGGGCCTCAACCAAGTAATGTGGTTCCAACGAACGCGCAACTTGGACCACAGCACTCGAAGAGCGAAAGTTTTCTGTGAGTTCTATTTCGCCAGCGCCGAATTCATCACGGAAGCGCCACATGTAGTCAGGACTGGACGTATTGAATCCATAAATAGATTGTTTGGGGTCACCCACCATAAGGACATTTTTGAAATCCTCTCCACACAAGGCTGTCAGCACTGCGTATTGCGCCTCGTTGAGATCCTGCGCCTCGTCAATACACACGAATTTATACAGACGCCTGTAGAAATCGGCTATTTTCGGATAACTGCTTAATAGCCGGTAAGCAAGTAGGAGCAGGTCGTCAAAGTCGTAGGCATCGCACGCACGCAAACCGGCATCATATGTTTCGATAACGCGCTTATCTAAATCATCAGTCGGAAATTCGCAAGTAATCGGGTGTGCCTTGACCCATGAAATGCCTTGGAGCCAGTCGTCTAACCTCTTGTTACGAGCTTTCGCATCGCCAGCTCTATCTAACTCATCAGAAAGCAAAGGGTCTTGCAGAACAGCCTTGTGCAAAATTTCTTTGCGGTCACTGAACTGTTCGAAAATATGCGGCAGGCTTGTAACACCAACGAGTTTCCCACGTTCAGTCAGCATATCCAGGCAGAAGCTGTGCAAAGTTCCAACAAATGCACGTTGGCGCACATCTCCGAGATCTGAAAGTCGCTCCTTCATTTCGTTAGCTGCTTTGTTTGTGAACGTAAGTGCGAGCACGCGAAAATGACCGGGAATAACCGTCAAGAGACGCCGGATTCTTTCGGTCAACACACGTGTCTTACCAGATCCGGGACCAGCAATTACAAGTAAAGCACCTTCTACGTGCTCAACAACAGTGGCTTGCTGAGCAGAAAGTCTTGCCTTAGTCATGTCGTCTCCTTTGCCTTGGTCAATCCATGCTCACTTGAGATAATTTCAAAAAGTTTGCGAATTTGATTCGGAAATCGTCTCGCTTCGTCAGGTAAACTGGAAATCGTATGGGCTAACGGTTTAGCCATGCATGTCTTCAAACCATTCAGCGCGTCCAGCGCTGCAATCTTGCGACCATCTCCAACCGTATAGTCCCGTATCTCCCCACCTTTACGCTTCTGCCCTTGCAATTCATTAATATAGTCACCCAAGAAATCTGTGCAATTGTGTGTCTCGTTCAACGCCTTTTCAATCTCAGGCAGGTAACCCTCAGCTAAAAACTGACTTTCAAAATTATTTCCATTGGGAAACACTACGATATTGGGGCAAGCGGAAGCGACCACCTGTCCGATCTTTTTCAAGGCTTTATTTAGCTCGCCAAGAGGGCGTGGCTCGCCATCAGCAAGCACATACCAAGGTATCTCAAGGTGTTGAGCAAGCGATATAAATGGAAAATAGTCAGTGCCATTAACACGGACAAAGCTAAACCCTAATTCGTGGATACTCGCGTTCCAATACTTTTCTGCCCATATCGGCAGGGCCTGTTCTTCAGTTTGCCCTTCAAAGAAAATGACTGCACGCGAAAACAACAAGTCACCTCTGGTGTCAACAACGGTCTGCTGAAGCTTTCGTAAATCTTCTTTAGTCCCAAGCTGAGAGATATCCAGTTGGGTGACAATGGTGTTACCTCCCCGCTTTAAGAACAACCTCAAATCACTTAACTGCGCTTGACCAGCAAAATAAGGAGAATGCGTACTAACGATACGCTGTCCTGGGATTGTCTTAATATGGGAAAATAACGAACGCTGCGCCTGCGGGTGAAGATGCGATTCGGGTTCTTCTAACGCAAGAAAAGTGTGGATTTGATCCCCTTCCATTTGCGCTTGGCTACTGCGCCATGACGCGAAAGCTCTGAATACCAGCAGGGAGGCAAGACTACGTGTACCCATCCCATGGCGGGTCAGCGGGAATGATTGGGCGGCAGTCGTTGAAAAGCTAACATCAATCCCCTTGGAAAGATCGCGAAGCCGCCGTGCCACAGGCGATATGTCGATACCAGCGCCTTCCGCAGCCACTACGGATTGCATGTCTGCCAAATTGTGCTTGAGATGTTTAAGGATCTCACTCTTATCAACAATATGCTGGTTAATACCAGTCAGCGCTTCTTCTAAGAAGATTATGTCCGCCGGGGATAGGCCTAAGTCGTCCGTCAACTTTCGCCAGAAAGAGCCTTGCTTGCGAAGGTCATCATCGAGATCTCGTTTTGCGTCAATGTAATGGAGAGCTATGGGCTCTATGTCGGACGACTGAAGTCTCTTCTCCTGCATGGGTGTAGGCAGCCACTCTGCATATGGCCGCCACTCTTTTAGAAATTTACGTTCAAGGACGTAATCTCCTTTGGCAAAGCTCCACGACAAAATTGTGCGAAATGCCATGAACTCGTGCGAATCATCTGTTTCTGCAGGGGTGATGCCAGAACCCCAAAGAGACGTCCAGAAACTGCCCTCCGGAAATTCGTCGGCAAACTTTCCGTCATCGGTAATTGGTCTTATCTTGATGTCTATGACAACGTTCCGATCTTTGGGTGGTATTGCCTCTTCAGGCGCGACTCTTATGTCATCCTGTCCGAGCAGCTTGCGCCCAGCGCCGATAGCTGCATAGATCGCGTCCAGGAAACTCGTCTTTCCCGCATTGTTGGCTCCTATCAAAACAGTCAGACTGTCAAGACTCACTTCAATGTCCATAAGAGATCTGAAATTTGCAATCCGAACATCAGTAACTTTCACACCACTCGTGGCCACCAATGGTTTGGGCATATTTAGTTTCCTTTTGTTATAGTATTTACAAGAGCTATAGGGGAGTGTCTCAACTACGTACAAGAGTATCGAGTTGAAATGCGCCCCCTTGTCCTTTTCGCTTTAGACGAAAAGATCTCCACGCTGTATGTGTGGATTCTCAGGTAATATGTTATTCAGCAGGGCAAAATATCCCTTCGCATGAAAGAAACAGCCAAATCCGTAAACATTTCCAAGCCATCCCGTACAGGTCTTTACCCAATCCGCCCAGTTCAGAACGATTGTATCATCTTCAACACCATGCACCCTCCAGATGCTTTTTACCGCATCAACATCCTGCGTTAGAAGGCGTAGCGCTCTGCGAACATCATCTACCTCAAGCCTGAGAAACCATAAAGGAATATCTAGGCTTTTATGAGTCCCGCTAAAGAACACTTTAGCATTACCTGATGCGAGCAATTCAGCATATTCATTGAGGCTGAGAGCCATATAATAGGCACCGATTGCAGCCTTATAGTCGTCTCCAAACATTTCATTGAGCCATGCCCACTGCTCCGGCAGGCTTAATAGGGCATTCCAAACCGGCGTGACCTTCTGCCCTAATGCCTTGGGCCATCCCATAACTCCGGTGTTGTCGCAAAGCCTGATTGGCTCGTTCCAAAAAGGGAAATCCATTTGCGTCTTTGCCAGCTTCATTGCAAGAGGAAGTTGATCCGTAATGACTGCCGCTGCGCCATGTAAGGCCTGGTAAATGAATGCAATTGATTCCGGCACGTTAGTAACGTCTTTAAAACCATTCAGGCTCCATCCCTTCGGAAACAAAATGTCGTCCAGTACCGCTACTTGATTATTAAACTTTGAACGACCGGATTCGACACCGGCAAGGGCCATTGCTGCCAGCGGCGAATAGCATTTGGCCGCCTCCAGTGTTTGCGCTACAAGCTGCTCTTCATTCGAGGGTGGCTTTTGCTCGTGTAATCTTCTCCATTCCAAAAGAGAATCTATCGCAGATTGCCGAATGTCTTTGGCCAAATGTCTCCATGCAGTAAAATCTCCACTCTTTGCTATGGAAAGCGCGGCACTATAAACTTCCTCTGCAATCTTGGAGTTATGGGGCTCTTGTGTCGGCTCCTGATTCAGATATTCAGGAGATTCTTCGCCGGAGGGGAGGATCGCAAACAGGTTTTTCCCTAAAGGGGGTTTTGTTAAGGCAGGGATTTTGTGCAGTTCTCTCAACAAGATCTCGAATTGTTCATCATATGTCTCAGAGTTCCCAAGATCGACATAAAATCGTGTACTGACCGAGACAGGACGCAAATCACTTCCGGGTGGCTGGTGGATGACCGGTATGAATTTCGATGTCCCCAAGTCCCGAACAAGTTCTCCAGTAACGATCATCGCCTCATATCCCACCCCACCATTACCGTCGTCAGCTTTATGTACATATTGCTCGGTACATATCATCAACACCCTGTCTGCGCTACGAACGGACTGCTCCATGAATTTTGGAACATCGTCACCGGGGCCTAAATCCCATTGATCGAAGATGACTTCCACACCATTAGACCTTAGTGCAGAGGCGAGTTCAGCCACCCATCTCTTGTGGTCGCGGTTGTCATGCGAATATGAGATAAACACCTTCGGAATTTGTGTTTCTTCCGCCATTTTCGACCTCGCTTTTCAGGCTTCCAAGATGCTTAACCTCAGATGATCCCGTACAGCGGACCGCCTGGAGCCCCAAGCGCATCGACCCGTTTTTCTATTGCCGGATCATCAATGAGCGGCGGCGCATGATGGGGTTTAATGCGGGCATCGATGACAAGCGGACCGCTGCACCCCCAATGCTTGCAGGCGGTAACGGCGCCGATGCCGTAAATGTCCGCAGACGGATTCGAACGGGTAAAGGTTACCCAGAGAAAGTTGTTCAAGGTCCTCGCCGTAAACTCGCTGTCATCGACCACGACAATCAGCGGGAAGGCTGAGAAAGGATCGTTGTCGGTAAAATAACGACAGAAAGCCTCCATGTGCGGATCAGGACACTCCCGTCCGGCTGCGTATTTCGGACCCCGCACCGCCAGGATACCCGACAGGCAGATACGCGGTTCGCCGAATCCGTCCGGGAGACGGAAGCCGGCGGGTAGCTCGACTGCCAGGTCGCGCCGCTTCTCACCCGCGGCGGCAATCACAACCTTGGAGCCTTTGTTCAGGCCGGTCCCGGAATAATCGAGGGTGTCCACGGTGGTACGGGTCTGGAAGTGAAGGTCGCGCCGCCAGTCGACGCGCTCCAGGATGTGGCGCAAAAACGCCGGGATATCGTGAATGTCGATGGAGGGGTTGTCCTCCTGAGCGCAAATGAGGAGGTATTTGGCGAGTGAGAGCTGACCCTGGCCGAGGATGGCGTTGGCGATGGTCAGCAGTTCCTGCGGTTCCCGCTCCGGAGCGTAGGGGACGTAGCGCTCGCTCCCTACCGCAAGCAGCAGCGGATGGACTCCGGCAGCATCGACCGCATGGACCGCGTGAACCCCGGGAACGACCGTTGGGATCAGCGGACCGGTCAGCTCATGGATGAACGCGCCGAAGGAGGTATCCTCCTGCGGCGGCCTGCCGACCGTGGTAAAGGGCCAGATGGCGTCGCTTCTGTGATAGACGTTTTCCACCCGCAGCACGGGAAAATCGTGGACGAGGCTGTAATAGCCCAAATGGTCGCCGAACGGGCCTTCCGGCAGGGTCTTGTCCGAATCGATCACTCCGGTAATGCAGAAATCGGCCTGTGCCGGCATCGGCAACTCACCGGGGCGGCAGACCATCTCGATCCGGCGCCCTCCCAGCAGACCGGCAAAGGAAAGCTCCGGCATCCCCTCCGGGAGCGGCATGACCGCAGCCACCGTCAGGGACGGCGGCCCGCCGACGAAGATGTTGACTCGGAACGGCACGCCGCGCTCCAAGGCTTCGGCGTGATGAACGCCGATCCCCCGGTGGATCTGGTAGTGGATGCCTATTTCGGCGTTCTGCCGGTATTGGCCGCCGGAAAGCTGCACCCGGTACATCCCCAGGTTGGCATGGCGCAAGCCGGGAGTTGCCGCGCTCTCCGAGTAGACCTGCGGCAGGGTGATGAACGCCCCGCCGTCGTCGGGCCATGACTTCAGCTGCGGCAACTGGTCGATGGTGGTTTTGTTGGCAAGAACGGGACCGCCGGAAACCTTCTTCGGCAGGAGATGAAGGGCCGCCGGAACTGTCCCCGCATAACCGAAGGGATCTTTGACGAGCGCCATGGGGTTGACCTTCATCTCCACCAGGCGCCGGATATCATCCAGGGTATCCCTGAATATGTACCTGGTCCGCTCCAGGGTACCGAACAGGTTGCCGAGCATGGGGAAACGGCACCCCTTCACGTTGGTAAAGAGCAGTGCCGGTCCCTCCGCCTGGTAAACCCGCCGCTGTATGGCGCCCATTTCCAGATTCGGATCAACCTCCAGATTGATGCGGAGGAGCTTCCCGGTGGACTCAAGGTCCTTGACACATTCCTGTAAAGTCCGATAACCCATGATAGATAACCTGCAAAAGCGGAAGATTCGGCTTCATGCCGTAGCCTATATTCTTTAATGCACCTATCCGGGCAAGTCAACGAAAAACGCCCCGTTACCTCTCTCCAGATGACACTTGCATTCATCTGCCGAGTGATTTAACCTGTAGTAAGTTGTAATCATGAATTAGCCCAAAGGAAACAATTGAGAAAACATACCCTTTTCAAAAAAATCCTCTTGGCCATGCTGACCCTCTCCCTGATCCCGCTGCTCTGCTCCTCGTCCATTCTTTTCCTCAACCTGAGCAGAACAGGCGAAAAACTTGCCGAAAGGATCGCGGACTCGACCGATCTTCAGGCGTCGGAAAACCTGGAGATGCGGGCGCGACAGACAGCCGAATACATAACCCTATTCCTCAAGGGGTGCGAGGCGGACCTGTTGCTGGTGGCGTCCCTCCCCCGTGCGCCGGAGATTCTCACTTCTTTCTACAAAAGCAGGAACGGCGAGATCTGGTATCGGCAAGGGAGTGCAGCCGCTCCCCGGGAAGTGAAGGAATGGGTCCCTCGCTACTCATCCCTGGAGATCATAGACAAAAAGGGCAGACAGCGTTTTGCCATAACGGACGGCCGAGTCGTGCCGGGCGAAAGGCTTGTCGATGTTTCCATCCCCGCCAACACGGAGTTCAAAAACGAGCAGTACTTCAGCCGTGCCGCGCGGCTGAAAAAAGGGGAAATTTACGTATCCCGCGTGACCGGCTTCCACATTACCAAGGATGAGCAGCTGGCCGGAGCAACCGACCCGGAAAACGCCTTCGGCGGAAAAACGTTCCGGGGGGTGATCCGCTTTGCCACCCCCTTGTTCGGCAAAGACGGGAAGTTTGAGGGAGTTGCCGTCTTGTCCCTCGACCACCGCCATCTCATGGAGTTCTCCCAGCACATCCTGCCGGGCAAGGAGCGGTCCACGGTTTTCCCTTCCTACAAGAGCGGCAACTATGCCTTTATCTTCGACGACGAGGGATGGATTATCACCCACCCGAAATTCTGGGATATCCGGGGGATGGATAAAACGGGAAAAGCGGTCCCCCCCTATACGGCTTCATCTTCCGCCGATGATGTGAAGCAGGGGAGGATTCCTTTCAATCTCGATTACGCAGGTTTCATCCATCCGCAATATCCCGTTGTCGCCCAACTGGCCAGGGAGAAAAAAGGCGGCTATGCGGACATCACCAACGTCGGCGGAGCAAAGAAGGTCATGGCATTCGCCCCGATTCTCTACTCTACCGGAGATTATGCCAAGCACGGCATTTTCGGCGCGGTCACCATCGGCTTCCAGGTCGACCAGTTTCACGAAGCCGCAAAGACCGGAGGCGGCATCATCAGCGGACAGCTGCGGAAACATATCCGGCAGAGCGCACTGTTTCTTTTCATAACGGCGCTGACGGTAGTTCTGTGCGCATGGTATCTCTCGCGGGGGATTACCAGACCGCTCGCCCTCTTAACCGCTGAAGCAAGAAAGCTTGCCCACGGAGAAACGGGCAACCGGGTGCCGGTCGGTTCCAGCGACGAACTGGGAGAACTGGCGGACGATTTCAATAAAATGGCCGCAGAACTGGAATCGCGCAAGGAGAGCCTGCTCACCACCCTCGAAGAACTCCAGGCTTCACAGCGCCAGATCATGAAAGAGCGGAATTTCAAGGAACGCATCCTGGAAAGTATATCGAGCGCCATTCTTACCATCTCGTCCGACGGCCTCCTTACCTCGATAAACAGCACCGGGAAAAAGTTTCTCGGCGATGATGTGCTCTCCGGCGTTCATTTCTCTGCTCTCTTCGAGGGCTGGGGCGACATGGGAGAACGGATTGCACGGGTGATCAGGAAAGAAAAAGGTTACGGCAGAGAACCGCTCATCACCGAAATCAACGGCAATGCCCGCCATTTCGAAGTGGGATTTTTCCCCATCGGCGACGATGGAGACAAGGGAATCACCGTAACCATGAGGGATGAGACGGAAAAGGAGCAGATGCGGGAAGAGATGATCCGCATGGACAGGCTGGTGTCCCTCGGGAAACTCTCCGCCGGCATTGCCCACGAGATCCGGAACCCCCTTACCGGCATTTCCCTGTTGCTGGATGATCTCCATGACCGGCCGGCAGTGGACAGCGAAAGCCAGGCGATGATGGGAAAGGCGCTTGCAGAAATCGAGCGGGTGGAACGGCTCATCTCTTCCCTGCTGAATTACGCTTCCCCGCCAAAAGCGGAATTCAGGGAAGGTGACATAAACCGGGTCGTTCAGGACACCCTGCTCCTTTTCAAGAAGGAATGCGAAAAACAGGGTGTCGAACTGGTCTCGTCCTTGCAAGAGATCCCTTCGTTCCCATTCGATGCGGGGAAAATCAGGCAGGCGCTGCTGAATATCAGTAAAAATGCCCTCGGAGCTTTGCCCGAAGGGGGTAAAATCGAGATTTCCACCGCTCTCGCCGGGGATGCCGCGATAATAAACGTCTCCGACAATGGCCAGGGGATAGAACCGGAAGACATCCCCCTGCTGTTCGAGCCATTTTTTACCCGCAAAACTGGCGGCACCGGCCTTGGTCTCTCCATAACCCAGAGAATCATCGATGAACACCACGGCAGGATTACCGTAACGAGCAGCAAGGGAAACGGGACTGTTTTCAGCGTCTCTCTGCCGCTGAAAACGGAATAGCCGAAACCGCCCTGACAAAGGATTCCCATGGAAAAAATTCTGATCATAGACGACGAAGCCTTTATCCGTGAAAACGTCGAGCGCATACTGAACGAGGAAGGGTATCAGGTCCTGTCCGCCGAGGGGGGGAAGAAAGCCCTGGAACTGGTTTCCGAAGAAGAGGTCGACCTGGTGCTTCTCGACCTGAACCTGGGCACGGAAAACGGCATCGACGTCCTGAGATCCCTGAAGGAGATCGATCCGGACATACTGGTCATCATCATCACCGGGTTCGGCTCGGTGGAAAGCGCTGTAGACTCCCTTAAAATGGGGGCGTTCCACTATATGAAAAAACCGTTCAAGGCCGATGCGCTGCGGGTCATCGTCAAGCTTGCCCTGCAGACCAACAGCCTGAAGCGGGAAGTGCGCGCCATCCGCCGCGGAGACCTGGAGCTTTTTGAAAAGGTGCCGATGGTGGGAGCCAGTGCCATCCAAAAGGAGATCGTCCGCCAGGCCAAGGAAGTTGCCAGATTCACTGCGGCTACTGTTCTGTTGACCGGCGAATCGGGAACCGGCAAGGAGCTTGTCGCCAAAGCCATCCACCACCTTTCGGACCGGCGGGATGCGCCCTTCATCGAGATCAACTGTGCATCCATTCCGGTGAATCTGCTGGAAAGCGAACTCTTCGGCCACGAAAAAGGCGCGTTTACCGATGCACGGCAGCGCAAGCCGGGCCTGTTCGAAGAAGCCAACAAGGGGACCCTCTTTCTCGACGAGGTCGGCGAGATGGAACCGACCATGCAGGCAAAACTGCTCAGGGTGCTTGAGGAGAGAAAGATCCGCAGGGTCGGCGGGACAAAAACCATCGACATCGACGTCCGGCTGATTTCCGCCACGAACCGCAACCTGAAGGATGCAATCAGGAAAGGGACTTTCCGGGAAGACCTCTTCTACCGCCTCAATGTCTTCCCGCTCCACATCGCTCCCCTCCGCGAGCGGCGGGAAGATGTCCCGGTCCTGGCAAAATTCTACCTGGAAAAATACAACAAGACCTTTTCCCGCAATTTTCAGGAGATTTCAAAGGAAGCGCTGCAGCTGCTTGAGTCGTATTCCTGGCCGGGAAACATCCGGGAACTGAAAAACGTCATCGAAAAGATCTGCATCATGCACGAAGGGCCGGTACTGTTGCCCTCCTATCTCCCCATCGAGATCAACGCAGGAGATGCCGACAGGAATGGTGCACACATCCTGGAACCCATCGAAGAGGACCTTGACCTGGAACAGGCCGTCGAACGGTTCGAAAAGAGATTGATCCGCGCCGCACTGGAAAAAAGCAGCGGCAATGTGCTTCAGGCCGCGCAAATCCTCAAGATACCACGCGGAACCCTGCGCTACAAAATGACGAAGCTTAACCTGTAGCATCCGGGAACCTCCTGTATCTTCGGTTGCCGATCGCAGTATCCCCCCTTCAATCTTAACGCTGTTCAATTGTGGCGAAAATCAGCCAGCACAGTTGGCCGATTTTCGCCTGGAAGCTCTTATCGAGATCTGCAACAACCCGGAGGTTTGCCAGGAGTGATTGGCTATGGATCTTTTCCAAACATTCCTTTGTCAAAGCCCACCCAGCAGCCATTTAATTAACAATAATTACAATTAAAGCCCGCCAATACTGTATTGACAGCGAGGAATCTGCGTGTAAAATTTTTAAGCTTAGATTTTATGCGCAAGTGGAGAGTATCCATGAAGATTCTCGCGAGTACCATTGTCTTTCTTGTTTCACTGCTGCCGACGCTGTCCATGGCAACCGATGCAGCAATCAACTCGACCACGCTGTTCAGGTTCGAAGAACGGAGTATCCCCGAATTTAACAAGCAGACTCTGGTGCCTGCCACCCAGTTTCTTGGGGCGGATCTGGACAGAATCGGCGACGAAAACCTCTCCTTTCATTTTTACGGCTGGGGGAGACTCGATCTGGCGGATAAGAGCACTGACGGCAGTAAAAGCGACGGCGACCTCACCTACGGCTACCTGCGTTACAACTTCCCAAAGGCAAACGGTGAAATAAAAGCCGGCCGGTTCTTCATCTATGAAGGCGGCATAGTCGAATCGATCAACGGCATCTCCGCCAGGGCCGACCTGCTCCCGACATACCAGGGACTGGCGCTATCTCTTTTCAGCGGCACACCGGTCACCCTCGATCGGGCCAACGACAACAAGGGTAACTATATCGTCGGCGGCCGGCTCAGTTATCGTTATGCGGGTCTCCTTGAGCTGGGCGGATCCATCGTCCACGAAGGGGGGATGGACCGGAACGGTCCGAACAGCGATCTCAAAGACTATCGGCAACTGGTTGGGGGGGACATCTGGCTGAGCCCCCACAAAATGGTGGAACTGAGCGGCCGGACCTTCTACAACACCGCCACCAGCGGCATATCCGAAAACAGTTACGTCCTTACCGTGAGACCCTCCACGCCGCTGATCATCAGCGCTCTATTCAACCAGTACAATCTCAAGGACTATTTTTCAGACACGAACCTCCGTTCCCTGTTCAATCCCGATGCGGGGGACAAATTCAAATCCTATGGCGGCAGCGTCACCTACACGATAGCCAAACCGGTTGAGGTCACTGCCGATTACAAGCGTTATCAGCGCGACAGCAAAGGGAATTCCAATCGCTTCGGTGCAGAGCTCAGACTCACGCTGGCGAACAACAAGCTCAGGTCCGGCTTCTCTTATCATCGCCTCGATGCGGCCAGCGGCATCAATTCCTTTCATGAAGTACGCGGTTACGCCCTTTACGATCAGGCCCGGTATTTCGGCAGCCTCGACGCCATCTCCCACATCTTCGACGACAGCATAGACGGCAGAAAAACTGCATTCGAGGCGATCGCATCCATAGGTTATCGGATAATGCCCAATCTGGCACTCTCCGGCGACCTGAGCTACGGCGAAAACCCGAGAATGACGGAAGACCTGAGGGGCGTGCTCAGACTGACCTACAATTACAACTATACCAACAAAGGAGCCGGCAAATGATCTGCAAAAAGCTCTTTATCCCTGCGGCGCTGATAACCTGCATCATGCTCATCACCGCATGCAGTCATCTCTTTTCCACGGAAACGAGCGTTTCCCCATCCCATCCTGAAGCACTGCCGGAAGGAAGACCGGTCTGCTCCGAATGCCATGAGGCCCAGCTCAAAGGAACGCTTAAACCTTACGCGGCATTCAATCACGATGATATTTTTATAAAAGATCATAAATTTTCTGCCGGAAGGGACGAAAAGATCTGTGGGGTCTGTCATGTCGCATCCTTCTGCAACGACTGTCACGCAAACCAGCTGGAAATCAAGCCGCCCGTTAAATACGGCAACCGTCCCGACCGGGAACTGGTCCATCGCGGCGATTTTCTGACCAGACACAAGATCGAAGGAAAGATAGACCCGACAGGCTGTTACCGCTGCCACGGCAGAGCAAACAACGAGCAGTGCATTACCTGTCACAAATAGTGAATGGTGAACGGGAGAGAATTAATGCGTGAACCAAGCGTACTCATAAAAATATTGGTAGCCGCCATAATCTCTGTTTCCCTGTGGGGATGCGGCAAGGCAAACGATAACGCCCCCGCTCTCGACGTCGTCGGTCAACACCCGACAGGCTGGGTGTCGAAACATGGGCCCTTGTACCTCGGAAATCCCGGGCAGTGCGGGGAGTGCCACGGCGCCGACCTTACCGGCGGCATAGCAAAGGTAAGCTGCTTTTCCGTCAATCTCGGTGCGCAAACCTGCCATCCCAACGGCCCCCATCCTGTCCCCTGGCCTGAGCACAACAAGGCGCCAAACCTGGGGAATGCCTGCACCCCCTGCCACGGAGCCACCTTGAGCGGCGGACCGAATGCACCGGCATGCTCAAAATGCCATTTATTGCTTACCCCGGGCTCTCTTCCCGTTCTCGGCACCTGCATAACCTGTCATAACAAGCCGCCGCAGGGGGCGGTATTCCCCAACATATCCGGCGCCCATCGCAAGCACAACGCCCTGCCAGGAGTTGCCGATGTTTGCAGCACCTGCCACAATGGCGGAGGAAGCGGCAGCTCCGGTCACGGCAAACAACTTACCGTGGCGTTCTTACCGGCCTATGGTGCAAAGACGGGGACGGCAACAATCAATCCCGACAATTCCTGCAGCAATGTCAGTTGCCACGGCGGAGTGAGAACCCCTGTCTGGCGCACCGGCAAAATCAATCCGGGAACCGACTGCATCCAGTGTCACACCGCCGGCACGGCTTTCCAGACACCCCAATACAACAGCTTTTTCTCAGGCGAGCACATCAAACATCTGACGGAAGTAGGTCTGGTGTGTACCGATTGTCATGATATGTCCGTAACAAGCAGCGGCGCGTCACATTTCAGCGGGCTCAATACCCCCTCAACATTTGAACTGAACCCGCAGCTGACCATCAGGGGTCCGGTCAATTACACCAAAAACGGCGCAACCGCAACCTGCTCTCCGGGTCAACTTCCATCAGGTTTCTCGATCGGCGTTTGCCATGGAACCAAAAACTGGTAGCAATGCATGACTGCATGCGTATTAGCGCAAACATAGATTCTCGAACCTTGTTTGCAATGGAATGTGTCTACCCCTACGGATCGACGTGCTACAAAGAAAAGCCAGGAGGCGTTGCATTATGACAGCTGTCTCAAGAAAACTCATAACTCTGGGCGTCATCTTGTCTGCGCTCACGTGTATCTTACCTGTCAAAATGGCATTCAGCGCAACAGCGCCGCTGGTTAAAGTCATAGATCCGCCGATAAAGACGGGAATCAGCGCTCCAATCAAAATCGCCACCGACCAGTTCGGCAATTTCTACCTGACCGACCCGAGAGGGGGCGGAATCCTTAAATACAACAGTTCCGGCAGTCTGATCGCCACCCTCCCGGTAAAAACACCCCAGGGAATTGCCGTGACCCAAGGAGGCGACCTGATTGTCGGCCAGGGGACTTTTGTCTCCGTACTGGACAATACAGGCAAGGAAAAGTTCAAGCTGGGTAAAGGCGCCGGGCAGTTCAAAATGGCCAACGGCATCGCTCTGGATGCCGCAGGCTTCATTTATGTGGTGGACAGCCTCGACAATTGCATTCAGGTATTCAATGCTGCCGGCACCACGGTAACCACCGGTAATGCCGCCACCGGCAAGCCTGCCAATAGTTTCGGCACCACGGGAAAACTTCCGGGACAGTTCTCCATACCGACCGGCATAACCTTTGAGAAGAGCTCCAAACAACTGGCAGTGGTGGATACCCTTAACGGCCGGGTTCAATTCTTCAATACTGCCGGCACTTTTCTGAAATCGATAGGCTCCTCCGGTTCCGGCCCGCTTAAGTTTACTTCGCCGCAGGCTGTAGCCTTCGAATACAGCAAGGATACCTCTCCCGTACTAATGAGGATGTACGTTGTGGATTCCTTCCAAAGCAATGTCCAGGTACTCGATCCAGCCGGTACAGGCACACAGCTTGGATTCATAGGCAACTATGGCACTGCGAACGGCAAGCTTGTCGTTCCGTCGGACGTCTTATTCGATTCCCTCGGCAACCGACTGCTGGTCGTCAATGGGTTCGGCAACCTGACAGTTTACGGCATCAACGGCGGAACCACTCCAATCGCCGACACAACACCACCGACGCTTTTCGTAGCCCCCCCGCCGACAATCACCAGC
Source organism: Geotalea uraniireducens Rf4 (assembly GCF_000016745.1). GTDB lineage: Bacteria > Desulfobacterota > Desulfuromonadia > Geobacterales > Geobacteraceae > Geotalea > Geotalea uraniireducens. The sequence continues at coordinate 2,130,732 of NC_009483.1, read as the reverse complement.
TCAAGCAGCGTAACCATCAGCGGAACGGTGGAAGCGGAGGCGGTCGTTACCATTACGACCAATACAGCCGCCACAGCCGCACCGGTCGTCCTGTCGACGCCTACAACCTGGAGCAGCACCATTTCCGGCCTGGTCAACGGAGCAAACGAAATCACGGTCACGGCCACAGACCGGGCTGCCAATACCAGTCAAAAGAAAGTCTCCGTCACCTTCAACCCCTTGGCGACAACGCTGGCCATAAACCCGGTGACAACACCGACCAACAGCCCTACCCAGACCATCACCGGCACCATGGATGCGGGGGCAACCATCGCGATAACCAGTAATACCGCGGCAACACCCGGTCCGGTTTCAAATCCGACGCCTACCACCTGGAGCAGTACCATTACCGGTCTGATTGCAGGAGATACCCTGATTACGGTAACCGCCTCCAAAGCGGGAAGCGACAGCGCCGTCGCGAGCGTAATTATAACCATGAACACCACACCTCCGTCCCTGACGGTTTCAACCATAAGCTCCAACAGCACGACCAGTTCATCGATACTCAATGTCACCGGCCTGACCGATCCTGCCGTCTCCACTGTCAAGGTTAACGGCCAGACGGCAAATACGGTGGATGGAGTGTTCAGCACCGCCCTGCTTCTCAGCGGAGGCTCAAACACCATAACCGTCATCGCTTCAGACCCGCTCGGCAATACGACAACCGACGCGAGAACCATCACCTACGATCCGGCAAGTCCGGCCGTGACCATAACCGCGCCGACGGACGGGGCCAACATCAATACTTCTACCGTGACGGTAAGCGGCACGGCACCTGCCAACAGCACGACAGTGGTAAAAGTTAACGGAATTGCACAAGCTTCTCTCAACAGCACTACCTGGTCCACAACGGTCAGCCTTAACCAGTTGGTCGGCATTTATACCATCGAGGCGGCAACCACCGACAACCTGACCGGCAAAACAGCCGGCGCAAAGAGCACCGTGTTCCTCAATGACCTGACAAAACCGCCACTGGCGGTGACCTCACCGCCACAGGACCGCATGACCAACGACCCGAACTTCCCTGTAACCGGCACTACCGTCGCTGAGAGCGTATCGGCCTCCATCGACGGTGTCAGTATCCCGGTCGACTTCCAGCCGCAGGGAAGCGACTTCGGCATAACTCCGAACTTATCAACCGAAGATAAGTACACCTTGGCTATTACCGCCGTGGATGCGCTCGGCAATTCCACTACGACCTTCCGCACCCTCTTTTACAAGATTACCCCGCCGAACCTGGTGGTCACAACTCAGACACCGACGCTCATAACCGGAAGCGGCGACACGGGATCGGTGTTGACGGTAAAAGACAAAAACGGCACCGTGGTCGCCACTGCCACCATCGACAATAGCGGCTCATGGAGCGTAACCCTGACCGGCAGCGAAGCAGCACCGCTTAACATCAGCGCAACCGATGCCGCAGGCAACAACACACGGAACGGCGACATCAACAGCAGCAGCGGTAAACCCGACCTCGTTGATGCGCTCAAGGCGATGCGCATAGCCATGGGATTTGACGTGGCAACCAGCGATGAACTGTTGCGCGGCGATGTCGCTCCGTTAATAAGCGGCGTGCCGACACCGGATGGGAAGATCGATACAGGTGATGTTCTGGTCATTCTGAGGAAGGTTGTGGGTTTAACCAACTTCTAATCATTGCGCTTAGTCTTAATAAAACAAAGAGGGTACCATGCGAATCATTTTATTTTTTTTCACTCTTTTATCAGCCTCCTTCCTTCTGTTATCCGCTTGTGGCAGCGGAACCCCCGAGCCGACGACCAGGCACGCGGTACTAAAATTAAGCACCCAGGGAACCTTGGCAACAGGAAAGATCGGTGCAATCGACAACATAACCATAACTCTGCCCTCAGGGGTAACGGTTCCGACCGACGCGACGGGCAAAGTTCTTTCCGGGGTTATCTCTCCTTCCGGACAAACCGCCACCGGTACTGTTGTTCCAATCATTGATTCCATATTCACACCGGCAACAACCGGAAGCCAGGCCACCTTGACTATAAAAATGGTCGTAGCAGCAGGTTTCGATCCTGGAGAATTTGCCACCGTTACCTGCAACATAACCGGAAGCGTTCCATCGGCAACGGATTTCAGCATTAATCAGGCAACGTTTAAGACCAAAGATCTCAACGGCGCAGATATAACAGGATTAACAGCATCCTTTACCATGTCGATTATTTAAGATGAGCAACCGACTCATCGAGTGCCGGGCAACACAATGATTTTTTTGCTTTTTCAGGAGCGCAACATGAACAGATTGCATATTAAAAGCCTTGTGATCGGCATCCTCTGCTTGTTCCCGTCCCTGGCAACAGCGGTAACAGTCGATTCGCCCCATGACACGGCCAACGGCTATAGCTGCGCAAGCTGCCATACCTTACATCTGGACCTGGGGAGCACCGGCTATAACAACGTCTGCCTCAACTGCCACCGTCCGGGGGTGCCGAAGGCCGGAAACAAACCCTTTACCCCGGCAGATTTCGCCAATCCGTTCAACACTTACACGGCAACCCGCACAGGCACGCTCTACCAGACATCCCACAACTGGAACGGACCGGACGAGGTCGATGAGGCGGGCGCGCAGCCCCCTCAATTCGCCGCCATGACCTCGACCGGCACGGGAAACAAGCTGCGTGCCAGGACCGGCGGCAGCCTGGCCTGCGTCCGCTGTCACAACCAGCATGACAACACCAACAAGCCTTTCCTGCGCATGGCGAACGACCGGGACCAGATGTGCCTCGACTGCCACAGGAGCCGAAACCAGCAAAGCCATACGACCGGCACCCACCCGGTAAACTTCAACTATACGGGCGCAACCTCCAAGGTCAAAACAAACCCGGCACAATTCAACAACCCGCCGGTGAATGCCAACACGACAAACCCGACCTCCGACCTGAATGCAAGACTGACCCGCACAGGCGGCTCCCTCGTTTGCAGCACCTGCCACGGTGTCCATTACAGCGACTCCAGCAGCGCCACCTTTGACAACAATTCCGGCTTCAACGCACTCAAACCGTCGGACGGCAGCCTGCTCAGAACCGATCTGCACGGCGCAAATGCCGACGATCTCAACATTTGCACCAACTGCCATGCCGGCAAGGTGGCCCATAACGGCAGAAACCAGAACATCCAGTGTGCCGACTGCCACGGCGGCCACGTGGATTTCGACCCCAATGCCGTAACAGCACAGCAAAGAATCCCGAACGTCTGGCTGGTCAGGCGTTACATGAACGTCTCGACTGTCCTGCGCTCCGCAAAAAACAAGCCGGTCTACTTCCAGTCGACTACGGTCAAGAACTACAAGGATGCTTCCGGCAACGGCGTCTGCCAATCATGCCACGACGTTCCGGTCGGCTCAGGTTATCCTGACGAACACGCTAGGCTCGACACGACGACCTGCAACGCTTGCCACTTCCACGGCAATACCAAAGGCTCTTTCACAGCCATCGGCGCATGCAACACCTGCCATGGTTATCCGCCCCACGGCAATAGTGCAGGCGGTCCGAATGGGTATGCGGTATTCAACGGCACTCCGTCACCCTTCACCAATGAATCCTCCAGCGCCCACATCACCCATTCCGGCGGGATCGTTTACAGCAAGCAGTGTGTTGACTGCCACCAGGGTAATACCCACCAGGCCGGCACCTTCCAGGATGTATTTATCGACACTACAGGCAGGATCGCTTCCTCCTTCGGCGCCACTCCCACCTTCAACGGAACGCCAGCCACTGCGCCGACCTGTTCAAACGTCTATTGTCACAGCGATGGCGCGCCGCGCAATGCGTCTCTTGTGCCGGTGCTGACGACAAAGACGATCCCCGGCTGGGCGAACGGCAGGGGGGCAATAGTCGGCCAGCCGGATGAATGCCGGCAGTGTCACGGCGATGCTACGACGCTTGCCACCAATTCCCACGGCAAGCATCTCGCCGATTCCATCGGCTGCACTGTCTGTCACAACGGGACGGTCAGCAGCAACAACGCCATCAAGGATTTCAACACCCATGCCAATGGCGTCAAGGATGTACGGTTCGGAGGTACGCTCACTACAGGCGGCACATGGACCGTATCTGCTGCCACCTGCTCCGGCATCTACTGCCACAGCAATGTGCAGGGAGCAAACGGCAATGGTGCGCCAACAGCTTTTGCATCTCCGGTCTGGGGGAGCGTGACCATTACCTGCGGCAGTTGCCATGTGGACATGTCCTCAAGCGCTTCGGCAACCGGCAGTCATATCAAGCATGCCCAGGCTACCGGCATTGCCTGCTCAATCTGTCACAACGGCGCAGGGGCCGGCACAGCGCTCCATGCAAACGGCGTCATTGAAAACTCATTCAGCGGCCCGTCAGCAACAGGAACAATCTATTCCCAGGCGAATCTCCCGGCCGGAAACGGATACGGCTCCTGCTCCAACAGCTACTGCCACAGCAATGTGCAGGGGACAAACGGCATCGGAGCCCCGACACAAAACGGTACGCCGACCTGGGGCGGTCTCTTCCCGTGCGGCAGCTGTCATGTGAAAATGGACACCGACGTTTCCGCCCCCGGCAGCCATGTGGCGCACGCCAACACTACCGGCAGCGGCAATGGCAGATTGCCCTGCTCCACATGCCATAGCGGTGCCGGTTCAGGTACGACCAATCACGCCAACCAGGTCATCAACCTGGCATTCACCGGGTCAGCCGTCAACACCGTCTATTCCCTGGGTAACAACGTCGCCCCCGGCTCAGGTTACGGTTCATGCTCGGCGACCTACTGCCACGGTTCCGCCGCTCCGACCTGGGGCGGTGCACATCTTGTCTGCAATTCCTGCCACGGCGCCAGCAATAACGGCGATCTCTCTGCAGGAGCCACCGGTCATGCCATTCACTACAACTCTGCTGCCGTGTTCAGCAGCATAACCGGCAGCAACGCCCACACATCATCAGCCTACGCCTACGGCTGCAAGAACTGCCATCCGACCAACAGCCACGCCAACGGCCCGGCAACGGCAAACCGCGCGGCAGAGGTGGGAGGGCTCAAAATAACTGCATACACCGAAGCCGGCACACCGGCCACTGACCCTAAAGGCATGAAATACACGACGGCAGGCACCTGCACCACAGTCTGCCACACAGACGGCAACGGCGGCGCCCCCAAAGTGGCCGTCAACTGGGGAACTGCGCAGGTCGGCGGCTCCAACTGCGGAGTCTGCCACAACAAACAGGGAGATGCTTCACCTACTTGGTCAGCGCCCCACACCAAGCATGTCAACACCTACACCTTCACCTGCCGGAACTGCCATTTTGGAACCGCTTCCGACAATGCGACCATCAACGGCGCTTCAGGGAAAAATCAGCATCCGAACGGGGTTAAGGATGTGGCGTTTTCCTATAATGCTATCCTTCGCACCACCTGGTCCAGCACCGGCACCCAGTGCATCAACACTTACTGCCACAGCGACGGCGCCGTCTTCGCCACCCCGACCCATGGGACTCTTTCGTGGACTACCCCTCCGTCGATAAACTGCGGCAGCTGTCATGGCGGTGGTACCGCTTCAGGTTCACCAACCGCCGTTTCAAAAGCAAACAGCCACGCTAAACATACCGGCAACAACATAAATTCCTGCTACCAGTGCCACAACTCAGTAGTAAACAATGCAGGCGCCATCATAAACCCGACACTGCATGTCAATCAGGCATACAACATTCAGCAGAGCGGCGGTTCAGTGACTTTCACCCTGGCACGTCAGGGAACCGACACCACAGCGACTCAATGCAGCACCGTCAGTTGCCATGGTGGCGGCGGCTCTCCAACTACAGTAACGTGGGGCACAACTCTGAACTGCCAGGATTGTCATGGGGATACGGCGGATTTCGATGTATTCACCATCCCCTTCACAAACGTTACCTCTACCCCTTTCAACACCTCAAGTCCTGTAGCGAAGATAAACATGACCGAATGGACTACCACCGGTCACGGCAAGACCAGCGGGACTTATGCCTCCGGCAATGGAGCGGCCGCCCTTGTCGTTGTCAATGCCTGTGAATACTGCCATGACCCGGCCATTAGCCACAACGCCGCGGCAAATCCTTTCCGGCTCCGGGGGAATACTGGTGGGACCGGTTGGGGGTTAAACGATGCCTGCATGAACTGTCATAAAACAGACGCTGTGGGGGTTACAGTTACAATCGGTGGCGCATTGAAGACCTCCGGCAAAAAAGTCGGTGCCGTACATAACGGTACGAGCCACAGCTTCGGTTTTAAATCCGGTGGCCTCTTCTGTTGGGACTGCCATGATGGCCATGGTGACACCAACGCCTACATGATCCACAAAAAGGTAGTGAAGAACTCCAGTGTCTTCGACCCATCAACAGGCTACTTACCGACAGCCGGCGTGCCTACCGAATTTGCAGCTCCAAAAGACCCGGTATTTACCTTATCTTCAAACCCGCCAATCGGCGGAGACTACGTCAAGGCCGACTTTACAGGAATTTGCCAAGTCTGCCATGGCAGCGGAGTCTCTCATTATAACATCAACAGTTATGATACCACTCACAACATAAACACACGCTGTACCATCTGCCATACCCATGATGGTGATGCCCCCACTACCAACAACAAAGCTTTCAGCTTTACGCGCCATTCCTATCCGGCATACTACGGGCATAAAACAGATTCAGGCGCATCGCCATTCCCAAGCTGCGTGACAACCGGTTGCCACAGCAATACCAAAACAACAGGCTACCCTGTTACTTCCGGCAATCCACCCGACTGCCAGGGATGCCATACAAAAGCCGCTCCCGGCATCGGCTGCGGATCGTGCCATGGCGGCGCTGATGGCAGACCGACAGGAACTGTATTTCCCGATATACAAAATGGTCATTCCAGAAGTGATCACCAGGTAACATGCGCAACATGCCATGGCACGGCGGGAAGTCCGCAAGATGCGCATGGACCCGGAAACAGAGTTACCCATACCGATGCAGATGTAATAATCAATTTTAGTGGGGATGGTGCCGGAATGAATTTCACCCGGCTTGGCAACGGTTCCGGAAGCTGTACGGGAACTTGTCATAGCAAAAACCACAGTTCCGATTCTTGGTAATAATTCCGGCTAAAACATCAAAAAACCCCCTGCAGCTTCAGCTGCAGGGGGTTTTTAATTTATCCGGGACGATGTTTTACCTTGAAAGGAATTCCCGCCCGAACGGCGACATCTCCCGCAACCGCTGAACGATCGGCGGAAGCTCGCGGATGACGGCATCGATATCAGCATCAGTGGTGAAGCGCGACAGGGAGAAGCGGATTGAGCCGTGGGCGCAGGTGAACGGCACTCCCATGGCGCGAAGCACGTGGGACGGCTCCAGCGAACCGGATGTGCAGGCACTGCCGGACGAGGCGCAGATACCCTTCTCGCTCAGAAGCAGCAGGATAGCCTCCCCTTCCACGAACTCGAAGGCGATGGACGTGGTGTTGGGAAGCCTCTCCGCAGCACCGCCGTTGATGCGGGCATTGGGGATGCGGTTCATCAGCTCTTTTTCAAGACGGTCGCGCATGGCCTTGACACGGGTGTTTTCATCATCCATGAAATCACCGGCCACCTCGCATGCCTTCCCAAGGGCAATTATGGATGCGGTGTTCTCCGTCCCGGCCCTGCGACCCTTTTCCTGGTGTCCGCCAACCATGAGAGGCCGAAAGGGCACGCCCTTCCTTACATAAAGGATACCGATCCCCTTGGGGGCATGGAGCTTGTGCCCGGACAGGGAAAGCATGTCTATAGCAGAGTTTGCCATGTTGAGGGGAATCTTGCCCACGGCCTGCACTGCATCGGTGTGAAACAGCGCCCCCTTTGACTTGGCAATGGCAGCCACCTCCTCGACAGGAAAGACGACGCCGGTTTCGTTATTGGCGTACATGACCGAGACGATGGCAGTGTTGTCATCGATCGCAGCTTTGAGCTCATTCAGATCCAGCCGTCCCTCGCCGTCCACATTAAGCTCCGTCACCCGGTAGCCCCGCTTGGTAAGGTTCCGGCAGAGAGTCAGCACTGCCGGATGTTCCACCCTGGTGGTTATGATATGACGCTTTTCCGGAAAAACTTCCAGAGCGGAACGAATGGCAGCGTTGTCGCTCTCGGTGCCACAGGCGGTAAAGATGATTTCCTCCGGCGAGGCGCCCAAAAGGGCTGCGACCCGGTTTCTTGCCTCATCAACCTTTTTCTGCACCTGGCCACCGAAAAAATGCATGGAACTGGGATTGCCATACAGCTCACAGAAATAGGGGCGCATCTCCTCGAAGACTGCCTCATCGACCTTGGTGGTGGCATTGTTGTCCAGGTAGATTTCCTTCATCCCTGCACCTCCTCAACGGTGATGTCGTCGGAGACCAGATCACGCAGCTTCTGCTCGACGAATTTTGCCGTGAAACCTGAAGAGGCGCACCCGGCGCAAGCCTTGCGGAAAGCTATCTGTACCTTGCCGCCATCGATGTCGATCAGTTCCAGATCTCCACCGTCTGCCCACAGCTGCGGCCGCACTTCATTCTCCAGGGTTTCCTGGATAAGCTGCATCTTGCGCAAATTGGTAAGCTTTTCGGGTTTTTTCTGCTCTTCCCTCTTCTGCTCACCCATGACCTCGGCAATCAGTTCCTTTATCCTGGGAATGCAGCCGCCACAGGCGCCCCCCGCCTTGGTGAAATGGGTGACTTGTTCAGCGGTGTGCAGTTTGTTGGAAGCGATGACTTTCTTGAGAAAGACGTCGGTCAAGCCAAAGCATTTACAGACGATCTCCCCTTCCATCTCCCCGTGATCATGCTCGTGATCGTGCTTCGGCACCGCCACGCCTCTGTATTTGGCGATGGCCACCTCCAGTGCTTCCTGCCCCATGACGGAGCAATGCATCTTTTCTTCCGGGAGGCCGCCAAGGAAGTCGGCAATCTCCTTGTTGGTGATCTGCAATGCCTCATCGAGGGTCTTTCCCTTCACCATCTCGGTCAAGGCCGAAGAAGAGGCGATGGCGCTCCCGCAGCCAAAGGTCTGAAACCTGGCGTCAACTATCCGCTCTTTCTTTTCATCGAGCTTGATGAAAAGTTTCAGGGCGTCGCCACAGGCCAGGCTCCCGACTTCACCGACAGCATCCGCATCGTCTATTGCACCAACATTCCTTGGATTCAAGAAATGTTCTTTAACCTTGTCAGTATAATCCCACATACATCCTCCTCGTATTTTATTGGCAGCTCATTATAACGCAAAGGCGCAAAGAACGCAAAGAAAGCATGCTCGAAAATGCTTGCGCCCACCGTCATACGGGCTGTCTTTGCGGCTTCGCGCCGTTGCATTGCCATCAGTTTACATTATGCAAATTTGGAGCAGGAGCCTGTCGGACTTAGGGAATCGTAGCGAGAGGATGGAAAATCGAGGACAGATTTCCGGAAATTTGAGAGCGAATAGTGGACCTATTCGTCGAAAATTTACGGAGATATGGACCGATTTGCCATCCTCGCAGTAGATTCATTCCTAAGTCCGACAGGCTCCTAACTGAGAATCAACTCGCGACCAGCGGCCAGCAGCTCCTTGAGACGCACTTCTGACGGAGCCTCTGCATAGAGGCGTACAACCGGCTCGGTCCCGGACTTACGGAAAAGAAGCCAGCTGCCGTCCTCAAGAATGAATTTAGTGCCGTCAATGGTTACCTTTTCCATGATTTTTACCCCTGCAATAGTGGCAGGAGCTACTTTCAACTTGTCGGCAAAAGCGGCTTCGATTTCTGGTGGAAGGGTGATGTTTTCCCGTTTGGTGACAAAGCGCCCCACCTGTTCATAGAGCCTTTCCAAAAGTTTCCTGACCGGCAGCCCCTCGTGAGCAACCATTTCCGCTACCAGAAGGCATGCAAGAATGCCGTCCTTTTCCGGCACATGCCCTTTTATGGTAAGTCCGGCGCTCTCCTCGCCGCCAATGATAATCTTATCCTGACTGATCAGTTCACCTATATATTTGAAACCAACAGGTGTCTCAAAGACCTCGATGCCGTGTTTTTTTGCAACTGCATCGACAAGGTGGGAAGTAGCCACACTGCGTGCCACACCACCCGTCATCCCCTTCACCCTTACCAGGTAGTCAAGGAGCAGGGCTATTATGTAATTGGGCTCAATAAAGGTACCGTCATCATCGATAATACCGAAACGATCCGCATCGCCGTCCGTGGCTATCCCCAGCTTGATGGCGGGATCACCCTTCACCATGTTTATGAAATCTTGAATATACTTCTCTGATGGTTCGGGTGGGAACCCGCCAAAGTACGGGTCGCGATGAGCGTTCAACTGTACCACCTTCACGCCGTGTGCCATTAACGGCTCTGCCAGATAACCGCGACCGGTTCCGTAGAGCGGATTGACAGCTATCGTTCCGAGTTTGGCGATGGCGGCAAAATCCACCTTCCCGGCAAGGTCTTCAAGATAGGTCTTCATCGGATCGATCTCACTCAACATTTCGGCCCGGACGGCATCGTCCAGGTGGCACTCCTTATAGCAGACCTCTCCCATCATTTCATTGGCCCGCCGTTCAATGTCATGGGTTGTCTCCGGAAGAGCAGGCCCCCCCCATGAAGGGGAAAACTTGATGCCGTTATATTCGGGTGGATTATGACTTGCCGTGAAATTTATAGCCCCGGCGGTCTTGCGCCGCAATATCTCGAAAGCAATAACCGGGGTCGGGGTATCCCTGTTGCAGAGAAACGTTTTTATCCCGGCACCGGTAAGAACCCGCGCCGCCTCCCTGGCAAAACGCTCCCCCATAAAACGCGAGTCGTAACCGACGATCAAGCCCTTTTCCTTTTCTCCAGCGGCAATCACATGATCGGCAATAGCCTGGGTTACTATCTTGACATTCTCGAAGATAAAATCTTCACATAAAATTCCGCGCCAGCCTGATGTGCCGAAAACAATACGCTGCATAAAGCCTCTCCTTTAGTAGAATTAACGCCATTTCATTACAATATTTACCAGCCCGATCAAACATCGGGACAGTTCGACCGCTATCCGAGCCACAGCTCTCAACAAAGGTTAATATATAGGGTTCACGGAGTCAAGGAGAACAGACATTTAGACGGGATTTTCCTGTTGACATTTTTCTTTCAAAATTGTTAGAGTAAATAGAATTCGTTGCTTACGAAGCAAAAAGAAACAGGAGGATTTACCATGCAGTGTCAAACAGTGCTTCCCGGTACCGAGTGTACCTTTTGGGGAAAACAGGGTTGCGTCTTTACAGAAGGCTCATGCCAGGTAGTCGTTGAGAATTGCGAAGGATGCGAGAGAGTAGTGAATGGTTCCATCGGCAAGGTATGCAGCGCCTATCCTGCCCCGGAAAAGAAATGGACGGCTGGTTTATGCAATTTCGCCACCCATGTGAAGGTGGAACTCAAGAGCGAAGAGACTAAAGTCAACCCGCTCAAAGCCTCCAAGAAAGCCTCTGGCGGCGGGAAAAAGAAATAACGGTTTGTTTTCACACTGCATCTGGAAGGGAGGATTCGTCCTCCCTTTTTTTATGTAAATTTTGTGCTCCAGCAAGGAGGGCTCTCGTTGCCATTCGAATACCTCAGCTGCCCGCGATGCGGCGAAAAAGTCAAATCGTACCGTAACCCGTTCCCGACTGTAGATATAATTATTGAGCTTGCAGATGGGATTGTGCTGATTGAAAGAAAGAACGAACCTTTCGGCTGGGCTTTACCGGGCGGTTTTGTGGACTACGGTGAAACACTCGAAGACGCGGCCAGAAGAGAAGCCCTTGAAGAGACTTCACTTCGGGTCCATAACCTTCGCCTATTGGGTTGCTATTCTGATCCCGACCGTGATCCCCGGGCTCATACCATTTCTACAGTTTATGTGGCTCGTGGTGAAGGCTCCCCAAAGGCTGCGGATGATGCCGCAACGCTGGCAATATTCACGCTGGCTGCCCTGCCCGCAACGCTCTGCTTCGACCACGGCAGGATACTCGAAGATTACCGGCGATTGAAAAGCACCGACGCAATCTAACGTACCACCTGCACAAGCATGTTCCGGCGTCTATTCCTGAGACATCTGCATATCTATTCCCCGGATCTTCCCGGTGCAGTACACCTCCCCTGTGCAGTACACCCCGTTAAAGCTTCCATCCCAAAGCGTTTGTCAGGAAAATATCAATATCTCCGGCTCGCGGGATAGTATCCCCAACTCGGCGGCGTAACGAAAAAAACGTTGTAATCCGGCGCAGTGTTCCGGGGTCAGATCGTAGGAGATAGTCCGCCAGTAGTCGACAAGGGCTTCCGTGCCCATCCACTCGCGTTCACTGCAATCGGATGCAATTGACTCGTAGGAATCGTATGCTAGTTGTTTGGCCGCCTTAAGTTTACCGCTCAGGGCTTTAATCTCGGCATGCTTTTCCGCAGCAGCGTCCCGCCTTACAATCCAAAGGGCAAAAACAAACGGGAGCCCGGTAAAATCGTGCCACAACTCACCAAGGTCATAAACATAAAGTCCATGATGCGTCATTGCGGTTTTCAACGCCGCGTCGCCGATGAGAAGTAAAGCGCTGAAGCTTTTGAGCGCCTCTGCCAAAGGCAGCGACGTGCGCTGAAAATGATTGGTATGGCCATGTTTCTTTGCCAGAATAATCTTAAGAAGATTTACCGAGGTGTCGGACTCGGTGGTGAGCCCGACAGTCTTATTGTCAAGGTCTTCAATGGGGACACGGGAAAACAGGAAAACGCTTTTAACAGCGCCGATGGAGCTTATGGAGATATCCGGCAGAAGACAGTATTTCTCTGATGCCTTACCGTATTCTATGGAAGATGACGGACAGAGGTCTATCTCTCCAGTGGCAAGCATGGCATTGAGAGTGGAAGGAACCCCGCTGACGAAGCAGTAGTCCGTACAATCGAAATTACTTTTTAATGCGGTAAAGATAGGTGTGCAGTTGGCATAATCTATCTGTCCTATTCTAAGTCTCACCGGTTCCTCTCAAGTCTCAGGATGCATAACAAAAAAGGCGAGATTATATCTCGCCTTGCAAATGATGTTAAATGCATTTCTACTTATCTGCTTTCTGCAACATAATCCTCGTAAAGTTCTGCTGACATCAACAGATTAAGCTCTTCATGATCGGCAATGTCAACCACAACCAACCAACCACTGTCATAGGGATCATCGTTTACAATTTCCGGTGCATCCCGCAACTCACCATTGACTTCCGCAACCGATCCGCTCAACGGCGCATAAAGATCTGCTACGGTCTTTCTCGCCTCCACTGAACCGAACGAGTCATCCTGTTCCAATTCATCGCCCACAGAAGGGAGCTCAATCACCGTTATGGTTCCAAGCTCTTGCTGGGCGTAATCGGTAATCCCAATTACGCCCCGGTTCCCTTCCACTCTTACCCAGATATGCTCTTTGCTGTACTTTAATTCCTCAGGAAAATCCATAACTACTCCAAAACCATTTTCTCAAGGAAACCGGTGTCGATATTCCCTTCGATAAAGTCTTTGTTTGCCATGATTCTCTTGTGAAACGGAATGGTTGTCTTAATACCTTCGATAATATATTCATCCAGAGCCCTTGCCATCCGCTTTATGGCATCATCCCTGGTTTCCGCATGTACTATCAGTTTAGCGATCAGCGAATCATAGTGAGGCAGTACCGAGTACTGATCATAGACAAAGGAATCCACACGCACACCGAGACCGCCGGGGGTGTGGTAAGAGATTATCTTTCCCGGGCATGGCGTGAACTTGGCAGGATCTTCAGCATTTATCCTGCACTCTATGGAATGTCCGTTAATCTTGATATCGCTCTGCTTGTAACGTAGTTTAAGACCAGCGGCTGAACGGATCTGTTCCCGGACGATATCCACGCCGGTAACCATTTCGGTAACCGGGTGTTCTACCTGAACGCGGGTGTTCATTTCCATGAAATAGAAGTCATTGTTCTTATCAACCAGGAATTCCATGGTGCCGACACTGTTATAACCCACTGCTTTTGCAGCACGGACTGCGGCATCTCCCATGGCCTTACGCAACTCGGGAGTACTGACGGTTGAGGGGGCCTCTTCTATGATCTTCTGGTGACGACGCTGAATCGAGCAATCACGTTCCCCCAGATGAATAACGTTGCCGTGCTTATCAGCGAGAATCTGGATCTCGACATGACGCGGCTCTTCGCAGTATTTTTCAATATACACTTCCGGGTTGCCGAAGCCGGCCTGCGCTTCCGCCCTGGCAGTGGCAAATGCATTGGGAAGGGTTGCCGGAGAATGGACGATTTTCATCCCTCTGCCGCCGCCGCCGGCTGTAGCCTTGATTATCACCGGGAAGCCGATTTTTTTGGCGATCTTGACAGCCTCATTGACATCGTTCACCCCCTCCTTGGTGCCCGGGAGAATGGGAACCCCTTCCTTGATGACGGCCTGACGGGCGCTGATCTTGTCACCCATAAGCCGCATGCTCTCAGAGGAAGGGCCGATAAAGGTTATGCCGCAGTTTTCGCAAATTTCAGCAAAGGCGGCGTTTTCTGACAGAAATCCGTATCCGGGATGAATGGCTTCCGCATCGGTCAACTCGGCAGCACTGATGATGGCGTTGATATTCAGGTAACTCTGCAGGCTGGGTGCAGGTCCGATGCAAACACTTTCATCGGCAAGTTTCACGTGCAGGGACTCACTGTCAGCGGTGGAATAAACCGCAACGGTTTTTATCCCCAACTCCTTACAGGCCCTGATTACACGGAGGGCAATTTCGCCCCTGTTGGCTATGAGCACTTTATGGAACATCTATTGGGTCTCCAGAAACTGTTAACTGTTAAAATCGACCATCTACGATAAACCAGCAACTGATTTACAGGGGTTCTACGACAAACAGGGCCTCACCGAACTCGACCGGATGGGCGTTCTCTTTGCTTATCTTTAAGATCTTGCAACGATATTCCGCTTCGATCTCGTTCATAAGTTTCATGGCTTCGACGATGCACAATACCTGGCCCTTTTCAACGACCTGCCCGACTTCCACATACGGAGCAGCATCGGGAGCGGGTGCGCGGTAGAAAGTACCGACAATGGGAGAGGTAACAGTCTGACCCTTTTCTGCTGCAGAAGGCGCCGGTACGGATTCAGCAGCAGCTGGAACCGAGGCTACCTGCTGAGGCGCAGCATACTGGATTGGAGCCACATGCTGCGGCGCCTGATAATGTATCACTTCAGGGGTCACCCCCCGCTTGATTCTGATCTTTTCATCGGCATTTTCCAGATCAAACTCGGTAATGTCTGTTTCAGTCACCATCTTTATCAATGATTTTAAATCTTTTATATCCATTTACCTTCTCCTTTTATGCTTTTATCTTCCTGTAACAATCAATGCTCTGTTACAGAATTAAACTAAGTAATAATCTGTAATTCCTTGGGAACCTTTGTCAGAATCCTGTACCCATCGGCCGTCACAACCACGGTATCCTCGATTCTGATCCCACCCCAGCCGGGAATGTAAATGCCGGGTTCAATGGTAAAAACCATCCCCTCTTCAACCAGCCCTTCGCTGCGGAATGAAACAACCGGCTGTTCGTGAACTTCAAGGCCGACACCATGACCCAGGCCATGCCCAAAATTACTGCCGAAGCCTTTTTCCGCAATGTAGTCCCTGGCCAGGGTATCCAGCTCTTTAAAATTTATTCCCGGCCGGACTGCTGCCAGAGCACGGTCATGGGCATCCTTGACAATCGAGTAAATTTCCCGCTGACGTTCGTCCGGTTTCCCGACAGCGACCGTGACCGTTTCATCGGAAAAATAACCGTTATAAACAGCGCCAAAATCTACTGTCACGAGTTCGCCGCTGTTAATGACCTTATCGCTTGCCTTGCCATGGGGAAGCGCCCCTCTTTTACCGGAGGCGACTATGAAATCAAAAGCCTTCTCTTCCGCACCGGCGCTTTTCATGGCGAATTCAAGCGCCAGGGCTACGTCCCGTTCCAAAGCGCCCGGCCTGATCCTGTCCAATATACCCAAAAGAGCGGTTGAGGCAATTTCTGCACTTGAGGCTAGCAGTTGGACTTCTTCTGCATCCTTCACTGAACGCAGGTGATCCAGCTCCGCGCCAATAGGAGTGAAATGCACAGCCGGTAACGTCGCTGAAAGCTCATTATAGAGTGCAACCGTCATATGTCCGGCTTCAAAACCAGCCCGTTGTGCCGAAATACCCTTGAGAAGGGACGACACACCCTCCAGTTGGCTACGATACTCTATAATGTTGAAGCCGCTGACCTCATCGGAAGCCTGCGTAGTATAGCGGGAATCAGTGAGAAACCATCCCTCGTCCCGTCCCAATACAAGTGTGCCGGAACTACCGGTGAAACCGGTCAGGTATCGGATATCGCAGAGGTTGACAAAGATAAGAACATCAACGTCAAACCTTTGCAGAAAGCCCTGGGCCGATAAGATTCTGTCTTTTAGCATAATCAAACCCGTAATACAATCTATTTTTTATTATGGTTAAAAAGCGCGCGAAGCCCCAACAGATAACTGTCAGCGCCGAATCCACTGATCTGTCCGAGGGCTATGGGGGCCACAAAGCTTTTGGTTCTGAACTCCTCGCGACTGTGGATATTGGAGAGATGGACCTCTACTGTCGGCAGGGCAGTTGCGGCTATGGCGTCACGGATTGCGACGCTGGTGTGGGTATAAGCAGCAGGATTTATAAGAATACCGTCAAAAGAACCGACAGCAGATTGAATCTTATCAACAAGAGCCCCTTCAGAATTCGACTGATAGATTGTCAATTCAACTCCCAGTTCACAAGCCAGTTCCTTCAGAGTTGAATCAATATCATCGAGAGTCATCTTCCCGTAGACTTCAGGCTCTCTTGTCCCAAGCATGTTCAGGTTTGGTCCGTGCAACACGAGAATTTTCATATCATTACTCCGGCAGATGATTGATAAAGTCAGTTAATGGTGGATGGTGGATGGCGGAAGGTTAAATACCATCAACCATAGACCAGTCACTTTCTAACGATTGTCACTGGAGTGCTTCGCCCAATTTCGGACCCTCACGCCGCAGGAGAAAACGACCCTTGCCAAAGTTTCCCTCACTCCCCATAACGAGGACAACAAAAAAATCGTCATTAATTACCCTGGCAATGGCAATGGAGAATTCGGTATTTATGGCCACTTCCTCCAGAACGCCGGTTTTCAGTACCTCAACAGTCCTCTTGATCTCCTTCAGCACGGCAGCATATTCAGCCGTGAGAAGCTGTACATCCAGTGCGCCGTCTTCCTTTACATACTCATCAATGGGTATGCCGTCGTACCCCATGATAACCGCGCCCAGCCCTCCACCAACATTCTCAACGATATACTGCAAGGTCTCCCTGAATGACATTACCGCCTCCTCTTGATATTCTCCAACCAATTTTCCAATGTGGCAACAACAGACGTGTCAGTACCTGTCGGCGCAAGTTCGTGCTCTGTAGCCGCAAACGCATAAATATCCGCCACTGTCTCGGAAGCTTCACTCAATGGCAAAACCGTCGCCGGCTGCATGTACTCATCGACTTCCGCCTCATTAGCCAACATTTCCCGGAGTTCGCACAAGCGTTTTCCATACTCATGATTGTCCGGCTCAGTTGCCAGCAGTTCACCATATATTTCCAAAGCAGCTGTCAACATCCCCTGGGATACATAGAGTTCCGCCAATGTGGCTGTTCTCAGCGGATCTTTACGTTCACCATCATCCAATCCACTGCCGATGGTTATTCCCCCACCCTTAGTCGCATCGTCCGGATATTCGCCCTCAAACGCGTCTATTTCTTCGGTAAGGTCTTCTATTATCTCGGCATATTCCAGATCAAAATTATCTTCCGACAAAGTTTCGTTATACAGATCCCCGGCATCGGTTTCGATAGATGCTGCATCATCGCTGGGAAATTCGCAAGCCGGCTCCGCCGCAGGCCTGTCTTCCCGTTCCAGTGACTTCAAAAGGACCTGGCTTTCAAGATCATCAGGATACAAAGAAAGAATGGTCCTGAGTGATTTTATAG
The DNA here is from genome assembly GCF_000016745.1 of Geotalea uraniireducens Rf4. Classification (GTDB taxonomy): domain Bacteria; phylum Desulfobacterota; class Desulfuromonadia; order Geobacterales; family Geobacteraceae; genus Geotalea; species Geotalea uraniireducens. The sequence goes on along the minus strand of NC_009483.1, from coordinate 2,112,655 downwards.
CTGAAGCCGTATCCCCGGCCTCGGTATATATTTGACTGAGTAATTTTTGTGCCAGGTGGTTATCGGGTGTCCCGCTGATCACCCTCTCAAGGGCAGCCTTACTCTCATCCTTCAGACCTTTTTCATAAAAAGCCCTACCCAAGGCCATAAATCCACCGACGTAGTCGGGATGAACTTCACACCCTTTTACAGCCACATTAATTGCGTCGTCCAAAAGCCCCAGCTTGCGGTAAAGCTCAGCAAGCGGCGCAAAACAATAAGAGCGCGGGTCCTTGGCAAGCATGTCTTCATACTTCTTAATATCAGCCCAGAAGGAGGTAGATTCTTGTGCCATAGTCACTCTCCAATTCCGCAGATTCTCAGCAATTGAGAAACATCAGCCACAGTGGCAATAGTAAAACTCCCCAGATTTTTGTTAAAAACAAAGTTCAAACCACCATCCCGCACTTTTTTGTCATGACAAATGGCCTCGATGTATTCGGAAGGGCTGAAAGGTGGCAAATCCTGCGGCAGCTTCAGCTTACTCAACAAAGAAAGCACCCTCTCGGTGTCGTCACTGCTGGAAAAACCCATGGACTCAGAAATCTTCGCCGCTTGCGCCATGCCGATGGCCACAGCCTCGCCATGCAGATACTGCCTGTAACCGGTCAGGGTCTCGACGGCATGGCCGATCGTATGGCCATAGTTGAGGACCGCTCGCAGGCCCCCTTCTCTCTCATCCTGCTCAACAACCGAAGCCTTCAGTGCGCAGGAGCGCTTTACCGCAGCCAGCAGGCATTCCTTGTCCCGGGAAAGCAATTTTTCAACATTGTCATACATGAACCGGAAGAATTCGGCATCCAGTACAACCCCATATTTGGCCATTTCTGCCAGGCCACTGAGATATTCCCGCTCTGCCAGGGTATCCAGAACCGCCACATCAATCATGACCAGTCTGGGCTGGTAAAACGCGCCGATAAGGTTCTTTCCTTTTTCATGGTTGATCCCGGTTTTTCCGCCCACACTGCTGTCCACCTGCGCCAGCAACGTTGTCGGTACCTGGACAAAGGGAATGCCGCGCAGATAGGTAGCCGCCGCATATCCGGCCATGTCGCCGATTACGCCGCCGCCAAGCGCCACAATAAAAGAGCCGCGATCCAGTCCGAAATCGATGAGCCAGTCGTAGATGTCTTTCAGCGTATCGCTGTTTTTGTATTCCTCACCGTCAGGGACCTCTATCTTATGCACGGAAAAACCTGCAGAAACGAGAGATTCCCTGACCGGCTCAAAATACCATGCGCCGACTGTTGGATTTGTCACCACAGCCACGCGTTGCCCCAGTTTTTGATCAGCACAGAGTGAACCAAGCATGGAAAGCTCATTCACATTGAAAAAAATCGGGTAGCTTCGTTCATCGAGTCCTACGGTTATGGTTTCCAAATCAGGATTCCCTTTTTAGCCAGACTAAAATTTGCAGCACAATATCTTCCACACCCTTACCGGTTGTGTCGATTCTGATGTCGGCATCACGATAGAAAGGTTCACGTTCAGCCAGCATGGAAACAATCTTTTCCAGGGAATTGTCATCCTGCAAGAGTGGCCGCTCGTTATCAGCAGCAAGACGTTCGCGTATTGCGTGCACAGTTGCGGTAAGATTTACGACAACACCATTTTCCCTCATCAGTCGACGGTTTTCAGGGTCAATGACCACGCCGCCGCCGGTAGAAACGACCGCACCCTTCTCAGAAATAAGCCGCCTGACTAAATCTGCTTCCAACGCACGGAAATACGGCTCCCCATGCGCGGCGAATATTTCCTTGATGGACATCCCAGCCTCAGCAACGATAAGCGCGTCAAGATCGATGAATTGACAGCCGAGCCTTTCGGCAAGGATTTTACCGACACTGCTCTTACCGGTCCCCATAAAGCCGGTCAGGAAAACATTCTTCATGCTAAAAAGCTCTCAAATAGTCGAGGTAACTCTGATAGTTGCGCTTGATCTCCGTAATGGAATCGCCGCCGAACTTTACCATAAAGGCATCGGCCAGTTCAATGGCTACCACAGCCTCGGCAACAACAGATGCAGCAGGGACGGCGCAGACATCCGATCTCTCAACGGTAGCCTCATATGGCTCCTTGGAGACGATATCCACGGAACGGAGCGGCTTGTACAGGGTCGGAATCGGCTTCATGGCCGCCCTGACGACTATCTCCTCACCATTACTGATCCCCCCCTCGATGCCGCCGGCATTGTTCGACTTCCGATAAAAGCCGCTTTGCTCTCCATGGGCAATGCGAGCAGAGTCGTAGAAGATTTCATCATGGACCTTGGAGCCAGTACTTGCCGCAGCCTGAAAACCTATGCCGATCTCCACCCCCTTGAAGGCCTGGATACTCAGAACAGCCATTGCCAGACGTGCATCCAGCTTCCTATCCCACTGCACATGACTTCCCAACCCAGGAGGAACACCGACTGCATTCACCTCGATTACACCACCGACAGTATCGCCTTCATCGCGAACGGTATCAATCAGCCTTTTCATCTCCTCCTCAACAGACTTGTCATAAGTGAAGAGTTCCGATTTTGCCGCCATATCTTTGAGTGCTGCAAGGGGGAGTGAGGGGCGAATTGCCTTGATCCCCCCCAATTCGGCAACAAAACCGCATACCTCGATCTCAAACTGGCTAAGGAGGGCCTTGGCGACAGCACCGACGGCGACACGGACTGCGGTTTCACGGGCGCTGGAACGCTCCAGGATGTTTCTCACATCATGGTGGTTATATTTCATCGCCCCCGGCAGATCGGCATGACCGGGACGGGATCGGGTTACGCGAATCTTATCGTCATGAAACCGCTCATGGGGCGACATCTTCTCATGCCAGTTTTCCCAGTCACGGTTCCTGACACAAAGGGTAATGGGGGAGCCGATAGTCTTGCCCCAGCGGACCCCCGAAAGGATCTCCACCTGGTCCTTCTCGATGAGCATTCTGCCGCCGCGGCCGTAACCGCACTGACGACGTGCAAGGTCGATGTTGATCTGTTCTTCGGACAAAGATAGTCCGGCAGGTATCCCTTCGATAATGGCCGTCAATTGTGGTCCGTGGGATTCTCCGGCGGTTAGGTAACGAAACATCTTCACTCCTATATTGTGATGAAAACCTGAAATAAGATGGCAAACAAATTACAAACCAACATAACCCGGAACGATATCTATTTCTGTGCAAACTTCTTTTGGGTTTCCAACGTCAAATTCTGTTTTGTGTCGACAGCGACTATGCTGCCGGAAACTACGTACTTCGCCTTATTATCAATATAAAAAACAACCGGTTGTTTATCCACTTTAACCACAACCTCGCAAAGTCCCGGAATATCCTTTAGCTTATTTATCTCAAGAACTTCGAAATTTACCGGCAAGATTTTTTTTATCGATGCAGTTACTTCTTCCTTTTTTGGAGTCCCGCCGCTACACGCTGCAAGAAGTGCCATAATCATAACACCAAAGATTAAAACTTTTAACCATTTTGAGAATAAACTCATTACTTTTCCTCGTACTTGTCAAACACCTTGATAAAAAAAGCCAGACCTTGCAGGTTTCAAAACCTGCAAGGTCTTCAGTTCATAGCTAAACAATTGACTTAAACACCACTATATCTAAGTGCTCAAAATTTCGCGCCGCCGTTTGATTCTGAATAAAGTAAGACAAATCCCTCCAAGTACTATAAACGAAAAGCTCCAGAAATATTCTACAGAAATAATTAAAGGTGTAAGAGCCAAACGTGTAAGAATCCGCAATGCCTTGTGGTCTCTTATATAATCGGCTACAGGCGGGCTGTATTTATAGTAGAAATTTACGAATGCTGTACCGGCTTTAGACTTCAACAACACGTTATCTCTGAAATGCCGCAACACCATGACATGCGGATCAAGATAACTGCCATAAGCTGCAGTCGCAATAAAGCATCCGCTCTTGCCCCCAGATGACGGTGGTGGGTTGTTTACCCCTGGGGGGCCGACAGGGTCTGGAATTATACCTTCGGTAGTGCCGACCACAAGCGGGTCCTGGATGATTCCTGGCGTCGGGTCCCCATCCAGCAGGGCATTATTGTCAGTGAGTGCTATGGTAACCTTATTACCACTCTGACTGACAGGTGTGACCTGAGTCCAGACATTGTTGACCACCTTGTAGAATACAGGGTTTGCAGGCAACGACTCAAAGTCGACATCGATATTTACCGTTCCCGATGGGACAACATTATCCACCCGCGTGGCAATAGCATTGGCAATGGTGAAACCGGTTGGTTTTGCCGTGGTATTGAGCAACGGTGTAGTCGGGTCCAAGGTAAAAGAATATGCGGCAGTTGTGGACGTCGAGCCGCTGCTTCCCTGAGCAACCGAGGCGACTGCAGTAGCGCCTGTTCCTGTGATCGGCAGTTTGTAACTGCTTCCTACCTGCGTGGTTATAGTCAGATCGCCGGTATAGGTCTTAAGTGACTGGGGAGTGAATGAAACGTTAATCAGCAGCGATTGGCCGACTTTTAAGGTAGAGCCCTTGACAATAATTGCCATAAACGCAGGGTCAGCAAAGGAATAGTCGGAAATGACCAGATCCGTTGCGCCGTTATTCTGTAGTCTGAATGTTTTTATCTGGCTTGTTGTCCCCCTGAGAACGCTGCCGAAGTCGCAACTATTTATCTGCGCACTGTTCACATCGGTAAAAATCACCGTGCCTGAACTCACCGCACTGTTATTTACCGTTATGGTAAGTAGCTTGACTGCAGACGACAGATTATTGTCGATAACCTGGGCAACAAAGTTATAGTCTCCCCCGCCTCCAGCCGTTCCACTGATATTCCCTGTTGCAGAGTCCAAGTTCAAACCTGGTGGAAGCGTACCGCTAACTATAGACCAGCTGTAAGGTAGATTGCCGCCGGCTGCGGAAAGCGGTTGACTGTAGGTAGCCCCATTGTTCACGCTTTGCATATTAATAGTCGTTACGGATAGAGGCGTCGCAGCTGTTGCCGTGGCAATTGAGAGCGTCTTTGTTGCAATGCTGCCATCGGAGTCGGTCACCTGTACTGTAAAGTCATATTTTCCCGGCTCAGTTACCTTGCCGCTGATTACGCCGGTTGCGGAAGCAAGCTTCAGTCCGGTCGGCAGAGCACCTTGTGAAATCGACCATGCATAAGGGACTCGTCCGCCCGTGGCAGCCAAAGTCTGGCTATACGCAGCGTTTAGTTGCGCCTGGGGAAGAGAGGGCGTCGTAATTGTAAAATTAGACATGTTTCCTTGCAGATTGATCGTCTGATTACCATTGGAAGCATCCGTGTTGATAATGAAGCTTGAGGTGAATGCACCGGCAACATTGGATGTAAAGGTAACCATTACCGTAAAGCTTGTGTTCGGCAAGAGGGTTAACGGTACTGTCCCGATATAGGAAACCGTGAATGCTTGATTTGCCGGATTGGTAATTCCTGTAATACTTAATGGGGCATTACCGGTATTGGTAATGGTCACCGGCATTGTCTTCGAATTGCTTAAGGCTATGGTACCGAAATCAAGCGCCGTGGGAGCTACACTGATCAATCCCGCTGCCCCCTGACCAGTCAAGGTTATCGCCTGGGTCCCCCCATTACTTACCACGTTGAGAGTCCCGTTATATGTGGTAAGAGCCGTTGGCGAAAATCTTATCGTTATTGTTTGCACAGCTCCCGATGCCACAGTTAATGGAAGAGCAGGCGGCGAAACGAGGGTGAATGCGGAAGTACCCGACAATGTCAACGAATTGACCGTCAAGTCGGTATTTCCGGAATTACCGATATTGAACGCCAGATCCTTCGTGGCGCCGTTGGTGACAATTCCGTAGTCAATGGTGGTAGTTGAGACCGTCTGCAGCGGCTGCCTTCCGGTCCCACCCAGTTGAATAGTCTGATTTATCGATGGCAGGTCGGTCATTATGTTGATGTTGCTGGTAAACGTCCCCGCCTGTGTCGGAGAAAACCTGACAGTCAGTTGGATGCTATCACCAGGCGCCAGTGGAACTGGAGGTGCCGGTGGGGTTACGATAGAGAAGGGCGCAGAAAACCCGGTGATATTCGTAATGTTGACAGTTGCCGTACCGTTGTTTGATATGGTCAGAATCTGGTCCGAACTCTGTCCCACACTGACGTCGCCGAATTGCAGATTATTGGAAGCGGGAGTAAGGGTTGGGGAGACTCCGAGACCGCTCAGGCTGATGGTTTTGGTTTCCGCATCAGAACTGATGACAAAGCTTGAATTGGCGCTGCCGGAAACAGGGATGTAAGTAACCGTAAAGGTTTGTTCCGCATTGGGCGCCAGGGTTGCAGTGGACTGCGGCGTGACAGTAAAAGGGCCTGATGGCGTTGATACAGATGTGATATTCAATGCAACGTCACCGGTGTTTCGCACCTTGAATGATTTATACGCAGACTTACCGACAGTGACCGAGCCGAAATCGAGGAGTGCAGGAGTGAACGGTGTATTGTCCAGATTCAGCAGCGTGAGCTGCGGCTGTCCCAGTGTAAAACGCTGGCCATACACATCCGCACCGGATATCGCCTGATTCCTGGAATCTTTCCATACCCCAAGGAACTCATTGGTGGCGGAATTGTAGGCAATGGACGGAGAATACTGGCTCCCAGGCGCAATCGATATGGCGTAGTTGGCGCCACGTAGCGATCCGTCGGCATCCACGTATTGACCGTATATGTCGAGGTTTTCCGTGGAAACCGTCCCGGCCCGACCGTCCTGCCAAGCAACGAAGTATCGCTGGTTGACAGAATCATAGGCGATTGTAGGGCTGGTCTGCTTGGAGCCGGTTACCGTCGGATCTGTTGAGCTGGTTATATTAAAGTCCGTGTTGTAAACACCGCCGCCCGAATAGATCAGCCGCCCGAATATTTTGGTGTTAACGCCGCCGCGCAGGTCTTCCCATGCGACCAAAAACTTCTTGCTTATGGGATCGAATGCTGCGGTCGGCTTATAGGCCGTGCCGGAACTGTTGCCGCTGTCAAGCCATTTAGAGGGAATGACCGCCTGGTTTACCTCCTTGCCAAATATCGCGTAAATATGTGAAACGCCACCATTTTGCGGGGTCGAAATGAACTTATCGGTCGTAATCGCTTCAAATGTATCACAAACGCTATTAGTGTTTTCATCCTTGCAGCCAATCTCAAGCGTCCCGTTTTGCTTTATTCCTTCCCAGCTGAACAGGACTTCGGGAGAAGTCGAATCAACGGCAATTGTAAGATTGTTGATATCGGTATAGAAATCGTACTGATATGACTCCTGAAGACCTGTTGAGCTGTTTGTTATCAGTCTGTTTTTTCTGGTCAGCCCGTTCCGTAAAACATCGGCCCCGCTTTTCCCCATCATTGAGGTGGTTTGCGTCAGGTCATCTCCCTTGAGAATCACATAGCCGGGGAGAGAATTGTCCCCTACATTCCATTTGGTCCGATAATTGCGTAATCCGGGACCTTCAAATGCAATTTCATCGACGCTGTTCAGCAGGCTCCTCGATTCAACCCAGGCCAGCCAGAAGCGGTCCCCGACTGAGTCATAGACGACCTTGGGTAGTTTGCGAGACAAAAGTGTATCATTATTATCAACCTGAGTTCCGTTAATATAAGTGCGGCGAGTGTATGAGTAAGTGGCAACAATCTGCGCATTTAAGTTTGGTGGTGTAGAAAACGAAAGTGACAATTTACCCGTGCTGTAGTCGATAGTTCCGCTGCCGTTTGTCCCTATTAGACCGCCGAAACCGTTGTCGTCCAAGGTTAAGGCGGCTTGACCTGTTACTGTAACTTGGACGGTTCCACCAATGACTGGAGCTAAAAGAGAAGCTGTAAATAATGTATTAGTACCGTCGCCATTGCCGACCAACTTGGAATTCGGAGTCACCGAATCATTCGCGATGACGGTATTCATTTCAACGGCATTGAAATTGACCGCAGTTGAGGCAGCCACTGCGGGGGGGGGAAAAGCTGCCCCTGCAGTGCTGGCGGGGATGTCTCCCTGTGGAATGTGGGTGAAGTAAACATAACCATTGTTCACGGTTCCCCTGGTATCTTGCCAGGCAATGACGATCTTGCTGTCGGCTCCTGCCGGGTCCATTTTATAGGCAACTTGTGGCACTGTCTGATTGCCAGGGTCAATGGAGACGGGGAAAGACAGTCCAATGGTTTTCCCATCCGGCGCAAGATATTGTGCGTAGATGTCGGATCCGGACGTGTTTCTGTTGCTATAGTCCTCCCAAACGACAAAATACACATTTTTGTCAGCCAGATATATGGTTTGTGGATTCTGCTGGTCTTCCTTTGTAGCGGATGTATAACTGCCGAAGGCATTAAGTCCTTGACCACTTATGATGATTTCACTGCCTGCAAGTTTCGCCATCCTTTTGCCGTCTGCTGCTCCGTTTGAGCCAGTCAGACCGTTGCCGCTACCGGAACAGCCGATAACAGTACCAAACATCGTGACAATCAGCAGATTTCTCAAAAACTTATACATACTCATACAATCCCCTTTGGCACTTAACTGGAAGCTTCACAATTAATTCACTAAGCCAGGTGCAAACATTGCAATATTCATTCAGAACTAATTATTTATCCACCCAATCTGAAAAAGATACTGTTAATATTTTTTCGAAACTTGCTGTCTTCCCAGTTTTAGTTTCTAAAGCATCAATTTTGATAGTTACATAATATGAGAAAATAGTTCCTGTACACACCAATGCGTTAAACAAACTCTGTTTAATCTCCATCTTTGCTACTGTTATCGGTATAGTTGCAGTGGCGCCAGGAGCAATAGTAACCCCTAAAGGCTCATATTGGACAGGAATGACAGGTATGTTAGATGTAACTGGAGAATAACTGATAGTGGCAGATTTGATTTCTACAGACGAAAGTAAGCCAGCATTTGAATTATTAGGATAAACATTTGAAGTTACATCAATATCAACTGTTTCAGCAGCTGGTATCGAAATATCATCAGTGGACGTACAAAAATCCGGCGCAGCCTTGTGCTTGGCAATGTCTGACTCTACAATTGATTCACCAATATTTGAGGTAAGGAAGACAGAGTTGAATTCAGACGATCCACCTCCTAAATCGCTGCCACATGACAACAAGATTGAGTTACATAATATACCGACAACTGCCAATAAAAATCTTATATTCATACAGAATCTCCTTAACTGATTATCTTCGGCGTAATGAAAATAAGCAGTTCGTTCTTGGATTTATTTTTGGTATTAGATTTAAATAGCCAACCAAGCAGTGGAATATCTTGCAGGAAAGGGACCCCTTTATCGTTATCCGTTTCACTGTCAACGTATATCCCGCCAATGACCGTGGTCTCGCCGTTTTTCACCAGCAGTTCGGTAGTCGCCTCTTTTTTGTTGATAGGTGGCGGTGAACCGGTGCCGGCTGAGTTGTTGGATGCCTTGATCTTCATGCCGATGCTGCCATCAGATGTAATATGTGGTGTCACCTCAAGAGTAAGGGCAGCCTCGACAAATTCCGTCTTTGTCCCCTCAGCAGAAGTGGTCTGATACGGAATAGACGCGCCCTGGGATATTTTCGCGGGCTTGTTGTTGAGCGTAACCACTCGCGGCGAAGATATGATCTTTATCTGCTCAGCAGTGACAGCAGCCGAAAGCCGCATATCAATCTGGATGTTGCTGGCTAATTTACCGAATGACATGCCGGCAGCTGCCCCCGGACCGGAAGTGCCAGAGGTTGGCGGCGGAGTGACAACGCCGCCGAAACCTGTGTCGAACCGGCTTATTCCTGCAACGGAAGCCGAGCCATCAACGTAATGCAGTCCCCACTGAACACCCAGGTCGCGGACGAATGATGTTTGAGCCTCTACGATTCGCGCCTCAATCATCACCTGCTTCTCGGGCGAATCAAGATTTTTAAGGAGCGACTTCATGTCTTCGATGGCGGTTGCGATATCCTTGACGATAACCCTATTGGTACGCACATCAGAGGTAATAATACCCCGCTCGCTTTTCAAAGTGTTGAACTGTGTGACAATATCGGCAACAGCGGCGTAGTTGACATCAAAGACCTCGGTACGCAGCTCCATGGCCCTTTCACGGGCTTTTTTTGCGGCAATTTCTTCGTCCGCCTGCGACTGCATCTTGGCCTTCGGCTTGATCTGGACAATGTTGCCTTCGCGCTGCATGCCCAGGCCCTTGGTATCGAGTATCACGTCAAGCGCCTGGTCCCATGGCACATTGACCAGTTTGATGCTGATCGTACCACTGACATCGTCAGCTATAAGAAAATTCAGGTTACTGACTTCGGCAATAAGCTGGAAAATCTTTCTAATATCGGCATCGGAAAATTCCAGGGTAACCTTCCTGCCCGTATATACCTTTTTCGTTACCTGTTTGGAAACAGCAGACGAGGGAAGTTCGGCAAAAGCTTCCGGTTCCTTCGCCGGGGCAGCCATGAACTCTTCCTCGATTTTAGGTGCGGCAGGTGCAGCTTTTTCCCTTGTTACCCCGGAAACAAGCGCCGGGGTTTCTGTCACTTCCGGGTTCTTGATATCCAAAAGGAGAATATCGCCATCCTGATTGATCGTGTAAGGCGCCTTTCCTCGCAGCTTTACGAGAATTCTTACATCCATCCCGCCAGCTACTTTTACCTGGTAAGGAGTAATGCTTTGGACTGGGCCTGCAAAACCTCTCGTGTCCAGCGTTCTCTGAAGTTTTTTCGGAATCCGACAATTCTTGATTGTAAACGACAGACCTTTGGCTGTCTTAATCGGCTTACCTGAAATACAGTCTCCGTTAAGCTTTATGGCAATCCTGGAGTTTCCATCCACGACATTAAAGTCAATCGACTCTATCGAACCTGTTTCAGTCTTTACGACTTTTTTTGCTTCAGATGCCGGCTTTGCCGGCTCGTCGAGAGGCTCGTTGACGTTCTTTGCTGGCTGCTCTGCGGATATATCAGACAAATGTATCTTTAAACCATTGTCAGTCTTTGCCACTTCGTAAGCAGGGAGCGCTTCAGCGGCCGCGTCAAAGACGATACGTACCTTTTCCGGTGTTACGCCGACTCTGGCTTTACCGACGCCAAAACGGTTGATACTTATAAAATTTGCAGAGATCGAATTCTTAGCGCCAAAAATATCCACAACCAGACGGTCCGGCTTGTTCAACTTGAATGTGTTAAAGGAGTCCACGCCACCATTCACGATAATTTCAACCCCATCGTTCACTATGTTGATGGCATCTAACGTCTTTAACTGTGGAGCAATTTCAGATTTAACCTCTGCTTCGGCCTTGGGTGGCTCTTTTACTTCGACGCTTGTCTGTAGTTCGACAGGATTAGACCCCGGCGTGGCAATCTTGGCTCCTTCCTTGACCTCGGCAACAACTTCCGGCTTCGTCTCATGGGTTACAACATTTACTCCGGCAGCCACTTCAGCAGCGGCCTGTTTATACATTTCCGCGTTCAGAGATTTCGTTTCCGGCTTCACATCGGGTTTGGCTGCATTTTCCTCGACATTTGACGCTACCTGCCCCTGCTTTTCAACCTCGGCTTTGGACGACTTTTCTTCAACCTGGGGTTTAGCGAAAGTAACCAGCAATTTGCCCCGATCCGCTGGATCTGTGCTTACTGAAAAATCCACGTCTTTATTCAGTGCGATCTCAACACGTGTGAGAAAACCACCGCCAAAATCCTGCCTGGACAAATTGACACTTTTTACATTGCCTGAAGCGAACTCTAACGGCTTGGTCACTGCACCCGGTTCCGTCTGAGCAAGGTCGATAAAAACCTTCGGCGGATCACTTGTCTTATAGGATGTATATGTTAACGGCCGGTTAGTGGAAATTTCTATCTGAGAGGTGTCGTCTTTAACATTGATTGCCTGAACAGCAGCGACACCTGCCGTTTCAATCTGGTTCACATCTTTTGCCGCTACCATTCTTTTTGCACAACCAGAAACAGCCATGATAAAGATGAGTATCAGTGCATGGCAAATGATTCTGCTTGAATACATTCTCATCTGGAAATCTCCTTACTTTTTCTTGGCCAGTGGCAGCACAATTTTTCTTTTCTTTACATGACCGCTATCGTCACGGAACTGTTCAGAAATTTCGATAGACGACGGTGATATCCTGGTGATGCGACCATCGTTATTTCCGATCAGCATCCCCTGTCTGACGACATATCCCTTGCCGGTCGGGTCTATTATTAAAGCTTTGTTTTCCTTAAGCCCGGTAATTATCCCGGAAACGGTGAACTTGCTAACATCATAATTTTGTATCGGCAAGAGTTCTGATGTTCTTGCTTTAACCGTCTTTGCTTTGGACGCAGACGGCTCAGTCGGCATCAAGAAAGCCTTAAAAGGATCTTTTTTATTTTTGAAGTCATAATTCATGACACCTGAAGCAGTGCCTTTAGCTGATGAAGGCTGTTTCTGCACAGGCACATTTGGCTTTGTTGCAACTTTTGGTTGCGCCGCCTGCTGCACAGTAATATCTTCTTTCTTTTTGCATCCAATAAATACCAGCCCGGACACAATAAAAAGCAGAGTAATTACACGTAATCTATTTTCCTTTCTTTTCATCTTTTATCTCTTTCTTGTCAATGAAGCGGAAGGTAGTGGCAAGGCAATTGACTTTTAACGTCGTCCGGCCGTTAACGTTTTTTATATCCGCAAAATTTACATTGTTTATATTTACGATGCGGGGGAGATTGGCTACTGAGACAAAAAAGTCGGCAATGTTATAAAAAGAACCGGAAACGGAAATGTCGACAGGAACAGCAGCATAAAAGTCCTTGGATTCCTCGGGCTTTGGTTTAAACAGAAGAAAATCGAGTCCGGCACTTTTACCCGCACTTGTTATACTGGTTAAAAGTGAAGGTATTTCTTTCTGATTGGGCAACTCGGTGAGGGCGGTCTTCAATTCATTTTGCAATTGATCGTATTCTTTTTTATATTTTGAAATATTGTCAGCAACTTTTTTATCTTCTGTGATCTTTTTTTGCAGTTCCTCAAGCTTTGCTTGAAATCCTTTAAGTTCATTCATCTTGGGTTGATACAAGCCAAAGAAAATGCCAAGGCCTTCCAATGCCAGAACAAGAATCAACAATGCTACTTTTTGTTTGGTAGGAAGCTTTAATATTTTTTCTATTTGTGGGTCCATGAAAAGCCTCGGAACCGGGCATGGAAGTGCCCCATAGGATTTATTTACTGCCAGGTTTTGCCGGCTCTTCCTTCTTCAATCCCTTAAGAATAAAAGTAATATCGAACTTCTTTACTTTTGTTCCAGAAATTTCAGACTGTTCTGATACCTGAAGATCAATATTGGAGAAATCATCTGACGCCTGAAGATTGCGCATAAATTCAGCAATAAGGTCTTCACTGAATGCTATGCCGGAAATTGAAACATTACCTGCATTTTCAGTATATTTAGTGAGCCAAAGCTTCTCCGGCACAGCATCGCTCAGCTTTGCCAACCTGCTGGCCGGACCGCTCTTTTCTTTTCTTAATTGATTGAGTACGTCGAGTTTCTTCTTTACTTCTGCCTGGAGCTTTTTGATATTATCAATCTGACCAATCTTGGCTTTTAGTTGTTGAATCTCCTGCTCAGACTTACTGACTTCATCCTTAGTCGCACTGATTTTTGCAAGGGTTAAACTATACAGGCTAAGACCGACAACAAGAACGCCAATGACAGAGATTATAAGAATAGAAATCTGTTGTCTGGTGGTTTCCTTCTTTTTAGAAGCCCTGACCGGCAGTAAATTGATCTTTATCATTTATCTCCAAGCCTCCTTGTCGCCAGCCCTATAGCAACAGTCACAAGAGGACCTATCTCTTGAAGATACTCTGGATCAAACTCTTTTTCATTGTATCTGATCTTTAAAAACGGATTAAGTATTTCTACAGGTAAATCAAGTTTCTGGCTCACAGAATCCAGCAGCATCGTTGTTTTTGCACCGCCACCACTGAGATACACCTTGCTTATTTTCCCTTCGCCTGCCGTTGAATTGTAAAAGTCCAGAGACCTGCGCATCTCCAGGGAAAGGGTATCGTTTATACGTGAAATAATGTCCTTGAGCCTGGTTTTATCAGGAGAATCCCCGGAAATTTTAGTTCTTTCGGCATCTTCGTTGTTCATTCCGAATTGCTTTTGAATCTCTTCGTTGTAAAGATTGCCACCTATTTGAACATCGCGGGTAAAGAGAGAAATGCCCCCTTTCACAATGTTCAGATTCATGATGCTGGCACCTATATTTACAAGCGCCGAGACCTCTTCAAAATCGAAATCGTAGTTGAGCTCGAAGGCGTTCTGCACCGCAAATGAATCCACATCCACAACCATCAGCTTGATGCCGGCTTCATTAAATACCGCAAGATAATCGTTTATTATGTCTTTTTTACTGGCAACAAGCAGGACGTTCATTTTTGACGGATCAAGTTCGTCAGCAGACAAAATCTGAAAATCGATATTTACGTCGTTGATATCAAAGGGTATATACTGTTCAGCCTCCCAGTGTATTTGATCTTCAAGCTCTTCAACAGGCATGACGGGCAAGGATATTTTCCTGATGATAACCGAATTGCCAGATATGGAGCAGACCGCCTCTTTTGCCTTTATATTCAGACTTTTAAAGAGATTTTTCACGGCTTCCACGATGGAAGAGCTATCCATAAGGCTGTTATCGACAATGGCCTCTGCAGGCAGAGGGAGTATTCCGACATTCTGCAGATGAAACACCCCCTTTTGCTCCTTAAGCTGCACAAGCTTTACAGAACTGGAGCCGATATCGATACCAACTAAATCTTTCTTTTTTGAGAGAAACATGATTCTGTCCTATTCGAGGAATTAGTCCTGAAATACTTTTTCCTTCTCAGACAAAGAAAAACCAAGAGCCAGAATGATTTTCCTTTTAGTTTCCATGCGGCACTCTTCGCCACGCTCTATGCGATCAATCGTAACTGGCGAGACACCAGCTAACCGCGCGAGTTCAGCCTTACTCATCAATCGCTCTTCACGAATGTTTCTGACATTGTTATTTGCTGTCATTCTTTTACCTGCTTTTACTTATTTTTTGTTGAAATTACAATAAATAAAAGAATTGTCAAGCAAATAACGCTAATTATGTTAAATTATATAAAATTATAGTCTTTTATATTTTTAGTTAACAAAATAAAAAAAACCGGGCGCCGGAAATATTGTGATATTTCGGCAACCCGGCTGTCTGCGTGAGACCCTATAGGCTTTCCGCCCCATCCTCGCGGATGGTTTAGTATTATCGTTATCTATGGATGCAATTTGTTAAAGCAATTAAAACCTGCAATTTTGGAACCAATTCATAGGTGAACCAAACATCAGAAACAACATTCAATACGCATAAAGTACCTCAAGCTGGGCCTTTTCCTTGGGATTAACTGCCCCTTCCGCTTGAATCTCGACGGTGTAGAGATAAGGAACACGTACTGGGTCCACTCCGGCCCCCTTTCCGGTTACGCCGTCGCCAGAGGTATATCTTTCCGTTAGTCCTGACCCGTCGGTATTGCCTACGGTCGTATCGACAATTTTTGAATATATCTTGTAATTTTCGCTGAGCCCCCTAAGTACAATAGTCGTGTCCGGCATATCGTAAGCAAGTTTCGTTGTACTGCCCTGGGGACAATTTGTCCATTTATCGGTGTTATTGTGCAGTTTGTCATTTATACAGGCATCCGTCGCAACGACGTCCAAAGATATTGCAGAAAAGCTGTTTTCCCAGTAATTAATATTTTTAAGAGCATCGTTGGGAAATAATGACGGGATAATGTCTTTAATAAAAAGCTCGGAATCGCCATAGGCAGCCTGCAGGGCGGAGCTGTAGACCTTCTCTGCTGCGGATGTCTTTGTCTGCTGGTTAAGCAGATAAAATACAGCCATAATAACCGCAACAGTTATCAGGGTAAGCAACAGCGCAGTTACCAATGCTATTCCGTTTTGATTTTTCAGATATCTCATTTGACACCGCCCATTTCTTTTTCTGGTCACTGCATATTACTGGCATTGGATGTGATTTTGTACACTTTCCATCGGTAGTTACGCCATTCGGCGCCAAAGGTGCCTGCCATATCACTTGCTGACCACTTTCTACCTACCGCTTCCGGTTTTCCTACGACTATGTCGTCATTAGGATAATTTAAGACATTATCCCTTTTGCCCATTTGGGCAAGGACGTACACCTGGATCTCCTTGAGTCTGAGTCTGAGCAACTCGGGATCGTGCAAGGTTGCCACCACATCGGAAATTGAGACATTCACGCCGTCAACTTTCTCGGGGTCTCCCAGCGGCGATATCTGGCTACCGTCGGCGTTGGAGTATGTCCCGGCGGCACTATCCTCGTCCATGTCGAGGAGATAGATCACTTGCATGTCTCCTATGCAATCAACCAATGGATAATAGGTGATACCACCATTATTGTGATTAGTCGTGGCCTTGTATAAAACGCCTGTGCCGGCATTGCAAATTTTAGGAACATTAGCCGGCCTTTTGACGAAATAATCTGCCCGATTGAAAGGCATGCGCAGTGGTGACCCATTGGCCGGATCTATCCCGTAAATCAGACACGTATCATCTGTTGTCAGGGGCGAAAACGCAGTCGGGAGAAAAGTCGACGGAACCGTAACAAAAAAGGTGCCGCCGTTCTTCTCGTCTATCAAAAGTTCTCTTTTCTTCTCTATGCCACCCTCAAAAGTGGATCTCATGACGATGGCTCTTTCGTCCGGTTGCAGGTCATCGGTTCCGGTTACCGCAATCTTACCGAAGGGATCCGTGCCTATTTTGTTGTAAGTGACACGACTCGATTTTTTCGAGGTATCATTCAAGGCAACAGTTACCGATTTTATCACCAGATAATCAGATTGATTGAAACCAACGCTACCGCTTCCGTTTACGCTCACAACGCCTCTAGGCGACGTGGCGGGCGCGTCGTTGAGACTAGCCCTATCAACACCGGGAACCGGAAAGTTCGGGGAGTCCACCGCTTCGGTGTAACCGGATATTTTTGTAGCCGAAGACATAATTTTAAACGGAAGCCCATAACCGGCGCTATCCAGGTCGGTCCTCAATATTTCCAGGCCTACGACACCTTCAAGCTGACCCTCAATGGTTTTGGAGCGCTGGCTTGCCTGACCGATCACCTTCTCGAAAACAAATGAGCTTAGCATGATGACGATGACAAATATGGCCATCGTCACAACCAGTTCTATGAGTGTAAAACCTTTTTTATCCGACATAACCCCGTCCTTGATGCCATTCGCTGAGGTTGGCAAAATGGCTTGATTGAGTCCATGCTCATCTTGATTTAATGGTCCGCACCTCGTGGTGAGATGAAATGTTTTTATAAGCCCACCCAACGTTGACAATAAGTTCCCTTGAATTGACTGACAACGCAGTCATTGACTTTCTCACGACATAAGAGCGAACACCCGATTCGTTATGAACGGTGCTGTACGGAATATATACAATATTCTCGACAAAAGGGCCTTCCCGCATTGACTTCAGCCTGACATCGGCAATCTTCACTGCCTCGTCACGCATCTGATTCTTGACATTGTGCTGCGTGATTACATCCATGGACTGCAACAGTGCAAATATGCCGAGAAGCGATATCATTATGGCAAACATCATTTCAACAAGAGTAAACCCTTTATTATTGAGTAACGATATTATCAATGGTGCACCCTCCTAGAGGATTCGTTCTTTTTCCCATCTGAATCCTTGTCTTGAAAACCACTATACTATCGTAAGTAGCAGGATTATCCCCCTGTATACAGATACTCTTGCTGCCGGTGGCAGGGGCATTTGTCAGGCCTTGTGTGTCAAAGAGAATATCCGATGCGCCGCCCCATTCGATCGGAGAGGATAAGTCTCTCTGGACATCCGGCGACTTAGTTAAATCCGGCGAATACAGGATAACCTTGTTACTGTTAAGTCCGACCCGACGTGCCTCCTTTTGGAACCTCGCCTGTACCCTGGTGTTCAAGAGTTCGGAATACAGCATTTTTACCTGACTGTCGATCGCAGACTTTCTCATCATCTGGTTGAAATTAAGCATGGCAATAGCCATGAGAACAGCGGATATCCCGATGACGACGATAAGCTCAATCAATGAAAAACCGTCCTGTTTCATGTTATTTCTCCCGTATGCGGAGAATCTTCTTAACCGGTTTGTTATTTGCCTGGGATTGGATAGTCGGCGGTTCGCCGGGCGGTTTCCCTATCATTGGCGCAGATCGCCTGTTGCCTCTTTCAATAAGGGCGGTTCCAAAGTCAACGGACTCGAAGCTCCCCGTAGAGACCTGGATCAGCGCCCTGCCTTTCAGGGCGTTGACCTTAGGTGCGGTTCCGGTCGCGCAGTCCACAACCCACAGATGTGAACTGCCGCCAAAGGAACAGACATCCATGTTCGGCTTGAAACTCGTGAAGAAGCAGAGACCGTTTTGCTGCGCCACGGTATCGGTTATTATTCTCTCCGCTCCATAGCCCCCACTGGCCGCATCAAGCTCAATGTACCAGCCTTTGCTTGTCAGGGATGTGGCCGAGATGTTCGTCTGGATATCGAGGCTCGACTTGGTAACCGGCGCCTCGGTGCAAGCCTCGTCAATGTCTCCTTTCTTGGAGACGGTGCCATCGAGATGAGTGACTACTGCCTTGAAGCACGGATCCTTCACCCCGAAGAGGGTGCGCTGTACGGCAATATCGTCTGCGCCGTAGTAATAACGGCCGGTGCCGAAGAAGAGCCATAGGATGTTGTCAATTTTATCCTGAAGTTTTGAAATTCGGGTAGTAACCGGCCCGATACCATCGATGACCTTGCTTACAGTCCAGTTGTTCGGGTCCGGGTCTTCCTTTGTCAAAAGCCGTACTACCCCACCGTCTGTCCACGTATAGGGGCTGGCAACAGTACCTGCACCAGCCCTTTTTGTGTACCCGATGTAGAGTGCATCATCCGAATAAAAACCCCGATTCTCCGGATCAACTCTGTCAGTATCGGAATGCCCGTCATTCAAAGATCCGGAGAAAGCAAACGGAATGCCGGTATCGATAACTCGCAACAGCGCGCCGGTCTTCAGATTAAGTACAAATAGCTTGAGATTCTGATCGGACTTCCCCAAGAATTGTTGACCGGAAATCGGGCCGGTGGGGCCGGAAGCAAATACAGCATACCAATTGCCATTTTTGGTTGGGTCAGGCACCGGTGGAGATTTTGAATTATCCTTTCCATTGATCCGCATCACTACCGGCCCGGATGTCGAATATCCGAGTTCCGGATGCGCAAATTCCCAGAGGAGGGTCGGCATTACCGGGTTTCCCGATGAAACGAACTGCTTGGTAATATCCAGAGCATAGTATGACGAAAAGCCGACACCGTCGAGGGGCGATTTTACGCAATCCACGCCGGTAGCATCTTTGCAGGTTCCCGCTTTATCCCTGCTGGCACCTCCTTGTCCCATCCCCCCGATGACTACGGTTCGCCAGCTGGTTAAATCTTTTGTGCAATCCTCGGCCTTCGCTTCCATACACGCTGCCGGCTTTGCAATGCTGGCATCGACAATATATGGGGAAATGTCAACATAACAGAGATGACAATAGTCCGGATCCGAGAAGTACTTGAGGTACGGCAACACATTTTTCGGGACATACGCCCACAGCTCATCACCGAGATTTGTTCCGGACAGGGTCGCTTTGGTATCTCCATAGGCGGTTACATCGAGTGTGCCGAGTTTGAAAGCATGCAGCATGCCGTCATTGGCGCCGGCAAGCGACAGTCCTCTACGCTTGTAATCAGACGTATAAATATAACCCGTTCCATTCTTGGAATCACCGTACGATTTATCGCGATAACCTTTATCAGGCGCTTTGTCGTAGAAGTTCAGAGGGAGCGCCGAAACCAGTCGCGGCGTAGAATTGACAATATCACCCAACTTCCAGACTCCGATGCCTTTATCCTTTGGATTGGTCTTATAGGCAGGATCAGTAACGTTTGTTGACGGAATATTGCCGATCTTGACCGTTCTGCTTCGCATCGAGGTGTCGTCGGGGAAATCAAAGCCCTGTACATATCTGATTATTTTATTTGCCTCCGCATCGGTTGCTGCCTGCAAATAAGCGCGAAGAGGATTGGCTCCGGCCGTTTCAACAAAGGGAACAAGCGTGCTGCCGTCAATAGTCGTATATATCTTTCTCGGGTTAGTTGAAAGGTCCCTTGACCACAATTGTTTACCCGCCCGCCAAATACTGTTCACTTCGTCAGGGGTGACTCGCTTGTCAAAGAGATCGGGAGCGCCGTCTCCATTTGTGTCATAGGAAAGATCTACTAGTGTCTGTTTCGTCGCAGCATTGTCGAAGAAAAAGTTGGTTGCCTTGTCAGCAAGGAGATTAAACACATGATTTTTATTTACTGCCCTGTCTGCATCGGTATAATCAGTGTCTTCCCGCACTGAGCTGTTAGTGAAAAAGGGATCGATGTAATACCAGAGGTTCTGCATTTCGCCGAGCCAATTGGCCTGGGTCTGCTTTTCAAAGATCTTGTTGGGATAGAATAACGCCTGCAATAGATTGGCTCCTGTCCCCTCGCTGTTGCTGAGGATGGAAGCCGCCGTACCGGAGGATATGCGTGCCAGTATATTCGTCAAGGCATCCATCAGCGAGGTCTCCAGGCTGTCACCTTCCTGCGCCTCAAAATAGGTGTCAGGCACACCGTCGCCGGATTTGTTCCACTCAATTGCCAGGTCAGGCTTTCCGTTTTCGTTCTTGTCCTGAAATCCTCCGTATTTTGCCGCCAGTTGCATAGTTTTGCTGGCTGCACTACCGAAGACGAAAACGTTGTAAATAGTCAGGTTCTGAATGCCGCCCGCAGCGATGGGGGGATTGCCGACGGTGCCGGTGTCGGGTCGCAAGTCGGTGACATGGGCGTAGTAGGCAACATCCTCCATGAAATACGGGCTGTGGGTGTCGCCATTGGCAGTGATCTTATTCTTCCAGGTGGTTGTGTCAAAACCTGGGAAGTTGATGTCAGCAGTCGGCTCGCCGTCGGTGACGACCAACATGAAGTTTTTCTGGCACGGGTACAGGATCGGGTCCGCCCATGTGGAGTAATCAACCGCTGCGTCATAAGCGCTTGCAACATGGCCGAAATACTTGGTCGCCTCGTAGATCGACTCTGCCAGTGGGGTGTTGCCGCTGGGGTTCTTGGCTTCTATCTGTGTGACCAGGTCGGCGGCAGTGGAACCGATAGGCGCAGCAATATACCCTCCCTCGTAATTGGAGCGGAAAAACATCAGGCCGAATCTCACCTTACCGTCTAGGGCCTGGATAATTCCCGTCGGTTCCGTGGGGCCGTATTCAACCGTAAAGCCGCCATTAGCCGACAAATATTTGGTGGCAGCCGTCCGATTTACAACCTTGCCCCCAATCAACGCCTTCCTGACGACGTCGATCCGTCGCATCATTTGCCAGTTCAAGTAGTTACCCGACATTATGTCGTTCTTGTCGAGTATTTTTGTGGTGTCGATCGTAAAAACGGTGCCCGAATTCTTATACATTTTCTGGGGATCGAAATAGCCGTAATAGCTCTTTGCATTGTTATACGTTTCACTCTCGTATGCAAGCCACCCCATGCTGCCCGAGTTATCGGACAGGATCAGAACATTGGGCTTCAATTGGGTGATGGAGCCGATAAAGGAGGGTTGCTGGCAATAGTTCCCCATCGAAGTGGTCTGGAGGGCAAAGGTTACGTTTATGGTATGGTTGGCGGTGACGTTGGTGAAGGTATAGGAGGTCCTTGCCCCGACCGATGTGCCGTCAATTTTCACATCCAAAACGTTATAACCGGCATTCGGGATGATATTGAACGTCTGATCGGCGTTTTTGGCCACATTGGTGGCGCCGGCCGGTGAGATCACACCGTTGGCGCCGGCAGTCGCGGTAATGGTATAGGCTTGTGGAACAAATGAAACGGAAATGGTATGATCGATTGTCACATTGGGGAAGGTGTAAGAGCTGACGGCGCCCACCGATATACCATCCACCAGCACATCGCCTATAATGTAGCCGGCGTTGGGGGTCATGGTGAAGGTTTTGCTGCCATTTCTTGCGACACTGATCGCTCCGGATGGAGAAATGGAGCCGTTGGCCCCGGCGGTTGCAGTTATGGTTACATTCGACCCCGTTTTGGGTATAAAGAAAACCCGCAGTATCCAGTCACTAGTCCCCACGTTGAACGTGTAGGTATCGCCTGCACCAAGCATGTTCACAGGGGTGAAAACCGACTGGTTGGTGCCGGAATCCTTGTTTATCAATCTCACATCCGAGATCTGGAAACCGGAATCGGTGAAGATGGTAAACGTCTTGTTAGTATTGGTTGTAACCTTTACATCTTTTCCTGAATCACCATTGCCGGGAGGCGTTACGTAGCCGCCGTTATCGTTATCGCCCGCGGCGTTACTCCCCCACTCAACCGTAACCTCAACCTTTTCAGCAGATGCCGGCTGAACCGATGCCAGTAGCCACGGAATGATGAGCAGCAACGGCAATAAATACCGGAGGATTTTCCTGTTGACGAAATTAACGTTGTTCATTGCATCCACCCCTTGATGGTTTATCTTGGTTAAAACCTCAACACGACAATTAATATCGGAAGGGAAAAAACATTACTGTGTTTCACCGTTAACCGATCTCATTACCGCTAAGGCATCCCTGAACCCCGGCAGTATCCGCCCGTCCGGCAGTACCAGGGTCGGCGTAGAACTGATGCCGACAGACCTGGCAAAAGCCTTGGTTTCATCAACACCCTTTCCTGAATGCTTTGCCAGAGGTTCAGGCAACTTGCCGCCGGAAAAGGCCGTATCCAGAAGATTCAGGGAGTTTTCAGACAGAATCAGCCGTGACTTGTCGTAGGCCTTCGGGTGCATCTCCAACGGGAAGAGCTTGACATAAACCGCGATATCTTTGTCCATCTCCACCAGCTTTTTCAGTTCAGCGTGCATGTTTGCACAGTAGGGGCAATCCGGGTCGGTAAAGACGAAAAGCTTCTTAGTTCCATTCGCGTTACCCATGACCAGGGAATTGTCCAGGGGAATTTTGCCGACATCTATCTTCTCTGCTTTTATTGGCGACGCTGTAATTTTTGTGGTAACCAGCTGGCGGGAGGCGATATCGAATATCTGCCCGGCAATGATGTTTTTCTTCCCATAATCAACATAGGCGATTGCCTGGGTACCGTCCTTCTCCAGACGTAGTTCATAGAGTCCTCGCACCGGTGACGGCTTGACGGATTTTACCGTCCCCAATCCCTTTAACAGCGTACCAGCTTCTTTTTCGCTGAGCGAATGGCACGAGACGCACTCGCCACCGCACCCTTCCTTTGCCATGGCGAGTGCACTGCCGGCCGAGAGCCCCAACATCAGTCCTGTAAGCACCATTACTCTATACATGTAAATTTCTACCTCTCAATCGTTTCATGATTCCGCACAGTATGACTAGCAACTCACATGCCAATGCTCGTACAGAACAATCCAGCTAAAATATTACGCGATTTAAGCAACTTAGACAATGACAGTCAATACACCGCCCCAACACTATGCATTTATTTCATAGCAAGAGCCGTTAATCCCGCAAAAAGGTTTGGATTATTCCATCCCGTACTCCTTGATTTTGTACAAAAGCGCCCGGTGGCTTATCTCCAACAACCTTGCCGCATGGGTCCTGTTGCCGCCGGTTTCATCGAGCGCCTTTCTGATCAGCGCCCTTTCGAGACTTTCTTCGGCGCGCTTTATTGAAAAGCCGTCGAAGGCCATCCCCGCCCCCCGTCCCCTGCCATCCATGCTCCGCAGTTTTTCCGGCAGACACTCCACATCCAGCGCTTCTCCCTCGCACAGGACCAGTCCCCTCTCGATGCAGTTTTCCAGTTCCCGGACATTCCCCGGCCAGCTGTAGTCCATAAGCAACTTGAGGGCTTCGGGA
The DNA here is from genome assembly GCF_000016745.1 of Geotalea uraniireducens Rf4. Lineage (GTDB taxonomy): Bacteria > Desulfobacterota > Desulfuromonadia > Geobacterales > Geobacteraceae > Geotalea > Geotalea uraniireducens. The sequence goes on along the minus strand of NC_009483.1, from coordinate 2,088,656 downwards.
GTATAGCACGCCACGTGTTTAGCCATTTTCCGCCCGTATTTTTCGATGAAATGGGCAGCAAGCAGGGGAATATCCTCTTGCCTTTCGCGCAACGGCGGCAGGGTGAGACTGAAGACATTCAGCCTGAAATAGAGGTCTTCCCGAAAGCGTTCTGCCGCGATTTCCTGTTCCAAGTGCTTCGAAGTGGCGGAAATCACCCGCACATCGATCTTCTTCGTTACAGTTCCCCCCACCACCCTGATTTCTTCATCCTGCAATACGCGCAAAAGTTTCACCTGCAAAGCAAGGGGCATCTCGCCGATCTCGTCCAGAAACAGGGTCCCGCCGTTCGCCTGCTCGAACAGGCCTGCCTTATCAGAAGAAGCGTCGGTAAAGGCACCCTTCATGTGCCCGAACAGTTCTGACTCCAGCAGGTTTTCCGGTATCGCCGCACAGTTGATCGCAACAAACGTGGCGTTTTTGCGCCTGCTGTTATAATGAAGAGCCCTGGCTATCAGTTCTTTACCTGTCCCTGATTCGCCGAGAATCAGTACCGTTGTCTTGTAATCGCAGACCTTCTGAACAAGGTTGAATATTTCATGCATTCGCTCGTTTTTACTGACTATATTGGCAAAGGAAAATTCCCTGTTTATCTCCTCTTTGAGCCGCTTGTTCTCCGCCTTCAGTCTTTCCCGCTCTTCCGCCTTTCTCAGGACCAGTCCTATCTCATCACTTTTAAAGGGTTTGGATATATAATCATACGCCCCCAGCTTCATGCACTCGATCGCGCTGTCCACCGTACCATAGGCCGACATCATGATGACGGTGCTTTTGATGCCTGCTGCGTTTGCACCTTTCAAGAAACCGACCCCGTCCAGAACCGGCATCTTGATGTCGCAGAGAATAAAATCATAATCCTTCTGTGCAGCCATCCGCAAGGCCTCAGCGCCCTCAACTGCCAGTTCGACGTGATATCCCTGCTTCTGGAGCATGACATGAAGCATATGACGCAGATTTTCCTCATCGTCTACTACGAGGATGCTCTTATTGTCAGCGTTTTTTTTCACTTTTCACCTTTCCTTATCCTTCAAAACCGGGAGCCAGATGGTCAATACCGATCCATTTCCCGGTTCGCTTTCGGCAATGATCCGGCCGCCGAAAGAATCTATTATCCTGGCGGAAATGGCAAGCCCGAGCCCGGTCCCCTTCCCCGGTTCCTTGGTCGTGAAAAAAGGATCGAAGATCTTTCCCAGGTTTTCAGCGGCAATTCCCTCTCCGTTGTCCCTTACAGCTATGGCCAGCCAGCAGGCAACGTCTCTACTGTTAAGGTAGGAATAACTGAATGCGCCGTGAAAATCATCCTTGCGCCTCCCCATGACAGAAACCGGAGCAGAGGTAGACTGGACAAAAAGCATTTCCGCCTTTCCGGCACGAGCAGCCACTTCAAGCTCCCCCCCCTGCTTTATGGCGTCCCTCGCATTGATGATAAGGTTGATAAGTACCTGCTGCAACTGGTGCGGATCGACAAATACCCGCGGCAAATTATCATCCAGAATCAACGAGGTAGTTATCTGCTTCAAAACCCCCTGCGCGCCAAGAAGATCAACTGTTTCAGTCAGAAGCCCGGATATATCCATAAGTTCACAATGAACGTCCGTAGGACGGGCATAATCGAGCAGGCCACGGACAATCCTGTCAATCCGGCCTGATTCGGCTTCAATGCGGCGCAGATAATCGGCTTTGATTGCGTCATCCTGAAGCTCGTCCCTGAGTATTCCCGCATAGCCGATGATGGCGGAAAGAGGGGTGCCGATCTCATGGGCCATTCCCGCGGCCAGCAAACCGACGGAAGCCATCTTCTCCGAGCGGACCGCCTCTTCACGGGCAGCCTGCAATGCTTTGTTGGCCCGTTCCAGAGAATCGACCGTCTGCTCTACCTCTGCCCGCTTCTTCTCCAACCCTTCCGCCATCGTGTTGAATGATTCAGAGAGCTCGGCTATTTCGGCACTCCCCGGCACATGTACGCTATGACCGTAATCGCCTGAGGCAATCCTCTTGGTTGCGGCGAGGAGCTTCCTGATCGGCACAACGACGATCCGTGACAGCATGAACGAACCGAAACCGAGCAACAGCAGAAAATCGAGGACAAAATAGGCCAGGAACAGGTGGCGCGAGCCTTTGAGCCGTTCCTGCTCCTTTGCCAGTGAGAGCGACAGGCGGGCCGCGCCGATGACGGTATCTCCCCGGTAAAGCGGCGCGTATCGTAAAATATATTTGCCGTCCGGGGTGAAAGCAAACGACTCCTTGCCCTTCTTCAATGTCGCCTGAAGAGTCGCATCTGTACCTCTGGCATCTGCTATGACATAGACCGCCTTCCCAGCCCCATCCATGACCGTAATGCCGGCAAAGTCCTTCTCCCGGGCAAGTCTCGCGGTCAGTATTTTAGTCGATGATTCTTCGTTTATGCGATTCAGCGAGGCCTGAGCGATTTCCGCAAATGCAGAAAGGAGCACGCGTGCTTCCTCGTTCTTCTGGGCCAGGAGATCTTTTTCAGCAGTTTTGAACGAAATGAGACTGAGCAGAACCCAGGTAAGGACCAGCAGGCAGGCGAGCGAGGAGAGAATGGAAAAGGTGAGGGAAACGCGAAAATGCTTCATGCGGACGCTAGCCCCCGGGGCTGCTGCCGGCCAGCGAAAGATACCACCAGATTATCTCCTTGCCGAAGAAGATGTAAAGAATCGCACTGATGGCAAGAAAAGGCCCGAAGGGGATAGCCAGCTTTGAATCCTTTTTTTGCACCACCATGAGGGTGATGCCGATGATCGAGCCGACCAGCGAAGCGACAAAAATTATGAACGGCACAGACCGCCAGCCGAGGAACGCCCCCATCATGGCCAGGAGCTTGATGTCACCGCCGCCCATACCTTCTTTTTTGGTGAGAAACTGGTAGCCGTAGGCCACAATCAGCAGGCTGCCGCCGCCTATTAAAATTCCGATCAGGGAGTTTTTCCACCCAAGCCAGGGGAGGAGAAAGGATGCGGCAAAGCCGATGACGATGCCTGGCAGGCTGATCACATCGGGAATTATCTGGTGCTCCAGATCGATGAAGGTAATGACGACAAGGGCTGAGCAAAACAGGAACAGGAAGAGGAATGACCAGGTGATTCCGAATTTTATGAAGAGGAACAGGGTCAATAAACCGTTTATCAGCTCCACAGCCGGATATTGAAGTGAAATGTGGGTCTTGCAGGAGCGGCACTTCCCCCCCAGCAACAGGTAGCTGACGACGGGAATGTTGTCATAAAAGCGAATCCTGTAATCGCATTTCGGGCAATGGGATGGTGGAAACACCACCGACTCATCTTTCGGCAGCCGATAAATACAGACATTGAGGAAAGAGCCGACCAGTGCTCCGAAGATAAAGGCAAAAAAGTAGAACGGAAAAACAGATAACATCAAATACCTCGGGGGGTCTTATACCTGCCCCAATCAAGGGCGAACACGCTGGTTCGCCCCTACCTCAACCGCCGGATCTTTTCCAGACTCTCTTCCAGCACCTGCTTCTTGTTGGCAAACTCAGCCAGCTTCTCCCGCTCCTTCTCCACCACATCGGCCGGAGCGCGTTCAACAAAGCTGGGATTTTCAAGTTTCTTGCCCAGAAACTCGATATCTTTGTCTATCTTGCCTATTTCCTTGAGGAGGCGTTTCTCTTCCTCTTCCACATTGACCAAACCTTTGAGCGGCACGACTATCTCCACATCCCCTGCAACCTGCAATGCGGCGTCCGCCGGCCTGTCGACTCCCTGGCCGATGGCAAGGTCGGAGAGCCGGGCGAGGCTGAGGATGTAGACCTCGTTCTTTTTCAACAGTTTCAGGCTGTCCGCCGACTTGCAATCGAGGATGGCAGCAATGTTTTTGCTGGGGGGAACCTCCATCTCACCGCGAATATTGCGGATAGCGCTGATTACCTCCATAACCAGGGCCATTTCGGCTGCCCCTTCGCGGAAGTCCCACTCCTGCTTGCGTTGCGGATAATCGGCAAGCATTATGCTGGGCGCGGATTTTTTCCCTGCCAGCGTCTGCCATATTTCTTCGGTAATAAACGGCATGAAGGGATGCAACAGCCGCAGCAGATGTTCCAGGACCAGCCAAAGGACATATCGGGCCGTGACTTGTCGCCGGCTATCGCCCTTATAGAGATCATCCTTGACCAGCTCAATGTACCAGTCACAGAACTCGCTCCAGGTAAAGCGATAGAGGGCGGCAGCTGCATCGTTGAAGCGGTAGGCAGCCAGGGCTTCGTCCACTTCTCCGGCCGTTTCATTGAGACGGAATAGTATCCAGCGATCCGCATTGGACAGCTCAAGGCTGTCGGCATCGACGGCATCGGGATCGAATCCCTCCAGGTTCATCATGGCAAAACGGGATGCATTCCAGATCTTGTTGGCGAAGTTGCGGTAGCCGGCGATACGCTCCTCCGCCAGCTTGATGTCACGCCCCTGTGCGGCAAAGGCCGCCAGTGTGAAGCGGAAAGCGTCCGTGCCGTATGCCTCGATGACGGTCAGCGGGTCTATGACGTTCCCCTTGGACTTGCTCATCTTCTGTCCCTGGGCGTCACGCACCAGGGCATGAATGTAGACGTCCCTGAACGGCACCTCCTCCATGAAATGAAGGCCCATCATCATCATCCGCGCCACCCAGAAAAAGAGGATGTCAAAGCCGGTAACGAGGCAGGAAGTGGGATAGAAGCTTGCCAGTTCCTGGGTCTTATCCGGCCACCCCATGGTGGAAAAGGGCCAGAGGGCGGACGAGAACCAGGTATCGAGCACGTCGGTTTCCTGGCGGATTTCTTCGCTGCCGCATTTTGCGCATGCGGTCGGATCGACCTTTGCCACGGTGATCTCTCCGCAATGATCGCAATACCATGCGGGTATGCGGTGTCCCCACCAGATCTGACGTGAGATGCACCAGTCGCGGATGTTCTCCATCCACTCGTAATAGGTATTCTCCCACTGTTGCGGAACAATGCGGGTTTTGCCATCCCGAACCGCGGCCAACGCCTCTTCCGCAAGCGGCCCGACCTTCACGTACCATTGAAGGGACATGTACGGCTCGACAACGGTCTTACAGCGGTAGCACCCACCGACGGCCAGGGTATGGTCCTGGATCTTCTCCAACAAGCCCTTTTCTTCAAGATCTGCGACTATTCGCTTTCTGGCGGCAAAGCGGTCCAGCCCTTCGTACTGGTGGCCGGCGGCATTGATCACCCCGGATTCGTCAAATATGTTGATCCGGTCCAGGTTATGGCGCTTTCCCATCTCGAAGTCGTTGAAGTCATGGGCCGGGGTGATCTTCACGACGCCGGTGCCGAACTCCATGTCCACGTACTCATCGGCAATGATGGGTATCTGCCGGTTCACAAGCGGAAGTGTAACCATGCCGCCGATCAGGTCTCTGTACCGGTCGTCGTTGGGATTGACCGCCACGGCAGTATCGCCGAGCATGGTTTCCGGCCGGGTGGTGGCAACAACGAGGTGTCGCTCCGTACCCACAACCGGATAGCGGAGGTGCCAGAGGTGGCCGGCCTTTTCCTCGTGCTCCACCTCGATATCGGAAAGCGCCGTATGGCAGCGCGGGCACCAGTTGATAAGACGGTTGTCGCGATAAATAAGCCCCTCGTCGTAAAGGCGGACGAACACTTCTCGCACTGCCCTGGAGAGCCCCTCATCCATGGTGAAGCGCTCGCGCTCCCAGTCGCAGGACGCGCCCAGCCGCTTCAATTGGCCGATGATCTGTCCACCGGACTCGGCTTTCCACTGCCAGACTCGTTCGATGAATGCCTCACGCCCCACATCGTGACGGTCCTTCCCCTCGGCGGAAAGCTGACGTTCCACAACATTCTGCGTGGCAATGCCGGCATGATCGGTCCCCGGCATCCAGAGCACGTTGAAACCGCTCATCCGTTTCCAGCGACAGAGTATATCCTGGAGCGTATTGTTGAGGGCATGACCCATATGCAGCACACCCGTAATGTTCGGAGGTGGGATCACTATGCTGTATGACGGTTTGGCAGAAACGGCCTCCCCATGGAAATAGCCGTTACTCTCCCATTCTTTGTACCACTTCTCTTCGACGCTTTTCGGTTCGTATACCTTTGTCAGCTCTTTATCAGCCATACAACCAACCTCTTTCACTCATAATTTCTAATAAAAAAGGGGATATAAAATCCCCATTTTTTGTTTAATGTTATAACGTCGCCAGACCTTATCTCACAGATCCTTCCTTGATTTTTCGAATCTCTTCCTTGATGAGCATTTCAGCGAGGTCAGGAACAACCTCCCAGACGATCTTTTCGATGATCTCCCGTGAGACACTGGAAATAACCGCTGCAAGCTGCGCCTCGGTCAGATCGGCAGGCTGCGCGGCAGGCGCAACGGAAGCGGCACCAGAAGGTGCAGCGGCCTCAAGGACGGGAACATACTCTTCTTCAGGAGCAAACTGCAGATCAACCTCCTGAAGAGATGGCGCAGGGGCGGGTGCGGCAACAACAGGCGCAACGGTTTCATCGAAGAAATCGGACACTTCCGGCTGCGCTGCAGGAGCCGGTGGCGTATCGAATCCAGGAACAGTCTCCAACCCAACAGGTTGCTCAAAATCGACGGTTTCCGGTTCTTCACGAAATGCAAAGGTCTGCTCACCGACCGGCTCCCATCCGGTGCCAAATGCCTGCGGTTCTTCGGAGAACACCTCCGGTCCGGTCTCTACAATACCGGCATCGTCTTCTTCGGCAAAAGAAAAAGTATCATCAATTTCTATATCAGAGGAAAACTCGGAGAGTGGTACGGTTTCAGCAGCAACCTCGCCGAATTCAACGGGTTCGCCCTCAGCAATCTCTTCAATCTCAAACGCACCCCAGAGATCGTCATCGGGACACCCTTCAACCACTTCCTCTGCCAAGGGAAATATATCCTCGGGTTCAGCCACACACGCTTCTTCCCCGGCAAAAAATGCTTCAGCCAGGTCATTGGCAGATTGTGCAGCAGCTGGTGAAGAAACAGATGTGACTGCGGGCTCTGTCCAGACGGCCGCTGCTACAGGTTCTATCGCAGGAGCAACAGTCACCGTGGCTTCCTGTAGAGGTACGGATGATGCCCTCTCCTTGCCCAGCTCAATAAGCTTCTTAACCCGGTCAATAAGCTGTTGAGATTCAAATGGTTTCGAAATAAAGTCGTCTGCTCCGCTCTGCCTGGCTTTATCCTCATCGAACGGCTCAAAAGCCCCTGTCATAAGGAGAAGAGGTGTAGACTTCAGCGCCGGGTCTCGCCTCACTTCTGCGCAGACCTCATAGCCGGTCTTACCGGGCATCAAGGCATCAACGAGAATTATATCCGGCGAAATCTGTTTTGCTTTGTCCAGCGCGGCATCACCGTTATCCACCACGGTAAGCTCATAATCCTCATTGGCGAAGATTATGCCCACTACTTTTTGAATGGTGATACTGTCATCGGCGAGGAGCAATTTATTGCTCATCTATCCCTCCTCTGATGGGACGTTGAAAAGAAGGCTGACACAGCCCGGCGGATTCTCATAAATCTGTGAACAAGTGCGAAAAAACTAGCACAAAGCCTATATCGTGTCAAGTTATTTGCCGGCCTATATTAGTCACTCATAATTGAGGCGCGTTAGCTCTCGTATTTCAACAGGAGGTGCAAACAGTGCGGCTGCGAGGGTTGACAGATCGCTGCGCAAACGGCTGAATTCCTTGGTTTTCCGGTACTCAAGACGAGAGGTAAGCAGTACGACAAAGGTGTCGCTTGCCGGGTCTATCCAAACCGAAGACCCCGAATAGCCGGTATGTCCGAAAGACACCTCGGAAAAACCATTCCCGCGAGGAGAAGAATAAGGCGAATCAATATCCCATCCCAAACCGCGAACCACCTTCCCTCCCCGGGAAAAGTAGGGTGCCGTCATCTGGTTCACGGTTCGCTCGGAAAGTATCCGTTTCCCTTCATATTCCCCGCCATTGAGAAGCATTCGACAAAACCTGGCCAGATCACCGGCCGTACTGAAGAGCCCGGCATGACCGGCAACGCCGCCCAGCTGGCGGGCCTCATAATCCTGGACCTGTCCAACCAGCAGGGAATTATCAGTATTGAGAGTGGCCGCGCAACGGGATGTGCTCTCCCTTGACGGGTTGAAGGAAGTATCCTTCATCCCCAACGGTGCGAAAAAACAGGCGGTTGTATACAGATCCAACCCCACGCCGATAACTCTTTTAACCGACTCAGCAAGCAGGATGAAATTTATATCGGCATACCTGAAGCGGCTCCCGACCGCGCCTTTCAGTTTTTGCGCGGCTGCACCATTCACGGCATACTGCAGGGAGTTCTGGGAAGACAAGGGGAAATCATCGAGGCCGGAGGTATGGGTCAGAAGGTTGACCATCAGCAAGTCATCCTTCATCTGTCCGTTGAATTCGGGGTACCACTTAGCCACGGGATCAACCAGGCTGAGCTTCCCCTCTTCCGCCAGCTTGAGAACTGCCGGCGTCGTGGCTATTACCTTGGTGAGAGAAGCAATATCGAATATTGTATCTACAGTCATCGGCCGGGCATCGGTTGCACTGGAAACCTTGCCGTACGCCCGTTCGAACAGGATTTCGGCGTGATTGCCGATCAGCACAACACCACCTGCTATCAAACCTTGCGAGATAGCACCGGTCAGCAACTGGTCAATTTTAGTCAAGCGATCAACTTGAGTTACCGGCACATCACCAGCAAAAACCGATGATGCAAAAAAAAACAGGAGTCCAATATGGAGGTACTTTACGAACGACACTGCTTTTCCCCGCACAGTCCTAACCCCGATGAACGGGATAAGTCCCTTCACGAAAAATTCTTCGCAAAAAACATGCAATTAATTTTTCTAAGGGACTAATTCATCCTGAATTTCACTGTCTTAAGGAGATTCCCTTCACTGTCCAGAACCTCAACGCGCCAATCCCCTGCAGCAACCTTCTCCACCTGCTTCCTGCTGTAAGTCCGCCAGTGTTGACCCTTTACAGGAAGTTCATACTCGCCGACAACCTCATCATTTTTATACCAGACGTGCTTGATGGTGGTATCTTCATCCTTGGAGGCAGAAAGCCTGGTAAAACAGTAGAGCGCCTTAACCGAAGTCGATGAAATGCGTCGCACCGAGTCTATCGGGTTCCCCTTGACGATCTTCGTGGTAACCGCCATTTCAGTTATTTTCAGCGCCCCCGCATCAGCCGTGGCACATACGCTGAAAAAACAGTTTGTCAGGACAAGCAAACCAGCAAGCAACAATAATTTTCGCACCCTCATACAGCCTCCGGAATCCGTATGCAGAAGGTTATTAACCACTATTTCACGACATCACTTCAAGTACGGTAATCGGCATTTATCTTCACATAATCGTAGGACAGATCGCTCGTGTAGACGGTGGAGATCCCCTCCCCCAGCTTCAGGTTCACCGTCACGGCAAACTCCTTCTTCCGCAAAACCTCTGTACCGCGGGCTTCGGCATCTCCTCCGGCAAAAATACCATTTTTAACCATCTGCACATCATCAAAGAACAGTTCGGCTTTGTCGGGATCGACCTCCGCACCGGAATAGCCGACAGCCGCAAGAATCCTTCCCCAATTGGCGTCCTGGCCGAAAAACGCAGTCTTGACCAGCAGGGAATTGGCAACCGCCATGGCAGCCCGCTTTGCATCTGCACCGGAGCGGGCTCCCTTGATCGTGATCTCAACCAACTTGGTGGCCCCCTCGCCGTCTTTCACGATCTGCTTGGCCAGTGCAAGGAGAACATCCCTTAAATGCAGTACAAACGAGTCGGCGTCCGGCGTCCCTGCCTTGATCTGCGGGTTGCCGGCCATGCCGTTGGCCATGATCAGGGCCGTGTCGTTGGTGGAGGTGTCGCCATCCACGGATATGACATTGAAGGACGCATCGTTTGCTTCCTTGAACACCTTTTTCAGCCAGGCAGGCTCCACCGCAGCATCGGTAACGATAAAGGCGAGCATGGTGGCCATATTGGGCATGATCATCCCGGCCCCCTTGGCAATACCGGCGATGGAATATGGAATCCCGCCCGCTACGCCGTTCCGCGCCTCAATCTTGGGAAAGGTGTCAGTGGTCATGATGGCCCGGGCAACATCATCAAAGGTACCGGTTCCAAGTCCTTCGATGAGGGCGGGTATGGCCCGTCTCAACCTCTCCATGGGGAGCGGCTGACCGATGACGCCGGTTGACGACACCTGCACGGCCTCGTCTGGAATGCCCAAACCTTCGGCCACCAGCCGCGCAGTCTCCCTGGCATCCTCGATCCCTTGCGGGCCGGTGCAGGCGTTGGCGTTGCCGCTGTTCACCACAACAGCTTGGCAGAGGCCGTTCTTCATCCGCTCCATACCCAAAAGGACCGGAGCAGCCTTGACCTTATTGGTGGTGAAGACCCCGGCCACAGCCGCCGGCACTTCAGAAAAGATCAACCCCAGGTCCAGCCTTCCCGGCTTCTTTACGGCCGCCTCTACGGCGGAGAACTTGAATCCTTTTATGTTCATGGCAGCTCCTTATGCGGCATGCGTTCGACGTTGCACGCTGAACGCAGTATGGCCTCCCTCACTTGCCGCAACATTGCTTGTACTTCTTGCCGCTCCCGCATGGGCACGGTTCGTTCCTGCCGACCTTCTTGCTCGTAACAGGCTGCTGGGCCTCCGGCTCGTCTCCCAGATTGAAAACCAGCCGCTGGCGCTTCTGCTGCTCCTCCATCTTTTCCACATCCTCTTCCCGGGCTATCTGCACCCAGAATATCTTCTCCACCACCTCTTCGCGGGTGCGGAGCATCATATCCATGAAAAGCTGATATGCTTCTTTCTTGTACTCCTGTTTCGGATCCTTCTGCCCGTAACCGCGCAGACCGATCCCCTCCTTGAGATGATCGATGGAGAGGAGATGGTCCTTCCATTGGGTATCGATGCTCTGGAGCATGATCACCTTGATCAGGTGATCCATGAGCTCGTCGCCGAACTCCGCAACCTTTGCGGTATACAATTCGCGGACCTTTTCCTGCAAAAGCTCGCGCAGATTAAACGGATTGAGGCGTTCCATGGTCTCTGCAGGGATATCCACCTGGAAGCCGAAGATTTTGTAGATGGAATCCCCCATCCCCTGCCAGTCCCATTCCTGTGCTGGAACCTTGTCGATTGCGTATCCCGCGGCGAGATCCGCTACGGTCTCGTCAACCATATCGAGGAAACTCTCCCGGATTCCTTCGCCGGCAAGAATCTCCCGGCGCTGGGCATAGATGACCTCACGCTGCTTGTTCATGACATCGTCATATTCGATCAGGTGCTTTCTGATCTCAAAGTTGTGGGCTTCAACTTTCCTCTGGGCATTCTCGATGGCCTTGGTGATCAGTCCGTGGGTGATCGCCTCCCCCTCCTCGATCTTCAGCATGTCCATGATCTTGGCCACACGTTCGGAACCGAAGATGCGCAGCAGGTCATCCTGCAGGGAAAGGTAGAAACGGGATGAACCAGGATCCCCTTGACGCCCGGAACGGCCGCGCAACTGGTTATCGATACGACGCGACTCATGACGCTCGGTACCGAGGATATGGAGGCCGCCGAGCTTCACCACTTCGTCGTGCTCATTGGCGCACTGCTCCTTGAACTGGGCCAGCACCCGTTCATACTCCCCGTCGGAAGCCTCGGGATTTCCGCGACGCCATTGCTTGGCCATGGCATCGGCATTCCCTCCGAGAAGGATGTCGGTGCCGCGACCCGCCATGTTGGTGGCGATGGTGATCATCCCCTTGCGCCCCCCCTGGGCAACGATCTCCGCCTCCCGCTCATGCTGTTTGGCGTTGAGAACATTGTGCGGAATCCCCTGTCGCTTCAGGAGTTCCGACAACACCTCCGACTTTTCGATGGAAATGGTGCCGACCAGCACCGGCTGCCCCTTGGCATGAAGTTCCCTGATCTCCTCGATCACCGCATTGAACTTTTCCCCCTCGGTCTTGTAGATGACGTCCGGGAAGTCGGGGCGCAGGAGAACCCTGTTGGTGGGGATGACAACAACGTCGAGCTTGTATATCTTGTGAAATTCCTCCGCCTCGGTATCGGCGGTTCCGGTCATGCCGGACAGCTTCTCATACATGCGGAAGTAGTTCTGGAAGGTGATCGTAGCCAGAGTCTGGTTCTCGTTCTCGATCTTCACCCCTTCCTTGGCTTCGATGGCCTGATGCAGGCCGTCGGACCAGCGGCGGCCCGGCATGAGACGGCCGGTAAATTCATCGACGATGAGGACCTCACCCTCCTTCACCACGTAATCCACATCCAGCTTGAACAGGGCATGGGCGCGAAGGGCCTGGTTCACATGGTGCAACGTCTCCATGTTACGCGGATCGTAGAGGTTGTCGACCTTGAGGAGTTTCTCAACCTTGAGCACCCCCTCTTCGGTGAGGGTGGCCGATTTCGACTTTTCATCGACGGTGAAATCACCGGTGTACCGCTTGCGCTTGCCGGAAAGAGTATTGGCCTCTTCCTCGAGGACCTCCCCTTTCTTCAGAAGCGGTATGATCCGATCTATGATGTAGTATTTGTCGGTGGAATCCTCGGTGGGGCCGGATATGATGAGCGGGGTCCGCGCCTCATCGATGAGGATGGAGTCCACCTCGTCGACAATGGAATAGTGAAAATCCCTCTGCACGTAATCGTCAAGGGAGAACTTCATGTTGTCCCGCAGGTAGTCGAAGCCGAACTCGTTGTTGGTGCCGTAGGTGATGTCGGCGTTGTATGCCTCGCGACGCTCGTCATCGTCGAGGCCATGGATAATCACCCCGACGCTCAGGCCGAGAAAGCTGTGAATCCGCCCCATCCATTCCGAGTCTCGTCGCGCCAGGTAATCGTTGACCGTGATCACATGCACGCCACGGCCGGTAAGCGCATTCAGGTAAGACGGCAGGGTCGCCACCAGGGTTTTACCTTCACCGGTCTTCATCTCGGCAATTTTCCCCTGGTGAAGGACCATCCCCCCGATCAGCTGCACATCGAAGTGGCGCATCCCCAGCACCCTTTTGCCGGCCTCACGGCAAACGGCAAAGGCCTCGGGCAAGAGAGAGTCGAGGGTTTCTCCCCGGGCATAGCGCTCCTTGAACTCGGTCGTTTTATTACGCAACTGGTCGTCACTAAGACTGCTGATCTCCGCTTCCAGGTGATTTATTTGCTCGACGATCGGCCAAAGCCGCCTCAGCTCACGTTCGTTCTTACTGCCGACAATTTTTTTAATAAGAGCGCCAAACATCCGATTAAGTCTCCCGATAATTATGAATAGTTAAAAACAGGTTAAATTACCATAAAGGCAAGAATTGCTCAACAGAAAAGGAGGCGGGAAAAAGGGATAGATTTTATTACCAAACCAGGAATCACAGTAAAGACAAAAAAAGAGACGTGTATCGCACGCCTCAAGAGTAATTCGGAAAAAAACAGATTGATTCATCCATTCTCAACAGTTGCCGACCATGCTGTACAATCGGGCTCCGAATCGCATAGTTTCCGGCCTTACCGTTTCATTCTCACGGGTAATGTCATCCAGTGCATTAAGGAAAGCTTCCACAACATGCGGATCAAACTGCCCCCCCGCGTTTGAATAAAGCTCTTCAAGGGCTTCACGCATGAGCAGCGCACAACGGTAAGGGCGCTCCGATGTCATGGCATCGAACGCATCGGCAACGGCGAGAACTCTGGCAGCCAGAGGGATGGCAAGCCCTTTAAGACCGTAAGGATAACCGGTGCCGTCGAATCTTTCGTGATGGTGAAGAACGGCAATCCCCTCATCTTTCAGAGACTTGGCGGAGTCAAGCAATTCGGCGCCCTGAACCGTGTGCCTCCTGATCGCTGCCTGTTCATCCGCAGTCAGCGGCTGTTCCTTCATCAGTATATAGTGCGGCACCCAGATCATGCCGATATCGTGAAACAATGCGGCAGTTTCCAAAGAATTCAATTCTTTTTCCGACATATTCAGCTTCTTGCCGATTTTCACCGCCACATTGGCAACACGCTTCGAATGGCCGTTTGCATAAACGTCATGGGCGTCAACAGTTTCGGCTATGGATCTGAGTGAAACAACGAACCGCTCCTCTATTTCGTCGAGCGACTCCATCAATCGGACGTTTTCACCGGCCAGTGCCCAGTTTTTTTCCACGAGGCGCATGGTTGCGATGCGTTCCAGACGGGTAAAAACGAAAAACAGGGGAACCATCCCTGCAGCTATCAAGAGCGCAACCTGCAGTCGTGCTCCGCCGAGATAACCGGACAGACACCACCAGAGAAGACTTCCGGTTGCCATCAGCACGATTGTGCAGATCGTTCTGTGATTGAGTTTTTTCGTTAACCGTCGCATGGCATTCACCTCTAGTGGCATTAATTTTCATATCGACAGTCGCGGAGGAAACTTAAGGAGTGCAGACAAAAAAAGTCCCCCTTGGAAACAAGGGGGACTTCAAAAGGTCAGATCATGCTGCCGGCTGCTACATGCCGTCTATCGGTCGCGGGGCGGTTATGAAGGTTTCGAGATTTGACGGCGGGGCAAATCCCAGTTGGCCGTAGGCGTTGTCGCCCCACGCCCAGAGCGTTCCGTCGGCTTTACGCGCCAGGGTATGATGGCCGGCGGCAAGGATTGGGTTGACGCCATCGACGGTAAAGGGGGAGTCGATCAACGCAGCAGTAAAAGCCGGAACTTGGACAGGGGTGGAGCTATTGATGGTCGTATTGTTTCCCAGCTGCCCCAGCCCGTTGTATCCCCAGGCCCAGATGGCACCGTTACTGTCGAGCGCCAGCACGTGGTCGAGTCCGGCGGCAATCGCTTTTATGTTGGGGAGAGGGGTCCCATCCTCCAAGACGACCTGCACCGGCACATTACTGTCGGTTGTGGATTTGTTGCCCAGCTGGCCGAAACCATTGTACCCCCAGGCCCAGACTGCGCCGTTATTATCGACTGCCACACTGAAGGCGCCGCCGGCAGCTATCGCAACAACCGGCACCGTAATACCGGTCAATTTCACCGGCAATTTCTTATCGACCAAGGACCCGTCTCCCAGCTGACCATAACCGTTATACCCCCAGGCCCAGACCGCGCCACTGCTGTCCAGGGCAAGGCTGTGGCTCCCGCCGGCAGCAATTCGGGTTATTGAAGTAAGTCCGATTCCATTCGGCGGGTCTGTCATAACCTGCCCGGCAATGAGGGGGCTGGTATCGGTGACGTTCCTCCCCAGCTGGCCGTTCGTGTTTTCTCCCCAGGACCAGACCGTGCCGTTCTTGAGGGCGAGGGAGTGAAATCCTCCCGCTGCAACTGCAGTGACACCGGTAAGGTTTATCGATGAAGCGGTACCGATCAGAGTCTTCACCGGCACAGGTATGTTACTGTAAGTGGTTGTCCCGTTCCCCAACTGGCCGAAGCCGTTATACCCCCAGGCCCGGACCGTGCTGTTGTTGAAGAAGGCCAGCGAATGGTCGGCGCCGATGGCAACACCCTTCGCCCCGACAAGGCCCGAGACTTTAACAGGCGAAGCACTGTTATTCAACGACACGTCACCGAGCTGGCCAAAACCGTTGTACCCCCAGGCCATGGTGGTGCTGTTCCTGAATGCCAGGCTGTGGGCATAAAAGATCGTCGCCGTCGCCGGGACGGTGGGTGTGGAGGTACTGTCACCGCAGCCGGCAAACAGAGCCAGCATCAATAAACCTGCAATCATATACAATACGTGTTGTCCTGTTTTTCCCATGAAACCGCTCCTGTATTTCTATTTAATAAGATTCATCCGTCTATCGGCCGCAGACAAACGCCCCTGTCTCACCCGGCGCCAGCCCTTGAAACCGTATTTTTCCCAGATATTCTCCGCCCAGGTAGCAGGCGGCCTCCCCGGCGGGAAGCTTCTGCTGAGAGTTGTTCCGGCAGGAAAAGGAAAAGTACGGTTGGGGAGAGGCACTGAACTGTCCCTTTTCAACCGGGAACTCATAAGCGGCAATGGGTGGCAAGGGCTCCACTCCGACAACCACCGGCGCCATTGTCGCTGCCTCGGCCAAAACAGTCGGGACTACCGCTATGGTCGCACCCTTGGGGAGCAAAGGGAGAGATGCCCGCTGGGATACCTCCGCTTCCCCCTCCCCGCTCAGCCTGAAATCATAGCTGGGTATCCAGCGAAGGTCGCTGACCAGGTACGAGATGCCCACCCTGCCGCTTTTTCCCTTCAGCCATATCCTGGCGACACTGCCGCCGATATTGCCGGCCTTTTTTTCAATCTCCAATCGATTTTCAACCGACTTCAACTCTTTTTCAGCCTTGCGCCTGGCATGATAAACCGTTTCCAGCTGGGCAATGGCAAAGTCGGTCCCCTGGCGGATGGCCGCCAGCGGTTCGGGATTACTCTTGCTTTTGCGCGGCGCCTTGCCACTCTGGGACTTGGCCGCTGCGGTAAATATCTCTTCGCGGGTAGCGAGGGCCTTCAGCCGGTCTTCCAGCTGATCCTTACGCTCTGCCAGTCGGGCCAGCTCTTTGGCCCGCTTCGGGTTTGATGGGGCCGCAACAATCTCCACCCGGTCGATGAATGTCCTGCCAAGCGGCTTGATCCTGAGCGAATCACCCTGCATATCCGCAGGAAGGGCTACCTCAAGATATCCTTTCGTCGCAGTCATGTTGCGCTCGACCCTGGCGCCGTCCAGATAGAGGGTAACGGTTTTGTCCGCTGCCAGGGCCGAAACCGCCGGCAAGCAGACAAAACACAAGGCAAGAAAAAAGCGCATTGCGCCTCCCGGTAATAGAGCTTGCGAACGGGGATCAGGGATCAAAAACAGGGATCTGGGATCGGGGATCAGCAAAACCCGAGTTCCCGAGCTCCCAGTTACTTCGCCACGTCCAGCAGCTCAACCTCGAAAATCAGGGTTGCATTGGGGGGAATCTCCCCGCCCGCCCCGGCCGCCCCATAACCAAGCTGCGAAGGGATGATCAGCTTGCGCTTGCCGCCGACCTTCATGGACATGACACCTTCGTCCCAACCGGGAATGACCTGGCCTGCGCCGATGGTAAAGACAAACGGCTCGCCACGATCGACCGAACTGTCAAACTTGGTGCCGTTCTCCAGCCAACCGGTGTAGTGCACCTTCACCTGCTTACCAGAAACCGGAGACGCACCGCTACCCGGGACTAGATCCACATAGGCAAGGCCTGAAGGGGTTTTCACCGTATTGGCGGCAGCGGCGGGCTCTCCCTTTTTCTCCGCGACAGCCTTGGTTTCCTTCTGCGCACAGGCAGGGATGGCAATCGCCACCAGCAACAACAACAATACTATCAGTCTTTCCACGTTACGCATCTTACTCCTCCTATTTAAATCGGTGGATAGTCGATGGTCGATGGTCGATAGAGGCTTCAAAATCGACCATCGACCATCGACCATCGACCATCTACCATCGACCGCCTCTATCACTTCAACAAATGGACAAACAAGCCGCTGCGGAGCTTTGGCTCGAACCAGGTGGACTTGGGAGGCATGATCTTATCCGCATCGGCCAATTCCATCAACTCTTTTATGGAGGTGGGATAAAGGGCGAACGCCACTTCGTGCTCGCCGCTGTTCACCATTCGCACCAGCTCGTCCAGCCCGCGTATGCCGCCGACAAAATGGATACGCTGGTCAGTGCGCGGATTGCGCACCCCCAGGATCGGGCTGAGGAGGTTATCCTGTAAAATGGAGACATCGAGCCGGGCAACGGCATCGCTCTCCAGGAAGGATCCTTCTTTCGCCAGCAATTCATACCACTTGCCACCCAGATACATGCCGAACTGATGGCGGCGCTCAGGCTTCAGTGGGGCGCTCAAAGGGCTGATGTCGAATTTTTCCCCCACCCGGGCCATGAACTCGGTGATGCTCAGGCCATTGAGGTCTTTTACCACACGGTTGTAAGGCATGATGTTCATTTCATTGTCAGGAAAAATAACCGTGAGGAAATAATTGTACTCCTCGTTGCCGGTATGGGCCGGGTTCTGCGCCTTCCTCAGGTCCCTCACCCTGCTCGCTGCTGCGCTGCGGTGGTGGCCGTCCGCCACGTAAAGGGTCGGTATCGCGGCAAAACGGCTGGTAAGCTGCTCTATTCTCTCCTGTTCCGCAACCAGCCAGAGGGTGTGGGAAACCCCGTCATCAGTGGTGAAGTCATACACCGGAGCGCCGGTGGTTGTTTCCGCAATAAGGGCGGTAATGGTCGGGTCATTCTTATAGGTATAAAAGACCGGCTCGTCATTGGCGTCCAGGTAATCGATATGCTTTACCCGGTCCTCTTCCTTGTCGGCGCGGGTAAGCTCGTGTTTTTTTATGGTGCCCCCCTGGTAATCATCAACACCGGCGCAGACCACCAGGCCGGTCTGAGTTATGCCTCCCATTTTCTGACGATAGACATAGTAGCACTCCCTCTCACCCTGAGTCAGAATTCCTTCACCCATGAACCGAGCCAGATTTGCCCGCCCCTGGACGTAGACCGGTTCGGAATGAATATCTACGGCGGCCGGAAGGTCGATTTCAGGCCGGGAAATATGAAGGAAGCTGTAAGGGTTCCCGGCCGCCATCTGCACGGCTTCCTCAGTGCTCATCACATCATAGGGTAAAGCTGCCACCTTCTCCGCCAGATCGTTTTTCGGCCGAAGAGCTTTAAATGGTTTAATAAACGCCATAATGCACCTCAATGTTTATTGGAAATGAGTAGATAAGTAAAGAGGTAAAACCCATGTTCCCCTGCACCCATTACTTGTCAAATGTCAGGACATCGGTTACCCAAGCCTAACTCTAAAAAGTGTCAGGACATCGGTTACCCGACCCCCTGATTATGCATACTATTTCATGAGCTGAACTCTGTAGGCATTCTGTACTCAAAGCTTTGAACAAAGTCTTCACCCAGGTACACTTGCAGCGTGTGAATTTCCGTTACGATCATGGCTCGCACATATGAATAGACGAGGTCTTTTGAAACCTCAAATTTTTCGCCAAAGATGTTAAGTGTTCTATCGCTCCTGATAAATCTAATGAGCGAAATGGTGCCGTCCGGGAGAAAATCAAGTTTTGGCATCCTGGTATTTGGCCCCAGCGTCAAGGGCTTGAATTTGTCAGCTTCAATAACCTCCAGTGGCGTTTTCCCCTTGAGATAGCTGTAACGGTGATTCTTGTTGTGAAACTGCTGGAAATTCTTGCTTTGCCGCTTGAGCATGGAATAGCTTGTGAACCACTGGCGGCGAAAAAACTTTTTGTCATAGGTATCGTTGAAGCTCTCTATTACGCCATCGCGCCACGGTTCCGCAACAGGGATAAAAACAGGATGAACGCCGAAGTAGAGACATAGTCGCAGCACCAGACCAAGTGACCTCGGATAGCGGTTACTGCCACGGAAACTGAGTTCATTGTCCATTTGCAGGAAGTCGGGAAGCCCCATTGACTTCCAGCAGCGCAGCAAACCCTGTGCAATGTTGTCATCCTCCTTGGTGCGATTTGATTCGATGAAGACCCGATGGCTGTACAGATCAATCACATTCATCGAGTAAAATCTGCCGTCACTCTTGATGTAGCGGGGGCCAACAAGATCCATCTGATGGATGTTGTTGCAGCACAGGGCTTCGGTAAAGTACGGGTACTCGACCCCTTTGGGGGAATATCTCGTTTTTTTTAACGAGTCCTTCCCGCTTCAGGGTCCGGTTAATGGTGCTGTCAGAGCGAAACGGTAACCCCAGCTTATGCAGCTCCCACTTGATAGCGGAAACGCCAATCTGTGCAAATGGTGACGAGTCCAGGCGGTTTCTGGTGGAGACAATAATCTCCTTATCTACGATGCTGAGTTCAGACGGTCTTTTAAGTGGCGCTCTTGAGTGTTCCTTGTACCAGTCAGTCGCGCCAGATTGATACCGGTTCAACCACTTAAAAAACCACTTCTTGGAGCGATCAAGGCTTGTATAGACTGCCTTGGGTGATTCGCCTGCAAGATGGCGCTGGACTGCTTGTTTCCTGAGTTCTTCTTCCATGCGGATGTTCTCCCCTCAAGTTGAAATCACAGAGAACATTGTAGCTGATATTTCTAATGAAGGTAACCGATGTCTTGACACAAAAAAGGGCGTTAAGGGTAACCGATGTCTTGACACATCCGGGTAACCGATGTCCTGACACTTGTCAATTACTGTTTAGAAATATCTCTTCGCACCAATGAATTTTTTTGCAAAATAGTTTTCATCAAGAGTGGAGACCTTGATGTCGTCACCCCGGCGCGGAGCGTGGACGAAGCGGCCATTCCCCACATAGATCCCCACATGGTTTATCTCGTCGCCGGAGGCGCCGAAAAAGACCAGGTCACCGTCCTGGAGGTCCGTCTTTCCAACATTCTCTCCAACCCTGAACTGCTCGCGGGAGGTACGCGGGATATTCACACCGCACAGGTTGTAAACCGCCCGGACAAAACCGCTGCAATCCATGCCGTCCACCACAGTGTCACCACCCCAACGATAGGGAATGCCGACAAAGCGTTCGGCGGTGCGTGCAGCAATTACCCCCATGTCGCCGTGACCTTTGCCGCCACTTGTCGGCCCGGCTTCACCACCAGGTTGCTCAACCTTTTTTTTCGGGACCACAGGAGAAAGTTTTTTCAGGGATGGCTCCGGCGCCTTTTCCCAGGCCAGCTCGCTGCTTTTCTTCACAGCTATCTTCTGCGGCGGGGCGATGAAATAGGAGCCGATCATCCTATCGGCAACGAGCCGCTGCGCCGCCTTCCTCGCCTTTTCCTTGCTTTCGAAATCACCGAAGCGTACGGCATAGACGCCATTGTCCTTCTTAAAATAAAAAGCCTCGATACCCTTTTGCTGCAACTTGTTGCTGAGACGTTCGGCGTTCTTCACCTCGGAAAAAGCGCCAACCTGGATGGCGAAGCCGACCCTGCTGATGCCGGCAGAAGGTGCAGCACAACCGGTGGCGGTCAATACGACCGTGACCCAGAAAACAATCAGAAACAACACTCGATAAATCATGAACAAAAACTCCGAAGCTTGAAAACGGGTAATCTGCGGATAGGATTTATACGTCCTTGACTTCCCGACGGACCCCCATGAGAAAGGCGACGATGAACTCTTCCAGGTCCCCGTCCAGGACTGCGTCCGGGTTGCCGCTCTCCACGCCGGTGCGCAGGTCCTTCACCATCTTGTACGGATGGAGCACGTAGGAGCGGATCTGGCTGCCCCATCCGATCTCCTTCTTCTCGCCGCCAATCTCCGCAGCCTGGGATTCACGCTCCTGAAGTTCCCGCTCGTAGAGCTTGGCGCGAAGAACCCGCATGGCGGTAGCCTTGTTCATGTGCTGGCTCCGCTCGGTCTGACAGGCAACGACAATCCCGCTCGGAATATGGGTAATTCTGATGGCAGAGTCGGTGGTATTGACGTGCTGCCCCCCTGCGCCGCTGGAACGGAAGGTGTCGACACGCAGATCGGCCTCGTTGACCTTTACCTCGATATCGTCCTCAATCTCCGGGAAGACGAAAACCGAGGCAAACGACGTGTGGCGGCGGGCATTGCTGTCAAAAGGTGAAATACGCACCAGACGGTGAATACCCGCTTCAGCCTTGAGATAGCCGTAACCGTACTCGCCGCTGACGGAAAAGGTCACCCCCTTCACCCCGGCCTCGTCGCCCGCCTGGTAATCGGTTATCTCCGTCTTCCATCCTTTGCGTTCACAATAGCGGAGATACATGCGCAGCAGCATCTCGGCCCAATCCTGGGACTCGGTGCCCCCTGCCCCGGAGTTTATGGAGACGAAACAGGAGCTGGCGTCATGGGGACCGGAAAGCATCTTCTGGAACTCGGCATGAGAGACCCCTTTCTCCAGCTCATCATTCAGTCCATGCACCTCTGCCAGGGTCGCCTCGTCCTCGGCTTCGCTGCCAAGCTCGATGAGCACACGGATATCATCCACCTGCCGGTTGAACCGATCCCAGGCGGACAGGGTCTTTTCCATGACGGTGCGCTCTTTGAGCACCTTCTGGGCAGTATCATTATCATCCCAGAAACCGGGGTCGGCGATTTTCGATTCCAGCTCCTGGATATCCTCCCTCAGGCTATCTATGTCAAAGAGACCCCCGTAACTTGTTGATCCGCTCCGCCATTGCCTCGACTCTTGCCACTTCTTCTCTGAACATCATTTACTCCTTAAATTAATCTTTTTCACGCTTTCCGTTCTTTCTGAATATCTGCACGACGATGCCCACCGATATTAACAAGCAGAACCCGGCAAAGAAATCGCCATAGCGGTTGTAAATGGTATTACCCTCACCGTAGCGTACCTCGCCGGTGAGGAACGCTTCCTCAAACAGCGGCGTCATGCCGCGGATATGCCCTTTGCTGTCGATTATCGATGAAATGCCGGTATTGGCAGCACGCACCAAGGGAACACGGTTCTCCACGGCACGGAATACGGTCATGGAAAGGTGCTGATACGGCGCCGACGATTTACCGAACCAGGCGTCGTTGGTGATGTTGACGAGCAAGCGGCTCCCGGCCCGGACATACGCCCTGGCCAATTCGGGGAAGATCCCCTCAAAGCAGACCAGGACGCCGATCTCCCCCTTACCGGTGTTGAGCGGTGTAATCTTTGTCCCCGAAGAAAATTCACCGATACCGGCCACCAGTTTGTTGACAAAGGGAAGGAGCTTCTGCAGCGGCACGTATTCTCCAAAGGGGACCAGGTGCATCTTGTCGCTGCGACCGATAACATCTCCGCTCGGCGCCAGGAGAAAGGCACTATTCAGGTATCTGATTCTCTCCCCATCCTTCTCGTAAGCCGGGCTGCCGACAACGAGACAACTCTTCAGTTCGGAAGCCAAAGCCTTCACCCGCGCCGCATACTTCTCCTCGCTCTGGAAGTAAAACGGCAAGGCGCTCTCAGGCCAGATGACGAGATTACCGCCGGTTGTGCACGCCTTACGGGAAAGCTTCTCGTAAATACCGACCGTTGCCTCCTGAAAAGCTGGATCCCACTTCACGTCCTGGGGTATGTTTCCCTGCACGAGCACGACCTTGACCGGCTCGCCATGGTCGACGCTGTTCAGCCGGTAAAAACCGTAGCCAAGGGTCAGCGCCATAAGTATGAAAAGCGCAGACGCACTTTTCGTCGGATAGGCGGCCTGCTTCTTCCTGACAACCCCTTTGACGATCCGATAGAGAACGACGTTTGCCATGGCGAGGAGAAAACTGAGGCCATAGACACCGGTAACATCAGCGATCTGAATAAGCGGCAGGGTCCTGTACTGGGAATGGCCGAGGCTCGCCCAGGGAAAACCGGTTAGGATAACGGCCCGGATCAATTCGAACCCGACCCAGAGAAAAGGAAAGGAAAAGAGCGGTGAAATGCCCCTTTCCTCACCTCGCCGGACGAGGTAGGCGATGATGCCGATGTAAAAGGCAAGGTAGGCCGCAAGTAACAGATAAAGGCAGAAACTGACCAGGAAAGGGAGTTTTCCGTAGGTGGTCATGACGATGTTGATCCAGTAGAGAATCCCCCCGTAGGCGGTCAGGCCGCAGGCAAACCCGAGACGGAAGGCCTTGCGCGGACTTTTTTTGCCCAGGGCCAGGAAAAGCGGAACAAAAGCCAGCCAGGCGAAGATGGCAATGCCGGGCTTGGGAAACGACAAGGCCAACAGGATACCGGAGGTGACCGCCAGCAGATAATCCCGTCGGGGAATGGCGTTGAAATCGGGCATTTTGAATCTGCTATAATCCACTAACCTTCCATCTCCTCAACCGTTGCACTCTTTCTGACGATTCTCACCTTGCTGATGCGCCGTTCATCTGCGCCAAGAACGGTCATGTGGATGGAGCCGTTGTCAACCTCATCGCCTGTTGCGGGAATCCGACCTATGAGATGGAATATCAGCCCCCCCACCGTATCGAACTTTTCCCTCTCCACCTCGATGTCGAAATGTTCTTCCAGCTCTTCAATCGGCAGCCGTGCATCGACAATAACCGAGCCATCGGGCTCTATTACCAGCCAATCCTCTTCCAGGTCGTATTCATCCTGAATATCACCGACGATCTGCTCCAGCAGGTCTTCAATGGTCACCAGGCCGGACGTGCCGCCGTACTCATCGATGACAATGGCGATGTGCACCCGTTTTTTCTTGAATTCGTGGAGGAGTTCCTCCAGGTTCTTGCTTTCGGGGATGAAGTAAGGCGCACGGACGATCTTCCTCAGGACGATGGCCGAAGCATCCATCCCCCAGTATTTCAACAGGTCTTTCGCGTAGATAAGACCGATGATATTATCGACGGTTCCATCGTAAACCGGAATGCGCGAATGACCGCAGGCAATGATCGCATTGAGCACATTTTTCACTCCGGCATCAACGCTTACGCAAGCCATGTCGGTGCGGGGCACCATGATCTCTCGGACCACGGTATCACCCAGGGCAAAGATGGAACGGATCATCTGGTTCTCTTCTTCGTTGATCAGCCCCTCTTCCTCGCCGGCGTCCATCAACTCCTGGATTTCCTCCTCGGTCACACGCTTGCGACCCGAGAGAAATCGGCTTATAATGTCAAGCAGACTTGGACTTTTCTTGCCATTCTCCCCTTCCAAGGATATGTTCCCTCCATTATCTCATTAAATTATCGCCAAACTCAACAACTCGCCTGCGCATCGCTGTCAACCGGCGAACCTGAAAAGCAGCAGCATTGCCAAGGTTATGCCGGTCCCCGTCAATGCCCCGAACACCACTTCGCGCATGGAGTGGATATTAAGAAGAAGACGGGAATGGCTGACCATAATTGCCAGGGCAATGGTCAACAGGGAAATCATCGGATCCTGGGTGTTCAACGAAACCGATGTGGCAATGGAGAAGGCCACCGCTGCATGTCCGCTGGGAAGCCCTCCCTGAAGAGGAGTTCCCTTGCCGCTTCTTGCCTTCAGAATGATCACGACAATCACCACCATCAGTATCGAGACCAGGGTCCCCATCTCCGTAGGCGTTCCTATCATGCCGAGCACCTCCTTGTAAATAGGGAAAATGTATCGGGAAAGTATCAGGTAGCCCATGACCGCGGTGCCGATGGCAGCCACCAGCACTGCACCGGCAGCGGTATCCTTGGCAATCCTGGCCAGGGGGTGATAACCGGGAGAAACCAGATCAACCACCACCTCGACGGCGGTGTTCATCAGCTCGGCAAAGAGAACGAAAGAGACCGACAAGGCCAGTAGAATAAACTCCAGGGCGGAAACCCGCAGAAACAGGGTGGCGATCAACAGGACCAGCGCCGCCAGAAAATGGTTGCGCATGTGCTTCTGGGTCCTGGCCGTATAGAGTATCCCTTCAATGGCACAGTTGGCCGAATCTATAAAGCGCGTCGGTTTCAAATGGTTTCCCGATTTCGTGTTCGCATGGGCAGCCCTGGTATCCGCCCTTACACAAGCCCTTCCCGTTCCAACAGTCCGAAAATCTCCCGCGCCTTTGCCTCCATCCGCCTCGCCTCGGACTCGCCGCTACGTTCATGGTCGTATCCGGTTATGTGGAGGATACCGTGCAACAACAGGAAAGAAAGTCGGGCAAAAAAGGGCATTCCACCCTCTTCAGCCTCGCGGGCTGCGGTGTCGGCCGAGATGATCACATCACCCAGCACTTCCGGGTTCAGCTCGCCGAAAAGCCCTTCCTGCATGGCAAACGAAATGACATTGGTCGGCTTGTCCCGTTCCAGGTAGTCCCTGTTCAGGCGGCGGATGCTCCGGTCGCCGACAATGGTGAGGGACAATTCGCTGTCAGGACATTCCAAGGCGCTTAAGATCTTCTCCGCCACTTTTCTTAGTTTCTTCGCCTCGATCGGCCAGCGTCTTTGCCGGTTCGCTATAGCTATTTTCAAGGTTTTTCTTTCCTCCGCTACCCTTGTCTTTGAAAACCGGTTCGGGGTAATCTATACGGTGATGATAGATGCCGGCAAGTATCCGGTTAAAGCTCTTGGCAATTTCATGGAGATTTTTCAGGGTCAGCTCGCACTCATCCAGTTGGCCGTCGATGAAGATGTTGTTGATGATCTTCTGCACCATCCCCTGGATGCGAGCGGGGGTCGGATCAGTCAAGGTCCTGGAGGCTGCCTCGACACAGTCGGCTAAAAGGACCAGTCCCGCTTCACGGGTCTGCGGCTTGGGGCCGGGATAGCGGAAATCCTTCTCTTCCACCCCCTGCGCATCCGAGATCACAAGGCTCTTGGCTTTCTGATAAAAAAAGGTGATGAGCGACGTACCGTGGGACTGACGGATAATATCTATGATCGGCTGGCCAAGGCGGTTCTCCCTGGCCAGTTCCGCCCCTTCCTTGACATGGGAGATGAGGATCAGGGCACTCATGCTCGGAGAAAGCTTGTCGTGGCGGTTTTCACCACCTCCGACGTTTTCGATGAAGTAGAGGGGCTTGCTGATCTTCCCCACATCGTGATAGTAGGCAGCTACCCTTGCCAGAAGGGGATTGGCATTGATCGCCTCGGCACCGGCCTCAACCAGATTTCCCACCACCACGCTGTGATGGTAAGTACCGGGTGCACGGATCATGAGCTCCCTGAGAATGGGAGTATTGAGGTTGGCCAGTTCCAGCAGCTTGATGTCGGTGGTATAGTGGAACAGGGTCTCGATCAGGGGAATGGCGCCGGTGGCATAGGCAGCGTTGATAATACCCCCGACCAAGGCAAAAACCACGCAGTAAACGGTCTGCATGGTAAAGGCATTGTCACTGAAAAACTGGAAAGAAACCGCCATGGCAACATTCACCACGCTCACCTTCAAGCCGGCCGTATAAATGGCCCCTCTCTCCTTGCACTGACGAACGCCGTGTGCCCCGACGATTCCCCCCAGGAGGGCGTAAACGACCACCTGAAGGCTGTTGTTGAACATCATCCCCAGGAGCGGCGCGCAAATGGCGCAATAAACGAGGGCCACCTCGGAATTGATAATAATGCGCACGATGATGGCACTGGCTGCAAAAGGAAAAAGGTAGTAATAGTCGGCGGTGTCAATAAAGGGGAAGAGCCCCCCCATCGCAGTAGATACGGCAAATGTTATCTTCAGTAACAGAAAGTTGCCTATGGTCAGCAAGGTAAGGAGCAGTATGTCCTTATTGGAAGGGTCGAACTTGCGGATGTTCTTGCGGGCGAAACGGTACGGAAAGTAGAAAAGCACCAGCACCAGCCCCAGTATGCCGACCCCCATGAAGAACCGGTTAATGCCACGGGACTCGAAGATATTCTCCAGCTTCATCGCCTGTTCCTGGGTAATCCGCTCGCCCACCCGGACAATCATCTCCCCCCTCTTCAACTGGAACAGGACGGGACGCACGGCAGCTTTCGCTTCATGCCTCAATTGATCAGTCGCCTCACGGTCGAAGGTAAGACTGGGGGCTATCATCCTGGACAGCACCCCCTTTATGACCTCCACATCGCGGGGGGAAGCGCCAATGGCGATCTTCATCCCGGCAAGGGCCTTCCGTCCATCAACCAGATCCACATAGAGGGAGTAATCGCCGGCAGCAACCTCACGTTTTGTTTCCAGGTCGGTAACGAGTAGACCGTGGTTCCGGTCGGCAGTAAACCCCTTTTTATCGGCGACTACCTTCTGCCGGTAAAGGGCCGCGGTGACACGGCTTATCTCGGCCAACAGCACCTGGTCCGACTTTATCCTGGCGAGGGTTGCCGCCTCGGCGGCAGAAAGGTCCAACTGCAAAGCGCCGTCGAGATTCCGCAGGAGAGTATCGCCGGACATTTCTTTGTCACCCTCCCGCGCCTCGCGGACCAGGGCCATTGACTTCTCGAAACGCCGGGTAACGTCTAGCGGGGCACCGGCATTAAAATTATAGACGAAGGGAGCAGCATTACCGGCCTCGGAACGCTTCTTCTCGGTAAGGGGGCGGTCCTCCAGAAGATAGTCCTGGGTGGCCCTGATATCCGACGTTGCGATATCGCCGGCCTTATATTTAACAACGTTGAACTGACTGCTGGGAATAATCAGTAGGGTAAGGAAAAATGCGGTAAAAAAGAGGAGAATGAAGCGGTTCCGTTTTTCGTGCTTCGCACCGGAAAACCTCTCCAGTAATGAGTCCAGGCAGGTTTCGCCAAGCAATACAAGCGAACCTTTAATTTGTTTTTCGTTATCGCCGCTTTCAGTGGGCATTCTGAGTGTTATTCCCGTGATCGGCACCCCACCTTATTAAAGGTTGAGCGACGACAGCCTTGTTACAGTTAGTTTCCCATGAGAAACGTAGCCTGTTCCGTTAAGATTTTTTGCGGTAAACAGGTCATAGACAAGCGTTTAATATATCCCTATCCCCGCATACTGTCAACTTAAACCATTTTTCAGCGTTAACGAACATTTACAAAACTGCTTCCATTTATGTGAAAGTGTGATATATAGTCTTGTTTGTTATTGCAGGCAACGAAGCCTGTCCACTATCAATGATCAGGGGGAATAATGAGCCAGATTACAGATGTGTACGCCAGGGAGATCCTCGATTCACGGGGCAATCCGACACTGGAAGTGGAAGTCTTTCTCGAATCGGGAGCCATGGGCAGAGCAGCGGTCCCGTCCGGCGCCTCAACAGGAGAGCGGGAAGCTCTGGAACTGCGCGACGGCGACAAGGGTCGCTATCTCGGCAAGGGTGTTCTGAAGGCTGTTGCCAACGTCAACGACATCATTGCCGATGAAGTGATCGGCATGGAAGCGACTGACCAGGTTGGGATCGACAGGAAGATGCTCGATCTGGACGGCACCGAATATAAAAGCAAACTGGGAGCCAACGCCATCCTCGGCGTTTCCCTGGCCGTGGCCAAGGCCGCTGCCGACGAAGTAGGGCTTTCCCTTTATCAGTATATCGGCGGATCAAACGCCAAGGAACTGCCGTTGCCGATGATGAACATCATCAACGGCGGCGCCCATGCCGACAACAACGTGGACATCCAGGAATTCATGATCATGCCGGCCGGCGCCAAAAACTTTGCCGAAGCGCTCCGCATGGGTGCGGAAATTTTTCACGCTCTCAAGGCGGTTCTTAAAGCCAAAGGTTACAACACCGCCGTCGGCGACGAAGGTGGCTTTGCACCGAACCTGAAGTCCAACGAAGAGGCACTGCAAGTAATCATGGAAGCGATCACCAAGGCCGGCTTCAAACCGGGCGAGGATGTGCTGCTCGCCCTGGACGTGGCCTCCTCCGAGTTGTTCAAGGACGGCGTCTATACCCTGGAAAACGAGGCACAGCCGCAGAAAACCGCCGACCAGCTCATCGATTTCTACGAGAACCTGGTCAACAAGTACCCGATCATCTCCATCGAGGACGGCATGGCAGAAAACGACTGGGACGGCTGGAAGAAAATGACCGAGCGCCTCGGCAAAAGAATCCAGATCGTCGGCGACGACCTGTTCGTCACCAACCCCAGGATACTCAAGGAAGGGATCGACAAGGGAATTGCCAACTCCATCCTGATCAAGCTCAACCAGATCGGTACCCTAACCGAGACCCTCGATGCCATTGAAATGGCCAAGCGGGCCGGCTACACCACGGTCATCTCGCACCGCTCCGGCGAAACCGAGGACACCACCCTGGCCGACCTTTCCGTGGCAGTCAACGCCGGCCAGATCAAGACCGGCTCGCTCTGCCGCACCGATCGGGTCTGCAAGTACAACCAGTTGCTGCGCATCGAGGACGAGCTGGACGCCGTGGCGCTGTTCAGAGGGAAAGAGGTTTTTTACAACCTGAAGAAATAGACGCACCATGGCAATAAGGTGCGCCGTTCATTAGCCGCAATGAAAAGAGCGGGTGGAAGTATCGATACGATACTTCCACCCGCTCTTTTTTGTCGCAGTCAGAGAAATCGGAGGAAAAATTCAGAAATCACGACATCAGAAAAACTCCAGTTTATTTCACGCCGTAAAGCCGTTCCAGACAATGGATTACAGTGGGCATCGCTTTGACATATGCCCCTCATAAGCGTATTATATAATCAAAAGAAGAAGTTCTCTGAAAATAAGAAAGTGGTGCTACATGAGACAACGCTGAATAAGCTGTTCATACTTCATCCGTCATGAGCGTACAAACCTCTGGAAAAAGGGGAAACGGAGCGGATACCCGGTTGCATGGCCCTCCAAGGAGCATGCGACTGAAGCTCGGGAAATTTCCACCGACGGATTAGAATAAAGAGCCTCGATGTAACACCATAAAATAAAAGCCCGGAAGTAATATCACTTCCGGGCTTTTCCGTTTACGCTCCCCGGCTTTGACAGAGTGGTTCTCCACCCGCCCGAATTAAAATCAACCCCAGTAAAACATCCGCCGCTGCGCTGGTGATAAGCCCCAGCGGGATCAGGACGACAACCGCAAAGCAAAAGCCGGTAGCTATCGACAGGTAGCAAAAGGGCTTGAGCCTGCCGTGGAGTTTGTCCGGCAAACGGAGCAGCCTGTAACCGAAGACGGCTTGGGCGATGCCGAGCGGAACGATGAGGAAGAGGGCAAACATCCCCCCCGCCTCCTGGAGCGTCCGGCTGAGGAGGCCGAGCATGCTGAAAACGGTCAGGGCAATATTGGCCCATATCTGGATCTTGATAAGGATATCCGTATCGTGGAAACCATGGCGGCTGTTGATGAATTCCTTGAGCGCCAGAAGGATATAGACAAAAAGAAGCGTCGAGGCCACCATCAGCATCGTTTGGAGCGCCCGCGCCCCGTAATCGCTCTGCAAACCGAGCATGATCGAGAGGAGAAAGAGCGGAATGGTGATGACGGCGTTGACGACAGCAAGCCGGCCAGCCCGTATGAACTGCTCAGGTGTCACGTTGTCTCTCCTCAGTAATTACCCATAGCTTGACGCATTCATCCGTTGCCATTTCCGTTCTAATCCGTTGCAAACGGCCGGTAGCTTATATCAAGAACAGTGAAGGTCGTAGCACCCGCCGGGCGTCGTACCACCACCTCATCCCCTTCCTGTTTGCCGAGGAGGGCTCGTCCCACGGGAGAATCCATGCTGATGAATCCCTTGGCCACGTCAAATTCATCGGGTCCCACTATCCGGTACACCACCTCGTCGCCATCTTCTGTTTCCAGGCGCACCCAGGCACCGAAGAATATCTTCCCCTGCCGTTCCGGCTGATTATTCACAACAGTCAGCGCATCAAGCCGCTTGATGAGGAATCGGACACGACGGTCAATCTCGCGCAGGCGCTTTTTGCCGTAAATGTACTCGGCATTCTCCGAACGGTCCCCTTCTGCCGCAGCATCTGAAACGGCCTGGGTCACGCGAGGACGCTCCACCTTCCAGAGGTAATCCAGTTCATCACGCAGACATTTTGCCCCTTCAGGGGTTATATAATTAGAGCGTGGTTCTTCTGCGCCCATTTTTTTCACCATGACATTTTCCTTGTGGTTTTCTGACAGACAATTGTCCGCTAAAATAATTGCAGGCGAGCCGGATCAAATTTGATTGAATGAGATTCCGCGACAATTTCTACCACAGAAACCAGAAAATAACGAAGTAAATATCAGCATTGTCCGGTTTGGTCTTTGCAAGGTTCTTTGAGAATGTAAAAAAGTTGTAAAATCAGCGTTATACCGCATTATTTGCTTGACTTTGAGTAAAAAAACGGTGGTCCGCACTCGTAACTATCCAATATTACAGGAGTTACGATATGCGACCGTTCAAACGACTGAAACAAAGACGAAAATCACGCGCTTTCAAATTGCTTCTTACCCCGATTTTTGAGAGATTCAAGTCAGATAATGAACTTGAATCCAGGGGGTATCGCCCGTTGCAAATGACTTTCGATGATCAGCTAAAAGCCCTGATCTTTTATCACTTGGAAGAGTTCTCTTCCGGGAGCGAACTTCTCCAGGCGCTGGATCAGGATGACTTCGCCAAGGAATGTGTTGCTCCCCCCAAGGGAATCAAAAAGAGCTCTTTCTTTGAGGCAATCAACAACCGTGGTCTTGAACAGCTTTCCGAGGTATTCGGGCATCTTGTCAAGCAAGCAGGCAGAGTGCTTCCCGATGAATATGCTCACCTTGGCAATCTGGTATCCATAGACGGTTCTTTGATAGATGCTGTTCTATCTATGGAATGGGCAGATTACCGAAGCGGCTCTAAGAAGGCCAAGGCCCATATCGGCTTCGATATCAACCGTGGTATTCCAAGGAAGATATTCCTGACCGACGGTAAAGAGGGTGAGCGCCCCTTTGTTGATAAGATCATCGACAAAGGCGAAACCGGTGTCATGGATCGTGGGTATCAGTCTCATAATCACTTTGACCAGTGGCAGGCCGCCGAGAAGTTTTTTGTCTGCCGTATCAGGGAGAATACACACAAAACCGTCATCAGAGAGAATGCCGTAAATCCTGACAGTATTGTCTTCTATGACCAGATAGTACTTCTCGGCACCAAAGGTATAAACCAGACTGAGAAAGAGCTGCGCCTTGTTGGTTACCGTATTGACGGCAAGGACTACTGGGTAGCAACCAACAGATACGACCTGACGGCTGAAGAAGTGGCCCAGGTTTATAAACTGCGCTGGAACATAGAGACCTTCTTCGGTTGGTGGAAACGCCACCTAAAGGTGTATCACCTGATTGCCAGAAGCGAATATGGTCTCATGGTTCAAATACTTGGTGGTCTCATCACCTATCTGCTGCTAGCCATCTATTGCCGTGAGCAGCACCAGGAGCCAGTCAGCATTAGCAGGGTACGAGAATTACGCAATCAGATTGCAAATGAAGCAGCAGCCGAACAGCAGAGCCGTCGCACAAGAATACAAGGTAACTCAAACAAAATTAGACAGTTGAAACGTAAGAAACGTCGTGCAAAAACCTAACCGGAAGTTACTGAGTAAATATGATTGATGCTATTCTTTGAGCCAATGTAATTCAAGGCTTACGGCCTGATCCCGTTCATTTCAGTCAGTGCCTGTTACACAGTCAATATTTTCGACGCTGTAGCCTTAACTGTCAAAGCCCCAATCATCCAATCCAATCCACAACCCATTTCTAAACAAACTTTTTTTCACCCAATCATAAATAATTGCATTTTAAATTAAAGTTTTTTTTGAATGCGTACGATAGGTACGTTGACGGTTCATTAAAACGCCTACGGACTTACATGCTTGTCGAGGAGATAACATGAAGGTAATGGTACGCTACGACGACGAAAGCTATGACATTGTTGAAGATTATTGCCTGGAATACCTGATACGTACGGGGAATATCACCGAATTCTGCCGCACGGACAAATGGGTAAAAATCGGCGTTGACAGAATACGGGAGGATGGCCTTAGCTATGACAAGTACCAGGACAAGGAAAGGCGGAAGGCAAAACTGACGAATAGCGGCAATTAACTTCAGAAGTGACGAAGAGGGCCATTACAATCGACATACTAAAACAAGGGGACAGCCGACCAGACTGTCCCCTTGTTTTTTATTACCATATCGAAGGTGCTCACTCCAGAATCATGTAATCAGCGTCGTTAACTGTAACGTCTTTCCTTGCCATTTCAGGAAATTCCGGGAGTATAACCTTATATGTCAGATGCGAGGACTGCCCTATCTCCGCAGGCATTCCCCTTTTCAGCGCATGGCCTGTCCCAGTAAGAACCACCATGGTTTGTCCGACATGCTTTTCAAAATAACCGATGATTCGCGAAGCCATTGCCACGTTCCACAATTTCTGGGCTTCACAGAAATGGACAAAGGATTTCTCGTCCCTGGTGTGGGTTGTATAGGCACGTCTTATGAACGCCATGTAGGCAGCATCCACATCACAGGTGATGCCGGATGGCACTTTTTTCAATTCTTTGCGCGTAAGCGATCCAAATCCCCGGCGTGCCACTTTCTGGGGTATACCCTGCTCAATGTTAAGACCTAGAAGCGGAATCCCATGGTCACGGGCATAGAGGAAAATTTCACTGTACAAAGACCACGGCATCCGCCAGTTGTCGTAATAGAGTCGGATAAAGCTCGGTTTGTCCAGTTTTCCCGCAATCCAGCGGTCGAGCTGCCGCTGATTGTCGGCGTTGAACATCTCCAGACCTATCACCAGCGGTCTGTCTGCCTGATGGAAAGCGTCAATGACGTCAAGCTGCAATTGATGATGTTCGGGGTTGTCGTGGTTTTCGCCGATAACCACCACCTGGGTGCCCTTGATTTCGTCCATCATCCGACTGAAGCTGATTATCTTTCGGTCACTGACCCTGAGAACCGATCGCTCGGCGTGACATTCTCCCCCCCTCGGAAGCGACAGCAGAAAGAAGAGCGCCAGACCAAGCCGCATAAGAAATAGCGGTACAGCCGTCCAAGAATTTTGCATAGGTTATCCCCCGTTCGATGTTCGTGGGACAAACCGCCTAAACCCCGGTAATCGCCCGGTATATTCCCCACGGCGTCGATTCCACAACAACTATTTCCTTGTGCAAGGCATCCTGCAGATCGGCCACAGACAAGTCGTCGAGAAACACACCCTCCCCCTCTTTCAACATCACATCGGGGATCAGGACCAAATCCCCGACCTCCACCTCCCGGAGACCGTCAATGATATCCCGACCGGAAACCAGACCGGTAACGGTGACACTATCGCCGAACAGACGATTTCTGATCGCCACTGGACGAAAGGTAATGCCGGTTTTTTGCCCCAGGTTGCGGAGGAAATCGCTAAGATACTGATAAGGTGACTCGCCGGTGACAACGGTAATCGTAGCGGGCTGCAAAGGTTGAGCCTGGTCGAGAACTTCGGCGGCCTCATCGAGAAAGAGCGGCACCATCCCTACCCCGTTTTCCACCTGGTGAAAATCCCCGTACTCCTCAATGGGAGGAAACGGAAGGCCGGCCTTGATGAAAAACTCGTCGGCGAAGAAGAGAAACGGTTCGCCCAACCGCCCGGCAAGCTCCTTCGCACGCGGTTGCCAGGCTGCAATCAGGTCGGCGGCGTAGTCACTGGTCACCGGTCGCAGCTCCGGCAGACCTTTGCGATGCCGGGTCAATCCCAACGGCACCACCGCCAGCGAGGCAACCAGGGGATAAAGGGCCGCCAGGTCATTGACCGTCTGCTCCAGGAAACTGCCGTCATTGATTCCGGGGCAGAGCACTACCTGGGTGTGCATGGTGATGCGGGCAGCGGCAAGCTCCTCCATAACCTCAAGGATCGGAACGATCCCGGACTTGCCGAGCAGCTTTTCCCGCAACAGGGGATCGGTTGCGTGAACGGAGATGTAAAGCGGCGACAGTCGCTGTTCTTTGATCCGTTCGACCTCCGCACGACCGATGTTGGCAAGGGTGACGTAATTGCCGTACAAAAAGGATAGGCGATAATCCTCATCTTTCACATAGAGCGGTGCGCGCAGCCCTTTGGGAAGTTGGTGAACGAAACAAAAAACGCACTTGTTGCCGCACTGGGCCGGAACCGGCGCCGGGAACATCAGGCCGAGCGGCTCGGACTCATCCCGTTCGACCTCGATCTCCCACACCTCGCCGTCGCTTTTGACCACTTCCAGGGTCAGTTCCTCATCGGCCGAGAAAAAGTTATAGTCGATTATATCCCGCAACCGGTGGCCGTTTATGGCCAGGAGCCGATCACCCGCCTCTATTTCCAGCTCGGAGGCAACGCTGCCGGGCATGACTTTTTCAATGAGTAATCCGTCCATCAGGCACCTTTATAGTAGGCTGTTCTCCGGTAATAATCGAGCAGCGAGCGGAAAAATACGTTCAAAACAGCGGTCACCGGCACCGCCAGGAGCATGCCGAAAATGCCGAACAACTGGCCGCCGATCAGTAGCGCCAGAATGGTGATGATTGGGTGCAGGCCGACCTTGTCCCCGACGATTTTCGGGGTAATGATCCCTCCTTCCGCAGCCTGAACCAGGGCGAACCAGCCCAGGCAGAGAAGCGGGTGGAGAAAGTCGTGGAATTTGAGCAGCGCCATGGTCATGGAGAAAATTATGCCGAGGATGGTGCCGAAATAGGGGATGATGAACAGGGCGCCCGCCAGCGTTCCGATCAGCACCGCCAGGTCGATGCCGATAACATAAAGGCCGATGCTGTAGAGCACGGCAAGGATGGCGCAGACCGACAACTGGCCGCAAACAAAGGCGGACAAGACCTCATTGACCTCACCTACTCTCTCCCGCAACCGGTCCCGGTGGCGTTCGGGGATGAGGTCGAGCATACCGCTTTTCATTTCGGACAGGTCGCTGAGGAAATAGTAAAGATAGATCGGGGTGATGAAATAGCCGAGCACGGCAAGGATAAAGGCAAGGGTAGAGCTGAAGGCCCGGGTAACGACTGCAAAGGTCTCTTTGAACAGGTTGAAAGAGATGCCGCGCAGCTCTTCCAGTGCGGCGTTCAGGTGCTGGTAGGCCTTTGCGGGAGTTTCGATATCCAGATAGGTCTTGACCTCTCCGGGAATGTACCCATAAAGCCGGCCGGCGTATTCCGGCAGGTTTATCTGCACGGTGCTGAATTCGGCCTTCAGAGAGCTGATAAAGAGGAAGCCGGTAAGCATTGCCAGAAGAACGAGGAAACAAAAAACGGCAATGATGGCCACTGTCCGGTTCATCCCCCTCTTCACGAGCATGACGACGAGCGGATTGAGGATATAAGTAAGGATCAGGGCTATAAACACCGGCAGGAAAATGGTCACCGAAAAATAAACCAGAATGATTGCGCCTATGCATAAAAGCCCGGCAAGAACGGCCAGGAATTTTTCTTTATTGTTCATTGGTTAAGTACCGGATGTTGAAATGCGTGTAGGGGAGACCCGTCAGGCCACCCCTACACGCTTTATCCTGAAAAAACATTTTATCGCCGATCAAATCTGATTGATGCAGGAATTGCTGTTCTTTGGTTGAAGCAGACAAATGCTATTGGTGCAGGCGGAACGTGCCGTCCACTGATGTTATGCTTGAGATGGCATGCTTATAGATAAGAATGTCCCCCTGGACTTCCATGAGCACGGAGAAATTATCGAAAGACTTGATATACCCTTCCATCTTGGTACCGGCCATGAGCTGCACAGTAACCTTGACCCGCTCCTTGCGCGCCTGATTCAGATACTGATCCTGGATATTGAACGGTGCTTTCGGCATGATCCTCTCCTTTAAGCAAAAAATTCTATCACATGGTTACAAATAGTAGCAAAACTCTCAGGATATTCAACCCAATTAATTTCAAAATCTTTATTAAACCAGGTCATTTGCCGCTTTGCGTAGTGTCTCGTATCCCTTTTTATCAACTGTACCGCCTCGTCCAGCGTACATTCACCGGCAAGATAGGCGCATATTTCCTTGTAGCCAATGGAGCGCATTGACTTCAGATCGGGAGTGTAACCGGCACGTAAAAGCCCCTCCACCTCGGCGATGAGCCCCTGCTCGATCATCACCTCGACCCGGCTCTCAACGCGGCGATAAAGTTCCTGCCGCTCAACGCGCAGGCCGATCTTAAGGCAATCGTAATAGGTATCGGCAAACCCGTGCTCGCTCCTGAACGTGGATATGGGCCGGCCGGTCTGGCGGTATACCTCCAGGGCGCGGATAATCCGCAGCCGGTCATTGGGGTGGAGGCGTTCCGCCGTTTCAGGATCGACCAGGGCAAGCCGGCGCAACAGCTCCTCGTTGCCCACTGTTTGCGCCAGTTCGACAAGTTCCCGGCGAATGGATTCGTCGCCGCTGGGAGAATCGACCAGCCCCTGGAGCAGTGCCCGGATGTAAAGCCCGGTTCCACCGACAACGAAGACGCTCTTGCCGCGACTATGGATGTCGTCAATGGCAGCAGCAGCCTCCCTGCGGAAATCAGCGGCGGAAAAATTCACGTCCGGTGTGACAATATCGACGAGGTGATGGGGAACGCGTTGCCTCAACTGCGGCGAAGGCTTTGCCGTGCCGATGTCCATACCGCGATAGACCTGCATGGAATCGGCATTGACAATCTCCCCATCGAAACGCTCAGCCAGACGAACCGCCAGTTCGGTCTTGCCGGAAGCGGTCGGCCCGACGATAATTATCAGTTTTATTTTGTCTTCACCATCGACCATCAACATCACCATCCACCATCCACTGCCGACCGACCACCGACCACCGACCACCGACCACCGACCACCGACCACCGACCACCGACCGCCTTTCACTACCTTTTAAACATCCGCTCGATCTCGGGAAGGGTCAAGCTGCGCAGCACCGGCCTGCCGTGGGGGCAGTTGCTGGAAAACTCGGTGGCATCCATCTGGGCAAAGAGGGCACTGATCTCCTGCCCGTTCAGGGGATGGATGCCCCGCACCACACTGTGACAGGCGATGCGGGAAAGGATTTCTTCCAGTGCATCGGCAAAGGTACGGCTTCTGCCGAGAGTTTGCAACTCTTCGAGGATATCCCTCAGGGTGCGCAGGTAGTCCGTGCCGCTCAAGAGACGGGGGACGGCGTTCAACAGCCAGGTTGCGCCGCCGAATTCCTCCAGGGAAAAACCGAGCCTGCCCAGTTCAGCCAGATGCTCCCTGAGAGTCGCCCCTTCCTTGAAAGAAAGCTCGATGGTCTCGGGAAAAAGCAGCCGTTGCGACTCCACTTGTGCCGCGGCAAACTGCGCCTTGAGTTTTTCAAAGGCGACCCGCTCGTGGGCGGCGTGCTGGTCGATGATCACCAGGTCAGTGCCATCCTGACAGAGGATATAGGCAGCATTGAACTGGCCGATAACCGAAAGCGAACAATAATAGCCCTTCGACTCCGTCTTGTCTGACGCGGTATCGTCTTCCCTGGCCGCAACGGGAAGCGAGACAGCGCCTTGCTGCCGCTGGAATGTCGCAGCAGGCGGCACCGTAAAGGACTGCTGCAGATGCTTTTCCGGGCTGTACCTGGCAAGGGTCTCCCGTACCTCGGCAACTCGTGTCGCGCTTGCCTCCGATGCCGGCGGGGGGGAAGCGAACGGTTGCGGCGCTGCCTGCTTCCGCACCCAGGGGGTGGCGCGCAGGACCGACTCCAACGCCGCCTGGATGGCGTCGTGCACCCTCCCCTGCTCGCGGAATCTGACCTCGTGCTTGGTCGGATGGACGTTCACATCCACCTCATCGGCCGGAACAGTGATGAACAGCACCACCACCGGGTAGCGGCCGCGCTCCATGAAGTTGCGGTAAGCCTGAAGCACGGCATGCTGCACCACCTTGTCCTTGATGAAGCGGCCGTTGATGTATGTGTATAGGTGGGAAGCCGCAGAGCGGCTGCATTCCGGTTTGGCGATCAATCCGGTAACGCCGAGCGGGCCGTCGTGAAAATCGAGCGGATAGAGGTCGGCCGACAGTGCCCGGCCGAGGAGAGTCGCCACCCGCTCGCGCAGGTCGGCATCCAGCGCCCGGAATATGGTCCTGCCGTCGTTGTTGTAGATAAAGCGCACATCGGGCCGGGAAATGGCCAGCTTGGTGAGGAGATCCCCCACGTGCCCCGCCTCGGTGTCGCTGCTCTTCATGAACTTCAGCCGCGCCGGGGTGTTGAAAAACAGGTTCCGCACCGAAATCACGGTCCCTTCGGCCATGCCGCAGACCTTGACCTCCTTGACCCGCCCCCCTTCGGCGTAGATCTCCGTTCCTTCGATTGCCCCTTTTTCCCTGGTGGCGAGAGCGAAACGGGAAACAGAAGCAATGGAGGGGAGCGCCTCGCCGCGAAAGCCGAGGGTAGCCAGGCCGAACAGGTCGCTGTCGCTGGCTATCTTGCTGGTGGCATGGCGTTCCAGAGCCAGGAGGGCATCCTCCCGGGTCATGCCGCAACCGGAGTCAGTGACCTTGATCAGCCGCCTCCCACCTGCCTCGATCTCCACCACCACCTCGGAACAGCCGGCGTCAAGGGCGTTCTCCACCAGTTCCTTCACCACCGATGCGGGGCGTTCCACCACCTCGCCGGCGGCAATCTTGTTGGTCAGGTTTTCGGGAAGTATCTTGATGCGTGTGGCCACGGCAAACCTCGTACTACATAGTTCTATGTTCTACGTTCAAAGTTCTGCGTTAAATCATCAACAAGTTTGGCCAGGTATTCGGTATTTATCAGGCCACAAGATACCCCATACAACCTTGATTTGTAAAGCAAGAGATGCTCAGGTCAAGCACCTGCAGAAGAAGGGAAAGATAAATCCGAAGCTTCTTGCCCTGACAGGTTACGGTCCCAACCAACCGGCGGCTTCCAACAACACCCAAAAGGGGAGGAAGCTTAACCGCCGTATTGAGATCGCCCTTGTTCCAATGGAAATGGACCGGCCCACCACAAGCGAGAAAAAAACGCCGGCGAAATAAGCCGAAACACGGGTGCCGCGGCTCCTGGCAAATCAAAGACAGCCCGGATCGGCCTCATCCCACGATTCCGTCAGAAAATATCCCCTACCGCGGCAGCCGCCCCGGCATTGATCCAGCTCAGCGCAGCATGCGCACCCCGCAGGGGGATTGATGAGCCTTTCCCTCAACTCTTTTTTTCCAGTTGATTCAACAATCGCACGCAATGTAGTGCCGGCAAGATTGCCGAGCTTGTACGGCAAGGTAGGGCAAGGATGGACGTCGCCGTTCCCGGCAATATAAAGCATGGTGTTTGCCGCCTGGCAACTACCGTCGGGAAAGGAGACGCTGGGGAAAAACACCCGCCAGAGAAACGGGTCGTGGATAGTGATCTTCATGGTGGCGGGCCGGTCGATCCCGGCAAGATTTGAGGAGAGCGATTCACGCTCGGACCTGCCCAGCTGAAAGCAATCATCGCCTGCCTTCAACCGTTGCATGGGAAGGACCAGGTGCTGGATGCCGTTCTCCACGCAATAGGACAATACCTCCGGCAGGATTCCGAAATTATCAGCGCTGACCTCAAAGGAAACACCGAGCTGTGGCTTTGCCCCATCGGAAGTCTTCAGCCGGGGCACTACCCGCAGGTCGTCCAGGGTGGAGGCCCGGACCAGGAGCAGGCGGACGTTAAAGCCGTGAAGGAGGGACAGGGCAGCAGTGTCTAGCACAGAAGAAGAAACGGTAAGGGATGTGGCAATGGGCTGCTTTTTGAGCCTCTCCAGAATCGCCAGACAGCCGTCGCTCACGGCGGGGGCCGTTTCAGTTATACCGAGGCTCAGTATCCTGAGCGAGATGATCTGCTCGCAGATACCCGGATAATCCAGGTTTGTGTCAGCCGGGTGTGACGGCAGGTCCCAGTAAAGGCGGATCGGCGTTTTCAATTCGGTAAGATTCATGGTACCCAGCAGTGGGGATCAGGGCTGTTGAAATCGCCGGTCATGGCCAGAGCCCGAGCGCTGCAACCGCCGAGACATTCACCGTAGTCGCTGCACGAGGCGCATTTGCCGGTCGGGGTTTTGTGGCGCAGTCTCTCCAGTACCGGTGAGTTGTCCCAGATCTCTTTCAGGTCATCGCGGATGATATTGCCGATGACGACGGGGATGAAACCGCAGGGGGTGATGTCGCCG
Source organism: Geotalea uraniireducens Rf4 (assembly GCF_000016745.1). GTDB lineage: Bacteria > Desulfobacterota > Desulfuromonadia > Geobacterales > Geobacteraceae > Geotalea > Geotalea uraniireducens. The sequence goes on along the minus strand of NC_009483.1, from coordinate 2,047,168 downwards.
TTGGATTTGATGTTGAGGGAGAGCTTGCCGCAGACGCTCCCCTTCACCAGGCTGCTGCCGCTCTTCAGACCGAGGGAGGCGATGATCGGGTCGTCGAGGGAGATGTCCAGCTCCTTGACCTGTTCTTTCGCCCGCAGCGCCTTGCGGTAAAACTCCTGCCACTGAACAGGGGTCAGGTCCAGCTCGTCCTTGTTGGCAAGGCCGAGCCCGGAGCATTTGAAGTTGTGGAAATTGAGCTGGCTGACCTTGTTTGCCAGGGCAAATTCGATGAGGTTGTCGATCTGTTCATGATTGAAGGTGCAGATAACCGTGGAGATGGATGTCTTGATGCCCGCTTCGCGCAGCCGGCCAAGTGCGTTTACCGCCCGCTCGTGGCTGCCGGCAACTCCCCGGAAACGGTCATGGACCAAAGCCTCATGGCTGTCGATGCTGATGCCGACCTTGGAGAAACCGGCATTTTTCAGGGCAACGGCCTTCTCACCGTCGATCAGGTAGCCGTTGCTGTTCATGGAAACCCGCATGCCGCATCCGGCTGCACAGGAGGCGATGGCAAGCAGGTCCCGGCGCAACAGCGGCTCGCCGCCGCCGAAGTTGACGGAGAGCACCCCTGTTGCAGCGACCCTTTTCATGGCGGCGCAGAGTACCTCGCCGGACAGTTCCTCTGTTGTGTCGCTCCTGCTGTAGCAGTGTCTGCAGAAGAAATTGCAGTTATTGTTGATTGCCCAGTTGATGGTGAGCGGCGCTTTAAGGGTCGGATCACTCCTCATAATGGATAAATCCTTTTTCGGCAAGCTCCTCAAGGAAACCTGCCACATCGTTTTTAAGAACATCCGCCTCAACGTCAAACTGCGTGAGCAGTTCAGCGACAATCTCGTCCACTTCCCTGCCATCGCACATCTTCCATATTTCGGTGCCAAGCACGTTGAGCGTAACCATCATGCCGTCGGAGAAGAGGAGCGAAGTCCCGATATCCTCGGCATTTTCTCCCTTTTCCAATGCTGCATTGGCCTGTTCTCTGGATTCATCCTCCTCGCGCCACATGACGTCCGGATTTCTATAGATCTTCGACATCCGTTACCTCTCAGCCGGCCTAAACCGCTTCAGTCTGTTACAACAAAAATCCATAACGGATCGATTACCGCGCATGATTGACCGGCGATCAGGGAACTTTGGATCAATCGATCATATCAACTTTTTAGATTTGAGAAAATCCCTTGCCACCTTTCTCGGCTTGTCGTCCGATTTCACCGATTTGAGCAGCTTCGCGTAGGCATCCTCTTTGAGTATGCCGGACAGCTTGTTGATCAGTTTCGGCAGGGCAGGCAGATTGCTGAGGGTATCAAGCGACAATACCGGCGCATAATATATGCTCCCCGCAGCACCGTTTGCCGAAACGAGGGGATCGAGCCAGACCAGGTTCAGGTTTTTCCGGTATTCACTCTTTGCCGTCTCGTAAGCCGTTTTAGCGTTGGACTCCCTCGGCTTGGCCACCATCTTCATGGCATGATCGGTATTTTCAATGAGAATGCCGACATCACCTTTTTTTACTGCTTTATATAGTTCACGTTCATCCTTATAGACAATTATCTTCACCGTCGTGCCGGTCCTCTCGGTGACCAGGGTCGCGATCATCTCCGCCAGGAGCTGTTCATTGGCAGAGTTGGGAATGCCGATATTAAGTATCTTGCCGACACAGGCGTGAGCCGTTTGATTCAGCACCAGAACCAGCAACATCAACAGCAGAAAAAAAGATCTTCTCATCATCAACCCCCATTAAGGTCAAGCCCAAAAAACAAGAACAGCCCACTACCGAACAGATTTGATCATAATTGCAATTCCGTATTTACGGCAATATTTATTTTTACCGGCATCCAAAATGAGGGGACGCATGCGCTCCCCACCTGCTTTCCCGGGCATAGAAATCTTCGTTTTAATACACCCGCAAAGAGAGCGGTGTCAACTGGGAAAGCTTCCATCCGCGGCAACTGAAAATCCTTACCATCGGCCGGACCGGCTCGATATTCAGCCCCCTTCGCCCGCCAAATCTTTGCCCGCATGAACAAAGTCTCAAATAAACGTGCAACAAAGGGTTTTCATGGGACAAATTATGTGCTAAAAATAAACAGGATAATTTCTCATGATGCGACAGAAAGGAGCTGGAGTCATGGCAAACAACAGGAATAACGAGAGCGCAGCAATGATGGCATTTTTAACCGGCGCAGTGCTCGCAGCCGGCGTGACGCTTCTCTTGACCCCCAAAACGGGGAAAGAGGTAAGGGAAAAACTTGGTGAGGCCAAAGAGGAAGCTTTGGATAAACTCAAATGTTGCGCCAAGGAAGCAAAGTTCAAGATGAGCCGAAAAACCAAGGGAGACGCCCTCCAGTATGATGGCGGCGACGCCTGGATATAAGCGGCATACGAAAGTTAAATATGGCCGAAAGGCTCCGCAAGCGAACCGGATGGTTGCGGAACCTTTCGGCCTGCAGACAGGCTTACCGGTCGCATCCCCGTCCAGATTTCTTTTTAGCAGATTTTCTCTGCGACACCTCAATCATCACCTCTGAAAAACTTGCATAGTATTTCAGCAACTCCCGGTGAAATAACCATCCCCATGTGAGAGCTCCTCACCCGCATTGATTTGGCATTCGCCACCCTGGTTTCCGCCTCGGCTATTGTCCCGTCATGGGGAGAGGGCACCCCGAAAAACACTCCGAACCCGAGCGGCAAGGTGCCGGCAATGACAAGGAGGTCCCTCCCCTGGGACCAGAACGGCCTGTTCTCCATCAGCGCCTCGCCGATGACCCTGCCAAGGATGAAACGGCCGATTCGACAGCGGAAAAGCGCCGTTACGAAAGCACTCCCACCCATGGGTGAAGCGAGGAAAGCGACGTTCCCCGCCCTTGCCGGCGGAGACAGCTCGAACATTCTGGCAATGACGATCCCGCCAAGGCTGTGCCCCACAAGATGCACCCTTTCGCCGGCGGTTTTGCCGACCAGTTTGCCGAGACGGAGTGCCGCTTCATCCAGAGTTCCGCGCCAGGAGCGGTAACGGAAGTAACGCACCTCGAAACCGCAGCGTTTCAACCGCCACCCCAAAAGGGAAAGTTCCACCCCTGTCATCCAGAGGCCGTGGACAAGGATGACCGTATCCGGCAGCCCCGTTCGCATCCGGTTTTCCATTTCGCCTCCATCGGCCGACACCCGCCTTATCATGCTGTCCGTTATTCCGCAGGAGATTTCTCAAGAACTTGACCCATAAGAGTATTACACAGCGAAGGTCAGCCGGTCGATGCCTGCCATATCAATGATTTTACACATATTTTGCGCTCTTGACGACTGATGGCTGTAGCACCGATCATGCTGGCAGGGTTCTTGCTGTAGTTCTCATTAAGAAGCCAAGCTTGGTACAGAGAAAAGAAGATCGCCATGTACACCACTATCCATAACAAGCTTTTTGCATATCTGGAAGGGAAGACGAAAACTTACCTGCTGATGGCCGGCTATGCACTGGTGTTTCTCCTGGCGTTCATCGATTACCTCACCGGTGAACTCTCCTTCATACTCTTCTATCTGATCCCGGTCTTTCTCGTGGCATGGTTCGTGGGTAAACGGTCGGGGCTGTTCATCTGCATGTCCTGCAGCATCGCCAGCTTTATCGACAAGCTGCTGGAACACCCCGCTTCATCCCCACAATTTTTACATTCATGGGATTTCATCATCGAAACAAGCTATCTGTTCATGCTCGGCCTCATGTTTTCAACGTTACGGGAAAAGCATGACCAGGAAAAGAAGCTGGCGCGAATCGACCCTCTCACGCGGGCGCTGAACCGCCGCTATCTCTATGAACTTGCAGAACAGGAAATTTACCGGTCGAGCCGCTATAACCGTTCGTTCACCGTTGCCTACATTGACCTTGATAATTTCAAGACCGTTAATGACAAAAAGGGGCACCATGTGGGGGACGACCTCCTGTGCATCGTCGCCGACACCATACAGGATAACGTTCGTTATGCGGATATCGTCGCACGGATCGGCGGTGACGAATTCGTCATTATCCTGCCGGAAACCGGCGCCGAACACGCGCTGTCTGCCATAACCAAGCTGCAGGGAAAACTTGCGGCGGCCATGGAGTGCAGAGGATGGCCCGTGACCTTCAGCATCGGCATGGTAACCTACAACGTTCCACCGGAATCGGTCGATGAAATGCTGAAAAAAGCCGATGACCTGATGTACGCCGTGAAGTCCGACAACAAAAACGGGTTAAAACATGCGATTATCAATGAAGGTCAGCAGCACTCAGACAATCAATTCGAAGCAAAAGGGTGGATAAAATCAAACGCGTCATTCCTGCTACAAGGGTTCAAAATCAATCCGTCCACAACAATCTATCTCAGGAAAAAAGAAAATATTTCCAGGGTCAACAAGAATGTCAAGGTTCGGCCCTGATAATCCCGTCTCGGCTCAATCCCGCCGCACACATGCCTTCAACCCCTCCTCAAGGGTTGGATAGAGGAGTTTTATGCCGAGCTTCTTCAGCATCTTGCCATTGCCCATGCGCCGGGTCTCGGAGATATAGGAGAGCATCAGCGGAGTCATCACCCGATGGGCCTCTTCCAGGGAAATCTGGCGCGGCCTGGGATAACCGAGAATATCGGCAACGGCATTGAAATACTGGGACATGGTTCCGACCCGGCCGTCACTGACGTTGAAGATGTCGCCATCATCCCCCTTTTCCGCGGCAGCAACGCATACCCGGGCCAGATCCTCCGCGTGGATGCGGTTGGTCGGGGGAGATAGCCGTTCATCGAGCAGTGGATGGCCGTTGGCAAGCTGGGTGATGGGAAGGCGGCCGGGGCCGTAAATGCCCGTCACGCGGAGAATGACCACCTCTACCCCCCTCTCCCGCCCCCACTCGCTGAGCACCGTTTCAGCATCATAGCGGCGCTTGGCCCGGGCGGTCTGCGGGTTTGGCGGCGTCTCTTCGGTAACGAGTGCATCTCCGCAGTCGCCGTAAACCCCGCTGGTGCTCATGTAGACAACGCGACGCGGCTCATTGCCCGCCTCGATGGAGGCGCAGAAAGAGCGCATCCGCGGGTCCATGTTCCCGCCTCCGGGGGGCGGGGCGAAGTAAAAGACCAGGGCGTCCCTTGTCGGCAGGGTAGCCAGTGAAGACAGCTCGTCCAGATCGCCGACGACCGGCTGAATCCCCAACTCCGCCAGTTTTTGCCCCTTCTCCGCAGACCTGACCAGGGCGCTTACGTCGGCGCCTTCCGCCATGACCAGTCCAGCCACCCGCTTCCCCATATCTCCGCAACCGACGATTAAAACCTTTTCCATTCAAATACCTCCGTTTTGGCGCAGCAATTCCTTAGCCTGCACCTGATTCATACCAGAATCGACCATCCGTTTCCAGAAGAAAACTCTCCGGCGAAATGCCGAAGGGCGGCGCGTCCCGTCTTTTCTGCTATAATCCTCGAAGACGTATTTTAACCTTGAAAAAGCATTTAAACACGGATCAAATCTGATTTGTACGGATTTTCACGGATTTAAAAGACCGAGAACCAAGACCGGAAGGGTTAGGGAATATGTCCTTGATTTATCCGTGTAAATCCGTGTCCAACTGCATTTTTGTATTTAAAGGAAAACAGATGAACGTGCGCCTGTTTCTCGCTACGCTTATTGTGACGCTCATTACGGCAATTGCAGTCCATGGGGCAGTCGAACCCAAATCCGCGCCCCGGGAAAAAGGAGCGGTGGACTTTACCGGGGCCGCAGAATGGTTTCGAAAGGGGCTCGAACTGAACCGGTCCGGCAGTTACCGGGAAGCAGCCGAGGCGTTCCGAAAAGTGATCGCCATTACTCCCGCTGATGCGGCTGCCTGGTTCAATCTCGGCACGGCAAGCGCCTTTCTCGGCAACCATGAGGAGGCGGCCGCGTCCCTCAAGCAGGCGGTGCGCCTCAATCCCGACTTCCTGCCGGCATACGGCAACCTGGGAGGCATCTATTACCGGCTCGGCCGCTTTCAGGAGGCGATAGAGGCCTACGGTCAGGTACTCCGCCTCAAGCCGGATGATGCGAACGCCCGTTTCAACAGGGGAATGGCCTATTACGCCATGGGAGACAAGGATTCCGCGCGGAAAGAGTATGACATGCTCAAGCCACTCGATGGAGAGCTGGCGGCAAAGCTGCTGGAGGCAATCACCCGTTAGCCCCCCGCCATAATATGGCGCGGCATCATCCTTATGATATAGTTTAGGTTCCGAATTGGAAACCAATAGTGTCTCATCCAGAGTTTCCGGATGGACACTAGTTTAACCATGGAGGCAGCCATGCGTTATTCACCGCTCATCACCGACCTTTACGAATTGACCATGCTTGCCGGCTACCTGGAAGAAGGGATGCACGAAACGCCGGCAGTGTTCGACCTCTACTACCGCCATAACCCGTTCAAAGGGGGCTACGCGGTCTTCGCCGGGCTCGACACCGCCCTCTCCTACCTGGAAAACCTGGCCTTCAGCGACGACGAGCTGGCATATCTGCGAAGCCTCGGCATCTTCCGGCCGAACTTCATAGAGTTCCTGCGCGGTTTCCGCTTCAGGGGAAGGGTGACCGCACCGCCGGAGGGGACCATAGTCTTTGCCAACGAACCGCTCCTCACCATCGAAGGGAACCTGGCCGAGGCCCAGTTCGTGGAGACGGCGCTCCTGAACATCATCAACTTCCAGACCCTGGTCGCCACCAAGGCGGCGCGCGTCACCCATACGGCGGGGAGCGCCAAGGTGATCGAGTTCGGCCTGCGCCGCGCCCACGGACCCGACGGCGGAATCAGCGTTGCCAGGGCCGCCTATATCGGCGGAGCCCGCAGCACGAGCAACGTCATGGCAGGCAAGACATTCGGCATTCCGGTCAAGGGGACCCATGCCCACAGCTGGATCATGGCCTTCGACGACGAACTGACCTCTTTCCGCAGATACGCCGAAGTCTTCCCCGACACCTGCATTCTCCTCGTCGACACCTACGACACCCTGAAGAGCGGCATCCCCAACGCCATCACCGTCGCCCGCGAGCTGCGTGCACGGGGGCATGAGCTGGTCGGCGTGCGCCTCGATTCGGGCGACCTGGCCTACCTCTCCAGGGAAACCAGACGGATGCTGGACGAAGCGGGGTTCCCGGAGGCAAAGATCCTCGCCTCCAACGAAATCGACGAATACGTCATCGAATCGATCCTCTCCGGAGGGGGAAAAGTGGATATCTACGGGGTGGGAACCAAGCTGGCAACCTGCATGGGAGAAGGTGGCGGAGCCCTCGGAGGGGTCTACAAGCTGGTGAAGATCGGCGACCGGCCGAAGCTGAAGGTGACAAGCGACATCGCCAAGGCCACCCTGCCCGACCGCAAGAGGCTCTTACGGGCTGTGACACCGGACGGCTCATTCCTGATGGACATCATCACGCTGGCGGACGAAACGGTGCTGCCGGGAGAAACGGTGTACAATCCCGTCAATCCCCTCCAGTACACCACAATACCTGCGGATGCCCGGTTTACAGAGCTGCGCAACGTGGTCATGGAAGGCGGGAAACGAACATCCGACCGGGAGCCGACCCTCGACCAGATGGCAGACCATTGCGCCGGGCAACTCACTCGCCTTCCCCATGGATGCCTCCGCTTCATCAATCCACATATCTACAAGGTTTCCATCAGCAATGGTCTCTTTGATCTGCGCATGCGGCTCATGGAAGAGGTGCGGCAGGAATGGTGATCGCACACGAAGAGAACACGCAAAAGGTGACATTACGCCGCCGGCATCTCGGACGGAGAACGGATCAAGCCTAGCGAAACCAGCGAAAAGTGCCCATTATCTCCCGCAGAATGCCGATCATCCCCCCCTATCACAAGCCCCTCCCGCTTTCACATTAAAGATTTTGCCGCAACCTGCCGAAGCGAAGCATTAGAACCGGGCTTTTACCGGGATGAATGCAACGTTTCAGGTCACGTCCCCCGCCCTTTTCCATGCCTGTCCTGTTACTAAATGAGCGTGCTCGTTCAGTGGGGGCTTTTGTGCCGCAGATACACCCATATCACATAAGAAACTTGTCCCCGGCGCCGGCAAGTCGGAAAGGATTCACGCTTGTCGAACTGGTCACAGCTACGGCCATCATCGGCATCCTGAGCGCAATCGCCATCCCCGCCTATTCCGATTATTACAACAAGGCGCGCATAGTCCGCACTATAGCAGAGATACGCATGCTGGCAACCTCCATCGTCGCATACACGGTGAGCAACAATCGCCAACCCGATACGCTCGGCGACATCGGTTATGGCAATCTTCTCGACCCTTGGGGACATGCATACCAGTACCTGAACATTGCCGATGGCGACATAAAGGGGAAGGGGAGTTTACGGAAAGTCCGTTTCCTCAACCCTCTGAACTCCGATTTCGATCTGTACAGCATGGGTGCGGATGGGAAAAGCAAGCCGGCGCTCACCGCAAAAGATAGTCAGGACGATATTCTTCGCACCAACAATGGCGGCTTTATCGGCCTGGTATCGGACTTTTAACATGGAACCGATATGAAACGAAACTTCTCATTTGTCCGCAACAGGGTGGCCCGGCGCATGTTCAGCCTTTTCGTCGCCTGCGCCCTCCTCCCCGTCTGCGCCCTGGCGGCCGTCTCGCTGTGGCAGGTGACGGACAACTCCCGGAATGAAAGCCTTAATTTGCTGAAGCATACAAGCAAAAACATCGGAATGACAATAAATGAGATTTTGTACAGGTTGCAGGACGAGTTGGAATCTTTGGCGCACTCCGGAAAAGAGATCACTCGCGGAGGCCATGGGTATCGACGCGACACAGGAACCGGAGACCCGGGTAAAAGGTTCCTCGCCCTTACCATCTTTGCAGGACAGGGGGGCGCCAGAAACATTTTCGGCCCACCCTGCCCCTATCCCCCGCTGACTGCCGCAGAGCGCAAACACATAGCAGACGGAAAGGTGCTGTTTTTTTTACAGGATGGCCGGGATGGAACGGGGCGTATGTTTATGGCCACAGCCTTAAATAAGGACGATCCGGGGCAAAGCCTCCTGGTCGGCGAAATCAACGCCGATTATCTATGGGAGATTGTTGGCTATACGCTTCCACTTGGAACGAATGTCTGCATCCTTGGTTCAGGCGGTAAATTGCTGTACAGCTCCCTGTCGCCGCCAGGTTTTATCACGCAGGTAACGGCAAAACTCGGGCAATCTTCAGTCGGTCACTTCCAGGGTCGCCATGGGGGTGAAAAGTATCTCGTCAGTTACTGGTCGCTTTTTCTCAAATACTCTTTCTGTGCCGAGCCGTTGACGGTTGTCGCCAGCCAATCGACGCACGACGCCTTCAAATCGGCAGGTAAGTTTGCCCGAACGTTTTACCTCGTCGTTTTCCTGACCCTGTTGGTCGTAATCTTTATCAGCAGCATTCAAATCCGCAGAAACATGGTCCCTCTCACGGTCCTCCGGGATGGTGCCCAAAAGATCAGCCAGGGCGACTTCGACCATAGAGTAACCGTTACCAGCGGAGATGAATTTGAAAAACTGGCCGAATCGTTTAACGACATGACGTCCCACCTGAAGAAACATTTTCAGACCTTGTCCGAAATGGGACGGATCGTCAGGATGATCCTGGCCGGACAAAATGAAGAAAAGATCGTAGATACGGTCATGGCAAACCTGCGCACCGTCATTTCTTGCGAATGGGTGTGCGTCTCCCTGACGAATCCGACGATCGTCGACATGGCCCAGAGTTCCTACAGCCTTTCCGTTGCCGGTTCGCAACAAGGTATCTCGGCTTTTTCCGCCGATGAGATGGCCATACTCCAGAGAGCCGGCGAGGGTTTCCACGTTGCGTCGGGGGACCAGTCGTTCAGCATGCTCATTGCGCCGATGGCAGCTGAGGGTGCCCGTGACTGCTACCTCGTGCCGATATTTCTCAAGAACGTTCTGTCCGGGGTCCTCACGCTGGGCTACCGACGCACCCCTGAGCATATTCGTGAGGACCTGCTGCGGGGGCGGCAGATTGCGGACCAGATCGCGGTTGCACTGGAGAACGTCCGTCTCATCGAGGAACTGAACCTCCTCAACCTGGGGACCATCAGGGCGCTGGCAAATGCCGTTGACGCAAAATCGCCATGGACTGCCGGCCATTCCTGGAGGGTCACCACCGTGGCGCTGAACATCGGCCGGGAAATGAGGCTCTCCGAGACTGAACTGGAAACTCTCCAGAAAGGGGGACTGTTCCACGACATCGGCAAGATCGGCGTTCCCGAAACCATACTCGACAAACCGGGCAAACTGACGGACGAAGAATACGCCATCATCAAAAAGCACCCCGGAATCGGCGCAGAGATCATGGGACCCATCCAGGCATATCATAATCTCATTCCCATCGTCCTCCAGCACCATGAATGGTTCAACGGGCAAGGGTATCCCCACGGGCTGGCCGGAGACGCCATATCTCTCGGCGCGCGCATCCTGGCAGTGGCAGATGTCTACGATGCCCTGATCACTGACCGCCCATATCGTCCGGGATGGGAGTACAGCCGCGTCATTTCGTACCTGGAGGAGAATTCGGGCAGCCAGTTCGACCCGGCTGTGGTGCAGACGGTCCTTAAAATCAACGACCGCATGACGCTGGAGAATGCTGCGGTCCAATACCAACTCGTTATTTGAAGATTGCGGCCTGAAACGGAAGGATGGAACATTGAAACTCGTCTGCCCGAAATGCGGATACAGCGACAGAGTCCGCACATTGCACTGCCTCATGCGGCCAGTCACGATAACCTGCCGAAATTGTGCCACGAGATATCTGGTAAACTGGAAAATCAGGCTGCCGCAAGACTCGGCAATCATCTGTTCCTGGTGCGCCAAAAAGCAGGCGGACTCTCCCAGATGCACTTATTGCGGCCGCCTTTTTTACGGCTATTCTCCTGCCAAGTGGGAGCAAGCCGGACATGGCCCGTCACAGGCAAAAACGGGGAGCGCCAACTTCGCCGTGTTGAGAAACAAGCCGGTCCGCTTCAGAATCATCACGGCCTGCCTCGTGTTGTTGTCCATCGTCGCACTCTTGAGCGGAGCATCGCACAACCGCAAGAATACGGAGCGACAGTACCTGACAAACTACGTGCTGGCTATTTACGGCATCAAGTCGGGCATGGAGCTGTGCAGCAGGACGTATGGCGACGCCATCGCCGAATGGAAGAAGGACAAGGGGGCCGATCCCCCCGACGATCAGGAGATAAGCAGAGAAGAGAAGGAAGATATGGCCATAGTTAAGGGTGAGGTCGACCAGGTCATGCGTAAATTGGAGAACCCACCGGAAAAATACGCGCAATTGTCGACGAAATTACAAAGCATGTACGGCAACTACCTGAAGCTTAACGACCTGGCAAATAAGCCTTCAGGCCGCCTGGCAAGTTTCGAGTCAAAGGTCGAAGAGGCCAGGGACAGTTTCTCCGGGGAAATTGCGGACCTCAAGTCGAATATGCCGGAACAGCTCGCCGAGGAACTGAAACGGAGCGGAACGAAATACAATCTGGGTTTCATTAATAAGAGGTGAGCAACCTTTCCAATCGAAAGCTTGACATTTCCCCCGATTCGGGCAATATAGCCACATTATATACCCCAGGTGATAGCCGATAATACTCAACCATCCGCGAGGATGGGGCGGAAAGCCTACTGGGTCTCACCGAGACAGCCGGGTTGCCGAAATATCAATCGTATTTCTGCCCCGGTTTTTTTGTGTCCGCAACACCGGGCAGAGGTGGGGAACTTTCACCAGGAGGTAGTAGATATGAAAAGAAGGATGCAGAATGTATTCGCCCTGGCAGCCCTCGTACTGCTGGGTGCCCTCGGCGTGGCGCAACTGCCGGGGTGCGGTGGTGGCGGCACGGGGACGGCCCCGGTCGGCACGCTCAAGGTCGGTCTCACGGACAAGCCGAGCGACGCCTACCAACAGGTGGTCGTGACGATTCGCGAAGTGCGGGTCGTGCCGGCGGGGATGGAGAATGCGGCGGACAACGACCCCGGGCTTCCGGTGGTCGTGACCTACGCCACCCCGCAACCGGTCGACATCCTCTCCCTCAAGTTCCAGCAGCAGATCCTCGGCAGCATCGTCCTTCCGGCCGGGAGCTACAACCAGGTCCGTCTCATCCTCGAGCCGAACCCGAACGGTCAGGGGGCCACCCCCAACAACTACCTGACGCTCAAGAGCGACCCGCTGACGAAGATCCCCCTCAAGACCCCGAGCGGCCAGCAGTCGGGACTCAAGGTCCTCGGCCGGTTCACGGTCCAGGCCGGGGTGATCAACGCCATCATGCTCGACTTTGACCCGAACACGGCCATCGTTGTCCGGGGCAACGGCGACTACAACCTGAAGCCGACCGGCATCCGCATCGTCCAGCCCTCGACGGTGCTCGGCAGCTTCGGGTCGCTCACCGGCACGATTGCCGCCACCTTCAAGGACTGGTCGAGCGCCACCGTGTCAGTGATGCCGCCGACAAGCAGCGTGCCGATTGCCAGCGGCACCGTTTTCAGCAGCTACACGAGCGGCCGATGGGAAGGCCCCTTCTCCGCCTTCGTGCCGGGCGGCAGCTACCGGGTGCATGTCCGGGCAAACGGATTCGCCCCCTACTCCTCGCCGGTGACCAACGTCACTGCCGGCTTCGAGTCCGGACTCGGCACCATCCCCCTCGTACCGCAACCCTGACCTGCCTCACAAGGAGGGCCTTCTCGATGGAAGGCCCTCCGATCTTTCCTTCAAGGAAATCAGCGCAGCACGAAGATCATACCATTAGCTGCAATCGACATTTTTTCTTGCCTCACCTGATGCAAAGCCTGACACAAAGGCCGGGGAGTCTTCTTTCCCCTACGTGATTTTAACGGCAACCATGGCAACATCGTCGTCACGAGGCCTGGCGCCGCTGAAGGCTGCCAGTCCTTCCAGGATCGCGTCTATGATCTCCTGTGGGTGGCGCTGGTACTGAGCGGCAACGATCCTGCCGAGCCGTTCGGCGCCAAACAATTCTCCATGGGCATTTTCCGCCTCAGTAACGCCGTCGGTATACATGAGCAGCCAGTCGCAGGTTTTTCTCCTCGGCCTGCTTGCGTTTTGTAATGTCCGAAAAGCTCCCGCGTGTGCCGATAAATTTCCCGTTGTCGTCGAAAACCGGCAAGCAGACGTGGTGTATCCAGCTAAGGGAGCCACCCAAGGTTTCCTGTGGAGAAGGTAGGGAGGAACGATCCTTGTCCGTGCGGAAGCGGGAAGAAGCACAAGAAGTGCTGCGGCAGTTGATAAATAAACAGCGTCTCTGGCGGGGTTCCTGTGATTTACTGGAGCGGATAGAGGGAAATCTTTGCCGGTTTCTTGAGTACTTCGAAATGACCATCGAGTGTTGCCAGGGGAACGCGGGCGAGAGAGGCCGCCACGGCGATGAAACAATCGGCAAGGCCGGTAGTCAGCCCCTTGCGACGGAGGTTGAAAGAGAGTCGTCCGGCTTCGGCCCACAGTTCCGCGGTCTCGGGAATGAACTCGAAGACCTGGAGAAAGTCGCCGAGCACGGCAAGCTCCTTGTCCGATTTCGCCCCCTGCATAAGTTCCGCAAGGATGGTGCCGGTGCAGCAGACTTGCTCGTCGTCGATAAGCCGCGTCACGATACCGTGATACGGCTCGTGCTTGCGGAAGAACTCGATCCAGAGCGAGGTATCCACCAGAACCCTAGCCAAGGCGGCGGTCTCCGTGACGCAGATCGTCCGCTTCGGCGGTGAACTCCATCTGTCCGGCCATGGCCTTGATGCGTGCCACCTTGCGCAGGCGGATCTCGTCCTTGACTGCGGTGATGACCGCCTCGGTCTTGCTTCTGGCGCCCACCAGAGACATCAGTTCGGTCAGCAGGTCCTGTGGAAGGGTAACGGTTGCGCGTGCCATAATGGACCTCCGTGAATGGATTACACAAATCATGATACATTTTTTGTGCTGAACGTCAACACAAAACATGGCAGTATTTACATGAATGTCGATACCTTTTTCCGACAACTTCGCTAGCCCCTTCCCCACAAACCGCTCCGTTTTTCCCCTGCCTGAGACGGATTTTTTAATCCCCCGGTGTCTCCTTAAACCTCTCGGAGAAATCCTTTTGCAGTTTTTGGATCTTGGGGTCGATCACCAGCCGGCAATAGGGCTGGTTGCGGTTCAGCCGGTAGTAATCCTGGTGGTACCCCTCGGCCGGGTAAAAGTTCTTGAACGGAACGATCTCCGTAACGATCGGCTCTATCCAGAGCGTTTCGGCCTCGGCCCTGGAGCGCTCCGCCAGCTGCCGCTGGCGCTCGTCGTGGCAGAAGATGGCCGAGCGGTACTGACTCCCCACGTCCGCCCCCTGGCGGTCCCTGGTGGTCGGGTCGTGGCTTCGCCAGAACACCTGAAGGAGTTCCTCGAAGGAGATAACCTCCGGGTCGAAGGTGATCTGGATCGCCTCCGCATGGCCGGTCGTGCCGCTGCACACCTCCTCATATGTGGGGTTTGCCACCTCCCCTCCGGCATAGCCGGAGGCCACCCGCTCCACCCCCTCAAGCCTCTTGAAGAGCGCCTCCACGCACCAGAAACAACCTGCTGCCAGCGTCGCAGTTTCACGCACATCACCCATGATCTCCCCCTGTTGCTGAGTCTACCTTCCATGAAAGTGTAGCAGAAAAATCGTCTCTAGGAGCCTGTCGGACTTAGGAATGAATCTACTGCGAGAACGGAAAATCGGTCCATATTCCCGGAAATTTTCGACAAATAGGTCCACTATTCGCTCTCAAATTTCCGATAATCTGTCCTCGATTTGCCATTCTCTCGTTACGATTCCCTAAGTCCGACTGGCTCCTAGTTACCGACCTTGCCGCGCACGGGGCCGACACCAAGGCGCATAGGGCTGTTCCTTGCTCCTGATTAAATCCTGCATGTATTTGATCGTATATATTTTGCCTCAAATTTTTATTCTGGGTGGCAATTATATACGATCATATATTTTGTGCTAATGCGATGCATTATATCGCTTGATGCAGTTGGTGGGGGAGCAGACGGAGAAGACTATTCGGAGAATACAGTGAGTTTGCACTGCGTTCATTTAACCGGAATCGGCTGTGCCTCTCCGCTCCGGGCAATCTGGACGGGGGTTTTTGCTTGACCGCGGGATATTTCCTAGTAAAATGAGCGCTGATTGGTTTCGTCGTTTAAACAAGGTGCGAATGGACGACCCGCGGCGGGATAAATGTGCCGCGTCAGCATGAGGAGAGCGTGTCAGGAGAATCGATATGGGTATCGTAGCGTTTACGGACATACAAAAATTTGTGGCCGATGTGGCCAGAGAGTTTTTGCCAGAAAAGGTGATCCTGTTTGGCTCGTATGCTACAGGCAGCGCCAGGGCTGAATCAGATGTAGACCTGCTGGTGGTCATGCATGAGGATGTTTCGGGTGTGCGGGTTGCTGCCGACATCATCACTCGCCTGAAGCCTACCCTGCCGGTTGAACTCGTTGTCCGTTCATCCCGTCAGATCAAGGAGAGGCTGGCCTTGAACGATTTCTTTCTGCGCGAAATATTGACCACGGGAAAAGAATTATATGCAGCCCCTCACCATGTTAAATCCTCGTAATTATCCCCTCAAGCCTCTTGAAGAGCGCCTCCACGCACCAGAAGCAGCCTGCTGCCAGCGTCGCAGTTTCACGCACATCACCCATGGTTTCCCCCAGTTGCTGAGTCTTCCTTCCCTGAAAGTGTAGCAGAATAATCGCCGGATGCGGTGGCGTCGCTGTCGGTTGAGATGACCACAATCCTTTTACCATTAAAAATGTGTTAATTCTGTTTGACACCTTGGTGGGGGCGGGTGTACAAAGGTGGGGCTCCGACGATCTGATCAGGAACTGGCTGCGGAACCGCAATACAATCGAATTTTTCGGCATCTGGGAGCAGCTCAACAACATAGATTTTAATCCCGTCGAATTTCACGGGATTAAAATGCAGGCCGGTCGGGGATACACGAGCTGAAAGGTCGGGATAAATCTGATGACTTCTGAATTATGGATTTGAGCCGTCATTTTCATTGTTCATAATTGTTATCTCGGTCCGAGATTAATCGGGGATGAAGCTGGTGGTGAAGGAGATGGTGGAGAGGTTTAGAGTGTAGAAGCATATTACGACGGGTAATGGAGAACATGCGATTTATAGGAGTCAGGAGGCAGGCAGTGGGGTCAGGACTTGATAACTTAGGCAGGCAGTGGGGTCAGGGCAGGCAGTGGGGTCAAGGGCAGGCAGTGGGGCAGGCAGTGGGGTCAGGGGCAGGCAGTGGGGTCAGGGCAGGCAGTGGGGTCAGGACTTGATAACTTGATAATGCGGAAAGCTCCCCCAATCTAAGTATGCTAAGCCCTCGGAAGATCATGAAAGATTGTGAAAGCGGATCAAGCCGACGGAAATGGATATAAAGGCCGAGAGAGCCAAGACGAGTTGAGGAACGGCGAGCGCCAACAAGACGGCACTACCGGTCAAGCCGGTCAGCCTAGCGTTTAAATCGAAAGAGGGAAAAAGGAAACTTACTCTATGAAAGTCGGATGGTTTGTTCGCGGAGATATTGACGGTTTCTTCGGGCTGTTCGTCGACAATCTGTTGCAGCTGATGTTGATCGCGGTCCTTTGCGGTAACGTATGCGGCATGCCGCCGGATCTTGTTTTCGGCAGGATACTTCCCGGGGCGGCCCTTTCTATCCTGTTCGGCAACCTGTTTTACGCATGGCAGGCAAGAAAGCTGGCCATCAGGACGGGTCGGACGGATGTCACCGCCTTGCCTTACGGCATCAACACCGTCAGTCTCATCGCCTTTGTTTTCCTGATCATTGCCCCGATATATTTCGAAACGAAAGATCCGAACCTTGCCTGGCAGGCCGGTCTGTTCGCATGCCTCGCCAGTGCGGTTCTGGAGTGCGTCGGGGCCTTTGTCGGCGACTGGCTCCGCAGGCATACTCCCCGGGCCGCGCTGCTGTCGTCGCTGGCCGGCATTGCCATCACCTTCATCTCCATGGGGTTCGTCTTCCAGATCTTCGCCATGCCGGCTATTGCGGTAGTGCCTGCACTGTTTGTGATCTTCGTTTATGGCGGACAGATCAAACTGCCGTTGGGCCTTCCGGGCGGATTCATCGCCGTGGCGCTGGGGGTGGCCATGGGATGGATTCTCAGGCTGGCCGGATATCCTTTTTTTCAACCACTTCAGGAGCCGTACCTGTTTGCCGTCCACGTTCCCAAGCCCGCTTTTTCCGACATGCTCGCTTTCCTCACAAATGGTCAGGGGTGGAAGTACTTTTCCGTCATATTCCCCATGGCGCTGTTCAATGTGATCGGCTCACTCCAGAACCTTGAGAGTGCGGAAGCTGCAGGCGACCGGTACGATACGAAATCGTCCCTGCTGGTCAACGGGTTCGCATCGATTGTGGCGGCATGCCTGGGAAATCCATTCCCGACCACGATTTACATAGGGCATCCGGGCTGGAAGGCCATGGGAGCCAGATGGGGTTACTCCATACTTAACGGCGTCGTGATTTCAGCCCTCTGCCTGATCGGAGGAGTAACCCTGGTTCTCAAGGTTGTGCCGATGGAAGCCATGATCGGCATTCTGCTCTGGATCGGGATCATAATCACGGCCCAGGCGTTCCAGGAGGTGCCGAAGAAACACAGTGTCGCGGTGGCGATCGGACTGATGCCGGCACTCGCGGCCTGGGCGCTTTTGCTCGTTGAAACGACACTGCGCAAGGCAGGCGCAAGTCTGTACGATGTGGCACCGAAATTTGGCGGCGACCTCTACGTGTACGGCATCATCTCCATGAGCCAGGGGTTCATGCTCACATGCATGATTCTGTCGGCAATCATGGTGTTTGTGGTCGAGAGGCAATTCTTCAAGGCTGCAATATGGACAACAGCCGCGGCTGTGCTCTCCTTTTTCGGAGTTATTCATGCTTATGTCCTCACCCCGACAGGCATCCGGAACAGGTTCGGTTTCGGCGCAGCCAAAGCGTATGCGCTTGCCTATCTGATAGCCGCACTGCTGCTGGTCGCTCTCCACTACTATAACCGCGGCAGGGAGACAGAGAGGACGGGGATCGTTGCATAGATTTGCCGAGTAGTGCGGAACATCGAACCCAAAACGGCAGTTAGCCACGAATGACACGAATAAACACGAATGTTTTTAACCCCTTGTTAAATATTGAGAAGTCACCGATCTGGTAAGTGCCTTTTGCATCACAAGAGCTTTTATATTCGTGCAAATTCGTGGTTACAATGCTTTTTATAGGTTGAAACGTTAGGTACGACCCTTTTTTATCAATACCTGTTGCTCGGGAAGAGGAAAAATGATGCATCCCGCGATTCCCAAGATCCTTCGATCCGCCTGCCTGGGTCTCCTCTTCCTCTTCCTCTTCCTCTTCCTCTTCCTCTTCCTCTTCCTCTTCCTCTTCCTCTTCCTCTTCCTCTTCCTCTTCCTCTTCCTCTTCCTCTTCCTCTTCCTCTTCCTCTTCCTCTCAGCCTGCCACCGTTCGCCGGAACTGGCGCCGCTCCCGACCGACGCCGTGGTGCTGGCCTTCGGCGACAGCATCACTTACGGTTCAGGCGCCCGACCGGAGGAGAGCTATCCTGCCGTGCTGGAGCAGTTGATCGGGAAACGGGTGGTGAATGCGGGCGTATCGGGAGAGGGTACCGACGAAGGGAAAGCACGGCTGCCGGCGCTTCTGGATGAGCATCGTCCGGCCCTCGTTATTATCTGCCTCGGCGGGAACGATTTTCTTCGCCACCTGGATGAGGCGACGACGGAGGCAAACCTGCGGGAGATGGTCAGGACTGCGCAGGAGCGTGGATGTGGTGTGCTTCTGGTCGGTATCCCCAGGCTCGGTTTCGGCCTGGAGGTTCCTTCTCTGTACGAGCGGATTGCCCGCGATGCAGGCATCCCCCTGGATGAAAAGTCGCTAAAGCGCATTCTTGCGGACAATCCCCTGAAGTCCGACCCCATACACCCCAATGCCGCCGGCTATCGCCAGCTGGCCGAGCGCATTGCTGCGGCACTGCGACGGTCAGGAGCCATACCCTGAGCCGATCAGGAGCGTCGGCCGCCATGCCGAAGAAGCATGCCCCTATGTGACCTAATCACTCTTCTCTTGTCGCTCGCAGTATGTTATCTCTTTTAACTTTGGCGGAACGGCAGGGCAAACATAGATTGCGGAAGCCACATAAGACCCAGTATTTGCGTGTACCGTCAATTTGAGTTGAAGGCGAGACGGCAGTAAAAGGTCGGTGCCTTTTGCGCCCTCAAGCTCTATCGTCTTTGCTGTGGATTCGCCGCCCTTCAGCGTGAACGGAACGGCGCGACTTACATAGTCAAGGTAGTCTCGGAGCCCTTCATCCTTCCTTTCCTTATGCTTCGAGAGATACTCATCGGCTCCTACAAAGCGCTGCTCATAAGTCCATTTATATTCGCCATCCAGTGGCGTAGTTTTTCCTAAAGACTTGATTGAGGCTGTTATGTGTTGTATGTGATGCCGAGTCCGCGGGGCCCCGGTGTTTGAATATGCTGCCGAAACAAGAATATCGAAATTCTTTGTATTCGACGTTATGCCGATTCCAAGGTTATGCGGGAGAAGTATCTCAATCTTGCCTTTGTCGACATATACAAAAATGAAAGTAGTGATGGATAGTATGGTGGCGATCAGCGAAAGAATTGAGCTGGGATTCTTGAGCCACTGGAAGAGCGACTGCATGTTGGACTCGGTTGCCATCACTTTTACTCCATTCGTATGGTTCTTGGGGCGTCTGATAGCCAGCCGTCCCCAATCTTCCCCTACTCCAACACCACAAATCCCGCCGCAGGCACATCCAACTCAACCGCAGCAATATCGCCCGCAGCCCCCTTCCGCTGCACCGTCAGCACCAGCGCCCCCTCATCCCCGTGCTGCGTCGAATAGACACACTTCAAGCTGCTCCCCGCCGGATGAAGCCCGGCATCCATCAGCACCCAGGCCTTGTGCGCGTTATCCGGATCGGTATTGACGGCAAGCACCATCTCCGTCTTGTCGAGAATCCTCGACCAGGCCACCACCGACAGCATCCGCCCCCCCATGATTCTCGGGAGGTCAAAATTGACCCCGTCGCCGGAGATCTCCCGCAGGTACTGGCGTCCCCGGCGCAGCACGAGCTTTTCTTCCCTGAGCTTCAGGATGTCAGCCAGCTCGCGGAACAGATCACCGCTCTCGTCGAAGAAATGACGCTCTTTTGACCGGAAGGCGCCAAAGGAGCCGCCGAACATGGTCTCGCGGATGTAGCGGTCCGCCCCGTCCCAGTCGCCCCGGCCGTCGAAGCGCTGCTCGGTGCCGTAGTAGATGCAGGGGATGCCGATGGTCATGGCGTTCAGGGCCAGGGCTCCGAGGGCCAGCTTGCTCCCGTCGCCCGCCGCGCAGAAGCGCGCCTTGTGCTCTCCCTTGCAGACCTGATCGTGGTCGTTGATCATGGTCACTACCTTGTCCTTGAACCAGACGTGGGAGTCTTTTCGCACCAGAAGCGAGTTGCGGAACAGGTTGAAGTACTCCTCAGGATTGTTCTCCCCCTTCATCAGCCCTTCCAGCTTGAGCTGCACGTCGTCGATGCCCAGCGCCGCGTCCAGACCGGTCTCCTCCAGGGTGTCGAAGGCCCGCTCCCTGCCGCCGGTGATCTCCCCCACCAGCAAGAAGTTTTCCTTGCCGATGGTCTGGGCAAACTCCTTGATGGCCGAGACGAAGAAGCGCGTTGCGCCGATGTCCATGTGCTTAACCGTGTCGATGCGGTAGCCGTCGATGTCGGCAGCGGCGATCCAGTACTTGTAGATCTCGCAGAGGTTGAGCAGCGCCGGGGAGGGAGTGTAACCGGCGTCGGGACCGTAGCCGTGGTTGATGTCCTTCAGGTCGAAGAAGTCCCCTTCCCTGAACTCAGGGTCGTAGTCCCAACTCCTGATCCGCCCCTTTTGGGTAAAGCAGGCGGGATTCTGGAATTCCCCGGGCCAGACCGCGTCATCCTTCCCCACTGGCATCGGATTCTGCTCATAGTCCTGAAACGGGAGGCTTGCCGCCCCCTGCTCGTTGTTGAACCCCACCACCGGATAGGTTCCCCCGCGCCAGGGGGGCTCACCGTTCTCCACGGCATAGGTAAAGACATTGCCGCTGTGGTTGAGAATGATGTCGAGAATGACGTAGATGCCATTGGCGTGGGCGGTCCGCACCATCTTCCCGAGATCTGCAACGCTCCCGAAATGCGGGTCCACGGAAAGAAAATCCTGGATGCCGTAGCCGTGATAGGTCGGCTGGAAGGAAACCTGCTTGAAGATCGGGCTGAGCCAGATGGCGGTCACTCCCATCCGCTTCAGGTAGCCGATCTTGCCGGTGAGGCCCCGCAGATTGCCGTGGCACCATTTCCCCCCCGCATCCCGCCAGACAGCCGCATTGTCCGGGGTGGCCACGGCGTTTCCGTTGTCGACCGCCGGGTCGTATGGCAGGGTGTGGCCGCCCGTGACCGGCTCCCCGTCGTTTCCCCTGTACCCCTGTTCCTTGTCATCGGAAAAGCGGTCAAGGAGCAGGAAGTAAAGCACCTGGTCTTCCCACGCAAGTGGTGACGGTTGAAACTTCCTGCCGGCGCAAAGTGCCGCGAAATCGATGTCGCTCACTCGATCCATGAACGGTTACCCCCTGATATGTATGTTGCCTTCAAACAGAATTTGCTGCAGAGGTGTCCGGCATCAGCATGAATACACTTTAACATTACAGGTTTACGTGTCAATAAAACCATTCGCAGCATGGCCCAACCGCCTTGCCCCCTGGTCTCCTTTCAAGGCTGCAGAATACGCGGGCGCTACCGACCTGCCGCCACGTGCCTGTTCCTGACCGGAATCGCTGGTTGTAACTGGGATTTATTGCAGTAGACTTGAAATGCCAAACCTTGAGCAATCAGGGGACGGAAAGCCAACGGGACTTGGGTTCCAATGAATTCCAATGAATTGACTCCGTCTGTCATTGAATCTGCTTTCCCTTGTTAATATAGTTTCTCCACAAGATGTTATTCTCCAAGTTGGCCGGGTTGCCGTTTGTGACCATTTGTATGGTTGCATGCGTATAACCCGGCCTTTTTATTTGCCGGGTGAAGAAAGGAGCTGTTAACCGATTATCGACATTTAACCCAACAAAAGGAGAATGGCATGAAATCAAACAAAATCTCACTAACAGTCTATCTGATCCTGGCGGTAGTCGTATTTGCTTTCAACGGTTGTGGCGGTGGTGGCGGAGGCGGTGCTCCTACGGTTTCGGGTGTTACAGCGTCAGGATCACCACTAATCCCATGGTTGATGCGAAAGGAACGGCGGCAGCCGGTTCTCCCTTGAAACTTAACCCGGATGGAAGCTTCGCTTTTAACGTTTCCGGCATGACTCCTCCGTTCATCCTCAAGGCTGACGGAACTACAGGGGGAACGAGCATCACCATGTTCTCAGTGGCCATGGGGACAGGGACAGCCAACATCAATCCCATGTCAAGCATCGTGGTCGCAGCCGCGGCGGGGGTCAACGACCCGGCTCTGGTCTTTGCCGACCCTGTTACCAATGCCCCCAAAATAACCAACGCCACCTTCAACAAGGCTGTTGCCGACATGCAAACGATGATGGCCCCGATTCTGACAGCCTTCAACGCGACCGGCATGAACCCGGTTACGCTGCCAATCATACGGGACTTGATGCGGTCTTCGATGTGGTCCAGATGCCGATCAACACCTCGGCGGGGACCATGTCGGTGTTCGACAAGACGTCGGGGACGTCCGGGATCACAATCGGTTCCGCCCTGATGAGCCAGATGGCTACACCGACGCAACCGATCACCCAGATCCCATCGACGGCGGTTCCCACCGACCTGCAAAATATCGGCGCCATGCTGAACAACATGGGGACTGTCCTGAACAAGGGGGCAAATATGACCATTGCCGATTTGACCCCTTTCTTTGTTGCCGACCCCGGCTTCGGCATCAATGGCGGAATGACCGCATTCCAAGTAATGACCCTTCTCCAGCTTAGCGTACCCACATTAATTGCCCAGGGCACCATTACGCAAATGTCGAATGTGACCTTTGTCGGCAATTCCCCGGTCGGAGGCTACAAGATCTCATTCTTTGTGCGCTTCAGTGACGGCTCAATGACCATGTCCAATATGACCTTTTCCGACGAGATGGTTGTGGCGAAAAACGCCTCCAATGCCTGGCAGTTCAAGGGGAACGGCCATCGGTCATTATTGTTCAACAATATGCTGACACAGCAGTGGCAGATTACCGCGACCACCTCGCAAACGGAAGCCGGCCTGATTTTTGACATGATGGATGTGGAGAATGCCTTCAAATCCGCCGTGGCAACCGGACCGGGTTTACCCTCACCAGGAGGCGTCATGTTCATCAAAGAACCCGGCAATCCGATACTATTCGTGATGTCTGCGTCAAACAACTCGTTACCCACCATGGAATCGACATTTTTCACGATGCCTGATGCAACGATATCCTCCCTACCGGACAATGCTCCGGTTATATTCTCTTTTTACAGTTCGTTGCCCCCACGCAACAACCCGATGGAACAACGAACCATGATATACCCGAAGCGCTGCTTAACCAGGGCAGAGGCTGCGGGCACAAGCGGAGTTTTCCCCATCGTGACCCCCGCGGGGAACTTGAATACCCACTCGTTCTCAACGATGATGAATAACATGATGGGCGGCATGATGGGCGGGATGATGTCCATGAACTTTACCTACACCACGCCCACGGCCTTGCCTTTTGCAATGATGACGGCGGATTTCAACATATCGAGCAGTACTTTCAGCAACGAGGCAATCCAGACCCTCCCCCTGAACAGGACTTCCATGACCATGCGGATGCAGGGACCAACCACTGCTCCAACGACAGGCACTGGCACCTTAAACATAACTGCAACGGATATTTTCGGAAGGAATGTGGGAACGGCTTGGATGTTCCAGTAGGATAAATGTGAAAAGTTTTCTGCAGGGCATCCCGCCCGTACTCGGGCGGGATGCTTTAAGAAGAGAAGGGCATTACGCCGCTCTCTTCAACGGCTTAATTTCAGCTTCCAGCTTATCTGCAATAGCATCACGCGCTACCTCAAGATCATAGTTAATCCAAAGCTGCGCGGTCGTGCCGAAATAGCGACCGTTGCTTTTTGACTTCGTCCTCACACGGGTTGCCATACATCGATTTGTCTAATACAATTTAAGCATGCAAGGAACTCGTGGTCTTATTCCAATTTCAAATCAAGGATGAAATCAAGGCGGTACTTACTTCTCAACCATAGATGCTATTAATAAGGAACAATATCATGACAAAAAAATCCGCTCTCCTGGTAGTCGACATCCAGATCGACTTCTGCCCCGGCGGCGCACTGTCTGTGTCAAGGGGCGACGAGGTCGTGCCGGTTCTGAACCGCTACATCGAACGTTTCCGCAAAGAGGGGCTTCCCGTCTTTGCCACCCGCGACTGGCACCCGGAAAAGACCTCGCACTTCGAGGCATTCGGCGGCATCTGGCCGGTCCATTGCGTCCAGGGGAGCAAAGGTGCGCAATTTCACCCGGCGCTCATGCTGCCGGACGATGTTATCATCATCTCCAAGGGGATGGACCCCACTCGCGACGATTATTCGGCCCTTCACGGCGCCGACGCCAATGGCACTCCGCTGCCCGAGGTTTTAAGGAAACTGGGGATACATAGAATCTTTATCGGCGGACTTACCACCGACTACTGCGTCAAGGAATCATCTCTGGAAGGGCTCCGGCAGGGGTTTGCCGTAACCGTCCTTACGGATGCGGTGCGCGGGGTGGACCTCAAACCGGGGGACTCGGAACGGGCGCTGGCGGAAATAAATGCAGCAGGAGCGGAAACGACGACCTTTGAAACACTGCGCTTCGACTGACCGCCACCCCACCCATCCTTGCGATTTCGTTGACATTCTCTTTCAAAAAGGCTACAGTACCGCAGCTGTCACTACTCGCCGGATGACAAGGAAATCAGGAACAATGATCAAGACCAATAATCTGAAAATCAAGAGCATCACCCCGATTATCGCCCCTACCGACCTGCGTCAGGTATTCCCCATTTCCGCGGAAGCAAGCGAATGCGTCAGCGCCAGCCGTGAAAATATCAAAAACATCCTGAAGGGGAAAGACCCGCGACTGATGGTGGTGGTCGGCCCCTGCTCCATCCACGATCCGAAAGGCGCGCTGGAGTATGCGGAACGCCTGGCAAGGCTATCCAAAGAAGTTTCCGACCAGCTGCTCCTGGTCATGCGTGTCTACTTCGAAAAACCTCGCACAACCGTCGGCTGGAAGGGGTTGATCAACGATCCGGACATGAACGGCACCCATCTCATCTCCAAGGGGCTGGGAATCGCCCGGCGGCTCCTGAGCGAGATCACGGCCATGAAGCTCCCGATAGCCACCGAGATGCTCGACCCCATTACCCCCGAATACCTGGCGGATCACCTCTCCTGGGGGGCGATCGGCGCCCGCACCACCGAATCCCAGACCCACCGGGAGCTGGCAAGCGGTCTTTCTTTCCCCATCGGCTTCAAGAACGGCACGGACGGCAACCTGCAGATCGCCATCGATGCCATGATCGCGGCCCAGCATTCCCACAGCTTCCTGGGGATCAACCGCGAAGGTCTCACCTCCATCGTCCAGACCACCGGCAATCCTGATGTTCACATGGTCCTCAGGGGCGGCAAGAAGCCCAACTATTACCCGGAAGATATCGCCCTCACCGAGGAGAAGCTGGGAAAGGCCGGGCTATCCCCTACCATCATGGTCGATTGCAGCCACGGCAACTCCGAGAAGAACCACGAAAAGCAGCCGCTGGTTCTGGAAAACGTTATCGAGCAGATCGCTGCGGGCAACCGCTCCATATCAAGCGTCATGATCGAGAGCTACCTGGAGGGGGGAAACCAGCCGATGCCGAAGGATATTTCCCAGCTCAAGTACGGGGTTTCCATAACCGACAAGTGCATCGACTGGCAGACCACCGAAGCCATCATGCGCAAGGCCCACGCCAGCCTCAAGGCCTGCGGCGGCAGGAAATCGGCATAATCCCATCCGAAAATATGCAGACAAAAAAGGCCCCGACGGAACCATCCGCCGGGGCCTTTTACTTCTCACTTCTCACTTCTCACTTCTCACCATCGACCATCGACCATCGACCGCCGACCGCCTTTCTAAACACAGCACCCCCGCTCGCATTTGCCGGCTCCACGCATGTGGATCGCCCGGATAAAAGTGGCTTCGGTGGCTATCCTGACCTCTTCCATCACCTCCAGCGGCACGGCGGAATCGAGGGAGAGGATGACCATCGCCTCCCCCTTCTCTTCCCGGCGCCCCAGGTTCATGGAGGCGATGTTGATGCTGTGGGCGCCCATGATGGTGCCGATTTTGCCGATCATGCCGGGGCGGTCCTCGTAGTTCAGGAGGAGCATGTGCTCAGCGGGGGCGAAATCCATGGAGTAATCCCTGAGGCGCACGATGCGCGGCGCCCCCTCGAACAGGGTGCCGGAGATGAGCCGCCGTTTCCCACCCTCCCCTTCGATGATAAGGGTGACGAGGTTGGAGAAGGCGCCGGTCTGGGTCGATTTGTTCTCCTCGATCACGATCCCCATCTGCTCGGCGATCAGCTGTGCATTGACCATGTTCACGTCCTGGTCCACCCGCCGGTTGAGGAGAGCGGAAAGGCCGCAGACGGTCAGTGGCGAGCAGTCGTAATGGGCGATGTTACCGGAATAGCTGAAGGTGACCTTCTCCAGGTTGCTCTCCACCAGCTGGACGCCGAAATCGCACAGAACGCTCATCAGGTTGAGGAACGGCCGCATCTGGTCCATGAGCGCCATGTCGAAGCGGGGGATATTGACCGCGTTCTCCAGGGGCTGCTCGTCCAGATAGTTGAGGATCTCCTTGGAGACGTCGACCGCCACGTTGATCTGGGCCTCGAAGGTATTGGCCCCCAGATGCGGAGTGACGACCAGTTTGTCCTGGCTGATGAGTTCTTTGAGCGTCTCGCTCTTCGGCGGCTCCTCGCTCCAGACGTCCATGGCCGCGCCGAACACCTTGCCCCCCTTGAGGGCGTTCAGGAGCGCCTGCTCGTTGATGATCCCGCCACGGGCCGCGTTGATGAGGATAACGCCGTCCTTCATCATGGCGATCTCCTTTTCTCCGACCATGTTGCGCGTCTCTTCGTTCAGCGGGGTGTGGAAGGTTATGATGTCGCAGTTCTTGTAGATCTCCTCGTGGGATACGAGTTTTACCCCCAGATCGTGGGCACGCTTGACGGCGATATACGGGTCGCAGCCGAGCACGTCGCACTCGAAGGCCTTGAGCCGGGTTGCGACCCTGCCGCCGACCTTGCCGAGGCCGATGACGCCGGCGGTCTTCCCCTTCAGCTCGACGCCGGTAAAGGGGGCACGCTTCCATTCGCCGCTCTTCAGGCTGGCGTTGGCCTTGGTGATATTGCGGCAGAAAGACAACAGGAGAGCCATGGCATGCTCCGCTGCGCTGTTGGTGTTGCCGAAAGGCGCATTGACGACGATCACACCCTTTGAACTGGCATAGTCGATGTCCACGTTGTCGATACCGACACCGGCCCTGGCCACCATTTTCAGCTTCTTCCCGGCATCGAGCAGGTCCTTGTCCACGGTGGTGCCGCTTCTCGTGATGATGACCTCGTAATCACCGATTATTGCCAGCAACTCCTCTTTTTTCAAACCGAGACGAATGTCAAGCTCCACCCGCGGGTCCTGCTTGAGCAGTTCCAACCCTTCCTGAGCCACCTCGTCAGTAACGATAACCTTCATTGCCACTCCTTCTTTCCTGAAATTGTTTCGTTCCTTCCCTGCAACCAGAAACGTAGAACATAGAACGTAGAACCGTTTTTTTACAACCCCTTGGCCCTCTTGATGAACTCCCTGACCTTTGCCGGGTCCTTCACGCCGGGGGCGGACTCGACACCGCTCGAAACATCGACGCCATAGGGAGAAACATGCCCGATCGCCTCTGTCACGTTATCGGGAGTGAGCCCACCGGCCAGAATAATGGGCCCGAACTTCTTGGCCACCACCGCCGTATCCCAGTTGAATGTTATTCCCGTACCGCCAAAGGCCTTGGGAGAGTATGCGTCAAGCAGATAGCCGGCCACCCGGTACTCTTCCATCCGGTCAAGACTGGTGATGTCCTTGACGCGGAAGGCCTTTATCACCCGCCTGTTCACCCGGGAACAGAACTCCCGGGATTCATCGCCATGCAACTGTACGATGTCCAGCCGGCACCGGTCAGCCGTGGCATTGACAAAATCGAGATGGGCATGGACGAACAGCCCGACAACATGGATAAACGGGGGAAGAGAACCGATAATCTCTGCAGCGCGCTCAGGTATGATGTTGCGCGGCGATTTATCGTAAAAAACGAACCCGAGGGCATCGGCGCCCGCCTCGATGGCCATAAGAGCATCTTCAACCGTGGTTATACCGCAGATCTTTACCTTTGTCATTTGTGTATACCCCTGTAAAGCGAGGTTCGAGGTTCGAGGTTCTAGGTTCTAGGTTCTAGGTTCTAGGTTCGAAGTTCGAAGTTCGAGGTAAAATGTTGCAACACCGTTGCGTTGAAAACCGCCGACCGCCGACCGCTTTTAACCTACTTTCGGCAACCTCTCCAGCGCCTCTCTGATTTTTTCCTCCGGGTACTCGTAATCCTCCAGCGCCCCGGACAAATAGGCGTCGTAAGCACCCATATCCAGCTGGCCATGGCCGGAAAGACCGAAGAGGATGGTTTTTTCCTTCCCCTCCTCCTTGGCCAGGACCGCCTCGTCGATGGCAGCCCTGAGGGCGTGGGACGACTCGGGCGCCGGCACGATCCCTTCGCTCCGGGCGAACAGCACTGCACCCTCGAAGCAGGCGTTCTGCTTGTAGCTCTTAGCCTCTATCTCCCCGGCGTGGTAAAGCTGTGAAACCAGCGGCGAATCGCCGTGGTAGCGAAGGCCGCCGGCATGGATTCCCGGCGGCATGAAATCGTGCCCGAGGGTGTACATCATGGATATCGGGGCCATCTTGGCCGTGTCGCCGTAATCGAAGGCGTAGATACCCTTGGTGAGGGTCGGGCAGGAAGCAGGCTCCACGGCGAGACAGCGCACCTTCTTCCCCGCGGCCCGGTCGGCAATGAAGGGGAAGGTGAGCCCGGCGAAGTTCGAGCCGCCGCCGCAGCAGGCAATGACCACGTCCGGGTAATCGCCGGCAATCTTCATCTGCTCCTTCGCCTCCTGGCCGATAACGGTCTGGTGGAGACATACGTGGTTGAGGACGCTGCCGAGCGCATAGTTGGTGTCGGCGTGGCTGGCCGCGTCTTCCACCGCCTCCGAGATGGCAATGCCGAGGCTCCCCATGTTGTCCGGGTCGTGGGCCAGGATGGCGCGCCCGGCATTGGTGAACTCGGACGGGGAGGGAATGACGTTCGCCCCCCAGAGCTGCATCATGCTCTTGCGGTACGGCTTCTGGGAGCATGACACCTTGACCATGTAAACCGTGCACTCCAGGCCGAACATGCTGCATGCCAGGGCCAGGGAGCTCCCCCACTGCCCGGCCCCGGTTTCGGTAGCGAGGCGGCGGATACCGGCCTGCTTGTTGTACCAGGCCTGGGGTATGGCGGAGTTGGGTTTATGGGAACCGGCCGGCGACACCCCTTCGTATTTGTAATAGATCTTTGCCGGCGTACCGAGAGCCTGCTCCAACCTGTGTGCCCGGTAGAGCGGCGAGGGACGCCAGAGCTTGTAAATCTCGCGAACTTCGTCGGGGATGTCGATCCAGCGCTGGGGGGACATTTCCTGCTCGATGATCGACAGGGGAAAGATGGCGAGCATATCTTCAGGCGTCACCGGCTTGAGGGTCCGGGGATTTATCACCGGCGCCAGCGGCCCCGGCATGTCGGGAATGATGTTGTACCACTGTTTCGGGATCTGATCTTCATTGAGCATGATCTTGGTGTTCATCACAACCTCCCAACACATTGATATTTCAAGGCAAAAACAAATCTTTGAACCGCAAAGGACCCAAAGGGCCTGAAGCGCTAAGCACGCGAAGATAACCTGAATAACCGAAAATCATTACGGATTCCAGAAGTAAAGCCATCGGAGTTTTTTGTTTCTCCTTTGCGCTCTTTGCGCTCTTTGCGCTTCAGGCCCTTTGGGTCCTTTGCGGTAAAGAGGTTTCGCAGTTTGCCGTATCTCTGTGGCGGGCTTAAAGTGTGCCTAAAAGCTCCCGCAGCTTCGCCCCCATATCCGGTTCCCGCATGAGCGACTCGCCGATGAGGAAAGCGCCGGCCCCGGCATCCTGCAGGCGGATGATATCGGCCCGGGTGTTGATGCCGCTCTCCGCCACGATCAGCCGTTCTGCGGGGATAAGCCTGGCCAGCCGCTCCGTGGTGGCGAGATCGCAGACAAACGAACGGAGGTCGCGGTTGTTGATGCCGATCAGCTCACAATCGGTTTCAAGGGCCGTTTCCAGTTCAGCCTCGTCATGGACCTCAAGAAGCACATCCAGGGAAAGCTCTCCGGCCAGTGCGGCAAAATCCCGCAACTGGTGGAGGTCAAGCATGGCGGCAATGAGGAGAACGGCGTCCGCACCGGCAGCCCGTGCCTCGTATATCTGGTAGGGGTCGAAAATGAAATCCTTGCGCAAAAGAGGCAGAGTTATCCGCTCCCGGATCAGCGCCAGGTAGCTCAAGTGGCCGAGGAAAAAGTGTTCATCGGTGAGCACGGAAAGGCAGACCGCGCCGTTTTCCTGATAGGTTTCTGCGATTGCAAGCGGGTCGAAATCAGGGCGAATGACCCCTTTCGAGGGAGACCCCTTCTTCACTTCGGCAATCACCGGGGTCCAGCCCGACCGGCCGGCGTCCCGCAGCGCCCGCGCAAACCCCCGCGGATGGTCTTCCAGTCCGGCGAGCCTTGCCTTAACTTCGGAGAGCGGTCGCGCAGCCTTGACAGCGGCCAGCTCGCCATCCTTGTAGGCGACGATTTTCTTCAGTATGTCGGGTGTATCAACCATGGGTCATCCAATCGCAATTCATTCGTTGGTTAGTTTGACCAGCTTTTCCAGCTGGGCCAGCGCTTTACCTGAGTCGATCGCCTCGGCAGCCATGGTGAGCCCTGCTGCCGGATCAACGACCCGGCCGGCGGCAACAAGGCCAAAGGCCGCATTCAAGAGGACGATGTCCCGCTTCGGCCCCTTTTCTCCCTCCAGAACACGCCGCACTATCACCGCATTTGCAGCCGCATCGCCGCCGCGCAGGTCATCCATGCCGCACCGGGACAGTCCCAGTTCTTCGGGCCTGAAAAGCCTGGTCGCGACACCGGCGGGGGTGACCTCGGCGATACGCGTCTCGGCAGTCAGGGTCATCTCATCCATGCCGTCCTGACCATGGACGACAAATCCACGCTTGCAGCCGAGATTTTTCAGGACGTGGGCAAGCTTTTCCACCAGGTCTTCGCGGTAAACGCCGAGCACTTGGCAACCGGCGCCGGCCGGGTTGGTAAGGGGGCCGAGGATATTGAAGATGGTGCGGATGCCGATCTCCTTGCGCGGGCCGATGGCGTACTTCATGGCCCCGTGGAGGGCGGGAGCGAAGAGGAAACCGATGCCGATCTCGTTAATGCACCGCTCAATGGTTTCCTGGGTCACGTCCAGATTGACACCGAGGGATTCGAGCACGTCGGCGCTGCCGCAGGCAGAGGAGACCGAGCGGTTGCCGTGCTTGGCCACCTTCACGCCGCAGGCGGAGACCACGAATGCTACAGTGGTGGAGACGTTGAAGGTGTTGGTGCAGCTGCCGCCAGTGCCGCACGTATCAAGGATGGTCTCCAGATCGACATTGATATCGTCCCGGTCCATGTCGAGAATGTTTTTACCGACCCGGATGCGGGTAACCTTGTCCCGCATGACCCGCGCCGCGCCGGTGATCTCTGCCACCGTCTCACCCTTCATGCGCAGGGCGGTGATGAATGCGGCGATCTGGGCCGGTGTCGCCTCGCCGGACATGACCTGGTCCATGACCTGGATCATCTCGCTTTCCGTGAGGTCTTCCCGTTCCACAACCTTGGCAATGGCTTTCTTGATCATCAATCCTCCTGTAGGGCGTGGTCTACACGCCCGGGGCGGGGCAACCCCGCCCCTACACGGTTTTCGTCATCTCCAGGAAATTCCGCAGGATGTCCTTGCCGCCGACGGTGAGGATCGATTCGGGATGGAATTGCACCCCCCAGATGGGGAATTGACGATGGCGTAGCCCCATAATGTCCCCTTCCTCCACCCAGGCGGTGATCTCCAGGCAGTCGGGAAGCGATGAACGCTCCACCACCAGGGAATGGTAGCGGGTCGCCTCGAACGGGTTGGAAAGCCCCGCGAAAAGTCCTTTGCCGTCATGGTGAATGAGGGAGGTCTTGCCGTGCATGAGGTAATCGCAGCGCACCACCTCGCCGCCGAAGGCAGCACCAATGGATTGATGGCCGAGACAGACGCCGAAGATCGGGATCTTGCCCGCAAAATGCCGGATCAGTGCCAGGGAGATGCCCGCTTCATCCGGAGAACAGGGGCCGGGAGAGATGACGATCCGCTCGGGGGCGAGCGCCTCGATCTCCTCGAGGGTGATCTTGTCGTTGCGAAAGACCCGGACATCTTCACCCAGTTCTCCGAAATACTGGACCAGGTTGTAGGTGAAGGAGTCGTAGTTGTCGATCATTAATAACATGTTTTCAATGCTCCGCATTTTTCAGGAACAAGGATCGAGGTACGAGGCACAAGGATTTATAAAAACCTCGATCCTCGCTCCTCGTACCTCGATCCTTTTTTTAGTCCAAACCTTTTTCCACCGCTTCGATGGCCTTCACCACTGCCATCGCCTTGTTCACCGACTCCTGGTACTCGGCGGAAGGGACCGAATCGGCCACGATCCCGGCACCCGCCTGGAGATGGACCCTGCCGTCCTTTATCACCAGTGTCCTGATGGCTATGGCCAGGTCCATGTTGCCGGAAAAGGAGAAATAGCCGACCGCGCCGCCGTAGATCTCGCGCCGCACCGGCTCCAGCTCGTCGATGATCTGCATGGCGCGCACCTTTGGCGCGCCGGAAAGGGTCCCGGCCGGAAACGTCGCCCGGACCACGTCAAAGGCGTCCTTCCCCTGCTCCAGCTCGCCCTGGACATTGGAGACGATATGCATGACGTGGGAGTAGCGCTCCACGACCATCAGCTCGGACACGCGCACCGTCCCCGTTTTGCAGACCCTTCCCAGATCATTCCTCCCCAGATCGACGAGCATGACATGCTCGGCCCGCTCCTTTGGGTCGGAGAGCATTTCCAGCTCATAGGCGGTATCCTCTTCCGGCGTTGCCCCGCGCGGCCTGGTGCCGGCTATGGGGCGCAGCTCGACCCGTCCCCCTTCCCTGCGCACCATCACTTCCGGCGAAGCCCCTACCACCAGGGTGTCGTCCAGACGGAGAAAGAACATGTACGGTGAAGGGTTGAGGGTGCGGAGCACCCGGTAGATATCGAGGGGATCGACGGTCAGTTCGCCGGAAAAACGTTGCGACAGGACGACCTGAAAAATGTCGCCGGAGCGCACGTACTCTTTGGCCTTTTCCACCGCCTGCTCGAACTCCGCACGGCTTACGCCGGAAGTAAAGGAGACCTTTTTGGCAGGGGGAGTGGACGGCATGGCCGGAAGGGGTGTCTTCAGCTTTTTGATGAGGGTGTCGATCTTGGCCGTAGCCTCGGCGTAGGCGTCCTCTGCCGATCGTCCCCCGTCCAGGTGGGCGTTGGAGACCACCTTGATCTTCTGGCTGACGTTGTCGAAGATGAGTATGGTATCGGTGATGACGAAATAGGAGTCGTAGGCCTCGATCAGCGCCGGTCTGGTCGTTGGAAGATGCTCGAAATGGCGGACCATGTCGTAGCCGAGATAACCGACCGCGCCGCCGAAAAAGCGGGGAATGCCGTCTAGGGCCACCGGCTGGTAACGCTTGAGGTAATCCTTGACAAACCCGAGCGGGTCCGCCGTCTCTTCCTGCCGTGAAGCGCCATCTTCGAGAATCTCCACCTTGTTGCCGAGGGTGCGGATCACCACGGAGGGGTTTGAACCGAGAAAGGTGTAACGCGCCCATTTCTCGCCCCCTTCGATACTCTCCAGGAGAAAGGCATATCTGCCGTCGTCGATTTTTTTGAAGGCGCTGACCGGCGTATCCAGATCAGCCATTATCTCACGATAAACGGGAATGAGATTGCCCTGGGCAGTGAGGGATTGAAACGATGCAAAATCGGGATAATACATGGAGGCTCCCCAAACAGGTAGTGGTTGAGGTAATGAAACCATAACCTTAGCCTATCTTTAGTAACATACAGGCCGGTCAGTGTCAAGAAGCGGGGGTCGGAGATTTATTGCAGGGTAAAATAAAATGTCGCCCCCCTGCCGACGTCACCCTCTCCCCAGACACGACCGCCGTGGCGGTGGATAATACGCTGGGCTGTGGCCAGACCGATACCGGTACCTTCAAAATCACCGCTGCCGTGAAGCCTCTGGAATGCACCGAACAGTTTGTCGGCGTACGCCATGTCGAAGCCGACGCCGTCATCGCGGACAAAATAGGCCCTCTCCCCTTCTGCCTCGGTAATGCCGAACTCAATGGTAGCAGAATCTTTTTTGGAGGTATATTTCCAGGCGTTGTCGATTAAGTTCTGCATGACCAGACGCAACAGCCGGTTATCGCCATTGACGACGACATCCGGGGCCATTAGAAACGTCACCTTTCTTTCCGGCGACGTTTCCTGGAGCATCTCGGCAATGGTCCCGACCAGTTCGCTCAGGTTTACCGGTTCGCAGCGCATCTGGCTCCGCGTAACGCGGGAGAGCTCAAGCAAGTCGTCAATGAGCTGCCCCATCCGGTTGCTTGCGGCGCAAACCCGGTTCAGATAGTCCTGTCCCTGCTCGTCCAGCTTTTCGGCATAATCGACGAGAAGCGCCTGGCTGAAACCATTGATGTGGCGCAGTGGAGCGCGCAAATCGTGGGAAACGGAATAACTGAAAGATTCAAGCTCCCTGTTGGCAGTTTCCAGTTGCATCGTCCGCTCTGCAACCCTCTGCTCAAGTTCCGCATTCAGACAACCGACCTCGTCCTCCACGCGCTTGCGGTCGAGGGTATTTGCAAAAATCTCCGCCAGCATCTTCAACAGGGTGATGTCGTTTTCCTGCCACATCTTTTCCCGGCGGACCGAATCGAAACCGACAAAACCGAAGAGAGCACCACGACAGACCATGGGGACGATGATAAGCGACTGGATCCCCTGTTTTTGGAGACACTCGAATTCGGCATGGTTTTCAGGGGTAAACGCGGCTATGGACGGGAAGTGAATTATCTCGTAGTTTTTCAGTTTCCTTGCCAGGCAGGTAAATTCGTCCAACAACATCCCTTGAAGGTTATCCATTTGCGGCTCAATGCCTGCTGCACACCATTCGTGGGAATTGTTCATTATCGTACCATCGTCTGAAATCGTAAAAACATAACTACGATCCACTTCGGCAAATTCTCCGACAGCCTGGAGGGCATGGTTAATGCCGGCCTCGATTTCGTCCGTCCCCAGATTGATGAATTTTGCAGAGATATTGGCAATTATGTTTTCTATTGCCAATTGATGGCGTAATTCCGCCTCGGACCTTTTTAGCTTATTCTCCATCTTGTGCCGGTATAGTGCTATCTCGATGGCGGTCTGCAGCTCTCTTTCTTCAAACGGCTTAAGTATGTATCCGAAAGGGGTAGTCGTTTTTGCACGCCGCAAAGTATGGTCATCGGCATAAGCAGTCAGATAGATAACCGGTATATTGAAGTTTCCATAGATGTGTTCAGCAGCTTCTACCCCATCCATCTCCCCCTTCAGGACAATATCCATCAGCACAAGATCAAGGTCGGAGACAGCCGCCCTGTCTATCGCCGCTTCCCCGGAAGAAACAACGGCAGGAACCGAATAGCCGAGGGACTGCAAAGTAGTCTGTATATCCTTGGCTACGATGCTTTCATCTTCGACGACCAGTATCCTGGTAGGAAAAGATTCGTCCATCAAGGTTTCCATGTCATCAAATGCTTCACATCCCATCATTTTGCCCTGTAGGGTCATGTCCATACAAGACGCTTCTTCTCCGTGTACTGCTGACTCCATAAAACTCCCCCTGCACCGATTCAATCACATGTACACCCAATCACATTTACACGCCATTCTCCAACACAATAAATCACCGGGGAATATGCCGTTTCCAAGGTGGAAACACAGGCCACAATCTTATACCCGCTCCTTGTATTTCAATTCTTTGAAATTTATCCTGAATTCCGTGCCGTTTTCCCTGTCAAGGACAATACTACCGCCAATCTGTTCGGTCAAGGTTCCTACCAGTTGCAGACCAAGTGATTCAGTTGATTGAAAATCCAGGTCCGCCGGAAATCCGACACCATTATCCCTGACGATCAGGGTATGGTTGCCGGCGTAATCCGTCAGCAATTCGATGTCGATTGACCCTTTTCTACCCTGTGGGAATCCGTGTTTCAATGAGTTGGAAACCAGCTCGTTGATCATCAGGCCGCATGGAACAGCCGTATCTATGCCAAGAGAGACATCGGCTATGTTGAGATTAAGATTAACGGCATTGATGTTGATTCCGTAGGATCTGAACAGATTCGCGGAAAGTTTGCGGATGTATCCTGCAAAATCAATGCGCGCCAGGTTCTTGGTCTGATAGAG
Organism: Geotalea uraniireducens Rf4; assembly: GCF_000016745.1. Lineage (GTDB taxonomy): Bacteria > Desulfobacterota > Desulfuromonadia > Geobacterales > Geobacteraceae > Geotalea > Geotalea uraniireducens. The sequence goes on along the minus strand of NC_009483.1, from coordinate 2,010,267 downwards.
GTTTTCATGGATAAGGGCCATGGATTTAACGCGGTTCTGACTGTCCATGAACATATCCACATCCCGCTGATCGTGGATATGGCGGGATTGAAGATTGAGCAAGCTGGAGATGACCTGGAGATTATTTTTGACGCGATGGTGGATTTCCTTCAGCAACACCTCTTTTTCCTTGAGAGACGCCTTTGTCTGCTCCTCTGCCGCGATCCGCTCCGTGATGTCGATCCCCAGCTCCAGCGTTAGAGGGGAACCGTCACTGTCGGTAAAAGGATAATCATAGACTTCGTATGTCCTGCCTGTGCCGGCGGTCCATTCCCATTTACATGTGGTCTGCGTTTCCAGCGAGTGCAACGTCCGGCATTCGCAACAAAGGCCGTGATTTCCGTGGAAGATATCGTAGCATTTTTTACCTTCCGGATCACCAAAGTTCTGGCGGAAATAGCTATTGGCAAAACGGACGGTATGATCCTGCGCCTTGAGGTAGACATAGGCGGGGAGCCCCTGTAACAAGGAAAACAGCCGCGCCCGTTCCGCCTGTAGCGCATCTTCCGCCTGCTTGCGTTCCGTTATGTCGACGGTAACACCGGCGGTGATGATGGAATCGCCGTTCTCGTTGAAAATCGGAAATTTGCTGTTAAGCCAGTAGGACAGCCTGTCATCCTCGACAACCGGCTCTATCACCTGGACAGCCCTCTTCTGCTCAAGCACGAAAAGGTCGTTTTCCTTGAACAGGGCTGCGGTGGAGGCCGGCCAGATGTCGTCGTCCCTCCTGCCAAACCAGGCGATCTTTCGCTCGGCGAAGTAGCGGCGTAATGTCTCATTAACATAGATGTAATGGCCGTTGACATCCTTCATGTATGCCCTTGCTGGGAGATTGTCCATGAACAGGGTAAATCGTTTATCGCTTTCCCAAAGAGCCTTCTCTGCCTGTTTTCGCTCGCCGATATCGGCCAGAAGCGCTATAACGCCGGCAATTTCCCCCTTGGCGTTATGCAATGGCGCTGCATCGAGAGAGATATCTATAGGCAAGCCACTCTTCTTCTGGCGACGCAGCTCGATGCCCGCAAGGGTCTCTCCGGCGAGCGCCCTGTCGAGATACGCCTGAAATTCGTCCATTTTCCCATCAGGAATGAGCGGATAGAGATTGCCGACAACTTCGTCTCGTCCCCAACCAAAGATCCTTTCGGCGGCGGGATTCCACATTTTCACCTTACCGGTTGCATCAAAGGCGATGATAGCCAGCGGTGCGGCCTTAAATAACGCCTCCAGAGCATGATTGGTCTCGAGAAGTTCATCCTGGCTCTTCAGATATTCATCCACCTGCTGACGCAGCTCCTCTTCGGTCATGGAGAGTTCTTCATTCTGCTCACGCAGGGCCTCTTCGCGGCTCATGACCGCCCCGGCCATGGATTGCAGATGAACCGCCAGCTCACCGACCTCCTTGATATTGATCGGCTCATTATCTATGGCATAATTTCCAACAGCGATCTTCTGGGTACTGTTTATCAGGGCCGAAACCGGTTTCAGCAACAACTCCAGACTCCAGATCGTGTTGAATAATGCCACGAGAAGCGATCCGAGGAGTCCGGCCAGAAATATTTTCTCCATCCTTCTCACCGGCGCCAGAGTGTCATCCAGGTTCTGGGCGATAACCACCAGCCAGCCGCTTTCACGAACGACCGCAACGCTCCCCTGCCGTTCCACCCCCTTGAAAAAATAACGATATGTTCCATTGGTGCCGGCAAGTCCGGCCTTAACGATGTTCAGATCGGCAACGTTCAATTGCTGCAGCACGTTTGTCCTGTCCGGATGGGCGATTACCCTCCCGTCCCTGTTGACGATGTATGCATAAATACCCTTCCTCCTGTTTATCGGCGCGATAATCTTATCGAGCGCCCGGAGGTTCAGGTTGCCGACCACCATTCCGTTAATGACGGGAACGGCAAGGGTAAGAGACGGCTCCCCGCTGATCCGGGACAAGGAGGTACTCGTCCACCAGTGGCCTTTCTTCTGCCGGGCGGTCTTGTAAAACTCCTCACCCGCCATATCTTTCCCCAGATATTCCGCCTTGCGGCCCTTGATCCCGGGCAGCAGGCCGACATGATCGGCACGGCCCTTGTCATCAAGAATATAGATAGATTCAAAAAAACTGTATGTTGCTACGATCGAATCAATAAATACGTTGAAGTCTGCCCCCTTCAAGTACCGCTCACGATGTGTCACCTCTCCCACCTGGCGAAGCATGTTCAACGGCTCCTGGAGAAATGTATCGACCTCCTCCGCCACTGTTTCGGCAAGCAGCATATTCTTGCCGGAAATAACACGCAGCAGGTCCCGCCGTTCGAAATGAAGGGAAATCAGGCCGATAATCAGCAGAGGGATTACGGCGACAAGAATATAATTGACAATGAGTGCGGTTTTGAGACGGATACGGATTTTCACGTGCCGGACTCCATGATTACATATTACACATTTGATAAATTACAGAATGGTACAAGCTTAGATTCAAAACAGATGCAAGATAGCCGCTATTTACAAACAAATAACTTACTAACCCACTGTAATAGCACGGTAAATTTAAATGTAGAACAGTATATTATTATTCAAAACATGTCCAGAGTTTGTATATGAAATATATTAAATGAAACATTCAACGGGAATCAATTTGTTTTCCAAATTATGTTTGTCCACTATTGCATCAATTCATCGCCAGATCACCGAAATCGGGCTCGTCGCTGCACCCGGTTTTTCGGGAACAGTAATGCAAAATCTCCCGGGAAACCGCAAACAAACAGGAGCATTGCGAACAAACTGCAAATTGCACCTTGCAAAACCACGCCACAATGATTAGTTTGTTGAAGTTCCATCAATGACTACGTCAAAAGGAGAAATAAAGTACATGACCAAAAGCACCAAAAAATTTGAAACCGAAGTGCAGCAGCTTCTCGACCTGGTGATCCACTCACTCTACTCCAACAAGGACATCTTCCTGCGCGAGCTTGTTTCCAACGCTTCCGACGCCATTGATAAGGTCAAATTCGAATCCCATTCCAACATGGATATCCTCGAAGGCAATACCGATTGGAAGATCAAACTGATACCGGACAAAACTGCCGGCACCCTCACCATCCGCGACAACGGCATCGGTATGAACGTGGTCGAGGTGGAAGAGAACATCGGCACCATTGCCCGTTCAGGCACCCGCGCCTTCATGGAGAACCTCAAAGATAAAAACGTTCAGAACAATCCCGAGTTGATCGGCCAGTTCGGCGTCGGTTTCTACGCCTCGTTCATGGTTGCCGACAAGGTCACCCTGATCACCCGCAAGGCGGGGGACAAAAATGCCGCCTGCCGCTGGGAATCGACCGGCGACGGCAGCTATACCATCGAGGATTGCGAGAAGGAGACCCGCGGCACCGACATTACCCTCCACCTGAAGGATGAGATGAAGGAATATCTCGATGAGTGGAAGATCCGCAGCATCATCAAGAAATATTCCGATTATGTGCAGTACCCGGTCGTCATGGACGTGACGCGGGACGAACCGGCCAAAGGCGTTGACGGCGAGGTCATTGAGGGGGGGGGCACCATCGAGAAGACCACCGAAGAAACCCTCAACTCCATGAAGGCGATCTGGACCAGGGCCAAAAGCGAAATCAGCGAAGAGGAATACGAGGAGTTCTACAAGCACATCTCCCACGATTATGACAAACCGTTTCGCACCATCCACTATTCGGCGGAAGGGACCAGCGAATTCAAGGCCCTCATCTATATCCCGAGCCACAAGCCCTTTGACCTGTTCATGCGCGACCATAAAAAGGGTGTGCACCTCTATGTGAAGCGTGTCTTCATCACCGACAACTGCGAAGCGCTTCTCCCCGATTACCTCCGCTTCATGAAGGGTGTGGTGGATTCCAGCGACCTGCCGCTCAACGTTTCCCGCGAAATCCTCCAGGAAGACATCCAGATCAAGCGGATCGAGAAAAACCTGGTCGGCAAGATCCTGTCAACACTTGTGGAAACAAAAGAAAAAACGCCGGAAGATTACCTGAAGTTTTACAAGGAATTTGGCCCGGTGCTCAAGGAAGGGGTGCATTTCGACCATGCCAACAAGGAAAAGCTCCAGGAACTGATCCTCTTTGAAAGCTCGAAAACCGAGGCCGGAAACTACATCTCGCTGAAAGAGTACGTGGCACGGATGCCGGAGGCGCAGAAGGAAATCTACTACATCACCGGAGCCTCCCGTTCCGCCCTGGAAAACTCGCCGCATCTGGAAATCTTCAGGAAAAAGGGATTCGAGGTGCTATACATGACCGACCCGGTCGATGAGTGGGTAGTGCAGAGCCTGACCGACTACGACGGCAAGAAACTGCACGCGGTCGACCGGGGGGACCTGGAGCTTGACAGCGCGGAAGAGAAGAAAGAGAAGGAAGCGAAGCAGGAAGAGGCCAAAAAGCAGTATCAGGGGGTACTCGACTTCGTCAAGGAACAGTTAAAGGACAAGGTAAAGGAAGTGCGCTTTTCCAGCCGTCTGACCGACAGCGCCTGCTGCCTGGTTGCCGATGAATACGGGCTGAATGCGAACATGGAAAAGATCCTCAAGGCAATGAACCAGGATGTGCCTGAGTCCAAACGGGTATTGGAACTGAACCCCGACCATCCGCTCATGCAGGTCCTGAGCAGTATATTTGAAAAAGATAAGGAGAACCCGCGGCTGGCCGATTACTGCGGACTGCTTTACGACCAGGCTCTTTTGACCGAAGGATCGCCGGTCCCCGACCCGCTCCGCTTCACGAGGCTCGTTGCCGAACTGATGGTGAAAGCCGCGGAAAAGTAAGCTTTGCCGTCAGAGCAACCTAGGGGGTATTAATGCCTCTGGGGCCTGATGAAAAGTTTACATGGTTGTAACATCCTAATGAGTCGCCGGACTTGACTTTTGCCGGTATCTGCATTATGGTTTGAGCAACTTACAGAGCAGGTCGGATAGATAAACGATAATACCAAACCATCCGCGAGGATGGGACGGAAAGCCTACAGGGTCTCAAGAAGACAGCCGGGTCGCCGAAATATCTAGATGGATATTCGGAGACCCGGCTTTTTTGCGTTCGAAAAAACTTGTAAAGTTATTGGAGGATTCTCAAACATGAATAAAAAGATCAACAATATCGCAGTATTAATCGAATTTATCGCAGGCTCAGGGCTTGCCATCTTTTTTCATTGGGTGCTCCATTATCCGGAAGCCGCCTACACCATCTTCGGCATAGGCATACTCCTGTCGCTCGTCACCTACCTTGTGCGGGAGGAGATAGAAAAGACCCGTGAAGGGCTGCTCGACCAGTATCATCATGCCCACGAGGTCACCTTCGCCATTGCCCGGATCAGCGACCCGGAATGTCAGACCAAGGCACACGAACTGATGGCTTCGACGATGCGGACGGTCTCGCTCTTGCAACAGGGGTATATCCCGATGGATGAGACCGAATTTTACCTGGAGGGGGCAAAGCAGATGGAACAGGCGGTCCACCACACAAAAGCGGTGGACCCTCTTACGACGGGATGGGATTCACGAGGAGTATTGCTCAATTTTTACCAGGCAAACCTGCGCGCCCTGGAGCGCGGCGCAAAAATCACCCGCATCTTCGTCGCCAACCGCGAGGCAATCATCGAACCGGAGGTGCAGAAGGTCCTCCTCGCCCAGTACAACGACAATATCGACGTGCGCATCGCCTTCCGAGACGAACTGCCGTCGGCAAGCGACATCAGCAACCGGGATACCAACAGCTCCTTTGATTTCGCCATCTACGACGACCGGGTGGTAACCGACGTCTTCAGCCAACCGGGAAAATACTTCGGCAGAAAAACGAATCAACCGGCGGAAGTGGCCAAATATCTCCACCTCTACGACCTCATCGAGCACAGCGCCCATGCCGTCACACTGGAAGAGGACAAGATAATCCTGGCCGGCGACATCATACCCGTCGCATCGTGATATTTCGGCAGCCGTGCCCAAAATGAAATGTCGTATCAGTGATACGACATTATTTTATCCGTAAATCACGAGGGTGTCCCCAGTACGCCAGACTCAATGAATAGGAAATTGATACTGTGAGAAAAGGAAGATTCAGGGGGCTTCTGGAGGAGGCGCAAAGGGGACGTTCCTGAGCGTGCTATGCCATTCGTTCAACAATCTGCCGGACATGGTCATACAGCTCCTGAACACGGGTTATGCAGAAAGGACGGTCAAGTTTCGGCTCGCCGGTGTCAAGCGCCTCGTACCTCAACTCAACGGCAAATGGATTAAGCATATCCAAGTCCTCGAAGCGCCGGACATCACAGCTAAGGTCAGCCAGGAGAGCAAAAAGCTGACTCAAGTCATGAGTCCTGCCATACGTCCCGCCGACCACCGTTATCCACGCCTTCAGTGTCTTTTCCACCGCTTGATGCGCATGAAAACCGAAGATCTCGTCATCTACCGATTCCGGGGCGGCCAGCGCCCGCATGGCCCTGACATCCTTGGTGGCCATGACCAGGAGCATGGAGGCATTTTCAATGGCGCTCATACAGCACCCGCCCTTCACTCAACGCATGGGATACCACATGGTTCGGCGCATCCCGCCACTTTTCCACCTCTTCGGGGGTAAAGACCAGAAAGTCCTTGGCAACCCTGACATCTCGCAGCAGTCGCCACAGTTTCACCATCTCGGCGCGACGGCTTCGCTCGGGACCGAAGGGACCATCCTCGACAACGATGAAATCGAGGTCCGAATCAGGCCCGGCCGTTCCCCGCGCATGGGAGCCGAACAGGATGATCATCCGGGGATTCACCGCTGCAACTATTTTTTCAGCCATTTCCTTGAGAAGAGATTCCGTAACGGCAATCATCGAGATAACCTCATATGGACGCGTACCTCCGAACTATTCCCGGCCGATCAAGGTGCCTCTACAGTAAAGTATGCCGGATTGTTGATTAATGTCCGCCAGTATACAGAAGTTATTGTGAAATTCAATGCTTCAGAGCCAAGCCACATTTTCTCAAAGTGTGGACTCGACACTATTTATCCTCTTCATCTCGGCGTAGAACTCCAGTTGGAGAGGCTTTTCAAGAGGGAATAGCTCCTTGAAATGTGACCAGCTCAATTGTCGTATTAGTGATACGACAATCTAGTTCATCCGGAAAAACCTCGGCAAACTGAATCATACGGCGCAGGTTTTTTTCAGAAAAGCTGTCCCCGTAGTCGATAGTCAATTGTTGCGACAGTATAGCAACAATCTGCTTCCCATACTCGGCGCGCACTCCATGCAACATCTCTTCATGCTGCCCCCTCCACTACCGCGATCTCCGCCTCTGTCAGCCCGTACAGCTCATACACCAGCCGGTCAATCTCCGCCTCAAACTGCGGAACGGTGGAGCTGGCGGGATCGGCGAGGATTTTCTCGACAAGCTCGATGATGGGGGCTTTCTGGGCGTCGGTGGCGGGTGGGATGGGGAGTTGTTCAATATAAATGATTTTAAGTCGGTAAAACCCACCTTGAACCTTGTCGCAGATTTGCTTCAACACAAAACCCATCAGTTTTGAATTGAGAATAGCAAGCAAACAACGATCCCCGGAAATGATAAGTTGATTGTTGTCATTGCCAAAATAGCCATCTTCATCGAGAGAAAAGACAGTAAGCTCCGCACTGATACCAGGCCAAAGAATCTTTGCCTTATCAAATTCCTCAAAATAGGCAATGTTGTCCTGTATTTCGAACCACTTATACGGTCCCGGTTTCCTGCCGCGTTTATTGTTGTCCGAAGTCTTTGGTTCCAAATCTTCGCGGAATTGTTCCAGATGGCGTTTTATGGCCGGGTATTGTTCAATATCCGTTCCTCTCCGGGTGAAAAGCACATACAATCCCGCCCACTTTGTCTTCCACTTGAAAATGTCTTTCCCCCGCAGCCAAGGTTTAATGATCTCCGCGCTCCGCGGGTCTTCAGCAACCAACTTTGTATTTGTCTCTTCATCGATGACAAAAGCCTCGTTTAAACCGGTTAGGACACCGCGGTATATTTTATCATTCACATACTCACCCAGCGGCTTCCCGGCCTTTCTCAGCTTCTCCATCAGCCCCAGCACTTCCGGCCGTTCGAGGGTCCACCCCTCAGACCTAAGGGCCGATACCGGCATGGTGAAGCCGATAGACGGCAACACCTCGTCGAACCGTGACAACTGGTCCGCATTGGTGAATGTGGCGGCGAGGAATTGGGGTTCCTGTAGGGGCGAAGCAAAAGATTTACCTGCTTCGCCCTTGCTGGCACGGCCTCCAAAGGCGGGCGAAGCAGATGAAGCTTGCTTCGCCCCTACGGCCTGCATCTTCTCCACCATCACAATTGACGGATATGTAGTAGCCTCCTCGAAAATAGGCAGATCACCGAAATCTAGGACCATGAGCGGCTTAGCTTGCGAGGTCAGGAGTTCGCGTGTGTTTTTACCGTATCCGGCCCGCATGAACTTGTTAGGGGCGATGTAACACAGTGTTGCACCCGGCTTCGCCACGTCCAGGCCCGTCTTGTAGAAGTAAGTGTAAATATCTGCCGTGCCACAGAAAAAACTGCCGAACATCTCAGTCAGGGCCGGCTTCATCTCCTTGATCGCCTCCTGGCGGATATAGGGCGGGTTGCCGATGATGGCATCGAAGCCGACGAACTCCCCTTCCGCATCCAACACCTCCGGAAACTCCAGCCGCCATTCAAAGGCGTTGGCGTAGACCGAGCGCTGTTTTTCATCGAAGCGCTCTTTCAGCGCCCCTACCTCGGAGAGGAGCTTTTGTCGCTGCTCGGTCCCTTTTTTGTCAAAGGCAAATCCGAGCTGGGCCAGCTCGTTTTCCTTTTTGCGCAGGGCCGCAAGGTCCCTGTCGTTGGGGAGGGCGAAGCTCTCCAGATCGTGCTTCAGGTTTTCGATGGCCTTGCGCAGTTGCACCTTGTTGCTGGGCGATTGCTTGTAGGACCAGACCAGATCACGGTATTTGTCGGTCAGCTCTTTCAGTTTCTTCCGGCTGACTTGTGGGATATTGGGATTGCCGGAAAGGGCGAAACGGCTGACCAGCGAGTTGCCGCACTTGATGTTGATATCGATGTTGGGGAGGGTTTCCAACTGCCGCTTTTCACCCTCCCCCTTGCCCCCTCCCATCAAGGGCGGGGGGATAACCCCTTCTCCCCCGGTGGGAGAGGGTCGGGGAGAGGGGGGGCGGTAATAGGCGTTCTTCAAGAGTTCGATCCAGAGCCGCAGGCGGCAGATCATGACAGACTTGGGGTTGATGTCCACGCCGAACAGACAGTTCTCGATGATGGTCTCTTTTTCGTGGAAGAGGGTCTCCTGCACCCGCTGGGACTCAGCGTCCATATAGTCGTAGGCGAAAATCTGGTCGTCGCGGGTAATGATCAGCTCATCGTTTTCTATGGTGACGTTGCCGCGCACCCTTTTGCCGTCCTTATCGGCGAGGATTTCCAGGTCAGACTTGATGGAGATGATTTCATTCAGCGCAGAAACGAGGAAGTGACCGCTTCCTACGGCCGGGTCGCAGACCTTGAGGCTGTTGACAACCTCGTTGGCCTCTTTGGTGCCAATCTTGTCGAGGGTGTTGTACAACTCTGTAAAATCCTTGCACGTCCAGCCGTATTTATCGTTGAACTTTTGCAGCACGGCGCGTCGGATGGTTTCACGGCACATGTACATGGTGATGAAACCAGGGGTGAAGAAGGAACCGTCCTTGTATCCATTGATCTTCTCGAAGATCAGACCCAGCACCGAGGCGTTAATGATGGTCTTGTTCTGCTCCTGGATCTCGGCGCTCCCCTCGGTGGCGAAGTCGTAAGCGTCGAGGAATTCGAACAGGTAGTGGAGGGTGCTCTTGCTGCCGCTGATCCGCCTGCCGTTGCCGTCCTTGAGGACGGTCGAGGAGTAGATGGAAAGGTCGAGCCGGTTCTTCAGCTCATTGATGCGGATAGTCGTCCTTTCCAAGTCGCTCTCCTCGAAGAGGGAACTGTTCAGGTAGGGAATGTTGCCGAATTTCTTCCGCACCGATTCCGAACGCTCTTCGATGCGGACAGCCAGCACCTCGAAGAAGAGCTCGTTCAGTTCGTCGAAGTCGCTGATCAGGTTGCTGTTGAGGAAGGCATGGTCTCGGTTTCCCTTGTGATAGGCGATCAGCCGCCCTTCGAGGAGCTTGAGGAACAAGAGGCGGTTAAGCCAGGTGATGCACAACTCCAGGGCGATGCTGAAGTACTGCTCTTCCTCGCTGACGCCGAATTGCCCGGGATTGGCAATAGCGCTCAACCGGTGGCGGGATTTGAGGAGATTGAAGGTATTTTCCAAGAGAGATTCGTCGTTACGCGCCCCGACAGGCTTGCGGCCGATGAGTTTTTTCCCTTTCTCCCTGACCTCTTCCAGGCCGAGGATATGGAGCAGTTCGCCGTAAAATTCCTTGTTGAGCGAGTTGCTGTCGTTGGCGAAGGGCTGCTTGAGCAGGTGGGCCGGGGAAAGGATCTTGTAGAGGTTGATCAGTTTTTTGTCGTCGGTCTTGGCGGAATTGCGGGCAATGCGCTCGAACTCCTTCAGATCGAAGCAGGTGCAGGGAAGTTCGGTGAGGTTCTTTTCAATAAAATCCTTGGCGATTTCCTGATAGAACCAGTCGGTGTTGGCCCCAACCAGCAGCCCGTCGTTCCAGTCCTTGTAGCTCTTTACAAGCTTTGCGTTGCCGAAGAAAAACCGCTCGAAGTCGGCGGCATCGAAGATGTACCACTCGAAGATGTTGCAGACAATGAGGTGCCTGATCTCCTTGTTGTCCTTGATAAAACGCTCCTGCATGTAGTAATGGAGCAGCTCATGCAGCGCCTTGGTGTTGGGGCGATCCGGGGTGATCATCTCGTTTCTGTTGGCGGGACGTTTCACCTCAACGATGACCCCCACCGTATCAGCAGCCGATTTGCCGTTGTGAATGACCAGGTCGGCGCGCTCCTTGGTGTTAACCTCATAGCCGTTTTTGTACCAGGTGTCCTTGAGAAAGTCGGAGACGATGTTTTTCAGATTTTCTTCCGACTCTTTTTCGTTGATTCTGTCGAAGAGCCGGGAGAGATTAGCCTTAAAAAGCTCAATCTGGTCCCGCTTGAGGCTCTGCTTGAGGTAGGCCCTGTTGAGGGATTTTGCTGGCGAAAGCACCTGTAGTTTCATTTTAAGGAATCCTTATCTCGGCATAACGGCATCGCAATGTGTTCATAATTACCCGTCCTTAATACCCCATCGTCACCGTATTTCGCAACCGAAAAGAACATCCGGCTGTTACTGCTGCCGCGAGGACGGGACAATAAAAAAACCGCCCTGCCTGTTTTGGGCAGCGGCGGCTTGTGTCAAGGGGGGCAAAACCGGAAATCACCCCAGGAGCCTAGAGCCGGATCAAATCCTCGTGCTCCTCGTCGTGGGGGTTGATGTGGATCATGACGTCCCCCACGTTGGGAAATCGCTCGAAAATGAGCCGCTTCACCTCGGTGGCAATGGCATGGGACTGCTTGACCGTCATTTCCGGGTCCATATCCAGCTTCAGATCGACGATCATGTACTGGCCGGACCGGCGCCCCTTGATTTCGTGGACGTGCTCCACGCCGTCGACACCTTCCGCCAGCATGCTTATGGAGTTCAACAGTTCCTGGGGGGGTTGGCCGTCCATCAGGTCATGGGCGGCGCTCCTGAAAGTTTCATAACCGATATGGAAGATAAAAAAGGCGGTGAGCCCCGCTGCCAGCGGATCCATGATCTTTACGCCGAAAAAGGCGCCGGTTACGCCAATGAGGGTGGCGACCGAGGTAACGGCATCCTTGCGGTGATCCTTGGCGATGGCCATTACAGCCGGGCTGCCGAGACTCCCCCCCACCTTGAGCGAAAAACGGCAAAGCCACTCCTTGATAAAAATAGTCGCAAATGCCGCCAGAACAGCGATCAGCTGGGGTTCTTCATAGGCCCCGGCCATGATGGTTTTCACTGCCTTGTACAATATCCCTGCGCCGGTTGAAAAAATGACCAGCGAGACGAGAATGGCGGAGAGGCTTTCTGCCTTGCCATGACCATAGGGATGCTTTTCGTCAAACGGCTTACGCCCGATATTGAGGGCGATGATGGTCGAAAGTATGGCAACGAAATCGCAAGCGCTCTCCACCCCGTCGGCAAAGACGGCCTCGGAATTGCCGAAATGACCGGCCAGAAGCTTCATGACCATCAATAAGCCATTGATCCAGAACCCTATCTTGATTACCCGGTCGGCCCGATTAAAACGCTCTGTCCTTTGCACGATTACACTCCTGCCTTGCGCAGATCTTTTATGGTCAACTGGAGTGAGCTTCTTCCATTCCAGACATTTATAGCAGGCGTAAAGACAACATCAAGCCGGTCTCCTTGCGCTGCCCTCCCCGCCAGAGAAAAACCGATGGCATCGAAACTTCGACAGCCGGCATTAAGACGCATCTTCAGGTGTGTTTCCTTGAGAGTTCGGCAGTCGCTCACCTCTGCGTCCCGCAACAGGAAAACCGGCTCCGGATTGCCCATGCCAAAGGGCTTCATCGTCTCCAGCCCATCCACCAGTTCGCTGGTGATCTCTGACGCTTCCAGTTCCCCATCAATCAACAGTAACGGGGTAAGGTCCTCGGCAGTGAGCAGACCAGCGGCAACCTCGTCGAATCTTGCCACGAATGCTTCAAGGGTCTCCTCGGCAATGCTCAGACCTGCGGCATGCTTATGCCCACCGAACTTGATCAGGTGATCGAAGCAGACATTGAGGGCGTCATGCAGGTGAAAGTTTGCAATGCTGCGGCCGGAGCCTTTTCCGTTGCCGTCCTTTAAAGCAATAAGAATAGTGGGACGATGAAACATGTCAACCAGTCGGGAGGCGACAATACCGATCACCCCGGGATGCCATGCCTCGGAGGCAAGAACGATGCTTTTCCTGTTGCGAAGTGCTGGAGTTTCCTTGACCATTGCCAGGGCATCGTTCAAAATTTCCCGCTCCACCGCCTGACGCTCGGCGTTGCTGGCGTCGAGGGCCGCTGCCAGCGGCTCTGCCTTTTTTCTATCACCGCAGAGCAGAAGCTCGACTCCCATAGCCGCGTTCTCCAGCCGTCCAGCCGCGTTAAGCCTCGGCGCCAGGCGAAAGCCTACCGCGCCGCAACCCACATCGCCGTTTACCCCCGCCACATCCTTGAGAGCCTGCACCCCCGGGCGCTGTGAATTGGTCAGCTCCCGGAGACCGTGTTTCACCAGAATCCGGTTTTCATCGGTCAGCGGCACAACATCGGCTACAGTCCCCAGGGCGACCAGATCGAGATATTCCCGCAGATTCGGCTCTTCCTTGCCGGCAAAAAACCCCTCCTCCCTGAGCCTGCTGCGCAAGGCAATCATCAGATTGAAAGCCACACCGACTCCGGCAAGGGATTTGAACGGAAAGGTACAACCGGGCTGAAGCGGATTAATGACGGCATAGGCTTCGGGCAGGGAATCTCCAGGCATATGATGGTCGGTGACGATCAGATCGATACCCGCCGCACTGCAGAGCGTTGCCTCGGCCACTGCGGTAATACCGCAGTCGACGGTCACCATGACCTGTGCACCAAGGGTGGCAGCCCGCGCAACGCCATCGGCGGAAAGGCCGTAACCGTCAACCAGTCGGTCGGGGATGTAATAAATGGCATCGAGACCGATGCTGCGAAAAAACGAAAGGAGTAACGCCACCGAAGTAATTCCGTCAACGTCATAATCGCCGTGTACGCAGACCTTTTCCCCTTTTTTCACGGCTGCTGCGAGTCTATCCACCGCCCGCTCCATGCCGAGCAGCAAAAACGGATCATGGAACTGGGCAAGGCTCGAAGTAAGAAAGCGGGAAGCAGCGGCGGGTTCAATGACGGCGCGGTTGACGAGCAACCGGGCAAGCAGTGGGGATGCCACCCCGCCCTTAACCAGCCGCTCGACATCAACCGGATCGCAATCCCTGACTTTCCAGCGTTTTTCATGTACCGGCTGCATCCGTACTCCTTTGAAAATCGGTTCCACGTTGTTGAAAATGCTATTACGCTGAACGTTGGGCCTTGAACACAAAAAAACCCCGCCTAAGCGGGGTTTTTTCAAGCAATCAGTCGAATTACTTGGAACTGGCTTTAAGCTGATCCATCTGCATCTTTATCTGCTGTGCGGTAGGACTTGTGGGGTCAAGCTCAAGGTAACGGCTCCAGGCTTTCAACGCCTTGTCCGGCTGTTTCAGGTCGGTGGCATAAATAACACCCAGGTTGTAAAGGCTCTGCAAATGTTTCGGATCAATCTGCTGCGCCTTCTCGAAATTTGCAATCGCCTTGTCGAACCAACCGATTTTCCTGTACATGATACCCTGATCGGTCAAGACGTTAGTGTTGTTGGGGTCAAGCTCCAGCGCTTTGGAGTAGGCATCTACGGCTTTTTTTGATTGGTCTGTATCAAAATAATCGTTCCCCAGTTGAATCCATGCCTGGAGATTTTTCGGATCACCGGCGACAATTTTTTCCTCTTCGGCTATACGCTGCTGATAATCGGTCGGCGACCCGGTCCCTTGGGGCAGGCTTCCGCTGACCGGAACTGTTTCCTTTTTTGCACTGACGCTGAAAATCAGGTAGCCGCCCAAAAGGCCGACAATCAGCGCGACTACTACTCCAAGAATGCTTTCCTTTTTCACGTGCAGCCTCCTTAAGCTTTGATTTGGCCGGGCGCCTTCTCCCAGAGTGCAACAATCGGGCTGGCGACAAAGATCGATGAGTAGGTGCCGACAACTACCCCGACCACCAGGGCAAAAGCAAAGTCATGAATCACATCGCCACCGAACAGGAACAGGGAGGTGGCGGCCAGAAACGTTGTCAGCGAAGTGATGATGGTACGGGAGAGAACCTCGTTGATGCTCTTGTTGAATACGGTGGGCATAGATTCCTTCATGTTCTTGTGCAGGTTCTCCCTGATCCTGTCAAACACCACAACGGTATCGGTAAGGGAATAACCGGCAATGGTCAGGACTGCTGTGATCAGGAGCAGATTCACTTCCTTGTTCAGCACGAAGAAGACGGCAAAGATTGCCAGCACGTCATGCATAGTGGCGACGACGGCGCCGACGCCAAATTTGAAGTCAAACCGCCAGGCTATATAGAGGATGATCCCCAGCATGGAAATGGCCACGGCGATGAGTGTATCCTTGCGCAGCTTATCGCCGATTGACGGACCGATCTCCGTCGAGCTTTCGACGGTATAGGGATTGGCCGGAAACTCTTTTTTCAGGATATCCTGGACACTATCGGCAACTTTGCCGGTTGCCAGAGTGGTTTTACGCATTTTGATCAGGAGCTTGTTTCCTTCCTTGATCTCCTGCATGTCCACATCTTTAACCCCGTTTTTGGCCAGGCTTCTTCGCGCTTCTTCGGTGGTTATCGGCGCGGTGAATTTAAGCTGCATGGCGGTGCCGCCGGAGAAATCGATCCCCATGTTGGCAGCGCCCCTGGCTATCTGGATGATGCCGATAATGCCGATGATTGAGATAATGGCGGAAACGGCAAACGATATTTTTCTCATACCGATGAAATCTATTTTGGTTTTGCTGATCAGTTCCATTGGTTCCCCCCTTTATATACTCAGTCTCTTCACCCTGACGCGATCGAGGAACAGGTCGAACACCACCCTGGTAGCCAGAAGCGAGGTGAATAGATTGATGATGATACCAAGACTCAACGATACGGCAAAACCCTTTACAGGACCAGTACCGAACTGGAAAAGCACCGCAGCTGTTATCAGCGTGGTCACATGGGAGTCCATAATGGTAAGGAACGCCTTGTCGTATCCTGCGTCGATGGAAGCCATCGGCGTCTTGCCAAGCCGAAGTTCCTCCCTGATTCGCTCAAAGATGAGAACGTTGGAGTCAACCGACATGCCGATCAGAAGGACGATAGCTGCAATGCCGGGAAGGGTCAGCGTAGCCCCCAGGGCCGAAAGCGAACCCATGAGGAAAATGATGTTGAGCACCATGCCGAAATTGGCGACCAGACCGGACAGTTTGTAGTAGATAGTCATAAAGACGACCACCAGGGCAACCCCGATCAGGCCGGCTATGAGCCCTTTGTTGATGGAATCCTGGCCGAGGGAAGGACCGACGGTAACGTTCTGGATTATCTTCACCGGCGCGGGAAGGGAGCCGGCGCGCAGTACGATGCCCAGGTCGGACGCCTCCTTCTCGGTGAACGAACCGGATATCTGTGCACTGCCACCCGAGATCCGCTCGCGAATCACCGGCGCCGAATAGATGTTGTTGTCCAAAACGATGGCAAACCGTTTGCCCACATTGGCAGCCGTTACCTGGTCAAACAGCCTGGCACCGGTGGAATTGAACTCAATGGCGACATACGGCTGATTGTACTGTGAATCGATGCGTACCTGGGCATCGGTCAGGAGGTCGCCGGTTATCATCGCCTTTCTTTTTACAACAAGAGGGGTCTCTGAAACTGCGCCGGTAGCCGGATCTGTCTTCTTTTCCACAAGAATTTCGTCGTCTTCGGGGATAGATGACGGAGTGGCTGTTACAGCATTCACATTCTCGTCCACCAGTTTGAATTCAAGCCTGGCAGTTTTCCCGATCAACTCAATGGCACGTTTCGGGTCCTTAATGCCGGGGAGCTGCACGACAATGTGGCTGATCCCTTCCCGCTGAATAATCGGCTCAGAAACGCCGAACTGGTCGATCCTGTTGCGGATGGTTTCCAGAGCCTGCTGGACGGCCTTGTCTTTCCTGACCTGTGCCTCTTTCTCGTTGATTCGGAGCTGCATGTTGACGAAGCCACCTTCATCGAAAAGCGGCAGCAGTTCCAGGTCCGGGTACTTTTTCTTCACCAGCTTCTGGACATTGTCGGCCGAACCCCTGTCGTACAGCACCAGCTGAACGCGATCTCCGCCGACCTTGGCGACGCGTTTGAAGCGGATATTCTGGGCATTGAGGGTATCTTCCAGATCGGTGGAGATCAGATCCAGCGAACCTTCAACCGCCTTCTGGGTCTCGACTTCCATAACGAGATGGGTGCCGCCCTGTAAATCAAGCCCTAAATGGATCTTATCCTTGGGAAGAAAGCCTTTCCACCAGGAAGGAAGCGGGGAAACCAGGGTCGGTGTCAAGTACAGGAATGAAATGAAAAGGAACGCTACAATCAGGCTGATACGCCAGGTAAACCCCTTGGTCATGGAAGAAGCTCCTTTCGCTAATTATTAACTCTTAATCTTTTTTCATCAGGTTGGCAATAAATCCTTTATTGATTTTAATATTTACCCCGGGCGCCACCTCCAAGGTAACAACATTTTCATCAATAGACGTCACCTTGCCGTGCATACCGCCGGCGGTTACGACCATGTCCCCTTTTTTCAGAGTATCGAGCAGTGCCCGATGCTCCTTGGCCTTTTTCTGCTGGGGACGGATCAGGAGAAAATAAAAAATGGCGAACATGAAGACCAGCGGCACCAGGTTCATCAAAGCGGACTGCCCACCGGCAGCCTGTCCCCCGGCAGGTGTACCCATTGCGAAAGCCAAACCTAACATTTTGCAACCTCCAAAAACAGTATTTGTAGAGGCACCCACGTGGGTGCCCGAAATCAGGGCGGCCATAAAGGACCGCCCCTACATGGTCTCCCGTTTAGCGTAAAAATCACGGCGGAAATCCGCAAAGCGGTCTTCGGCTATTGCCTGTCTGGCCCCCGCCATCAAGGAAAGATAGTAATGCAGGTTATGCCAGGTATTCAAACGTGAAGCAAGGATCTCACCGCTCTTGAAAAGGTGACGCAAATATGCCCGGCTGTAGTTTTTACAGACGTAACAACCGCACTCAGGATCAATGGGTAACCGGTCTTCGGCATACCGGGCACCTTTGATGTTCAATCTGCCGAACGAGGTGAAGACCATGCCATTTCTGGCATTCCTGGTCGGCATGACGCAGTCGAACATGTCAAAGCCCGCATTGATCCCCTCGATCAGGTCTTCCGGCGCGCCTATGCCCATCACGTAACGCGGTTTGTCAACGGGTAAGAATGGGGCGGAGAACCCCATGACTTCATGCATGAGTTCCTTCTCTTCACCTACCGAGACCCCGCCCAACGCATAACCGTCAAAACCGATTTCCTGCAACGCCAGTGCGCTTCGTTCGCGGAGGTCGCTGAACATCCCACCCTGGACGATGCCGAATAGCGCCTGATCCGCCCGTTTTTTCACGTTTTTACAGCGGAGCGCCCAGCGACTGGTCATCTCCATGGATTTGGCAATATACGCGTAATCGGCAGGGTACGGCGGGCATTCGTCAAAGCACATGATAATGTCCCCCCCCAGGGCCGCCTGTATTTCCATGGAGGTTTCGGGGGAGATGAAGTGGTACGAACCATCCAGGTGGGACTGGAATTTTACCCCTTCTTCCGTTATCTTGCGCAGCTCTCCCAGGCTGAATACCTGAAAACCGCCACTATCGGTCAGTATCGGCCCTTGCCAGTGCATGAATTCATGCAGCCCGCCCATCCGCGCCACCAGTTCGTGTCCGGGACGCATGTAGAGATGATAGGTATTTGCCAGAATAATCTGTGCACCTACCTCCGTCAGCTCCTCCGGGGTCATCGCCTTGACCGTCGCATGGGTCCCGACCGGCATAAATATGGGGGTGTCTATTTTGCCGTGCGGTGTTGTCAAAGAACCGAGCCGGGCAGCACTCGAACTGTCCGTCTTTATAAGCTTGAAATCAATGGCTGACAATTTTACCTTCAATAAATAAACATGGCGTCGCCATAGCTGAAAAAACGAAAATTTCTATTTACCGCTTCGTTATAAGCATTGAATAATCGGTCCTTACCGGCAAGAGCCGAAACCAGCATGAGCAGGGTTGATTTGGGTAGGTGGAAATTGGTGATCAAGGCATCCACAACCTTGAAGGTATACCCCGGGCAGATGAATATATCCGCCTCACCCTCCCCCGGCTGAACGCTCCCGTTACCGGCAGCTGCGTGCTCCAGTGCCCGGGTGGTGGTTGTGCCGAGGGCTACCACCCTGCCTCCGTCGTTTTTCCTGGCGTTCACCGCTCTGGCAGTAGCTTCCGGTATGAAATAATACTCCCGGTGCATCCGGTGATCCTTCAGGTCATCCACCCTTACCGGCATGAAGGTCCCAAGCCCGACATGGAGGGTTAATGGCGCTATCTCCACACCCTGTTGCCGGATTTTCTGCAACAAGGCATCGGTAAAATGAAGCCCTGCCGTAGGTGCTGCCACAGCCCCTTTAGCCCGGGCAAATACGGTCTGGTAACGCTCCCGGTCGTCATCCCCGGCAGAACGACGTATGTAAGGCGGCAACGGCATGCTGCCGATTCTTTCAAGCCGATCTAAAAACCCTTCTACAGGGCTAAACGAAACGGCCCAGGTATCCAGCTCGCTCCGTTCAAGGACACGGGCCACAACACCTTCGGAGAGTATGATCAAGGACCCCGGTTTAGGCGATTTAGACGCCTTGATGAGACACTGCCACACTTCGCCCGGCTCAAGGAGACGCCTGACCAGGAACACCTCAACCCGGCCGCCGCTTTCCTTTTTACCGAGAAGCCTGGCCGGTATCACCCGAGTGTCGTTTATTACCAGCAGGTCGCCATCACGAAACAGCGCGGCGATCTCCGAGATTATCGTCTCATTCAGCTCGCCGTTAACCCGATCAAGAGTCATGAGACGGGAAGCATCCCTGTTCTGCGCCGGCTGTTGAGCTATCAGCTCCGTAGGTAAATAATAGTCAAAATCGTTTAGCTGCATGCCTAATCAGTTGATATCTTTTCCAGCCTGGTGCCTGGATAGTAATAGAAAAGTATCTCCCGATAATCAAAACCGTCGCTGGCCCGCTGTTTTGCTCCCCACTGACAAAGACCTACGCCATGACCGAACCCTACCCCAGAAAACAGTGCATCATCGCCGGAAATCCGCACATCGAAATTTGTGCTCTTGATGACACTATAGCCGATTGTCTTGCGGAAGTTCACAGCGCTGATGACGCTACGCCCTTTTGCAGAGACAAGCGTCAGGTCCTGCAAGCGGCCGCTTTTGTTCCTGCTGCCCGGCTTGATATCCTTCAAGCCTGAAACTGGATAACCACTGCTCCTCAGCTGCGACTCGAGTTTTTTCAGTGAAATTGACTGCTCCCACTTGACGGAAGGTGAGGTAAGGCAATATTTACAGTCAACACCGGAGAGGTAAGGCAAAGCAAATCCCCAGACATTTTCCGACGCTTCCGTATGACCACCGCAATTGGAGTGATAGAACGCCTGGATGACGGCGCCATTGTATACAAGCACTTCTCCGGCAGTTTCCTTGACCCCTCTGATTGCGCGGCTGTCCTCCATGTCGCACCCCTCGTAAACCTGGTCCATGACACTTGACTCCAGGTGATACAAGGCATTTTTCCGAGCTGCTTTCTGATAAACGGCATAGGACCTGGCAATTATAGCCTGGGCCTTTACCGCCTCGATTGGCCACTGGGAAGATATTTCACAATTAATCAGACCTACCAGATAATCTTCAAGGGGAAGTTCATCGACAACCAATACGCCTTTGTCAGCAGGCATAACTTCTATTATGCCCCGATAACTCTTGCCGTTGATGAGGAGGAAAGCTGGAGCCGTTGCCCGCAGGCTACGAACTTTCCTGTTATTGACCAGCAACCCGTCTTTATTTTTTTTAATTTGCAGGGGAAAGCTAAATCTGAGCGGCTCACCGTTACCGTCCGTCAAAAGCAGCCCGTTACCTTCCAGTGTTATGCTTTCCGCCCCCTTCAGCACGGCCACCCTTATCGTCTCCGGCTGCATGTCGAGACCGAACACGCTAGCAGGGATTAGGATGCACAATAACACTATGGCGCTAAGCAATTTCAATTAATACTCTACCTTTATACAAGCCATCAAAACTTGACGATAAAATCATAGAACACGGGGCAAAGTCAATAATTTTATATGCCCAACAAAAGGCTTTTAACCCTATCATTGGCAAGCGAATTGCTTATCTCATTTAATGAGAAATGTAACTTTCACTATTAACTGATAGGTTATCATAGGTACGGCCGGTCACCTTGTCAAGCTTTTCAGGTTCTGAACCAAGCCTGGTAAAGCCGGTTTAGACGCCCTGAATACACTGGAAAGTATCGACTCTGAACGGGGAATAGCAGATGAAAAACCACATCTAAATTAAAAAACATCAATAATTACACTTAAATAGCGATGCCGTATTAGGCAAGATTAACCGCTAAATAACTTGAAAATGTGGGCCATATTGAGTAGTATTTTTTGACTTCTAATTTACATGACTGGTACTGAATGATTAATTCACTGAAGATAAAAATCATAGGGCTCATTACCATTACCCTGGTAGCTGTCGTTACACTTGCGGCATTTCTCAATTACCGGCATCAGACGGAGATGCTCTACGAGATGGCCAGCCATAATGCCAATGTGCTGACTGAAACCGTAAAGAGCAGCATCAACGACGCCATGCGCTCCGGTCACTCGGAAGAAATCAGCAGTATATTCAGCCGCATCAGATCAAAAGAGCTGATTTCCTCTTTGCGCATATTGGATGAGACAGGCAAGATTCTCAACTCTGCAGACCGGAGTGAAGTCGGCCAACTCATATCGGAAAATGACCGACTGGATCTCAAAAAAACTGTTCTGCCCACATTCCAGCGGGAAAACAACGGTAAAATATACGATTCTTTCAGCCGCATAATGAACTCACCAGTCTGTCACCAGTGTCACAATCCGGCCAAAAAAGTACTGGGGATACTTGAAATAGAACTGTCGATGAACTACATGGACAGATTCATCGCCAAGGAAAGACATAATACCATCGTAGCAACGACGCTTATCATAGCCCTGATTATCTTCATCGTTTCCATTTTCCTGATATTCTATGTGGACAAACCGATACGAAAGCTCATATCAACCATGGAAGAGGTGGAAAAGGGGAATTTCGAGAAAAGAACCATGATAACAAGCAGCAACGAGATGAGCATCCTTGCCGAAAGCTTCAACCGCATGGTGGAAAAATTCAAGAACATGATGGACACAAGCATAAATCACGAACGCGAACTCGCTCGGGCACAGGAAAAACTGTCGCACCATCGAGAAACACACCTGATGAATCAGAAACTCGAAGAACAGATCAAAGAAATCGAGAATTTGAACGTTACTCTCGAAGAACGGATCGAAGAGATAGAAGAGGCAAACTACAAGATCGCCGACCTGGCCGGTGAACTGGAAGACAAGAATACCACTCTGGAAAAAGCCGTATCGAAACTTTCAACCCTCTACAAAGTGGGGTTGGCAATAAATTCCACAATGGAGATCGACAATCTTTTCAACCTGATCGTCAAGACAACCATGGAAACCCTCCATGCCCAGATCGGCTACATTATACTCTATAACCAGGAACATCAGGAACTCGTCATAACCACCCTCATAGGCCATGAAAATATTTCACCTTCAGGCACGATACTACCCATGAAACCTTCCAGCGTCTCCACCTGGGTTATCGAGAACTGCAAACCGTTGCTGATTGTCGACATAAAACAGACCCCCGAGTTCGACACGTTCAGCGCCCTCGGCTACGAGCGGAAAACCTTGATCTGTGCCCCCCTGATAACAAAAGATGAGATCATCGGCACGATTACCGTGGTGAACAAGCTTGACAACACCACCTATAACCACGAAGAGCTTGAACTGCTGACCACGATCGCCGCCCAGGCCAGTATCGCCATCAAAAACGCAAAACTTTACGACGATCAGCAGAAAACCTACCTGAACACCATTCAGGCCCTTGTTTCAGCCATAGAAGCAAGTGATAGTTATACCCGCGGCCATTCGGAACGAGTTACCCGTTACAGCCTGGAACTGGCCAAGAAGCTGGACCTTCCCCAGGAAAGACTGAAAGTCATCGAGCGGGCCGCCATACTTCACGACATAGGCAAGATCGGCATAGACCTGACCCTGCTCCATAAAGAGGGAAGGCTCACAACAGATGATATCAACGACCTCCAGCAGCACCCGACTATCGGCATGAAGATTCTGGAGCCGATCGAATTCCTTCAGGATGTCAGACTCTGTATAGGTCAGCACCATGAGCGTTACGACGGCCAAGGTTACCCCAACAGCGTCCCGGCCTCCGAGCTTTTATTGGAATCGCGCATCCTTGCCATTGCCGACGCATTTGATGCCATGACATCCGACCGTCCCTACCGTAAGGCCCTTTCAGTAGAAGTGGCTATCAAAGAACTCTGTGACAACTCAGGAAGCCAATTCGACCCGGAACTGGTTCCTCATTTTATCGAGCTGCTCAACAACTCCCACGTGCCTCCAGCCAAGACACCCAGGGTCGCAGCATCATACGCCAGAGCCTGACCCTCCTGTCCATTTCAAACAGTAAAGGATTTGCCGCCCCCGCCAAATCGTGGTATAAGATTTCCACAGCATGCTAAGGGCAAAAGGCCAAGGGTAAAAGGATGAATCCTTTAACCGGACAGCCCATGTCCGACAACTTCCGGGGTTAGCGCATTGTCAACTCTGCTTCAAGTCAAAAACCTCACCACCCATTTCCGGCTTCCGCAAGGAACGCTGAAAGCCGTTAACGGCATCGACTTTTCCCTGGACGAAGGGGAAACCCTTGCCATCGTCGGCGAATCAGGCTGCGGGAAAAGTGTCACCGCCTACTCGATAATGCGCCTGATTGCCTCTCCCGGAGAAATTACCGGTGGAGAAATCATATTCGGCGGCGTGGATCTGCTCCGTCTCAGCGAAGAAGAGATGCGCCGGGTGCGAGGCGACCGAATTTCAATGATTTTTCAGGAGCCGATGACCTCCCTTAACCCCGTGCTTTCCATCGGCAACCAGGTTTGTGAAGGTCTCCGCCTCCACCGTAAGCTTTCACGCGGCGAAGCGCGGGAAGCGGGGATCGAAATTCTCAGACAGGTCGGCATTGCCTCTCCCGAGAGAAGATTTGACGATTACCCGCACCAGATGAGCGGCGGCATGCGGCAGCGAGTGATGATAGCCATGTCCCTTGCCTGCCGGCCGCAGCTGTTGATCGCCGATGAACCGACAACTGCCCTCGACGTAACCATCCAGGCACAGATACTGGAACTCATCGACCATCTCAAGAGCGAAAACAGGATGGGACTGATCCTGATAACCCACGATCTGGGCGTCGTGGCGGAGCGGTCACACAAAACAGCCATCATGTATGCGGGCAAGATCGTGGAATACGCCCCGACCCGTGAACTGTTCGCCAATCCGCTCCACCCTTACACCGAGGGACTGCTCGACTCTCTTCCCCAAAATTCGAGACCTGGTGAACCGCTGAAAACCATTCCCGGCTTTGTCCCCAACCTTCTTGAACAGCTTCCCGGCTGCGGTTTTTGCGATCGATGTCCGGTTAAAAGCTGGGAATGCAAGGAGAGTCAGCCGGAAATGAAAGAGGTCGGCAGCGGGCACCTGGTCCGCTGCTGGAAATTCCGATGAACGATGCCCTTATTGAAACCAGCGCACTGCGTAAATATTTCCCGGTCAAATCCGGCCCATTCGCCAGGAATCTGCTATTAAAAGCCGTTGATGGCCTGGATCTGCACATCAAACGTGGGGAGACACTGGGACTGGCTGGCGAATC
The DNA here is from genome assembly GCF_000016745.1 of Geotalea uraniireducens Rf4. Classification (GTDB taxonomy): domain Bacteria; phylum Desulfobacterota; class Desulfuromonadia; order Geobacterales; family Geobacteraceae; genus Geotalea; species Geotalea uraniireducens. The sequence continues at coordinate 1,985,536 of NC_009483.1, read as the reverse complement.
GGGTTGCGGCAAGTCAACCGTGGGCAAGCTCCTCATGGGGCTTACGCCCCCCTCCGCCGGCACTATCAGTTACCACGGCAGAGCGCTAGGCGAGATGGGCAAGGAAGAGCGCAACGCATTCAGAAAAGACGTACAGATGATTTTTCAGGACCCGTTCTCGTCCCTCAATCCACGCATGCGGGTCGGCGAAATCATCGGCGAACCATTTGCCATACACGGCCTTGCTGGCGGAGCGCAGAGACGGGAAAAAGTCATCGACCTCATGGCCAAGATCGGCCTGTCGGAAGAACAATTTTACCGCTATCCCCATGAGTTTTCCGGCGGACAGCGGCAGAGGATCGGCATCGCGAGGGCACTTGCCGTGTCGCCGCAACTGCTCATTGCCGACGAACCTGTTTCCGCCCTTGATCTCTCCATTCAAGCCCAGATAATCAACCTGCTCATGGAGCTGAAAAAGGAATACGGCCTTTCATTCCTTTTCATTACCCATGACCTGTCGGTAATCCGTCACCTGAGTGACCGGATCGCCATCATGTACCTGGGAAAAATCGTCGAGACCGGGTCACGGGAAGACGTGCTGGACCGATACCTTCACCCCTACACGGAAGCGCTGCTGTCAGCTATCCCCCGCGTTGCCCCCGATGTATTGAAACAACGGATCATTCTGCAGGGGGATTTGCCCTCGCCGATCAACCCTCCGGCCGGCTGTCCCTTTCATACCCGCTGCCCCTATGCAGAACAGATCTGTCACAGCGAGCCCCCCCCGCTGGAGGAACATGAGCCGGCACACCTATGTGCCTGCCACTTCAGCAAAAAACTGTTCCGCTGAAATGCAGCTTTTTGTTGACAAAAGCGCAATTCGACCATATAGATTATCAATAATTTATTAGTACAAGTGTACAGGAGGGATCGTGGAATTCGACAAAACCAAGAATTTTGATCAGGAAGCCGAGATATTAAAGGTACTCGGCCACCCGGTCAGACTGAAGATAGTAGCGGGCCTCTGCACAAAGGAATGCAATGTCAAGCATATCTGGGAATGCCTGGGATTGCCGCAAGCAACTGTTTCCCAGCACCTGGCGCTGCTGAAGAATAAAGGGATCATCGAAGGAAAGCGGGATGGCGTCGAAGTTCATTACACGGTGGTCCATCCCCTTGCGAAAAAACTCATCGAAATACTCTGCTGAAATATACCATTATATCCCGCCATCAAATCCCCTTCCCGAAGGGGATTTTTTTATTCTCCGCTCACATCCAGCGCCGCAATCCTTAAAGCGGGAGAACCGACCGCACCGAAAAAGCGCAGATCGTCCGCTATCCCGTCCACGTCGCGGAACAGGTCGAGGATATTACCGGCAATGGCAATGCCTTTTATGGGATATGCCACGACTCCGTTCTCGATGAAAAACCCCGCCGCCCCTACGGAAAAATCGCCGGATATGGGATTGGCGGTATGCATCCCCATCACGGAGGTCACGAGCACCCCCTGGTCGATTCCTTTCAACAGTTCGGCAAAAGGGGTGAGGCCGTTCTCGATGAAGAAGTTGCTCACCCCCATGTGCGGCGGACTCTTGACCCCGCTCCGCGTCGCATTGCCGGTCGAGGCAACCCCATCCTTGCGGGCGCAGTAACTGTTGTATAGCAACCCCTGCAAAACGCCCCCTTCTACAAGGAGGGTGCGTTGCATCGGCACCCCCTCGCCGTCAAAGGGGGTGGTCGCCATGCCGCCGGGGAGGAGCCCGTCATCGACAATCCGCAGGCAGCCGGCAAAGAGACGCTCCCCCGTTTTCCCCGCCAAGAGCGACTTCCCTTTCTGGACGTTTTCGGCAAGAAAGGAGGAGGCCAGCACTTCGAGAATTTCCGTGGCCACATAGTTGTCAAGCAGCGCCGGACACCTGAGGGTAGGAATGTTTCGCGCCCCGAGCAGGCCCGTTGCCTTGACTGCCGCGGTTCTTGCGATCAGCGCAACGTCAACGCCGCTGAAACGGTTGCTGAAACCGAAATCCCACCCCATCTGGGAATCGCCGTTTTCCTCTGCCACGGCAGAAATGCTGCTGGAAACCGACGTGCCGCGGTAACTCCCCTCGACTCCCAGTGAATTGCGAATGAAGACCTCATAGCTCGACTCGCCATAGGTGCTCTTACGCACACGTTTTACGCGGCTGTCCTCCGCCAGTGTCAGACGCTCCAGCTCAAGGGCGCGGCCGATCTTTTCCTCTTCGCCGACTGCCGCCAGTCCTGCATCGAACATCCCGGACACATCCAGGTACGACTGGGGGGGTGGAAAACCGTTGAATTCATCGGGGGTCTGGGTCTCGGCGCCGATAACCGCATTGTCGATCATTCTGACAAGGTCGGCATCATCCATGCTGGTGGAAAAGGAAAAGCCCATGCCGTGCGCCTTCAGCACCCGGACACTCACCCCCACCGGCTCGGAACACTTGAAGGTGTCCACCTGCTGATCCTTGACCTCGATGGAAAGGTTCCGGGAAGCGCCGAGCATGATCTCGTAACCGTCCGGAACACGGGATTTAAGGAGTCGTTCGATGTTTCCTGCGATTTGTTGAAAATCCATAAGTAACCTCGTAGGGGCAGGTTTCAGACCTGCCTGCAAAGGGCGGTATTGCCCCCTTCCGAACAGACAATCAATCCAGATCCAGTATCATTGCTATCTCGTCACAGTCCGGAAACTTCACGCACTTCATGCAGTCCCCCCACACCTTGTGAGGAAGTTCAGACTTGTCGACGATACGGAAGCCGAACCTGGCGAAAAAGTTCGGCTTGTAGGTGAGACAGAAGACCCGCTTCAGGCCCAGCTCCTTTGCCTCGTCGATGCAGGCCTGCACCACCTGGGTGCCGATCCCTTTTTTCCCCGCATCCTCGGCCACGGCAACGGAACGGACCTCGGCCAGGTCTTCCCAGACGATATGGAGCGCAGCCGTGCCGACCAGCCGCCCCTCCTCCTCAACGATATAGAAGTCGCGGATCGCCTCGTACAGTTCGGAGAGGGAACGGGACAGCATGTCGCCGCGTGAGGCAAAAAATGTCAAAAGCTTCTGAATATCCTTAACATCACTTATCTGGGCTTTGCGCAGCATATTTGTTCCTTTCAGATTACCATAGGACGGGTTTGAAACACGTCCTCTACCTTTGCGCTTCTTCAATCATCTCCCGGGCATGCTCCAGGGTCGTATCCGTTATCTTCACCCCACCAAGCATCCTGGCCATCTCCGCCACCCGTTTATCAGCATCCAACGGGATGGCAGAGGTGACGGTACGGCCGGCTTCGACCTGTTTCTCCACCTTGAAGTGCCGGTCGGCATAGGCCGCCACCTGGGGGAGATGGGTGATGCAGAGGACCTGCTGGCAGAGGGCGACCCGTTTCAGTTTTTCTCCCACCAGCGCCGACGTTGCCCCGCCAATACCGCTGTCCACCTCATCGAATATCAGGGTCGGCACGTCGCTTTCCGGGTGGATCTGCTTCAATGCCAGCATCAGCCGGGACAGCTCGCCGCCCGATGCGATCTTTGCCAGGGACTTGGGCGTCTCCCCCGGATTGGGAGAAAAGAGGAACTCGACGCGCTCCAGGCCGGAGGCTTTCGGCTCAACAAGCCGTTCAAAGGTCACCTCGAACAAGGCATGCCTCATGGCCAGCTCGGACAGCTCCTTCTCCATGGCCGCCTTGAGCAACTGCGCCGCTTCGCTTCTTTTGCCGGAAAGCTCTTCCCCTTTGGCCCGCAGCGCCTCTTCCAGTTCCGCGAGTCGCTTTTCCAGTCCGTCCCGGCTCTCCTCTCGGCGGCGAAACGCTTCTATTTCCCGGTCGATCTCATCCTTGTAGGCGATGATCTCCTCAACGGCCGGCGCATATTTTTTCTTCAGCCGCTGAATGATTTCCAGTCGATCCTCCACCACCTGCAGGCGTCGGGGATCGGCCTCTATCCTGGCCGCATAATCCCTGAGCGAAAGGGCTGCATCCTCCAGTTGGATGGAGGCGGCTTCGATGGAAGCAAGAAGGTTCCCTGTTGACGGGTCAACGGCGGTCACTTCAGCAACCCGTCTTTTCACCTCGGCCAGCCGGTCGAGGACGGCATGGTCCGCGCCGTAAAGTTCGGTGAAAGCCTCCTGACTGTGCTGCAGGAGCTTTTCCGCATGGCTCAGAAGTTGCCGCTCCTGCAGAAGCGCCTCCTCTTCGCCGGCTGCCAATGCCGCAGCGCCGATCTCATGGGACTGAAACGAGAGGAGATCCAGGCGGCGGTCCGCTTCGCGCTCACCTTCCTCCAGCCCCCTGATTTCAGCGGCGACCCGCCGGTATTCGTCAAAGATGGCCGAATACTCGTCGCGCAGTTGCAACAGGCCGCCGTAGCCATCGAGAAGCAACAGGTGGTTTTCGGTTCGAAGCAGGGTCTGGGCCTCATGCTGACCGTAGATATTGATCAATCGCCGGGAGAGATCAGCCAGGATGGCGATGGTGGAGATTCCTCCGCCGATGAAGACGCGGTTTTTGCCGGAGCGGGAGACAACCCGCTTTACCAGGAGCTCGCCGTCGCATTCGACACCCATCTCGTCAAGCACGGTCAGGATCGCGGGCTGGGCGGAAAGATCGAAGATCGCCTCCACCACCCCTTCGTCGGCGCCGGTGCGGATCAGGTCAGCGGAAGCCCGCCCGCCGAGAATCAGGTTGACCGCGTCGATAATAATCGATTTTCCCGCCCCCGTTTCGCCGGTGAGGATGTTGAGCCCCGGCTGGAAGGAGACATGAAGGGTATCGATGATGGCGATATTTTTTATGGAAAGGTCGGTCAGCATTTGAAATCCGTTCTACGTTCTACGTTCTACGTTCTACGTTCTACGTTTCAACATAGAACGTAGAACGTAGAACGTAGAACTGGGTTTTACCGCTCTCCCCACTTGAGTTTGGTCCGCAGCACCTCGAAATAATCCTTGCTCCGGGAACGGACCAGCTTTGTCCGGTGCTCCGCCCGCCGGATGCGGATCGTATCGCCGTATTTCAATTTAACGCCGACCTGTCCGTCCAGAGTGAGAAAGATGTCCTCGTTCTGGGACTGCATGGTTATGCTGATCCGGGCATCGCTGGCAACGACGATCGGCCGGTTGGTGAGGGTGTGCGGACAGATTGGGGTTATTACCAGGCAATCCAGTTCCGGGTGGATAATGGGGCCGTTTGCGGAAAGCGAGTAGCCGGTCGATCCGGTAGGGGTTGAAATTATCAGGCCGTCGGCCTTGAAGGTGGTCAGATAGCGGTCATCTACCACCGTCTCCATATCGACGATTCTCGCCATCGCCCCCTTGTTTATCACCACGTCGTTCAATACCTGGTGCACCTCGATCTCCTTATCGTCGCGGAGTATCGAAGCGCGCAGCATCATTCGTTCGGAAACCTCATAATCGCCCAGCAGGCAGCACTCCAGCGCGGGGTACATCTCCCCAAGCGTTATCTCGGTCAGGAATCCGAGACTGCCAAGATTTACCCCAAGGATCGGCACCTGCCGGTCACCGACCAGACGCGCCACCGATATCAGGGTGCCGTCTCCGCCAAGAACCACCACCAGGTCGGCCTGATCGGGAATGTCATGGCTTCGGACGGAATATTTGCATTTAAGATGCCTGGCAAGATGGGCCTCCACCAGTGGGCAAAACCCTTTCGCATCGAGCCAGGCGATCAGTTCTTCGGCCACCCCCAGGCAACGGGGGTCGTGAACCTTCGCGAAGATTGCGATTTTTTTCATGGTACAGGCCTTTATATGTGGTATATATAAGGCTTTACTAGCATATCTGTTCATCCATGTCCAATGGAAACTCTGCAAAATTGTATTATACTTAAACGAATCTGCAACGTGAAAGATAAATCCACCACAAAGGTCTCCCCATGAACGAAAACATCGCCACCGAAGCGACTGAACTCGACAACCTGATGCTCATCATCAAGTCTTTCCTGGAACACATGGAATATACCCTGGGAAAGGACAAATACACCGCAACCAAATACGACGCTTTCAACGCTCTGGCCTATGCAGTGCGCGACAAGCTGGTGGAGCGCTGGCTGGACACCCAGCAGGCCTACTACAACAGCGACAACAAGCGGATTTACTACCTTTCCATGGAATTTCTCATGGGGCGCGCCCTGGGCAACAGCCTGATCAATCTGGGCATCCTGGACGACTTCAGGGAAGCAATGACCTCCCTCGGCTATGACTTTGAAGAGCTCTTCGAAGAAGAACAGGACGCCGGACTCGGCAATGGCGGACTGGGGCGGCTGGCCGCATGCTTCCTCGACTCCATGGCAACCATGTCCATACCCGCCTATGGTTACGGCATCCGCTACGAATACGGCATCTTCCGACAGAAGATAGTTGACGGCGCACAGATGGAGCTGCCGGACAACTGGCTGCGCTACCGCAACCCGTGGGAACTGGACCGCCAGGAGCATCTCCACCCGGTAAAATTCTACGGCAGGGTGATCACTACCGTCAACAAACAGGGTAACGTAGTCAAGGAATGGGTGGATACGGAAGACGTCATGGCCATGGCCTATGACACGCCGATTCCCGGCTATCAGAACAACACAGTCAACACCATGCGCCTCTGGAGCGCCAAGTCAAGCCGTGATTTCGACCTTAAGTTTTTCAACGAAGGGAACTATATCCGCGCCGTTGAAAAGAAGATGCAGACAGAAACCATCTCCAAGGTGCTCTATCCAGCGGACAACGTTATCGAAGGCAAGGAGCTCCGCTTCAAACAGGAATATTTCCTCGCCTCGGCCACCATCCACGATGTCCTCTACCGTTTCAAGAAAAAGCATACAGATCTGAAACTACTGCCGGAAAAGGTCGCCATCCAGTTGAACGATACCCATCCGGCCCTCGCCATTCCCGAGCTGATGCGGGTACTGCTCGACCTGGAGAACATGGAATGGGACGACGCCTGGAAGGTCACCAAAAAAACCTTTGCCTACACCAATCACACCATCCTCCCCGAAGCCCTGGAGCAATGGCCGGTCTGGTTCTTTGAGCAGATCCTGCCCCGGCATCTGCAAATCGTCTTCGACATCAACACCCGCTTCATGGAAGAGGTAAAAGAAAGATTTCCCGGGGACAGCGATCGGCTGTCACGGATGTCCATCGTCGAGGAACACTGGGAAAGAAAAATCCGCATGGCGCACCTGGCCATTGTCGGCAGTCATTCCGTCAACGGCGTCGCCGCCCTGCATACGGAAATCATCAAGAACCAGCTGTTTCGCGATTTTTACGAAATGTATCCGGAACGCTTCAACAACAAGACCAACGGCATCACCCAGCGGCGCTGGCTGAAGATGGCCAACCCTCCCCTTGCCGACCTGATCAGCGAATATATCGGCACCGGCTGGACCACCGACCTGTACGAGCTGGAAAAATTGCGGGCAGCCACCAAAGACCCGGAATTCGTTCCCCGCTGGCAGGCGGTGAAACGCGCAAACAAGGAAAGACTGGCCGCATACATCCTCAAACACAACTGCATCGAAGTGAACGTGGACTCCATGTTCGACTGCCAGGTCAAACGGATCCACGAATACAAACGACAGCTATTGAACGTGCTCCATGTCATCACCATGTACAACCGGATCAAGGAGAATCCCGCCGGCGAGTTCGTGCCGCGCACCTTTATCTTCGGCGGCAAGGCGGCTCCCGCCTATTTCACCGCCAAACTCATCATCAGACTGATAAATGCCGTCGGCAGCGTCGTCAACAACGATCCCGACGTGGGAGACCGGATGAAGGTTGTCTTTCTCGCCAACTACAGCGTCTCGCTGGCAGAGGATATCTTCCCGGCATCAGATTTGTCAGAACAGATTTCAACCGCGGGCACAGAGGCCTCCGGCACAGGCAACATGAAGTTCGCCCTCAACGGGGCGCTCACCATCGGCACCCTGGACGGCGCAAATATCGAGATCATGGAAGAAGTCGGCAAGGAAAATATCTTCATCTTCGGCCTGACCGCCGCAGAGGTCAACAATCTCAGAAAGAAGGGGTATAATCCCCGTGATTACTACAACCGCCAGCCGGAACTGAAAAAAACTCTCGACATGATCGCCGGTGGCTTCTTCACCCCCAACGCTCCCGACCTTTTCAGACCGATCGTCGACATTCTCCTCAACCAGGGAGACTACTACATGCTCCTGGCCGATTATGCCTCATACGTCGCCTGCCAGGAAGAAGTGAGCAAAGTCTACCTGGACCAGGACGAATGGGCACGGCGGGCCATTCTCAACACTGCCGGCATGGGTAAATTTTCCAGTGACCGGACCATCGCCGAATACGCCCGGGAAATCTGGGGCATCAGTCCAATGAATATCACTCCCGGCGCAGGGTCCCGGCAACCGGGCGAAACCTTCTGACCATGGACCTCTTCGACCGTAAAGCCGCAGCCGACACCCTGAAGGAAGCCCCTCTCGCCGAACGGATGCGTCCCCGAACCCTGGCCGAATACGTCGGCCAGGAGCACCTCTTAGGCCCGGGGAAGCTTCTCCGTCAACTGATCGAGACCGACCAGCTCACCTCCCTCATCTTCTGGGGCCCACCGGGTTCGGGCAAGACGACCCTTGCCCGCATCATCGCCGGCGCCACCAAGTCGCACTTCATCTTCTTCTCCGCCATCCTCTCCGGCATCAAGGAGATCCGCGAAATCGTCAAGGAAGCGGATGATATCCGCAAATTCCACGGCAAAAGAACCATTCTCTTCGTCGACGAGATCCACCGCTTCAACAAGAGCCAGCAGGATGCCTTTCTCCCCTATGTGGAAAGGGGGGTCTTCACCATCATCGGCGCCACCACCGAAAACCCCTCCTTCGAGGTGATCGCCCCCCTTCTCTCCCGCTGCAAGGTGCTCGTTCTCAATCCGTTGACGGAAGAAGAAATCACGGGGATCCTGCGCCAGGCCCTTGCCGACAAAGAGCGGGGGCTCGGCGCCCTGGACCTTGCCATCGAAGACGACGCTCTCACCTTCATGGCCGAACAGGCGGGAGGCGATGCGCGGGTAGCCCTCAATACCCTGGAAACCGCGTCCAGACTGACGAGCAACGGCGTCGTCTCCCTTGATACAGCCCGCGAGGCGGTGCAGAAAAAGCCGCTTCTCTACGACAAGGGTGGGGAGGAGCACTATAACGTCATCTCCGCCTTCATCAAGTCCATGCGCGGCAGCGACCCGGATGGGGCGCTCTACTGGCTGGCGCGGATGATCGAGGCGGGCGAAGACCCGATTTTCATCCTGCGGCGCATGGTGATCCTCGCCTCGGAGGATATCGGCAACGCAGACCCCCGGGCGCTCCAGGTGGCAGTGACGGCGCTGCAGGGGTTCCAGCTGGTTGGGATGCCGGAGGGGCGGATTATCATCGGCCAGGCGGTCACCTACCTGGCCACCGCCCCCAAGTCCAACGCCTCTTACGTCGGGATCGACGCAGCGCTCGCCGAGGTGCGGAAAAGCGGCGCCCTTCCGGTCCCGCTCCACATCCGTAACGCGCCGACCAGACTCATGAAAGATCTTGGATACGGCACAGGTTACCGTTACGCCCACGATTACGCCGAAGGGTATGTGGCGCAGGACTACCTGCCGGACCAGATCAAAGGGCGGAAATACTATGACCCGACAGGACATGGTTACGAAAAGAGCATAAAGGAACGGATGGAGTGGCTGAAAGGGAAAAAGTAAGTCTGCGTCCCGTTGCTGTGATAAACAATTTATAAGCGAATCAAGTGGAGGCAGCATGAAAAAGATCGGCATATTGACCAGCGGCGGCGACTGCTCCGGCATGAACGCCACCATTCGCAGCGCGGTACGCACGGGACTCCGGATGAACATTGAAATGGTCGGTTTTCGCAAGGGCTACCTGGGGCTCATGAAAGGTGACGGCATCACCCTCGACTCCAAGTCGGTTTCCGGCATCCTCCACCGGGGGGGCACCTTCCTCCAGTCGGCCCGCTCACAGGAATTCCGCACCCCGGAAGGACAGCAAAAGGCCCTCGACAACCTGCGAAACCTCGGTGTCGAGGGGCTCGTCATCCTCGGCGGCGACGGATCGCTGACCGGGGCGCTCGCCCTCCACCGCCTCGGTTTCCCGGTCATAGGCATTCCCGCCAGCATCGACAACGACATCCCCTTCACGGACATGGCGCTGGGGGTCGATACTGCACTCAACAACATCATCTATGCTGTGGACTGCATCAAAGACACCGCAAGCTCACATGCCCGCGCCTTCGTAATCGAGGTGATGGGGCGCAACTCCGGCTACCTGGCAAGCGTCAGCGCCATCGCCACCGGCGCCGAATTCGCCCTGGTGCCGGAACGGGAGTTCGACCTCTCCGAGATCTGCCAGCAGCTCAGAGCCCGCTACGAAGAGGGGCGGGACAACGCCATAATCATCCTCGCCGAAGGGGCGGGCAACGCCCAGCATATTGCCGACAGCATCAAGGATGCCATCGGCTTCGAGACGAGGGTTACGGTGCTCGGCCATTACCAGCGCGGCGGCGCACCGACTGTCTTTGACCGGCTCCTGGCAAGCCGCCTCGGCAAAAAAGCGGTCGAGCTCCTCATATCGGGGCAGCAAGGGCTGATGGTCGGCCTCTCGTGCAACGCCATCATTGCAACCCCCCTCGAAGACGTAATCAAAGGCGAAAAGCGCCCACAAGACGAGATGCTGCGACTAGCGGAGGTATTGGGGATTTAAGTTACATTTGGGGAAAACCGGCATGGAAACGGCAACGGGCGGGAAGACTCCCGCCCGTTTTTATTGACCTGCTTGACTTCTCAGGCCATGGATAATAAAACTGAAGTGTATCCAGCACTGTCCGATTAGGTTTTTACAACCGCACTTCCCCCCTCACCCTAGCCCTCTCCCACAAGGGGCGAGGGGACTTTAAAGCTCCCCTCCCTTGATGGACCCAAAGGGCCTAAAGGAGGGGTTGGGGGAGGGTGCAATGTGCTGGGTTTTATGGCTTGGAGAGCCAGTGCAATTTTCTAACCAGACACACTCAAGTATATCGACCATATCGCCGAAAAGTAGTAAAAAGTCGAGAGGCATCAAAGAATGGCTTATGCAAGCAACTGTACCGATAGCATGATTCGCTCTCTACATTTCCGCGAGATTCTTGGCTGTACTGCACTAACCTGCATCCTCGGATTTACACTGTTCGCTGCAGCGCCAGCCTTGCGTATCTTTGCCGCCTCGATCACGACATTCCTCTTAAGCACCCTCTTAGACGTGGTACTCGTCCATCTGCAAAAAAAGCGGATCCGGAATCTGAAGGCGGTGTTGCTTGGCAAATAGTTATTTTTTGCTGAACGTGAAAGTGCTGCACATGCTTCATCAGCAGCTCTTTTACAAACTGCTGGTCATTCAGACCGGGCGCAACCTCGGGCACCCTGGAGAATTCCCGCAATAGCTCATCAAGCTGCTCCATGGTGTGACAGCTGCCGTTGCGCGCGACGAATATCTTCTCGTGCCTGGTGGCATCGGTCCCCTCCTCGGCAGTGAGAATCTCCTCGAAAAGCTTTTCACCAGGCCTCAGTCCGACAAATTCGATGGCTATGTCGTCGTACGGCTTCAGGCCGTGCAACCGGATCAGTTCCTCGGCAAGCTCCACGACCTTCACCGGTTCCCCCATATCGAGCACCATCACATCGCCGTTATTGCCGATGACGGCCGCCTGCAGTACGAGCGAAACCGCCTCCGGAATGGTCATGAAATAGCGCTGCATCTCCCGGTCCGTAACAGTCAGAGGCCCACCGTTTTTCAACTGCTCCATGAACAGCGGCAGGACGCTGCCGCGGCTCCCTAACACATTGCCGAATCGTACCGAGGTGAATTCCGTAACATTGGCGCGGCTGAAGGCAGAGCAGACATACTCAGCCACCCTTTTCGTCGCCCCCATGATGCTGGTCGGACGCACCGCCTTGTCGGTCGAGATCATGACGAACTTTTCCACGCCGTGGTCGACGGCCGCCTGGGCCAGATTGAAGGTGCCGAAGACATTTACCTTCACCGCCTCCGAGGGATTATGCTCCATCATAGGCACATGCTTGTAGGCTGCGGCGTGAAAGACAAGCTCCGGTGCATGGGCCGCCATCACCCCTCTCACCCGGCTTCTGTCCCTGACATCGCCCACGACGTAGTAAATCCTTCCCAACAGTGAGGGAAACTCCCTAGCCAGCCGCAACTGCATGTTGTGCAGCTCGGTTTCGTCGATTTCGAACAGCACCAGCCGGGCCGGGTTGAAGCTGCAAACCTGGCGAACGATCTCCGATCCGATGGAGCCGCAGGCACCCGATACGAGGATGGATTTGCCGGCGAGCATTTGCTCGATGGAGTCGTAATCCACCTCCACAGACTGCCTGCCAATCAGCTCCTCGATGCTGATCTCGTGAATCCCCTTCATGCTCACTTCGAAGCGCTCGTGGTTCTTGTACATCTGGGGCACGATATTGATCCGCTCAATCCCCGCTTCTTTTGCCAGGTGGTATATCTTGCGCAACGCCTTGTAGTGGGTGGAAGGTATGGCAATGATGACCACCTCGACACTATGCTGCCTTACGATCTCGCGCAGACGGTCCGTGGTGCTCAGAACCCGCACGCCGTGGATGTAGGTACCGACCTTCATGCTGCTGTCGTCGTCCAGGATGCCGACCGGGTAAAAGTCGGCGAAGTCGCGCCGCGCCATGTCCCTGAGCACCAGCTCCCCGGTCATACCAGCGCCGATGACCAGCGCCCGCTTACCCTTCGCGCTACTGGTCTTTTTAAAAATGACCTCCCGGTAGACACGGCGCGAGATACGCAGACCGCAGGCGAGCAGGAAGGTGATCAGGCCGTCATTGATAAAGATGCTGCGCGGAAAGGAAACCGCGTAATGGGACAGATGAAGCCATCCGGTCGATGTGGTGAGCAGAAGCGCCATCAGAACAGCTTCCGCGATCAGTATGGCAATCCCTATGTTGTAAAGCTCATCCAGACCGACAAAGCGCCAGGTGATATGGTAAACCTGGAAGACGACGAACAGGGCGAGCTTGATCACGATAAACAGTGGGAGTGCGGCGGTGATGAGGGAGAAGTAGCGAGCATCCACCCTAAAATCGAAGCGGAAGTATAAGGCAAGATAAAGAGAAGCCGCAATGATGAGCAGGTCAGCGCTGAAAAAGAAGAGAAAACGCTTCAGCGCAGACGGGGAAAGCAGCTTGCCGATCAGGGCGTTGCCGGTATAAGGGGAAGTTGATTTCAAGTGACCACCGGAATCATACACATACAGTTAAAAAGCGACCAGGATCTATAGTAAAACTAATCCGACCAACTAGCAGACGGGAAGACAAACAATGTGATTGGAAAAGCGCCTGAAACCGGCAATAATCGATCAGAGAAGCAACACCTTGTCAAATATGCATGACAGGGAAATTATACCCGTCAGTTAAATTAATTCAATTAAAATTTTAAAATTAATCTAAAAAATTATCGCTTGTTTTCTCAGGAGCCTGTCGGACTTAGGGAATCGTAACGAGAAAATAAATCGAGGACAGATTATCGGAAATTTGAGAGCGAATAGCGGACCTATTTGTCGATAATTTACGGAAATATGGACTCACTTTTTAGTCTCGCAGGATTCGTTCCTGAGTCCGACAGATTTCTAAAGATGGGAGATTATGCGAAGAGATGATGACGTATTGAAGGTGGGCAAAAGAGATTTGCATGGAATAAGACAACGTTTAAAGGTTCGCAATCAAGAAATCCATCAATAACTTATGCAATTAAACACTAGCGGCCAGCGGCTCGCATTACTTTTTTAACCGCCCGGCAGGTGTCGAACATGTCCTGCTCCGTCAGGGTAGGGTGCACCAGGAACATGAGGCTTGTCTCACCCAGTTCACGCGCCACTGGTAGACGCTCTACCGGCCGCAGACCGTCGAAAACCTTTTCCAGGTAAATTTCGCTGCAGCTGCCGCTGAAACAGGGGATCCCCTCGGCATTGATGGCCGCCATGATCCGGTCGCGGGGAGAAATCAGTTCTAAGTTCCGAGTTCTGAGTTCTAAGTTACTCATAAAAGCAGGCTTTATCATTTCCGGACGGACGAAGACGTAGTATTTGTAGTACCCGTGGCCGATCTCCGGCGGGGGAATGGTGACCCTCAGGGCGGGGATTTCTGAGAAACCTTCGGTCAGGATGGCGGCATGACGATTGCGGATGCGGGTCCACTCGGGGAGCTTACGGAGCTGCACCCGGCCGATAGCCGACTGCATCTCGGTGAGCCGCCAGTTGGTGCCGAATGACTCGTGCAGCCAGCGAAAACCGGGGGGATGTTGTCGGTTGTACACCGCGTCGAAGCTCTTGCCGTGGTCCTTGTATTCCCATGCTTTTCGCCAGATTGTCTCATCATTTGTAGTCAGCATCCCACCCTCACCACCGGTTGTCATTATCTTGTCCTGGCAGAATGAGAAGGCAGCCACATCCCCCAGCGACCCGAGGGACCGTCCCTTGTAGGTGGCGCCATGGCACTGGGCGCAGTCCTCTATCACCTTCAAGTCGTGCTCCCGTGCCAGCGCCAGAATCGGGTCCATGTCGCAAGGCCAGCCGGCCAAGTGAACACAGATGATCGCCCGCGTCCGGGGAGTGAGGGCTGTCCGGATCGTCTCCGCGGTTACGTTCTGGGAAACCGGGTCCACCTCAGCCAATACCGGGATTGCACCGCGAATGACGATGCAGCTTGCCGAAGCGATGAAAGTGCGGCTGGTGACAATCACCTCGTCGCCGTGGCCGATACCAAGGGCGTGTAGGGCAAGCTCCAATGCAACCGTGCCGTTGGCCAGGGCGATGGCGTGGCTGCAGCCGGTGAAGGCAGCGAACTCCTTTTCAAATTCGCGCCCCTCCTGACCGGTCCAGTAGTTGACCTTACCGGAAGCGAGCACAGCGGTTACCGAATCGATTTCGTCCCGGTCGAAAAAGGGCCATAATGAAAAAGGAGTTGTACGGACTGATTCTCCGCCGTCAATGGCTAGTTTATTAAAATTCACATCAAATCCTCTTCCAAGTTAATCCAAAATCAAGAATTTAAATTCAGCACTCAAAACCGTTTCACCACCTTAGCCGGACTTCCCACAACCGTTGCACCGTCGGGCACATTGGCAATGACAGTTGACCCTGCTCCGACAATCGCTCGCGCGCCAACGGTCAGATTAGGAATTATTGTTGCCCCTGCGCAAACGAATGTCCCTTCACCAACAGTGACGGTTCCACACAGAGTGGCACCTGGAGCTATGTGCACACCGTCGCCAATCATGCAGTCGTGGTCAATGCTTGCCCTAGTGTTGACAATGACATTATTCCCGACAATGGTATCCGAGTTGATGACCGCACCGGCCATGACCACGTTACCATCACCGAGGATAACGCCGCGTGCAACCTGGGCAGATGGGTGAACGGCGGACACGAGGCACATGCCATTCTCCGCAAGCCATCCCACGACCTTTACGCGCACCTTATTGCTCCCGATAGCCACTATGCCACCTGCAACCTCTTCCCGTTGCGCCAGAAGTTCTGCCTTGCCACCAATTACCCTATAGCCGTAAACATCTGTTTCCTTCAGGACAGGGTCATCGTCCACGAGGAAGGCAATATCGTACACCCCCTGGCGTTCGATGATGTCTATCACAACCTTGGCATGGCCACTGGCACCGTACACGAAGATTTTTTCTTTCATAAAAAATCCAATTTTGAATTCTGAATTTTGGATGCTGAATTACTTTGATTTGCTGCTTGTTTTCACAATAGATGTCAATATATTCACTATTGATTCCGCTTCTGACAAAAGAGCGTCGGCCTCACATTTTGAAATGGTGTTGCTGTCTCGCAGCAGACGTAGCCAGTAGCAGGTTTCTCTTGCCTCCTTTGAGGCTATTGACATCTTCGATACGAAATCGGCTCTACTCTGTGCAGCCTGGGCTTCCTCAACATTCGCCCCGATGCTGGTCCCTGACCGGAGGATCTGTCTTGACAAGACAAACTCGTTGGCTTTATAAAGCTTCCGATAAAGTGAAATTACCTGAAGAGCAAACTCATAGCTTTTCTTCTGAATAATATTGTCTTCTTTCATGTCTCACCCAAAATTCGATCCACAATTCAAAATCCAACATTGCTTTCAAAATTTGTTCCCTGTAAATTTTGCCATTGTCGCCTGCCCCTCCTGACTGATTCCTTCCCGTTTAAACACCTGAAAAAAGGTCATCCAGAGGATCTTCAAATCCAGCCAGAAAGAGCTATTGTCCACGTACCAGACGTCAAGTTTGAATTTTTCTTCCCAACTGATGGCGTTACGGCCGTTTACTTGAGCCCAGCCGGTTATTCCCGGTTTCACTTCGTGGCGGCGGGCTTGCTCCGGGGTATAGAGCGGCATGTATTCCATAAGAAGCGGGCGGGGGCCGACGAGGCTCATGTCACCCTTGAGGACATTGAAGAGTTCCGGCAACTCGTCCAGGCTGGTGCTGCGGAGGAATTTGCCGAGGCCGGTCAAGCGCGCTTCGTCGGCCAGCAAAATTCCATTCGCGTCCCGCTCATTAGTCATGGTGCGAAACTTATGCATGAGGAACGGCTTGCCATGGAGGCCAGGACGCTCCTGACGGAACAAGACCGGCGAACCATGTATCATACGGACTAAGAGGGCCACCGGTATAAGCAGCGGGCTGATCAATACAAGACCAACCAGTGTTGAACAGAAATCAAAAATCCGTTTGATTAATGAATTCATCTTTTTCATTGTTTCCGTACAACAGAGAGAAATATATCCTCAAATTTGCCGACGCCCGCTCTCAAGGAGAGCTCCCTCTCGTAAAATTTCCTGCCATTTTCGCCAAGTTCCTCCCGCTGATTGCGTGGCATGGCGTAAAGCTTCTCCACAGCTGCTGCAATGCTCTCCGAATCTTCAGGGATGCAGGACATCCCAGCATTGGCTTTCTCAACGAGATCGGCTGCATCCCCCCGGACTGCAACAAGGATCGGACGACCGGCAGCCATATAAGCCTGGATCTTTGACGGGATGGTGATGTTGAAGAGCGGGGCGTCTTTCAGGTGGACAAGCAAGACATCGGCCGTCTTCAATACCGGGCCAATTTCCGATACCGGCCGTCTCGGTAAAAACTTGACATTTATGAGACTTTCGTCTTTCGCCCTTTTCTTGAGACGATCAACCTCAATCCCCCCCCCGACAAAAACGAACTGAATCTCTGAATATCTGCCGGCAATAAGTGCGGCAGCATCCAGCACTGCGTCCAAGCCCTGAGCCTTCCCCATGGTCCCCGCAAAGACTATGCTAAACCTCTCGGACAAAGCGAGTTCCTGGGCCACGCCCTTATCTCCGGCAGAGTCCCGAATTTGCCCCTCATCGCACCAATTGTAAATCACCTCAATTTTTTCTGCAGGAACTCCCCTTGCAATAAGTTGTTTTCGGAATCCTGGAGACAGGACCACTATCTTGGTGGAAAGCCGGTAAGTATGGCTGCAAAGCTTCGCTATCATTCTCAGTGCTACGCCGTTGTTTAACATCCCAGTAGCGGCCAGTGTATCCGGCCAGAGGTCCTGAATGTCGTAAACAAAGGGTACTCTCCGAAAAAAACTCAATGCAATTGCCGACAGGCCAACAGTGGCAGGAGGATGGTAAACATAAATGAGGTCGACAGGTTTTGCGAGTAATACTCCCAGAATTGCAGAAGAAAGCGCGAAGCTTCCATAGTTTGCAATTCTCCCGAGTGCTGACGTGTCATGACTTGGATAAAGGGGAACTCGCAAGACTGATATCCCATCCATAGTCTCCCGCTGCATGGGTCGTATCCGGTATCCGTCATAGACTTCGCCCCCGGGATAGTTCGGAAATCCGGTAAGCACCTCGACCTGGTGCCCACGCTTGGCAAGTTCCTTCGCAAAGGGAAGTCCTTTGAAGGTAGGTTCGGGGTCGAACCATTGTGTCAGCATCAGTATGCGCATCGTCAGGATTTCTTCCACACCGTCCGGTTCACATAATCCGTGTAGCTGATGATAATCCGCACGACCTTGTCCGAAACGTTCGGCATGGAGTAGTCGGTAACCTGCCGCAGTAACCGGTTCTCTCCCCTACTCTGTTCAGCAAGCACCGCCAGCCCTTGATGGATGCGGTCCAACTCCAGGCCAGTCATCATGACGCTCGCCTCCTCCATTCCCTCCGGTCGCTCATGGGCCTCGCGGATGTTCAGCGCCGGGAAATTCAGTATCGATGACTCCTCGGTAATCGTGCCGCTATCGGAGAGAACCGCGAAAGAATGCTGCTGGAGGTGGACGTAATCACTGAAACCAAGGGGCTTCAGAAGCTCGACCTTTTCATGAAAGATCACCCCAAGGCTTTCCACCCGCTTGCGAGTACGGGGATGGGTGGAGACGATTATCCGCTTGCCGTATGTTTCCGCGATGCTGTTCAAAATGGTCACCATCTTCCTGAAATTAACCTCGGAATCGACGTTTTCCTCCCGGTGGGCACTGACCACGAAATATCCTTGTTCCTCCAGTACAAGTTTTTGCAGCACGTCGGAACTGTCGATCTTCTCCCGGTAGTGGGTCAGCACTTCAAACATGGGGGAGCCGGTCTTGATCACCCGGTCTGGGGAGAGTCCCTCCCGCAACAGGTATTCGCGGGCGATGTCGCTGTAGGTCAGGTTGATGTCGCTCGTATGATCCACAATCTTGCGGTTGGTCTCTTCCGGCACCCGCTGGTCGAAGCAGCGGTTCCCCGCCTCCATGTGGAATATGGGAATCTTGCGCCGCTTGGCAGGAATGACGGCAAGACAGCTGTTGGTGTCACCCAGTACCAGCAACGCTTCAGGCTTGACCTCAGCTAGCAGCGGATCGATCTTGATGATAATCTGGCCGATGGTCTCCGCTGCGGTTGCCCCGGCAGCACCCAGGAAATGGTCCGGTTGGCGAATACCCAGATCGGTGAAGAAAATCTCGTTCAACTCGTAGTCGTAGTTCTGGCCGGTATGGACAAGTATGTGCTCCATGTACTGATCCAGCTTGGGAAGCACACAGGAGAGGCGGATAATCTCCGGCCTCGTTCCCACTACAGTCATGACTTTCAGTTTTTTCATATACACCTCAATCAGCCACGAATGGCATGAATATTCACGAATTAAAACTACTGCAAAAACCTTTATCTCACAGGGATGAAGGGGATTAAGGGGATAAAACTCGAAAAGCAGAAACAATATGAACTTCTCTGGTTAACCCAAAAGTATACAGTCTTTGGTTTTTGCCTGTATCCCTTGTATCCCCTTCATCCCTGTTAAATTGCCTTTGCTTTTATGCTGCTGTTGCTAAAACCGATTGCCGAAGCGGCGGTATTCAAGTTTGGGTGTCGTAGTTCTGGCCGGTATGGACAAGGATGTGCTCCATGTACTGATCCAGCTTGGGAAGCACACGGGAGAGGCGGATAATCTCCGGCCGGGTACCGACTACTGTTACTACTTTCAGTTTTTTCATAATCACCTCTATCAGCCACTAATATTCACGCATGAAAACTACTGCAAAAACCTTTATCTCACAGGGATGAAAGGGATAAAGGGGATGAAATCTTAAAACCACAGAAACTTCTTTTTGGTTTAACCCCAAAAGCTTGCATCTATTGTTTTTGCCGTTATCCCCTGCATCCCCTTCATCCCTGTTAAGTTGCCTTTACTTTTGTGCTGTTGCTAAAACCGATTGCCGAAGCGGCGGTATTCAAGTTTGGGTGTCCCGAAGTTGATTAAAAATCCAACCTCAATTCCAGTTGCTTTCAGGTAATTCATAACCTGGGCAAGATGTTCCGGCGCAAGCGCTTTTACCGCTTTCAACTCTAGCAATATTGTGTCTTCAACAATAATATCCGGAAAGAAATCTCCGACCGGTTGACCGCGAAACATAACTGTCAGTGGTGTCTGTGCCTGAGCTCTCAGACCTGTTTGCGCGAGAGCGATCAACAGGGCTTTTAGATAGACTGACTCAAGAAATCCGCAACCAAGTTCATTGCTGACTTCGAAACAGGCTTTAAGAATTTTCTCGGTGAGTTCTTCATGAATCATAAGCGAACCCTTTATTTACAGGGATTAAGGGGATATAACCCCATAAAGCATAAAGACTTATCATTTTATGAATTTAAACCAAGAGTCTTTGTCTTGTTTTTTGCCGTTATCCCTTGTATCCCCTTCATCCCTGTTAAATACAGGTTTACCGGTTCGAAAAACGTATCCGGTTTTTCCGGGTCGTACATCTCGTTACACCACATGACCGTGACCATATCGGTTTCGCCGGTATTGGTGATACTGTGAGTATAGCCGGTCGGAATGTCGACTACCTCCAGCTTTTCGCCGGAAACATTATACTCGATAATCTCTTCGCTGCCGACTTTCCGGAAGCGAATTACGCCCTCCCCGCTCACCACCAAAAACTTTTCATTCTTGGTGTGGTGCCAGTGATTCCCCTTGGCGATACTCGGCTTTGAGATGTTCACCGAAACCTGCCCCCGGTCGGGTGTCTTGATGAACTCGGTGAACGACCCCCGCTCGTCCACGTTCATCTTCAGCGGATAGCTGAACTGACCAACAGGAAGATAACTGAGGTAGGTGCTGTAGAGCTTTTTGGTGAACGGGTCAGAGATGTCGGGGATGCTTCTATCTTCGCGGCTCTCCCTGAACGAGTGGATCAGCGCGGCAATCTCACCGAGCCTGGCTGTATGAACCGGCTGCACCTGGCAGAAGTCATCCTGCACCGCCACGCTGCCGTCCAGGGCAGCAATGAACGAATTCACCACGTCGTCGATAAACACCAGGTTCATCACCATGTTCGGATCATTAATCTGGATCGGCAGATCGTTGGCGATGTTGTTGCAGAACGTGGCGACGGCGCTGTTGTAATTGGGGCGGCACCACTTGCCGAAGACATTCGGCAGGCGGTAGACATATACCGGTGCCCCAGTCTGACGGCCGTAGGCGAAGACGGCATCTTCGGCATCCCGCTTGCTGATGCCGTAAGGGTTGTCCTGTGCCGCCTGGGAAGAAGAGGAGATCACCAGCGGTGTCTTTTTACCCTGTTTTTGCAGGAGTGAAACAATCGTCTGCGTCAGTCCGGTATTCCCTGTGGTGAACTCTTCGACGTTCTGCGGACGATTGACCCCCGCAAGGTGAAAGATAAAGTCTGCCCCCGCCACCAAGGATGACAATACAGTCTGATCGTCATCGACATCGAAGCCGGTAACCTTTACATTCTTACGCTGCGTAAGAGAGACGGTCAGGTTTCTGCCGACAAAGCCATTAGAACCGGTAATCAGAACTGTCTTCATAATACCTCTAAGTACAATGTTATTAAAACGGATAGTTGGCGCGGATAAGATCATCCTTTTCAGCTTGCTTGGGATAATTTATCAACACAGCCCTATACACGCCCTTAAACACGAACAAGCTACCTGCAGCGGCACCAATTGTGCCACAATTACGGATCAAGTCGCCGATGTCTTTCAGCGACCCGGCCCCACCTAAAATAGTAACGGGAATATGTGCCATTTTCTTAATTTGTCTAGCCAATTCAAGATCATAACCCTTCATTTGCCCGTCGTTATCAATTGAATTGATGACAATTTCACCAGCGCCCAACGCTTCGATCTGAGACACTATCTCAAATACGCTATGCTTTGATTTTTTTATACCGTTATGTGTGTAAACATCATAGTCCTTGCTTAGCAGACGTTTTTTGGCATCCAGAACAACCACAACACTTTGGCGGCCAATTTCTTCTGAAATTTGAGTAACCAGATGCGGGGTCTCTACGGCTGCTGTACTTATGGCTACTTTTTCAACTCCAAGGCCTATGATCCTTTTTGCTTGCACGGCAGTGCGTATACCGCCGCCGTAACAAAGAGGCATCCGGCACTCAGCTGCCAAATTTGCAATCATTTTATAGTTTGGCTCAACGTTATTGACTGTGGCGTCAATGTCCAAAACAATCAGCTCATCCGACTCCTTCTCATTGAAAATTTTGACCGCGTTGATTGGGTCACCCACATATTTAGGTGATTTGAAATTAACCGTCTTCACAAGCCCGTTTTTGTGAATCAACAGGCATGGTATGATTCTGGGTCTTAACATCTCTCATAACTCCGCGAAATTCTTTAGCAGATCAGTACCAAAGTGGTGGCTTTTTTCAGGGTGGAATTGCACCCCATACACATTGCCAGACTGTACAGCGCAGCAAAAATCAATGCCGTAAGAAGCGGCTGCAATGACAGAGTCCTGATGCAAACTCTCAAAGAAATATGAATGTAAAAAGTAAAAGCGAGTCTCTTCTTCAAGTCCTTTAAACAACTTATGTTCACCAGTTACGTGGACATCATTCCAACCCATATGCGGCAAAGGTAAATCAGTAGCGCCAGGCACAGATTTGAATGCTCTTACACGGCCAGGAATCCAACCCAATCCATCCAACTTTCCTTCCTCACTTGATTTGGCAAAAATCTGCATACCTACACAAATGCCAAGTATTGGCACCTTCTTGCTGAGAACCAAATGGTCCAGTGCCTGCCTCATGCCGGAGGCATCAAGTAACACCATGGCATGGTCAAAGGCCCCCACTCCAGGCAAAATCAATTTATTCGCAGTTTCCAGTTCATATGTAGTCTTTGCGACGGCGGTAGGAATACCAAGACGGTTGTAAACATTCACAAATGCCTGGATATTACCCAAACCGTAATCAATAATTGCAATCATCTGAACAACCTTTTCTCGAGTCCCAGCATGGTCATTGCCTTTGATCCGAGTCCTATTAAAAATCTTTTATTTTTATATTCATGATAGGTCTTGTTTTCGCCATCGAAAATCTGTTGCAGTTCATCAACGGACAAATCCAGTTTATGCGCAACATACTCAAACTCGCGCTGCAGGAAATGTTCATCAAGCTCAGGCTTGGCAATTCTCTCAAGTGCTTCTTGCCTTGTCATTTGCCCGGTCATAATCAAGCTGGAAAGATGGGCACGGCGTTTTTCATAGCCAAATTTACGTGGCATCCAGTAATCTTCATAAAAACGGGTAAAACGCGATTCATGGTGTTTATGTAGAAACGGCTCCCACCCAAAAAGTTCACCAAGTTTTTTCTCCGCATCTCGCTTTACGTACGGCACATAGTTGAGTGGTCTGAAAACTTCCATTCCAAAAACATATTTGTAGTAAATCTTGTAGGCGAAAATATCAACGATAGGGAATGTTGTTAACGGCAACTTTCCAAACATGGAGTGAATATCGTTAATTAAGGTCTTGTCGATACCTGGATAAGCCCCCCACTCTTCGGGTTCACGACAACATTCAGTTGAGTAGTTTCCACCAGTAAGCACATATTTAATTTTATGCTGCCTGGCAAATTTGTAGAGCATGGAAAAGAAAGCCGTGTCTTGTGGGATATCCTGATCCGCTATCTGAGACTTAAGCAAAGCAACTTGAAGATCCTTCATCTCTTCCCAATAAATAACCTCTGTGTACAGGTCCAGACCTAAACCATCAACCAGCTTTTCAATGTTACCAACAGCTTGATCTGTATTCCAGCCAGCATCGACATGAAACAATAAGGGGCGTAGCCCCATTTTCTCTTTTGCTATGTAGGTACAGTAGGAACTATCAAGACCGCCACTTAAGCCAATGATACAGTCAAAATCTCTCCCCTCGCCATCTTTGCGTATCTGGGCCGCGACCTTCATCAGTTCTGCTTCTCCCTGGACATCAGGATGCCAGTTAGGAAGGATATTGTTGTGGAAATTATTACAATAGTCACACCAGCCACGCTCATCAAACGTTATGCGAGGATCGCTTGTATCCATAATACAATTAGTGCAGATTTTATATTGTCGAGTGCTCATATTTCCCCTCCAATAGCTCTCAAGTCACCTTGTTTACAGCACAGTCACTGAGAAATCTCCATGTTTCAGCGGAACACCTTTCCCAGGTGTACTGCTTCGATAACTCTTTAGCTCGTTTGGCGATGGATACACGCAGGTCTGGGTTAACAATGATATCTTCTAGGGCCGCAGCAATAGAATCTGCGTCTTTGGGATCAAAATAAACCCCACCGTCTCCAAGCACCTCGGGCATGGGTCCCTTATCGGAGCAGGCAATAGGCAGCCCCACAGACATGCCTTCCATGAGAGTAATTGATATAGTTTCACAACTTGAGGCAAAAATGAAAACATTCGACGAAGCAATAAGATATGGCAACTCTTCATGACGCACAAATCCGACTGATTTAACAAATGAACCACCAGGGTCTGAAAAGGTGATTTCATCATCAAGCAATCGCTGTGCAGGGCCCGCACCTCCACCGACTAACAGTAGTTCAATATTAAATCCACGGTCGCGAAGTTTCTTCACCGCTCTCACAACCACCCACTGATTCTTGTACATCTCCGCATTAGAAACATATATACAGCGAATAGGTTGATCACTACTTTCCGGCCATGGTCTTTGTGGGTTTAGTTGACTGAATGTTTTGTCTATGCCGTGCGCTATTATGGCAATCCGCTTTAACTTACCAGTGGAACGCTGAATCAGATCTGCCGCATATTTCGTGAGATAAATCACTCCATTTGCAGACCTCATTGACCTATTTTGAACAAAATATAACAATACCAACCGTAATCGTGCCAACGTGAAACCGAAATGCTTCATAACCCCTGGCTCGTAAGACAAAGCATCTTGACTGAAGACTACCATTGGACGATATAAACAAACTGTGCCAGCATCAGAAGCGAATAGGATATCGCATTCATGTTTGCGCAGTTCTCCCGGTAAATGGAAATACTGCCACCAAACTTGCCTAAATAACGATAGCTCCAACTCAGATGGGTTATGCTTAACAAGCCATGCCACATCAGGCAGCTTATCAAGAAGGTGCTTGTACGACCAGATGTGTATCTTACGAACACCGTACGCAAGCGGATCCCCCTCGCATAGAATACCGATAATATGATCTATCGCGCCACCAGATCGATTGCGAGAGGCGTCAATGCCGATAACTATGCCGGACATGACTGCACCTTATGTGCGTATATTACAACTTGGAATATCATACAACGCTTCGGTTACCGCAATCTTGAGGCAACGATACCCACCTTTCGGTTACCTTTTATTATGAGTCAACGCACAGTTGTTTATCAGGCTTTGAAACAATAAACCTGGTGCCTTAAATTACTGAATTTATGATAACTCCCCGTAGTAAACAATATTACGATTAATCAGTAACCAGAAACATTGGCTTCTCTTTGTGCCCAAGAAGCCACTCGTACAGTTCAATAGTCATCTGTGCTGATATAGTCCAAGTGTATCTAGTTGAAACCAGTTCTCGACCACGTTCACCCATGGTTTTCAGTTCCTTCGATGTCTTGGAAAAGGCAGCCTTCAATGCTACTGCAAGTGCATCAGCCGAAATTTCCGTCCACCAGCCACAGCCGTGGGTGACCAAGTCTTCCCATGGAGCACCATTCGTGGTTATGACAGGCACACCTGCACCCAGAGCCTCCGCCACAACTATACCAAAATTCTCTCGAAACGTAGGAAGGACAAGCAGATCAGCAGCAGAAAATGCATCTCTTTTTATCTGTCCCATGAGCATTCCTGTAAACATCACAGAATGTTGCAAGTCGGCATTTAACACAGCCTGTTGTATTTCTTTCAAATGCCCGAACTCGTCTGCCCCGGCAAGCACCAATACCCAGTCCGTCATCTGCTGTTTCATAGAACCAATAGCCTGTATAAGCATCGGAAGCCCCTTGACTGGGGTAATCCGAGATAAATAGAGAAGAATCCGTTTTGATTCAGGAATACCGAACTGTCGTCGGAATGCTATGCCGTTACCTTCGCTTTTCAACCATGACATGCTTATACCATTGGGGATAACTGCTACGGGGTTTGAAAGACCGAACTCTCGAAAACCGGCAACCTCCTGATGCGAACAGGCATGGAGACAGGACGCAGACTGAAGATTTTTTCGTTCATAAAAAGCAAGAGCAAGTCGCTTTTTCCACCATGACTTATTAAGCGCCCATCCCTCAATAGAGCCGTGTGGGGCGACTATAGTAGGGGTCCCATAGCGTTGCCGCATAATATTGGTAGTTCGGGAAATGCCGGACCAGATACCATGCTGATGAACTATTGATATATTTCGGCCGGTATCACTGGATACCGCCCTTTCCATGGCAAGGCTATAGCGAAAAAGAGTAGGCCAAGAGCGTGGGAATATTTGAATAGAAGTGTCTGGTAATTCACGCGAGAAAACGTCCCATCGGAGATCCGCTTCGTTATCCAGATCCAGACACCATATTCTGGCGTCAAAACCGAGTTCGCGTTGCTCCCGAAGCAAATTCAGAGCAACCGGACCAATCCCAAAAGATTTCGGGCCGAAGGAGGGGAGAATATGTAAAATATTACTCTTCATTTGGATAATGATCCGCCACCCATCAATTAAGGACCGTCTCAAGAAAAGTGCATATCGACTTCGCGGTATCCCATTAGATTCTCGTCCGCTCAACGGACTTGCGCCCCATCTCGGCAACAAGTTGATCCGGGGGTTGCAGTAAACGCACATCCTGCCACCTTCAATACAGAATCAACATTACAAAGGTCGAAACGCCAGGTCTAAGCGCGATATTGAGCTAACAACATGGCAGATGTTCAAGCAAGGTCCCCATTTCTGTGAAGTGACGCCAGATAATGCGCCAGGTGTTTACTCAATTGGATAGTGATCACAATTGTAAATTTCCTATTTGTATTCGTGGCGATTTATGAAGTTTATCGCTGACATCTCTCTCATTGCGTATAAATAGAGTGTTTCCTGAATGGTTTTGCTTTCCGTCCAAGGTCATAAGCTCTCTGATAAAAGGATTATAGACATAAGTAGAAAAACCATAATCCTTCATTTTGTTGAGGATTTGCGCCTCGCTAAAACCATATCTGGATCCACTTCCGTTTAATTCCATAACTACTGAATGCAGCGAGTGATTACTCAAAGTCTCATGTGCGCCTTGGAGTACAAGAGTTTCAAAGCCTTCAACATCTAGTTTGAGCATAGATGGTGATAGGCCACTAAGAATTGTATCTAATGATACAACTTTTACTTTTATTACACTCATTGCTTTCTCACCATCTGTGACAACATGATTTGTGCAATTTTCACTAGAAGTGAAGACAAGTTCTCCTTCCTTATTAGATAGACCTAAATTGAATGCCTCGACGCGACAAGATAAGTCATTCAGTCGAATGTTGGCCGCCAAACGTTGAAAGGTTGAGGGTATTGGCTCAAAACAATATCCTCTTGCGCCCTTTGCCGCACAAGCAAGAATTGTGTATGAGCCCACATTAGCTCCAATATCTACAAAGAAATCTTCTGGGGTCATAACATGTAGTACATACGCCATGTCAGAGAATTCATCCAGCGTGCAGTAGATATTCCCTGTAAAGCCAGTTTCACCGGGCCGAACAATAACCCTTGCCCCATTGATCCAGTTATAAACAACTTCACCAGGGACCAACCGACTTCCAACTTGCCACTTCACCCACTTGATAACCGAGCGAATTTTGCGCTCTTTGTTGAGTGGGTGATTGACTATAAGTTTCAGAGTACCGAAAAGTGACATTCTTTGGCTCTCCTTTGGTCGCTCCTAGCTTTGCCTTCCAACGTTAAATGATTTTTATAATAAACTTTAAAGCGTTATTGTCGTGATATTATATTTTATTATGTTTGGATGTGTTGATTAGGGGTTTCATTAAATTAATATTGACATAAAGCTTGCAGCAACTATTTCAGGATTGATTTTATTAGATAGAAAAAAACTATTTTTGCTCATTTCAATTAATTCAGAATCAGTTTTACTTGAAATAGTGGACATCGCTTTCGCTAAATTTTCGGCTGAATTATTCGTAAAACTAAGCCCGTTAAAGTTGTCAATTAAAAAGGTTGACCTAGCGCCCACATTTTCTGATA
This sequence comes from Geotalea uraniireducens Rf4, assembly GCF_000016745.1. Classification (GTDB taxonomy): domain Bacteria; phylum Desulfobacterota; class Desulfuromonadia; order Geobacterales; family Geobacteraceae; genus Geotalea; species Geotalea uraniireducens. The sequence goes on along the minus strand of NC_009483.1, from coordinate 1,957,499 downwards.
AAATTAAAGGCATACCAGCAGAGACGAATTCATGAACAACAACGCCCCATGGTTCAAATCTACTAGGCAATATAAAAACACCAGCCCTTTTAATTATTGCCAATATTTCAGCTTGGTTTAAAAAATCAAAAACTTCAATCCCTGGGTTGTTTTCAAATAAATACTTTAAATCTCCGTTACCAATACAAATTAATTTCCAATTGCCGTTATACTTTGACTGATAACTCTTATAAGCATCGACAAGTAAATCAATTCCTTTTACCGATACAAATCTGCCGACATAAAGAAAATATTTAGGATAATTTTTTGTTTTTATTTCAAGATACTCCATCGCCTTATTAAACAAAAGCGTATTACATGAATAAAGATTAGATATAATTTCACTATCTTTAAAGCCTAGTCGTTTAGCAAATTCAAATTGACTAGGACCAGCAACCCAACTATGGCTAAAATACTTTTTCAATAGAAAGGGAAATACAAATGATCCCAATCGCTGTCTAAAATCACCTTTCCATTGATCGTCAAAACCTGTCACTACCGGGACACCTTGATCTTTAATGTTCTTAACTACAGCCAAATAATCTTTGTCCATCCATCCACTAATGTAAACGATGTCAGGTTTTACTTTATTTGCCAATTGCTTTAGCTGATGTTTTGTGTAATCAGATCTGTTGTAATAAATAACATTATCTAATTTGGGTAATTTATATGGTGTAAGTTTTTTGTGGTCCCAATGAACTACATGTACCTCTGCATTGTACTTTTGGACATATTTCTCAAAAACAGGAATATTATAAGGCATTACTTCAGAATAGAGATATAAAATTTTCATCGTACGTAACGGTCCTTTATTTTGGCACATTCATAATTATTGCACACTGTCTGCTTTTATTCTGACTTTGACGCCCTGCGGACTCTGCTGCAGGGGTCTTCTCAAACATCCGAAAAAGCCATTTATTTGCCTTCTAGGGGTAGAGACTAAAGGCAGACACTAATTCAAATCTCTGCTTCTTCTTTTACCCAAACCATGTATTCCCTGAGCCCATCCTCTAAATTAATCTCAGGTGTAAAGTCAAATGCTTCATGAGCCGCGCGGATGTCTGCGAGACTATGCATCACATCCCCCGGACGCGGCGGGCCATGCTGGACCAGCGGGTTTATGGCGGAAGCCGCACTAAGAAGTTCAACCAAACGGTTGATCGTAATCCTGCTTCCGCTGGCTATGTTGAAAGCACCCGAAACCCCCAATGTCATAGCAGCCTTTATGTTGGCCTGTACCACGTCTCGCACGTCAAGAAAATCACGGGTCTGCTCCCCATCCCCAAAAATAGTCAACGGTTCCCCCCGAAGCATCTTATAAGCGAAAATCGGAATCACATTCCCGTAGGCATCGAAGCGCTGGTTTAGGCCGTATACGTTGAAATAGCGAAGGCAGACCGCCTCCAGATCATACAGTTTTGCATAGGAGAGGCACTCCTTTTCCATACAAAGTTTCGTGCTCCCGTATGGTGAATCGGGCTCTACTGGGTGGTCCTCTTTAATGGGGAGCGTTTTCAGTTCACCGAAGATCCCAGCCGAAGAAGAAGCGACGATCTTTCGTATGCCGAACTTACGCGCTGCTTCAAGAATTTTCAGTGTGCCAATAACATTGATCTCTGCATCTAGGATCGGATGGTCAATGGAGCGCTTATTTCCTACCGAAGCTGCCAAGTGGAAAACCACTTCCACACCCTTCATTGCCTCAGCAACAACAACATCGTCGCGGATATCTCCTTCAATAAGGCACACCTCTGGGAAGGTGGCGATATTGGAACGGTAGCCGGAAAGAAGATTGTCCAGCACTGTCACCTCATGTCCGTCTTTAAGCAGTTGCTTTACAAGGTTGGAACCGATAAACCCGGCTCCTCCAGTTACTAAAGTTCTCATAACTACTCCAAGCTTATAGTATTTCGATTAATCATTCACTATAAACAACGGCATCTCGGTGCGTCCAAAAAGCCACTCGTGTTAATCAATTCATCTGTGCTGCAAGCCTAAGGGTATCCCCATGGTTTTCAGTTCTTTCAATGTCTTCGGAAAGGCATCCTTCAATGCTACATCAAGTGCATCAGCCGAAATATAAGCAACACCCACAATCATGCATTACCAGTTCCTCCCAAGGGGCATCTTTTTTGGTAATGTCCTCATTTGCCCCCCCTTATCCATTTCGATTGCCTCGATAACTTTTATACCCCAAACACGAAAATCACACACACGACGAGATGCTATGACACCTTGACGAGATAATTGATCTGACAGAACGGTGTCGGTTAGTATATCGCATATACCTTTTGCCAGTTCCACTGAGTCACCAGCCTTACAGAATAAAACATCACGCCTGTCAGATAGCCATACCTCAAGCTCGCAAACGCTTGTAGTTACAATTGGGCTTCCAGATGCGAGATACTCACCAATCTTGATGGGGGCGGCCACCCAATTTGCAGGATGTTCGACTTTGGGATTGACTAAAACATTTGCTGCCGCTAAAAGGTCAGCCACCTCAGGCATCAGTAGTTTGCCAGTAAAAAACACTACACCTGCTAACCCTAGCTCTTCAACGAGTCCCTTGTAATCGAGTGGCTTCCCAATAATTGCGTCATGCTCCACGATAGGACCGGCAATTATGAGTTTGGCTTCAGGGCACTTTTCGATGACATACTTCATTGATTCGATTAAAACATCTACCCCTTCCAACTTACTGATAGCTCCAGCATATACTATTAGCGGTGCATCGGACAGATTCAGTTTTTTCCTTGCACGTATAGAACTCCCAGAACCAAAATAGTCCGTGTCAGTGGGTGGCCACAATCTCAAGCATTTTGTATTTGGAGCTATCTTTGTAAAATGCTGTTCAAGAACTGATGATCCGCCAACTATTATCAGTGATACGTTTCTTGCTAAGATTTCTTCGGAGTTGAAAAGTAACTTTTGCCAACGAACAGCCATCAAATCACCTTCAACAACGCAAGTATGACGTTTTAAAAACTTACCCGCAACAGCAGCTATCGCGAAAACTGGGGCAGCTCCATAATAAATAATAGTATCGAATCTGCGTGCAAGGGTCACATATAACAAATAGAGCAGCATTCCCAATTGACCATAAATCCAGAAAAAAGGTGCAACCATTCCTTTACGATCTTTGCTCGAAGATACGAAACTCTTTACCTTAAAACCATCCAGGTCGGATTTTCTACCCTCAAGTGTTCCACAGCATACGGCCACGAGCACCTCATGGCCTGCCTGGGCCAGTCCCTTGGCTTGCATATGTAGTGCGCGTGAGGCTCCGTCGCCCCCTTCCGGAAAAGAAAATGTGCCAGCCATTAAAATTCTCAAAACAATTACCTTTACGTAGCCTAGATAGATCTCATCATGTTATATTGTCGAATGATTACAGTCAGTTCTGATTATCTGCTTAATGTCGATAAAAAACGGAAGGTCTCAATTGCACAATTCACCCATGTGTATTCCTGAGCATATGTAAAAGCCTTTTCACCACAATCACGGCGCATTTCTTCGCTCGACAATAGCTTAATAATTGCTTGAGATAGAGACGATACATCTTCAGGATCAAAATAGACTCCAGCATCACGCAACATAGTGTCCATCCCTACGCGATTCGAACAAGCAATTGGCAATCTGAAGCCCATCGCCTCCAATAATGTTATAGGAAATGCTTCACAGGAACTGGCGAAAACAAAGATGTCAGTACTGGTTAATTCATGACTCAATTCTTTTCTTCCTAAATTTCCGACCAGCGTCACATAAGATTCTGCATGTTCACTTTTAATCAGTGCCTCAAGTTCTCGCACTGCAGAGTGGCCACCTCCGCCAACCAAACGGAGTTGTATATCACGCCCAGTCATATCCCGTACCCATTTAACAGAGCGTACAACGCTATCATGGTGTTTATATGGAAATACTGGAGAGACGTACAGCAAGGTCACTGGTTCACCAATTACATATGACCGTGGCCTTTCCAACCGAAATTTCTCCTCTAGTCCATGTGGTATTACAGCGTATTCAGGATTGGTTATAAGTTGTTCCAAAACAACATTCTTTGAATGCTCGGAAATAAAAATTATGCCTGCGAGTTGTTGGAGAGAACGTTTAAGTTCTTTCCTGATCCTCAGGAACGCTCTATAATCCGGATTTAAAGGATGTCTTTCAATCTCCTTTAGATCAAAAGGCAAAAGGTTATGGCACGTAGTTGCGATTATGGCGCCCCCATGAAAAATGCGCCGATATAAAGGCAAGGATCCAGACACATACAACTCAACATCGACATGTTCTTTTAGTATCAATCGCGGATAAATCCACAAATGCCAAATAAGACGTTTTAATCGGTTACTATTTGAAATCCACGAATGCTGTATAATTCGAACATTCGAATCTAGGGGCCCTAATTCATTGCAGAATTCCGGTGAGCATATAAAAAATACATCAATATCTAAAGGAACAGATCTCGAACCGAATAACCCTTTGCAGTAACTTACTAAACCGCCACTGCCACCGTTTCCTCCGTAAACAAATAAAGTTAGATTGCTATTGTTTGAGTTCAACATGGCATCTTCCTGGCTTGGAGAAATTAACATGGCAAATTGACCAATTTATAATGCGGGCTGTCAAATCTGATAAAACATGGTAACCGGGAAAAATAAAACCATTACATAATTGTTTAAATATAATAGATGCGTAAAAATATCTCCAAGTCCTCAAGTTTCTACCACTATACTGAATACACGCTATGTACCATCTATGTAATATTATTTTTGATAGCATATCACTGTTATACTTTTGGGTGATTTTATTAGCATCAAAAAGCTTTAGCAGCCATTTTTCAACACTTATTAAATCGTTAGATGTTCCGGGCATAAACCCATAACATAATTCTGTGTGTATTGACAACTCAGCAGGCGTTACTGTAATTCCTAATTGAAGTAGTTGCTTCAGTATAATTTCCATGGATGTTTGAATTGTTTTTGAGCCATAAACCTTAGTCACTTGGGAGTTATGCTGTCTTAACCTTACCAATATTTTGGGGACATTTGCTATATTAAAATAAGTACAGCATCTAACCCATAACCCGAAATCCTCGGCATGTAGATCATTTATGTCATATCTCAAATCATACTTTGTTATAAATACTTTTCTTATCATGACGGTTGGATGCGCCAATTCACACCCGAATAATAGTTTTGCTCTAATCTCTTCAGGTTTTGTCGCAAATTTAATCCCTGTGTGATTGAATTCGTCAAAGAGATCAATGTAAGTTCCGACTATTCCAACATCTCTATTTCTCTCCAAAAAAGCAACTTGATGTTTTAGTCTGTCAGGATGTGAAATATCATCACTATCCATTCTTGCGATGTATTCGCCTCTCGATAAATCGATTCCTTTATTTAGTGCATAAATAAGGCCTTTGTTCTCTTGATTCAATATCCGTATGCGTTTATCACAAATAGAATATTTCGTCATTATCGCTAAAGACTGGTCTGTTGACCCATCATTTATTATTATTAACTCAAAATCAGCATAGGATTGGCTGAGTAAGCTCTCAATCGCTGATTGAAGATACTTCTCCCCATTAAATACTGGCAAGATAATACTTACACTAGGGGATTTACGGTTAATAATGGTCATGTACACCAACCTACTTAATGATAATATTATTGTTTCCGCAAAGCCTTTAGTTTACAGAAGATTGCTACCTGCCTATCCGGTTTTGGATAGCACTATCATGGGTATTTTTTGAATAAACCCAAGGGAGACACGCAAGTGACCAGCAGATCCATTGAAGCATTCTACCGGCTGAGTGGTTTGATAACCCAACAGCAAGTACAATACATCCAAACATAAACAACGGTGAACCATATCTGACATGGAAACAAGTTGGTGGCAATGGCATGCTTAACGGCTTAGTCAAGTAAATGTATAGGGATTTTGCTAATACAATACACAAAATGGTTATGGCAACAAAAACAGGAACCCCAAACATAGCTCCATATGCAATCATAACTTGATGTGCCATTCCTCCTGTAGATTGTACGATAGCTTCAACGGAACCCAGACCAAATAAAGGATGTTCGAAAATAATATTGGCACTAGATATTAGATGGGAACGTCTATATTCATTACCCTCATAGGATGAACCCGCGAGGTCAGTAAAAAAGTTATATAAAGCATAAATGCTTTTATTATCTGATTGTCCATCTGACATATATGCAATGCACACAGTAACCAAAGCAAATGTTAGTATTATACTACTGATCAATAAATATCTTCTATTTATGAATCCCGACGTTTGCGATAGTAACTGTTGTTTGGAATTTTGAATCATAAGGAAAAGAAATCCCAAAAATAAAAATATCCATAATGAACGAACGACTGTTGCGTAGCTTACCCAAAGCGAAACACCTATAAAAATAAAACTTAGTAGGCGCGCCCACCATTTCGGCACAGTTACAAGATAAAAACCAATAATTAATCCTACGGCTCCATAAAAACCTAGTTGAATTGAATTTTCAAAATGGGCGCTAATTCTGACAGTTGCCTCATTTGTTACACCATATGATAATAGCTTGGAGATATCTGATGATTCTTGATGAACTATTGTAATAAAGTTAATCAAATAAGGATTTTTAATCCAGTAAATTAAAAAGCTGAAGGTGATGTGAAATAAAACAGTTGCAATAAATGCTAACTGAGCACGTTTTTCACGATAATAAGAAAACGCAATTACACTGCCAAAAGCGCCTGCTTCCGTGATGTCAAGAATAGATTGCCAATAATTTCTAAAATTAAATATAGTCGAGATCCAAACCCAAGCAGAAATAAACATGCAAAGTGACGCTAGATAAAATATCCGTTTTATGAAATGATCCGTATTCATTTGTTTCGATAAACGATAAAAACTTGTAACGCTAGCAACTAAAGCGGCTCCTGAAATTAATGTCGAAGCATATTGATTCAAAAAGTAAAAACCGATTGCATATGATTCAGGGGAAGAAAATATCATATACAGACATAAGGTATATGGCGGATATTTTAGTGCAAAGTAAAATGCACAAATAACTATTAAAATTGATAGAATTTGCATTTATGTACTAGTGTCCCGTTGAGCAAGAATCAGGTGTCTTCTAACTTCCTTTATTTATTACGGTATCATAGCTAAGTTAAAATATGAGTCACCCAGCCGTAAGCAGCGGAGTATCTCTCAGTATTACTAATTTTTATCGTCGTAGCGAGCTGCGGAGAATTGTATCCGGAGAGACGAACAATAACCTCGAGCACTAGCGACATTAACATGAAATTGTTCATGCAATAAACAAGACCGCAATACGCTCTAAGCCATGAGCCTTAGCAATAGCTGCTCTGTGGTTCCCATCATGTATAAAAAATACGATATCGCCTCTATATGTAATTTCAGGTACATATATTATTATTCCTGTTTCTGATACAAATTTATCTAATGATGACGATATTTCTGCTACTAATGTTCTCAGTTCATTTAATCTTTTTTCTATATCCATATTTGGTTCATAAATTTTTATATAATCCCTATACCCTTGACTGTGTGCTTCTTTTTCATTTCCATCGACAATAGATTTAATCCAAACATAATGAGGAGTTTCCTCAATTTTACGAAGTTTAATGCCATCTGGAGTGCGTAAACGAACTCTCAGTAATTCTAAGGGTATAGTACCGGTAGCCTTTATATGTGCATAATCACATCTTGGCACATCAATAACACGCGCGGCCTTCTTATAGTCAAAAATAAAACATCCCGGCCATATATAAGACCATATGCGCCTTTTAACTGTTTCTGCAATTTTGAGTACTGCCTGAATACAACAAAGGAAGAACCATCCCATTATTATAAAAGGCTTCCACTTTGTTTTTTTTACCCCAAAAAACTTTTCCATAATTATCCAATTTATTACAGGATAAGCCAATTAGATGGCAATAAATCTTTTGTATTATATTCATCTACCCTAAACCATTTCTGGGGGGCGTAAATTACTTTATCTGGATTACTGCACAACCAAGCACTCCACCAACTAAAAGTGCTATTTGCTATAATATGATGTTTGCATTGGCTCATCAATCGCAAGTCCTCATAATCTTTATCTTCGTTATTATGATCAACATATATAGTTGGATAGTCCAACTTTAAATTTTTACTCACCCATTCATGATCATTGCTAAAAACGAAAAAATGTGGATCTTTATTGTTACCAGCAAGAGATTTAATGCAGTTTGAATAATAACTCAGATCACACGGACCAAGGACAGAATTAGTAGTCTTATCAGTAACATAATTGCCCCTACGAATATGCAGACAAACAGATTCAGTCGATAATATTTTGCAGGCTAATTCCTTATCTCTTCCAAGCTGAGGGTTCTTAATGATAAACGTTTGCCTAATAATATTTTCAATTTCTTTGAAATATTTCTCGCTTTGCCAGTAACCATCAAGATAAACGTTATCAGGCAACTTCAAGATATCAGGATCGTAGTGAAAGTGTTTTTCTTTTACATGTGTTGCAGAAATTTTTTGTGATTTACGTAAGAGCCGGCATAAAAAGTTATCTATTTTTTTGTACGGCCTGTCCATTTTTACATCCGTTAAGGCTTTAATTTCTTCTTCTGTAGCAATTGACTCCCGAATATTAAATGGCCGCAATGAATATGTGTGCCATTTATAGTCTGAAAACATTGTAATATCTATCTTAAGTTCAACATTGTGTGTTAAAGCAAGATGTAATCCTACAGCATATTGAAACATCTGATTCCCGAGGCCACCCTGAAGACGTGCAATAATCATATTAGAAATTGCTCCATAATGAATATGTGTACCATTTAAAAGATTGTAATATCTATCTTAAGTTCAACATTGCGTGTTAAGACAAGATGTAATCATACAGCATATCGAAACATCTGATTCCCGTGACCACCCTGAAGACGTGCAATAATCCTATTAGAAATTGCTCCATAATACATATGATTCTCCAATGCCGGCTTCGGAACCAACTTTTGCTGTAGTTTGACATATTTTATTAAAGTTCTTACACCACTTGAAAGCTTCAAGCATTATTCGGTCATTTAATTCTATTGGTTCAGTTGCAGATGGCTTATGATAGTGAACATGAAATCTCACCATTCCCTGGGGCTTTAGTATTCTCTCAATTTCGTATGCAGTTTTATAAATATCATCTACATGATCTAAAGCATTCATGGAAATTATCGCATCAAAAAAATCATCACAAAAAGGTGTGGCTTCAGAATAGCTGTAGACAAATCTTGTGTTTTTCTTGTAATAATGCAGCGGATAGCCTGCCACTATATAGTTAGGCAGCAAAGGATCGAGACAATACAATTCGCAGTCATTGAATACTTCAGCGCTTGGCATAGGTCCTGAGCCAACATCCAATATTTTTTTGCCACTGAATGTGTCACAAGGCAATTTAAGGTCGACTGCATACTTATGCTTTTGATGTAAATTAAACCACGTCATAATTGCACTGTGTTCAAGTATTTTACATTTCACCTTTTCTTCATCTTTTGGCGACGGTGTCTCATAGTGCGATTCCATTTGTCCATTATACCATTCTAAATACTTATTTATTTCATTTTTCCAAAATTCTGTTTCTCTTAAGTATTTATTGGCGGTCAGGTTATGGATAATCCTATATAGAAATGTTTTCATTTTATTTATGTCCTTCACGAATCTTCTGTTGTATCCAATTATACGTTAATTTAAAACCCTCATGATGATCAATCTTCGGTTCCCAGTTAAGTATATTTCTTGCCTTCTCACAAATAGCAATTCTCCCATAGTCACCTTCTGGTCTTTGAATGTCAAAAACTGGTTTAATAGGTTTTCCACTTATTTTTACAATCATTTCAGCAGACTTTTTTATAGTGACTGATTTTTCTGACCCTATTTGAATTGCACCTTTATTCATGCCATGTTGAGCAACTAAGATTAAACCTTCAACAATATCATCAATATAAACAAAGTCTCTGTACTGATTACCACTTCCCCAAACAATAAAATCCTCTTGAGGGAACCGAATGGCCTTTCTCATTAGCGACGGCAGAACTTGTGCCGTATTACCTTCGAATTCAACACCAGGTCCATACACATTATGGAATCTCAATATTCCAACATTTATCCTTCCCGACTTAAGCGCAAGATCTGCTCCATACTCGCCCATCAACTTACTCCACCCATAACTTGACTCAGGTTCAGCAGGATAAACTTGATCTTCTTTCAATGCAGTAATGCCTTTATTCATTTGAAGGTACTTTGGATAACTACATGCAGTACCGACATAAATATAATTTCCTATTCCATTTGTAATGCAGGCTGAGACTACATTCGTATCTATTGTAATGTTTTGACGGAATATAAATAATTCATTACTGAACGCAAATTGTATCCCTCCCACTATATCAGCCAAGTGAAAAACATAATCATAATCCTTAATGTATTGAACGCATTGATTATGATCTGTTAAGTCGACATGATAAAAGTTCTTCTTTAAGTTTATGCAAGACATCCCATTAGAGTCCAACAGATTATCCAACTTACCTCTCCACAAGTTGTCTATTACATCAACTGTTGCATTTTCATTTACCAAGCGTTTTACAAGGGCGCTCCCGATAAATCCTGCCCCCCCGGTAACTAAAATTCTTTTATTTCTTAGAATGCTCATTTAATCACCTCTTATAGATTTGTTGCTAATTCAAACGCTTACCAATAATCATCGGCCATGAATAATCAGGGGGAGAATCAATTTCAACATTTGTAAATCCCGCCTTTATTAACAAATCAGCTAGAATGTGAGGCGATGCCCATTTAGCCAATTCTCCGCTATGTAATAATGTGGTTTGTAGTACAAGGTGATCAGTCATTGAAGATAAAGCTTGAATCAGCTTGGGTGTGTCATTCATCTCATGATAAACCACACACAGAGCAAGAATCATATCAAACCTTCCAAGATTCAGCATATTTAAGGTGCCGACATCATGAACAATATAAGTTATTGGGTATTTCTTCTTTTCTTTATGCTCAATTGCTTGTTTGACAAAATTAGCTTGTGCAATAACGTCTTGTATCGGCAAAATTGAACCAGATTTCTGTTTTATTAATTGGTTTCTATCTATTCCGATTACTTCCTTTGCACCAGAACGAGCGAGTTGTATTGAAAACACGCCATTATTGCATCCAAGATCTAGGACACGTTTTCCGACTAAACTCGGCATATGTTTTTTTACAATATAATCCCACTTTGCAATTCCCCTAACGCTGTCAAGTTCCGGACTAGCTTCCCACCTTGGCGGAGTAGTAACGTGAGCTACAATGCCATCTCCAAAATCAACGGGTTGATACCATTCCTTGAATCCTTTAATTCCAGCATCTATCCATTGATTAATATTTGTTTCTCCATCAATGAACATTGGCATGGAAAAATCATTAATTATTTCATTTGTACTGTGTGTATTGCCTAGCATTCTATTGATGATCGTTTTAAACATGTTCTGACCTCACTTCACTTAAAACTTTCCACTTAAATTTAGATAATATTGGAAATGGATTAGTATTGATATGGTCATCAAAACCTTTTTGTTCAATGTTGAAACCACATGCAGATGTAATCCAGTCTTCAGGTTCTATTCCATTATTAAATATTGCAATATTAAGATAATATTCACCAGCATTGAGCGGTGGCGATATTATTTCACACGTTAAACTAGATTCTGCCAATTTAGGTAACGTATAAAGTTCCCCTTTCAGCGCTGAATCACAGGAAACAAGTCCTATTTCACTAGAAGTCCTGATTGTTAGTGCAAGACGGACTTTTACATCTGTGTCATATCCATTCACTAATTTAATATTAACTACTATAGTATTAAATAAATCATGATCAATTAATGGTTTATCTTGAATTACGCGAATATCTGTAAAACGAATGATTCCTTTGCCAGTTCGATCATTTCTATCCTTTAGAGGAACTGCAATAATGCTCTTAATGTTGCTCAAATATTTATTAATATTGTCAACTGTAGGACCAATATTACCACATCTCCCTTGCTCAAAAACGATTGCCGATGAACATAATGACTCAACTGCAGCCATATTGTGACTCACAAACAAAACTGTCCGCCCGCCTTTCGCCACCTCTCCCATTTTCCCCAAACACTTCTTCTGAAACTCCGCATCTCCCACCGCCAGCACTTCATCCACTACCAGTATCTCCGGCTCCAAGTGAGCCGCAACAGCAAACGCTAATCGCACATACATGCCACTGGAATAGCGCTTGACAGGCGTATCAAGAAATCTCTCCACCTCCGCAAACGCAACAATTTCGTCGAACTTCCTTATGATCTCCTCGCGGCTCATCCCCAGAATAGCGCCATTAAGAAAAATGTTCTCACGGCCGGTCAACTCCGGATGAAACCCAGTTCCCACCTCTAACAGACTCGCTACCCTGCCGCGCATGGTTATATGGCCTTTTGTTGGAGGCGTAATCTGAGAAAGGATCTTAAGCAGGGTGCTCTTGCCGGCACCGTTACGGCCAATGATGCCGATCGCCTCACCTTCCTGAACGGAGAAGCTCACGTCGTCAAGTGCCCAAAAATTCGTCTCCGACTGTCCTTGGTCCTTGGCCCTTGGTCGGAATCGGGAGGCAAACTTTACGAGCTCGTCACGCAGGGACAGGTATGGCTCTTTATTGGAGCCGATGCGGTAGCATTTGCTCAGATTTTCGACTTCAATAATTGGTTTTGACATGCTTGCTCGTCTCTGGGTTCTGGTTAATCGCAGTAGCAATGAGTATTGAGATTTAAACTTTTCAAACAATATCCGCGAAAAACCGCTCGGTGCTTCTGAAGTAATAAAGGCCAACGACAAAATAAACCACGCTCATCAACAAGGAGATTCCTAGTACTCCAAAATCGACCGAGCCCTGCCCAAGCAGTCCGGCGCGGGCGTTGGTGATAACCCCCGAGATTGGGTTGAGCCAGAGCATTAGTCCCTTAACCACCGGGTAGTTGTCCAGCATCTTGACCGGGTAGATGACCGGTGTGACGTACATCATGATCTGGATGAAGAACGGCAACGCAAAACGGACGTCCCGGTACTTTATATTCAGTGACGCCAGCAGCAGCCCCATCCCCAGAGCACTGAGCACGGCACATCCCAAGAGAGCAGGCAGGATCAAAATGCCGACCAGGTGCGGCATTACCCCGTAATAGATCATCATGCCAATCAGAATGACGGCCGAAATAGCCAAATCAATCAGACCGGTGGTTGCTGATGTCGCAGGGACGATGAGCCGGGGAAAGTAGACCTTCTGGATCAAGGAAGCGTTGCTGATCATTGAGTTGCTGGCATTGGTCAGAGTGCCGGAATAGTACTGCCAAAGAAGAAGCCCTACATACAGAAAGACAGGGTAGGGAGTGCCGTCGCCACTATTGATGCTAGCCATGCGGTTGAAAATAAAGGTAAAGACGATCATCGTGACGAACGGCTGGAAGATCGCCCAGACGACCCCCAGCGCGGTCTGTTTGTAACGCACGGTAATGTCACGCCAGGCGAGAACCAGAAAAAGGTCCCGGTAGCGCCACAATTCCTGCCAGTTGATGGAGAGCCACCGCTTCGGCGGGGCTATGACGAATTCAGGTCGTGACAAAATAATCCCCTACTCTTGTTGTGTTATCTGCATACGACAGGGGCAATAAACCGGAACACAAGATAGACTGCAGCAAGAAACAACACGGCTGTCCAAAGATTGCGGGCCCAAAGATGCCGTTTCGTATATCTGGCAACTGTTTCGATCTGCATGGATAGACTTTCCAATATGGATTTTTGATGGCGTGCCATGACTACCTATGCCTTCACCAACGTTGCAAACGGTTCACGATACACACCCCGCGTATCGACAATCAGAGAAGCATGTGTGCGGATCATCCTGTAATCAAATGCATCGTGATGGGTGCCGACCAGCACACAGTCATACTCCCGCAGATTCTCCGGCGTAAGCTCGACACTCTTTAGATCAAAATAATGCTCACGCATTTTGGGAAAGACCGACACATGTGGGTCACTGTAAGCGATTACTGCCCCTTTCTTTTGCAGCTTCTCCATCAGTTCGACACTGGGGGATTCCCGCATGTCGTCTACGTTCTTCTTATAAGCAATCCCGAGCACCAGCACCCGCGCCCCCTTGAGCGCTTTCCCCCGCTCGTTCAAGGCGTCCATCACCTTCCCCACCACCCAGTCGGGCATGGCGGTGTTGACCTCTCCGGCAAGCTCGATGAAACGGGTATGCAGGCCATACTCCCGTGCCTTCCAGGTGAGATAGAACGGGTCGATGGGGATGCAGTGGCCTCCCAGACCTGGGCCGGGATAATAAGGGGTGAAACCGAACGGCTTGGTGGCGGCGGCGTCTATCACCTCGCGGATGTCGATCCCCATGACGTCGCAGACAATCTTTAACTCGTTCACCAAGCCGATATTGACCGCCCGGTGGATGTTCTCGAGGAGCTTCGTCATCTCGGCTGCGCGGGTGGAAGAAACCGGTACGACTCTATCGATCACCTGACCGTAGAGGGCAAGCCCTGCCTCCAAGCAGGCGGAAGTCACCCCGCCACAAACCTTTGGGATGGTTCGGGTCGTAAACCGCTCGTTTCCCGGGTCCTCCCGTTCGGGAGAAAAAACGAGAAAGATATCTTTTCCGACATTTAGCCCTCTGGATTCGAGACGGGGAAGAAGCTCTTCATTGGTAGTGCCGGGGTATGTGGTGCTTTCAAGGGAAACAAGCTGGCCGGGACGCAGATGAGGAACGATAGCATCGGTGGAATTGAGGACGAAGGTCAGGTCCGGTTCGCGGTACCGATTGAGGGGAGTTGGGACGCAGATAAACAGGGCATCGGCCTCAGCAGTGCGACTGAAATCCGTGGTGCCGTCAAAAAGGCCATTAGTCACGGCAGCGGCAATCGGCTTGGCAGGGATATGCCTGATGTAGCTCTGCCCCTGCTGCAACTTGTCTATCTTTGACTGGTCTATGTCGAAGCCGAGTACCCGGTACCCTTCTTCGACAAATCGGAGCATGAGCGGCAAGCCAACATAACCAAGGCCAATAATGCCGACGACGGCGGTCTTGTCTTTAATGCGAGACAGAAGCTGTTGTTTCATTCTTTTCCTCTGGCAACTTTTTCCCCGCGCAGGGCCTGTTGGACACAAGGGAGTTTCTTGAGCAGCTCGGCCATGCCGTCGGCATCTAAGAGCGGAACGTTGTGCGAATTGTAGTCGGTCTGCTCGGTGATCCGCTCTTTACCCTCAGTGAAGTACTTGCCATAGTTGAGATCGCGGTTGTCCGCCGGAACCCGGTAATATCCTCCCTGATCTTCGGCGACTGCCATCTCTTCGCGGGTAAGGAGGGTTTCATACAACTTTTCGCCATGGCGCGTGCCGATGATCTCAATCGGCACTCTGCTGCCGGTAAGCTTTTTCAGGGCCTCGGCGAGGGCACCGATGGTGCAGGAAGGGGCCTTCTGCACGAAGGTGTCACCGGCAGAGCCGTGTTCAAATGCATAGAGGACCAAGTCAACCGCATCCTCAATCGTCATCATGAAGCGAGTCATCTTCGGGTCTGTGATAGTGATCCCTTTCCCATCCTGAATCTGCTTCAGAAAAAGGGGAATTACCGAACCACGACTCGCCATGACGTTACCGTAGCGGGTGCAGCAGATCGTCGTTTGAGGTGCGGCGACGCGGGACTTGGCGACAGCGAGCTTCTCCATCATCGCTTTGGAGATCCCCATGGCGTTGATCGGATAGACAGCCTTGTCGGTACTGAGTACGATCACCCGCCGTACGCCCGCACCGATGGCGGCATTGAGGACGTTCTCCGTACCCAGGGCGTTGGTACGCAACGCTTCGAGGGGAAAGAATTCGCACGACGGCACCTGCTTGAGTGCAGCAGCGTGAAAGACGAAATCCACCCCCTGTATGGCGCCGCGCAGACTTGATTCAGTGCGCACATCACCGATGTAAAAGCGTAGCTTCGGATGGGTGAAGTGCTTGCGCATATCGTCCTGCTTCTTCTCGTCGCGGGAGAAAACACGGATCTCGCCGATTTCCGTCTCCAAAAAGCGGCGCAGAACGGCATTGCCGAAGGTACCGGTCCCGCCGGTGATGAGGAGGGTCTTGTCGGTGAACATCGAAGTCATTTAGTGCCCCCTTTCAAGGTGGGTCAGAACGACAGCGCCCTATGCGCCTCGGTATCTAGCTCTATATCGGTAAAATCAGCGCTACGCCGCAACGTTTGAAGATTTCCTCGATTTTCCGTATATCTATTATCGTCCACGAGCCGCACTTTGCAGGCACCCGCTAACGGGTGAATATTCATGTTGAATCGAGAACTTCTGCGAACATCCTGACGCAGAATGGTAATCGGTTCCGAAGCAGGCGTACAGCCCTGTCTCCCTTAAACGCTCGGCGTTTGTCCGGACCGTTTGACCATAGCGGCCGACGAAACTTCCCAGATTGCCCTGGAACCGGCAGCCGATCTCCTTGAGGTAGTAGGAAAGCGAAGCTTCCTCGAGTTTTGAGTTTTCGGTTTTAAATTTTGAGTTGGAACCATTAAACAGGCCGAGTATCCGGTTCAAGTTCCCGGCCGGTTTCTGCGACTGTACTGCGAAATGCATGCAGCGCTCTGGGTGGGCGATCATGGGCACAAAACCGGCACATTTGATCCGGTAACAGGTTTCCTTGATAAACGCGACCGGCATGTGATTGGGAATCTCGATCATAATATATTTTGTGTCCCCAAGCGGCAGCGGATCTTTCAAGTATTCAATAAGATATTCATCAAGGTAGTATTCCCGTCCAGGGAGAAGCCGCAGCCCTATCTGTTGTTGTACGAGTTCCGCCTGGAGAGCAGCCAAAGTCGCAAGGACCATTGCATTGTCAACCTCATAGCTCCCCCGGACCAGGTGTGGCGTGCAATAAACCGTGGTGTAACCAGCCAAACGCAAGCCTCTTGCCATCGCTATAGATTCGTCCATGGTGGCCGGCCCATCGTCGATGCCTGGAAGTATGTGGCAATGCCAGTCTGTCAAGTTTTGGGTTTTAAGTTTTAAATTTTGGATATCAGTCATCATTAAATTCCGAGTTCCGAGCTTTTGAGCAGTCACCAGATGAAGGAGAATCTAAGCGGCTAACCCCACCTGTCCGCCCCTTACTTTAAGTGGAGGGACGCCAAGTAGTCTTCAGTTGATCTTCCAGCTGAGCCAGTCCGGCACGTTCCCCCTCTTAAGATAAGAGGGGGACAGGGGGAGTTATGAGCTCAAGATGCTGAACAGTTTTTCCGTAATAAGTATTATCCGTGTGAATCCGCTTAAATCAGATTTTTATCCGCGTCACATTGCCTTGCCTTTGACCTTTTCCTGTTTGGTTCCGGCTCCGCCGGCTTAGGTTTAACTGAAAAACTTGCTCCACCAGGGTTTCCTTTTATTTTCAGTCTTTCCCTCTTCGGAATAGTACCCGGAACCGTAATAGCCGTACCCGTAATAGCTGTTGCCGTAGTACCCGTAGCGCTCGCGGCTTCGGCCGGACTTGTCGTTGACCACCGCCCCGGCAACCGGCGCCCCGACATTGGCCAGCATCTCGGCCATGCGCTGGGCCGCCTTTACCGGCACCCGCTCGGTCTCCATGACGATAATGGCCATATCGCAGCGCGTCGTCAGAAGCGGTGCATCCGTAACCGCCAATACCGGCGGGGCATCAATCACAATATGGTCGTAGGTGTCCCGCAGTTTCAAAAGCAGATTCGCCATCCGGTTTGAACCGAGAAGCTCGGCAGGGTTTGGAGGTGAGGTGCCGGCGCTGACGAAATCAAGGCGTGCAATGCCGGTGTTATAGAGTGCGCTCGCAAAGCTCGCATCGCCGGCAAGAACCTCGGTGAGTCCCGGCGCCTTGGCACGATTGAAGTGTTCATGCAAAGTGGGCCGACGCAGGTCGCAGTCGATGAGCAGCACCCGGGCACCGGACTGCACCAGGGTGACCGCCAGATTAGCCGAAATGGTGGACTTCCCTTCACCGGGAAAGGTGCTGGTAACGATAAGGGTTTTCTTCTCCCGGTTGATGGCGGAAAAGTGGATGCTGGTCCTGAGGCTTCGGAACGCTTCAGCTACGGACGATTTCGGCTCATGCTGGGTGATCAACGATGTGCCGAAGTCAGTGGATGCTTGACCTTCCCGGCGGGGAATGAACGGGATTACCGCCAGAATCGGCGCGTTCAGTTCACGCCGGGCACCCTCGGCATCCTTGATGGTATCGTCAAGGTATTCCTGAAAGAAAGCAAGTCCCGCTCCGAGCATCAAACCGACCAGGAAGCCGAGCAGCAGGTTCTTCTGCTTGAGCGGTTTGATCGGCTCCCGCGGGGTGATGGCCTGGTCGATGACGTTGATGTTGCTTATGGTGGAAGCCTTGGCAATACGCGCCTCCTCGTGTTTCTGGAGAAGGAAGGTATAGATTTCGGCGTTGACCTTGGTATAACGCATGAGGCGGGCCAGGTCGCGCTCGGCTGCAGGCAGCTGTTTGAGTTGACCTTCGTAACGGGTCAGGGTCTGGGCCACCGTGTTCTCTTGCCGGACGATGTTCTTCTGGTTGGTCTCATAAATGGCGGCAAGCTTCCGCTGGATCTCGTTTATCTGGCTTTTGAGCGCGTTCACCTGGGGGTGGGATTCAGTGGTCTCAGCCAGGACAGCCTGCTTCTGTACCTCCAGATCGGCCAGCTTACCGGCCATGGCTGCCACGCCGGGATCGTCCTTGAGTGCAGCCGGGGTATAGACCTTTCCCCGCCTGGCAGCGTCCCGCATTGCAGCCAGGGCGAATTCCATTTGCTTGCGCTGGAGGGCAAGTTCGGTCCGTTCTTTCTCGGTTTCAGATATTTTTTTGACCAGCTCATAAGCCTCGCTGTCGAGCTTCACCACGCCGGAGCCGGTTTTATAGGCTTGCAGGTTCTTCTCGGCAGTATCCAGCTCGCCTTGCACATTGTTCATCTGTCCTTCGATGAACTCGAGAGACTTGCTTGCCTCCTCGGTCTTGAAGGCAACGCTCTGTTCCAGGTAGACCTGCGCCAGGGTATTAACCACATCCCGCACCATGACCGGATTTGTGTCTGTATAAGAAAGGCGGAAGATCCCTGTCCTTTTCCCCACTTCCTGAGCCTTGATTCTTCCCTTGAGTCCGGCTGCTGCCACATCCAAGGGGCGCATGGAAATGCGAAAACTGTCGCCCGACTTCCCCTTCAGGTCGGTTAAAAGAAAACTTGCAGCTCCCGCCTGCAAGTGCATGGGAACACCGCTTTTGCCGTTACCGAGCAGCTTGCCCGCAGCATCCAGAACCCGGTAGCTATCCAGACCGGTCAATTCCACCTGGTAATCCGCCTGACTGTCCGGAGCCTGGAATTCCAGCAACTTAAAATCAAGCCCTCTGGATTTTTCGGAAACCAGCCAGTTCAGGTGAAGCCTTTTTGCCACTTGCTCAAGATTGGTGCGCGACTTGACGATCTCGATCTCCGCATCGACCGTGTTCTTCTCGGAAACTCCCAGCGCCCCGAGGAGGTCACCTTTTCCACTCTTACTATCATGAACGTGGAGGGTGGCGAACGCCTCGTAGGTAGGCTTTACGGAGTAGGTATAGATGGCTACGCCTAAAAACACGACACAGAAAACACCGATGAAGCTCCAGCGTCGGCGCATAATGACGCGCAGGTAATCGTGAAGGTGGACTTCGGCCGGTTGCAGGGGGGTCTGGCTGGATTGATTTGGGAAGTTGGGTGTCATGGCATTCCTGTTCAATGTTCAATTGTGCCCTGGGTTTTGAGAAGAACGGCTGATACTGTTTATTCTTTTTATCACTGACTTAAGAACTTGATTTGCACAAACGGATTCAGAATTGCGCCAACTGCCTGAAGAGTCGGCAATAGCTCGTTGATGGCCTGGTTCCAGTTGCCCACGAAATCCTTTGGCACATAGACGATGTCGCCGTCCATAAGCTGAAACGGTCGGGCCTCGCCCGCCAGGATTTTGTCGAGGTCCACGACCATCAATTCTCCACGGGTGGGGGACAAGGAGCGGATGATGCGGAGATTCGGGTCATAGCCGGTCTCCCCCAACCCTCCCGCCGCTGCCACTGCCTGGTGGAGGGTCAACTGGCCATTCCTCATCGGGATGGGGCCGGGGGTCTTGACCGCGCCGAATACGAAAACGTTCTGCAGGCTGTTGTCCGGCACATAGATGGTATCTCCCGGCTGGAGCCAGACGTTCTGGCGCTGGTCGCCTTCATGGAGCAGGCTGTAGATATCCACCGCCAGGATCTTTTTGCCGCGCAACAGCCGTGCTCCGCGCAGGTTGGCAGTGGCGTCGAGGCCGTTCCCGAGAGCCAGCCCCTGCAAAAGATTCAACGGCCGGTCCATGTAATGCGTCCCGGACACCTTGAACTGTCCGAGGAGATAGACGGGGTGGCTTTTGTATTCGAGAACCTCAACCACCACCGACGGTTCGCGCAGGTAATGTTTGAAAGAGTCCTGGAGCCGGTCACGGACCTGCTGGAGTGAGAGCCCGGCGACCTGAACCGAGCCGACCAGCGGCAGCTGGATAGTGCCGTTGACATCCACCCGGCTCCCCTTGCCCGCCATCCCGACCAGATCGGCGCGGCCGTAGACAGTGACCGAAAGGATGTCGCCGGAGCCGACCAGGTAGTCGGCGGGCGGGGCGCCATTCAGAGGCTCACCGGTAACTGTGACGGATTCTTTGGCAACGATGGGCGAAGCTGCATGGCCGTCGATTTCCTTGACCGTCCCGGCCGGCAGAGGAGCATAGCGGGGACAACCATTCAGAATGGAACAAACCAAGGTAAACAGAAGGGCTTTACAGAGGCGGTGGGACCATAATTTCATAACAAGGCCTTAAATTGCATATCGTTAATAATCTGTGCCTAATATTTATCACTTTTGAAAATACTGTCAAGCATCTTTCATAAAAAATATTAATCATAATCTTGATCAAATCACGAAAATACCAAGGCACGGAGAGTTTTTCTTGTTTAAAAACGGGAGGTTTTGTGGGTCATGGGGGCTATTGATATGTGAGCAAAATGTTAAAGCAAGACATGACTCACGCGACGACGCGACGACGAAACGAAAGGCTTTAAAATATTCTCTGGTTCTTGGTTTTTAAACGTCGCGTCATTGCGTGAAATAAAAAATTTTGGTTCCAGCTTGCCGGCTCAGATTAATGAAATTGCCCCTATTCCACGGAAGAACGCCCCCTTCAATCTGGTTTTTAATTTTTATTTATTGACATTCTTCTCCCCCCGGATATAATTTGTCATTATTTATTAATTCGCCTTAATTATTATGCCAAAACGGGTATTTCTCGTTGTCTTTTCAACTCAATAGCCGGCTGCAATATTTCACAATTAATACTACTCCGACACATAGCTTGATATAATCTGTTTCATGTGATAATCTCTGCGAATGACAACAGAGATCGTTTTCCCCGGCATCGAAGAATATATGGCTCCCTATTATGGCTATTTCCATCGGTCAGAGAGCCGTGAACTGGCAGAATGTTACTTGGCCGGCCTGCTCATGGACGGTGAGCGCAAGTCAGTTGAACCCATGTCAGAGAAGGTAAACGCATCTGAACGAAGTATGCAGCGCCTCCTTTCGACTGCCAAATGGGACGATCAACTTGTTGCTGAGCAATTCCGCCGTTCCATGCTTGACGTCACTTCCGACCCGCAGGGGATCCTGGTTCTTGATGATACCGGGTTCCCTAAGAAAGGGTACGACAGTGTATGTGTTGCCCGGCAATACTGCGGTGCATCAGGCAAGACTGACAACTGTCAGATTGGCGTAAGCATGACGTATGTCGGCAGAGATGTCGCCTGGCCATATGCCATGGAACTGTTCGTCCCGGAATCCTGGGATCAGCAAAATGATGATTGCACCGCAAAGCGTAAAAAGGCTCACATGCCGGAGTCAGTGCACCATAAGTCAAAATGGCGCATGGCACTTGATTTTGTTGACCTGGCCCGAAAAGACAATGTTCCCCATCGTGCAGTCCTTGCTGACAGCTGGTATGGCAACATTCCGGAGTTTCGCAAGGAGCTTGAGTCCCGCAGTGAAAATTACATCCTGGGAGCTTACTCCAACACCCCGGTATTTCTTGAGGAGCCGGTCTTTGAAATTGCGCCAGTCAAAGAGCATAAGCGAGGGCGTCCACGAACTCGCCCTAAGGTAGTCTCCACAAACCCCGAACCGGTCAAGCTGTCGGTACTGGGCGAAAGCATTGCCGATGATGCATGGCAACGGCTAGAATTGAGGCTCAATTCCAAGGACAAGCCACTTGTTGCAGAGGCCGTCTCAATGAGAGTGTGGCCGGCTCACGGATGGCGGCAGGGCAATCATCATGAACAAGTCTGGCTCCTGATAGAGCGCCGCCCCCTGAACCTGGGTGGATACGAGCTTCGCTATTTCTTCAGCAATATGCCGCAGCATCTGGCAACGATTGACCTTGCCCGCCTCTACCATGAACGTTATTGGATAGAGCATGGCTATCAACAGCTAAAGGAAGAGCTTGGCCTTGATCACCATGAAGGGCGCTCATGGAGCGGATGGCATCGACATGTGCTCCTGACGTCCCTGGCATATGGCTATCTGACACTGTTGCGTTTGCAGCAAAAAAAACAGAAGAGTGCGACAGCGCGGAGCAACTGGATTCAGAAAAAATCGACACTGGCCAACGACGCTTTGTTCTGAAAACCAAACACCTGGAAAAGTGGCGCCATCGTTGCTGTTCTCTTCGTTCCTCTGAGCGATGGAGGCGGAGGCAACGACTCAAAGGCATGCCGTCCTTGCCTGACATCAGGCATCAGATTGCAAAGCTTCTGGTGCGAATATTGAAATGTTAAAGAACTATATGTGTCGGAGTAGTATTAATACGTAGTCAAATAACTCTCATGGCAAAAACCAGCGAGAGAACAGTGGAGGAACTCATGGGACGAAAAAAATCAGGACGTCGATTTGCAGAGCCGCAACCACCGCACACGTGTAGCAGCAACACGCATATAGATGCTGCACCGGACAAGACTGACGCGCCTCAATTCGTCAGTAATATCGGTCGCCGCAAGTTCGTGAAAAACGTCGGTTTGGCGGGGCTGGCCCTTGCGGTGGCAGGGCCGCCGTTGAACCTGCTTGTCGGATGTTCGTCCGACAATACGGAGAGCAATGCCAGTGGTTTGGCGTCGTATATGCTGACGGGGCAAATTCTCGACGCGAACACGCAGAAGGGCATTGACGGCGCAACCGTTTCACTCCCCGCCCACAAGGTTTCCACGAAAACCAAGTCAGACGGTACCTTCAGCCTTGATGTGCCGGCAACCGGGCCTACGGAGATTACAGTCGCCGCCGCCGGCTATCTCGGCAGCAAAGCGCTCAACGTTGTCGAAACTTCTCCGGTGGGCACTGTTTCCGCTTCTTCCGGCTTTTTCCTGGGGCTCGTTCCTGTTACCCCATCCTTCCAGGCCATACCCCACATCGCTGCAACCATAACCGCCCCGCAAAACCCTTCTTCAAAAGACCTCCCTTCGCCCGCAGTGTCACTGCCTGACGGCACGCTTGCGTCAAACCTGCAAGTCTCCGTCTCCTCCTCTTTTGCGGTAAACCAGGGCGCATGGATAGCACCGAACGTCGACAAGCTCCAGCTTCCCACGTCTCCCCGGGTATACATCCGATTGACAGGAGACGTATCGGCAGCCAACATTCCGGACAATGCAACAGTCAGTATTCCGTCTTACCTGCCGTTTCCTACGGGTACGCAGGTCGACATCGCAGTGGGCAGCACTGACTCAAACGAAGGAAGTGCAACAGTCCCGGGCATCATGCAGGCGAACGGTACGGTCCAGGCAGGCTTGAAAAACATACTCACCGCACTTACAGCCGTGGGGCTCGGCCCCGCAGGACAAACCGGCCCGACTGATATAGTCTTACAACTGGCAAAAACGGAGATACCGGCCGACAACGTCACCACCACATCCGATGCCACCACCATCAGTAACCCTGTGACCGCCAAGGGAAGCGAAGTCCCGAACGTTCTCTTTCACACGAAGCCCAGTGACTCGACGACCGATGTATCGGAGGCGAAACTTGACGAACAAGCGTTTGTACCTTCAACAGCCCTGAATGACGCCATCGTAAATGGATTGGGAGTTCCGCCTGCCCTGACAACCCCCCTATCGCAAGGATCGCAAGCTCTATCCGCCCTGTCGTTAACGGGAGCGATATCGGCTAATTGCCAAATAATTTGGGAAACGATAACGAGAACGATAACGATAAGAATTAGAATTAGAATAAGAGTCTTTGGCAGATGGATAATCATAAATCGTGATATCACAGTTCAGGTGACTGTCAGGGTTATCAAGGAGATAATCTGCACGGGCAGCACAGGCGGTGGAGGCGGGACTCCGTAGAACCGGCAGCAGTATGAAAATATGGCATACGCCGCAGTTTTGGCTGCGGCGTACCTTTGGGATTGAATTGCGGGAATGTTGAACAAAAGGGGAAGTCACGCGCTTCCTCTTTTGTTCTATATACAATGAGATGATATTGACGATTTTCAGCAGAATACGGTTTATCGCCGGTGTTTCGTTTCTGGGTTTGCTTGGAGCGGTAGCGGTGTGCGGTGCGGGAGATTTCCCGGACGCCCCTTCGCTGCAAGGGTTCACCGGCATTATCAATGTGCCGACGGCAAACGTCCAGAAGGAAGGGACCCTGGCCGCCTGGTACACCAACCAGAGCGATCCCCACTGGAACAGATCCCACCAGGACAACTATTTCTTCTCCGTAGGGCTGTTTTCCTTTGTCGAGCTGGGCGGACGTCTGACTGATCATGACCTCTCCGCCCAGTTCAAGGCATCGACGGCGCCGTTCATTCCGAAGGGGAGCTGGTTGCCGTCCCTTGCCTTCGGCATGCAGGACTTCGGAGGGACCGCGCACCACTTTCGCTCAAGCTACGTGGCGGCGACCGAAGAAATCAGCCGGCTGCGCCTGTCCGTCGGCTACGGCTTCGGCCCGGACCGTTTGAAAGGGACATTCGGTGGAGCAGAGGTCAAGGCATTCGACTGGCTCTACCTTCTCGGCGAATATGACACCAAGGACATGAACGCCGGGGTGCGGGTGATCACGCCGGACCTGTTCGGTTGGCCGGTCAATCTCCAGGCAACGGTGAAATCGGCGTTGAACAACCATCCCGGCACCGTCAGTTTCGCCGCCGGACTCCAGTTCTCAATGGGAAAAGACTATCGGCGAAAAGCACCATCCCGCCAGGAAGCCGGGCCTTCGGCGCCTGCTGCCGACGTCGGCCTGCGCCCAGACAAGACCAGTGTTGAGACACCAGTGAAAAAAGCGTTGGGCGACCGCATTGAGTCCCCCGGCCGCACCGCCTACCTCATCGCCCTGCGAGACAAGCTGGTTGCCGACGGTTTCATCAACGTTCGCACCGGTTCAGATGGAAATGACCTTCTCGTCGTCGAATACGAAAATGCCCGTTACGACCATAGCGAACTTGACGGAATGGGGGTTGCGCTGGGGATTGTCGTCGATTCCGTTCCCGCTGAATTCAAATCCGTCCGGCTTGTCCTGAAGATACAAGACATAAGGATGCTTCAGGCCACGATGCCCATAAAAGCGCTGAAGTCGTTCTTCACGGATGTCAAGACACACGATGACCTCTACGAAGCGGCAAAGATAACAGCCACTGTCACAGAAGACCCGACGGTGGTCTATACCGACAAGTTGAGTTTCTCTTCTTTGCCCAGGGCGCGGCTTGTGCTGACTCCCGCACTGAAGACATTCGTGGGGACTGAAGTGGGGGTGTTCGACTACCTGTTGTCGATCAGACCGAACCTCTTTCTCGATCTGTGGAAAGGCGCTGTCCTGAACGCCCGGTGGGACATCCCCGTGGCCTGGAGCAAAAATTTCGATGACGGCGAGGCATTCCGGGGAGACCGGAACGATACCCAATTCCAGCGGCTGATGCTGTTTCAGGGGGTCAAACCGTATCCGTATGTTATGGCGTCTCTGGGAGCGGGGATGATCGAGAAGGATGCTTACGGGACCCTGAACGAACTGTACTGGCTGTCAACGGAAGGGAACCATCGTCTGGGATTCAGGCAGGCATACGCGAAAAACAGCGACACCCATCTGACGACTACCTTGTACCTCGGCTCCTACCGGTACTATCATGCGCCGCTGGACACCTACCTCACATTCACCGGCGGGCAGTTTTGGGACAATGACAAAGGGTTCCGCGTCGACCTGAAGCGGTTTTTCGGAGATACGGCATTTTCGGTCTACTATAAGGACTCAGAGACCGCCGGACAGAAACACCACAGGATTGGCGGGGTCCAGATAGCCTTTCCCCTCACCTTCCGCAAAGGGATGAAACCATATCACCTCCAGATCAAAGGGCCTGATGAATGGAGCTACAGCCAGGAGACCGTCATCAGCAGTGCGGGCGTGCCGAATACACTCGGCGTATCGATCGGAGACACTCACGAGGCAAACGGTTTGCAGCAGGCCTATTATGATCGGGACCGGTTGACTCCGTCCTATGTCCGCACTCACCTGCTTCGACTGCGCGAAGCTTACGAGAAATTGCACTCTCCCCCAACCCCTCCCATCAAGGGAGGGGAGTTTTAAAGTCCCCTCGCCCCTTGTGGAAGAGGGCTAGGGTGAGGGGGGAAGTGCGGACTCAAAAACCTGTCTAAGCAGGTCCTATGTCCCCTTCCCTCTCTTGATTACAAGCTCTTGTGATGCAGAAGACACTCTCCATATCGGTGACTACTCAAGACATAACAAGGGGTTAAAAACATTCGTGTTTATTCGTGTCATTCGTGGCTAACTGCCGTTTTGGGGTTAATGCAAAATTTCAGTTTATCCTCACCCGCCCCTGTTCTCCGACATTCCCCTCCACGCTGTAGCGGAAAGGGCGGAACTGTGCCACAGCCCAAAGGTTCGTCAGCAGGTGATCGGTGATGGCGGAGGTGGTAAAGGTCGACGCCCCCTCTGCCAGGGCCAGATATGACACGATCTGATCGGCCAGGTGCGGGTCGAGGGCTGCGCCCGTGGCATGATGGGTGATGAATTCCCGCGCCGCCTCCTCGCCGACCTGCTCGGCCCGCTTACCCAACGCACCCAGGGAGGTGAAGCCGGTGCGGATGTTTTCGTACTCGGCCAAAAGGAAGATGAAGGTGCCATGCCCCGGCGTCGGCACATTGAGCAGCTTCACCTCAATCGGCACCTTTCCGTGAAGCCGGTCCCGGACGAGCTCCAGCGCAGCTGCCCGCTGCCGTTCGGCAATGGAAAGGGGGAGGTTCCCCACTGCCGAATACCCTCTTATCCTTTGCAGCCCGCCCCGCACCTCCAGGTCAAGCGGCTTGATTCCACTTGCCGCGTTGATCTCCGCGGTCACGCTCCCCCCGCCACGCGGGTAAAAACCGTACGATCTTATGCTGAAATGCACGCCGGCGCCCACTCTCGCCAGCAGGGGGGAGAACACCTCGGCAAGGTAGTGAAAAGATGGGCTGAACGGCACATGGGTCCCCCCCTGGAGGTCCACCCTGCTCTTCCCCCCGGCAAAGAGCAGGGGCGGAATGATGGTCTGCAACACCAACGGAACTGAACCGGCAGTGCCGATGTCCAGGGCGAAATCGCCGCTCCGCAAACCGTCAGGAGAAAAGGTCAACTCCGTTGAACCCTTCTCGTCACCGCTCACGGAGGCGCCAGTCACCATCCGGGCGGCCCTCACCGAAACCAGGTGTTGGGGCATGAGCCCCGGTTTCTTCCGCCCCTTGCGGATATTGACGATCCTGAACGGCTGTCCGGTCAGGCAGGAGAGGCTCAAAGAGGTGCGCAGTATCTGCCCGCCACCTTCGCCGTAATTTCCATCGATCTCGATCATGGGCTACGCCTTTCAAGAAATCGTGGGACTGCCACAAACACCCGCTTCACATCTCACCCTTTTGTGGTTTAATTATTATACCCTATTAATCGTTTGCCGGCCGCGCAAGAAGTGGAGGCGCGAGATGAAAAACCAGGAAATCGCCCGCATATTCTCCGAAATGGCGGATATCCTCGAAATCAAGGGTGACAACCCGTTCAAGATCAGGGCCTACCGCCGGGCCGCCCTCAACATCGAGGGGCTGTCCCGCAGCGTGGAGGACCTCTCCCGGGATGAGCTCCTGGAGATTCCCGGCATCGGGGAAGAGCTGGCAGCCAAGATCGAGGAATATATCGGAACCGGCGCCATCCACGCCCATGACAAGCTGAAGGGGGAGATACCGTCCGGGCTCCTCTCCCTCCTCGCCGTTCCGGGCCTTGGCCCGAAGACAGCCCGGCAAATCTTTGAGCAGCGGCACATCGCCTCCATCGACGACCTGGAACGGGCCGCCCGCGAGCACAAACTGGCAGGGATACCGGGGATACAGAAAAAGACCGAGGAGAACATCCTCAAGGGGATTGCCACGGTGCAGCAGGGGCATGAGCGTCGTCCCCTCGGCAGGGTGCTCCCCCTGGCCCTCGATCTGGTTGAGGAACTGCGGAAGCGCGCCCGGTTCGGCGCTATCGAGATCGCCGGCAGCATCCGACGCCGCAAGGAAACCTGCAAGGATATCGATATCGTCGCCACCTCCCCCGCGCCGGAAGAGGCCATGAAGGCATTCATCACCCTTCCGGCGGTCGAGCAAATCATCATGCATGGCCCGACCCGCTCCAGCGTGGTGATCAGCGACGGTTTGCAGGTGGACCTGAGGGTGGTGGCCGAGGAATCGTTCGGCGCGGCGCTCGCCTACCTGACCGGCAGTAAGGGGCACAATGTGCGGCTGCGGGACATGGCGGTGAAACAGGGGTTGAAGATCAACGAATACGGCATTTTCCGCGAAAAGGACGAAGCGCGCCTGGGGGGCGCCAAAGAAGAGGACGTCTACCGCCTCCTCGGCCTCCCTTTCATTCCGCCCGAGATGCGGGAAGACCAGGGGGAGGTGGAAGCGGCCCTGGCCGGGAGATTGCCACAATTGATCAGCCAGGCCGACATCCGCGGCGACCTGCACGTCCACTCCCGCTGGAGCGACGGGGGTCATACCATCGAGGAACTGGTGGCGGCAGCCAAGGCCCGCGGCCTTTCCTACTTAGCCATCACCGACCATTCCCAGGGCTTGGGAGTTGCCCATGGGCTGACCGTGGAGCGGCTCATGGCCCAGAAGCAGGAAATTGCGGCACTGAACATACAGCTTACCGGCTTCACCATCCTCCACGGCACCGAAATGGACATCAAAAGCGACGGCAGCCTTGATTTCCCGGACCAGGCATTGAAAGAGCTCGATCTGGTCATCGCCTCCATCCACTCCGGCTTCAAGCAGACGAAAGAGCAGATAACCACCCGCATAATCAAGGCCATGAAGAACCCTTACGTCTCCATCATCGCCCACCCTACCGGCAGGCTGATCGGCGAGCGCGACCCCTATGAAGTGGAGATGGACGACATCCTACGGGTCGCGGCGGACACCGGCACCGCTATCGAGATCAACGCCTACCCCCTGCGCCTCGACCTCAACGACAGCCATGCGCGGCGGGCGAAAGAGCTGGGGGTGCCCCTCGTCATCAACACCGACACCCACTCCATAAGCCAGTTCGACACCCTCCCCTACGGCATCGCCATTGCCCGCCGTGCATGGCTTGAAAAGGGGGACGTACTCAACACGCTGGCTGTGAAGGATCTGCGAAAGAGGCTCAAGGGGAATAAGGGACTTGGAATTAACTGATATACCAGGTTTTACGCTCAGATTTAGGTCAGGTTTGTCGTTCCTGATTGAGCAAAACCGCAGGCGTAGCAAGGCTACGCTGAGGATTTTGCGATTGAAGGGGCGGCAAAGATGGCCTGAAGATGAGATGTAAAACGGTATATTGGTTAGTTCCGAGTCCCTAAAGGGGGGAAGAGATGAACATACCAATCAGGGTTCTGACCTACTCCGGCTACAAGGCCGACGAGCGCCCCACCTCTTTCTTGTGGGGGGAACGGACCTTCCAGGTAAAGGAGATCGTCGACCGGTGGTACGATATGGACCATAACTGTTTCAAGGTGCTCACCGACGACGGCAATATCTACCTGCTGCGGCACGACATGAACAGCGATCAATGGGAACTGGTGGAAACAGAGGCCGGCTCCGGGAAGTGAAGGGATGCTCTTTCATTCCCTCGGCGGCTGCTCCGTCCGGCAATACTTGCAAACCGGCTCGCGCCATTTGATGAACTCCCCGCACTTCGGGCAAAGCTTGAATTTCCCCTCCACCTCGCGCAACGGCTTATTAAAATAGATAACGAGGAGAAAAATAGGGAACATGGCGCAGAGCAGACACCAGCCGATAAAGTTCCGCCCCCGGTTTGCGGCCATCCAGCCGCCGGCCACGCCGAACAAGGCGATGACTAAAAACACGAACATTTCCGGCTTAACATATCCTGGCATGGCATGTGCCTCCTCTGAAAGACATTCACCTATGAACCGCTCAGCCCATGGTTTGCGCCATCCCGGCGATGATTTTTCTCATTTTTTTAGCCGTGGCCCGTTCCATGGGCCTCCCGGTGATGCTGCTCTTCGGGATCCGGTGGATATCCTCCGGTGGATAGACGGTACACTCGATGGTCACCCCTTCGTCTTCCATGTAGATATGGGGATATTCGAAGAACTCCCCGCCATGGCGAATGGTAACGACCTCCTGCTCGAAGGGTATCCCCTCCCCGTGCAGAAATTCCTCCACCTCCTCGCTCGACTCGGCAAAAAGATGGAGATCGATATCGCTCTGTTCCGTTACCGCGCCGGAGAGGACCGAACCGACCAGATGGGGGCGAAACGACGCCAGCATGTCCATGTAATGGAGCGCCGTTAGCCGCAGGTGGAGGAGCCGCTCCGGCAGAATGTCCTCTTCATAGATGCCGATGAGCCGTTGCAGCTCGTAATGGATCTCGGCATTGGAAGGAAGATGGGAACCGAGGGAGAGGGCCTTTTCCGAACCGAATTGCCTGGCCGCCTTCCGCTTGGCGTCACGGTACTCCTTTACCCCCTCCTCATACATGATACGAGCTGATTCCTGGGCAATGAGCTGCCGTAGCCGGTCTTCTTTTCGCATGAAACAAGTATAGCAAATAATGAGGAAGTTGCCTCCGGCAGCCTCAATCCCCCTTCGGCAGAATCAATATCAGTATCACCAGCTTCGCCGCAGCGCCACGTGTACCCGCCGGGCTGCATCGAGGGTGCCGAACGGGCCTTTTTCGGAGCCGTACGGGAGTTCGCCCCCAATGGTCAGCTTCCAGAGGTCGGTGAGGTTATACCCCGCCTCCCCCTTGAGAAGGCCATCCCCGTGCCTGAGCTCCGCGGTCCAGACCAGCTTCCATTCTCCCCACTCCTCGGTCCGGTTCCATGCGGTGATAAGGACGGGGAGTATCGCCCGGTCAAAGAGAAGTGACGCGTCAACTGGAGTAGTCTTGGCGTTTCCCGCCAGGGTGATAAGGAGGGTGCCGTCGCCGAATCCCCGTTCAAGACTTAAGGAGCCGATATAGGCGTTGCCCAGGTCGCGATCTCCGGAGAAGAGGGCAGCCGCCTCGCCGCGCAGGACAAAGGCGCCGACAATCCTGGAGAGTTCGACACCGACCCCCTCCTCCCTGGCGTAACGCCGCTCGACGGGAACGACAAGACCTGTGGAGGTCGGGGTCGCCCGGTCGAAACGGAACGCCAGGAGCGGCGCTGGTCGCACCCCGAACCTACCCCACGCACCAATGTCCCACTCGCCAAAGGTGGCGAGGAGGCGCAGGGCGGCGAATCCTGCCCATGGAGGAGGGGTGTCGAGCTCATTGAAGACGGTCCCCTCCGGGAATCCCTCCACGGTGAGCGGAGCGTTCCTGGAGCCTAGCACCGGGAGCCGCCAGGGGGTGGTCACGGGAGAAGCTACCGCCTCGAAACGGAACGCCCCCTCCTCTCCGCTCAGGCGCAAGGCCCATAGTGGAAGCTTCTCATCGCTGAACGGGTCGGAGAGATCGCGGGGAAGGAAGGCGTCGGCCGGGGAGTAGCCGTCGGTCTTCCCCCAACCGAGCTGGAAACGCCCCAGCTGGAGGTCGAGGGAAGGAGTGAGGGGGAGTCGCACCCAGAGATCCCGCACCGATAAGGGAGCGCGCCTGATGTGCCGGTCGGCCGGGTCGAAGACGAGGGTGCCCCGCTCAACGGAGGTGATCCATTCACCGCGCACCGAAGCGGTAAGCTGCGCACCACCCACCCTTTCCTCCCATTTGCCGAAGAGGGTCCCCCAGCCGAGCAGCCAAGGGTCGCGGCTGTTCGAACGCCCGTCGTAGGCGAACCCCTTCGCCTCGGCGTACCCGGAAATCCCCTGGGCCAGGGCCGGGGAAGGGATGAGCAGGAGCAGGATGAGAAGACGAACAGCGATCCGAAAACTGGTCAATCCCCCCCCTCGCGATTCAGGTTCCGGAGGGTGAAGCGGCCCACCGCCTGGGGCCTGTCGAAGGCGATCTCCTTCAGGAGCACTGTCGTCCTGCTCCCCTTCCTGAGGTCGCTCATCTCCATTTTCCGCGCTACCCAGTGCCCGTCGATTTTTTGAATGTCGGACAGGATGAGCCTTTTAGTCGGCTCCTTCTCCCCTTTTCGGTAGAGATCCTCACGGAGCAGGTAGAGGATGTCCTTGCGCAGGTAAAGGATCTTCTTCTCGTAGACCGACTTCCCCCCCTTCTCCAGGGGAGTTGCAGCAATGACGTAGCAGGGGTAACCGTTCAGGGTCTCTTCCCCTTGCAGCGCCACCTTGTACTTCTCGTGGTCGAACTCCTCCATGTCCTCGTAGTTGAAGTCGGTTCCGACGAACGAGGCATCCCGGTCCTGGGCCGCGATCCTCCGCTCCCGCTTCATGGAGGGCAGGTAGAGCCATTGGTCCGGATTCTGCCCCGCCGAGCGGGATAGGGAAAGGAAACCGACCCCCTTCACCTCCGGCGGGTCGGTGAAACGGATAAGATTCCTGGCATCCCCGGCGTACCCTTCACGAAAGCTCTTCCATCCCTTCTTGCGGACCTTGCCATCCTTGTTCACCACCGTAAGATCCCCGGCGTACTGCTGGGTTCGGGTCCGGTGGCGATTCTCCGACTCCTTGAGGAGCGCGCGGGCATCGGCGCCCCCCCAGGCAAGGCATGCGGACATGGCGGTCAAAAGCGCTGCCAAAGCTAACAGGAGCAGGATTTTTCGTACTGATCTGTTTTCGTGCATGTTACCTCCGCAGCGATAAGCTGTCTTCGGGTATTAAGTCCCCCTTTGTGAAAGGGGGATTCAGGGGGATTTGCCTTTGGCCGCAGAGAAATCCCCCCTGCCCCCCTTTCTCAAAGGGGGGAACGGCCAGCTTAAAATTGACATTGCTCTATTCGTATTCTATCGCTTCGGTGATCTTCAACCTTCCCGCCTGGCGCGCGGGAATCCAGGCCGCAAACGCCGAGATCAGTGGCAAGGCGACCAGGAGCTGTACCAGGATTTCCCACGGATAATGGTGGGGCATGCGCCAGCCGGTGAAGAACTCCGCTATGGCT
Organism: Geotalea uraniireducens Rf4; assembly: GCF_000016745.1. Classification (GTDB taxonomy): domain Bacteria; phylum Desulfobacterota; class Desulfuromonadia; order Geobacterales; family Geobacteraceae; genus Geotalea; species Geotalea uraniireducens. The sequence goes on along the minus strand of NC_009483.1, from coordinate 1,923,753 downwards.
CCCTCCATAAATAAGGCAAAGAGGTTGCCGGCCGGGAGCGCCAGGAGGAGTCCCGTCAAAGCGAGGGCCAGCGCCTCGACCACGATGCTGCGGCCGATCTGGGAGCGCAAAGCCCCCAGCGCCTTCAGGATCCCGATCTCCCGGGTCCGTTCCGACACCGAAATGAGGAGTGAAGTGACGATGCCGAGGAAAGCGACCAGCAGGGCGAGGAAGACCGTGATCCGCGTCAGGGCGTAGAAAGCGTCGATCGCCTTGCCGATCTCGGCGGTGAACTCCTGGCGGGTGGAGACGAGCGCGGGAAATCTCCCGGCGAGCTTCGCCCGGATAGCATCCCGCACCTGGCCGACATTTGCGCCACGGACCACGGAGACGTCGAATATGTCCACACGATCATCCTTCCAGAGACGGAGGAATTGGGTACGGTCCAGGTTCACCGTCCCCTGGTCGGAGCTGTAGTCGCGGATCACCGCCGCAATCGGGAACCGCACGGTTCCGCTCGGGGTGACCAGTTCCACCTGCTGTCCAACGCCCAGCCCGTAGCGCCGGAAAAAGTTCTCCGAGACGGTACACATCCCCTGCTGTGTCACACCACGACGCATTGATTCCGCGTTCCCCTGGATGAATTCCAGGTTGGTCCGGTCCAATAAGGGGCCGACCTCGATGGTACCGACCAGGATCTGATGCCCCCGATAGAGGGGCCGTATTCCCCGGTAGCTCTCCACAGCTCGCACCCCGGGCACCTTTAGCAGTTCCTCCCGCAGCTCACCGGGAAAAAGGAAGTCGGGACGAGAGAAGTTTGCGGATGCGCGCACAAAGAGATCGCAGGTGAGCGCATCGTTCATCCAGCGCGTCATTGTTGCCTTGGTGGACCCCATGTACCCAGCGAAACCGAGGACGAAGGTGAGCGAAAGGGCCATCGCCATCACCGTCCCGGAGGTCCTGCGGGGGGAACCCAGAAGGGCGTCCGAGGAGAGGCGGCCCGAAACCGGCGCGAATCGCGCGACGACGGGGATGAAAAAGCGCAGCAAGGCACGGGATAGGGGTCCCACGAGGAGCACAAGCCCTGTGCCGCCGAGGAGGAGAACGGAAAGGATAAGCGGGTTGCCCCCAAAAGGCGGGTGCAGGGCAAGGAGGATCGCGCAACCGAAGGCGACCAAACCGGCCGCGACCCGAGACGCAACCTTGCCGGGGAGCCGCGCCTGGAACGCCCCCTTGGCGAGCGCCTCGGTCGGTGAGATCCTGGAGGCCGCCAGTGCCGGTCCCCAGGCGCCGACGAGCGATGCCAACAAGCCGAGAACCATGGATTCCAACGCAATCCCCGGAGGAAGGTGTACCGCGCCGGAGCTTGTTACGCCATAAACCGTCTCCGTCGTCTGCCCCATCATCTGGAGAAAACCTTGCGAAAGCGTTGTTCCGGCCAGGCAGCCCAAAATGCCTCCGACGATTCCGATAACCAGCGCCTCGGCCAGAAAGAGGGCCTGTACCTGGCGAGGGGTAGCGCCGAGGGCGCGGAGCGTGCCGATGTCACGCCGCCGGCGGTTCACCGCCACGTTGAACGCATTGAAGATCAGGAAAGTTCCTATGGACAGGGCGAAGCCGCTCGAGACGTTGAAGCCGGCCACAAAGTTGGCGACGACCCGCTCCATCTGCTCCCCCCGACGATCCGGCGTCTCGATGCGGTAGGCAGGGCCGAGCGCCTTTTCCAGTGTCGCGGTCGCCTGTGCAATAGTGGTCCCTTCGGTAAGCCGGATGTCCAGCCGATCGAAGCGGCGTCCTCTGCCGAACAGTTCCTGGGCGGCATAAACATCCACAACCATCAGATTGCCGCCAAACGCCTCGGCAAAACCTTTGGGGGTAAGCAGTCCCCGCGCCGCAACCCGCTTCACCCCGGCAGGCAGGCGCAGAGAAAGGGTTTCGCCTGTTTTCAGCTTTGCCTTCTCTGCAAACTGGCGGGTGAAGAGCGCCGAGTCGGGCTGGGCAAGAAAGAGGAGCGGGTCGTCCAAGTCGGCGTCCTGGCCGTCGAAACCGTAGTCGCGCATCTCCCGGTCTCCGAGAAGATCGATGCCGATGACAAGGAGGCTGCCCAGTTCCCCCCGCTCGGGGACCACGATCTGTTCGATGACCGGCGAGGTGGCCCGGATACCAGGAAGCTCGCGGACCTTCTCCTGCACCTCTTCCGGCACCCCTCCCACCATGGTGATCTGGAGCTGGGCCTTGCCGGCGACGCGGTCAACCGTGGAGCGTATCCCTTGGACAAGGGTCCCCTGGGCGCTCCTGATCGAGCTGAAGGTAGCCACGCCAACCACAACGCCGAGGAGTGTAAGCAGGGTCTTGGCCACATGTCGCCTGACGTAGGAGAGAGAAAGTGTAGCCAGCAGAAACCTCATCTGCCACCTCCGGCCACGTAGCTATCCCCTTCCACCCTTCCGTCCCGGAGCTTGATCAGCCTTTCGCAAGCAGAGGCGGCATGGTTGTCGTGGGTGACCATGACGATGGTGGTTCCGTGCTCCCGGTGGATGGAGCGGAGCAGGTTCAGGATCTCCTCTCCCCGGGCCGTGTCAAGATTGCCGGTCGGCTCGTCGGCCAGCAGCAGCGGCGCGCCGGTGACCAAGGCACGGGCTATTGCGACTCTCTGGCGCTCCCCCCCGGAGAGTGCGTCGGGAAGATGGTTTACCCTCCCCTCAAGTCCGACCTCCCGGAGGACCTGGGCGACCTTCCGGGTGATCTCCCCGGCTGGGACGCCTGCCAGGTGCAGCGGCAGGGCCACGTTCTGACTCACCTTCAAGGTCGGCATCAGGTGGTAGGCCTGGAAGATGTAGGAGACCTTGGAGCGGCGAAAGAGGGAACGCTCCTTCTCGTTCTCCTTGGCCAGGTCCTTCCCCGCCACCACCACCTGCCCGGAGGTGGGGACGTCGAGCCCCCCTAGGAGGTTCAAGAGCGTCGACTTGCCGGAGCCGGAGGGTCCCATGATCGCCACCATCTCGCCAATCCCGATGGTCAGGTTTATCCCTGTCAGGGCTGTTACCTCGGACTTCCCGTCGTAGGTCTTGATTACATCGCAGAGTTTCAGCATCGTAAGTGATCTCCTTTGCGGTCGAATCGCTAACCCCTCCCAGCCTCCCCTTAGCCCAAGGGGAGGAGAAAAAGGCCTAAAATGCATGGTCTATGTTCCCCCTCTTAAGCTAAGAGGGGGCTAGGGGGAGTTAGCTTCGCGCCGGATCCTGGCGGACCCAGGCAGACTCCTGCTGATGGATTTTTCTGAACTCGCAGCGTCCCTTCATCCGGTAACAGATAGCCCTCCCCCCGAAAACGAAGCGATTGGACCAAAGGTACAAAGGGGAGCCGCGGGTGTAACGCTTGCGGGTCATCTCCATGAGACTATCGACGCCACGCATGAAGAATTCCCGGTCGCCGAAATCGAATAGCCGCCCCTCTTTCAGCCAAGGTTCCATGTTCCAGTACACCCCGCGCCGGACGATCTCCAATCGCTCCGGCTCCATCTCCTCCGGGCCGTCAAAAAGGCAGGCCTTGGCAGTGGCCCGGTTAAAACGGGCCTCGTCCCGTTCCAGTGTCGCCCTCTCCAACTCGCAGATCAAAAGCCATTCCTCATCGGTCATGGCCCGGGTGCAGCCGAAGTCGATCATTCCGAGCCGGCCGTCCTCCATGAAGATAAAGTTGCCGGGGTGGGGATCAGCAAGAAACCAGTGCAGCCGGTAATAAATCCGAAAAGTGCCAACTGTCAGCAGGTTGGTGAAGTGGTCCCGATCTTCCTGGGTCGGATTTCCTGCCAGGTATTCGTCAAGGTGACAGCCGGCCAGGTACTCGGTGGTCAGCACCCGTTTGGTGCAATAGTCGTCAAAGACCTGCGGCACCACCACCCGGTCGGCAGCGGTAAAAAGAAGCCGGGCCTCCTTGCCGAAACTGGCCTCCTGTTCATAGTCCGTTTCCATGAGCAGCATCTGCTCGATGTCGGCCAGCTTGTCGAGCGTATTCTGCCAGTCCGTGGTCAGACAGAGCGGCTGGAGCAGGAGGCGGAGATTGCGCAGATCGGCCTTTATGGTCCGGGCGATGCCGGGGTACTGGATTTTTACGGCGACTTCCTCGCCGCTCTTAAGCCGGGCGCGGTGCACCTGTCCCAGCGAGGCGGCGGCAAAGGCCTGCCGATCAAAAGAAGCGAATATCTCCTCCGGCTCACGGCCGAACTCGTCGAGAAAGACCTCGCGCACCATCGCGAAGTGCATGGGAGGGGCCTCGAAGTGCAGCGCTGAGAGCACTTCGGCGAACTCCTCGGGCACCACATCGGGGAGATTGGCCAGCATCTGGCCGATCTTCATCACGGCGCCCCTCAAATATCCCATAGTGCCGAACAGTTTCAGCGCTGCAGCCAGGTGGGCTTCGCTTTTAAGCCGCTGCTTTTTGTCCGCGTCGCTAAAACGGCTGCGCAGCCAATAGGCAAAATAACCGGCGGTTACCCTGGCATTGAGAGAGCCCAGTGTCCATATCCTGGAAAAGGAGCTCACCGGCACCCTTTTGTTGGAAATACGGGTGATCAGCTTTGCCAGCCGCTGACCGGTTGGGTCCGTGGCGCTCTCCTTGGGGAGGGCGTCGAGCAGCATTTCCATCTGGAGTGATTCCGTCGTCTTCCCTTCCTCAGCCTGCATGCGTTTCTCCTTTGTCCGACCAGACGCCGGAAATCACCTGCACGAAGAAGCGCAGGGAATAATCGATCAAGGCCCGGGTCTCTTCCTGGTTGGGGGATGGATCGTTGGTCCAATAGGCAAGGATGCCGAGATAGAGCGACCAGTACATGTTCATGGCAACATAATCGGGGGCCTCAGTAAAGCCGTGTCGGACGATGATCTCCTGCACGGCGTCCAGATGTCCCGCTCGGGCCGCTTCACCCTCCTGGCAGACGGTCTTTCGGGGGAAAGGGCTCAAGGAGCGCTCCAGAACCGGGCCGAGAAACGGGCGCAACGGTTGCAGCCGCCGCAGCCCCGAGGCGATGAACAGAAAGAGCTCTTCGGTCAGGTCCTCCTCGCCGGTGCGGCGGCGTTGAAAATCCTCCATCCCCTGGCGAAACGCTTCGTTAACCATGGTCATCGCCATGGTTTCCTTGCTCGGGAAATAGTTGAACATGGTGCCGGCGGCCAACCCGGCAGCCAGAGCAATGTCCCGGGTGGTGCTGTCCTCGAACCCCTTGTCGATGAAAAGCTCCGCGGCCTTTTCCAGGATGCGGACCCGTGTTTCCTGCTTGGCCTGTTCGCTGATGCGCATGAAGTACTCCCATATTGTGACTGCGCTCACAATAATCAAAAACGAAAAGCCGTGCAACAAAAAAGTGAGCATGCTCACAAAAAGCTTAAAAAAATTGAGGTGACCTATGGGTTCCCTCAAACAAATCGTTATTTGCAGGCAGCACTGTCCGGTTAGAAAATTGCATCGTGCGTCTGAGCTTAAAACCACTGCCTTGCTCCCTCCCCCGGCCCCTCCCATCGAAGGGAGGGGGGCTTAAAATCCCCTCTCCCTTGGTGGACCCAAATTGCGGGCCTAAAGGAGAGGGCCAGGGAGAGGGGGGGATGCGCAGGCTGCAAGAATCTAGCCGGACATTGCTGATTGGCTGTCATCCTTATTCAAGCTGGATCCGGCAGTTGAAGGGGGTCAGAGCATCGCTCAGCGATAGTGCCGCTCGATTTCCGAGGCGTAGGCTGTTCCCAACGTGGCCGCATTTTCCGCCAGCCACTGGCTCAGGCGCGTCTTCCCAGCCGGCGGGCCTTTGGCGACCAGCAAACCGGCCATTAGCCCATCCAGTTCATCCCGGGTCAAAAGCGCATCGTCAACCATCTTTCCCACGAGGCGGGAGGCTTGAAGCGCAACCGCCGGGTTCAGGTGAACGATCCGGGCACGGCTGCCGATCTTTGCGGCGATGAGCCGGACAAGTTCATCGTAGGTGAAGGTTTCGGGACCGCCTGCATCCATCACCAGGTTGGACCCTTCTGAAGCTGCGTTGACAGCCAGCTCCGCCACATCATCCACATAGACCGGCTGCAGACGGTAATCACCCGACCCTGGAACGGCAAACAGCGGAAACTTCTTCAAAAGCCAGGCAATGTTGTTGATAAGGATACCTTCCGTGCCGAAGAGCACCGTCGGCCTGATGACGGCGTAAGAGAGCCGGGAGCCCGCGATCAGCCGTTCCACCACAGCCTTTGCCTTATAGTAGGGAAAGGGGGAGCCCTCGTCGGCATTGGCGATGCTGATGTGGACAATCCTCCTGATCCCCGCCTCTTCGGCCGCCCTGATGAGGGTCCTGCTGTTCTCGACGGCCTTCTCGAAGGTGACGTCCCCGTAAGGGAAGCGCACCCAATAGGTATTGTACAGGGTGGTCGCCCCTTCGAGGCTTCTGATCAGGGCGGAAGGGTCGTCGAAGTTGAACGGGGCGACACTCAGCCGGTCGCCGAACGGGTGCTGACGGTGGGGATGGCCGGTAATGGTCTTGACCTTCTTCCCCTGTGCGAGCAGGCGTGCCGTAATGTACTTACCGGTGAAACCTGAAGCCCCCGTCACCACCTGCAATTCAGGATCAGCCATCCCCTCCCCCTCACGGCCGGGTGTCCCGAAGCATGACCCGGCATGCCGGCATCACTTCTCCCGGGCCACCACCAAAAGCCCGAGGAACAGCCAGAACGCTTCCCTGATGCGCCGCATGATGCTGAAGGCGGCGCCGAGGGTCGCGCCCAGGTTGAATCCGAGCGAGAGCAGGATATTGCCCCCGTCCTGCACCCCCAGTTGTGCGGGGATCATGAAACCGAGACCGACAAAGAGCATCGCCAGGGCGTCCAGACAGAGAGCCAGCCCCCAGCTGACGGAGTGCCCCAGCAGCCAGAAAATAAGATAGACCTCCACCGATTGCAGCACCCAGCTCAAGAAGAATAAGATAAAGGCCAAAAAGCCGCGGCCGGGATGTTCGCGATAAAAGCCGGCCAGAAAGGAATCGAGGGTGGCGAGTTCCGCTTCTTTGGCCTTGAGGAATGCCGGACAGAGCCCCCATTTTTCAGCGAGGCGAATCCCCATGGTGCAAGGGTTGCGGTGCTGGATGATGACGAAGGCCACACCTCCCCCCCCGAGGAGAAGGGCGCCCACAGTGAGGGCTCCCAGGTAAGACGAATTGAACGGCAGAACGAAAGGTACAAGGGCAAGGCTCAAAAAGATGTAAAGGACGAGGCTCAGGACCATCAAGCCCTTGTGAATGACCAGGGACGCGGTCGCTTCTTGCCATGGGACGCCGCCGGCCTGGAGCCGGAGGGCCTTAAAGGGCTCCCCCCCCAGTGAAGCGGTCGGTGTAAGCTGATTGAGAGACTCCCCGGCCAGGCGGAGAAAGAAGAGTCGGCTCAAAGAAGGGCTTGCCTCCTTGTTGACCAGGACGAACTTCCAGGAAAGGGTCGCCAGATAATTTACGAACCCGTACGGCACGAGCAGCAGGAGCCCGTAATAACCCACCTGCCGAAAACAGTGGTCCAGGTTTGACCAACCGACCTGCTTCAACATCCCGTAAAGAAAGAGCGAGGCTATGGCCAGGAGGATATAGGTTAGGCGTCGCATCGGCCTCACAGACTCCATCGTCCAGCATCAGCAAAACAACGGCTGGGTCGAGTAATTTCGATTCCACAAAAATAGTGGTTCACAGTTCGGGAGGAATCCCGAAATAATCCATATAAAACTGAAAGCGACGCTTTTCCGTCACGCGATCCAGACCGAATTCCTCCAGGGAATAGCGGTGCACACCATTTTTATCTTTCGGATTTTCCGCCACGAAACGCCGCATGGCAAGCTCTGCCTTATCGGTAAGCTCGCGGCCGAAATGCCGGTAAATCCCCCGAACGACCGACATGGGGTCTCTCTCCAGCTCCGCATACTGCACATCGCAAAAGTGACCTCCCATCCCTTGGTTAACCTGGCGGAAGTGCAAGGCCTGCCAGGCGCTCCCCTCCCAGCGGCTGCTTACCTCGTTGCCGATTTGTTCCTTATCGAGCCGGTTGGTGAATGGCTCGCGCAGAACTTTCGTAAAACTGGCGCACGAGGGGAGCACTTTGAGCGGATCGCGATGGGTCACGACGATCTCCGCATCGGGATAAACATGCAGAAGCGACTCCAGCGCCATGAGGTGGCTCGGCGCCTTGAGCACCCAATGCGTGCCCGGGCAGCGCCATTGCAAATGCTGCAGGAACTGCCGGTGAAATTCATAGACAGGCCGTTTGTCGCTTTTGTCGTGCCAGATGCGATAGGAAGAGACTTGATACATGGTTTCGAAGACATAGCTCATGAAGGCATGACCGGTAATGGCAATACATTCCTGCGGATAGCGCGCATGGATCAGGTGGACCCGCTTGAAATCGGGCATCAGGATATCGAGCCACTTCAGCTCTTTTTCGGTTTCGACAATGCGCGGATCAACATGGTATGAGGCGGTCTCGGGCGGCGGCGACGGGTGCATCACCTCCCAGACCTGGGGGGAACGACAAGCGGGATCTTGCGCCAAAAGCGCATGAAGAAAGGTCGTGCCGCTTCGTGGAAGTCCCGTGATGAAGAGCGGACGGCGGACCACTTCATCACGAATTTCCGGGTTGCGCTTGCAGTCGTTTACCATGCGGAGCCGATTGCAGAGCATACGTACGATCTCGGACTTCGCACTGATACGGCCGACAAGGTTCAGATCCGCGTCAGATTCAAAGGACTGCAGAAGAATGCCGAGAGGTTGACGAAACGACTCGTCACCAAAGTCATCAAGACCTGTCCGCTTGCAGCTCTTTTCGAGGAGGGCGGTTTGATCCAGTCTTACAAACTCATGGCCGTTATTCTGGAGGAACCGGTTGACGGCATTGATACCGCTCAACAGCATCGAGAAACCGCCACGATCCGGATTTGCAGAATATCCGGTGCGGCTGCTCATATCTGTACACTGTCTTTTGCTGCCTTGCTGTGTCAAAAGTCTCTCCTTGGGCTACCGCCCTGGACTCGATCAGCACGGCAGGGGCGCAGTCCCGCAGGCATGGTTGTATAAAGCGGGGAATCTGCTCGAAGTATTAATTTGATTTAATTCTACCCCCATAAAAGTGATCGTCAACCATCTCCGGTTATTTCCCGTAAGTATCCGGTAATACCGGCAGCGGAGCTTTTCTTCCAACATAAAACTTCCTTCTCGACAAAATGAACTTTTTGCAATATATTCCACGGCATACTGTATACAAAAAAGGCTCTGGGTGCCAGGCGCGAGGTTCGAGAGAAGTCCAAAGACTTATTCCCATCCTCGATCCTGCCCTATTTCCCCGAATTTATTCCAACCGAAAGGAGAAGAACCAATGGCAGTAAAAGAATTCCACTATCAGGACCCGTTTCCAATCGCAAAGGACGAGACCAAGTACCGCAAGATCGAAGGTTCGGAAAAATACGTCGAAGTCAACCAGTTCGCCGGCAAAGATGTGGTGCGGGTCAGCCCCGAGGCGCTCACCATCCTCGCCAACGAATCGATGCGCGACGTCTCCTTTCTGCTCCGCCCCGCCCACAACGAGCAAGTGGCCAAGATACTCCGGGACCCGGAAGCATCGCAGAACGACAAGGGTGTTGCGCTTGCCTTCCTGAGAAACGCCGAGATCGCCGCCCGATTCGAGCTCCCCATCTGCCAGGACACCGGCACCGCCACCATCCTGGCAAAGAAGGGGCAGCAGATATGGACCGGAGTCAAGGACGAAGAATACCTCTCCAAGGGAGTCTACAAGACCTACACCGAAGAGAACCTCCGCTACTCCCAGACCGTGGCACTCGACATGTACGAGGAGATCAACACCGGCACCAACCTGCCGGCGCAGATCGATATCATGGCCACCGACGGCGACTACTACAAGCTCCTCTTCATGGCCAAGGGTGGCGGCTCCGCCAACAAGACCATGCTCTACCAGGAAACCAAGGCGCTCTTGACGCCGGATAAACTGGAGAAATACCTCATCGAAAAGATGAAGTACCTGGGCACCGCCGCCTGCCCTCCGTACCACATCGCCTTCGTCATCGGCGGCACCAGCGCCGACGCCTGCATGAAGGCGGTCAAGCTCGCCACCGCAAAAGAGCTGGACGGACTCCCCACCAAAGGGAACGAGCACGGTCAGGCCTTCCGCGACGTCGAGCTGGAAGAGAAACTCCTCCAGGCCGCCTACAAGCTCGGCATCGGCGCCCAGTTCGGCGGCAAGTACTTCGCCCACGACGTCCGCGTCATCCGCCTCCCCCGCCACGGCGCTTCCTGCCCTGTCGGCATGGCAGTATCCTGCTCCGCAGACCGGAACATCAAGGCAAAGATCACCAGGGACGGCCTGTTCGTCGAGGAGATGGACAGAAATCCGGGCCGCCTCATCCCCGAGCAGTACCGGGGCAAGCATGAGCACGGCGTCAAGATCGACCTGAACAAGCCGATGAAGGAAATCCTGGCCGAGCTGACCAAGCACCCGGTCTCCACCCCGCTCCTCCTCAACGGCACTATCATCGTCGGCCGCGATATCGCCCACGCCAAATTCAAGGAAATCCTCGACAGCGGCAAGCCGCTCCCCGACTACCTCCTGAAGCATCCGATCTACTATGCCGGCCCGGCCAAAACCCCGGCAGGCAAAGCTTCCGGCTCCTTCGGCCCCACTACCGCCGGGCGCATGGACAGCTACGTCGACCTGCTACAGTCACACGGCGGCTCCTTGGTGATGATTGCCAAGGGGAACCGCAGCCAGCAGGTGACCGACGCCTGCAAGAAATACGGCGGCTTCTACTTGGGCTCCATCGGCGGTCCGGCAGCTGTTCTTGCCGAAGAGAACATCAAGAAGGTCGAGTGCCTCGACTTCCCCGAACTGGGGATGGAAGCGGTATGGAAGATCGAAGTGGAGAACTTCCCGGCGTTCATCCTGGTGGATGATAAGGGGAATGACTTCTTCAAACAGTTGGGACTGTAGAACACAGGACATTTGGCACGCTACAAACAAAAAGACCCGCTTCCGCGGGTCTTTTTTTCTGCATCTCTTCATTCAAGCGTCGCATAAGTGATCAATAAAAAGATTTTCCAAAAGTGAGGTTGCATTTGCCCACAATTCGTTTACAATAATTTAAACAAATGTTTGTTTGGTTGCCACCGTGATGTAACTTACTGCCGCAAAAACGAAACCGCGTTCAGCGCCACCTTCACGAAGGAGTAATAAGCCGCATGATACAATTTGGTGCCCATCATGGCTGACAACGACTGCCGCGCCAACCTGATCACCCTCGCCACCCCTCTCTTCGCCGAGAAGGGGTTCAAGGGTGTGAGTGTGCGGGAGATCGCAGGCGTCGCAGGCGTAAACGTCTCCATGATCTCTTACTATTTCGGCGGCAAGGAAGGGCTCTACGGCGCCGTCCTCAATGAGCAGTTCGCGGTTTTGCAGGGCGTGGCTGAGATTGCACTGATGGATACCGATCCCCTTAAAAAATTCGAGTTCTACGTCCGGGGCACCGTCGCCCGTTACCGGCTAAACCCGTATCTCCTCAGGTTCTATACGAGCGAACTCACCAACCCGACCCCCTGTTTTGCCACCATCGTCAAGCCGGCGATCCAAGGGGTAGTGAAGACCCTCCAGGAGTTCTTTACCGACGGGCTGTCGCACCATAAATTTCGGGAAGGGCTCGACCCGACAGACACGGCCCTCGCCCTGGCAGGCATGATCAATTTCTACTTCCTCCTGGAGCCTGCAACAGGAGAGTTGGTAGACCACTCCCCCGAGCGGGACGAAGAGTTGATCAGACACATCATGGACATCTTCACGAATGGTGTGTTGAAGTAGGGCTTTTTTTATCATTCATTCAAACAAACGTTTGATTGAAATGGCTCGACAGGCAACAGTTATGGGGTATCCCCCCTCAACTGCCGAACCCGGATAACCGGTAGTGGCTCATATTTGCAAACATCAGCAAAATCCAATCAGAAAAGGAGTTGCCATGTCTACGCAAACCAACACAAAGGTAAGGATGTTCGGAGCGCTGCACTCTTTCAGGAAGGAACAGGGGCTGGAATCAACGACCGAAGTGACCATCCCGCCGGAGGGGCGCACGGCGCAAGATCTCGCCCACGACCTCGATCTCCCCATGAAGAAGATAGAAGCAGTGTTCGTCAACCACGTGGTTCATGGCCTCGACCACCTCATCCAGGCGGGGGACCGGGTTGCCTTCGTTCCGACCGGCATTCCCGGCCCCCACCGCCTGTTGCTCGGCATTTTCGGCGCAGACCGGCAAAACAGCATGCAATGAATATATTAACGGCAGCCATTGCTCTTGGCATTGCACCCCGTTGAAGAACCAGGCGTAAAGCCATCTCCTGAATACCTGAAAACCCTGATCCGGCAAGCCTTCGCAGCGGCAGGCGATTTGCAATTTTTCTTCGAATGGGCTATTCTATAATCAAAGGAAGGTGAAAAAAGATATTATGTCTCCGCTCCCACGATTGGAGAAGAGACGGATTACAAAAAAATCCTTCTAGTCATTAATCGCGTGTAAAACCTGTCGGGAAGCAACAACAGAGTTATCGGAGACATAAGCTAAAATCCATACCGCAAGGGGTGAACGCAGAAGGGGCCAACGCGAAAGCGCTGGTCCTTTTTATTTGTCCTGATTCGAAAGGAAAGGCTTTTAAATCTGCCATGTTTTTGTTGCTTTTTACCCGACCAGGGTTAAGCTTTTTGTAGAAATAGTCAAGGAGATCAAAAAGATGAGAGTGCAAACCGCACTGGTTATTTTGCTGGCCGGCATGCTCATGCCGGCAACGGTCATGGGAAAGGAGGGGCGCAAAATGGGTGACCTGAAAATCACGAGCCCGGCATTTACCAACAAGGGTGCGATTCCGGCTCGCTTCACCTGCGACGGACAAGACCTTAACCCGGCACTGGCGTTCGACGCGGTTCCGGTCGGCACCCGATCCCTGGCTCTCATCGTGGACGACCCGGACGCTCCGGTGGGGACCTGGGTTCATTGGGTCGTCTGGAACATCCCTCCCCAGACCCGGGAAATCAAGGAAAACAGCATCCCTAACGGCGCAGTCCAAGGCCTGAACGACTGGAAGCGGAACCGCTACGGCGGCCCCTGTCCTCCTTCGGGAACCCACCGCTACTATTTCAAGCTCTACGCCCTCGATACCACCCTCGACCTTCCGTCGTCAACCACCAAGACGGCGCTGGAGCGGGCGATGGAGGGGCATATTCTGGCCAAGGGAGAGATCATGGGAACCTACCGGCGACACTAGGAACCTGTCGGATGGACGGTTGCAACTCTGTTGCTCAGATGCCGGTCATCTCCTGCACCTTTAGTTCCAGATCGTCGGCATTGACCCGCACGACTTTTTTGTCGGCCTCCTCGGACCGGACCACCCCTTCATCGACCCACTTGAGGATCATCCCCTTCTCCAAACCGTATTTTTCTGCTGCCTCTTCCAGGGTGTACCAGGTTTTCGCGAATGACATGGCAATTTCCTTTTTTTTCTTTAATTATAGCAATGTTTTTGATTTTTTTAATCTTTTATTGATTATTTTTACATAGCTGTCACTCCGAACTGCGAGAGCCCACAAAAGTTTCTTATCCGCCCCGTAGTTTCTGCTACAATTACATGAACATCGTATCAGCCGTTTGATCTTGGGAGGTTCGGATGCATGTCGTCGTCATTCATCGCTGGCAGGAAGAAACAACGGAATTGGTCCAGGCGCTCGCCGTTACCCTGAGAATAACGGCCTACGAAACGCGGCAACGCATGATCGGCGGCGGGCCGGCCGTTGTGGCCAGTTTTGCTGATCCGCAACAGGCCCGGACCCTGTCGACGAAACTGAACCAGAACGGAGTCGCGACGCTGATTATCGACGCCGACGCGGTTCGCAACAAGGCCGGCCGTTTCGTCGTACGCCGTTTTGAGCTGAAAGAGTGGTCACTGCGCATCGAGGCCGTAGACGGGCAATGCGCCGAAATCGCCTATGGAGATATCGACCTGCTCATCCCCGGTACCCGCATACTTGGGCAGTCTGAGACAATAACGGTTACAGAGCGCAAGTTCAGCCTCGGCCGGACCATTCTTTCCGGAGGCATACCGTTGACCAAGAAGGTCGAACGCCAGGAAGAGGTGAACAAAGAGGAACGTGAGAATGTCCTCTACCTTTATGCCGGTGAACGGCCGCCGGTTGTCTTCAGTCAGAGCGGCATGGTCTATGACGGCCTCGGTGCAGCCATGAAGATGTCAAGGGAGCTGAACTTCGCCTACCTGACGAGTGAACTGCGCCGGCTCTGCCCGGCGGCCGGCTATGATGACCGCCTGCTCAAGCGGCTCGGGCAGGTCCGATTGCTCGGTCCCGCTCAGAACCCGGAAACCAACCTCGATCTCGCGTTCGAGATCCTCGCCCGGAGTCTGCGGCGCGGGAGAATTACCGGTTAATACATCAAAAAACTCAGCAGCCGCATATTGTCCGCAATGACATCAGGGTGCCGGAATTTAGCAAAACATGATTTTACTACAAATCAAACAATCATTTCAGCACGTTACAGTATTAATAAAACTGTAACAGTAAAATAATAGAAAATTGGATTACCCAGTAGCACGCAAACTCGCCAACATATTGTTTTGTTTGAACTTTTTTTGTTTTATTTCTTGCATTCCTCCAAAATTGCATTTATAGTCTTATTAAATTCAATAGAAATCGAGAGGAACAATTATGAAATGTCCCGTATGCAACAACAATGAACATGTTGACATTGATCTACATTCGGATAGCTTCGCGGAAGGCATTATGGAATGCAGTGTCTGTGAATCCATCTGGTCTGTTAATCACGGCGTAACTAAACTCGTCAAAGACACCCAGGAAAAATCATTTCTGGGAGCTGCATACAAATTTTATTATAGCTTCGCTGCATAGTATTTGAAAAACTCACCCTCCTGCATGTCCCCCACCCTGCCGGCAGCCGTCGCAGGGTATTTTTTTGTTCGTTGTTTGACGCCGGTCCAATCGTTAATAAACCTTGTGCAGATTCATGATTTCGGATGCCTTATTGCTCTCGCGGGATTTTTGGTTTGACAGCAGACAAGAAGATGACGTATACAAAGTTGCCCGCCACTTATGGCCTCTTTCCACATAGTTAGCCACCT
The DNA here is from genome assembly GCF_000016745.1 of Geotalea uraniireducens Rf4. Lineage (GTDB taxonomy): Bacteria > Desulfobacterota > Desulfuromonadia > Geobacterales > Geobacteraceae > Geotalea > Geotalea uraniireducens. The sequence continues at coordinate 1,908,578 of NC_009483.1, read as the reverse complement.
TTCATGGGTGTTCTTTAGTCCCTTAGAAAAATTATTTGCATGTTTTTTGCGAAGAATTTTTCGTGAAGGGACTTATCCCATTCATCGGGGTTAGGGGGATATAGACGTATTTCGCCCTCCTCGGTTTCCTGCTTTCGTGTCGATCAGGCGACTGTCCGGATCGGCTGAGGGGGCAGACAATCCATATTTTAAAGAGAGAGAGAAAAAGAAACATGATGAATCTGAAACCCGAAGTTGTTGCCCAGCTTGAGCGCGTGCTCGGCTCCGTAGAAATGTTGCTCCCCAAGGCCATCAAGCCGATCGATTGGGCAAAATGCCACGCTGCCAACTGGCGCCGCCACTCATTTTCCGGTTTTCTGGAGCCGGTCAAAGTGACCGACACGACCTCTCTCGACGAACTGCTAGGGGTCGAGAAGCAGAAAGAGGTAATGGTCAACAACACGCGCCAGTTTCTTAAAGGACTGCCTGCCAACAACGCCCTGCTCTGGGGCTCGCGCGGTACGGGCAAATCATCCATAGTGAAAGCCCTGCTCAACGAATTCGCCCCTCAGGGTCTGCGCGCCATCCAGGTCGAAAAAGAAGACCTGATCTACCTGTCCGACATCTTCACCGCCGTCGAGAATGAACCGTACCGCTTCATTCTGCTCTGCGACGATCTCACCTTCGAGGTCGGCGAGCTCAGCTACAAGATGCTCAAGAGCGCCCTCGACGGCTCGGTCTACTCGGCCCCTGAAAACGTCCTGATCTACGTGACCTCCAACCGCCGCCACCTCCTCCCCGAATATGAAACCGACCATATCGGCGGAAAGTTCGTCAATGGAGAGCTTCAGCAGAGTGAGGCAATGGAGGAGAAGGTTTCCCTCTCCGACCGCTTCGGCCTCTGGATCGCTTTTCACGCCTTCTCCCAGGACCGCTATCTGGACGCAGTTCGCCTCTGCGTCGAGAGACAGGCACGCGAACGGGAAGTGGAAATTCCCTGGACAAAGGAACTGGAACAAGACGCCATAAAATGGTCCCATGACAAGACCAAACGTTGCGGCCGGACAGCATTCCAGTTCTCCAAGAACTGGGTGGGGCGCTACCTGCTCTCGAAGTAGGGAATTCGACGCGGAACCGGCTTATTCCAATTTCAAATCAAGGATGAAATCAAGGCGGCGAGGAGTGAGGCGACGAAGGCGTACAGATAGTACGTTGAGGAGCCGAAGACGAGCCAACGAAGATAGCGCCTTGATTTGAAATTGGAAAGGGGCCGGACTGCTTGACTAAAAGCCAGCCTGGCCCCTCACCTTTCTCCACGATCAAGATAAAGAAATATTTGACGAACGGATTTTTTAGTATCGCTAAATATATTTTTTAGCTACAATATAATTCATGAATTCTCTGGCTTTTTTCCTGATCCTCTTCTCCGGCATCATGCACGCCATTTACAACCTCCTCATCAAACGAAGCCGCAACAAGACGGTCTTCATCTGGTGGATCTTCGTCTGTTCAACGGGGCTCTTCACCCTGGCTCTTCCGCTGCTGCCCGGGCCGTTTCCCCGCCCGGGCATGGTTGTTATCTTTCTCAGCGCAGCAGGGGCCTTCTGTTTCGTCCTCTACCACCTTTTCATAGGTCGCGCCTATCAAGCCGGCGACCTTTCGCTGACCTACCCACTTTCGCAGACGGCAATGCTTTACGTCCCGCTCTGGGGTGTCCTGTTCCTGGGCGAGCACCTCAGCTTTGCCGGACTTTGCGGCATCAGCCTTGTCATGGCGGGGGCGTATCTGATCCAGATGCGGCGCCTGACCATGAAGGAGTTGCTGCGCCCCTTCTGCAGCCTCGTTGATCATTCTGTCCAGGCGGCGCTTGCTGCCGGTTTCGTCTACTCACTGGGAGCGATCATCGACAAAACCGGCGTTCATTACTATTCCCCTCTTTACTTCACCTACATCCTCGTCGTCTCCATGCTGGCGATCATGACCGTCAACCTTCTCCGCGCCGGCTACCGCTCCCAGATCGTCGCCGAGTGGCAGGAGAACCGGGGCTTCATTCTGGCGGGCGGGCCGATGTTGATGGGCTCTTTCCTCTCCTTCCGCTACGGCCTTGCACTCGCTCCCATGAGCTACGCCGTGCCGGTGCGGCAGGTGAGCGTACTCGCCGGAGTCCTCATCGGCATTCTCTTTCTCGGTGAGTCGTGCGGACGCATCCGCTTCTTTGCTGCCGCGCTGATCCTTGCCGGAATATTATTCATCCGCCTCGGCTAGTACCATGAAACATCTAAATCTAACTCCCCCCAACCCCCTCTTATCTTAAGAGGGGGAGCAAACCAGCCAGCTCACTTAGCACGTCCCTCCCCTTAATTAAGGGGAGGACAGGAGGGGTTAGCTGCGAAAGAATAAGTATTACAGTGTACTAGTCGTAGAGTGGATAGATCGGCGCTACTTCCGCAGAGGTTTTACGAAAAAATATGCAATAAGCAGAAAGGGAAAAGATGAGAAGGCAGCTTCCAGGTTACCCTGGAACAGTTGCCACGTGCCAAAGGAGACTATGGAGAGGACAAAAAACATCATAAAGTATGCGGCCGGCTTGTTCATGGATGCAATAGTAACCAGTGTCGTACGGTCTTGTCAAGGAACCTGTCGGATTTGGGGAATCATCTTCCCAAGTCCGACAGGCTTGGCTATTTCAGAAAAGGACAAAAAAAGGAACGGGTTATTTGTCGACCCATTCCCTTTTATAAGTGCAAATCTGAGATCTGCGGGAGCACCTGTCAGTCGGCAAGCTTCTCGCGGATCGTCTTTTCCGCCTTCTCCACCAACTGCCCGTGTGCAAAAGGCTTTCGGATAAATCCATCGGCTCCGGATTCTTTCACAAGGCGGCGAAGCTCGTCCTCCGGCTTCGATGAGAGCAACAGTATGGGGATACCCTTGGAAAGCTCGTTATCCTTGAGCATTTTCGCCTTCTTGTCTCCATCGAGCATCGGCAGCATGACGTCAAGTATGATAAGATCCGGTTTGTCCTGACTGAAGATGAAGTTATCCGCCCCCTTCGCATTCAAGGCAGTAACAACGTCGAACCCGCCCGCCTCAAGAGCTTCGCGGGCCATCGCCAGTACAATTTCGCTGTCATCAACAACAAGGACTATCTTCTTATTCATCGTATTCCTCCAATTACACGTTCAACAAATTTCATATCATATCACGTACCACACCAATTTTTTTTAATTGTTTACCATAACGTATACTCATTAGCTACATATTTAACCATCCGGTGCCGTGGATAAGTCGCTACCGATTTTTGATCCGAACGTGGAAAGTGCCAGTCGCGCGAGCTCTTATGCTTAACCGTAACATCCCCCAATATCAGCCTCAAATATGCCGAGACCACAATCCCTAACCCCGATGAACGGGATAAGTCCCTTCACGAAAAATTCTTCGCAAAAAACATGCAAATAATTTTTCTAAGGGACTAAACGCTACAGGAACTCCTCGAAATAGTCCAGATCCTTATGAAAAGTCTCTTCTAGACGCCAGAGGGAAAAGAGAGCGATGGCCAGACAGAGGCCCCCGACGATCAGTGCACCCGGTTCAAGGCCAAACTGTTTGCGACAGAGCTGAAAAAGCATGGTAATCGGCACGACCATCCCGCGCACAAAGTTGGGAACGGTGGTGGCAACGGTGGCCCGCAGATTGGTGCCGAACTGCTCTGCGGCGATGGTGACAAATATGGCCCAGTAGCCGCTGCCGAAGCCGAGGAAGGCGCAGATCCAGTAGAAGAGGGATGGGGAGACCCCGTCCGCCAGGAAATACCAGCCGATGCCTGCAACCGTAAGTGCCAGAAAGATAAAGATCACCTGCCGCCGGCTCTGCAGAAGTTGGCTCAGTACGCCGCTGGCGAGGTCGCCGAAGACCAGCCCCAGGTAGCAGAACATGACCGCGTTCCCCGCCGTGATCGGACCGGTGACGCCGAGTACCTTGGCGAACTCCGGGGAAAAGGTGATGAGGATGCCGACCACGAACCAGGTCGGTATGCCGATCAGGATCGAATGCAGGTAACGGCCGAAACGTCGCCGGTCAGTGAAAAGGGAGAGAAAGTTCCCCTTGCTGACGGCAGTGCTCGCCATCTGCCGGAACATGCCGGACTCGGCCACGCTGATCCTGGCGATCAGGAGCATGAGCCCCAGGGCGCCGCCGATGTAGAAGGCGTTGCGCCACTCGAACGCCTTGGCAACGAAATTTGCAAGTATCGCACCGGAGACCCCCACCGAGGCAACGACCATGGTGCCGTAGCCTCGAACGCTCTGGTGCAGCACTTCGGAAACCAGGGTGATGCCGGCCCCCAGTTCTCCGGCAAGGCCGATGCCGGCGATAAAACGGAGTACGGCATAGGCAGGGAGCGAGGTGACCGTGCCGTTGAGGAAGTTGGCCAGCGAGTAGAGGAAGATGGATGCGAACATGATCTTGAGGCGCCCTTTGCGGTCCCCCAGCACCCCCCATATGACGCCGCCGACCAGCATGCCGGCCATCTGCATGTTGAGGAGAAACACCCCCTGGTCGATCAGCCCTTGCCCCTGCAGGCCGAGAGACTTGAGGCTCGGCACGCGGACGATACTGAACAGCACCAGGTCGTAAATATCGACAAAATAACCGAGGGCGGCAATGATCACCGGTACGGAAAGGATATTACGACTGACAACTGCCTGCTGGCTCTGCATAATCACCTCGTGCTCGGAGTCTCATTGCCACATCGGATCGGTCCCGATCTTATCACCCCGGTTTTGCCGACGTCAAGGCCCATTTTGAGGGCATGCGGGGCTGAATATCCTGGAGAAAGGGTGCGTATTTTTACTTGACCCGCCCAAAAGCTCCGTCTAAACTCCCTCCATGACTCAGAAAAACAACTGGCAGACATTGCAGGATGAAGTACGGAAACTGTATGAGCTCTTCGACCGAAAGACGATGGAATGCATCGACGGCTACATGCATGCAGGGGGTCTGATCCATTGCGGCAAGGGGTGCCGGAGTTGCTGCAACCTTACGGTGAACTGCACTTTTCCGGAAGCCATGGGCGTCGCCGCTGCGCTGACTGAGGAGCAGGCAGGCCGGGTCAAGGCCCATGCCGCGCGGCTTCTGGAACATATCGGCGAAGTGTCGGACTTGAAGTCGTATCTCAGGATGCAACGGCGGATAATCGGCTTTTGTCCCCTGCTGCTCGACGACGGTGCCTGCGGCGTCTACGGCGCGCGACCGTTTTCCTGTCGCTCGCTCCTTTCAACCAAGGAGAGTCACTGGTGCGGCGCCGATTTCGGAGAGCTCTCCGCCGCCGAGAAAACCGCTTTCATCGACAGTCTCGACAGATCGGCAGTTTCCTTTCCCATGCATTATCTTGCAACAACCCGCGATCTGGGACAGCAGCTCGAAGCGCGCGCCGCAATCGGCATGGCCGCCCGTTTCGGTTTCTCACTGTCAGGGAACCTCCCATTTCTCATCTACCTGGAGCGGGAACACCATCTGAGCAAAGTCATACCGCAGGGATGTCGGGTAACCATGAACGTTCTGGAACAGTCGGGGCTGTTCCACCCCTTCCTGACCATGCTCGATGAAGCATAGGGTATTCACCCGTCACAAGATAAAAACTATTGAAATAAAAATGTGGCCGGCTGCGTGGCGGCCGGTCACCTTTTTAGAGGCACGAGGTAAGGCCCGGCGTATTGCCTTAATCTTCCATTTCCCTGGAAACGTTGCGTCTCACCCGCTGTTTCCGTTCGATTCTCTGTTGCCGTGGCACTGCCGGTGCGACCGTTACCGGCGGAGTAGGTGCATTCTGTTGGATAATATTCCCCCCCGCACCCGGAATCGCCGGTTGCCCCTCCGGTTTCGCCGGTTGGACCTGCCCGTTCGGCTGGGCTGAGGAAGGATCCGACTTCTGGTCAATCCCCAGATTCACGACCTTTGCCTTGGCACGGTAGCGGGCGGGAATTTCGTACGTGCTGTTCGTATAGTGAGCGACCCCCCGGGAGTCGGTCCAGGTATAAAACTCGCCATATGCAGAAGATGCTACGAAAAGCAGCATCACCATCAACTTTTTCATGATTCCCCCAAGCATCGCATTGGAACGTGCAGGCTCCTATTATTAAAGAAATGTCGTCGCTATTCAATGGGAAAAAGGAGACCGGCTTGTTTCGTCAGGCAACCATCGGCCAAATGCCGGCGAATCAATAACCGAACCAGAGTGCAATGGCGCTGACAGCCGCCCACCCCAGCACCCCGGCAGTCGCCACCGCGCAAAGCAGCGCCAGGAATCGATGGATGGCCGTCTCTCCTCGTCGGTCCTCATAGCCCAGGAGCCTCCCCAGGATAATCCCGCCGATGATCCCGCCGCCATGCCCCCAGTTGTTGATTCCGGGCATCACCAGGCCGAACAGGACCAGGCCGACCACCCATCCGCTTACTTCCCGGTAGACCGCAGTTCCGTAGGCTCCCCCACGGCTCTTGCCGAAGTAGAGAAGCGAGCCGATCAGGCCGCAGACAGCCGCTGAAGCGCCGATGGTAAAAGGAACGCCGGCCAGGTAGGAAACCAGGAAACCGCATACCCCTCCCAGGGTATAGATGGTGAACATGCGGTTGGGGCCGTATTCGTGATTGACCCACGGAGCGATCTGGCGCATAGCCATAAGGTTGAAGAAGATGTGCAAAATACCGCCGTGGAGGTAATTGGCGGAGAGGAGCGTCCAGAGCCGGCCGAACCGGTCGATGGGGACCGTTCCGGTCGCACCGAGCAGCAAAAGGCTCGTCTTGTCCGGCGAGAGGAGGCTGAAAGGATTTGCGGAAAACCCGTGGCGGGCGCTCAAGAGGAGGGAAAGAATATAGAAAATGATGTTGGCAGTTACGATTGTCCTGACCATCCAGTCGCCGTCGAGGGCTCCCCGTATCCAGGCGGTCGACTGCCACCAGGCGGCAGGTCGCGATGCCCCGCACCATGAGCAGGAGGATTCACTGCTGCCGATCAGGCGCCGGCAGCGGGGGCAGAGCATGGCTCGTTGCGTCATCGTCGTTACTCCGATTCAGTGGTTGATTTCCCGCCCACTATACCATTCGCCGGCGGAAAATCCACGCACAGAATTCAGGGCGAGTCTTTTTTTAAACGGAAACTATAAGCAAAACAAAGCAACAGTCAAAAGCGTTGCACGCGGATAACTTTTGATCGGATAAAATCGGATTAAAGGGAACCGCTTCTCAGTTAAACTCCGCAACGCTTCCCGCAGCCGGGGCAAACATTCCCTTGCGCCGGTTTTCACCACCGGCAAACACCAGGTAGCCATACTTGCCGTAGTGGGTTATCTTCAGCACATATCGCTCGGCCGCCCCGTCCGACAGGGGGAGAAAGAGGGCTGCGACCCGCCCGGCGGCAAGGGGGTGCCGCGTCACCACGAAAAGAAGCCCGTCGGAGCCGTTGAATCGCTCCCCGTCAACGGAAAACTCCCGGCGTGAGACGGATATTCCCCCTGGAAGTGCAGGAAAAGTCGTTTGTTGCTGCGGAGCCCCGCAGAAGAGGAGGTCATGGTCGCGAAGGCTTGTCGCGCCGATCTTGTCCTCGCTGACAACCGTCGCCCTCCCCTGCCCCAGGGATTCCAGCAGTAGCCTCACCGTCCCCTCACGCGCCTGACAGTTTTTAGTAATGACGGCCAGGAGATTCTTCGATCCCTTAATCCGGTTGACGGTCGGGGGAAGCTCGTCGGAGGAAAGGACGCGGAACAGCTCCACGTCGGGGTCCATAAGGAGTCGCCGGGGGAGATCAGAGCTGGAAAAACTGAACGGAGTCCGTTCCCGATCGACCCTCAGGGTTTGGCGAAGCGGGCCGCCGGCCGTCTCCAGCCGCAGCGGCAGAGAAACGTCGTAGAGAGGGGGAGTCTGGATAATCGTCCCGGTGACCACCCAGTTACCCCCCTCTTGCCGCCTGCTTATCCCGGCAAGGGCAAGGCGCGGTCCCCCCGGCCGTGCAAGCCACTGCTCCATGAAAGGGGTAAGGTCTTTCCCGACGCTTCGGGAAAAGGCGCGGGTAAAGTCTTGCCAGGTGGCGGTTTTGTAAAGTTTTTCCCGGCAAATCTCCCGCAGGGCCCCAAAGAATGCCTGATCACCGATTACGGACCGCACCATGTGAAAGACCATCGCCCCCTTGCCGTAGCCGATGGCGCGGGAAGCAGGGTCTACCCTGCCGGTGAAGTTACGCAACTGGAAATCCCGCTCCGGTGTCACGAGGGATGCGTAATCGGTCAGAAGGCGGAGCCGATAGTCCCGACCGGCCGCCGGCGACTTTTTCTCCTCAAGGAGATAGTCTGCCAGATAGGTGACCAACCCCTCCGACCAGTTGCCGTCCCGGTAGCCGACCAGGACTCCGTTCCCCCACCAGCAGTGGGCGATTTCATGGGGAAAGCTCGTATCGACGATGAACGGGAGGCGGATGATCGCACTCCCCAGGAGGGTGTACGAAGGAAAGCCGTAGCCGGTGGGAAAGAAGTTCTCCACTACGGCGAACTTCTCGAACGGATAAGGACCGAAGAGCCCGCTGTAGAAGCGGATGTACTTTGCGGCTGCGTCCAGATAGCGGGCCGAGAGGCGGGCATTGTCCGGGTAAAAATAGGTATAGATGTCAACCCCGTCCATGTGCCGCTCTTCGATCCGGTAAGGGCCGGCGGAGAGTGAGAGATCACCGACCGGCTTCAGCTCCTCCCAGGTGGAGCGCGTGACGCCATGCCCGGTCTCCCTGGCAATCCGTCTTCCCGAGGTCACCGCTTCGATCCCCTCTGGAGCGGCAATCCTGATTATCCGTCGTTCCGGGGTAGCTGCCGTCACCGGATACCAGCCGACACCGCTCCCGAGAAAAACACCCTGACCCGTAATGGCGCCATTCACTCCGTAGCCGGGATCCTCGCTGCTGGTGGGGCGTTCCGGCACCGGATCGTTGAAGGTGACGCGGTAGCTGACCGTCACGGAAACGGAAGCGCTTCCCACCTCTCGGGGAAGGTCGATGGCGAGCATGCCGCCGGCAAAGGAAAACGGCGCCACCTTCCCGGCCACGGCAACCCGTTCGATGGCGGCAGCCGGAGAGAGGGAGAAGGTGACCCTATTGACACCGGCGGCAAAGGTGACCGTGCTTGCTCCGGTCAGGAGGTGGCTCTCCGGGAAAAGGGTTACCGCGATCTCCTGCCGTACCGCTCTCGGCTCTCCCACCTCAGCGCATGCGGCGAGGGAGCAGAATGAAAGAATGAGCACAAGCATCGTCCGGGCTGCAAACCGCTTCACGGTGACAACCTGATGGTCGCGTACTCAGCCAGCAACTTCTGCAGATTCCTTATTTCGGGCGAGGATATCCCCACCTTGCCGGACATGATTTCGCCAGCGCGGATACCAGGCTTTCCGTAAAAGGCTGCATCGGCATCATCATCAATCTGCAGTGCTGCGCCTTCCAGGGAAACCCCGGCAAACAGGCCGCGGCTGCGCGAGTACGAATAAATCTCTGCCTTCAACTTCACGTCGGTTGCCGCTTCCAGCTTACGCCCCACCGGCCCCGCCGCCACTGCCGCATCGACACCCAGGGTGAATTTCCCTTTTTTGATCCCCTCGACACTTCGTCTGCTCTTGAACACCAGGATCACATCCGTGGATTGCGCACCGATTTGCCAGCCGACACTGCCGCCGGTAAAGTTGACGAAAACGGGATTGCTCCATTTCCCCTCGTTGTCGCGCACCATCAGCACACCGCTGCCATGCCGGCCGCCGACGATGAAGCCGAGCTTGATGACCCCCGGAATGATGGCGATGCCGTAGGCATTCTTTAACAGTGCCGGTGGAATTCCTTTTTCCGGGATGGTCATGATTTCCTTGACAACGCCTGTTGCCTCGTTAATCTTCTTCGCTTCATTTTCCGCAAGGGCAGAAGAAAGCGACATGCTGAACATAAGCACCATTGATACAATCGCAGACAATATTTTATATAATTTCATTGCGTGTACCCCCATTTCCGGATTGATTTCCGGTCTTGCTGCATGATAAACGGTCATCACCGTAACCATTTAACCCCAAAACGACAGTTAGCCACGAATGACACGAATGAACACGAATGTTTTTAACCACTTGTTAAGCCTTGAGTAGTCACCGACCTGATGAGTGTCTTCTGCATCACAAAAGCTTGTATATTCGTGCAAATTCGTGAAGATTCGTGGTTAAAATGCTTTATACAGGTTTAAGTATACCAGATGCCGGTCAGGAAGCTTCGGGCCGAGTTTTACCCATTTCGGCCGGCATTGGGTTCGGCGTGCAAAACGGCCTAAATATTTATCCATCCCTGCCGATAATGATAAATGATATTAAATTTCCTAACCGGGCAGCAACCTTTTGCCGGCGAAACTACCCATTGAGAGGCGATATTGAAAAGATCACTACGGCGGATCACAATCACGATCATGTTGTTGTTCATGGCTGTAGCCGGCCAAATGATGACCGGCGCTGAAGCATTTTCGGCAGAGCCGGTTTTTACCGAACAGGGTGAACAGGTTCGCAGTGACGAGATCAGCCCCGCCAAAACTTCACCGGATGCTGATGAAGCGTTGAAAGAGGCCGATCGCCTTTTGCATACCGCCGACGAGCAACCGATGTCTGACAAAATGGGTGAGGAACAGGCCAATGCTGAAAAGACTAAGTTGGAAGGGCAGGTCAAAGAAGCGACAGAACGGGAAAAGCTTGCCGCAGAAAAGGGAGCTCTGGGAAATAGCCATGCTGTGCAAAAAACAGCTGAAACTAACGACAACATAAAAAAGAAGAACGTTACTGCCGGTAAAGAAAAGAAAGTCTCACACCGCACCCGCAAAAAGAAAAATCACCGAAAGGCATACATACCCGGTTTATCACCCGTTATGGAGGATTTTCATAAAGACGACGGCATCCATAAGAAATCCACCGCCAGGAAAAAACCGGTACGTAAGCACACATCCGGTGCACGCAAAAAAGCCGGCAACAGGGCACATGCGTCGGTATCGCGCGTGCCCTTAGCGGAAATCAGGAAAATACTCTCCACCACCCGTAATTTCGACGGCATGAACCTAAGCGGCGTAAACCTCACAGGTTTCGACCTTACCGGTGCGAGTCTCAGGGGGGCAAATCTCACAAACTCCAATCTGGAGCGGGCCAATTTGCAGGAAGCCAATCTGGAGCGAGCCAATCTGAAAAGTGCGAATCTCTACATGTCCAGTCTCAGGCTTGCCAATATCAATGCGGCAAATCTGGACGGGGCAAACCTGGACAGAGCAATCTGGACCGAGGGAAGAATCTGCCTTGAAGGATCTCGCGGTTTCTGCAAGGATGTAATCCCCTGATTATAAGTGTCACCGCTATTTCCGTTCTTTCTTATGCGGGAGAAAAATAATCATGCATACCAGTCGGAACGGGTAAGCGGCAGCATGCTTCTCCCCCTGGCGGGCTTTACCAAAAGCGCCTGGTATATGTTGAGCCGGCCATGGTCGAAGTTGTAAGCCGAACCAGCCATGTAGAGCCGCCAGATCCGGTAAGTCATCTCATCGGTAACCCGGCGCACCACGTCACTCGCCCCTTCCAGACGCCGGACCCAGTGTCGCAACGTTAATGCGTAATGCTCCCGCAGGCTTTCCAGGTCACGGACCTCGAATCCGCTCTGCTCGGCGGAACGGATGGTAGTACTTATCGGCAACAGCTCGCCGTCGGGAAACACGTAACGATCTACGAATGAAGGCCCGTCAGGAAAAGGCTCGCTGAGGCTGCCGGCGATGCCATGGTTGAGAAATACGCCGCCAGGTTTGAGAAGCCGCCAGGCTCGCTCGAAATACTCCTGCAGGTGTGATGTTCCCACGTGCTCGAACATACCGATGCTGGCCAGCTTGTCGAACCGACTCTCTCCGAGTACCTCGCGGTAGTCGCAAACCTCCACACGACAACGGTTTTCCAACCCCAGCCGTCGGATACGCTCCTTTGCGAGTTCGGCCTGCGGCTGACTAAGGGTGATCCCAAACGCATCCACCCCGTAGTTCTCTGCGGCATGCATCACCAGGCTGCCCCAGCCACACCCTATGTCCAGAAAGCGTTCTCCGGCCTTAAGCCGCAACTTGCGGCAAATATAGTCGAGCTTTCGTTTCTGTGCCAGATCAAGGCTATCCTCTGATGCAGCGAAATAGCCGCAGGAATAGACCATCCCTTCATCCAGCCAGATTCTGTAGAAATCGTTGGAAACATTGTAGTGGTAGGTGACCGCCTGTTGGTCGCGCTGCCTGGAATGAAGCGCTCCTTTGAGCAGCGCTCCTCTCTGTGCAGCATGGGAATCAGCTCTGGTCGGTAACGAAAGAAGATACCTGCCGTAATGCATTTTCTCGAACAGGCTCCAACGGAGATTGATCAGAGTATCTGCCAGTGCAAAGGCCTCAAGGATATCGCCTTTTATGTCAAAATCATCGTAGATAAAGGCTTCGCCGAGGGTAAGCTGGTTCGGCGGCCAGAACATGCGGCGTAATGCGCCAGGGTGGTTGAGAACGAGCGTAAAACTTACCGGCAGGCCGGGCTCGGCATGCCAGATTGTCCCATCCCAGAACTGCACGTCAAAGTTACGCGGATGATGATCCGCAAGAAGTTTTTGCAGAAAAGCAAGGCTCTCCTGTACCATTCGGTCAGGGCCGGTAACGGGCATAACGAACATACGTCCTCCCACCCACCAAGTCTTACGCAATTTTAATACATTTCCGATCATTGGCAACAATGGGATGCGAGTAGAAAAGAAAAAAGGGGGCGGGCTGATCAGCCCATCCCCTTTTCTATTTTATGCTTCGGCAGCATCAGTGGCTGCGGCGAGAACGATTGACGCGCCGCTGCGGCGCACCGGCAGTATGGGCGGTCTGGCCGGGCTGCTGTTGCGCGCGTCCGGTGGCTTTCGGCTTGGCCGTACCAGCCTGGTTATGGGGTGAGCCTTGTGCAGTACCCTTCTTTGCTGCGACGGGTTTACGGTTCTGCGGTTCGCGCGGCGGGCGGACGAACTCGGTATCCTTCTTCGGCGCAGGCACACTGTAGTCGAATCCTTCCACGGTGCGGCGCTCCAAGGAACTTTTCAAGGCGCGTTCGATGGCGCGAACCATGGCTGTATCCTCACTGGTCACCAGGGTGAAGGCATCGCCGCTGCGGGCAGCGCGGCCGGTCCGTCCGATACGGTGGACGTAAGCCTCTGCTGTGTCGGGAATGTCGTAGTTGACCACATGGGAGATCTGGGAAACGTCAATACCTCGCGCAGCAATGTCGGTCGCCACCAGGATCTGGAAGGTGCCGTCGCGAAACCCGTCAAGCGCAGCCTGGCGCCGGTTCTGTGAGAGGTTGCCTTGCAACGATGCGGCCCGGTAGCCGGCCTTTTCAAGCTGTTCCCCCAGGCGCTTGGCGCGATGCTTGGTACGGGTGAACACCAGCACCGACTCGGTGTCGGTATGGCGAAGAAGCTCAAGGAGCAGGGGGGTCTTGAGATGCTGCTCGACCGGGTAGAGGGCATGGCTGACCGTGACCGGCGGTGCGGTATTGCCAACCTGAACCGTGACCGGATCGTTCAGAACCTCGTGGGCCAGACGCCGGATTTCGTCGGGCATGGTGGCAGAAAAAAGCAGGGTCTGACGCTGTTTGGGGAGATGTTTCAGTATCCGCCGTATGTCCGGGAAAAAGCCCATATCGAACATCTGATCCGCCTCGTCGAGGACCAGCACCTCGACCCGGGAGACGTCGATCGTGCCTTGGCCGATGTGGTCGAGGAGCCGCCCCGGACAGGCCACGACAATCTCGACGCCGCTTTTGAGCTTCTGTATCTGCGGGTTAATGTTGACACCGCCATAAACGGTGATGCTGCGGAGGCGGGTCTGCCGTCCCAGAGCACTGATCGACTCGTGAATCTGCTCCGCCAGCTCGCGAGTGGGGGCAACGATCAAGGCACGGACGTGTCCCTGTTTCCCCTGCATCAAGCGGTGCAGGATCGGCAATGCAAAGGCGGCCGTCTTGCCGGTACCGGTCTGAGCCAGGCCCATGACATCGCGTCCGAGCATAACCGGCGGAATTGCCTGTGCCTGGATCGGCGTGGGGCTGGCATAGCCTGCTGCCGTTACGCCGGCCGCTACATCGGGGTGAAAATCGAATGATTGAAAATTCATGAATCTCCTTCTTTCTGTAAAAAAAAAGCCCCGGTATTTTCCGGGGCTTACGATGAAGTTTCTTATCCGGGAGCTGCGATCAACTGTCATGAACGTAACAGCTTTGGGTAAAACATGTCAAGCGGATAATCCTGAAATAGCAGTTGGAGAGGGAGTGAAGGCAGCCCATCACCATCTCATGCGCTGCCCCTGTTGCGAGTCGTCCGTCCTTTGCAAGACCAGCACGGAAGCTGCTGACGAAGACGCGCTAGTGAAAATTTTGCGCTGTCCCAACTGCGGTGTGTACCATTCACTACACCCGACGTCGGCATCCAATGTGCTCTTTGCTTCGCCGGTTGGGCAATAATCGGGAATAAAGGCAATTCGCCCGCTCACTCAATCTGCTCAGCCAGATAGGTCTGGATTCCCATCTGGCTGATTTGGTCGAACTGCGCCTCGATCCAGTCGATGTGCCCCTCTTCCTCATCGAGGATCGACTGGAACAGGTCGCGGGAGCCGTTGTCCCCTTCCTCGACCGCCACCCGGATGCTCTCGTTGTAGCCGCGGATGGCGTCAAGCTCGTAAACGTGGTCGTTCTGATGCATCTTTTCAACCTCGGCGCCGATATGTATCTTGTTCAGATTACTGACGATGGGGCGACCGTCAAGGAAGAGGATGCGGGCTATGAGCTTCTCGGCATGCCTCATCTCAGCCATGGAGCGACTCTCAATCGCCTTGTGCAGCCGTTCGTACCCCCAGTTTTCGCACATCTCCGCATGGACCATATACTGGTTGATGGCCGTAAGCTCCTCGACCAGCCTCGCGTTCAACTGCTCGATGACCCGCTCGCTTCCCTTCATATCTTGCCCCCCTTTATGCATGGATGGCATACCATGCTGTATTGCCAATACAGATACGACGCAATGATTGAAACCGGCCGATGACTACGGCCCGTAGCCCGGATTTACACGACTCTTGATTTCAAGTATAATGTGGGCTACGTCTAATTCAAGGGCTGGAGAAATTTGGTTGTCCGCGACCGTAAATGGTTTCCAGTCAGGACCAGCGGTTCATTGCTGCAATCACTTGACACCATCTGGTTTAAAAAGGTATTAAGGTGACATCCGTTCAGACCGTGCTGCTGGCTCGTGAAATGCTCCGTGACCCGTACGAAAGGGCAAAGTAAATAGAAATAAACAACGAATCAACAGATAAGGATTGCATCCCCATGACACATGACAATGACAGAGAAAACCGGCCGCATCTGCGGCTGGTGGTAAACAACGCAGAAAAACGGAATCCCCGTCCTTCGACCAGCGAAGATGACTTCATTTCCTTTGAGGAACTGGCCACAAAACGGGACATCTTTCGCCCCGAGTTCTATCAGGACATGGACCAGTTGCAGAAGAATGTCTATGAGGAGCTTGAACGGTTTCTGGGCGGCAAGGGATGGCCGTACGGCCTCGACCCCCGCCATGGCCGGCTGCTGGTTCTCCCTGCCGGCGTGGTCTGCCCGGAAACAGCTGAGCATGGCGGCACCCAGCAGGACGAGATACTCGTCTACGTAGCGGAAGACGTGACCGGCCAGGGGCTCTGCCTTTCCCTGGAAATGCTCCTCCCCTACTACAGCGAGGACGAGGCGGTCATGGAAGACGCGTTCCTCTATGCCCCGGTGAATCAGTACGGTACGCTTTTCCTTGAGGAAAACCGCCATGACTCGTTCCTCGACCTTATCTACCGCTTGGCATTGCCCCTTTTCCCCCCCGACCTGACCGGAAAACTCCTCGACCGGCTGTTTGCCATTGCAGCGTACGAGCTGAAGGAAACGTTGCGCGGTCTGGCGGAATATCCGGCCGGGTAAGATCCAAAGCACCTTTCCGGCCGGAACCATTTCTGCAAGGAGACATCCATGCTTCCTTACCGCCGTTACCGCTCGTTCACCATCGCCAGCACCTTCTACCTGGCCATCCTCCTCGTTACCGGGTGCGCCCGGTTACCGATTGTCGGCGCCCTCCCCGACGGGGTCGCCGTCACCAGGCTGACCAGGGTCGAACCGGCATCCCCCTTTGCCTGGAACGACGGCGGGACGAAAATCGCCCTTGTCGCCGATACTTTCGTGATTTATAATCCGGCCGACGGCAAGAGCCAGCCCTTCGGCGCCGCGCCATACGAAATCGGCTGGTCTTCCGACGGCGAGCACCTGGCAGCCGTCTTTCCCCATGGCAAAGACGCCACACTGCGGATTTTCAACATGCGCGGTGCGGTTCTCAGCGAAGCAGACATCAGCGGCCACGTGACAAAACTGGCGTGGCGAAGCAACGACGAATTGCTCGTTGCCGCCATAACCGTCGAACAGTTGTCCTTCGGCGCCAATGTCAAGGGACTGCTCTACCGCTGGCAAGGGATCGGCAAGCCTGCGGCAACGACCCTCAGCGAAACCACGGTCAGGCCGTTCATCGCCAGATGGCCGGCGGAAAGACTCTATCAGACCTTCACCTTCGCCCTTTCCCCACTCAGTGACGAGATCGCCTATACCCGCTTGCAGGATCCCCCCGCATTCTCTCCCTACGTAAAGATATTCATCCGCAACCTGGAGAGCGGCGCTGAAAAGGAAGTGGCAAGTGCCACCGTCACCTCCGCCGGAGCGGTCTACTCCGCAGACGGCGAACGTATCCTTTACGGAGACGGCGCCAATGCCAGCCACTGGCTCGACCCCTGGATGGAAAAAGAACTGGCGACCATCCCCTCTCCCGGCCGCACCATCGCCCTGTCCCCCGGCAACCGCTATGCCCTGATCGACGGCCGCCTGTATCGGGACGACAAAGAAGTCGTCGCCTTCCCCGCGACGAGCGAAGGGGCCTTCGCCCCGATCGGGGGACGCCTCCTGGTCAGATACGACGACAACCTCTACATGATTTCAGGCCTTGGCGAACCCAAGGCGGACAAAACGGTTCCAGCGGAGAGGGAACGCCTCCTCACCCTGCGCAAATGGCGGAGCGAAGGGCTGATTTCCATCCCCGACTACCAATCCGCCCGAGAAAGGATGTTACATCAATGAAAAACCGCATCGCACAGTTGGCGCTCGTCGTCATCGTCGCCATTTCCTTATCGCACCCGGCAGCAGCCGAAGAGTGCATCCCCTGCCACCGGGAAAAAACTCCGGCGGCCGTTCACCAGTGGGAAACCAGCGCCCATGCCCGGGCCAGGATAGGCTGCGAGAAATGCCACGGCAGCGACCATGACAAGATCGTCAAGGGTGAGGCGAGGGTCGACATGAAGGTCTGCGGCCCCTGCCACCAGAAGGCGTTCAAGGAACACAAGGCGAGCCGCCACGGCATGGGACTCCATTCCGGCTGGGGCTGCACCCGCAACCTGGCCAACCGCGATCCCGCTGAATGCCGCTTCTGCCATGAGGAGGGGAGCACCGCGCCCCTGTCCGGGGTCCAGTGCGCCCGATTCCTCAAGCAAACGAGCGAGATGGCAGAGATCGGCTGCAACTATTGCCACAACGTGGAAAGCTCCTGCGCCTCCTGCCACACCAACCACAACACAAGCCTGGCCATCGTCCGCGATCCCAACTCCTGCGCCAAGTGCCACATGGGACCGGACCACCCCCAGTGGGAGATGTGGCAGACCTCCCTGCACGGCACCCTCAACGCCACGGCCGGCATCAGCACCGGCCCCACCTGCCAGACCTGCCACATGCCCAAAGGAAGCCACAACGTCTCCTTCGGCATCACCATGAGTTCCGGCGGCGCCCCCTACCCGGCAAAGCAGGCCGAACCGGCCCGCAAAGAGATGCTGCAAATCTGCAGCCAGTGCCATGCACCCGAGTTCGCCCGCAAGGACCTGGCACGAGGTGACGCGGTCCGCAGCCAGAGCCTGACTATTCTCAAGGAAGCGGAAAAGATCATCTGGGACCTGTCCGACCACGGCCTCCTCGACCCGATGCCGGAACAGCGCCCCGAGCACCCCTTAAGCGGCAGGAAGCTGGTCACCGACAACCAGATGCTCTATGAGGACACCTCCCACATCGAGCGGCTCTTCTTCAAGATGAAAAAGTACGACTATGCCCGGACCATCAAGGGCGCCTACCACCAGAACCCTGCCTACGCCCACTGGTACGGCAATGCCGAATTGAAGATGGACCTTGTGGACATCAAGGCAGAGGCAAACCGGCTGCGGGAACGGGGAGAAGCACATGTCGCGGGCAAGGGAGAGAACAAGGCCGCAGACCCCGCAGCAGCTGCGGAAGATGCTTTGCGCGCCTTGAAGAGCAAGGTGGAGCGTGGCGCCATGTCGGAAGAGGAGTACGCAGTGGAAAAGGCAAAGGTGCTGGACCGATTGAAAGGAAGCGCAAAATAAGAAGTCCTCTCCAACTGCCGAAGCCGGGTTGAAATTTTTCATAACGCCGGTAAAATTTGCATATGGTTAATCGTATGTAATTTTAAGACAGGGGGAGAGGGACCATGAGACAGACCGCCGTTAAACTGCTGACACTGATTTCTTTAATCGGCATTGTCTGCCCCAGCCTGTGCAAGGCAGCAGACGCAGGGTGGAAAGATGTCGGCATCAGGGCCGGCATTTCGGCCAAAGAAAAACATGAATTTTTTCACCAGTATGAAGTATTTACAACATATGGGCTGCCATGGGACTGGCGAGCAGCCTCAGGGTGGGGAGTAGCCTTGCAGATCAATGCCGCTGCCGGAGCTCTTCATGGCGGAGGAGAAACCGGTTTCATCGGCACCCTCGGCCCCGGTATCGTCCTGGATAAAGCCGGCAAAGGGCTGGCACTGGACCTGGGACCGAATGTCTGCTTAATGAGTCAAAGGACATACGGCCGGCAGGACTTCAACGGGAGGTTTCTGTTTATGGCCCATGTGGGTCTCACCTACCGTTTTGATTCGGGACCGGGGGTGGGATACCGTTTCCAGCACATGTCGAATGGGGGCATCTATGGCGGCGGCAACCCCGGCCTCGACCTGCACATGGTCGGCTTGAGCTGGAATTTCTGAACTATCGGGGATCAGCTGGGGGCTCCCTTCGGCAGGGCTCAATCAAACGATTACCCGGACAAAGTCCTCAACAGCCGTGATTCTCACCGGTGCATGGCAGTAATAATCACCATCGACCTGGATCGCCTTGTTGCCTGAAATCTCCAGTTCACGGGCGGGAAAAACGGCAATGTCCTTCCCCTGCGGCGGCCGCCCCGCAACCATGTCCAAAGCCAGCTTCAGGTACGTCCACCTCTTCCCGCCCCTGACGCAGAGCACCTGGAACCCCGGCGTAAAGATATCCGCCGCAGGGGCAAGGACAAAATCTCCCCCGTATTTTGCCCCGTTGCAGACGACTGCGCCATGGCATTCCACCACCCTGCCGTCGACCTTGATCTCCAGCTTCTGCCGGTCCCAGGCTGCAAGCGTTCGCAGCGCCGAGAGAAGATAGGCTCCCTTGCCGATGATCTTCTTCTCTCCCAGACGGACGTTTTCCACCACTGCGCCGTCGAAGCCGATGCCGGCCATGAGGAAAAAATATTTTCTTTCCCCGCGCGCCTCGATCAAACCGATCTGGAGCCGGCGCGTCCCGCCCCTGACGAGCTTCTGCACCGCATCATCAACTGATTTGATGTTCAGCTCCCGCGCCAGCACATTTGCCGTGCCGAAAGGAAGCACCCCCAGCGTCGCCCTGCCGGGAACAAGGCCGTTAACCACACCGTTGATCGTGCCGTCGCCACCGCCTGCGACGATGAACGGCTCCGCCTCCTCCGCACAGATGCGCCGGGCAAAGAGAGGGGCATCCGCCGCGCTGCCGGTAAGCATAAGTTCAGGGATAAGGCCGTGACCACGCAAGGCAGTCATGACCCTTTCGATTTTCTGCTGTGAATAACTCCCCGAAGTGGGATTTACAATCAAAAAACAACGCTCGGCCACCGGTACGGTCCCTCCATGGAATATATAAAAAGCATTTTAGCCACGAATTTTCACGAATTTGCACGAATATACAAGCTCTTGTGATGCAGAAGACACTTACCAGTTCGGTAACTACCCAAGACTTTACAAGGTGTTAAAAACATTCGTGTTTATTCGTGTCATTCGTGGCTAACTGCCGTTTTTGGAATAAACGGACAGCAAAACCCGCAGCTATTTATAGAACGGATACGGAAAGCGTTCAAATGCTTTTTGCAGCAAGGGTAATCCGGTGCCTCGTATCTTCGGCCAGAACAGGCGCCAAACATGCTGCTGCGAATCGGGCCGTCTGCGTATCTACCTGACATTGCGTCCGATTTTGCCATCTGCAAAATTTTACGACCCGGCTATGAATAGTCTGGACTTTCCCGCCGCATATGCAGTAAAGTCAGCCTGTTTGTTCCACAAAGCTAACCCATTTGAAAGCAAAAGGAAAACGAGCTCATGTTGTCGAAAAACAGGTATCGGTCGTTATTCACCCTGCTGTTGATTGTCCTCGTATTTTCGTTTCTCATCAGAACGATTCTCCTGATCAAGTCGCTGCCGAACCTGGACCTGACCCCGCTCCTGCTGGCGAAGATTTACGGTGTGGGCTTGTTTTTCGACTGTGTCACCTTCACCTATGCAGCCATACCCTTCGTCCTGTTTGCCGTCATCCTTCCCGACAAGGTCTTCAACAGTAAGTGGTTCAGGCCGTTTGCCTACATCGTCTGCTTCGTACTCACCTACCTGATGCTTTTCGATGCGGTTGCCGAATATACCTTTTTCGACGAATTCGCCACCAGATTCAACTTCATCGCCGTCGACTACCTCATCTATACCTCCGAGGTCGTCCGCAACATCCGCGAGTCCTATCCGGTCAACTGGATTCTCGCAGCAATTTTTCTCCTAAATATTTTCGTCTTTCTCTCTGTCAAAAAGCACCTGGACCGTTCTTTTACCGCCAAATCCCGCTTTGGCGAGAGGCTCAAAACCGGCCTGGTGTTTCTGGCACTGCCGATCCTGTCGTTTGCCTTTGTCGATCTCTCCCTGTCGCACATTTCACCGAACAATTATGCCGACGAGCTGGCCGGCAACGGCATCTACAACCTCTTTGCCGCTTTCAGAAACAACGAGCTGGACTTCAACAAATTCTATGTCACCAAGGACAACAAAGTGGCTCTCGCCAGGCTCAGAGGGCTCGTGCAGGAGAAGAATAACCACTTTGCCGGCCGGGACAGCAGCAACATTGCCCGTGTCATAGAGCATCAGGGTCAGGAAAAGCGCCTCAACGTCATCGTCGTCATCGAAGAGAGCCTGAGCGCGGAATATCTCACCGCCTTCGGCAACAAAAAAGGTCTGACACCGAACCTGGACAGGCTGTCCGGCGAATCGCTGTTCTTCACCCACCTGTACGCCACCGGTACAAGGACGGTGCGCGGCCTCGAAGCCATCACCCTGGCCATCCCCCCCCTCCCCGGCACATCCATCGTCAAACGCCCCAAAAACGAAAACTTTTTCTCCTGGGGCTCGGTGATGAAGGACAAGGGGTACGATAACAAGTTCATCTACGCGGGCCACGGCTATTTCGACAACATGAACTACTTCTTCGCCAACAACGGCTTTGCCACGGTCGACAGGCTGAACTTCGCCAATGACGAGGTGACGTTCACCAACGCCTGGGGGGTGTGCGACGAGGACCTGTTCAACAAGGTCATCAAGGAAGCGGGCAAATCCCACCAGCAGAAAAAACCGTTTTTCAGTGTGGTCATGACCACCTCCAACCACCGGCCGTTCACCTATCCCGAAGGAAAGATCGACATCCCCTCCAAAACCGGTCGTGACGGTGGAATAAAGTATGCGGATTACGCCATCGGCAGGTTGTTGTCAGAGGCAAGGAAACAGCCCTGGTTCAAGGACACCGTTTTCGTCATTGTCGCGGACCACTGCGCGGGAAGCGCGCGCAAGATGGCGCTGCCGGTAAAAAATTACGAAATCCCGCTCTTCATCTACGCCCCCGCCCTGGTCAAACCGCAGCGAATCGACCGGATGATGAGCCAGATCGACATAGCCCCGACCGTGCTCGGCCTGCTGAATTTCAGCTACACCACCAAGTTCATGGGCAAAGATATCCTCAACATGGAAGACGGGCAGGAACGGGCGTTCATCTCCACCTACCAGAAACTCGGTTTCATCGAAGGCGACAAACTGCTGGTCCTCGGGCCGAAAAAGGAGGCCGAATACTTCAGCTTTTCCCGACAGGACGGCAAAACAACGGAAATAAAACCGCAGGATGGACTGCTGCTGGATGCGCTCGCCTACTACCAGGGGACAAATTACATCTACAAAAATCGTCTGAACCGCCTGCAATGAACC
Source organism: Geotalea uraniireducens Rf4 (assembly GCF_000016745.1). Lineage (GTDB taxonomy): Bacteria > Desulfobacterota > Desulfuromonadia > Geobacterales > Geobacteraceae > Geotalea > Geotalea uraniireducens. Next base: position 1,886,101 of record NC_009483.1, on the reverse strand, counting down.
GCTTTCATCCACGTTTATCCTGCTTGCAAAAGCTTTATTGCTCCGGTAATTAAACATTAAAAAACCCAGCGTTGTCCGGTTTGGTCTTTGCATCTTGGCGTTCTGGCTTGAAACCACTGTCTTGCACCCTCCCCCAGCCCCTCCCATCAAAGGGAGGGGAGCTTATGTCCCCTCTCCCCCGGTGGGAGAGGGCTAGGGAGAGGGGGGGATTCGCTGGCAGCAAGAACCAAACCGGACAATGCTGTAAAAAACCAGACATATTCAATCCGGGCGGAGAGGAAACTCTCCGCTTTTTTTGTGGCCAGAGCTGAGCGGAGTTTAACCCGGAAAGAGGAGTTCCGCGCCAAGGTCGGCCGGCTGCCGCCGACATTACGGTTGTCGTAACCATGCCGTCAATACAATTCTAATAAATAATTTTTCACCAACTATGTTTGTGATATAATATTGCCGCTGAAGAGAAGAAACCTTCTCCAGGAGATCAGACAATGAAAAAGCTTAACATTACGTCGTGCTTTTCGTTCATTCTCGCCCTGATTCTCGTCGGCCTTGCCGGATGTAGCGGTGAACAGCAGCCCACGCCACCTGTCCCCGAGAAGGTAACGGCGCGGATGCTTGTCCAGCCGAACGCGCTGATGGGACCCGGCCCGTCGGCATTCGCCTGGAGCCCCAAGGGAGCTGTCCTGGCATTCGTAGAACCCAGGAACGGGAATCGAGCTGTACGCGCAGATCGTCAAACCGGAGAATTTCAACCCCAACCGCAAATATCCGGTGATCATTCACTGGTATGGCGGACCCACCCAGCAGCTGGTGTCGAACCGGTACGGAGCCACCAACATCTTTAACCATATCGAGCGAGATGTGCTCTACACCCAGGAGGGGTTCATTGTCTGGAGGCTTGACAACCGCGGCAGCTTCGGACGCGGACACCGCTTCGAAACTCCCATTTACAAGGAACTGGGCAAGGCCGCGCTCGACGACCAATTAGCCGGGGTCGAATACCTGCGCACCCTCCCTTATGTGGACGCGAGCCGGATCGGCACCGATGGCAAATCGTTCGGCGGATTCCTGACCCTGTACGGGCTCATCCACGCACCCGAGGTCTTCAAGGTCGGCGTGGACGGTTCGGGCCCCACCAACTGGGCGTACTACGACACGATCTACACCGAACGCTACATGCAGACCCCGTCGGACAACCCCGCGGGATATGCGGCTACCAACCTCATCACAATTGCGGACCAGCTCATGGCCGCCCCCCTGATCATCCACGGGCTGGCGGACACGAACGTCCACCTGGAAAACTCGATCAACTTGATTCAGGTGCTGGAGCAGTACGACAAGCCGTTCTATTTCGTCCCGCTGCCGAACGAAGACCACCATTACGCGGGTGACGGGCTTGCCACCGCCCTCGCGGCGAGCGTGAACTATTTCGTGCAGAATCTTGGAGGCCATCCGTAGCAAACGCGATCAGATAAGAGACGGGAAAAGCCCCGGTCGGAAACGGCCGGGGCTTTTTCTTTCAATTTGTGATCAGCGACAATTAAAACTCCCGCCTGACGACAATTATAATTCCCGGTAATTTGTGGAATTGTAAACTATCCACCATCTTTGGAAAAAAGGATGGCACGGATGGTAACTGATCAACAGGTAAGGAGGTTATTCAAGCTGATGCAAACGGAAAAAACACAAGCTGTAGCCGCAGCCAAATCTGGCATGGACGAAAAAACTGCTCGAAAGTATCTAAAGACAGGCAGGTTGCCAAGTGAGCTCATAAAAGAGCGAACATGGCGGACCCGGCCAGATCCTTTCGAAGACATTTGGGATGAAGTCCGCGAAAACCTTGCTTCAAATCCGGGATTTGAAGCAAAAACTCTTTTCGATGACTTGCAGAACCGCTTTCCCGGCAAGTTTTCGGACGGGCAATTACGGACTCTCCAGCGACGGATTAAGCGCTGGCGTGCCCTGGAGGGGCCTTCCCAGGAAATCTTTTTCCCCCAACTGCACCGCCCCGGCGAACTGGCGCAGTCGGATTACACACACATGGAGAAACTGGGAATCACCATCGCCAATCAGCCATTTGACCATCTGCTGTATCATTTTGTGCTGACCTACTCCAACTGGGAAACGGGCAGCGTCTGCTTCTCAGAAAGCTTCGAAAGCCTCAGCGAAGGGCTACAGGCCGCATTATGGGAACTGGGCGGTGTGCCGCAGACTCACCAGACAGACCGGCTGACGGCAGCGGTGCAAAAAGCCCTGCACCCGGATGAATTTACCCAACGCTACCAGGCGCTGCTCAAACACTACGGACTCACCGGGCGCAAAACACAGGCAGCAAGCCCCAATGAAAATGGAGATGTGGAGCAGAGCAACTATCGGCTCAAAAAAGCGGTCCAGCAGGCTCTGTTGCTGCGAGGAGGCGCTGATTTCGCCACTCTCGACGACTACAAGCAATTTCTGAAAAAACTCTTCGCCAGATTAAACAGCGGCCGCCGTGAACGGTTTCTGGAAGAACAACGGGTCTTGCACAGCCTCCCGGATCAGCGCCTGGAAAGCTGCAAGCGCCTATCCGTCAGCGTCGGCCCGAGCAGCACCATCCGCGTCAACCACAACGTCTACTCGGTTGAAAGCAGATTGATCGGTGAAACCATTCAGGTTCACCTTTTTGCCGAACATCTCGATCTTTTCTATGCCCAAAAGTGTGTGGACACGCTTCCCCGCTTGCGCGGGGAAAATCGGCATCTGATCAATTACCGGCACATGATCGACCAACTGGAGCGTAAGCCGGGGGCGTTCGAGAACTACCGCTACCGGGAAGAGATGTTTCCCGGCAGCTATTTCCGGCTTGCCTATGATGAACTCAAAGAGCGGCATACGCCGCAGCAGGCCGTCAGGGAATACCTAAAAATATTGCGCATGGCAGCCATGGAGAGCGAAACAGCCGTAGGAGCAGCCCTTTCTGATCTCTGCGGCCGGCAACCGATCACTGCCTGTGCCGTGGAAGAAATCCTTCACAAACAACAGCCGCCGTCCCCTGTTGCCGAAGTCAGTATCGCTCAGGTGGACCTGGCCGCTTATGATCGTCTCCTGTTGAATGAGGAGGTGTCATATGCAGTGTGAAGGTGAAAAAGCCGGCCGCCTGGACCGGCGCCTCAAAGAGTTACACTTGCCCACCGTGCGGCGCTGCTATCAGGACGAGGCCATCAATGCCCGGCGAGACAACTGGGATTACGAAACCTATCTTTATGAATTAGCCGAACGCGAATGTGAGGACCGGCAAAACAATCGAATTGCCCGCCTGCTCAGGGAATCAAAACTTCCCTTGGAAAAAAGTCTGAAAGCCTTTGACCGCAAGCGTCTGCCCCGGAAGGTGGATGCACAGCTCAATCTCCTGTTGAAAGGAGACTTTCTTGAGCATAGAGAGAACGTACTGGCATTTGGCAATCCCGGCAGCGGCAAGACTCATCTCGTATGCGCGATCGCTCAGGAGTTGATTTACCAGGGACGGCAGATCCGTTTTATCCCCTGCAACCTGCTGGTGCAGGAACTTCTGATCGCGAAACGGGACCTGAAACTGGCGCGTGTTCTCAAGCAGTACGCGAAGTATGAAGCCCTGATCATTGACGACATCGGCTACGTGCAGCAAAGCCGGGAAGAGATGGAAGTTCTCTTCACTCTTCTTGCCGACCGCTATGAGCGCAGCAGCATAATGATCACCAGCAATTTGCCGTTCTCCAAATGGGAGCAGATTTTTAAAGATCCCATGACCACGGCAGCAGCAATTGACCGATTGGTCCATCACAGCGTTATCCTGGAGCTGAACTTATCCAGTTACAGATTGGAGCAATCCCAAAAATCAAAGGAAACCGTTGCTGTCCAATCGGCTCAAGCAGAGCCGCAGGAACAAAACACGGCGGGTTAAGGAGCTGAGAACGTATGGAATTCACGGTATATAATCCTCAAAAAGGCCGACTGGAAACGCTCGATGTGGATCTCACGGCAGAGAATACGACCTGGTTCGAAAACAGTGAGAATACCCGTGTTGTCGCCACTATCACGGATTTCGACGGCGGGCTTCTCATCAAAGCCCTCGATAATACGTATCCAATCTGGCTGTATGACATATCGAGGGCGGATATTGACTATAGCCAGAAAAAGGCAAAAGAGCTTATGCAGCAGCACGAGTAGCGGTTCGCTTGGTAGCGGAAACGCAGGTCGCCCTACGGGCTCCCTCCGTTTCTGCTACCGCACTTAAAACGGGAATTATAATTGTCGTTGACCGGGAAAAATAGTTGACGTTGATCATCAAGAGAAGGTCGGTCCAAATCCGGTAACAATGCTAGGCATAAGTAATGCCGAGATACTTTCAGCGGTTAAGAGTAGCGACAGCGAATTGAAAGCCTTAGCAGCAAAAATCGCTGAGAATCCGGACAAGGAAAGATACGAATATTTAAAGAAAGTGGCCGATGAAGAACTTATACTCATTAAGAAAAAGCTTGAAGCAGCAGAGGAACTGAGAAGACAGATGCCAGAAGAGAAAAAGCGTCAGATTCGAGGTAATTCATCTTTTTGACTTACAACAACAAACCAAAGGGGTTTATACCCCGACATAAGATAATTCCTCCACTGCAAAATACGAAGTTTCAACCAGCGGCAGGACCGGCTCCAAAAACGGCCGGTCAGCCTTATGGCGTTGAACTAAACCGCTTCGCGGAAACTTAAAACCTAAATAAATTCACAGGCATAAAGGCGAAATAAAACAAAAAGCGAATATAAACATAAGAACCATATTGGGGGGAAAATGGGGTCAGGCTTCCAAGTTGACAAGTTGGAGGAAGGAGCTATCATTCCAGCATGGCACGTAAACCACGCATCCATCTCCCCGGTGGACTTTACCACGTCATTTTCCGGGGTAACGGCGGTCAATCCGTTTTCCTCACTGAAGATGACCGTTACCGTTTCTACCTCCTTCTCCAGGAAGGGACTTGTCGGTTTGGCTACCGCGTTCACGCTTTCTGTCTCATGACCAATCATATCCATATTGCCTTGCAGGCCGGCGATATTCCCCTATCACGCGGCATGCACAATCTCTCATTCCGCTATACCCGCTGGATCAACTGGCGGGAAAAAAGAACCGGCCATCTTTTCCAGGGGCGATACAAGGCTGTCCTGATTGATGGCGACAGCTATCTGCTGGAACTGATCCGCTACATCCATCTCAATCCGGTGCGGGCCGGCATGGTCAATGACCATGAGGAATATCCCTGGAGTAGCCATCGGTCCTACCTCGGCAAGGAATTCCTTCCCTGGCTGACCACAGACTGGATGCTCGGGCAGTTCGGGAAATCGGCCGCAAAAGCACGTGCCGGCTACAGGACATTCGTGCTGGACGGGTTGGGTGAAGAATACCGGCCTGAGTTTCACGGTGGGCGAGAAGATTCGCGACTCCTCGGCAATGACAGCTTTATGGACAAATGCCTTGCCAGTCTTGGAGGCATACCTCTCCGATTGACGACACAAGAAATTGTTGACAAGGTGTGCCATGTGTATAATATCGATGAGGCTACGTTAAAGATGCAGTCACAGCAAAGAGTCGCCTCCGAGGCGCGCGCTGTCATAGGCTGGCTGGCCCGTGAGTTAGGTTGCGCTACGCTTTCCGATGTCGGCAAGCTCGTAAACCGGGATGCAGGGAGTATCAGTTCATCAGTAAGCCGCTTGTCGTACCGCATGCAGGAAGTAAAAGAGTTGGCCGATCGAGTACGCTTGCTGAAAGCTGCATTTGAGGAGGCGACTTGACAACTTGGAAGCCTGGCCCGAATTCCTACCCGAATTCCTACCCATCAACAAGCAAGTCTCCTTTGATCTTCTTCTTGTTGGTTTTCGCTCTTACCATTCTATTTTGGGTGCTTAGCACTATGGTCAAAGTCGAAGGACTTCCGGATAATCTTCCCGTGACTGACATTGGGGCCACTTTTGTCCCGCTCATAGCGGCTTCGATCCTTGTCTATCGAGAAGAGAAATTTGGTGGCGTAAAGAGGCTACTGAAGAGAGCCTTCGATTATAAGAGAATCAAGCGAAAGATCTGGTATGTGCCCATCATTTTCTTGATGCCTATTCTATACTTGCTGACTTACGAGGTAATGCGCCTGATCGGATTACCACTCCCCGCCGAATGGCACATTCCCCTTCTGACACCGCTACTTTTTGTTGGTTTCTTTATCGCCGCTGCGGGTGAAGAGCTGGGTTATATGGGATATGTCATTGATCCCATGCAAGATCGGTGGAGCGCACTAACGACCAGCCTCATTGTGGGGTCGTTGTGGGCGATATGGCATTTCCCGTCGATGATTCAAATAGGCCAGACCCCAACCTTGATGGCGTGGGGGTTTCTCGCTACAGTTGCTTTTCGGATCCTGTATGTTTGGCTCTATAACAACACGGGAAAGAGCATATTCGCAGTCATCTTCTTTCACGCCATGGGCAATACCGGTAGGAGTGTGTTCCCTGGTGGTCGTTCACATTTCGAGCTGGCCGACGCGGCTGTTGGCTATTCGATCATTGCAATCACGGCTGTTATCGTAACGTTCTTATGGGGCTCAAAGACATTAGCTCGGTATAGGTATGCCTCACGCAAACGCAAAGGCCATGGCTGAAATGAGAACCCAGACAATCAAACGGTAGTCATGCCCTTTTGCCGACCCTGACCATTCAGAAGATGAAGACCGTTTCATCATCCTCGGAATCAGCCTGAAGCCAAGGCTTCTTGTGGTCTGCCACTGTTATCGCGAAAATGATACCGTAATCAGGATATTTTCTGCACGTAAGGCTACACGTAAAGAAGCCGTAATATACCGGAGGTCAAGTAAATGAGAAATGAGTACGATTTCAGCGATTCAAAACCAAACCCTTATGCCCGGAAACTGAAAAAGCAGATCACAATACGAATTGATGAGGACGCCCTCGCATATTTCAAGGAGGTTGCCGCTGAGCTTGGTATTCCTTATCAAAACCTTATCAACAGTTATCTACGCGATTGCATGACACACAAGCGTAAGCCTTCTGTGCGCTGGGCTGCGTAAAGAAGAAACAGGGGTTGGACATCAACATGGAGTGGAATCGGCCAGCTTCTGAGGGTAGCTCACCAGCCGGCAGCGCCGATGAGGGGAACGAATCTGACCGGGCAGAGCTCCTCGCTGCGATACTCCTCTTCGCTGACCCGGCGCACCCGAACCAGCATCTGCAAATAGGGTGTGGCGCCGACCGGAATGACGAGCCGCCCGCCGACCGAAAGCTGTGACAGGAGGGGCTTTGGCAGATCAGGTGCGCCGGCCGTGACGACGATGGCGTCGTACGGTGCATACTCCGGCCAACCGAGGGTGCCGTCCCCTTCGAGGACATGAATATTGCCATAACTGAGCATCTCCAGTCGCTGGTGCGCGCTCCTGGCCAGACCTGCTAAACGCTCGACGGTGTAGACGGTGGAGACAATCCTGCTGAGTACCGCAGCAGCGTAACCGGAACCGGTGCCGATTTCCAGGACGCGATCTGCAGCTGAGAGTTCAAGGGACTCGGCCATGTAAGCCACGATATAGGGCTGAGAGATGGTCTGTCCTTCGTCGATAGGGAGTGCGTAATCGTCGTAGGCGAGCTCTTCCATCCCTTCGGCCACGAACGCCTCTCGCGGAACCTCCAGCATCGCCTTAAGGACAGCCGGATCCCGGATCCCCCTGGCCAGAAGATGGTAGTTCATCATTATCTCGCGCCGGTCGGCAAGATTTTTCACGAAATGCAGTTTCATCTCGGTTTCGGGGGACGGGCATCACTGACGACGAGGTCCCTCCCCATAAACGGTTTGCCGTTCAACTCGACTATAGCTTTCTTCGCATCTTCTTCCTCGACCATCTCAACGAAGGCAAACCCTTTTGGCTGACCAGTGTGGGGAACAACTACCACCCGGACCGTCTCAACTTCTCCGATATTTGAGAAGAACTCCTTTAGGTGGTCTTCCGTGGCCGTAAAAGGCACATTTCCCACAAAAAGTTTTCTACCCATATGATCACTCCTTTTTTCACCTCAATTGCCCGCCCATCCCGTAACTTCCCTGTCGGAAGGCGTCTTTTCCTTTCCGATGATTTCGGCCGACGAGCAGTGCATTAAAAATATTTTACCAAAATGGCTGACATTAGCAACGAGCCACAGTCCCTTGAAATCCGGTTCAATCTATATTTCTTACAAAATGAAAACAGCTGCCCCCAATAAAGGAAGCAGCCGTTACAATCAACATTATTCTTAAAAACTGATTTACTTAACTTCGCGATGTTACTCCAATTTTAAATCAAGGATGATATCAAGGCGGCGAGGAGTGAGGCGACGAAGGCGTACAGATAGTACGTTGAGGAGCCGAAGACGAGCCAACGAAGATAGCGCCTTGATTTGGAATTGGAATTACTCCACAACCTTGATATCCGTCACGTAATATTCCGTCTCACCGAAACAGTTGGTGGGCACACCCTTGTGCTGTTCGTATTGAAGGGCTATCCTCTTGCCCAAGGAGCGATTGATCTTCTCGGCAAGCGCATCGTCCCGCACACTGAAAAAGAACTTCTCAGGTATGGCGCCGGGAACGGGAACCATCGCCAATTCGCCTTCCCACGTTTTACACAGCCACCCCTTGTGGGAAAATTTCTGGACATAGCCGGCACGATCCCCCCTGGAATAGCTCCAGGTGAGGCTCAGCCAGGTGTAGACGGCAAAGCCCAGAACCGACAACAGCAGTAATCCCACAATCCACAGCACGATTTTAGACTTGTTGATGGCCATCCGGCTCGCTCCTTTGAAAAAAACAATTCGTGCCTGGCAGAGCCAAGCATGGGAAATGTAATGGAAGGGGCGTTAAAAGTCAAACAGAAGAGTGGAAAACTCAACATATACTGTCAAATCCATGGTTCATGGAACTTCACGAAAAAACAGAAAGTTTGCACCCTTCCTACCGCTCCGGGTTTTCACAGACCGGACAATGGCGCTCACCGCTCTCCGGGTCGACTTCCATATCTTCGCCGCACACATCGCAAATCCCCGGGGGGATTTCTCCTGTTCTCCACTTCCGGTACATTTCTCCGAAACGCTTTAAAACTCCCATAATGAAACCTCCTGGTCCTGACGGAGTGCGAGTTCGCCCATCTTCTATTTATGTCTTTTGCTGTTTTTACTCACTGCGGCGGCTCCGCCAGAGGTGGACATAGATCGCGAGATTGACGAAAAAGGCCGACAGGCCGAGCAGCCACTGGGCCTGATGGGTGAGGCCAAGCGGATAAAGAATCGGTTCAAGGTACTGCGAGATGAAGGCGCCGCTGTAGCCGGATTCTCCTCCCAAGCGACGGAAATGGTTTTCCAGGTAAGTGAGGGGACAGACCCATCCGCCCAGCTCTATCACGACCCCCCAGATGGCTGCCGGCAGATGAAGCCACGCCAACCGCTGACAGCGCAGCACAATCACCCCGCCGAAAACGACGAAGAGGACGAACAGAGCATGGACGACCACCACCATATCGGCCAGGGCAGCATAGCGCATAGATTTCTCCGCAAACAGACCGCCTTTCCTCAACTTCCGTCAGCGGACCCGGACGGAAAGGTAGTTCAGCAGCCCCCCCATCGTAAAAACATCCTCGTAGTCGGCCTCGGGTATCTCCACCCCGATCGCCTCATCGATGGCGATGAGGAACTGGAGGAAATCGTAGGAGTCGATGTCGAGGGCCTCGCGGATATTCTCCTCCGGGCTTAGGGAAGCCGGGTCGGCCTCGGGGGCGACATTGTGCAACTCCCGGAATATGATTTCCTTCAGTTCCGCTTCTCTCATAATGTTTCAGGCCCCTGCAGATGTTTGTTCAGCGCCTCCAGAAACTGGGAGCCGCGATGTCCGTCGGTGGCGCGGTGGTCGCCGGCCAGGGAAGCGCTCATGACCCGGCGAACGCCGAGCATGCCGTTCTCCGCCCAGGGACGTTCCATGATCCTGCCGAAGCCGACGAGCGCTACTTGGGGTGGGTAGATGACGCCGAAGACCGTCTTTACCCCCAGGTCGCCAAGGTTGGTCACCGTGATGGTGGCATCGGTCATCTCCGAGCTGCGCAGCCTCCCTGCCCGGGTGCGGGTGATGAGGTCGCGCATGGCTCCCATCAGCTCGTCGTGGGAGAGCATATCGACGTTGTGGATGGCCGGGGTGATGAGCCCTCCCTGGCGCATGGAGATGGCAAAGCCGATGTGGATCGCCTCACTCACCTGGTGGCGGTCGTCGAGCCAGTAGCCGTTAAGCTCCGGCACGTCGGCAAGGGCCCTGGCCACGGCTTTCAGGAGAAGCACCGCAGGGAGAAGCCGGTCCTTGATGGAGCGTTTGAGGTTCTCACCCTCGAGCCAGGCGAGAGCGCACTCCATATCGATCTCCATCTCCAGGTAGTAGTGGGGGATTTCCCGGTTGGAGCGGCTCATGGCCGCGGCAATGGCCCGGCGCATGCCGGCCTGGTAATCCGGGGGGGCGGGGCGCTCCGGAAGCGGAGGAGGAGCCGGTTTTTCAGCGGGGGGAGCGGGCTTTGCAGCCCGGCTAGCCAGCTCTATGTCGGCGCGCTGAATGGCGCCACGGGGGCCGCTCCCATGGATCGCGGTCAAATCGACGCCGAGCTCTGCGGCCAGCTTGCGGGCCGAGGGAGAAGCGATGACCCGTTCTCCCGGTGGGGTGACCGGGAGAGGAGGAGACGGAACTGCCGCCGGAGCCCGCTTGGGCTCGACAACTGCCGGTGTTGGCTCGGTCACGGCCGCCGCGGGTAGAGGCGCGGCGCCTTCCGCGCGGATGAAGGCCAGCGCCGTTCCGACTGGGACCTTGGCGCCGGGCTGGACGTGAATCTTATCGACCACGCCGTCCTCGAAGACCTCCACCTCGATGAGCCCCTTGTCGGTCTCCACGAGGGCGATGATGTCTCCCCGCTTCACCCGGTCTCCGCTCTGCACGTTCCATTCGACCAGGGTCCCCGCTTCCATGTCTGCGCCCAAGCTGGGCATGCGGAATTCAGCCATGGCTCTGCACCATCCTCTTCACCGTCGCGACAATGGTTTCCGCCTGGGGAATCGCCGCCTGCTCCATGTGCCTAGCGTAGGGTATGGGGACCTCGGCGCTGCACAGCCGCTCCACCGGGGCATCCAACTCATAGAAGGCCTGCTCCACGATCCGGGCGCTTATCTCGGCCGAGATGCTACCGCTGCGCCACCCTTCGTCGACGATCAGGGCACGGTGGGTCTTGGCAACCGACCCCATGATGGTGGCGTCGTCGAGGGGGCGGAGCGTGCGCAGGTCGATCACCTCGGCGCTTATCCCTTCGCCGGCAAGGGTTTCAGCCGCTGCCAGGGATTTATGGAGGCTGGCGCTGTAGGTGATGATGGACACGTCGCTTCCTTCCCGGAGCACCCGGGCATGATCGATGTCCACCGGTCCCGCATCGACGGCAAGTTCCCCTTCCATGGTATAGAGGGTATTGTTCTCGAAGATGAGGACCGGGTCCGGGTCCTCAAGGGCGGTCCAGAGCATGCCGCGCACGTCCGCCAGAGTTGCCGGCGACACTACCCGAATGCCGGGGATGTGGGCGTACCACCCCTCCAGGGAATGGGCGTGCTGGGCGGCAAGCTGTTTCCCTGCACCGGTCGCCATGCGGATGACGAGGGGGACGTTAAACTGCCCCCCCGACATGTGGAGGAGGGTCGCGGCATTGTTGAGAATCTGGTCGAGGGCCAGGAGGCTGAAATTGACGGTCATGATCTCGACGATGGGTCGCATCCCCCCCATGGCCGCGCCGATCCCCATGCCGGTGAAGGCCAGCTCCGACAGGGGAGTATCGCGGATCCGCTCCGGGCCGAACTCCTGCAGAAGCCCCTTGCTCACCGCGAAGCAGCCGCCATAGTGCCCCACGTCTTCCCCCATGAGGAAGACGCGCGGATCCCTTGCAAGGGCATCGCGGAGTCCCTCCCGTGCCGCTTCGCGGTATGTGAGCTTTACCATCTGCGTCCCGGGGTTCATCGCGGCCTCCCTTCCGAATAAACATAGCGGGTCAGGTCCTCCACCGGCTCCCAGGTTCCCGCCTCGGCGAAGGCCACCGCCCCATCGACCTCGGCCGCTACATCACGCTCCAGCTCCTCCATGTCTGCGTCGCTCAGCACCGCCTGCTCCTTGCAGAGGTCGAAAAAGGACGCAATCGGGTCCCGTTTCCGCCACTTCTCCACCTCTGCCCTGGTCCGGTAGAGCTCGGCGTCGAACATGGAATGGGCGCGGAAGCGGTAGGTGCGACACTCGATGAAATAAGGGCCGTTTCCCTCCCGCACAAATTCGGCGCCCCGCCTGGCCCCCTTTTCCACCGCCAGCACATCCATCCCGTCGACGATCTCGGTCTGGACTCCGTGGCTGGCGGCCTTTGGCGCGATGTCGGCGACCGCATGGGCGTAACAGATGGCGGTCCCCATGGCGTAGAGGTTGTTTTCCAGGATGAAGAGGACCGGGAGCCGCCAGAGGGCGGCCAGGTTCAGCGATTCGTAAAACACCCCCTCGGCCGTTGCCCCGTCGCCGAAGAAACAGCAGGTGACCCGTTTTTTCCCCTGCATCGCATCCGCCAGGGCGAACCCCAGGGCCAGCGGCAGCCCGCCGCCGACGATGGCGTTGCCGCCGTAGAAACGGGCGGCCGCATCGAAGAGGTGCATTGAGCCGCCCCGCCCCCGGCTGCACCCCTCCTGCTTGCCGTACATCTCGGCCATGATGGCATTGGCACTCACACCTCGCGCCAGGGCTTGGCCATGCTCGCGATAGGTGGCCACCACGGCGTCTTCCGGGGTGAGCGCCTCCATGACGCCCACCGCCACCGCCTCTTCTCCGTCGTAGAGATGGAGAAAGCCGCGAATCTTCATGGCGCTGTAGAGCTCCGCCGACTTCGCCTCGAAGCGGCGGATGAGGAGCATCTTCCGCAGGAGGCGCAGTCCGTGGTCACGGTCGACCTTCGCAGTTTGCTTTGTCTTGTTCTTCATGGTCGGCTCTCTTACATCTAGTTAAAGTTCTACGTTCTATGTTCTATGTTCTACGTTCTACGTCAAAACCGTAAACCTCGAACCTCGAACCTAGAACCTCGAACCCCGAACCTAGAACCTCGAACCTCGAACCGGTTTCACCCCGTCTCCAGGGTAGAAGTGTCCCCCTCCGGCAGTCCCAGTTCCCGCGCCTTTAAAAGCCTGCGCATGATCTTGCCGCTCCTGGTCCTTGGCAGGGAATCGACGAATTCCATCTCCTTGGGCGCCACCGCCGAGCCGAGCCTGGTCCGGCCGAAACCGATAAGCTCCAGGCGGAGCTTGTCGGTGGGCTCGAAGCCGGGCTTCAGGCAGACAAAGGCCTTGACGATCTCGCCGATAATCGGCTCGGGCTTGCCGATCACCCCTGCCTCAGCTACCGCCGGGTGCTCCATGAGCGCGCTTTCCACCTCGAACGGCCCGACCATGTGCCCGGAGGTCTTGATGATGTCGTCACCACGGCCGACAAACCAGTAATAGCCGTCTGCATCGCGCTTCGCCAGGTCGCCGGTGATGTACCAGCCGCTCACGAAGCATTTCCTGTAACGCTCTTCATCGTGGAGATAGGCACGGAACATCGACGGCCAGCCGGGCCTGAGCGCCAGATCCCCCTCCACGTCCGGCTCCGTCAAAACATCAACACTATCGTCGACCCGCCGAACGATAGCCGCTTCAATCCCCGGCAGGGGACGCCCCATGGAGCCGGGACGGATCTCCATTGCGGCGTAGTTGGCGATCATAATGCCGCCGGTTTCGGTTTGCCACCAGTTGTCGTGAATGGGGAGGCCGAGGACACGCTCTCCCCAGACCACCGCCTCGGGATTGAGAGGCTCGCCGACACTATGGATGAGGCGCAAAGGTGAGAGATCGAATCGCTTGAGTGGTTCGATGGCGGCGCGCATCAGCATTCGTATGGCGGTGGGGGCTGTGTACCAGACCGTCACCCGTTGCTCTTCAAGGATCCTGTACCAGCGCTCCGCATCGAAATCCGCCTCGTCGATTATGCTGGTGATGCCATGGAGGAGAGGAGCGATGATTCCGTAGGAACTGCCGGTCACCCAGCCGGGATCGGCGGTGCACCAGAAGATGTCGGCCGAATGGAAGTCCATGACATAGCGGCCGGTGACGAGGTGGGTGAGGACAGCGTCATGTACGAGCACCGCCCCCTTCGGCATGCCGGTGGTGCCGCTCGTGAAGTGAAGGACCGCCATATCTTCCGGGTCGGTAGGCGGGATCGTGAAATCGGCGGAGGCCTCCGCCATCAGCCGCGGCAGCGACAAGACCGTCTCGTCCAGATCATCGTCGATATCGGTCAGGAGTACATGGCGGAGCTGCGGCAGGCTCTCCCTGATGCCGGCGATCTTTTTCGCATACTGCCGCTCGGTGGTCACCAGGAGCCGGGCATCCCCCCTGGAGAGGCGCTGCCGGATCGGGTCAGGCCCAAAGGCGGAAAAGAGCGGGCAGAAAACGCTGATGTTTTTCAGGCAGCCCAAGGCGGCGATGTAGAGCGGGGGGATGCGGCCGGCAAGGACGAAGACCCGCTCCCCCTTCTCCACTCCCAATCGTTTGAGAACATTGGCAAAGCGGCTGCTCTGCTCCTTAAGATCACAGAAAGTGAAGTCCTGCACCGCCCCATCTTTCCCCAGCCAGCGGAAGGCAAGCCTGTCGCGCAGGGGACCGGCTGCCTGACGGTCGACGGCCTCGTGGGCAATGTTGAGCCCCTTCCCTTCCGGTAAACCGGAAAGCTCACTGCGGACAGCCTCCCAGGAAAAGCCGGCGCAGGTCTTTTCGTAATCGAGAAGATGCGGCCGAACAGCCTGCAATTCCGGCGATTTCCTTATCGGTTTCCAATCCACGTGAAGTCCTTTCCTTCCGGGCATGATTGGTCATGGACAAACGGTTTCGCAAAAGGAGCTACATTAAAATTATCACACTTTTCAAAACAATCAATTAGAACGCGTCGGCCGTTCGAATATCTTGGCGATTAGTACCATTCTGCCGCAAGCCCCAAAAACTCCCTCCCCCTTGATGGGGGAGGGCTGGGGTGGGGGTGCAAATTGCTGTTTTTGAAGAACTTCCTTTTCACCCTCCCCCCCGCCCCCTCCCATCGAGGGAGGGGGAGAAGAATAGTGCGGAAGTTTGGTGACCATCAGCAATATCTTTGATAATAAAACTGGTTCGTTTCTGCGTCTGTGATTCGTTATGCGAACACGACAAAGCCCGCATTTAGCGGGCTTTGTCGGTGCGCTCTGTTCTCCCGGCAACTCACCAGGAAAGATTCAAATGCTTCCCATGGAAGCCGCAAGGGCCGGATGGACGATTCTGCCGTCCTTTACGTTCACGGCTGTTGCCAATGAAGGGTCCTCCGCAATGGCCCGGTCCACCCCCCGGCCGGCAAGAAATTTCACGTACGGCAGCGTTGCGTTGGTCAGTGCCAGGGTGGAGGTACGGGGATAGGCGCCGGGCATATTGGCGACCGCGTAATGGACAATGCCGTCCACGAGGTAGACGGGGTCGTCGTGGGTGGTGGGACGGGTGGTCTCGGCACATCCTCCCTGGTCAACCGCCACATCGACGATTACCGCACCCTTTTTCATCTCTCCGAGCATCCCCCTGGTGATGAGGACCGGCGTCCTTCCCCCGGGAACCAGCACCGCCCCGACGACCAGATCCGCAGCCCTCAGCTCCTCGCGGATGTTTTCCGTCGCCAGGATGCCGGTCCGCACCCGCCCCCCCATCAGTTCATCGACCCGTTGCAGACGTTCCACCCCCCGGTTGAGGACAACGGTTTCCATGCCGATCCCCACCGCAACCCGGGCGGCCTGGAAGCCGACGGTGCCCGCGCCGAGGATTACCGCCTTGGCAGGCCGGACCCCAACCGCTCCGGTCGGGAGCAGACCTCCCCCGCCCATGATCCGCTGCATGCACCATGCGGCTACCAATGGGGCCATCCGGCCCGCAACCTCGCTCATTGGGGCCAAAAGCGGGAGGGCGCCGTCCCTTTCCAGGGTTTCGTAGGCAAGGGCGGTTATCTTTCGCGCCATCAGGAACTCGGTCAAATCCCGGGCCGGTGCCAGGTGAAGATAGGTAAAAAGCGCCTGTCCCTCGCGGAACAGCCCGAATTCGGGCTGAAGGGGTTCCTTGACCTTGACGATCAGCTCCGCCCGGCGGAAAAGCTCTTCCCGAGCGACGACCCTGCCGCCGCTCTTCAGGTAGCAATCGTCTGTGAAACCGCTGCCTTCACCCGCACCTGTCTCCACCAGCACCTCGTTGCCTGACGTGACAAGCTCGGCGGTTCCTGCCGGGGTCAGGGCAACCCGGTACTCCTCCTTCTTCACCTCTTTAGGGACACCGATGATCATGGAACTCCCCCCTTAAGCAGAACCTTCTGTTTTACTACTGGTTGCGCTCATGCCAGCGCCGCGCCGAGTCGATTTCCCGCATGACGCCGCCCACGTCGGCCGGATTGCCGCTCTGCTCAAAGTGGCCGGTCAGCTCGGTCACGGGGCTTAGCTCGCCGCTCGCGTAGAGCTTCCAGATCTCCCTGCCGTAATCGGTGGTCAGAAGTTCGGGGGCGAAACGGCCGAAATAGGCGGTCATGTTTGCCACGTCCCGCTCAAGCATCCTGCTGGCATTGTTGTTCCCCGCGGCGTCGACGGCCTGGGGCAGGTCGATGATGACCGGCCCGTCGTGGCCTGCAAGCACGTTATACTCGGACAGGTCGCCGTGGACGAGTCCGGCGCAGAGCATGAGAACGATCTGCTTGATCAGCGCACGGTGGTATTCCCGGGCCTGCGCCGCCGTCAACTTCAGATCGTTGAGCCTCGGCGCGACGTCGCCATTGGCGTCAACCACCAGCTCCATCAGCAGCACTCCGCCGACGTAGCTGAAGATCTGCGGCACACGCACTCCGGCGGCGGCAAGGCGGTGCAAGGCGTCCACTTCGGCGTTCTGCCAAGCCCCCTCCTGCTCTTTCCGCCCATACTTGCTGTTCTTCTCCATGGCGCGCGCCTGGCGGCTGTTCCGCACCTTGCGACCTTCCTGGTACTGGGCTTGCTGGCTGAAGCTCCGCTTGCCGGCTTCCTTGTACACCTTGGCGCAGCGGATCTCACCCTTGGAGTGCACCACATAGACCTCGGCTTCCTTGCCGCTCATGAGCTGACAGACGACCTCGTCGACGAGGCCGTTGTGGACTAACATTTCAAAGCTTTTTGGAATTTTCATATGCGCTATTATATACCGTTCCGGAACAACAGGGAACCATTACCGGACTTTTTCCTGTCTAAGCCCGGATGACGGGGCAGGAGAACAGGCTTTACTTCCTGGTCCCCTGAAATTTTCCCTTATTGTCCGACTTCTTCAGGGCCGGATCTGTTTTCTTCCCCCGGACAACGGAGGGCCGTTGCAGACTCCCCCCGAGCAGATGTTTACAGACCACGTCAAGCCCCTTGTCTTTATAGGATATCCACCAGTCTGCACTTGTCTCTTGGGTCACTATCGATTCTACGGCCTTGAAGATTTCCGGAGAGGTCTCTTGCCAAACCTTCAATCGATCCTTCCTCACCTTCTCTGCCCAGACAACTTGTTTAGGTGCACCGCTAAGTTTCATGTCTTCTCGCTTCCATCCGGTGCTACAGCCATTCAGCCGGGATGCTGGCGACTTTCCAGTCGCCGGGTTGTAACTTATTGAGTTGCCATGGTCCAACGGCCTGCCGAATCAGCCGTAAAGTCGGCAGGCCGACGGCAGCGGTCATCCGCCGAATCAGACGATTTCGGTCTTCAGTCAGGGTTATCGCCAGCCAGGTGGTTGGAATCTGTCGCCGTTCGCGAATCTGGGGGGTGCGTAGCCAAACCGACGGTGGTTTAATCTGCTCGACAATGGCCGGCAAGGTCAATCCATCTTCAAGCAGAACACCGCAGGTCAACTGTTGAATGGCGGCCAAGGTAGGAACACCTTCCACCTGGACCCAATAGGATTTAGCCATATCAGCGCGTGGATCGGCGATTCGCTGCTGAATACGTCCCGTGTCGGTGAGGACGAGCAAACCTTCGCTATCATAATCCAGCCGACCGGCGGCATAAACGCCGGGGATAGAAATATAGTCTGCCAAGGTCAGGCGTTTGCCCGGTTCTGTAAACTGGCAAAGGATGTTAAAGGGTTTATTGAAAAGAATAATCTGCACGTGACTTCCTCTGAAATCTGTCCTCGGGCAAAACATCAAGGTTTTGAACCTTGTCAAGTTATCAGCATCGGAACGTTGAGGCAAGCTTTGTATAGATTATTTTTTATTATTCGGCAATCGACTATTTTGTGAAATTCGTAGGCGCAACAGCAGGGTTTGGGCGCCTTGGCGCCTACAGTGACAGGAATGGAGTGAGATAATACCCCTTACAGTCAGTGGAATGTGGTACTGTAGGTTTATATTTCAACCCAGAGGAAAGACAACGTAAATGACAATACAATGGTATCCCGGGCACATGGGCAAGGCCCACGAACAGATTTCCGAGTTAATCCGAAAGATCGACGTAATCATCGAGGTCCTTGACTGCCGACTGCCCGCCTCCAGCGCCAATCACCTGCTGGCAAAGTTGCGCGGGGACAAGCCCTGCATCAAGGTGCTGAACAAGAACGATCTTGCCGACCCCGCAATTACCAAGGCCTGGGTCCGCACATTCGAAAGAGAGACCGGGGTACGCGCCCTCCCCCTGTCGGCAAAGCAGCATCGCGAGGTGAACCAATTGATCAAGCTCTGCCGGCGCCTGGTGCCGAACCGCGGCAAGCCGGAATGGCCGGTGCGTGCCATGGTCGTCGGCATTCCCAACGTCGGCAAGTCGACCCTGATCAACACCCTGGCAGGTAAGTGCATGGCCAAGGTCGGAGACAAGCCCGCCATCACCACCTCCGCCCAGAAGATCGACCTGCACAACGGCATTACGCTCTGCGATACGCCGGGGCTGCTCTGGCCTGACATGAGCGACCAGGTCGCGTCCTATCGGCTGGCAACCAGCGGCGCCATCGGAGCCAGCGCCATCGAGTACATAAACGTTGGGCTCTTCGCGGCCGAGTTCATGATGCAGCGTTACCGAGAACTGCTCAGTACCCGTTACAAACTCACTGACGTGCCTGATAGCGCCGCCGATGTTCTCGAACAGATTGGTCGTCGCCTGGGTTGCCTGGCCGCCGGCGGAGGGGTTGATCTGCAACGGGCCGCCGAGGCTTTTCTGCGAGAGCTTCGGGCAGGGAAGCTCGGTCGGGTCAGTTTCGAAGAGCCGGGGGAGAGTTGAAAGTTCTCAAACAAAAGCTTCACCCCGTAGGGCGCAGCCCCTCCGCCACCACCTCGGCAATATCCCTGACTTTCGTCTGGCCCGCCTGCAGGTCCTTCAGGCCATCTTCGAGCATGGTCATACAGTACGGGCAGCTGACGCAGATGGTATCCGACTTTGTCCCGAGCGCCTCTTCCACCCTGTTCAGGTTGATACGGCCGCCCAAGTGCTCCTCCATCCACATCCTGCCGCCCCCTGCGCCGCAGCAAAATGAATCGGCACGGTTCCGGGCAAGCTCCAGAGGGTAATTACCCGTGGCGGCCGCTATGACAGTGCGCGGCGGCTCATAGACATCGTTGTGCCGCCCCAGATAGCAGGAATCGTGAAAAACTATCGAGCCGAGCTTGAGAAGCTGGTTGTTCCAGACCTCCACAGCGGCATCCAGTGAGGACAGACGCATCGGTACGGTCGGGTAACGGGGGCGGTTCAACTCCCGCACCACGGAGAGCATGGCAGGAAACGGCGCCTCGACAATCTCGTGCCGCCCTTCCAGTTTGCGTCTGACCCTGATCTTCCTGCGGAGCAAATCAACCTGTTCGATCCGGTCGACGAGGGTAAGCTGGGTATATCCGAGCCTGGTTGCTATACCGGGTCCGACCTGGGCGGTATCGCCGTCAATGGTCTGCTTGCCGCACAGGACAATCCCCACATCTTCTTTCTTGCTGAGCCTCCGGATTGCTGCCGCCAGCACGTTGCTGGTCGCCAGGGTGTCGGCACCTCCGAAAACCCGGTCGGAAAGGAGGATTGCCTCATCAACACCGAGCGCCATGGCCTTTTTAAGGGTGGCCTCTGCGTTGGGCGGCCCCATGGAAATGGCTGCGACCCGAAAACCGAACCGGTCCTTGAGTCGCAACCCCTCTTCAAGGGCATGGGTATCATACGGGTTGGCGATGAACGGAATACCCTCACGGACGAGGGTATTGGTTAGCGGGTCGATCTGAACCTGGGTGGTATCGGGTACCTGCTTGATGCAGACGACTACCAACATAGATAAATACCTCACTGACATAGCTTTATTTAAAGTCCTCATTGCCTCTCGCCGGAAAAAACCGGGGCAGGCATGGCCCTGCCCCTTGAATCACAGCAATGAAAGGAGTACTGCCCGGATCGGATAGATGACCCTGCTTCTCTGTTATTCCAATTCCAAATCAAGGCGCTATCTTCGTTGGCTCGTCTTCGGCTCCTCAACGTACTATCTGTACGCCTTCGTCGCCTCAATCCTCGCCGCCTTGATTTCATCCTTGATTTGAAATTGGAGAAATTGGAATTACTTCTATTTCTGCAGTTTTGCCGTAAGCGCCGGCACGAACTGCATGACATCGGCGACGATCAGCACGTCTGCCACATCGCCGATCGGAGCATCCTTGTCCTTGTTGATTGCCACCACGAAGTCCGACTTCTTCATTCCCGCCAGGTGCTGAATGGCGCCGCTGATACCGCACGCCACGTAGAGCTTGGGCGACACCGTCTGGCCGGTGGTGCCGACCTGGTGGCTGTGCTCGACCCAGCCGGCATCAACCACCGGCCGGCTCGCGCCCAGTTCGCCCCCCAAGGCTTTGGCCAGGGCGGCAATGACCGGCACGTTGTCTTTCTTGCCCACCCCTCGGCCGGCACTGACGATCACCTCGGCCTTGCCCAGGTCGATACCCTTTGCCTCGGCGGGCTCATAGCCGACGAATTCCACGCTCCCCGTCCCGGCAATCTCCAGTTTTTCCACGTTGGGAGTCCCCTGAGGCTCGCCCTGGACACTGAAGGCCCCTGCCTGGACGGTCAGAACGGCTTTCGCGCCGGCGGGCTTGACAGTGCGCCGCATCTTGGCATTGCAGCAGCCGACCTCAAAGCCATCGTCGTTAATGCCGATGACTTCGGATATCTGGGCGACCTTCAGCTTCGCCGCCACACGCGGCGCAAGGTCCCAGCCGTAAGAGGAATGCTGGAAGACGATGTAGTCGGGGTTTTCCTGTGCAACGGCAGCCAGGACAAGCTGTTTGTGCAGGTCGGGGTTGTATTCCCCGTAGCCGGCCGCATCAGCCAGGTAGACCGTCCCGCCGTACCGGGGGACATTCACCGCATCACCGATCAGGACCATGGCGCTGTCAGCCCCCAGTTTCCCGGCAAAGGCGAGCAGTTCGTAGCTGGAGTCGAGGAGTTTTCCTTCTCTATATTCGCAGATGAGTAACGCTTTCATGGCTCTCTCCTATCGCAGTACCGCGGTTTTATCTTTCAGTATCCCAACCAGCCTGTCGGCCATGTCGGCTACGTCCCCTTCCAGGACGATGCCGCCCCCCTTTTTGGCCGGGGGGTAGAATCCGGTAGTGGCGGCCAACGGCTCTTCCTTGAGCAGATCTGCCACCGGAACGGTGACAATCTCTTTCTTCTTGGCCTTCATGATATTGGGCAGGGTCGGATAACGGGGGACGTTGAGCCCCAGCTGGCAGGTGAGCAGGGCCGGGGTTTTCATACGCACAACCCCTTTGACGCCGCCTTCCAGTTCCCGTCTGGCAGTGATGGCCCCGTCGGCATAGCTAAAGCCGACCAGCGTCGTGACGCAGGCATAACCCAACTGCTCTGCGACGGTAACGCCGACTTGTGCGGAGCCCCGATCCTGGGACTGCATCCCGGTAAAGATGAGGTCGAACCCTTTGTCGCGGGCGTAGCCGGAAATGATGGAAGCTATCTGCCACGGGTCTTTGAGGTGAACGGCCGGGTCCCGGACATGGAGCGCACGGTCGCAACCCATGGCCAGCGCCTTTTTTATCGCCTCCACGACCCGATCGGGGCCGATGGAGAGGACGGTGACCTCGGGGGCGTCGCCCAGCTGTTCTTTCAGCTTCACCGCCTGCTCGACGGCATATTCGTCGTACTCGTTCATCCGGAAGGCAAGGTCCGTTTCTTCATACCAGACCCCCTCGCCGTTGGCCTTGAACCTCGATTCCATGTCGGGAACCTGTTTTATGCAGACTAGTATGTTCATATAAACCTCCGATTTGTAGGGGCGGGGAGACCCCGCCCCTACAGTATGATTCTTTCAGCCACGATCTCCGCCAGGTCCCGCACCTTAAGCGACTCCTCGCACCCTCCGGTCTTGATCCCGTCCTCGAACATGGTAAGACAGAAGGGGCAGTTGGAGACCACGATCGGCGCCCCGGTAGCCTCGGCCATCTTTACCCGCTCCACGCTGATCCTCCGCCCCAGCTTCTCCTCGGCCAGGATCCTGCCGCCGCCGGCACCGCAGCAGAAACTCTCGTAGCCGGACTTCGCCATCTCCGTCAATCGGCCGCCGGCTACCTGCAACACCGCCCGCGGCTCGGCGACGATGTCCATGTAGCGGCCGAGGTAACAGGAGTCGTGATAGGTAAACTCGAACGGCTCGGGCTTTAGCGTCAGGCGCTGTTCCGCCATGAGTTTGCTGATAAAGGTGGTGTAATGCTCCACCGGGATTTCGAGCCCCAGGTCGCGGTAATCCCGCCCCAGGGTATTGAAGCAGTGGGGACAGGTGGTGACGATCTTCTTCACATCGTAACCCTTGAGCAGCTCGATGTTTTCCGCAGCAGACATCTGGTAGAGGTATTCGTTGCCCAGTTTTCTGGCCGGCTCGCCGCAGCACTTCTCCTCCTTGCCGAGGATGCCGACCCTGACCCCGGCGGCGGTGCAGATCTTGATAAAGTTCCGGGCGATTTCCCGGTTCCGCTTGTCGAAGGAAGCATAGCAACCGACGAAGTAGAGAATGTCCACATCGCAGTCCCGCTCCATCACCTTGACGTCGAGCCCGTCGGCCCACTCGCCTCGACCGGCGTAGGCCAGGCCGAAAGGGTTGCCGTTCACTTCGATATTGCCGATGGCGGTCCGCACCTCGTCGCCGGGAAAAGAACCTTCCATGAGAGTGAGATTGCGGCGCATTTCGAGGATCTTGTTGACATGCTCGATGCCGGCGGGGCAGATCTCCTGGCAGGCGCGGCAGGTGGTGCAGGACCAGATGGCATCCTCGGTGATGGTCTCGATCAGGCTTCCCTGCGGATTGGTAAAGGCGATTTCCCCCACCTGCCTGACGAGTTTCATGGGAGAGAGTGGTTTGTCGGTGCCATGGGCCGGGCAGCGATCCTGGCAGCGCTTGCACGAGGTGCAGGCATCGGCATCGAAGATATCCTTCCAGGTGAGGTCGCTGACCTTGGCGGCGCCGAACTGCTCGATGCTCTCATCTTCCATGTTGATGGTGCAGATGGTCCCCTTGGGTGAAAGGTCGCTGAACAGGTAGTTGGCGCTGGTGGTAAAGATATGCCTCAGTTTGGTAAAGGGAATGATAGCGATAAACCCCATAGCGAGGAAGAAGTGGACCCACCAGAGGATTTTATGCCCCAGGGCAAGGTCGGCCGGGGCCATCCCGAGAAAGATTTTTCCGAACAGCATGCCGACAGGTGAGAAGCGGGCCAGGCCGGGATTGGCCATCAGTTCCGTGGCGGCCATCCTGACCCCTTCCGTAACGAAGCCGGTAACGAGAATGGCAAACAGGAGCGAGTGAACAACGTAGTCATCCCGTATGATTTCGAGTCCAGACGGCTTGACGAAGAAGCGTCGGACGAGAAGCCCCGCCAGCATAAGGAGAGCGGCAGCCCCGGCAATATCCAGTGCGAGCGAGAATATCTTGTAGAAAGTACCTTTCAGAATGACCATCCCGAACAGCGGCTGGCTGAGGTCAGCCTGGACCATGACGAGCAGGGTGCCGATGAACAGGATACCGAACCCCCAGAAAAAGAGGGTATGCAAAATCCCGGGGTTGACGACCCGCAGAACCCGAGTCTGGGCCAGTACGCTCTTTGCCATAAAGGCAATCTTCTCCGGCAGCCGGTCCAGGCGGTCTAGCGGCTTCCCCTGGCGGTAAATCGGTGTCCTTTTGTAAAAACCCCATCCACAGAGGGCGATGGCGATCAAAGAAAAGAGGTACATCGGCCCTATCACCCCGTGCCCTACGTTCCAGTATATTTCTCTCGCTGCGTCCATTGGCCACCCCTGAAGATTAGTTACATAATTGTGTTATACTTTATCTTAACGTTCATGTCAAGTACAAGTATTTGTAAAATAGTCGCATGCAATAAAATATTTTTTAATTTCTTGACAAGCTTTCGGAATTTGTGTTGTATAAAAGCCTAATTTAACATAGAGGTGAAGTATGAGACTCAGCTCAGATGAATACATGCAGATCAGCGATCTTGCCAAGGCATTGCACATAACAACCAGAACCATAAGGCTTTACGAGCAGATGGGATTGGTGGAGCCCCCGAAAAGGACCGAAGGAGGCATCAGGGTTTATGAAAATTCAGATATCAAGCGTTTCAAGTTCGTCCTCAAGCTGAAGGCCCTGGGACTCTCGTTGCAGGAAATGAAGGAACTGGCCGAACTCTATACCAGAGAACAGCTGCCTGAGAAAATAATGCCGCGCCTGATCGAACTCCTCGATTCTCACCTGAACAACATAAGAAAGAGAACCGCCCAATTACAATCGCTGGAAAAAGACATCGCAGAATATAAGCAGAAGATCCTCGACTATTATAACCTTTCGAGCTAGCTCATCGCCGGCGCCCCGAGACAACAAACAATCGCCCGCTCAGTGCTGGCGCCCCGCCCGCCTTACTATTCCCTTAGGGACATAGAATTTCATGATATACCGTTTTTGATTGTAGGGGCGAAGCAAACGCCTTATCTGCTTCGCCCGCCTTTGGTGACGTTGCGAACAAGGGCGAAGCACGATGAAGCCGTGCTGGCGCCCCTACGGGGTATATTGATAATTACCAAGTCCATTATTACTTGAATCGCGAGAAATCGGGCTGACGCCGCTCCATGAAGGCCCGGAGCGCTTCACCCGCCTCCGGTGACATCAACCGCTTGACAAAGTGAGCCCCTTCGTCGGCAATGGTTTCTTCCAAGGATGCCGCATACTCCTTTTTCAGCAACGCTTTGGCCAGGCGCACTGCTGCGGCCGGTCGGGCCGCCAGCTGTAAGGCCTTGGTCCGGGCGGCAGCCAGGACCTCCACATCCGGGAAAACCCCGTTGACGATGCCGACTGAACAGGCTTTCTCGGCTGAAAAGGGTTCTCCGAGCAGGAGCAGTTCCGCTGCCCGCTGGTGCCCCATGAGCCGGGGAAAGAGCAGGGTCGAACCGGCTTCCGGGCAGAGCCCGAGGTTAACGAATGGCAGCTGCAGGACAGCGCCTGTTCCGGCGTAAACAAGGTCACAATGGAGAAGCATCGTCACCCCGACACCGACCGCCGAGCCGATGACCGCCGCAACGAGCGGTTTGCGGAACCGGCTTATGGCAGCAAGAAACTGCATGACCGGACTCTCCGCGCTGATGGGCGGTGCGGTCATGAAATCCGCCAGGTCGTTGCCGCTGGTGAAGCATTCCCCATTTCCGGTCAGGAGAACCACCCGTACCGCATCATCCCGGTCCGCTTCTCCCAGCGAATCAACCAACGCCGCATACATGGCCAGGTTCAGGGCGTTCTTCTTCTCCGGTCGGTTAAAGCAAATGGTAAAAATACCGTCCCGCAGGTCGGTTTGAATCTGTTCATTTGTGCTGGCAGCGCTCATGGCGTTTTTCTCCTTGTTTCCTGATTAAAGCCGGCTAGTTCCTTGCCGCACCGGCAGCTGTTTCATGCTCTTTCAGCCAGTGGACGATTAACGGGAAATGGTCTGCCGGTGCATCCGGGTGGGTCAGCATGTTTATGTGATCATAGTCGTGAAGGTTGCCGTTCCTGCGGCTGAGTACAGTATAGCTGCTTTCCTGCACTCCTGCCGACCGCCGGAAATCCGCCACATCGCGCGGATGTCCCAGGGCGTGGTCCCTCTCCGCGGCCAGGTACCAGATCGGCGGCAGCTGCACCTGCCCGATAGCGGCGCCGTAATCGAAGCCGTCGTCGGAATCCACCCAGGCATCCTTCTTTACCCACTCGCTGCTCTGGCAATGGGACTTGAGCGTCTCGCTGTCCGAGCCGATACCCAACCTGCGGGCAGGGAGATAGCCGGCCAGGTCGGAAATCAGATGGCACAACCCGTTCCATACCAGGTCTACCTTCAAAAGACGGTGGAAGTTCCATACCCTCACCATCCGTTTGCTGCCGAAATAGACGGCTGACCGGACCAGGTCGCGATGGTCGGCAAATCGCGCCAGATAGGAGGAAAGGAGCACCCCACCCCATGAATGAGCTATCCAGTGCTGGGGAATCAGACCGCGGCGCTCGATGATATGGTTGACGAATGCCGGAATGTCCTCGGTAATGGCCTCTGTCTGGCCGAAGCGCGACATGCGGCTGATCGCCGGGGTGCTTCCGCCGCGGCCCCGCAGATCGGCAACATAGACATCGTAACCTTGCCCGGCCAGATAGGGAGCCAGTCCACGGCCCGAGTCCGAGTAGAAGATCCGGCCGTTTTCGATGGCGCCATGCAGCATGAAGACGGGCGGCCCCTGCGGATCTTCATAGAGGCGCCGGAGATGCAGGGTATCAACGCCATTGACCCGGATGTAGCAGGATTCCGCTCTCAGGACTCCCTCCCGAGCATCCCCTTTTTCAGGGCTTCATCAGCCGGCTTCTCACCCAGATAAATGGCGAGAATCCCCTTTGCCAGCCTTTTTGAGGTGATCGTTCCCAGCACCTTGCCGTTATGGACGGCAACCACCCTCCCATCGCTCCCCAGGGAGAGGTCAACCGTATCGCCCTTGCTGAAATCCGAGGTGAAAAAGGCGAGGAACTTCTTCACCTCGGCGGAACCGGCCAGTTGAGGAGAATTAGCGGCAAACCCCTCGCTGAAGGCTTCGGTGATTTTCCCCTTGTCCACCTTGCTATGGAGGAAGTTCATCCTGATGAGCTTGTCCCCCGGTTCGCTCAGCGCCTCGTCGGCCTTGGCCACCGCTTTGGCGGTGTAGAGGGAGCCGATATAGACCTTGACAAAAAACTTTTTGCGGATGCCGTAGCCGTTCAGCTTCAGGGGGTGATTGTTGACAATAACCGCCGTTTCCAGGTGGACTCCGGCCACTTCGAGGGCATGGGCATTGACTGCTGCCAGCATGAGCAGGAGCACAACAACTAGTTTTCGCATAGCATCAGACCTCTTTTCTTTAAGTGTGCAAATATCAGCTCTTGATTAAACAATCTCCCGCCCCGCCGCGAATCCCTGATGCACCGCATCGAACACCATGGCTGCTTGCAGCGCATCGCCGGCCGTCTTGTGGGGGATGCCCCTTTTCGCCAGGATTTCCTGCAACGGGTTGTACGGCCGGGTGCCGACCGCCAGGAC
This sequence comes from Geotalea uraniireducens Rf4, assembly GCF_000016745.1. Taxonomy (GTDB): domain Bacteria; phylum Desulfobacterota; class Desulfuromonadia; order Geobacterales; family Geobacteraceae; genus Geotalea; species Geotalea uraniireducens. The sequence continues at coordinate 1,858,406 of NC_009483.1, read as the reverse complement.
AACCGTGTCGGCGGCGATGTCTTCCACGTTACCATCCCGCTCCACCCTGAGCCCGGCGGCGGTAATTTCCAGTACCTTAACGGCTGTCCCGGCAATTACCCCGTAACGCTCCACGTCCATCAGCATCCCCCACCGGGTGGATTTGCCAAAGTTGTTGCCCAGTCCATCAAGCATCTCCACGAGGATCACTTCCTTTGTCCCCCGGACAGCCAGCCGGCCAAGATCCTCGACAGCTTCCGCTCCATGGACGAGGAGAAACTTCAGCTCTTCGCCGGAAAGGGTCCCCTTTTCCGCCAGGAGGAGCGCTGTCTCGACCCCCACTGCCCCGCCACCGACAATGGCCACCCTTTTGCCGGTACGTACCTTGCCGGCCAGGATATCCCAGGCCTGCACCACGTTGGGGAGGTTTGCGCCGGGAATCGGCGGAGTAACCGGCATCCCGCCGGTGGCCAGGATTACCGCGTCAGGCTGTTCCCGCTCGATCACTGCTTCGTCGACCTCCTGGTTGAGCACCACCCGGACCTTTCTCAGGTCCAGCTGGCAGGCCAGATCCCGCGCCAGTTCCAAAAACTCCTCCCGCCCCGGCGGAGCTCCTGCAAGATGCAGCTGCCCGCCGAGCCGCCCGCTCCGCTCGAAGAGCGTCACCTGGTGGCCTGCATCGGCAGCGGCCGCCGCTGCGGTCATACCCGCGGCCCCACCTCCCACAACCATCACCTTCAGGCTCTTCGCTGCCCTCTCGATCACGGTCTCCCGCTCATGGCCCGCCCGCGGGTTGCAGAGGCACTCCACCGGTTTCATCTTGAAAAGGTTGTCAAAGCACCCCTGGCCGCAGGCCACGCAGTGGACGATTTCCCGTTCCTTCCCCCGCATGGTCTTCTCCGGAAGAGCGGGGTCAGCTATGAGAGCACGCCCCATGGCCACCATGTCGCACATGCCATCCGCGATCAAGTCGCGGGCCACCGCCGGGTCATTGATCCGGTGGCTGGCAATGACCGGCACATGTACCGCCTCCTTGACACCCCGGGCCAGGTAGGCAAAGACACCGCGGGGGACCTTGGTGACTATCTGCGGCACCAGCGCCTCGTGCCACCCCACATTGACGCAGATGGCATCGGTCCCCGCCGCAACGAGACAGCGGGCGAACTCCTGCAGCTCCCGCCGGCCGGTCCCCCCCTTCATGAAATCGTTGCCGTTCATGCGCACGACAAGGGGGAACGCCGGTCCGACCGATTCCCGGACCGCACGCAGGACTTCGAGCCCGAAGCGCATCCGGTTCTCCAGGGAGCCGCCATAATCGTCAATCCGCTTATTCGTCACCTCGGAGAGAAATTCGCTGATCAGATAGCCGGTCCCCGCCAGGATTTCCACGGCGTCGAAGCCTGCGGTCTTCACCCTGAGGGCAGCCTGGGCAAACCCGGCGATTATCCTCGCAATCCCCGCTGCATCGAGAGCATGGGGAGTCTCTCTGGTCAACCGGGACGGGATAGCCGAAGGAGCCACCGGCTGTTTCCCACCAAGAAAAAGGGAATGATTGTAGCGACCCGCATGGTTCAACTGCACTGAGGCAGCAGCGCCGTTTTCCCTGATGGCCCTGGCGAGCCGCGCCAGACCGGGAATGTACTCGTCACGGTGGGCGCCGATGTTGGTAGGGTTGCCTGACAGCTCATCGACGGTCGCATAACCGACCGTGATAATCCCGGCCCCCCCGCAGGCCCTTGCCGTGTAGAATTCCACCAATTGGTCTGTTACCTCGAAGTTTCTGCACATCTGCAGATGCATGGCCGGCATGTATATCCGGTTTTTTACGTTGAGCCCGTTAATGACGAGTGGTTCAAAGAGTTGATCGATCATTGTTTTTCTCCAGATTTCCAGATTGGCATCATCGGGGCCGACCCGCATGCCCGCTATCCGACTGCTGCAGCGTAGACGTCGCATACCAGATCAAACAGGCCGATCTGCTCCAGGGAATTTTTCAACTTCTCCGGCTCTGCGAGAAAGTCTCGCATGAATACGATTTCCGACACTTTGAGGTAAGTGATGAACGGGTCGTCGAGTGCCCCGCCAAAGAGCTTCGCGATCACATCGCTTACCAAGGCAACCCCCTCCAGCCTCTTCACCTGCGCCGCCCGCTCCATCAGTTTCCCGGCGTAAAAAAGGATGGTTTCGTCCAGGCTCTCCACATACTGCCGATGGCCGGGAAGTATCTCGCAGCCGCGCACTGACTGCAATTCAAGGAGTGACGCGCAGTATGCGTCGTAGTTGCGGAACCGCCCGTCGAATGTCTCCAGGTCGACATCGAGAAGCGGCGCCTGAAAGATGTTGCGCAGCAAGACATCGCCGGTAACGGCGTATTTGCCGCACAAATAGACCAGATCGCTCTGGGAATGGCCGGGACAGCCGATATGGTCGATCCCCAGCTTGCGGGGAACGTCCGACTCCTCGACGAGAGTGTATTTCTCGGGAAAAGCGGGAAATATTTTCTTGTCGGTATAGACAGCCTGCAAGCGGTCGACAAAACCATGATCATAGCCATATGAGCGGAGAAGCTCCCTGATATGCTCCAGGCGCTCATGGTGACGCCGGAATTTGATGGCATCCTTGCGGGAGAGGAAAACTTCGGCGCTGCTGTTTTTGGCGATAAAATCGGCCAGTCCGTAATGGTCCACATGGCAGTGGGTGATAAAGAGGTATTTCAGACGCCTGAGATCAACGACCGTTTGCAGGTAGGCAAGGGCCTCCGGAGTGGAGGGACCGGTGTCGAAAAGAACCAGGTCCCCATTCAGTTCCGTGGAGTAGAAATGGGCTTCACCTACCATGTAAGGGGTGTTGATCGTGTGTTGTCGCATCTGTCGTCTCTCACTTGGCAGGCAATATCTTGCGAGCCGGCAATCGGTTTGCAACGGGTTTCATCTTCGAATTGATTAAAATATATATTTTTCCGCTTCAAGAGCAACATCAGCCAAGTGCCGTTTGGCCTGGAGAAGCCCTGATGCATCGTACTTGGTGAACCTTCTGATCCCGCCGAGCACCATGGTAAGATTGTCCCCTTCTTCAATGTAGTAGGCAGCCCGTTTCGCCGCCGTGGAAATCTTCTCGACGGCATCAAAGGCCAACACCTTTACGGCTGCCGTGACAGAAGTTTTTTTGCCGTCGCTCAGCGTTCCGAGGATCTTCTCGGCACGGAGAACGGCGCTTTCCAGGGCGAAGATATTGATGGCCACATCTGCCACAGCCATGAGGATCTCCTGCTCATCCTTGATTTTATCCATATACTTCTGCACGGCCGAACCGGCAAGGACGAGGAAGGCCTTTTTCAGGTTCTGGAGCAGGACCTTTTCCGCAGCAAAGGGCACGGAGTCATCGATTTCATCGAAGGAAGGGGTCATCAGCGCCTCAAGGGCCTTCATCACTTCACGCTGCAGCGGGATCTCCCCCTTCATTGCCCTGCCGAGCAGTATTCCCGGTATGAGGAGGCGGTTGATCTCGTTGGTCCCCTCGAAGATCCGGTTGATCCTCTCATCACGGTAAAAACCCTCCGCCGGATACTCCTGGATGAAACCGTAGCCGCCATGGATCTGGACGACCTCGTCCACCACGTCGGACAGCACCTCGCTACAAAAGACCTTGGCAATGGCACACTCGATGGCGTACTCCTCTATACCTTTCTGGTACACATCGTAGTAATTGGAGGTATCCTTGGGAATGGTTGCCAGCTTATGGTCAATCAGCCCGGCCAGGCGGTAGACGAGGGATTCCGCGGCAAAAACGGCAGCGGACAGATTGGCGATCTTTTCCTTGATGGCGCCGAACGTACCGATCGGTACTCCGAACTGCTTGCGCATATTGGCGTACCTGATCCCCTCGGCCAGTGCGTACTTGGCTGCGCCGGTCACCCCGGCGCCCAGCTTGAAGCGCCCCACGTTGAGTACGTTGAAGGCGATCTTATGCCCCTTGCCGATTTCTCCCAGCACATTTTCCACCGGCACCTTGGCATTTTCCAGGATGATCTGGGTGGTCGAAGAGCCTTTGATCCCGAGCTTCTGCTCCTCGGCTCCGACGGACAGACCTTCGGTGGTCCGCTCGACGAGAAAGGCGGTGAAATGCTCCTTGTCGATCTTGGCGAAAATGGTGTAGAGGTTGGCGAAGCTGCCATTGGTGATGAACTGCTTGGTGCCGTTCAGGAGGTAATATTTTCCGTCCGCAGAGAGGGTGGCGGTGGTCTTGGCCCCCAGGGCGTCACTCCCCGAATCGGGCTCCGTCAGGCAGTAGGCGGCAACCCACTCGCCGCTGATTATCTTGCCGAGATATTTCTCCTTCTGTTCCGTTGTCCCGTAATAGACAAGCGGCAGCGTGCCGATACCGGTATGGGCCGAATAGGCAACGGAAAAGGAGCCGGCTGAGGAGATTTTTTCGGCCGCCAGCATGCTGGTTGCTTTGTCCAATTCGAGTCCGCCGTACTCTTCCGGCGCGTCGATCATCAGTAGACCCAGCTCGCCGCACTTTTGCATGAGCTCAACCACCAGGTCGAAGTTTTGGTGCTCGATCTCTTCCCGGTGGGGCGCAACTTCCTTGACGACAAACTGCTCGGTTGTTTCTGCTATCTGCTTCTGTTCGTCGGTAAAATCCTCCGGTGTGAAGACTTCATCCTTCAACACTTCCGTTATCAGGTACTCGGCGCCTTTGAAAATTTTTGCTGCCATGATCTCACCTCGTAAAATAAGAGTTATATTTTTTACATCTTCTCGAAAATTCCCGCTGCGCCCATCCCGCCGCCGATGCACATGGAAACGACGCCATAGCGGGTATTGCTGCGCTGCATCTCATGAAGGAGCGACGTGGTCAGTTTTGCGCCGGTGCACCCCAAGGGGTGGCCGAGGGCTATGGCGCCGCCGTTGACGTTAACCCGGGCCGGATCGATCCCCAAGGTTTTCACGCAGGCAATGGACTGGGCGGCAAACGCTTCGTTCAGCTCGTACAGTCCGATATCCTCCAGCTTGAGCCCCGCCAGCTTGAGGGCTGCCGGGATCGCCTCGATGGGGCCGATTCCCATGATTTCCGGCGGCACACCGCGCACTGCGAACGAAACAAAGCGGCCAATGGGCACTTTACCGCATTTTTTCAGGAACTCTTCCGACACCACCAACACCGCTGCGGCGCCGTCGGTCATCTGGGATGAGTTCCCTGCCGTTACCGTCCCGGTGGCGCTGAACGCCGGCTTCAGCTTGCCGAGCCCATGCCGGGTCGTTTCACCACGCACACCGTCATCAACGGTGACCAACTCCTTACTCCGTTTCATCTTGCCGTTCACCAGAGCGCAGCTTTCCACTTCAACCGGCAGGATTTCCTCTGCGAATTTCCCCTGCGCTATGGCTGCGGCTGCCTTTCTATGGCTCTCCGCAGCAAAGAAATCCTGCTCCTCGCGGGAAACCGTGTACTGCTCGGCAACCAATTCGGCGGTGATCCCCATGGAGGCGAACGACTCCGGCCAGGACGCTACCAGCCCAGGGTTGGCACTGTATTTATTGCCCCCCATGGGAACCATGCTCATGCTTTCCGAGCCGCCGGCAATGATGCAGTCACTGAAACCGGCCATGATTCGCTCAGCAGCAGAAGCAATGCTCTGCAATCCGGAAGAGCAGAACCGGTTGACGGTCTGGGCCGGCACCTGGTAAGGGACGCCGGCCTTCATGGCCGCCACCCTTGCCATGTTCATCCCCTGCTCCCCTTCCGGAAATGCACACCCCATGATGATGTCTTCAACAGCGAGGGGATCTATTCCTGTTTTCTCCAAAAGGCCTCTGATTGCTACCGCAGCCAGGTCGTCAGGCCGCACATCCTTGAATTTCCCCTTTTTAGCCTTACAACCGGGGGTACGAAAGGCAGCTAAAATATATGCGTTTCTCATCGATTTCCTCCAAGTCATTCATTTGTAGGGGCGCACCTATGTGTGCGCCCTGCACTTATACCTATGTGTACGCCCTTGCCGGACATTTGCACCGCAAACAGGGCAGACACGCGGGTCTGCCCCTACATGTGGCGACCCTAATTGCGCAGCGTTTTACCCTTCTTCAGCATGTTCTGAATCCTGTCGAGGGTTTTTTTCTGCCCGCAGAGCCGGACAAACGCCTCACGCTCCAACTCCAGGAGGTAGTCTTCGGTGATCAGGGTCCCGGCCGGGACATCGCCGCCGGTGATGACGTCGGCAATGGTCTTGCCCAGGAACTCATCGTACTCGGAGATGAAGCCCCCCATGCGCATGTTCCAGAGCTGGGACTTGATGCTGGCGGCAATCCCCCGACCGGGCGCCTTCAGGTCGATCAGCGGCCTGCCCGGGCGGTAGTTGGCAGCCAGGGCAATGACCTTCAGCTTGGCGTCAAAGATCCGCGTATCCATATCCATGGCAACGGCGTCGCCTTGGCGCATGAAGCCCATCTGGTTGAGTTCGGCCGCAGACATGCTTACCTTGGCCATGGCGATATTCATAAAGTTCTTGAAGATGAAAGGAGTAGGGTCCATGTCATACTCTTCGGCCAGTTTAATGGCGCGGATGGCCATCTCCTTGGTTCCCCCGCCGGCCGGCAGAAGCCCTACCCCGATCTCCACCAATCCCATGTAGGTTTCCGCATATGGATTCATCGCGTCGGCATGGAGACAGGTCTCGCATCCGCCACCCATGGTCAGGTTGTGGGGAGCCGCAACCACGGGGATCTTGGAGTATTTGATTGCCATCATCGCCTTTTGGAAGTTTTTCACCGTCATGGCGATCTCGTCATAGGCCCCTTCGGCAATCCCCATCACCAGCAGCATCAGGTTGGCGCCGGCAGAAAACAGCCCACCCTCGTTGGCGATAACGAGTCCCACCCCTTCTTCTTCCGACCGCTTGATCCCTTTGTGGACCATGGAAAGGATCTCGTTGCCGATGGCGTTCATCTTGGTATGGAATTCCAGGCAGAAGACCCCGTCCCCCAGATCCACCACGGAGGCGCCGCTATTTTTCTCCACCATCCCGCCGCTTCTCTTGAGGACAGAGAGGTTTACATGGCCGGCCTTCCGGGCTATTTCCCGATAGCTTTTGTCAGCAAGGCTGTAATAGTAGTTTTTGCCGTCGGCAAATTTATAGAACTGTTCAACCGCCTTGAGTCCGGCTGGAACCGGCGCCCCGTCCTTTTCGGCCCGCTCCACGAAATAGCCGACACCGATGGCGTCCAGCATTTCGAAGGGGCCGAGTTCCCAGTTGAACCCCCACTTCATGGCGTTGTCGATATTGACAATATCGTCGGCAATTTCCGGGATCCGGTTGAATGTGTAGATAAGGGTGTCCCGCATGTTTTTCCAGGCAAACTGGGCAGCCTTGTCCGTGCCGGTGATAACGGCCTGGAGACGCTTGGCCGGATCGTCGATGGATTTTGCCGCCTCCACGGAGGCAAATTTCGGATTTTGCGCCTCCACGTACTCACCGCTCTTGTAGTCGTAAAAGAAAATGGTCGAACACTTTTCCCCCTTGGCTTTCTTGAAGAAACCCTGCTTGCTCTTATTCCCCAGGAGCCCCTTCCCGACCATTTCCCGGATAAAATCAGGGAAACGGAAGAGCTCGCGCTCCTCGTCGTTCACCAGGAGCTCGTAGGAGTTGTTCGCCACATGCTGCAGTGTGTCGATGCCCACCAGATCCGCCGTGCGAAAAGCCGCGCTCTTTGGCCTGGCGGTTGCCGGACCGGCAATCTTGTCGACCTCCTCGACGGTCATCTCCATCGCCATCATGTTCCGCACACAGTTGCAGATGGCATACACGCCGATCCGGTTGGCGATGAAGTTGGGTGTGTCCTTGGCGTAGACAATCCCCTTTCCCAGCCGTTTGCCGATGAACGCCGCCATCTTTTCCGCAACAGCCGGATCGGTGTAGCGGCAGGAAACGATCTCCAGCAAACGCATGTAGCGGGGCGGATTGAAGAAATGGGTAACCAGGAAGTTCTTCCTGATGTTGTCCGGCAGACTTTCCGCCATCTCGTTAACGGAAAGGCCGCTGGTATTGGTGGAGAGAACAGCCCCATCTTTCATGTTGGGGGCCACCTTTTCGCTAAAGAGCTTCTTCTTGATCTCCATGTTCTCGATGACCACTTCGATGACCCAGTCGCACTCCTTGAGCCGCGCCATGTCGTCCTCGAAGTTGCCCACCTCGATGTACGATGCATAGCCGGGGATAAAGAACGGCGCCGGCTTCATCTTGAGAAGTCCGTCCAGACCGGCCTGGGCGATCCTGTTCCGGACAGCGCGGTCAGCCAGGGTAAGACCTGCCGCCGTCTCCGCATCGCTCGGCTCCCTCGGCACTATGTCAAGGAGCAGCACCTGAATTCCGGCATTGGCCAGATGGGCTGCAATGGTCGCTCCCATAACACCTGACCCCAGCACGGCCGCCTTATTGATCTGTTTCATAGTTTTCCTCCGTTTTTTTATTGCCGGCAACGGGATCAATTCCCGTTCTCGACATACATTCCTTCGATCTTATCCTTGTATTTCTCGTAAATAACCTTCCGCCTCAGCTTGAGGGTCGGGGTAAGCTCCCCCCCGTCAATGGAAAAGTCGCGTGGGAGCAGCACAAACTTCTTTATGCTCTCATACTGGGGCAGATGGCTGTTGATTTCGGCGAGCCTCTGCTCCATCAGCCTGGTGACCGGCTCGTGGATGACCAGGTCATCCATATCGTAATAATCGATATGCTTTTCCCTGGCAAATTCCAGCAACCGCTCCATATTTGGTACGAGCAGGGCGGTAAGGTAAGGCTTCCGGTCACCATATACAAATGCCGAGGAAATGTACTTGTCCAGCTTGAGTTCGTTCTCCAGGGGCTGGGGGGCTATATTTTTCCCCCCTGCTGTGATTATCAGCTCTTTTTTGCGGTCGGTTATATAGACAAAACCGTTCTCGATGTAGCCGATATCTCCCGTTTTGAACCAGCCATCCTGCAACGACTCACCGGTTGCCGCCGGTTCCTTGTAATAACCGGTCATGATCTGCGGCCCCCGGATCAGCAGTTCGCCATCCTCGGCCGTTTTTATTTCCGTGTGCTCAAGCGCTGTTCCCACGGAGCCGAACCGGACCTGATCAAAATTGTTAAAGCTGACCGCCGGACTGGTCTCGGTCAGACCATACCCTTCCAGGATAGGAAGGCCGATAATCCAGAAGAATTCGTTGATCGTCTTGTCAAGCGGCGCGCCACCCGAGCAGAACAGCCTCATGTTCCCGCCGAACCGCTCCCGCAATTTGCCGAAGACGAGCCTGTCTGCCACGTTGTACTTAAATGCCAGTAAGGGAGAAGTTCTCTTCTCGATATACCTTGCTTCCACATACTTCTTGCCTACCTCAATCGCCCAATGGAACAGTTTCCTTTTCACAACAGACATCTGATGCACGTTTTCGAAAATGCGCGAGTAGATCTTTTCGAAGAGCCGCGGCACGCTTACCATCACTGTTGGTTTGACTTCCATCATGTTTTCCGGGACCTTTTCAATACTGTCGGCAAAAGCCATCATCGAGCCGTTCATGATCATCATGTAATAGCCGATTGTTCTTTCAAGAACGTGGCTCAAGGGGAGGAAGCTGAGGTGAACCTCGCATTCGCGAAGCACCACTGCTTTTCTGCTGGTATAAAAGGCATCGAAGAGAATATTGCGGTGGGTAAGCGGCACCCCCTTCGGCACGCCGGTTGTGCCGGAGGTGTAAATCAGGGTAAGGAGGTCAGTGGGGCCGATGCAGTCAATACCGGCCTCAAGCTGCTTTTTTTCACTTTCGGTAACCGGGAGGTCAATTTCCGAGAGCTGATAGAAGGTGCAGACCGGCAACTCCGGCTCACCCAGAAAACGCTCGAACGAAACCACCAATTCCACTTTAGGAATTGTTTCCCGTATCCTGAGAAGCTTTGAGTACTGAAATTTGCTGGAAACAAAAACAATACGGGCTTCCGAATGATTCAGCACGTACTCGATCTGCTCGGGTGTGTTCGTCGGATAGATCGGCACGGTCACGCCGCCGACAGTGAGGATCCCCATATCGGCAATAACCCACCCGGCACGGTTCTCTGAGAGGATCGCAACCCTCTCCCCCGGTTTCACATTGCACTTCTTCAGGCCACGGGCGGCCATCAGAGCCCGTTCATAAAACTCCGCGTAACTCAGCGTGACAAACTTTCCCTGCTTGCGGTACTTCAGGGCAAGCTTCCCCTGAAACCTGGCGGCATTTTGCCTCAACATGTCGGGAACTGACAAAAAAGGGATATCCTGCATAAGCGTCATCCTCCGAAGGGATGCAAATAATTTTAAAGCAATAATATCTATCCTTGACGTTCATGTCAAGTAAAATATCTTTTCATTTTTGCGTATTTGTTTTTCGATTCTACTTCCGGTTAATCTGTGTTCCATGCGGCATGGGGAAGTTTTTTGCAGCGTTGAGCAGAAAAATATCCAGGCTATTCCCGCCCAAAATTCAAATTTTAATTTTACAATATAATCATGTTTTAACTTTTGCCACCTTCCGGACCAACCCAATCATACCATATACACCCATAACCATCCAATTTTAATAATTTTTTGCCTTACGCCACCACCGCATATAATAATCACACTAAAAACCTTCATGCGAATCGCAGTTAATTGCTTGCAATTTACTTTTTCCGAAACCATGTTATATTTTATACTTGACATCGACGTTAAGGTTATAATAGTTTATTTATAATCGTGTTTTACAAATTTATATTGGCAGATGTATCGAAGCAGTTTTAACGCAACACACAGGGAAAGGAGATTCGACATGAACAAGAAACTGACGTGTACCATCGTTGCAGGAGCCATTCTGGGAATGACGGCCCCATCATTTGGCGCAGGATTCCGGATCAGCGACCAGGGGGCCAAAAGCATGTCCATGGCCAACGCCTTCGCCGCACAGGCCGACGACCCATCTGCCTTGGCGTTCAACCCGGCAGGTATCGCATTTCTGAAGGGGAGCCAGGTCCAGGTCGGGTCAACCACCGTCCTCGTACCGCAAACCGAGTTCACCGGCACGACAAGGCTCAGCGGGAGCACGACGGTCACCGAAAAAGCCAACCGTGACATCTTCATCGCGCCCACCTTTTACGTTACTACTTCGCTGGAATCGGTCCCCCTTTCCTTCGGCCTGGGGGTCAACTCTTTCTTCCCCTTGGCCAAGCGATGGGACGCCGGTGGCAACTTTCGGGACAGTATCCAGGAAATCGAAATTAAGCCGATCAACTTCCAGCCGACCCTGGCCTACCGTTTCGACGCCCTGAAGCTGGCTCTCGCCGCGGGCCTGGACATCACCTACGCCATGGCCTCTTTGCAGAAGGTCGCCTACTCTCCATTTCCACCGCCTTCCGGGCCATATACGGCACTGGGCAACATGGGCGTTGATGCCACGGCCGTGGGGCTGGGATATAACGTTGGCGCGCAGTGGAAACCTCTCCGGCAACTCACCTTTGGCGCCGCTTACCGGAGCCAGGTCAAACTAAAGCTGGAAGGTGATGCAAACTTTGCCGCCACAACAGCAGGCGCAGCAATTACAGGCCCCGGGACGACGAGAGGTACTGCAAAACTCGATATTACCCTGCCGGACGTCCTGACGCTCGCCGTAGCCTGGAAACCGATCGAGAGTCTTACCCTGGAATTCGATGCAGAGCGGACGGGCTGGAGTTCCTACGATAAGTTTGCTCCGAGTTTTGGCGGCAAGCTTGCGCCTCTGAGCACAAGTGAAGCCAAAAATTGGGAGGACGTCTGGGCCTACCGCTTCGGGACCCAGTTTGCCGCTACCAAAAGCCTCGACCTGCGCGCAGGTTATGCCTACGACATAAGCCCCACCCCCGACGCGACCATCGGCCCCGAACTCCCCGACGCCGACCGCCATAACATCACCTTTGGCCTGGGGCTGCATAATGACTATGCTGCGTTTGACATGGGCTACATGTTCGTGCATTTCGTCGACCGCACCGTCTCCAATGCGAAACAGACCGGCGAGTACAAGAGCGATGCTCACCTGTTCGGGGTAAGCATCACCACCAAGTTTTAGTCCCTTAGAAAAATTATTTGCATGTTTTTTGCGAAGAATTTTTCGTGAAGGGACTTATCCCGTTCATCGGGGTTAGGGAATTCAGAACCGTCGCGGGCCGGCGCCAATACGCCGCAAGGCAAGGCGCCGGCCTCACTTTTCGGTCAAATCGGAAATGCAGAAATCGTTGATATTTTATGGTTTGAGGGAAACAATGGGCAGGATGCGTGAAAATCCACGATACAACGTAATCTCTATGAGAATCAGTGATCAGGAGCAGCAGTTTCTTGAAGAGGTAATGCAAAAGAGTCGGAAAAGTGCATCGGAGATCATGCGGGCAGCGCTTAAATACTTGATGCGCGAACAAACTTTGTCAAGAACGAGCAAATAACCGATTAGCGGAGAAAGACAATGATAAACGATATTTTTGCCACGCTTTCCCCTCTTTACATAAAAGGGGGATTCTCGCGTAAGACATCCTTCTATTTTTCCATAGAAGACGTCAAGAAGACCATCATCCTCGATGCGGAGACCTGCTCCGTCAGCAACGGAAAGACAGAGGAAAATGTCGACTGCGTCTGCAAGACAAGCGAACAGTTTTTCCTGAAGATCTGGAACGAGGGATATACGCCAGGCCTGCGGGATTTCATGAGCGGCACGATCAAATCAAACGCTCCCCTCCTGTTGAAGGAATTCATGAAGTCATTTGGGAAATGAGACATGCCGGGCATGCCCGATATCTGCGTCAGGGAAACGGGGAAGAACCCTTATCCGATGGGCAGGCATCGTGCTTTTCCCACCAATAAACTCGCATCGGCGGTATATTGAAGAGTTCTACCTCCATCTTCTCCTTTCCGAGAAAGGGCCGACATAGCTTGGCAACCCGATTACTCACCTGGTACGCCACGAAACGTCCCCCTGGGGCAAGCACTGTAGAGATCTCCTCAATAATTTGAGTTCCTGAGATGTTGCTCATGGTGGAAAATGGAATACCGGAAATTATTACTTCCGGGGCGCCGAGCCGATACATCGAAAGTATTTCCTTTAACCCGTGGCAGTCACCGAGATGCGCGATGAGTCGATTGTCCTCGATGCTGCATACCAAGGAATGTAAATGAGGATTGACTTCGATGCTGAGGAGCCTGGCATACGATGGTGCTGCACGCAGTATTGCCTGAGTCGTGCCCCCACTTCCGGGACCAAGCTCCACGATGGTCTTGGCCGAACAGATCCCGGCGATATCAACAATGCGGCGTTTAAGGAAGCAAGAGCTTGGTATGATCGACCCGATCTGTCGAGGGTGTTTCAGAAATTCTTTACAAAAGGTGATCCGGCCGTACAACAAGTCACCAACTGGCTTCGGGTTTGACATCTTTCAGTCTCCGACTAAATTGGTTCCCAATAAAGCGCTGTCTGATTTGTATGGCGAAACCAGGCGGCAATCAAATATTTCTCAGTTATTCAACATCGCTTCTACATGCTAACTTGGCAAGAGCGGCAGTCAGTGTTGCTTGTTGAATTGGAAATGTTCTTATCAGTATCCTGTTGAATTTAAGAGGCGGCAAAAATTTAGCTAGTGGAACAATGTTGGTTGAAGCACAACCCGGACATTGCTTGAAATCTTCGTGGAAGACTTCGTCACAGTTAAGACATAAAAAAGTTTGTTCTATTTTCATTGTCTTCCAGTCGTTTTGCGCTGGGTGCCTCGCAGCGGATCGGTTCTTCGGATGTGGCGAAGAGATCGGGAGAAACCCGCTAGAAGTCAAAAGAAACGAGAATCGGTCTATCAGTTTCATCAATCCCCCCTGAAATTAATCTGGAGGTGTCCTTTCATCCTTCATATCGCCAGGTTTTCCTACTCGCCAATGATGGAAGCTTACCGGCAACCTTGATCTTAATCCGGCAAAGGTTACCTCCTTTCACCGACTGGTCATAAGATTATATTAATCTTTAACAGTGAAAAGTCAATGTGCAGTAACATGCTGAATTTATACATACAATCTCAAGCTATTGATTTTGTGATCAATATTAATACTACTCCGACACATAGCTTGATATAATCTGTTTCATGTGATAATCTCTGCGAATGACAACAGAGATCGTTTTCCCCGGCATCGAAGAATATATGGCTCCCTATTATGGCTATTTCCATCGGTCAGAGAGCCGTGAACTGGCAGAATGTTACTTGGCCGGCCTGCTCATGGACGGTGAGCGCAAGTCAGTTGAACCCATGTCAGAGAAGGTAAACGCATCTGAACGAAGTATGCAGCGCCTCCTTTCGACTGCCAAATGGGACGATCAACTTGTTGCTGAGCAATTCCGCCGTTCCATGCTTGACGTCACTTCCGACCCGCAGGGGATCCTGGTTCTTGATGATACCGGGTTCCCTAAGAAAGGGTACGACAGTGTATGTGTTGCCCGGCAATACTGCGGTGCATCAGGCAAGACTGACAACTGTCAGATTGGCGTAAGCATGACGTATGTCGGCAGAGATGTCGCCTGGCCATATGCCATGGAACTGTTCGTCCCGGAATCCTGGGATCAGCAAAATGATGATTGCACCGCAAAGCGTAAAAAGGCTCACATGCCGGAGTCAGTGCACCATAAGTCAAAATGGCGCATGGCACTTGATTTTGTTGACCTGGCCCGAAAAGACAATGTTCCCCATCGTGCAGTCCTTGCTGACAGCTGGTATGGCAACATTCCGGAGTTTCGCAAGGAGCTTGAGTCCCGCAGTGAAAATTACATCCTGGGAGCTTACTCCAACACCCCGGTATTTCTTGAGGAGCCGGTCTTTGAAATTGCGCCAGTCAAAGAGCATAAGCGAGGGCGTCCACGAACTCGCCCTAAGGTAGTCTCCACAAACCCCGAACCGGTCAAGCTGTCGGTACTGGGCGAAAGCATTGCCGATGATGCATGGCAACGGCTAGAATTGAGGCTCAATTCCAAGGACAAGCCACTTGTTGCAGAGGCCGTCTCAATGAGAGTGTGGCCGGCTCACGGATGGCGGCAGGGCAATCATCATGAACAAGTCTGGCTCCTGATAGAGCGCCGCCCCCTGAACCTGGGTGGATACGAGCTTCGCTATTTCTTCAGCAATATGCCGCAGCATCTGGCAACGATTGACCTTGCCCGCCTCTACCATGAACGTTATTGGATAGAGCATGGCTATCAACAGCTAAAGGAAGAGCTTGGCCTTGATCACCATGAAGGGCGCTCATGGAGCGGATGGCATCGACATGTGCTCCTGACGTCCCTGGCATATGGCTATCTGACACTGTTGCGTTTGCAGCAAAAAAAACAGAAGAGTGCGACAGCGCGGAGCAACTGGATTCAGAAAAAATCGACACTGGCCAACGACGCTTTGTTCTGAAAACCAAACACCTGGAAAAGTGGCGCCATCGTTGCTGTTCTCTTCGTTCCTCTGAGCGATGGAGGCGGAGGCAACGACTCAAAGGCATGCCGTCCTTGCCTGACATCAGGCATCAGATTGCAAAGCTTCTGGTGCGAATATTGAAATGTTAAAGAACTATATGTGTCGGAGTAGTATTAATTCAAATCGCATAATGTTCCATTTATGACAGTCTTGCAGATTTTCGAGCCAAGGAGTCTGTCGGACTTAGGGGATCGTAGCGAGAGGATGGAAAATCGAGGGCAGATTTCCGGAAATTTGAGAGCTAATAGTGGACCTATTCGTCGAAAATTTCCGAAAATATTGACCGATTTGCCATTCTCGCAGTAGATTCATTCCTAAGTCCGACAGGCTCCTAGAATGAAAAAGGGGCGTCCGCTGACAACGGACGCCCCTCAAAATACCTTAAGAGTATGAATTTATTTGCCCTACCTGAAAAGTATAACGATTTACGCACCTACCGGTTTTGTTGTTGCCAGGAGCTTCCGCCCCACCCAGCTACTGGCAAACTGGTAAGCAATGCGGCCACTACGGTCACCTTTTTTCTGCGACCAGAGAATAGCCTCATCCTGCGCTTCTTTAGTCCACTCAAGCTCAGCGCCTTTTTTCTGACAAAGCTTGCCAACCCACTGTTTAACCACCTCAAGATACTGGTCCTGGCTGAAGGGGTGGAACGCGACCCAGATGCCGAAACGGCCGGAGAGAGAGATCTTTTCTTCCACCGACTCGCCGTGGTGGATCTCCCCTTCTACCATCATTGCGCCTCGGTTGTCGCTTTCATACTCGGGAATAAGGTGCCGCCGGTTTGAGGTTACATATATAATCACATTATCCGGCGGTGCGTAGACAGAGCCATCCAGCGCGCTCTTCAACATTTTGTAGCTCGATTCACCCACTTCGAAGGAAACATCGTCGGAAAAGATAATGTATTTGTACGGCTGGTCCTTCACTTCATCAACGATATCGGGCAGGTGCACCAGGTCGTCCTTGTCCACCTGGATGACCCGCAATCCCTCGGGCGCATAACTATGGAGCATGGCCCGTACCAGCGAAGATTTGCCGGTGCCGCGCGTCCCCCACAAAAGGATGTTGTTGGCAGGCAGGCCGGCCAGGAACTGGCGGGTGTTTTCCTCTACATCCCACTTCTGTTTATCGATACCGAGCAGGTCATCCAGACAGATTCCTTCAATACTCGGGATCGACTCCAGATACCCGGAAAACGAGTGTCGCCGCCAGTTGGCCGCATGACACACTGCCCAGTCTATCTTTGCTGTCGGTTTGGGCAGCAGCAGCTCCAAAGAGCTGAGTACCCGCTTAAGCTGTTCGGTTAATTCCGGTTCCAAGTTCATCGTTCCTCCGGAGATAAATGAAAGTCCGTGGGATTACAGGTATTTGCCGATAATAATATCGAGGTTCTTCTTCACCTCGTCGGGGATAATCGACTTTTCGGTGATAACGGCATACTGCATGGCGGACGAACAAGGGCAAGCCCTTTCACCGCTTATGAGGCCGACGGCATTTTTGATGATCGTCTTTGCCATAGCGACATTCTTCTTGATAGTGTCGATTATCGCATCTATCGACACATCTTCATGGGACTCGTGCCAGCAGTCGTAATCGGTGGCCAGGGCGATGACACCGTAACAGATTTCCGATTCCCTGGCCAGCTTTGCTTCCGGGATGTTGGTCATGCCGATAACGGAGACGCCGAACGAGCGGTACATGATCGACTCAGCCCTGGTGGAAAATGCCGGCCCCTCCATGCAGATATAGGTCCCTCCCTTGTGGGCCGTTGCACCGGCAGCCTGGGCAGCGGCAAAAAGAATATCAGACAGTTCCGCGCAGACCGGATCGGCAAACTGGACATGGGCAACGATGCCGTTGCCGAAGAATGTATTGGCACGGCTGGCGTTGGTGCGGTCGATAAACTGGTCGGGTATGACGATATGACCGGGAACGATTTCCTCTTTCATGCTACCCACAGCTGAGACGGAAATGAGGCGGTTCACCCCGAGCTTCTTCATGCCGTAAATATTGGCCCGGTAGTTGACTTCCGACGGCAGCAGCCGATGCCCCTTGCCGTGGCGGGGAAGAAATACCATCCTGACTCCGTCCAGCACCCCGGTGATAAATTCGTCGGACGGCTCACCAAATGGTGTCGTCACCGCTACGCTTTTCACGTCGGTAAGGCCATCCAGTTCATACAGTCCACTGCCGCCGATTATGCCGATTACCTGTTCGCTCATGTAGTGCCCTCCTTCATTTCGTATCCAAGTAAGTTTTAATCTTTCACCGCCTTGTCCAGCCGTCCCTTCAACTGTCCGCAGGCTGCCGATATGTCGCTGCCGCGGCTGGAGCGGGTGATGACCGTAACATGTTTATCGAGAAGAAATTTGTGAAATTTATCGATGGAGTCTTGGGTGGGTGCCTGAAAGGTACAGCCATCATGCTCGTTAAACGGAATCAGGTTCACTTTGGACGGAATATTGCTGATCAGCCGTACCAGCCGTTTGGCGTCATCGAGGGAATCGTTCACCCCCCTGATCATAACGTATTCAATGGTTATCCAGCGTCGCGACGGGAGCGGGAAGGCCTTACACGCGGCCAAAAGCTCCTTGAGCGGATAGCGGCGGTTAATCGGCATGATCCGGTCTCTCACCTCGTCGGTGGTCGCATTCAGGGAGACGGCCAGGTTGACCGTGACAGAAGCGCCCAGTTCCGCCATCTCCGGCACGAGACCGGATGTTGAAACCGTTACCTTGCGGGTCGAGAACTGAAAACCGTCTGGGTCGGTAAGTATCTTCAGGGCGCCGACCACGTTCTTCAGGTTGGCGAGCGGTTCCCCCATCCCCATGAAAACGATGTTGCGCACCGGCTCCTGTCGCTTGACCGCACAGACCTGATTGACGATCTCGGCAGTGGTCAGGTTCCTGGTCAGCTTGAATGTACCGGTCAGGCAGAATTCGCATCCCATGGCACAACCGACCTGGCTGGAAATACAGAGGGTGGTGCGGTCCTCATCGGGAATGAGCACGGATTCGACCGCGTTGCCGTCTGCGAGACGAAACAGATACTTTTTCGTCCCGTCAGCGGAAGCCTCAACAGCCTCCGCGTCCAGATTGCTGATCCAGGCGGTCTTTTCCAGCTCCTGCCGGAAATCCTTGGAAAGGTTGGTCATGTCCGCAAACTCTCTGGCATCCTGCTGATAGAGCCATTTGAAAATCTGCTTCGCGCGAAAGCGTTCCTTCCCTTGCCC
Organism: Geotalea uraniireducens Rf4; assembly: GCF_000016745.1. Classification (GTDB taxonomy): domain Bacteria; phylum Desulfobacterota; class Desulfuromonadia; order Geobacterales; family Geobacteraceae; genus Geotalea; species Geotalea uraniireducens. The sequence goes on along the minus strand of NC_009483.1, from coordinate 1,839,690 downwards.
CGCTATATACGCTTCAAGCTCTTGCAGCGTAAAGTTTTTTATGTCCACTTTTTCCATATCACAGATATAAAAAAGCCCTTCATGGAAGGGCTCTTTTCCTTGCTTTTATTAATTTCGAATTACACTAGTTCCAACTGGCTGAAGAAGTAGGGAATTTCAAAGGCAGCGGATTCCGGGGAATCGGAACCATGAACCGTATTCTCCTCGATGCTGACGCCGAAATCTTTCCTGATCGTGCCGGCTTCGGCATTGGCAGGGTTTGTGGCGCCCATAAGCTCACGCCATGCTGCAATGGCGTTCTCTTTTTCCAATGCAAGCACAACTACCGGATTCCTTGACATGAAGGTACAAAGATCATTGAAAAACGGGCGTTCCTTGTGTACGTAATAGAACCCTTCAGCTTCATTCTTGGTCAGGTGAATCTTCTTCATGCCGACAATTTTAAACCCTGCGCCTTCAATTTTATCGAGGACTTTGCCGGTAATGTTTCTTTCCACGGCATCGGGCTTAATGATCGCAAATGTTCTTTCCATACTTTCCTCCACAATTTTAGCTATTTATATCAATAGACCGTCTCAAATACCATTTACCCCGGCAAATGTCAATGAGATTCTCGCGATAGCATAAAAATAGCCTACAGAATATATTCTGTAGGCCATTTCGTTCCAGACTGTCCACTAATCCTGGGAAATTATTTTTTCTCAGCAGGAGCAGCAGGAGCTTCAGGAGCAGCAGGAGCAGACTTGGCAGTCATAGGAGCCTGAACCGGAGCAGCAGGAGCAGCCTGCTCAGCAGCAGGAGCCGGAGCTTCTTCTTTCTTCTTGCAGCCAGCGGCGAAAGCCAGAGCCAGAGCCAAGCACAATGCTAAAGAGATCAGTTTTTTCATTGACGATATCACCTCTTTTCTTTTTTGATTACCATCTGTTGCGCAAAGCGCATGGTTTTTTTTCAGTCACAACAAAGCGCAAATATACTATTAAAAAATGAAAAGTCAAGATTATTTTAACAAAAAATATTTTTACCACCGCACCCAGTCAACATGAGCACGGATTATACCATTCATGTTGATCGACTCGTTCACAAATTTATACAAACCATTTTAATATTCGTCATTTCTTCCATTGCGTAGCGTACTCCCTCACGTCCGAGTCCGCTTTCCTTGTTGCCGCCATAAGGCATATGATCGACTCGGAATGTAGGAACATCATTAATGATAACCCCACCCACATCGAGCCTTTTTACAGCTTTAAACGCCTTGTTTATGTCGCTTGTATAAATCCCGGCTTGTAAACCATAGATCGAATCATCGGCCATTTCCAAAGCCTCATCAAAGGTCTTATAGGGAAGGACCGAAACGATGGGGGCAAAAACCTCGGAACACATAACCTGCATGTCGCGGGTAACGCTGGTCAGCACGGTCGGCTCCAGACAGTTCCCCACAACATTGCCGCCAACGGCAATCACGGCACCCAGTTTTTTTGCCTCTTCCAGCCAGGAAACGGCCCGTTCCAGCTCCTTTCGCGAGATCATCGGACCGATATCACAGGTTTTGTCGAAAGGATCGCCTACCTTGAGGGATCGGGTGGCCTCGACAAACTTGGCGATGAATTCCTCATAGCGACTCTGGTGGACGAAAATCCGCTGCACCGAGATGCATACCTGGCCTGAATTGGCAAAACTCCCGATAACGCAGCGGGAGACCGCTTTGTCCACATCGCCGTCCTCCTCGATGATGGTCGGCGAATTGGAACCTAGTTCCAGCGTCACCCGCTTTAATCCGCTCCGGGACTTGATCCCTCTCCCCACCGGCGGACTGCCGGTAAAAGTAATCATTGCCAGCCGTTCATCTTCAACCAGCCGGTTGCCCACAGTGGCACCGCTGCCTATTATAACATTAAGCGCACCGGCAGGGAGCCCCGCTTCCATGAGCAGTTCTGCCAGCTTGAGAGAAGTAAGCGGGGTCTTGGTTGCCGGTTTCAGAACCACTGCGTTTCCTGTGGCAATAGCAGGGGCAAGTTTGTGCGCCACCAGGTTCAGTGGGAAATTGAAAGGGGTTATGGCACCAATGATTCCGATCGGGTTGCGGAGATAAAAACCGAATCTCCCTGCGGAAACCGGCGAAGCATCCATCGGCACGATCTCACCATGGCTCGCCCTTGCCTCTATGGCTGCAAATTTAAAGGTCTCGGCACTCCGCTCCGCCTCGGCAAGAGCGTATTTCCATGATTTACCCGCCTCCCTGGCGATGATACCGGCAATCTCCTCCTTATCCCGCATAATAAACTCGGAAGCTCTTTCAAGTATTTCGGATCTTTTATAGGCGGGCATGGCTGAGATTTCGTCAAATCCCTTCCGTGCAGAAACAATGGCCGCCTCCACATCTTCTGCAGTTGCCTCAGGCACTATACCTATCAAAGAATCATCGTAGGGGTTAATCACCTCAATCCCAGTTCGGTCGTCGCCTGACCATTCTCCACCAATAAGCATTCTGTAACGCCTGGCCATATAATCCTCCTTACGGATACGCTTAACCCTTGAAAATATTTGCTGAATATATTACATTAGCGCACAATTATCAACCGATAACAAGGACCTCATCGTGAACAACAAACTGACTGCCAGAGAAAAAAATCAACTCCTGAAACTAGCAAGAGAGGCCATCATCAACTGTGTGCGTGAAGTTATCCCCAAAAAAAAGGAGGTAACCGATGAAAACCTTCAATCCCATCAGGGTTGCTTTGTCAGCATAAAAGTTAACGGAACGCTGCGCGGCTGCATCGGCAATTTTACGTCAGAGAAACCGCTTTATAAACTGGTACAGGAAATGGCGGTTTCTGCTGCTACGCGGGATCCCCGATTCTATCCGATGAAAGAGCAAGACCTGGAAAATTTCGACATGGAGATTTCAGTCCTTTCCCCCTTGCAAAAGATTTCCTCAATCGAAGAGATTGAAGTAGGGACGCATGGATTGTATATTGAGAAAAATTTTTCCCGCGGCGTCCTGCTCCCCCAGGTAGCAGTCGAATTCGGATGGGACAGGGAAACCTTTCTCTGCCAGACCTGCATTAAAGCCGGGCTAAAACCGGAAGACTGGAAGGAAGGGACCGACATCTATATCTTCAGTGCCGAAGTATTCTGCGAAAAAGCTCATAGCTAAGGGACATAGAATTTCCTGATATACCGTTTTTGATTGGAGGGGCGAAGCTAACGCTTTACCTGCTTCGCCCGCCTTTGGTGGCGTTGCGAACAAGGGCGAAGCACGATGAAGCCGTGCTGTCGCCCCTACGTGGTATAAAAAACAAACAGTGTCCAACTGCCGTTTCTGTCTAGGGTTGAAGGCTTGTCGTTACAAAAAAGGGAGACGCTAAAAGCGTCTCCCTTTTTTATACTTGATAAGGGTGCGCACATTTGTGCGCCCCGACAACATTTCTAGAACTTGCGGCCGCCTTCTTCCGCCCACTTCTCCAGCATATCGGTGGTAACGGACTTGGGACGCTCGATAGCGTAGCCGAGGCCGCGGTCCCAAGTGATGTTGGCCATGCAGCCCAGTGCGCGGCCGACGCCGAACAGGACGGTGTAGAAGTCCCACTCTTTGAGGCCGTAGTACCACTGGATGACGCCGGACTGGGCATCAACGTTCGGCCAAGGGTTTTTGGTTTTGCCGTGCTCGGTGAGGACGCCCGGAGCAACTTCAAAGATCATGGCAACCAGTTTGAAGAGCGGATCGTCCTTGAGGCCGGGGGTGTTGAGGCAGAACTCACGCTGTGACATGTAGCGCGGATCGGTCTTGCGAAGAACGGCGTGGCCGTAACCCGGAATAACCTGACCGGCATTGAGGGTATCCCACAGTGCCTTGGTGACGAGTTCTTTAGTGGGCTCGACGCCTTTGCAGTACTTCTCCTGGAACTTCATGGTCCAGTCGAGAACTTCCTGATTGGCAAGACCGTGCAGCGGACCTGCCAGACCGTTCAGACCGGCTGAGTACGCATAGTAGGGGTCGGAAAGGGCGGAGTGCACCAGATGAGTGGTGTGGGCTGAAACGTTTCCGGACTCGTGGTCGGAGTGCAGGATGAAGTACATACGGGCAACGTCCTTGTACTCTTCACTCTGGCCGATCATGTGGGCGAAGTTGGCGCCCATGTCCAGTTTCGGATCGATAGCGATCTGCTTGTCGCCCCTGAACTTCAGGTTGTAGATGAAAGCAGCGATGATGGGGATGCGAGCAACGATATCGCTGGCATCTTCGTATACTGATTCCCAGGCAGTCATCTTGTTGAACTTGCCCGAATTGTAGAAACCGGCGAACTTGGAATCTTTCTGCAGGGCCAGGATACCGACGGAAAGCATAACCATCGGATGGCTTTCACGAGGCAGGGCGCGGATCGCGTCAAACACGTACTGGGGAACTTCCTGACGCGTTTTCCACTCGGCCACGACTTCATCCACCTGAGCCTGGGTCGGAACATCGCCGGTCAGGAGGAAGTACCAGAAGGACTCGACGGTCGGATACTTGGAGCCGTCAGCCTTTGGCAGGGCGGCAAACGTCTCGGGGATGGTCTTGCCGCGGAAGCGTATCCCTTCCTGGGGATCCAGGTAGGAGATGTCGGTAACAAGGCTGCGGATGTCGCGGGCGCCGCCGATGCATTGGTCGATGGTTACCTGGTCGATGATGACCTTGCCGAATTCCTTCACGAGTCGGGTAGTGCGGGGACGATGTGCCTCAATCTTCTGCTTCAGGGTTTCCTTAAGTGCCATGGTGTTTGTTCTCCTTTTGTCTGTTGGGGTGATTAATAAAAATGAAATGCATTACAAGCCAAAAAGACCTAACCAACTCCCTCCTTTCCTACACCGATTGATAACGCCTAGACATGGTACGACTTAAATATATACAAGGTGAACGATGCAAACGAAAAACAGCGGGAGGATAGACACATAAAACGTTAGACTATAATTCTAAAATATACTGTATACAAAATTTGCGTAACTTATACCATCCTGTCATATTAAATTCAACAAAAAATTTATGTTAAGATATTTTATAAAATTATTAATTTCTGGTCGGAAAAGGTAAGCTGCTTCAGACCGCTTTCGGTGAGGTAAAAGGTGTTTTCGATGCCGATTGCTCCCTCGCCGGGAAACACCACCTTCGGCTCGAAGGCAAAGACCATTCCCGGTTCCAGGGTCATGTCATTGAACCCCTTCGCCAGAAACGGATATTCATCAATCTCGATACCAAGGCCGTGGCCGATGAAAGAAACCTGCGCCCCCCTGCGGCCCATGAAGCTTTCCGCATAGCCAAGCTCCACTGCCAGGTCCAGGCATTCCTCGTAAATCCGCCCCCAGGTCGGCCTCTCGGGTGCAAGCGCCATCATCCGTTCCTGGATCTTCAACATGTCCTCATAACCTTTCTTCAGCTTATCGGACAACCCGCCAATGGCAAATATCCGTGTCTGATCCACCAGATAGCCATCAAAACTGCCAGCAAAATCGACAATAATCGGTTCATTTCTTTCTATTCTATTGTATCCGGCCCCCTGGCCGAAGCTGGGATTCAGCCCCATACCGCCGAGAGGCGTGTCCAGGTAGGCCGGAACCGCGGTATCAGGGCCGGAAAACACATGGGCATAAACCATTTCTCCATTGAAAGCCCGCATCCTGACGAGACCCTGATGCCCCTCTCTCCTGGCAGTGTATTCAAGCTCTGCGGCAAGCTCAAGGTCGGTCATACCCTCGCGGACCACCTCTTTCACCCTGCTGTTGACCTTGTCCACCTGGTTGGCAGCATCCTGAAGCAAATGTATCTCATAATGGGTCTTGATCATCCGCACCTTGCGGATACTGGGGGTGGCATCACTGAACCGGGCTGCTGGAAAGACCTTTTGGTAACGGTCGAAAAAGTTGACCGGCAGCACGTCCAGTTCCATCCCGATCCGCGCAGGCACAGGATAGCCGTAACCGGCAAGAAGTGCGGGAAGGTCCTTCATGGAGCTGAACGGCACCACCTCCTTCAATCCGCATTCCATCCGCGCCCGCATGAAATCCTTGCGCACCATGTAAAGCGGCTCTCCTTCAGCCGGGACATAGAGATTGCCGGCCTGTATGGTGCCGGTAAAATAGAAGAGATCGGCGTTCTGCAGCATGATCACCGCATCCAGTCCCTCCTCAACCATGAAATGCTGCAGTCGTTTGCACCGGTACGCAAGTTCCTCAGCAGGTGTGATACGCATAATGCCCCCTTAAAACGGTTAATCCGTCACAGAATTTTGTTTTTCCCGCGCTTCTTTGATCAGCTTTCTTTTCTTTTTCCCGCCGAGGAAGGTTTCTTCAACAATAATCGCTATAAAGCAGACCATAAACAGAAAAAATATGATACCCAACGCCTTTTCTCGCATTCCGTGCTCCTTTAATAACAAAAGGCTGAGGATTAAATGGCTCAGCCTGATGCGAATCTAAATTGTGTTATGCCGTTTCACCGGCATCCTCCAGTTGCAACTCGCGGATTGCCATCTCCCGCAGCTTGAATTTCTGAATCTTGCCAGATGCGGTCATGGGATAGGAATCAACGAATTTCACATATTTCGGTATCTTGTAGTTGGCTATCCTGCCCCGGCAGAACTCCCGCGCCTCTTCCTCGGTCATCGTCACACCTTTCTTCAGGACAATGGCCGCCATCACTTGCTCGCCGTACTTGCGGTCAGGAACACCGTAGACCTGCACATCGGAGACCTTCGGAAGGGTGTAAAGGAATTCCTCGATCTCGCGGGGATAGATGTTCTCGCCGCCGCGGATAATCATGTTCTTTATCCGGCCGGTGATCTTGCAGTAACCATTCTCATCCATCACCGCCAGGTCGCCGGTATGCAGCCAGCCGTCGGCATCAATCACCTTGGCCGTTTCTTCCGGCATATTGTAATACCCTTTCATCACCAGGTAGCCGCGGGTGCACAGTTCTCCCTGCTTGCCGGGGGGGAGCTCGTTGCCCGTCTCGATATCGACAATCTTAACCTCCACGTCAGGGAGCGCCCGACCGACCGTGGCAACCCTCAGCTCAATGGCATCATCGGTGCGGGTCTGGGTGATTACCGGAGAAGATTCGGTCTGACCATAGGCAATCGTTATTTCCGAGGCGTTCATATCGCGAATGACCCGCTTCATCACCTCGATCGGACAGTTGGAGCCCGCCATGATCCCGCTTCGCAAGCTTTTCAGGTCGAATTTCGGAAACTCGGGGTGTTCCAGTTCGGCGATGAACATGGTCGGAACGCCATGTACGGCGGTACAGCGCTCCTTTTCAATGGCCTGGAGCACCTTGAGCGGATCGAAGATCTCCACCGGCACCATGGCGGAGCCGTGGGTAACGCAGGCCATGACCCCAAGCACGCAACCGAAGCAGTGGAAGAACGGCACCGGGATGCAGAGGCGGTCCTTGTCGGTGAACCGCATGCATTCGCCGATGTTGAAACCATTATTGATGACGTTGAAGTGGGTCAGCATGACACCCTTGGGAAAACCGGTGGTTCCTGATGTGTACTGCATATTGATCACGTCGTGGCGGTCAAGGGTTGATTCCACTGCGGCCAGCTCGGCATCGGACACGTCCTTGCCCAGTTCCATGATACCGGTAAAATCAACCATGCCGGCGTGGCTCCCCTCACCAAGAAAAACCACATTCTTTAAACAGGGAAGATTTGCAGCCTGAAGCTCGCCCGGCCTGCTGGTTGCCAACTCAGGCGCCACATCCAGAAGGGTCGCCACATAGTCGGTGTCTTTGAACCCCTGGACGAGGAACAGCGTATTCGAATCGGACTGCTTTAATATATACTCCAGCTCCGCAGACTTGTAGCTGGTGTTGACGGTCACCAGTACAGCGCCGATCTTGGCAGTGGCAAACTGGAGGATGACCCACTCAGGAACGTTATAGGCCCAGATTGAGAGGTTATCTCCCTTTTTAATTCCCATCTTGAGCAGCCCCTTGGCCACCTGACGGCAGACCTCGTTGAATTCCCGATAGGAATAACGAAGGCCCCTCTCAACATAAATCAAGGCTTCGTTATCAGGGAATTGCTGCGCAATATGATCCAACAAACCTCCCATAGTAAATTCAAGCTGCCGTGACATAATTTATCCTCCGGAGTTTCGTCATATCTGGCCTTTACATGCAAATTTAACTCATTGATTTAAAAGGGATTTACCAATTATCACAGCATTTATGACAAGTCAAGGTTTTAAAACGAAGTGTTATTCCTTTATTTTTCTTATTTTTGTTACACCATGTGTTACATTTTATTATTGTAAATAATCCTTGACAGAAGCATTCTCCTTGCATTCCGGTTATTTACGCTAACATATTGTTTTAATTGATTATTTCGACAAGATTACTGTCAAAATCCCACTGCCGTTTTCTTAGGCAATTTGCTGCGAGTATCATATTTATTAAACCTTTTTCCGTTGATTAACATATTATCCACAATACTTATCCACAGGCGCTGTGGAACAGCCGACCAGGCTTTTTACACACCTGTAACATAACTGTCATATATCTCCTGTAGCATCCGATAAGAAGATCAGCAAACTATTGGTTTCTGATTCGGAAAGCGGGGATTTTTTGTCCTGGCAAGGAAATCAAGGGTTGCGCGGAGGCGTACATCGGTACGCCGCACAAGCAAGCCCGCAGATTGACACAGTCAGGGCGGAAAAGCACCCTTTCCGGACAGAAACAAACCAAGAAAGAGAGCCGCAATGAAGACCATACTCGTGATCGAAGACGAACGGGACCTGGCGGAACTGATAGCCTTCAACCTGGAAAAGGAAGGATACCGGCCGCTCATCGCCCTTGACGGTGTTTCCGGCCTGGAAGCCGCGCGCAGCAATCCTCCCGACCTCATTCTCCTGGATCTGATGCTTCCCGGCCTGATGGGGACCGAGATCTGCAAGCTCCTGAAGAAGAATGAAAAAACCGCCGCCATTCCGATCATCATGCTGACCGCCAAGGGGGAGGAGATAGACCGGGTCGTCGGTTTTGAAGTGGGCGCGGACGATTACATGGTGAAACCTTTCTCCACCCGGGAGTTGTTACTGCGGGTCAAGGCGGTGCTGCGCCGCACCATGCCGGAAAAAGCGCAGGGAAAGTGCATCACCATCGGCCTCGTCACCATCGACACCGAACGGCACATGGTCAGCGTTGCCGGCGAAGAGATTGTCCTCACGACCACCGAATTCAAGCTGCTCCTCAACCTGGCCGAGCGCCTGGGGCGCGTGCAGAGCCGTGACCTCCTGCTGCAAAACGTCTGGGGATACAATTATGTGGGGGATACCCGGACGGTGGACACCCATGTGACAAGGCTCAGGACCAAACTCGGCGAGGCAGGAGAAATGATCAAGACCGTGCGTGGTTTCGGCTACAAGATGGAGGAATAATGAAGGTCACCTTTCGCTGGAAACTGATGGTCTCATACCTCTGCCTGGTGTTGCTCATGGGCGGCATACTTTACGGCTACCTTAATAACGCCCTTGAAGACTATTTGCTGGCCGAAATAAAGGACAATCTGACAAACGAAACCAGGATGGCGGCGCTCATGGCAGGAAGAGAAGGTGGAGACCTGTACCATGATGCCCAGGCAATTGCCGCAGCTATCGGCAAAGAGGTGAAGGCCAGGGTCACCATCATCGCCCGAAACGGCGAAGTGGTCGGAGATTCCCAGGTCAAGGCCGATGAGCTGAAGGGTCTGGAAAACCACCAGAACCGGCCGGAAATCCTGGCTGCGCAGAAAGAAGGGACAGGGTCGTCCATCCGATACTCATCGACCCTGCAAACTCCCATGCTCTACGTTGCCAGACCGCTGGAACTGAAGAACGGCGAAAGGGTCACAATCAGACTGGCCCTCCCCCTGGAGCAGCTGGTAAAGGCCCGATCAACCATTCATACAATTCTCGGCGTCGCCATGGCCCTGGCGCTGTTGGCCTCCCTCCTCTTCAGCTACGTCCTCTCCAACTTCACCTCCCGCTCGTTGCGCGCCATGGCATCCATCGCCTCCCGCATCGGCAAGGGGGAATACGGACTGCGGGTGCCGGTGAAGGGCCGGGATGAGCTCGGCGAACTGGCAATGATCATGAACGACATGTCGGTAAGAATCGAGGGGCAGCTGGCGCGCATCTCCACGGAGAGAAACCGTCTTGACACCATACTGCGGGGGATGGGCGAAGGGCTTATGGTTACCGACGCAAAAGGGACCATCACCCTGGTCAACCCGGCGTTTCGCGACCTGCTTGCCATCACTGAGGAAGTGGAGGGAAGGCCGCTCATCGATATTACGAGACACCCGGCCCTCCACTCTGCCTATAAAACAATCATCGCCAGCAAAAGCGAGCGGCTTGAAGAGATAACCCTTGACGCCAAAGGGGAAAAAACCATCCTCACCCACTGGGTGCCGCTTCTCGACGGGGACCGGCTGCAAGGAGTGGTTGCGGTCTTTCACGACATAAGCAACATCAAGCGACTGGAGAAAATCCGCCGGGATTTCGTGGCAAATGTTTCACACGAGTTGCGCACCCCGGTAACCGTTATTAAAGGATACGCCGAAACACTCCTTTCGGGCGCATTAGCAAGTGATCCGGAACGTGCAGTCCGTTTTGTCGAAATCATCCATAGCCATTCGGAAAGATTGACCAGCCTTATCGGCGACCTGCTCACCCTGTCGGAGCTGGAATCGGGGGATGTGAGCCTGGAACTGTCCATGGTCAACATTGAAGGGACTGTCAGGCATGCCCTGATGCTCCTGGAGCAAAAGGCCGCTGACAAGGGGATCACCATCGACTGCAGCACGATCAAGGCAGCGCCGCCCATTCTGGGTGACCGCGGCAGACTGGAGCAGGTGCTTATCAACCTCCTGGACAATGCGATCAAGTACACGCCGGAAAAAGGAACAATAACCGTCAAGGCTGCCGATGAAGAGAAAATGCTGAAAATCTCCGTCACCGACACCGGCATGGGTATCCCCCCCAAAGACCTGCCGAGGATTTTCGAGCGGTTTTACCGGGTGGATGAAGCCCGCAGCCGCGAGCAGGGAGGGACCGGTCTCGGCCTCTCCATCGTAAAGCATATTGTCCAGGCCCACGGCGGCGCCCTCTCCGTGGAAAGCACCGTCGGTAAAGGGTCCACATTTTCATTTACCCTGAAAAAGGCTGAAGAGAAATAAACCCGAATGCGTCCATCCTGAAACTGCGGAAGAGACACAAGCACAACTCCGGCGGCCTTCTCGCAGCAATGGTGACCATGCCGCCGTTGCTGATGCACGCCCCCCCCTTCTTCGATGCGCCCCCCAAGGTTTGACCAAAAAACCGATCTGCGGGCGGCCCGCCATGCCTGCTTTATTGTCCGGATTCGTCCAGCAGATATTTATTTTCGGAGGGAATCGTCAACCAAAAAGTCCGTAGCACGGCCGCTTACTACGCAGATAATTGAGCGGTGCTAATTGAGTGGTTGAAAAAGGCTGCCAGTTAGTCTAGGATAGATTGTTTTTTTTAAACAGCCGACATAATAATATTTGCTAGAAAGGACCATGAATGAACAACAAGAAACAGGAAGCCCATTTAAAAGAGTGGCAATGCCTCGAAGAGTATGCCGAACAGATGCTCCCCATGATCGGCCGCCTTTACCGTGACCACAACATCGTAACCAGCGTCTACGGCCGTTCGCTGGTCAACAACCCAACCATCGATATCCTCAAAGCGCACCGCTTTGCCCGACTGATCCTTGAGAGTGAACTCACGGTGCGGGACACTTTTCCCATCATCGAAGCGATTACCAGACTTGACCTGGCCCCGGCGCGGATCGATATCGGCAAATTGACCGTCCGTTACCAAGCCATGGGCGGCACGATGACGGTAGACGACTTTGTCCGGCAGGAACTGGCAGCAATCAACACCGGTCGCACCACCTTGCTGAGTGAACCGCAGGACATCGTCCTTTACGGCTTCGGCAGGATCGGCAGGCTGCTCGCCCGCATCCTCGTCGAAAAAGCGGGGAGCGGTGAAAAGCTCAGGCTCCGGGCAGCCGTGGTGCGCAAGGGAAGCGCTGACGATCTGGTCAAGCGGGCCAGCCTGCTCCGCCGCGACTCGGTGCACGGCCAATTCCACGGCATCATCACCATAGACGAAGAAGAAAATGCGATCATCGCCAACGGCAACATGATCCGCATTATCTACGCCGATGCCCCGGAAAACGTCGATTACACCCAGTACGGCATCCACAACGCCATCCTCATCGACAACACCGGCAAGTGGCGCGACCGGGAGGGACTCGGCCGGCACCTGAAGGCCAAGGGAATTGCCAAGGTGCTCCTCACCGCCCCCGGCAAAGGGGATATCCCCAACGTCGTGTCCGGCGTGAACAATGAGCTGATCACCTCGGAGGAAAGTATTTTTTCAGCCGCCAGCTGCACCACCAACGCTATCGTCCCCGTGCTGAAGGCGGTCAACGACCGGTTCGGCATCGTCAATGGCCACGTGGAAACCTGTCACTCATACACCAACGACCAGAACCTGATCGACAACTACCACAAGGCTTCACGGCGCGGCCGGAGCGCCCCGCTGAACATGGTCATCACCGAGACCGGCGCCGCCAAGGCCGTGGCCAAGGTCCTTCCCGAGCTCACCGGCAAGCTGACCGGCAACGCCATCCGCGTACCGACCCCCAACGTCTCCCTGGCCATCCTCAACCTGGAGTTGGCCCAGCCGGTCGACATCAATGCGATCAACGGATACCTGCGGGAAATATCCCTCGACTCGCCGCTGCAGAACCAGATCGACTACACCAACTCCCCGGAGGTCGTCTCCAGCGACTTTGTCGGCTCCCGCCACGCCGGGGTGGTGGACTCCCTGGCCACCATCACCAAGGGGAACCGTTGCGTCCTCTATGTCTGGTACGACAACGAATTCGGCTACAGTTGCCAGGTGGTGCGCATGGTCCAGAAGATGGCCGGTCTGGAGCTTCCGTCGTTTCCCAGTTGAGAACCGGACAGAAACAAACCGCCGCATAAAAAAAGGGCACTCCACTGAGTGCCCTTTTTAAATTCTTTTACCCGTCAAAACTATCGCCCCACTGAAAAGATATCGACCCCGGACAGCAAGCGTTCGAGATACCTGGATTTCATCTGACTGCTTGCCATAAGCTGCTTGACCGGAGGAAGCCTGAGGATCACCCCGAGGACCGCGGCCATGGCCCGGTGACTCATGAGCGCCTGATTGTCGAAGATCAGGTTTTGCAGACGCCCCCTCTCAATGGCCATGAGCACCACGCGGTGGGCGGAATTGACCGGGGTGATGACCCGCTGCGGCCGGGACTCAAGGCGGATGGCCGCCACCGGGCAAGACCGGACGCAGACCCCGCAACCGAGACAGTTCTCCCTATCGATCCTCGCCTTTTTTCTCGCCGGATTGAGAGGATCGTTGGCAGTGATCAGTTCCGCCACCGCAACCGGACACGCCGCAACGCACCTGCCGCAGCCGTTGCACCTGTCGTCACGGAGAACCGGAATAAAATTCGTCGTATGCACCGGGTGAAGGTGGGCAAAGCGGCGGGCGGCTATCATCGACTCGCAGCAGCAGCCACAACAGTTGCAGATAAAGTTCACCCCCTCACGGACGTTGTCGCCGAACTGGACAAGCTTCCGATCATGGGCCTCCTGGAGGAGGTCGAGCGCCTCGGCTGCATCGATGGAGCGGGCATGTCCGTGACGGACGAGCGGCTCGGCTGCACTATTGAGGGAGAGGCAGATCTCCTGCGGAGCATCGCAGGCCTTTCCCATGTGCGACATCTTGTGGCGGCAGTAGCAGAGCCCCACGCCGATATGGCGGGCGGTGCGCAGCACCTCGCTCGCCCGTTCATAGGCGAAGACCTGGACAGCGTTTTCAGCCGAAAGGGCCGGCTCACAGACGAAGGTCCGGCCGAGCTGCGTCTCCCCCACGGTAAAGAGATTACGGATGAAATCCTCCTCCACGTTGAGGTACTCGTAGAAGAGTTCGCTCAAGGCCTTCTGGTCGATATCTGTGCGGACCCGCATGAGGGAGAATTCGAAAAAGCCGGCCATGGGCGGCGGCAGAAGATAGATCGTCCTGCCGTTCTGTTCCAGGTCAAGAAGCAGTGCCCGGGCGGCAAGACCGTCGAGAATGGCCCGGGCATCCTTCTCCTGCATCTGCAAAGCCTTTGCCGCACGGCGGGCGGTAAACGGCATCACCGGCAGCCGGGAGAGGAACGCGGCCTCTTTTTCGCTGAAGAGGATGGCGAGGATCTTAAACAGAAGCGGCGAAGGAGGCGCCCCTTGGGGGAACTTGTTGAGTCGTTCGACCAGCTGCCGGTAGCCGGATTTCGGTGCATGATGGGACATGGCGGACCTTTCGATCGTGGACGTGGCTGATTATGCTCTCAGGAATGAGATGCCCTGGAACAAGTGTACCTTCAACACAGCACATCGCCAACTCCGGCGAAAGAAAAAATTACCTTGCTGCCGTATTCCGTTGAATCGCCTGTCGAACCGTCATTCACACGCCTTCAGCTTCCAAAGGTAGTGGAGTTTTTCATGATTTTTATCTCAGATCGAAGACGCCATGCCACCATGAAAAGGCGTTGACTGTAATTCTTGACTTTTTGTTTGTTTCAGGAAAGACTTTGAATGAACCGGTGGCCTGGCTGAGACCGATTGTAACGGACAGACGCCAAGAACTGCTGAATACGATTAGGAAATACGTGACGGTCATGGCTACAGCCAAAAAAAACCTAACGATTACGGCTCTTGCAGGAAATATTGTTACGGTAGCACTTCCTGTCTTCCTGATCTCCTCCTGTGGCATACTTGCTGTTCAGCCGGAGTTACGCCTGGCGGTGCCGCTGCTGATTGGCGTCACGGCATTGATGGCGACGCTGTTGACGCTTGCCCTCTATTGCGGAGAGCGCGCAAAGGTCCTTTGGTCGCCGGCCGTCATCCTTGCTGTGGGGCTCGTGTTGCGCCTGTTGTTCCTGTTCAGTCCGCCGCAACTGTCCGATGACATCTACCGCTACCTGTGGGATGGCAGTAACCTGCTGCGGGGAGTCAATCCCTATGCCGCTTCGCCATCCGTCATAACGCCGCTGCCCGGACTGAAAGCCGTTCACTCAATGATCAATCACCCGGATTATGTCACCATTTACCCACCAACGGCCCAGTTGGTGTTTGCCGGGGGAGCAGCGACTGGTGGAACCATCACAGGCCTCAAGGCTTTTCTGGCGCTGCTCGACCTGGGACTGTGCGCCCTGTTGGTTATGCTGTTGAAGCGGCTTGAGATGCCGGCATGGCGGGCTGTACTCTATGCATGGAATCCACTGCCGGTGCTGGAGATCGCCGGGTCTGGGCACGTGGACGGAGCAGGTCTTGCCATGCTGATAGGTTCCTTCTGCCTGCTTGCAATGGATCGGCAGAGCGCTTCTGCGACGGCTCCGCGGCGGTGGCCGTTTCTGTTGTCCGGAGCGTTGCTGGCCTGCGCCGGCTTGGTGAAGCTGTTTCCCCTGGTGTTGACGCCGGTACTGTTTCTGCTGGTCCCGAATGAGCGACGCAGACATTTTGCAGCCGGATTTATCGCGACTCTGGCAGCACTCGTGTTGCCGTTCCTGCCGCACTTGGTCAACATGACCGCCAGCCTGGATGCCTATGCCCGCAATTGGGAATTTGCCGGTTTTGCCTTCAACACGCTTCGTACCATGACCGGCTCGGGAACGATTGCCCGCCTGCTGTTGTCATCCTGTTTTCTGCTGGTTGCCGTCGGAATCATTCTCCGTTTGGCCGGCAGCATCAATCACGGACTATCACCGGTCAACAGATTACGTCAGGCGATGGAAGCCTGTTATGCCATCGCCATGGCGCTATTGCTGCTTACCCCGACCCTGCAACCATGGTACGCCCTCTGCCTGGCGGTATTTCTGCCGTTCTGCGCAGGTCCGGCCGGACTGGTACTCTGTTGGGCGGTCTTCCTGACGTACCAGGTTCAGATCCCCTATTTCATCCTGGGGCAGTGGACCGAGAATCCGCAGGTGACGGCAGCGGTCTTCCTGGCGCCGCTAACGGCATACCTTCTCAGCAGGGCTCTCAGCGGTGCTCGGCAGCCAACTGCAGAACCCGGTCAGTAATATTTCCCCTCAAGGTTGCAACTGCATTGCACTTAGAACCGGTTATCATGTCTGTTATCTCAAGTTTGCCGAAAATAACGATTCCCTGATATCTTTTGCCAGTACCAATGCAAAACCGAACGGAAAAAGCAGGAACAGGGGCACGGCGAACCAGGTTTCCCGCTGCCAGGCGAAGATTACCGGCAGCAGGCAGTAGAGGAACAGCACGCCGTTCATGAAGATGTAGGGAAGGTTTTTCTGATGATAGAGGAAGGCCAGCCCCGGAATCCGTTCACGTCCCCGCACACCGAATTTGGGTGTCCGCTCGAACTCACCGCCCGGGCGAAACAACCCCTTCAGCACTGAAAGGGAGATGCTGGGGGCCAACCCGATGGTCAGGGCGGGCAGCAGCACAACATGCCGCAGCAGGCTCTTCGATCCGCTGCGGATGGAATAGAGCAGGAAGTAGCTCATGATCGCCCCGCTGGTGGCCAGGAAGAGCGGCAGATCGATGCGCAGGACCTGGTGCAGGCCGATGCCGACCCGCCAGGTAACTGCCGGATAGAGGGTCAGCATGACGATCATGCCCAGAAGCCAGTAGATATTGGCCATCAGATGGGCCATTGCCTCGATCTTTACGGCCGGCGGCAAGCGCTCCTGCAACAACCGCGGCAGAATCTTGCGGGCGGTCTGGATGGAACCCTTGGCCCAGCGCTGCTGCTGGCTGCGCAGTGCAGCCATGGTCACCGGCAGCTCGGACGGCACCTGGCACTCTTCGCGATAGACAAAGCGCCATCCGGCCAACTGTGCACGGTAGCTCAGATCCAGGTCTTCGGTGACCGTGTCGGACTGCCAGCCGCCGGCAGACTCAATGGCGCTCCTGCGCCAGACACCGGCGGTGCCGTTGAAGTTGAAGAACAACCCCTGCCGGTAGCGCACACGGTGTTCGATGCTGAAATGCGGACCGAGCAGGAGGGACTGGATGCCGGTGAACCAGGAGTGGTCGGCATTGCAGAAGCTCCAGCGGGTCTGGACCATGCCGACGTCCTGATTTCTGAACCATGGCATGGTGGCATGCAGAAAATCGGGCGGCGGGATGAAGTCGGCATCAAAGACGGCTATGTATTCACCATGTGCCGTTGCAAGGCCGTTGGCAAGCGCCCCTGCCTTGTAGCCGTCGCGGCTGGTTCTTCTCACCACGGTGATGGCGACACCCTGCTTCCGCCACCAGGCAGCCCGCTGGTCCACCAGCCGGCAGGTGTCGTCGTCCGAATCGTCCAGCACCTGGATTTCGAGCCGCTCACGGGGCCAGTCAAGACCGGCTGCGGCATCCAGCAGGCGTTCCGCCACAAAGCGCTCGTTGTAAAGCGGCAGTTGTACAGTGACCGATGGGAACTCTTCGGGTGCGGCAAAAGGGGCCGGGGTCGACCTCTCGCTTCCTTTTGGCATGTACAGGCAATAAATCAGCCAGAGCCGGTGCACCCCGTACAGGCAGAGGCCGAGCAGCGCGGCAAAATGGATAGCGGTCAGGACCGGTATTATTGCTGACAGCATGCGCTCACGCCCTGATCATTGCTGTTCGCTGATCCATATACCTTGTTGCCGGATGCAGCCAATGACCCGCCGCACCCCGAACCCTCGCCGGCGGTGCAACTGAAACAGTGCGCAGCCATCCGGATTCCGCTGCCGGGGACAATCGCCTCGTCGGCATGGTCGATGGTCACGAGCGAGCCATCCGCCCGTTGCAACGGCAATGCGGCAGCCAGATTGAAGTCGCAGTTGTATAGCACCCCATCCCAGCCGACACTGACCAGCGTTCGGCACATGATTTGCTCTGTGGCCAGCGGATTGAATTTTTCCGCCAGATGCTCGATATAGCGCTGATAGGTTCCCCTGCGCTCCAGGTTGTCCCGAAAACGTCCGATGGGGGTATTGTTCATGCAGTGGAGCCGACTGAAGCTGACACCAAAACGCTGTAGAAGTTCCGTACGGTAATGCTGCTCCAGCATATCACGTGATCCGGACACGGAGCCGTTGCCCGGGTTATGGACGAGGTGGAGTTCCAGTTCGCTGCCATAGCCCTGCCGATTGAGGCGCCGCAACACCTCGATACTTTGCATGAAGACCCCGCCTCCCCTCTGTTTCTCCACGTTCTCCGCTTCGTAGCAGGGAAGCGACGCCATCACCACCAGCGCCTGTTCGCGATAAAAGTCAGGCAGCCATTCCATGCCGGGTTCAAGGGCAATGGCCAGATTGCTGCGGATGATGCGACGTGCGGCGTGTCCTGCCGATGCCTCGACGAAGTACCGGAAGTCCGGGTTCATTTCCGGGCAGCCGCCGGTTATGTCCAGCGTCAGACCGGGATGCCGCGCCAGGAACGCAGTGATCTTTTCCATGACGTCCCGGCCCATGATCCGGGCGCCTTGCGGCGAGGCATGATGATGACAGTGGGCGCAACTCAGGTTGCAGAGATCGCCCAGATTCACCTGGAGCGTTTCCAGTCTATGGAATGTGGTGAAGCGGTCATCCACCGCCTCGACTTTCTTTTTGAACATTGCTGTCATTAAGGTTCCTCTGGTTCGGGGCATTGGCAGGGTATGCCGATCTGTTTTTCCTCGAAAAGATAGCGTTCCGGCCGCCAGGCGCGGAGCGAACCGGCTTCACCGGGCAAGCCCACCACATCCTCGCCCGACACAAGCCAGAACTTTCTGGTCCAGTTTCGCCAGACTCCGTTCAGTTCCAGATTGCCGCGAACATCACTCTCTCCCCGGGCGAGAATCTCGGCTTTTGGAGGAGCATCGGCGTACCTTATCATGGCGTAGGCCGAACGGGGGCGGAGGCCGGCAGCACTCAGGCTGAAGGCGCCGGATGACTCGCGGTAGACCATCTTGCCGCTGGCGCCCCCCTTGACAATGGCCCAGGTGGCAGGATTCTTGGCGAACAGCAGCAGCTTCTTTTTGGCGCTGGACGTTGGCGTTTTTGACCTGGATTCGACTGCATGACATGCCATGACTGACAGAGCAAGCAGCAGGGCAGACAGTATCAGGCAGTGTGCGATTCGACATATTAAAAAACTCATTTCAGCGTTCCTGTAGGGGCGGGTCTTGTGCCCGCCCTGCTGGCAGCACCACCGACGTCAAAATCGGGCGACCACAAGGGATCGCCCCTACGAAAATCATACATTCAAATTACTGCCCCGCCCGCTTCTCCCAGGCTGCCCAGCTTCCCTTGTAGTTGCGGGCTTCAGGCAGCCCTGCCAACTGGTGGGCCGTCCAGGCGTAGGCAGAGCGCACCCCGCCCAGGCAGTAATAAACCACCGGTTTGGAGGTATCCACGCCATGCTTGGCAAGCAGCTTTTTCAGTTCCGCCGGAGGAAGCGGGTGGTGATCCTTGCCGGTGTAAAAATCCTCCCAGGGTATATGAATGGCGCCGGGTATCCTGCCTTTGATCCATTCAAAGGTCGAGCGGACATCAACCAGCACAAAAGAACCTTTTCCCTTCTGCACCTCTTCCGTGGAGACGATGTACGGGGGCTTGAGATCCACCTGGTAACGGGCCTTTTTGGCGGCAGGCTTTTCCGGCCCCTTGGCCAGAGGCAAATTCTGGTTGCGCCAGGCCTGGATGCCGCCATTCAGCAGCCGGATGGGTCCCTTGTGACCAAGCCAGGAAAGCAACCAGATATTATACCCTTCGCCGCCCCAGCTCTTGTCGGCGTCCCCGTACACCACTACCGGGGTCTTTTCGTCAATCCCCAGTCCGGCCAGTGCTACGGCCAGTTCCTGGGGTGGAAAAGAGCTGTACTTTACCCCCTTGGCGTCGGTGCGGGTATAATTGTCCCATGAAAACTGGATGGCTCCCGGAATGTGGCCGGTTTCCCAGTCGGCCTTGGGACGGGCATCAAGTATGACCCATTTTGCTGAATTACCCTTCAACGCAGCTGCATCGATCAGTCTCAGATCGGCCGCCGTGGCAGCCGAGAAACAGGAAACGATTACCGTTACTACCATCAATAAAACCATGATTACATGATGTAAACCGGCTCGTTTTGCCTGCTGTATAAACTTTGCAATAATCTGCATGGCGTTATTCTCCTTTATTGTGCCTGCTCGGCAGTAATAACCGTGTCTGCTGCCGCTGCCTCTTGTCTTTTATGCTGTAACCCGTGCACCAATTCACGGCCGATAACCCACAGAATAGTGCTCCCGGCCTTGACCGTACCGGTGATCGTCCGACTGATCTTTGACTTTCCGGCAGTGCGCTGATGATAAGGGACGTCAATCTCCCGTATCCGCAGCCCATGTTTGAGTGCCCTGACCTGCATTTCCACCGTCCAGCCGAAAGCTTGGTCAGCCATATTCAACCGATTCAGCGCCATCCAACTGATGACCCGCATCGGACCAAGGTCTCTGTAGCGGTATCTCCAAAACAGACGTATCAACACGGTGGCCAGCAGGTGCCCGAAGCGCTGCTGAAAACTAAGCGCCGCCGTGACAACCGGAATCCGCCGCCCCAGCACAAGTTCCTGCTCTCCGACGGAAACCGGGGCGATCAGGTCGGGCAGGCGCGACAGCTCATCGCTGCCGTCGGCATCGACAAAAGCCACGATGTCCGGCGGATCGTTCCGCAGAAAGGCCAATCCGGCCAGGCAGGCCCTGCCGTAACCGGCCACCGGTTCGGTGACGACATGGGCGCCATATTCAGCGGCAACCTGTGCCGTCGCGTCTGTCGATCCGTTGTCAACCACCACAACCCGCGTGATCTCAGTCGGCACATTCCCGAGCACTCCCGGCAGGGAGAGTTCCTCGTTCCTGGCCGGTATGATCAGAGCTATGTCGGGGGGCGCCGCTATCACTCAGCTTCCGCCTCGGCCGCCTGACGCCCCTTGAAGCGCCGGTAGACCACCGGAATCAGCGACACCAGCACAATCAGGCCGATGCCCAGCAGAGCCGTCGGGGAAACCTTGCCTTTGATCAGCCCCAGCAATGAGCTGGAGAAAACGATGAAGGCGATGCAGGCAGGCAGCATGAAGACAAAGGTGGCAACCATATAATGAACAAACGGGACCTTGGTCAGTCCGAAGGCGTAGTTCAACAGATTGAAGGGGAAGGCCGGAATCAGTCGTGTGAAGGCCACCACCTTCCAGCCGTGCTGGGCCACTTCGCTGTCGAGCTTTTCCCACGTGGGCCCGGTCAACTTGGCTGCCACCCAGTCGCGGGCCACGTAGCGCGCAACCAGAAATGCCAGAGAGGCGCCGATGGTCGCGCCGGTAATGGTATAAACCACGCCCCAGACCGGGCCGAACAGAATACCGCCCACAATGGTGATCGGCAGGCCGGGCAGGAACAATACCGGCGCCAGGGCATAAAGCAGGATGTAAATAGCCGGGGCCAGGACTCCGTACGAGGCAATCAATGCCTGCAATTTTTCCTGCTGAAGATACTGGGCCGCTCCCGACAGGTGCACGCCGGCGACGGCTGCCACCAGCAAGACCAGAAAGATCAGCGGTTTCCAGGAGCGTTTCTTTGGCTGCCCCTGTTCCGGTACAAATGTTCGTTCTCGTGTCACTGCATATCCCTCCTTGCGTTTAAAGGCTCTTTTGAGTCGAAGCCGGTTCAGATAGGTAAAGGGGGCTCCGGCGCCCTTTTTCTTTCCGGCCAGGGTCTGATTCGGGGCGAACAGGATATCCACCAGGTGATTGGTCGGCGTGTGCCCCCCCAGGGCCTGGACACAGCCGGCGCAGTAGGTGATGATTCTCCTGCCGGCCGCCTCTCTTTTGCGCAGTTCTCCCCATGAAGCGGCCAGTTGCGGGTTCAGCAGGTTGACCGCCCCCCCCTGACCGCAGCAGACGGTGGTTCTGCCGGAATGGGGCATCTCCTCCACCATCAGTCCCTGGCGATTGAGCAGGGTACGCACGGCCTGATGCACCGGTTGTGCATCGCGGATAACACAGGGGTCATGAACCGTCACCGTACCGGACACTCCTTCCGGCTGCAGTCCGGACTCGGCGAGGGACTCCCAGACGGTTCTCACCTTCAGCCCCTGGCCTAGCGAGGTGAACATCACCTGGCAGTTGGGGCATGCCACCAGCACCTCTTTCACCCCCTGCTGCACAAGCCAGTTGTTCATCTCCTCGAACATGGCGCCAGTGTACTGCTCGCGCCCCAGGCTATGGGACGGCTTCAAACAGCAGTCAAAGACGATACCCACGGTTGGATCAGTCTTCTGAAGCTCGGCGAAAACCCTGTTGACGCCATCGGGGCGGGTGCCGGACAGGGAGCAGCCGGGGAAGAAGATCGTCGTGCACCCTTGGGGCAACCGGTACAGGCTGAAACGGCGGGATGTTCCCAGCCGTTCGTAGGTCAGCAGGGGTGAATGCTCCGGGTAGTCCCCGAAGCCCCGGTCCACCGCCTCGCGCCGCATCTCCAGAAACAGTCCGTCCAGATCGAGCTGTTCCGGACAGACCACCGAGCAGAGCCCGCACAGGCTGCACTCGAAGGAGCGAGCAAGGGATTTTGGATCAATTGCATCGAAGCTGTCTGCAATAGATTTGGGTGTGCCATATTTCTTGAGGAAGGCACACTCCCGGACGCATTCGCCGCAATTGGTGCAACCCGATTTTGTTGCGGCAATCTGTTCTTGCAGACCGGGGCGAAGATGGTTGTTAGTGATAATGCTCATGGTAATGTCCTGTTTTTTCTTGATTAGCGACCTTAACGGCAAATCCCCCCTCCCCCCCTTTCATAAAGGGGGGATCTAAATGCTTCCCCTTTTCATAAAGGGGGGATCTAAATGCTTCCCCCTTTACAAAAGGGGGATTGAGGGGGATTTGCCTTTGAATCTGACAATGCAGAACTATGGTGTCTTGAAATAGAGCGCAAGGGAATAATTCGCGCCGGCCGCGATATTTTGTCCGTAGATGTCTGGCCGATAGCTGATCTCCACCCCCCATGCCGGAGTAACCTTGTAACCAACGGTCAGGTCCAGCTTGCCGAGGTCGAAGTTGTTGGTAGCCGTGGGGTTGCCGCTGCCGTCCAGTTTTTTACCGTTATCCACGCTGAGGGTCCCGTCCAGCTTGGCGCGGGTGTAAAAATCCCTGGTAACGTCCACGCCGAATTCAACAAGATAGCGGATCTCGTCGGAAGGGCCCTCGGCCCGCCAGCGGTAGCCGAACTCCACGTTGCCGTAACCGGGGATCAGCGGATAGAGCGAACGGCCGTAGAGCAGCCGGATTTCCGTGTCAAACTGGCCGTTGCCGAGCGGCAACGGGTCCTTTTTATCATATGTCCCCGGAATCTTGACGAGCAGTTGCGTGGCAACGATGCCGATCTTCTCGCTGTCCAGCAGTTTGTAGCGCAACCCGAGGTCCACGTCTCCCAGGCCGTAACCCTTGGTGCGGGCCAAGTTATTGTCGTTCTCCAGCCACTTGTAGGCCAGCGAGTTGATCACGGTCAGGTTGTCGAACAGCCCATACTCGAAGTAATTGCAGATGTCGTAATCGGTGAATTTCCCGTTATTGGGCGTCCCATTGCGGTTGCCCGACGAATCGAAGGTCTCGTGGGAATAGTAGTAGTTGAAGGCCAGCTTTTCGTAGAAGGCATGCTGTTTGGCGGTCCAGGCGCCGGCCAGGCTGGCAGTGGCGGATGCCGTCACAAACAGAATGGCCACAATTGATGATTGAACAAGTTTTTTCATAAGAATCCCCTCAAGGTGAAGTAAGGAGGGCGCCAATATTTGGCGCCCTCTTTACGGCAATACATCTGATTAACCTGGTAAATATGATCTGTTATTGAACCGGGAGCGTTGCGTCGCCGGCCCATTCATAAAATGACGCGTCATAGTTGACCGCCTTGCTGTAGCCTGCCATACGCAGAATCATCGTCATCAGGCCGGAACGGATACCCTTGGTGCAGTAGCTTACAATGGTATCCGTCTTCTTGATTCCGGCAGCCGTGAAGAGCGCCTCCAATTCATCCTGACTCTTGATGATTCCTGGATTGGCTGGATTGTTGGTATAGAGGGCTGTATTGAAAGGCATGTTTATAGCGCCCGGCAAGTGACCTCCACGCTTTTCACCATACTTGACAGCACCTGCAAACTCCTCCGGGTCTCGGGCGTCAATGATCTTGACGTCACTTCCGGCCATGTTGGCGAGAATCCAGGCCTTTTCAACGACATAATCGCCTGTAAATGATGCAATGGACAATGTTGTCGGTGCGGGCGCCGGCGTTGCCGCCGTGGTGAGGCCGTAGCCGGCCGCCTTCCACCCATTCAATCCGCCATTGAGCAGCTTGGACTTGGTTACGCCGGCCATGCGCAGCATCCAGAGTATACGGCCATCCTCTCCCCAGCCTCCGGGAGCATCTGCATAGACGATAACCTCCGTAGATGCATCAATACCCAGGTTGCCAAGTGCGATCCCGATTTCGGCAGCTGTTTTCAAAACTCCCCAGTTTGCATCTCCCGGAACTCCGGTTCCTACCGTAGCGAAGGACTGCCAGACGGCATTGATCGCTCCAGGTATATGGCCTGCGCTAAATGCCGAAGCCGACCTGGCATCGATAATGACAGTCCCGGCTTTGCCGAGCGATGCTTTGAGGGTTGCCGCGTCTGTAGCCATGGTAGGGTCACTGTACGCTTTTGCTACCGGAGCTGCCGGTGTCTTCTCGGTCACACTGCTGCCGCACCCCGCCAAAACCGTTATTGCCAGCGCCATGAGCGCCACGAAAGATATTACGATTCCTCTTTTCATGGATTCTGCTCCTTTCAGTAAAATAAGTCCCGCAAAGGGGAACAATGTTCAGTGCCAACTTGCCGAAATCAAAAGCGACACCGTAACAAACTCACTTACTGAAAGTCAAATCGGAATAATCGTTAAAAGAGATTACACCTATCGTATTTATAAATAGTTTTCAAAGAGCATTGACTTCTGCATGACGATTGAAACTCACTTACTACGGGAGGGGCGGCACAACAATCGCCCCTCCCGTCATGTTATTATTTTGGGCTTATGGTCCGCTGACGCGGCCGTCGCCGGTCACAACCGGATAAGCCGCACCTTGGATGGACCACTCGTTCCATGACCCGTCGTAGTTGTAGACGTTGGGATAGCCGAGGCCAAGCAGGATCAGCGTGTAGACCCCGGAGCGGAAGCCGCCTTCGCAGTGGTTGTAAACGATTTTATCAGGTGTAATTCCCAGGCTTGTAAAATGTGCCTGTATTTCTGCTGCGCTCTTGAGCACTTTTACATTTCTGCCCGGCTGAAGCGTGCTAGCAACCGGCTGGCCGGTAGCCGGGTTGATGTAGTCGGTATAAACGGCGGATTCATAATCGCTGAACTTTGCATAGGGGATATGTCCCGGACGTGCACCCTGGTTTGTACTGTAAACTAAGGGGGTGCTGTTTTGCGTCCAGGCGCCCGTGGAAGCAGTGCCGGATGTGACCGTGGTTACGAACCCCGTATATTCACTGGGCGTCCTGACATCGGAGATCACATAACCGGCCTTGGTGACGTTGCCGTTGGCGGTGTCGATTACCGCAGCAAGGTCGCTTTTGGTGACACGATGGTTCTGGTAGCTGGTAATTTTATACGGTTTGGCGCTGGGAGTCGGAATCACGGCGGTCGTGCTGAGCGTCCGGCCGTCGACATCCTTCCACTTGTCGATACCGCCATCGATCACGTAGGCCTTGGCGTGACCGTAGCTCTTCAGGACCCACGGCACGCGGCCGCCATAGGAGGATGTGTCGTTGTCGTAGGCCACTACGGTCGTATCGGGGGTGATGCCGTTCCTGGTAAGGATGTCGATCAATTCGGCCGGGGTCGGTATGTCATATGCGATCTGCACCGGTTGCCCATTGGAATCGACTTTGTAGGACCCGGTTGCGGCGTCGATGACCTTCCTGGGGAAATAGAACTGGTCGCGCGGTATGTTGATTGCGCCGGGAATATGACCGGCATTGTATTTGGCTGCCGGACGGGTATCAACGATGACGAAGTTTTGATCGCTGGCATGCAGCGCCACCCAATCCGTTGACTTGAAATAGTCGCTCAATTGCGCGGTCGCTGTTGGGGCAGTTGCAGCAGTTGCCGATGAACTGTTGCACCCCGAGAGCAAAGACCCAGTAGTTAAAGCCACAAGTAACAATCCCAGAACTGTAAAAATGTCTCTGCGTTTCATATTTGTTTCTCCTTTCGAACTATTTATTTTGACTTTGACAATGTCTATTCTGCTAGACAGTCAGGGTGCCTGGCTCCCCATTTACGTTCAACTATTTCAGGCTGTTTCTCCTTTTTAAAATAATTTCAGATCAGCCTCCAAGTCACCTGGTCAGCTTCTACCGCAACATCACATCGGTGTTTAACTTTCTTCTCTCTTGTTGCCGATAACCGAATAAAAAAAAGAGGCCAGATCAACCATCGGAGAAATGAATATCTCCAACAATCAGACCTGGCCTCCAGTTTTTCTGGTCAGCCCAGCAATATTGATTAGTGATTCTAAAAGTATACTAAGTCTATAGAGTGTAGTATATATATTATCTACCAATTTTGTCAAGATATTTTATAAGCACGTCAACTTTATCTCTACTTTGTCATATTATCCCCCATGTCTATTACGCGCTCCTGGCAGCAGACCGGTTAAGCAGGCTTACAAAAGAGCTTGCACAAAAATCCGAACAGCACTGATTGCAACAACCAAGAAAAGGATTCGCCGTAACGTGATGGTCGATAGCCGGTGGCTTAGCATGCCCCCCATCTGCCCTCCCAGGAGCGCCCCGAATGATACGGCGATTCCCCAGAGGAGCGGTACCGGACCGGTTCCCTTACCAAGGAATCCGGCAAGTGCCGACAAAAAAGCGACCGCCGCGCTGGTGCCGATTGCCGTCCGGACCGGTACCTTGA
Source organism: Geotalea uraniireducens Rf4 (assembly GCF_000016745.1). Taxonomy (GTDB): domain Bacteria; phylum Desulfobacterota; class Desulfuromonadia; order Geobacterales; family Geobacteraceae; genus Geotalea; species Geotalea uraniireducens. The sequence continues at coordinate 1,812,658 of NC_009483.1, read as the reverse complement.
ACGCATGAATTAACGGGGAAGGATGATGAAAGCCCCCCCTGGCCGATGATACCAGCCAGGAAGCCGACACCACCCCCCAGCAGGGCAGCGGCTGGATACCGGGTCGGGCGCGGGCTTCCTTCAATCTCCGGGCCGCTTGGCTCGGCAAGCAGCAGGAGCAACAGGCTCGTTACCGCCATCAGGGCAAACAGTATCGCCATTAGCCGCTCACTCACCATGCGGGAGGAGACCGCTCCTCCCAATGACCCGACAGCAGCACTCCCACCTACAGCAAGGGCCAATGACAGATCCAGGGCATGATATTTACGATGGATCAAAATGCCCGACATGGAACCTGTCAGGCTCAGAAGCATGGTAACCCCCACCGCTGGCCGGAGACCGATGGGAAACCCTGCCAACTGGGGTACCGTTATGAGGAGCGGCAGCATGATAATGCCACCGCCGACCCCCAAAAGGCCGGAGAAACACCCACCGGCCATACCGAGTACGAACAGATTGATGAGCAGCAGGGAAGTCGCCATGGCGCGCAGCCTTATGGCTCAATCTTGATACGGCTGTCCGGGTCGACGACAATCTCCCCGATCTCGGCGACGACCGGCACGTCCCGCCTGGCAAGTTCCTCCTTCAATCGTTCCGCATCCCCCGCAGAGCCCTGTCGATCTCGGTGGTGGCAGTGAGGCGGCCAAGGCTGAAACGGACCGCTCCGAAGCCCTGTTCGCGGGAGACCCCCATGGACTTGAGCACACCCGAGAGTTCGCCGCTGCCGTCGTGGCAGGCAGAACCTGTGGAGGCGGCGATCTCGGGGGTCCGTGCCAGGAGGTCTGCCCCGACCACGCCGCGGAAGCTGACGTTGAGGGTATTGGGGAGGCGGTCGGTCGGGTGGCCGTTCAGATCCACATCGCCGGCCAGGTCACGCAGCCGGGCGTGGAACTCCATCATTTACCCGCCTTCAGCTTCCAAAGGTAGTGGTACAATGGGGCGACAATGCCGAAACCGGAGATCAGGTCATCGACCAGCCTCCTGCCGTAAAGGGTTTCATCAATCTCTCTGTTGCAGACCAGATAGAGGTTCTTTCTTTGATACCACTCCTGAAGATCTGCCGGGAGAGTGCCCTTCAAAATCTTTTTGTACTTTTCCCCCTCCAGCACGAAGACATCCTGCTTTGCAAAGAAGGAAACCACCTTCAGGAACTCCGCCGGCCGCTTGTCGACAATCTCCCGCAGCCGATCCATGGTATCCTTCGCGGCACTGTAAAAGCCCATGCCGAAACGGTAGGAATCGGTGCCGAGTTCCAGGAAATAGCAGGGTGAATCCTGCCAGTTCCTGACCGGTCTTTTAAAGGTTATCCAGACGGTGGTTTTATAGGGGGATTTGTCCTTGGAAAACCTCGTGTCGCGGTAGATCCTGGAGATGGTCCTGTCCACCGCCGGGATGGTCATGAAATCCGGGTCGATGGAGAGCATGAAGCCGGACAGATCGGAGACCAGCGTCTTGAGCGGTTCCAGCAGGTGTTCCTCGTACTCTTGCCGATGCGCCTCGAACCATGCCTTGTTGTTATTCGCCGCGAGATTCCTCAGAAAGGCCGACGCGTTCTGCGAAAACCCCGTGAATCGATCTTCGTTTCCAGCTGCCATGAAATGCCCCTTCATGCGTGTTGAAATGGATTATTCCATCATTTATCAGAATCGAGCCGGCAAGCCTGCTCCTTTGTTTCAAAGCCTTGCAGATTGCCAAGGATCCGCTGCAAGAATCCCTCAAACATGTCTATTTCTGCGGCGGAAAAGCCGCTGTAAAACAGTTCCGTCATATCTTCGGACACCCGTGCATACTGGTTCCGGAGAGCCCGATCCTTTTCCGTGAGCTTGATCAGTATCTTTCGTCGGTCATCACTGGACGGGACACGGGTTAGATGGCCGGTTTCTTCAAGCCTGTCCAGCATGCTCGTCAAGGTCGATTTCCCCAGCGAAGTCTTTACCGCCAGCTCCTGGATGGATATACCGTCGTTCTCCCAAAGGACAAAGAGGATTCTCCCCTGGGCAGGATTAATATCAGCGATCTCGTATTTCTTCAGCTTACGGGAAAAAATCCGTCCGGCCAGCTGATGTATCTTGGCAATCAGAAAGCCGCCTTGCCGTCTGTTTTTCATGATTTTTGCCCCAGATCGAAGACAGAGGAAACAAGCTGATGATAATACTTGGCAACCATCGGCGATAATCGAAGTATCGCGTAATCGGGATCATCGTTCCCGCCGGGGTAGTACATTTCCCACCCCTTCTGCCAGATCGCCTTTTTCAGGCAGGAGTCGGTGACGATTTCCATAGCACCGCCAAGCATCAATCCGCGCCATTCCGCCGGTATGGAATAGTATACCGACACCTTGGGATTTCTCCTGATCTGCTCGATTTTGGCTGAAGATGCATTGGTGGTGAAATAGACGACGAACTTGTCATCAAGCGCAGAGAACAGCCTGCTCAAGGCGGGAAACTGATCCGAATTCCTCAAATTCAACATGGCCCGCGTCTGGGGAAAACCGTCGCCGTCAATGGTAGTAAGATACGCTGCTTCCGCGCTCTCCAACAGTTGAAGTCCTGACTGCATTGCATCTGGATCTTTCATCTTAGTTCGACCCTCCCCAAATATTAATTTTACATAAAATAGTACCATATAGAACTTATGTCAAGGGCCATAGCCGGATTTCTTGAAAACCTCCCCCATTAAGATATCCTTAACCTTGGGTTACCGGTTTCCCGCTGGGAATCCGCCGGAAGCGCCTCTATCAACCGTTCATTGATTACCTAAACAAGCATGTCACCGGCGCAAAGCCGGAGTTGGAGGCTTCGCGCGGCTACGGCAGTTTCGAAGCCAAAATCCGGGCACGCACGCCGCAATTCCTGCTGTCCAACCCGAGGCAGACCCTGCAAGGCATGAAGGTTGGCTCCAGCGTGATCGCCAAAGCTGGTGAGCCGGAGGATTTCAAGGGGATTTTCTGCCGCAGAAGCCGGGCTTTCTTCAGTCAATGCCTGTGAGATGTTCTCAGCCCCCAACTTCAGGAGGCTCCAGATGAAAGATTCCTTGCATGATTTAATCGCGCGCGCGGCTCTCACGATCGCTTTGGCGCTCAGTGTGCCGGCAGAGCCCCTGCCCGTCGCAATGGCGGACGATCCCGCCGGCCACAACCTGATTCAGCGCACGAACAGCGAGCCGGAGGAGTTTGGCGGTTTGGACATTGAGCAATTGAGCCGCGTGCGGATTGTTTCGGCCACCCTGACGCCCACACAGGTTCGGTTGGTTCCGGCGAAGACGACCGTTCTGGACGAAGCCACCATCGCGCAAAGCGGCGCGCGGAATCTCAACGAGTCGCTGGAGATTTACGCGCCGAACACCCAGCTCATCCTGCACAACACGCATCTGGATCACTTCGGCATTCGGGGGATCATCAGCGACCGGGACGACAAATACCTGCTCCGGGTAAACGGCAAAGTCATGAACAATCGCTTTTTCGTAGGGGCCGAGAGCGAGCGGGATCTGCCTTTGCTGGGTGACTTTCGTTCCGTGACATTGGTCCATGGTCCTGCATCCGCGACCTACGGCGCCGGCGCGCTGGCGGGAGTTATGAATCTCGAAACCTACAACGGTCTGACTTTTGAAGGGACCGACGCACAAGTCCGCCAGGGTTTCCGGGATCAATTTACCGCCGGTGAATTTCGTTTCGGTCAAAAGTTCAACGAGGAGTCGGGACTGTTTCTCTATGTCGGCGTGGCGGACCAAAGCGGGTCGAACCAGCATGATTCGCCTTATGTGTTCGGGAAGTCGTTCGCCACTCCCGGATCAGGGCCGGCCGTTGTTTCCGGCCAGCCGGTGACGTTTCCCGAGCCGAACCTGCACGATGCGGGCGATATTTTGAAAATGAAGTATCACGCAAGCTACGTGAACGGTCCGGTGGAAATCTGGGCGCGCTTCACCCAGGGCGGCGGCGTGGTGCGTCCGATGCGCACATCGTTGCAGACGGTGGATATTTCAATAGCCCAAAAAGGCCGCGCGAACCTGGACCGGCAGTTCACAGCCGCCACCAAATACAAACAAGATCTGAGTAAGGTCTTCAACCTGGAGACGTTCGTGAGCTACGATTGGTATCAGTATCGTCTCTGGGTTTATGATCAATTTGCGGACCCCCAGAATCGCCAGGAACACGAAGCGTATGGCCGTATGCTGGGAACTTGGACGCCGAACGAAAAGCAGTCACTGGCCTTCGGCCTGGAATACTCCCACATGTGGTTTGACGGGCCGCGCCTCGGCTTCGGGCCGGGCCCCGGCATTCCGCCGGTCGAAGATGCATGGGAAACCGATACTATTTCCTTTCTGGTGGAGCACCAGTGGCATTTGGGCGAGAAGTGGACCACGTTTGCGAGCGCCCGGGTAGACAAGCACACGTACACCGACTGGCTGTTTTCGCCGCGGCTGGCGCTGGTCTTCACGCCCGGTTCCAAAGACACGCTCAAGCTGATCGGCGCGCGTGCGATGCGCCGCAGCGGTGAAGGCGAGTTACGGGAAGAGCATGTGCGATCCGGCACACAGGGAGACACTGAAACCCTGGACAGCCTCGAGTTTCGCTACGAACGGCAGCACGACGCGCATTGGAATTTCGGGTGCAGCGTCTTCATTGAGCAGAACGACGCCATTGGTTTTGACGCGGCGGCCAATCGCTCCGTAGCAGTGGGCACTTTCAGGATCTGGGGTGTGGAGCCGGAGATAACTTTTCGCTCGGAAAAAACGAGGCTGACCTTTTCGCACGGATACACCAAGCTGTTCGATTCCAGTCTGGCGTCCGCCGCCACCATCCAGGGCATCACCGCCGAACCGTATGGCTTCGGGCACGACCTGGCCAACTGGGCCAACAACATCACCAAGCTCGCGTTGATCCAGGAGTTGAACGGAAAATGGGCCGCCAGTACTTCGCTGCGCGCGTATTGGGGGTTTCCGGGCGCCAAGGCTCTGGCTGACTGGAACGGCGCGCAAAGCCAGCCCCGGAGTTTTGCGCTGGCCGACCCGGGTTACGATGCCGCCTACGGCCCGAGTGTTTTCTGGAATGCCGGGCTGGAATATCGTCCGACGAAACACCTGACGGTGCGCGCCGATGCCTTCAACATTCTGGGCTGGGCCGACCAAACCCTTAACAAACGGATTTATTTCTTCCGCGGCTCGGATTACTCATCGGAAGCGGCTTCGGTGGCACTTTCGGCCAAACTCACATTTTAACTATGATAGATCTTGCTCAAATAGTTCGTGGAGCAGTCAACAGCGTCCCGCCGTGCGGAAGAGTCCGGACGCGCGCGCGACTCCTGCCATGGGCCGGCCGATGGGCCGGTTTGATTGGTCTCTTGTTCTTTTTGCACCTGCCAGGATCTGCTGCGGGCCAGGAGTTGGTGACGCGCGATCCGATCAAGGTGAAAGCCGCCTTCCTGCGCAATTTTGCCCACTACGTGACGTGGCCGACAAATGCTTTCGCCGACGACCGTTCTCCCTGGAGCATCGGCATCCTGGGCAGCGACCCCTTTGGCGAGGTTCTGGAGAAGACATTCAAGAGCCGCACGGAACAGGGGCGCCCGTTTGAAATCTTCCGCGCAGACACGCTGGATAAATTGCCATCATGCCAGATCGTTTTTGTTGCGTACAAAGACAGTGCCAAACGCCGCACCGCCCTTACCCAGTTAAAGAACCGGCCGGTCCTGACGGTGGGCGATGCCCCCGAGTTTTTGCAGGAGGGCGGAATCATCCGGTTCCAGGTCGGAGACCGGGTGGAAATGAGCATTAACCTCGATCAGGCCCGCTCCGTTTCGTTGAAGATTCAGACCAAGATGCTGGAAGTCTCCCATGAGGTATTGGAGAACGGGGCGGTGCACAAGCGGAGGTGATCCATGTTTCGGCGACTTAGCATTCGCAACAAACTGGCTTTCGCGCTGTGGGGCGCGGCGCTGCTGGCCTTCGCCGTGGCGAGCGCGGCGTTGGCGTTCTTTGCGAGCCTAACGCTGGAACGTCGAGCCCGGCAGATCATGGAGCCCTATGCGCAACTGGTTTCCGTCGGGGCGGAAGCGGCGGTGGCTTTCGAGGACCCCGGACGGGCACGGGAAATTCTCAATACGTTACGGGCCAATCCGCAAATTTCGGAGGCGGAAATAGTTTTGGGGGACGGACGGTTGCTGGCCCGCTACAGCAGCAGGTCCAACGCAACATTCAGGCACCATCCGCTCAAACCCGATGGCGTTTACCTGAATCATAACACCGCGGAGTTGGTGCAGAGCCTGCAAGACGGCGCGCATTTGTACCTCGCCATGAGCCTGGACGAGCTCAACCGGCAAACTCGAAACGTCTTGCTGGTGTTTGCCGCAGGGGTAGTCGTCTTGCTGGTGTCCATCACCCTGGGCCTGCTGGCAGCTCTGCAACGAACCATCGTCCGCCCCATCTCCACGCTGGCCGAGACCGTCGAGCAGGTTCGCATCCGAGGCGACTACCACCAGCGCGTACCGGCCTCCGGCGCCGACGAGGTGGCCCGGCTTGGCCAGAGCTTCAACGCCATGATGGGGGCGATCCAGGAGCAGGACAATGATTTGCGCCGACTCACCCTCTTCCAGCGGACGCTTTTGGACAGCGCAGCCCACGGCATAATCTCTACGGCTCCCGATGGGGTTGTCAGCAGCTTCAATCCTGCCGCAGAGCGGTTGCTGGGTTACACGGCCGACGAAGTGGTCGACAAACAGACACCGGCGTGCTGGCACGATCCGGAAGAGATGGCGCGGCGCGCCCTTCAGTTGTCCGAAGAACTGGGCGAAACGATCTCGCCGGGATTCGATGTGTTTGCGGCCCGCCCCCGGCGTAACCTGCCCGAGGAAAACGAGTGGACCTTCATTCGCAAGGACGGGGCGTGCGTGCCGGTGCATCTGTCCGTGACCGCGCTGCGAGGTGAGAGCGACCGGATCAGGGGATTCGTCGGGCTGACCTATGATCTCACCGAGCGCAAACGGGCGGAGGAGGAACGACGGGAAAGCGAGGCAAAGTACCGCCGCATCGTAGACACGGCCATCGAGGGGATCTGGGTGCTCGGGCCGGACACCATGACCACCTTCGCCAATGCCAGGATGGCCGAAATGCTCGGCTATTCCGGCGAGGAGATGATCGGCCGGCCGTTGACCGACTTCATGTTCGAGGAGGATGCGCCCGATCATCTGAGAAAAATGGAGAATCATCGCCAGGGCCTCTCGGAGAATTACGAACGCCGATTCCGCCGTAAAAACGGAGAGACGGTATGGACTCTTACTTCTGCTACCCCTATCTTTGATGATGAGCATCATTTCCAGGGCTCCTTTGCGATGTTCACCGACATCTCCGAAAAGAAGCTGGCAGAGGAAGAGCTTCGCAGGCTCAAGGACGAACTCGAACAGCGGGTGCAGGAGCGGACCGCCGAGCTTGCGGCCAAGAACGCTGAACTGGAGCGGATGAACCGGATCTTCGTCGGCCGGGAGCTGCGGATGGTGGAGCTGAAGGAAAGGATCGGGGAGCTGGAGAAAAAGCTCGGAGAGAGAACGCCATAGTGGCCGACGCAGCGAAAGGAGAAGAAAGATGACCGAAAAGAAATGGATACTGCTGATCGAAGACAATCCCGATGACGAGGAACTCACGAGGCGCGCGTTCAGGAAGAACAACATGCTCCTTCTGAACGAGCCGCCGGTCCTGAAGGGAGGAGGAAAGTGAAGAGGGCGCTGCGCACGACCATCGAGGAACTCGCCGATCTTTACAATAACGCACCGTGCGGCTATCACTCCCTGGATAAAGACGGCGTTTTCACCCGCATCAACGATACCGAACTCCGGTGGCTGGGATACTCCAGGGAAGAAGTGATCGGGAAAATAAAGTTTCACGACCTCATCACCGACAGGAGTTTGAAGACCTTTCAGGACAATTTTCCTCAGTTCAAGGTGCGGGGATGGGTACACGACCTCGAGTTCGAGATGGTCCGCAAGGATGGCTCGATTCTGCCGGTGCTGCTGAGCGCCAGCGCCGTAACAGACCCCGATGGCAATTATGTTATGAGCCGCTCGACTGTCTATGATATCACCGAGCGCAAGCGGGCAGAGCGGGAGATTGTCCAGCTCGCGGCCATCGTGGAATTTTCCGATGACGCCATCATCGGCAAGACCCCGGATGGAATCATCACAAGCTGGAACAAGGGCGCGGAAAGAATCTATGGCTACACCGCGGACGAAATCGTCGGCAAGCCGATTTCAACGCTGGTCCCGGCCGACCATGCGGATGAGGTGCCGCAAATTCTTGACAAGATACGGCGGAGTGAACACATCGAGCATTATGAAACGGTGCGCCGGAGAAAAGATGGACAACTCATTGAAATGTCCCTTGCCATTTCGCCCATCAGGGAGAGGGAAGGCAAAATCACCGGCGCATCAACAATAGGTCGCGACATTACCGTACAGAAGCGAACCGAAAGCATCAACATGGCACGCCTGCGCCTGCTCCAGTTCGCAGCAACGCACACTTTGGACGAACTGCTCGAGACCACCCTGAACGAGGTGGAGGTGCTGACCGGCAGCCTCATCGGTTTCTACCATTTCCTCGAAGCCGACCAGAAAACCCTATCGCTCCAAAACTGGTCGACCAGGACAAAGAAGGAGTATTGCCTGGCGGAAGGGAAAGGACGTCACTACAATGTTTCGGAAGCAGGAGTCTGGGTCGACTGCATCCACGAACGCCGGCCGGTCATCCACAATGATTACTCCTCGCTTCCCCACCGTAAGGGGTTGCCCGCTGGGCACTCTCCGGTTGTCCGGGAACTGGTCGTACCGGTCTTTCGCGGAGAAAGCATCGTGGCGATTCTCGGCGTGGGAAACAAACCGCGGGACTATACCACCCATGACGTGGAGACGGTATCTCTTCTGGCCGATCTAGCCTGGGAGGTCGTCGAGCGCAAGCGGATCGAGGAGGCGCTATCCCTCCTGGCAGCCATCGTAGAGTTCTCCGATGACGCCATCATCGGCATATCGCCGGAAGGAACCATCGTGAGCTGGAACAGAGGGGCTGAACGCTTATACGGCTACCCGGCGGAAGAAGTCAAGGTGTGTCCGGTTTCGATCCTGATTCCCGATGATCATCCCGAAGAGATGGCGTACATTCTCGATCATGTCAGGCAGGGGAAACCGATTGAACGCCATGAAACCGTGCGGTTGCGCAAAGACGGCAGCCGCGTTGAAGTCTCGGTAACCATTTCCCCGATTTGCAATTCCGGCGGCAAGATTATCGGCGCTTCGACAATAGCCCGCGACATTACCGAGCTTAAAAAAGCCGAGATTGAACTTCGCAAACTCAATGAAGAATTGGAACAGCGGGTCATCGAACGTACCGCCGACCTGAACAGGAGGAGCACGGAACTCTCGGAAAGCCAGCAGGCACTGATGAACATCGTGGAAGACCTGAATGAGAAAACCGACGAGCTGGAAGGGGCCAACACAAAGCTGAAGGAATTCGACCGTCTCAAATCGATGTTCATCGCCTCCATGAGCCATGAGCTGCGGACCCCGCTCAACTCCATCATCGGCTTTTCAAGCGTCATTCTTAACGAATGGATCGGCCCGGTCAATGCCGAGCAGAAGGAGAACCTCGCCATCATCCTGCGTTGCGGCAAGCACCTTCTCAACCTCATCAACGACGTGATCGACGTCTCCAAGATCGAGGCGGGGAAAATCGAATCCGTCGCCGAGGAGTTCGACTTCTATGACCTGATCTCCGAAGCTGTCGGCCTGGTTAGAAAGGACATGGAAGAAAAGGGGCTCGATCTGCAGGTCGCAGCGACCCATCAGCAGATGCACATGGACCGGCGGCGGCTTTTGCAGTGCGTGCTGAACCTTCTCTCCAACGCGCTAAAGTTCACGGAACATGGGGGCTTGACCGTGGAGACACGGATCATGCCGTGCCCCGGCGAAGCTCCGGAAGCGGGTGTCGCGGAGATCTCCGTGACCGATACCGGCATCGGCATCAGGGAAGAAGACCTGCCGAAAATGTTCCAGCCCTTTGTCCGTCTTGCCTCGCCTTTACAGGCAACCGTCCCCGGAACAGGGCTCGGGCTCTACCTTACCCGGAAGCTCGCTGCCGAGGTATTAAAAGGTGATATACTGTTGACAAGCGAGTACGGCAAAGGGAGCCGATTTACTCTCAGAATACCGGTGAGGTTACCATGAAAAAGGTGCTCGTCGTAGAGGACAACAAGGACAACATGCGGCTCATCACCTATGCGCTCCAGAAGGTCGGCTACGAGGTGATTCCCGCCGAGACCGGCGAGGAGGGGGTCGAGCTGGCGATCAGGGAGCGGCCGTTCTTTATCATCATGGACATCAATCTCCCCGGCATCGACGGGCTGGAAGCGACCCGGCGCATCAGGGCCTCGGAGGCCGACGGAAGCGTTCCGATCATTGCCATCACCTCGTACGCCATGTTCGGGGACCGGGACAGGGTTTTGCAGGCAGGGTGCACCGCCTATTTCGAAAAGCCGATCGACCCGCTCACTATCGTGGAGAGGATCCATAAAGCAATCGGCGTAAAATGCGAATAATGTGAGGCAGCGATGAAAGTGCTCATTGTCGACGACAACGCCGATGACCGGAGGCTTCTGCGCTACAGCTTGGCGCAACACGGCTGCGATACGGTGATCGAGGCCAGCGACGGCCGGGAAGGGTTCGACCTGGCCAGGGCGCACAGGCCCGACCTGATCATCTCCGATGCCCTGATGCCGCGGCTGGACGGTTTCCAGTTCCTGTGGATGATCAAGACGGACGAGGAACTCAGGGCCATCCCCTTCGTGTTCTATTCCGCCGTCTATACCGGCTCGAAGGAAAAAGAACTCGCCTTTTCGCTCGGCGCGGAGGCCTTCATCGTCAAACCGAAGGAGCCCGAAGAGTTCTGGCAGGAACTGAACGCCATTCTGAGAGGTCTTGAAACAGGGAAGAAAAGGCCCCTGCCGCCGGCTCTTCTGGAAGAAGAGAAGGAATATCTCAGGAAATACAGCGGCGTTGTGGCGGCAAAGCTCGAAGAGAAGGTGAGGGAACTCGAAGAGTCCCTGGCCAGGCGCAAGAAGGCGGAGGAGGTGCTGCGGAGCCAGTTCACCCAGTTCAGCACGATCTTCGACGCTCTCAATGCCCTGGTCTACGTGGCCGACATGGAGAACGGCGAAATCCTCTTCATGAACCGGTACGGCGGCATGCTGTTTGGCGACGACTGGCAGAGGAAAAAGTGCTACGAGGTCTTCCAGTCGCATCCGGGTGAACACTGCGGCAAGTGCCCCAACGACATGCTCGTGCGGGACGGCATACCGCAGCAGCCTTACGTCTGGGAATTCCGCAGTGCAGTAAACGGCAGGTGGTACCAGGGGATCGACCGGGCCATTCCGTGGACCGACAGCCGCCTGGTCAGATTGCAGATCGCCTTCGACATCACCGAGCGGAAGGAGATTGAGCAGATCAAGGAAGGGATGCTCTCGGCGGTTAGCCATGAAATGCGGACCCCCCTGACGGCCCTGATGGGCTATACGGAACTCATGCTGACCAATGAACTGTCCATGCCGCAGTTGAAGGAGTATCTCAAGGTCATTCAACGGGAAGCGGACAAGTTAAACGAGCTGATCGGCAATTATCTCGACATCCAGAGGCAGAAAGCCAGCCGGAGTACCGCCGGCTTCCGTCCGGTCAATATCCGTCCCCTCATGGAAGAAACCGCCGATCTCTTCGGTGCCGCTTCGCGGAATCACCGGATTATCGTCGACTGCCCAGTCGACCTCGCCCCCGTCCTGGGTGACGAAAAGCTGTTACGCCGCATGCTCGAAATGCTCGTTTCGAATGCCGTCAAGTTTTCGCCGAACGGTGGTGAGGTATGCCTGGGAGCGTCTATGGAAGCGGGCAACATAACGATCCTGGTGAGGGACCAGGGGGTCGGGATTCCCGCTGAAGAGCTGGAACATATTTTCGAGCTGTTTTACCGCGTAGACAACACCGACCGGCGGATGTTCGGCGGAATCGGACTCGGGCTTGCGCTTGTAAAGGAAATCGCCATTGGCCACGGCGGCAGGGTCTGGGCAGAAAGCAGCATCGGCAAGGGGAGCGCCTTTTACGTATCCCTTCCGGTCCACACCTAAAGAGCCGGCCTGAAGTAAAGCTTTTATCGAGAATTGTTGGGGAATAGCCGAGAAGATCTCACGGGGAAAAACTCCTATGACTTCCCCCCAACGAAGCCGATTTTTTCACTGCAAAAGACCGGGGAGGTCATCAATAACGGCGCCCTTCTCGACATCCCTGAAGAAACCGTCCAAACCGGAAACAAAGGTACGCAAATACTCCATACCAAGAAGATTCCCATTCTTGACGACACAGGAACCCCTCAGTATCTGTTGGGTATCTCGGAAGATATCACGGCGCGCAAGAAGCTCGAAGAACACCTGCTCCAGGCACAGAAAATGGAGGCCATCGGCCTCCTGGCAGGAAGGATCGCCCACGACTTCAACAATATGCTCATGGCGATTATCGACGGCCAGTCATTCAAGGAGATCAATAATCCCTAAAGAAATCGCAATTGAAACGGCATGGGTTCGACTTACAGCATTAAGCTTTTTCATGATTGAACTGACATGGAACTTGACAGTAGTTTCGCTTATTTGTAACTCAACTTTCGCAGCTGGTAAATATATGTAACATATTGTAATTATTAATAGTATAGCGTCGCAATCTGGGTTAAAATGGCTTTGTTCCCCAACAAATCCACTAGCACAGAGAGACGACGCTATGCAGCAGATTGTAGCAGGATTTGCATCCGTAGAAAACCGGATTCATTCGTTCTTTCACAATCAGAACCTCGGCCAGTTACTTCGGCAAAGCAATGTCAGGAAGGAAAAGGGCGTTAGCCTCGACACCTTGTTCCAGCTTTTGCTTTCCCTTGCCTTTACCGGAAAAAATCTGTTCCGTCTCCTGGAGAGTCCAGATTCACCGGATGGTATCGGTAAAGACACTGCGTATCGGCTGTTGAACTCGGTCAATGCCAACTGGCGCCGTTTTCTGTTGCTGCTCAGCACGCGGGTCATTGTCCAAAGGCTTCTCCCGCTGACCGATGAGACGACCACCAAGGTGCTGATCGCTGACGACACTCTGTATCGTCGCGACCGCAGCAAGCGGGTCGAACTGCTGGCACGGGTGCATGACCACAACACCGGTCGTTACGTGCGTGGCTTCAGGATGCTCACCCTGGGGTGGTCCGATGGGAACAGCTTTGTACCCATGATGCTGTCGATGCTCAGCTCTGCCAAGGATAAGAACCGCCTTGCCCCAATGCGTGAGGGCATCGATAAGCGCACCAACGGATATCAGCGCCGCCGGGAGAGCATGAGGAAATCCACCGACGTACTGGTGGACATGGTTGCCTTGGCAATGAAGGCAGGAACCACTGCCCGGCACCTGCTCTTTGACAGCTGGTTTGCTTTCCCCGCCACCATCAGGCGGATCCGCGCCCTGGGGATGCATACCATCTGCATGCTCAAGGATACGGGTAAGGTCACCTACGAGGTGCAGGGGTGGCCGTTCACCCTGAAAGAACTATTCAAAGAGGTCCGCAAGCGACCCGGTCGAGCCAAAGTGTTGGCAGAGGTGCTGGTGACCATAGGTCAAGACATTCACGGTAAACCGGTGGCAGCAAAGATCGTGTTCGTCCGCGACCGCAGTTCGAAGAAATGGCTGGCGCTCCTTTCCACCGATACGACCTTGACCGCCGAGGAGATCATCACGCTCTACGGCCGTCGCTGGGACATCGAGGTGTTCTTCAAAATGGCCAAGTCGTTTCTGAATCTGGCAAAGGAGTTCCAGAGTCGTTCCTTCGATGCTCTGGTCGCCCACGCCACACTGGTCTGCTGCCGCTACATTCTGCTTGAGCTGGTGAAACGGGAAAATGCTGATCCTCGAACTCTTGGCAGCCTGTTTCACGCTCTATGCGATGAAATAAGACGAATTGGCTTCACAGAAGCAATGGCACTGTTGCTCACATTTCTGGAAGAATCACTCAACAGCATTATTGGATTGTGCAAAGAGCAGGTGCAACAACTGATACAACGCTTTATAGAAACACTACCAAGAGCTTTCAGGGAGCGAATGCTACTTTTGGCCCCGGTATGCAGCTAAACCATATATCTGTCAACTAGTTACGGCCAATCTCGCTAGTGCGAAAGTTGAGTTTGTAATATTTGAGAAATATCCCAAGTACTTTTGCCATGCTTTATCCAGTTTAAAATTTCTTTTTCTCTTGAACTTAATATTATCAAGTCGTTTATAGACTTAGTTGCCTTGTCGGTTGTTGTTTGAGCTTGTACTTTCTTGTAAATCTGTTTAATTTGATTTTTAACTTCTGATGAATGAACTGACAGTTTGTCTGCAATTTCAGTTGAAGTCATTCCATGACAAATATCTTTGAGAATGTCTTCTTCCACGATGCTCAGATTCTTCTTTTCATTCATTTCAAAATTTTGGAATTCAAGTATTACTTTACGTGCAATCTTCGGGGTTATTGGAGATCCCCCATGGTACACTTCATTGAATGCATCGATGAGTTCTTGAGGTCTGCATCCTTTCAAAATATATCCAGTAGCCCCAGCTTTTATGGCCGTGAAAACTGTTTCTTTATCATCAAAAATCGTATGGGCAATTATATCTATTTGAGGCATTTCTTTTTTTGCCTGAGTAATGAACTCTATCCCGGAAATTCCTGGCAGGCCGAGGTCAACCAACATGATCTCCGGTATGAGTCTTTTGACCTTAGGAAGTATTCCATCGGCTGATGGAAAAGTCGCGAGGACGGTGAAGCCTGGTTCATTCTCTAAGAGAAGCTTGAGGTTTTTGCTGAGAAGTGGATCATCTTCTATTATTGCTATTTTCATATGAACCATCCATGATTAAGTGAGTGGTACTGCTACGATAATTGTCGTCCCCTTCGCTCCGTTGATGTCAATCTGAGCTCCGATTTCCTGTGCTCTTTTCCGCATATTCAAAATGCCTCTTCCTTTTGGCCCTTCTGCAGGAATACCCATTCCGTCATCATGAATTTTCAAGACTATGTCCGTAATTTTTTTGTCAAAGTCAATGATGACATTATGCGCAAAAGAGTGTTTGATAACATTCGTCAGCGCCTCCTTGTAGATTCTAAGTAAATTGAGATAAATCACAGTATTGGGAGCTTCCGATGGGCCTGTTACTGACGTATGGATGGAAAAGGAGATGCCATGCGATGATAGAATAATACCCCCGAAATTTTTCAAATCAGCCGCGAAATCATGCCAGTCCCTGTCTTTAGAGTCAAGATTGTTAATAACCATTCGTAGTTCGGATATAGCTTCTCTGGAAAGCTCAGCTATTGTAGTTAAGACATCGGATCTATCTCCGACTAAATCAGGCTTTCTTTGAGATATTTCTGTTAACAGGCTGATGTTGGTCATGATTCCACCTATACCATCATGCAGGTCTTTCATTATCATTTCTTTTTCTTCCTGCCGCCTTTTCTCTCCCAATTCTTTTATTGTTAGTTGTTGAATGAAATTATTTCTAAAGGAAACCTCCATTTGATAACATGCGGACATACCGATCAAATTGGCAGAAATCAAGAAAAATGTATTGTTAATAAAGAAGGCTGTAGGCATTTTTACGACTTCAAAAGAGATAATTTCGTATAGAATGACTAGAGTCCACGTTGCAATGGATGCATAAATAAATCTCAGCTTTAGAAATGTATATGAAAACATTATTACAATAATGAGACCGGCATAGTATAAATAATTAGTTTTTGGATTAGAATGAATTGTAATGACTATTATTCCCATGCCTCCGAGCAAAATAACTGTGAACAAGAATGATTGCATGAGATTTTTGAAATACTTAAAGAATGAAGATATGATTACAAGTGTAATATAAGGGGTAAAAATAACATATCTGATAAACCATGATTCTGATGTTGCCTCTGGTATTACATAAGGATCAAGAAAACCGAAGGCGACATAGAGGAATAATCCGAAGAAAAGGGCGACCCTGATGTGCCGTATTGACTGGTTATAGTAATAATCGAGAAATATCGACTCAATTTCCGGTGATTTAAATTTCAGAGTAAAGAAGTTCATCTTGTAACAACCAAACATTAATTCCACCTAATTAGCAAAACACCTATACTTTGGTATAGGTGTTTTTTATTTTTATTCAGTTTATATGTATTGCAGAAAAAATCAATTAACTTTTTATTATAATATTGCTTGAAAGGTGCGACAAAAATGCCGAGCTATAACTGTATAAGCAACGTCTGCGACCTGACATTCAAAACCATAAACGGCATGATCAATGGCATATACTTCCCTGACATTTCAAAGAAATTATACGACTTTGATTACAATATATACAAAATCAAAATAAATATTTTTACAAAAAATATAGAAGGAAAGGCCAAGATACTATACGACAAAAATGAACGGAAGCCTATGTTGGATATAATGCATGCCTTGGTAATAAGCACACAATTGAATAAAGCATATATGAGCTTTATGTACGACCTCAAACCTTCCTACAAAATAAATGCTGAAATTTCAAAAATAGAAATTACGCCATCCGGTCGTTGTCAAGGAAGTTGTCGCATCTTCTATGCTGCTCTGGCTTGAGACGGCGTACCGTTCTGAGCCGATTTTTGGGGGTTCAAGGAAACTTCTGCTGGTCGAGTCCAGTTCCGGCAAGCACCCGACCATCGTTCCGGCATTGCGGCCCTCGCCATCGCGTAAAGTAGCGCTCGTTTGTTGAGTATCTCTTTGTCATCGCCCCGGTGGCGCTGACCCGGCGTTACGAATTTTATGGCACTGTGCTGATGTTCCTCGTTGTACCAATGCTGGAAACCGGCAACCCAGTGCCGTGCCTCGTCCAACGTATCGAAAGGTTTCTCCGGTAGGCCGGGGTGATACTTCAAGGTTTTGAACAGTGACTCTGAGTATGGGTTGTCATTGCTGACAGAGGGCCGACTGAAGGACGGCATTACCCCAAGCTTCTGCATAGTTCCCAACATGGTAGCGCCTTTCATGGGCGAGCCGTTGTCGGAGTGAAGTATCAGGGTGCGACCGGCGACGCCTTCACGCAGATAGGCCTTGCGCAACGTTATGGCGGCATGATCGGCGGATTCCTCCGCATAGACTTCCCAACCGACGATCTTGCGGCTAAAGACATCCATGATCAGGTAGAGGTAAAAGTACAGCCCCTTAACGGTAGTGCTCAAGTATGTAATATCCCAGCTCCAGAGTTGGTTCGGCTCGGTGGCCAGCACGGCATCTGGGCGCTTGTGTCTTGCAGCCTTGGTACGGCCCCGGTGTGCCAGCTGCTTCTCTGCCCGTAAGGTTCGGTAGAAGGTTGACTCAGAAGCGAGGAAGATCCCGTCGTCGGCCAATTTAGGAACTATCTGGCTGGGCGGCAGGCTGGCGAATTTCTCCTGGTTGGCAGTCGCCAGGATTGTGACCCGCTCCGTTTCAGAAAGCTTATTGGCCGGTGCCCGATCGCGAGACGCGGCCTTGCGCCCATCTGAGGGTATTTCGTCAGGAAGATGCCAACGTTGCACGGTGCGGGGCGAAAGAAGAACAGCCTCGCAGGCCCTACCCAGACGTGCACCACCGGCACAGGCTTCGTCTATCAGGGCAATCAGTTCTTGGCGCGCCGGGAGGTCGATTTTTCTGCCTCGGGCTCCTCCCAGAGCGCCTGGAACTTTTTTTGAAGAATCAGCAGGGCTGCAGTCTCGGCCAATGCTTTATCCTTGCGGTTCAGCTCTTTCTCAAGCTGCTTAATGGTCGCTGTCTGTTCCCTCATTTGCTCGCGTTCGGCCTTGTTGAGGGGGGCAGATGATCCGAGTACGAAGCCGTTCTTCCAACCGGCGATCTGCTCAGGGTAGAGTCCCTTGCGTCGGCAATATTCACCCAGTTCAACTTCAGTGAGACTGGCGGATTCGATGACGATGGCCAACTTCTCTTCGTTGTTTAGGCTGGCTGCCGGATGATTTCCGCTCGCCTCGGCATTAACCTGCCTGTTGCGGTATTGATTCCTCCAAGTGTACAGGGTGTCTTTAGGAACCCCGGTCTCTTTTACCATGTCAGGAACGCTGACATTATGCGGAGGCAGAAGCCTGGCAATAATGCTCGACTTGAATTCTTCGGAATATTTGGTGGCCATGGTCCCTCTCTCTGTTGCCCCGCAGGTTAACACAAAAGTTCGGAAGAGAGGCGACAACTATCCTGACACAGGGGGCATCCGAAGCCAATCTTAAAATAAATGATGAATTTTTCGTTGAGAGCATTCTAACAAACACATTCACAAGCACTACAAACAAATATAACAAAACATCAGTCTTTATATCGTATATAGACGACATAGCAATAGAAATGCGAATTGACCATATTTGAAGGATGATACAATGTCGAATTCAAAACAAAAAGAAGCAAAACATTATCTCGGAATTGATTGCGGTTCTGTCAGTGTAAAACTTGCTGTTATTGACGAAACCGGCAATGTTATCTGGAAGGATTATCGCCGTACTCATGGTGAGCCGCTAAAAGCTTTTGCTGAGGCCATCTCTTCATTATTTGAAGACATGGATTCCATCGAATTCGAGAGCATTACAACCACCGGGAGCGCGCGAGAATCGATCGCGAAGTTGATCGATTGTGAGTCGGTAAATGAGATTACAAGCCATGGAATTGCTGCTGCCTATTATCATCCTGAAGCGAAGAGCGTTATAGAAATAGGCGGGCAGGATTCCAAACTGATCCTTCTCGAAAAAGCTAGTAGCGGGGAAACCGCCATAATAGACAGCTCGATGAATGATATATGCGCGGCAGGAACCGGATCTTTTCTCGATCAACAGGCATTTCGCATGGGGATTACAGTCGAGGAGCTGTCAGAGCTTGCGTATAACTCTGTAAATCCTGCCAAGATAGCAGGGAGGTGCAGCGTCTTTGCTAAAACAGACATGATTCATTTTCAACAGACCGGCGTTGCAAAAGAAGATTTGTGTTCTGGACTTTGTGAAGCCGCCGTCAGAACGTTTATCGAAAATCTCGTAAAAGGAAGGCAGATAAAAAAACCAATCATATTTCAGGGGGGTGTGGCGCGGAATGCCGGAATGAGAAAAGCATTCACAAAATTACTCAAAGTAAATATCGAAGATATGATTATTCCTGAGTATTTCGACACTATGGGAGCGATAGGAGCCGCGCTTTATGCCATCCGTTCCGGCAGAACGCAGAAACGGAGCCATTCATTCCTGTTGGAGAGAGTAACTATTGCCCAGTTGAGCAATCACAAAATGTCTGGGTTACCGCCACTGACAACTGCGAGGGTGCTTCGTCCATCATATCAGCTGAATAAAATTGAGAATAATCGCGATTTTTATGTGGGTATCGATGTCGGATCAGTAAGTGTCAAGGTGGTGCTCATTAACGATGCGAAGGAAATTAAGTATACGGTATATACCGCCATTAACGGGGAGCCTGTCGAAGCCCTGAAAAAGTCTTTCGCTGAAATCCTCAACGTTTTGGGGCCCGGTGATTTTTCCGTCAAAGGCGTTGGGGTTACCGGTTCCGGTCGAAAATACATCGCGAATATTGTCGGCGCCGATCTCGTCAAAAATGAGATAACCGCACAGACTACGGCAGCGGTCATGCTTGTTCCGGATGTGGATACGATTTTCGAAATCGGCGGACAAGACGCTAAATATATCCGTGTGAAGAACGGCAGCATCGCTGATTTTATCATGAATAAAACCTGTGCCGCCGGGACCGGCTCTTTTCTTGCGGAACAGGCGAATAGACTTGGTACGGCGTTGAATGAGGAATTTTCCCGTTTAGCAATGACCTCGAAAAACCCGGTCGATATGGGTACTCGTTGTACCGTTTTCATGGAAACGGATTGTATCCATTACCAGCAAAACAACGTGCCGAAGGAAGACATATTGGCTGGTCTGAGTTATTCGATCGCGAAGAATTATCTCGAAAAAGTCTGCGGAAATCATCCCATTGGCGAGAGAATTGTTTTTCAGGGTGGGGTCGCTTTCAATGCCAGCGTTGTAGGGGCCTTTACCCAGCTTCTCAACAAAGACGTCATCGTTGCCCCGCATCACGAGGTTACCGGCGCGCTCGGGATGGCTTTCCTTGCGCAGAAAGAGATGAAGAAACACAATGGGCCTTCCCGCTTCCATGGATTCAATATCGATAACCGGATCGCCGAGGAAAAAATCATCAACTGCAGCGAATGCGCAAATGTTTGCAAACTTGTGAGTGTAAAGTTCGATGATGATCAGGAAGCAGTTTACGGCAGCAACTGCGGGAAATTTGAACAGCAGGAGGAGTCACGTCATTTTATACCCGACTATTTCACCTGGCGGGAAAAGCTCCTACTTTCCTATCAGGGTCAAAAGGGAAATGAACGAATTATTGGAATTCCAAGAATGTTGCAGTTTTATGAGCTTTTTCCTCTGTGGGCGACTTTTTTCAAGGAGATAGGATATTCAGTTGAACTGTCCGATAATTATAACAAGCAAATTTATGAAAAAGGAATTTCCTACATATTGACAGATACATGTTTTCCCATCAAATCGATGTACGGAGCTGTTGAAAATCTTCGTGGCAAAGGTGTTACAAAAATTTTCCTGCCATATGTCCTCAATATGTATGACGAATCCTATGATACGAATTTTGCTCATAACTGCCAATATATCCAGCAGATTCCCGATTTCGTGAAATCTTCCTCTCTCGATATCGCCTTAATTACCGCAACCTTCAAGCTGAAAGACGATCGCAACATTGAAAAAGCTTTCGTGGAAATCGGTAAACAGTTGGGAATTCCGGTCAAAGAAAGTATCAAGGCAAGCAGGAAAGCGTTGACGGCCCAGCAGGAATTTGTCCGCATCTGCAAGGAAAAAGGAAAGGAGGCGCTGAAAAATTTCGACTCCTTTGAAAGAGTTTTCGTTGTTATGGGGCACCCGTATATTACACATGACAAGTTTTTCAACCTCAATCTTGCCAGACACCTCATAAAGTTGGGTATCCCCACGATACCTGCCGATTTACTTCCGTTAGACATGACGATTACTCATTCGCAAAAGATTGATCTGGTCTGGAAAACTAACAATAAAACGATCAACGTTGCGGAATACATCCACGAGTACAATACCAAACATGTCAATAAATTGCTGCCAGTGTTGCTGACGACGTTCGGTTGCGCGGCGGATTCCATGCTTGTTCCATACCTTGCTGACATTTTCGGCAGCGAACCCTGGCTTGAAATCGAGCTCGATGAGCATAATTCCGTGACCGGTGTGCTTACCCGATGTGAAGCGTTCTGGGAAAGTGCTACTGCTGATAGGAAGAATCATAATTACGCTGAGAATTACGAGAAATTCAAGCGCAGATCCGTAACACTCAAAGACATTGTCAACGATGGCCGTACTTTGTATGTCCCCCCCGTAAGCGAAGCATTTACGGCTCCTCGACGAATTGAGTGGGTAGCCTGGGCCGGGTTGATGTAAGATAGGCCACCATCACTCAGCCTGGAGGTTAGTAATCGCTATGAATCCTGAAGATCTTTTTGGTGCTGCTCTTGGAATTGCCATCCCGTGGAAGGTTACCTCTGTTGACTTCAACAAGAAGTCAAGTCGTTTGGACATAACCATCGACTTCCAGCGGGGAGCCACCTTTCCCTGTCCGGTCTGCGGAACGTTGTCACCAGTCCATGACACCACGGAGAAAGAGTGGCGGCATCTGAATTTCTTCCAGTACGAAGCCTACCTTCATGCGCGTGTTCCACGGGTAAAGTGCCCTAACAGCGACTGCGGCGTGAAGTTGGTCCAGGTACCCTGGGCTCGCGCAGGCTCAGGATTTACGCTGCTGTTTGAGGCCCTGGCCATGACCATGGCTCGTGATTTGCCGGTGAAGGTCATGAGCAGGCTGTTTGCCGTTACCGATACCCGTCTATGGCGGTTGATTCAATCCTATGTCGAGAAGGCAAGGGCCGCAGAAGACTTCTCCGAGGTGAAGAGGGTCGGTGCGGATGAAACCTTTGCCGGGCGCAGTCATGACGAGAAATTCGTCACCTTCTTCTTCGACCTCGACATGCATAAGCTCTTGTTCGGCACGACGGGAAAGGACAACGAAACAGTCAAGAGCTTCGTCGCGGACCTTAAGTCACATGGCGGCGATCCTGATAGCATCACAGACGCTGCTATTGACATGTCCAAGGCATTCATAAAGGGTGTCAAAGAGCAGTTGCCCCATGCCGTGGTCACCTTCGATAAATTCCACGTCATCAAGCTTATGAACGATAAGCTTAGTAAGATAAGGGCTCAAGAAGCCAGGTTATTTCCTGAAATCCTGAAAAAGAGCAGAAACCTGTTCCTCAAAAATCCAGAGAACCTGACACCGGAAGAGGAACAGCGCCTGGATGCCATTATCACCAGTCAAAGCTTAAGGAGTACGGAAGCTTACATGCACAAGCTGAACCTTCAGAACGTCTATTTTGCTTCAAGCCGAACGGAGGCAGAAACCCTGTTGACCAAATGGCATCGGAAAGCCGCCGCAAGCTCAATCCAACTCATCAAGAACATGGCCGAATCTGTAAAAGAGCATTGGGATGGCATTCTGGCACATTTTGAAAGCGGCCTGACTAGCGGCTTCATTGAGGGCATCAACAGCCTAATTCAATCAGCCAAAACTCGGGCACGAGGCTATCGGAATCCTGACAACTTGATCTGCATGGCTTATCTGGTTGCAGGCAAGCTCAACCTAAAGTCGCTATTCCCTCTACCCACTTGATTCGTTGCAGAGCCGCATTTACGTCCTTGATCGAAATTCTTCGCGCCCACAACGTGAAGTGTGAGCTTGTGCGTGAGACATCCTCCCATTCAAACATGCTCGGGCGCAAACACTCGAACGAAAAACATTGCCGGACTTACCAGGTGGTACTCGGTGACTACCTGGCCACTACACAAATGGAAGGGTTCGATCCTAACAAGGCGGCTTTCTTTTCCTTCGGTTACAACGAAGCCTGTCGTCTGGCCCTGTTCAAAGACCTGCACGAAAAGGTGCTGAAGGAGACGGTAGGAGGGGATATCTGGCTGTTTGGCCCAACGGTGGATAATCCGCTTGACTGGATAAAGAATTTTGGCCTGAAGCTCTCCCTCGATTTGTGGATCGGCCTTATTTGCCATGATTATCTGTCGAGATACCGCTATCAGATTCGACCCTATGAAAAAGTCCGCGGCACTGCTGATGCGGCGTACCACGAAGCGGAACAGAAGTTGGCGAAAGGAATACGCGAAAACCGGATCATCAAATACTTCAAAGCTGCAATGGATTTGTTGAAATGCGTGGAGTTGGAAGAACGGGATCTGGTAAAAATTGGGATCGTCGGTGACGCATTCACACGCGTCCACAAATACGGCATGAACGAAATTTTTAAGGGGATAGAACGTATGGGAGGGGTGGTAATCCTCCCGCCATCATGGCACGACTTCGTTAGCTACGGATCTGTGAGGCTGGTGAAAGCACTCTGGGAAAAAGGGAACTATCCAAAAGCGGCGATGACGTTCGGTGGCAGTTTCACACTCGATTTTTATAAAAAACGCATCGAGCAAATCGCCGGAGAATATTCAGAAATGTTTCCCGACCAGGATAACGAGTGGTTGACGGTAAATGCATCCAAATATGTCAATCCGGATGTTGCTCCCGTTATCCCGTCCATGTTCATCGGGAAATGCGTCGATTTTGTGGAGGAGCGGAATGTCGATGGGCTCGTGAATGCGCATGGCTTCAACTGTGTCTTGGGGAAGATATCTACCGCTTGTTATACAAAGATCCGTCGAGACAATGGAGATATTCCCATGATGACTTTCATTGATGATGGTCTGCAGCAAACAAATATCAAAACAAGACTTGAGTCTTTTATGGAGCAGGCTCGCTCATTCAGGAATCGTAGAATTAATATGTCAAAAGCTTGTTGAGGAGAAATTATGAGCAACTATCAGAAAAAGAGTATGTCCATTTGGTTGCTGGCAGTTGTAAATATCATTTCTGGAGTAATGCACATTGCCTTCGAAATACCACTATTAAAAACCACATGGATCTATAAGGAGTTTTTGCTGATAGAAAATATGTTGATTGCGTTTGTTTTCATTTTCTTTGGATACGAACTAATAGAGTCTAATACAAACATAACCTTTATACTTCTTAAGTTTCAGATACTATGGTGGATGTTATTTACAATCCTGGTCATAACGTTCTGGGGATCGGCCAGTACATTGTCAATGTTGGATGCTTGGATACCACTTACCAAGTCTTACATTCTTCTTGCAACAGGAGCTGTAGGAATTGTTGTGTCAGTGATTAACTATATCAAGATGCGAAATAGTATAGAATTCAGCATTTAAATGGAGGAATGGCCGTGAAAAAAATAGCGCTGATTACTGGTCCTACAGCGGGCATCGGTTATGAACTGAGCAAGCTCTTTGCAAAGGATGGCTATGATCTTGTGCTCGTCTCGCGAGACGAAGTACGTCTGCAAGCCCTTGGTCAGGAACTAAAAAACATGTATGGGACACAGTCGCATATTCTTGTCACAGATTTAGCGAATGGGAATAGTCCTCGGAAAATCCACAACTTTGTGAAACAACAGGGAATTTCCGTGGATATTCTTGTCAACAATGCAGGTTTCCAGGTCTATGGCACATTTTCGGAGACCCCCCTGGACAAAGAGTTGGATATGCTCCATGTCCACATTACCGGCTTGACGATTCTGACGAAACTGTTCCTCGTCGACATGCTTGCCAAGGGGAGCGGAAGGATACTCAATGTCGGCTCCACCGGCTCATTTGTCCCTGGTGGACCATTCAACGCCGTTTACTGTGCCACTAAAGCATACATACTCAGTTTCTCCGAAGCAATCGCTGAAGAATTGAAAGGAACTAATATTACCGTCACTACACTCTGTCCGGGCGCGACCGCCACGGAATTTGCGAAACGCGCAAATATCGAAGACATTACCCTCTTTAAATATAAATGGGGGGTCATGGATGCGCGCACGGTGGCACGCGCTGGATACGATGCGCTAAATCAGGGGAAAAGAAGCATCGTTCCTGGCTTCGCCAACAAAATGACCGTTTATTCTATTAAATTCACGCCGCGACGTTTAATGACCATTGCTACGAAACTCTTCATGAGCAGATAAGCTCAAAAAATGGAGGAAGTCATGCTACTGTCAAGCAGAGAAATTAAAGACCTTTACGATCATATCGTTGGGAAACAGGGACTCAGCGA
Source organism: Geotalea uraniireducens Rf4 (assembly GCF_000016745.1). Taxonomy (GTDB): domain Bacteria; phylum Desulfobacterota; class Desulfuromonadia; order Geobacterales; family Geobacteraceae; genus Geotalea; species Geotalea uraniireducens. The sequence continues at coordinate 1,787,259 of NC_009483.1, read as the reverse complement.
GAATCATATTCCGAAAAAGTATGTGCACAAATTAGATCCGACTCAGGTGGTAATAAGCGAAATTAACCAAGTAGATGATTCAGCTGTTCGCCGGTACTGCGAAAACAATCTGATACATTCAATCTATTACTGCCAAGCCAAGCCGAATCTTGAATGTCAGGTATGTTTCGATCACCCTTTAGACCACTATCCTCTTATGAAGCAGTTCGAGTTGATCCGCCAGTTTGGAATCGCTTCGTGCCATACTCATTATAATGTACCACTTGAAGGATATATCGTTATTGCTAATAAAATACATTTTGACTACCTTACCTTCGGCGAGCTTGATGCTCCTTTGGCAATTATTTGTGTTGACCAGAACGTCGAGATGAACGGAGACATACTCAAGAAACGTGATTGTCAATTTTTCTATGTGCAACAGGGCAAGCTGTGCGCGTTCGCTGATGCAGCATTGACAACTATGAAACGCGATCTTTATCAAAAGTTGCGGAAAATAAGCAGGGGCAAGATGTTTGATATCTCCAGGTCGGCTACGATCCCGACCAATATCGATATTCTGCAATTGCGGGCTCCGGCAAGAGCGGGGATATAGTTCATGGAAGTTGTAACCCTGAAAAACGACGGGAGATGCAAATGGCTTGAAAATAAGGTAATGCACGGTATTTTCCCCAAAATGATAGAGCACTCTTTGCGCCCCGGCGCCAAGAAGATGTATCTCATCGTTGAGTGGATCAGTAATGACAATGGCAGAGTAGGAGTTGATCTGAAATGGCTGAAGACTCTCGGTCTCGATGTAGTCGGTAGCTACCGCGACCTTCCGAATGACAATAATTTCATAGTCGTCAACACCGGTTACGACTCGATCGTCAATGAGGAAAAAATTTTAAAGGCACGGGGCGTCGAGATAGTGGACCTCCCATGTTCCTTTATTCGAAAAATCAGAACTATTCTCGAGAAATCCGACGGAACTTTCCAATACGTCCTGCTCTGTGAACCAAATCATATTATTATAAAGAACTACAACTCTATTTTTCCGAAAGATCTGATTCTCGTGCAGATGGCTAATTACAAGGAAAAGATTATTCGGGAACAGAATGGGAAACAGCTGGCACTTCTTCCTTACGTTACTTTTTTGCCCTCTCATATCAACGAAATTTATGATTTCATATGCCATTCTTTTCCGGAACGACAGAGTATGAAATACATAACCAGTTGCATGTGGATCAGTAGTAAAGCCAGTCCTATCGTTGAGATCGAAAGCTTGAGCGAAGAATTGCTTGAAGGGATAACAGATGCATTACTTATTGCAACATCTGGTTCAGTAAATAAATCATTAGTTTCCTTAATCGAGACCATTGAAAAAAAAAATTTGCAAGTAGTGATGGTTTCCAGTCTCAAAGAATTTATAGCCTACGAGAAACAACACCGCTGTGAAAAGATTCTGCTGGTAAAGTCTCCGATCCCGAACAAAGCCGAGAATCCAATCATTGCCTATATTGAACGTGGCTACATACCCGCATTGCTTGTCGTCATAAAAGACAGTACCCTGATAAGACTAATGTTTTTAAAATGTTACAGAGCTCTGGTATACACCAGGAACTATATCAATTATCTATTCACCCATAAAAAGAACATGGGGATTACATGGACATCATGAAGACACAGCTTCGAATCGGCATAACAGGTTGCACTGGGGCTCTCGGCCAGAGGCTGACAGAATTGGCGGCGGCAAAAGGACACATGGTCAGATGTTTAGTTCGCAATACCAACGCTGCCGGCTCAGACATCGAAATCGTACGAGGAGATCTGCTCAATGCAGAGTCTCTTCATGAATTTGTAAAGGATCTGGATGTCTGCATTCATCTGGCCGCCATGGTCAGTCATGCCTCAAAGGAACAATATCAGGCGATCAATGTAACCGGGACAGAAAATCTCTGCAATGCGCTCTTGCTCCATAATCCCGGTTGCCGCCTCATTCATTGTTCCACCATTTCCGTTTTGCGCCTAAGGAGATACCTGAAATTTTTGAGCACCAATTATGCCATAAGCAAATATTATGCAGAGAAGAAGGTGACGTGGTTCCAGAAGAAGAAAGGGTTAAAGGCTATCATCATCTATCCCGGCCTCATCTTCGGACCTTATGACAGTAAATTCATTCCATTTATCGCCCAAAGCCTGAAAAAAGGCAAAGTATTCCTGGTTTCAGGGGGCGAGCGACGGGCACCGCTGATCTTTATCGACGATCTTTGCGAGCTTTTCTTGCTTGCAGCGGAAAACGAGAAAGCCATCGGCGGCAAATATGTGGGAGTAGGGAGACTTGAAATGGGCATTCACGATTTCATCAGGCTCATTGCCGAAAAGACAGGTTCGCCTATCCCCTGGCTCAAATTCCCGAAATGGCTGGTTTTCCCGTTGGCCATGATTTCAGAAGGAATTTATTCCTTGCTCGGCAGGGAGAAGCCGCCCGCTCTGACAAAGCGGGCAGTCGATATCCTTTCCATCAATTTCGCGCACAGCTGCGACAACGATCTCGGTTGGCAACCTAAGACGACAGTTTTCGAAGGGGTTGATCAGGCATGGCACTGGTATTCTGAAAACAATATCTGTCTGTAAAATATTTCGAGGAGGGATTTAATTATGCGTAAGATCTTTGCAACTTGGTTTTTCATGATGTTCCTTGCGGTATTTGTCATCAATTATGATGCAAAGGCCGCCCATTTTGACGAAAAGAGCTATGAATTCAAGCAAATACAAGAGTTCAGCCATTACATTCCTGCCGATGCAGGAGTTACCCTGCATGTTAAGGAAAAAGTGGCGCGCAGGCTTATTGGGCAACAGGTTTCAAAGGCCATTATCCTCCTTCATGGGGGAGGGACGGATCACATGATATACGATGTGCCAGTCAAGGGTTATTCACTCATGAACTTCCTTGCGGAGCACGGCTATGATGTTTATGCCGTCGACAACCTGGGATTCGGGGCAAGCACCCGGCCGACGGACGGCAGAACGATATCCACGGAAACATCGGCAAAACAACTCATTGCCGTCATACGGCACCTGCAGGCTGAGAAAGGGATCGGCAAGGTCGATTTGCTGGGAGATGGGACCGGCGCCTGGCAATCGGTGAAGGCGTCAATGGAAGCTCCTGAACTGGTGGGGAATGTCATCCTTCTGAGCGGTTTCTACTTCAAGATTGGCGATGTGGCGGCGCAAATCCTGCCGGAACAGATGTTTCTCGATGCTCCAAACGGCTACATGAATTTCGTCCCACAACTGTACCCCTTATTCATTTCATCGGAACCAGAAGTCATGGAGTGGGTCCAAAACTATTACAATGAAACCCGCTCGTTCTCCGTTGGATTCTTCCTCGAATCATACCGTCTGCCGGTCATTGAAGATCTGGAAAAATTTGACAAGAGAGTGCTTATTATGAATGGTCCGGGAGATATCGCCTCATCAAAGGCCGATGTCCTCGAATTAGTCACTAAAATCGGCAGCAAGGACATCAGCTTCGTTTATGCGAACAAAGTGGGCCACATTCCTTTCATCGAATGGAATTACCGGTACATTCAACAAGCTGTAATCAAATTTCTCGATGGGCAATAGGGGTAGCCAATGGCAAATTTAACAAAATGGCCCAAGGAGCGACACCTAAGAAGTTTTCTGAGGTAGTTGCTGAATGGCCTCGTTTTTTGGGTCTTGGCATAATGGTTTTCATAGGATCATGGTGGTGGCAAATCTCTCAAAAAGAACCCTCATATGTGATATGTCGAAATTGTAAGGATGTATCTGAAAAGGGAATAAGTTTCATCTTTCATCTGTGAAAAGTATGATGGCGAATTGGAGAATTTAGAGCACATGAAAAAGGTTTAGACCTGCGCAATTGCCAATTGCGTAGGTCTGACCTTTCACATTCTTCTGTCAGCCTCACGGTTACGACGAATGGTATTCGCCCTCTCCTGTATTCGGCCGTTTCCCCTGCTTCCCGCAGGACGCCTTCGCAGCCGTGACGGTTGCGAGTTGCTGAGATAGTCCGGCCTTCATCTCTTCCATCCTGTGGTTTGTTCTTCCATCCTGTTCCTGTCACAACTTATTTCTCACCCGTTTCAGCAGCAGCGAATTGGTCACCACCGAAACCGAAGAGAAGGCCATGGCGAGGCCGGCGAACTCGGGCTTCAGGGTGATCCCCAATGGATAGTAGAGAACCCCGGCGGCGATGGGGATGCCGAGGATGTTGTAGAAGAGTGCCCAGAAGAGGTTCTGCTTGATCTTCGCCAGCGTGGCCCGCCCTAACCTGATAGCCCGCACTGCGTCCATCAGGTCGTCGCGCACCAGGATAACGTCGCCGGTTTCCTTGGCCACGTCGGTCCCGCCGCCGATGGCGATACCGATGTCGGCCCGGGCCAGGGCAGGGGCGTCGTTGATGCCGTCCCCCACCATCCCCACCGACAGCCCTTTCTCCTGGTACTCCTTCACCACCTGCTGCTTCCTGTCGGGGAGGACCTCCGCCTCGAAGCCGTCCACTCCCACCTGACGCGCAATGGCAGCGGCCACGGCCCTCTGGTCGCCGGTGATCATGAAAGTCTTGATCCCGAGGCGCCGCATCTCCACCACCGCGGCCGCCGAAGACGCCTTCAGCCTGTCGGCCAGGGCAGCGATGCCGAGGAGCCGCTCGCCCGCCGCCACATAGATCAGCGATTTCCCCTCTTCGGCAAGCCGTAGCGCGGAAGCCTCCAGCGACGCAACGGAGATGCCGGCCTCTTCCAGGAGGCGGGCGCTCCCGGCCATAAGCTGCATGCCGCCGAAGGTGCAGGCAACGCCGAATCCCCCTTTTTCACGGTAATCGGAAACGGGACCGGGCGCGATTCCCCGCGCCGTCGCCCCCTGCACCGCCGCCTGGGCCAGCGGGTGGGTCGACTGTGACTCGGCCGAGGCGAGGCATTCCAGGAACCTCCCCTCGTCCACGGCCTTCGCTACAACCACGTCGGTCAGCGTCGGACGCCCCTCGGTCAGGGTGCCGGTCTTGTCCAGCAGGATTGCCTGAAGTCTGGAGATGTTCTCCAGCACCGACCCCCGTTTGATGAGGATGCCGCGGGAAAGCCCCACTCCGCTCCCGACCATGATGGCGGTAGGCGTGGCAAGCCCCATGGCGCAGGGGCAGGCGATGACCACAACGGCGATGACAAGCTTGAAGGCGAAGAGGAACGGCTCGTTAAGCAGAGCGTACCATAGGCCGAAGGTGAGGAGCGCCAGCGCCACAACCACCGGCACGAACACACCGGAGACCCGGTCGGCGAAGCGCTGGATCGGCGCCTTGTCTCCTTGCGCCTCCTGCACCATTTTCACGATCTGGGAAAGGAGCGTCTCCTCTCCCACCCGCGTGGCGCGCACCCGGATAAGACCGGTCCGGTTAATGGTGGCGCCGGTAACAGCATCTCCTGCCACCTTATCCGCAGGCACCGACTCGCCGGTCACCATGGATTCGTCCACGCTGGTGCTTCCCTCCACGATCTCTCCGTCGGTGGGGATTGTCTCGCCGGGGCGGACCAGGAGCAGGTCGCCAACCCGCACCATGGAGGCCGGCACCTCTTTCTCCCCCTCATCCGTGATGAGCCGCGCCTTGTCGGCCTGAAGCCTGAGGAGCTTCTTCAGGGCTTCGCCTGCCTTGCCGCGGGCCCTGGCTTCCAGGTACTTGCCGAGGCGGATGAAGGCGATCAGCATGGCCGAGGTCTCGAAAAAGACCTCGCCGCCATGTTCGCCGAAGGCGCCGAAGAAGGCAAACAGGGAATAGAAGTAGGCCGCCGATGTCCCAAGGGCCACCAGCACGTCCATGTTGGCGCTGCGGCTTTTAAGGGCGTAGAAGGAGCCGCGGTAGAAGGTGAGCCCGGCCGTGAACTGGACGATGGAGGCCAGCACCAGGTTCATCCACCCGACGGCCCGGATGTGGTGCACACCCATGGTGAGCATAATGGGGAGGGAGAGGAGGAGGCTCGCCATGAACCAGTTGCGCTGGTTCCGGTATGTCTTTGCCTCGTCCTCCTTTGCCGCCCCTTCCGGAACCGGCTGGTAGCCGGCTGCGGTCACCACGGCACAAATCTCCGCCGGGGCGATGGTTGATGGATCGAAGCGGACAAAGGCCGACTCCTGCGCCAGATTAACCACCGCCGCAGTCACACCAGGCGCGGCGAGGAGCTTTTTCTCCAGGTTGTTTACGCACGAGGCGCAGTGCAGCCCCATGACGCCGAAGCGGAGCTCCCCTGCGCCCCCCTTGGCCCTGATGCCGTACCCGAGCTTCGTGACCTTCTCCTCGATCGCCCCGCTAGTGATGACAGCGTCGTCGAACTCTACCAGCAACTCCTCCATGGCGAAGTTAACGGAAGCCCGGCTGATGCCGGCGGTCTCTCCGAGCGCCTTCTCGATCCTGGCCGCGCAATTGACGCACGACATGCCGGTGATAGCGAATGCAGCTTTTTGCATGTGGCCCCTCCTTAGGGACTGTCAGGAAATAACTGTAACAATCATGCATCTCATCTTCGGGCCGTCTTTCGCCATTCCTCAATCGCCAAATCCTCAGCGTAGCTCTGCTACGCCTGCGGTTTGCCTCAATCGGACCTACAAAATTCGACCCAAATCTGAACGCCTTATATGTAACACTTATTTCCTGACAGTCCCTTACTTCAGAAACCGCGACAGCGCGGTTTTGACTTCATCAAGAAGTTCCTGCTGCGTCATAGGCTTGGCGGTTTCATGTTCCGAGCCGCTGCCATGCCCCAGCACGCACATCTCCAGATGCCTGGTGAGCAACTCGATGCCCAGGGCATCCAGGGCCGAGCGCACGGCCGCAATCTGGTTAAGGATATCCACGCAATAGCGTTTGTCTTCCAGCATCCGCTCTATCCCCCCCACCTGTCCGGCGATGCGCTTGACCCGCGTCGCCAGCCTTTTCTGTGATGTACCGTTCATGCGATCCTCCTGTTCATGCAATACCCATTGGGGGTATGTCGCAATACAAAGATACCCCCAAGGGGTATATGTGTCAAGGGAGATTTCAGGGGAATTTGTGGGTGACGCATGTCCGGGCGTGACGAAACCGAGAAAAGTTCCGCCATGGAGACACTGTCCTGGGCTTGAGGAAAGCCGTTTTAGGGGCTGAAAAGCTTAAAGGGCCGGCTTCTTTTTTGAAGCTTTGAAAGAAATGGCGAAGAGCCAAACAACGCCAAATGAAATCGCAATATCGGCAACATTAAAGACCCCGGTACGCAATGAGCCTATGCCTATATTCATAAAGTCGATGACGCACCCGTCGTTGAAAATACGGTCAATCAAGTTCCCGATACCGCCTCCGACCACAAGGGAAAGGGAAATCATTTTTACTTTAGAATTATTCGGGGAAACCAGAAGGTAAACGAGCATGCATGCCAGAAATATCCCAGTAAAAAAGGTGAATACCCAGAATCTTATGTTCTCGGGTGAACCGGCCCCAAGGCTGAGAAAAGCCCCGGGATTCTCGGCATACTGCAAACGAAATATATTGTTTAAGAAAGCGATTGGTTCTGAATTTGCCAGACCATGCCGGGCAATGTTTTTGGTTACCTGGTCACATCCGACACAGGAGAGCAACACAGGCGCAATCAATAAAGTTCTTTTTACCGGATTCATGTTTGATCTCCTTATCTTTTTTTATTTCTTGATCCTCTAACGAGAAAGCTGAGGCGCTGGCGCGCCTTACAGCGCCAGTCGCCTCCAGCCGCTCGTTATGACTATTCGACCTTATGAAAAACAATGTCATTCACTCGCGCCCCCTGCCATCGAAAATCTCGCTTTGATATGAGTTCTCGTAAAATATCTTCCACCTTCACCTCAGGGTGATGGTACCGTTCGTAGTTCTTCGTCTTCTTTCCATACTGAATGCATTCTTCGGGGCACCACTGGATGCAGGCGAGGCACTGTTCACAGCTGCCGTGCCAGAGGGGTCTTCCCGCTTCCAACGTGATGTTCTTCACGGGGCAAGCCCTCTCGCAGATGCCGCAGGAGGTGCACGTGCCATCGATATGAAAGCTATTGTCCAACGTCTTCACGAGGTTGTAGGTCATCTTGTATAATCCGGTGAAAAGCACTCTCTGCCACAAGGGGCCCTTCTCTATGAGTCCCGACTTCCGGTTTGAGATATACAATGCCGCGACCTTGATTTTCTCCGTCGCCGCGTTGAATAGTTTCCGCTGCACCTCCACCGGACCCGGCCCTCCCCAAGGAATATAATTGCTCGGAAATTTAATGTCGAACCCGGCGGAAAGAGTGAGGCCGTCCTTGGCCATGAGCTCCTTGAGCTGAATGAGGGTGCGCGATACCTGCCCGCCGTTAACCGCAACGGCGAAATAATAGACACCGGGTCGCTTTCCCATCGATTGAAGAAAATTACGCACAAGCCTCGGGACGCCCCAGATGTGGACCGGAAAGACGAGACCGACCATATCGGCTTTGCTGCTGTGCGAGCCGTGATTCATCCGGTGCATCGGTACGAGCTCCGTGTCGCCGAGCTTTTCAGCGAAGGCACGCGCTGTCCAGAGGGAATTGCCGGTGCCGGTATAATAGTAGATGACTGTATTCATGGTCGTGCCCGTATGAAATGATTTGGTGGAAGTCGATAACGTCAAAGCTCGCCGGGAAGGTTCCTAATCCGGTGGCGTGCTTTTTCGGTTGCTATGCGTTCTTATTTTCAAAGGCTTTTGGCAGATCCAACCACAGCTCTCTTCTGCTATCATACTTTTTCAGCTTACTAACCACATTACTTACCGGTGCAGCGAATAACGTATCGTAGATGAATTCACCCGCCGAATCTTCCATGGGAAATGCGAGCTGCTCGTTAACGATACTGAATTGGGCATTGATCCCCCTTGTATTGCCCCGCGCATCCACTTGTATCCATTTGCCAAGGCTGGAGAGGTAGATGCCGTTAAGGCCATGCAATACAAGCTCATTATTAACCGGCGGATTAAACCGTAAAACCTGGTAGCAAAAACCGGCCGGGATATTGACAGCCCGCAGAAAAGCCGCCAGGAGATGGCTCTTCGAAAAACAAATACCAGTACCATGATGAAGCACTTCACTCGCGGTACATGTCACTATTTCCAGTCCGGCATCATTGGTATGAGGAATGGTATCTCTGACCCATTCGTACAAACAGCGGGCCTTGTCAACTTCATCGGGTATCGACCGTGTAAGTTCCAAGGCTGTCTGCCGGACATGCGGCGTTTTCCAGTCCACGATTGCATCTGAAATCAGATAGTCATCCAAATTCTTAGATTCCGGGTTCATAATTTCCTCATTTATGCGATGTGATACGTTCCTCAAGTTCTGTTCCAAGGATCTTGTCCCATTATACAGCCGGTTTCGCGGCAAACGAGATCCGCTCCCGCACCTTTTGCCATTGATGTTTTTCCAGGAAACTACCGGAGATGTTGGATTCCATCTCCAGGAACATGCCCCATGAAACGCTGAATGAAAGAAGGTCCGCGTCTATATAGGGGCGAGCGGTAATATCGGTCAACCCCACCACCGCCCGCGGGCGCTCCTGCTGTCCCTCATGGTACGGAAGCAGGCAGATGGTATGGCATCCTGCGCTGAAAGGGATGATGACGTTATCGGCGCCCGGCCTGCCGTAGTTTGCCAGTACTACCAGGGCCGACAGTTGGTCCGGGTTTGTGTACATGCAGACCACCTGGGGTGTTTCTCTCGCCGGGCCCACATTTGCCAGCGGCTTGAAAATCACATACTTCTCCGGGATGTCGGCAAAGGGAAGCTGGTCGGCATAGCTCTTCGCCAACTCCGGGCTTTTCTTGTACGCCTCCCCCTCTCGGCCGGGGGTCCCTGTGGAGAGGAAATTTTCGATCCCGCCCGGGACATCCGGGTAGGTATTGCCGAAGCAGAGCCCCACCTTGCCCCCCATGCAGCCGGCCGTGCTGCGGTCGAACACCGCCGTTTTTCCCTTCGCCGCCGCTGTCATCATGGCCACCACGCACCCCCAGCGCCCCTCGGTGAACTGGAGCACACCTTCTGGCTTTTCGTCGGTGAAGATGATAGCCACCGGCTCATGCCGGAGCTTCAATTCCTTGGCGATTCTGCTCTCCATATGTTTTTCTCCTTCAGGAAAATGCCGTTGAGAGGCGCGGTAATGGCTCACCAATGGGTGAATGGACTCCACCTTTCAATGCCTTTATTTGACATGATCAGGCGCAGTTTGGTCAAGCAGATCGACATACGCCCCTTCAATGAGTTGAATTGATGCAATACCCAGCTTTCCGATCAGATCTTGCGCAATCTCTTTGCCGGTTTCCATGGCTTCGCCATCCGACAAGACGACCTCCAACTCGAGGAAGTGCCCCAGATCTTCAACTCTATCGAGATGAATGCGTGTTCTGCCGGCAAGGAACAAGGTACGGTGTTTGCGTACACGCCCGACTTGACCATAAGCCAGCGATAAAGACTCTCTAAGTACATCTGGTGCAGATGTTGGAGAGATGAGATAGAACGATTCTTTAGGCCCTGCCTGATCGGGGCGTCGATAGAAGATAAGCTCGCCCTCTGTGGAGGAAAAAGCACGAAGCTTCAGCCTGCCGTTCGGGCAAGTAAAAAACGTATCGTCTTGCAGTATCTCGATTGGCCCTTTGTCCGCAAGTGCGGCTGCCTTTGGAATTATAGCTTCTACATTCTCGATGCGTGCCTTTATTTCGATATTCCTGGCCATATATTAAGATTCCTAACCCCGATGAACGGGATAAGTCCCTTCACGAAAAATTCTTCGCAAAAAACATGCAAATAATTTTTCTAAGGGACTAACAATAGTTTGACTTGGCCGAGGCTTTCCATGTGCGGCAGGGTATCACCCTTGCAGACGCAGAGATCGCCAGGGGTTTCACAAGGTGTTCGATAACCATCTGATCCATCGTGTCAGCGCGCAATGTCCTTATTGAACCTGTCAGCCTCACGGTTACGACGAATGGTATTGGACATCTCCTGTATTCGGCTTGTCGCTTCCGCGAGAGTGCCCAATCCCATCTCCCTCCGTAAATAGTCGACTTCAGATGGGTTCTCTATCGGCAAAGGGAAGGCAGTTCCATTTTCATCTACATCATGCTGTGTACCATAGATTTGCGGCCTTCCGGACATAATCAGCACTCTGTCTTGCAGATAGGCGAAGTGCACGCCTTCCGCTTCTCCGTTTCTTACGGCCTCTCCGAGAAGTGCCAGACATACCCCCATAAATTCAGTATCAAGCACCGCATGCTGGACGACGAGCCATGCCGCTTCTGCACCCTCCTTGCCTGCCAGACTGATCCCCGGCCATCCATATTGTTCGACGATTTGCTTTATACGCACATTGTTTCGCTCGTGAACTTCCTTGATTCTCGGATGGTATTCGACCGTACCTAATTCGCCACTATCGACCAGCTCCTGCAATACTCTCTGGTCTTCATGCTGCATCGAAAGAAGCTCATCGTGAAGTTCTTTGTTCAAGGCTCAATTTCCTTTGGCGGGTCAACGGCTAACGTCGTTGCACCGCTGGGTCAGCCCGTGATCAGACCGACCTGGATGCACGAATTTCAGCAGCCATTACCGTGTTCCGTAGCAACATTGCAACAGTTGTTGGTCCAACTCCACCCAATCTTGGGGTAATCCAGCCTGCAACTTCGCCAACGGATCAACGGCTCTGCTCTTTTCTCAACCGTTCATACTCCAGGTAATCGGGCGATTCCGGCTTGCCGACGCGTTCCGGCGGTGGGTTCTGCAGATCGTTTTGCGTCCGGAATCCTTCATAGAGCCCATGCCGTATGTTGTCGGTCGCGCAGCCCGCAAAAAGCAGCAGACAGAGCAAAGTAAGCAGTAATATTGTGGATCGGATCATAAGGAACCTCCTGAAGCAATTCATTCACTACCGCGAAAAAGCACCTATCCGCCCACCGGTCAGCCTTGCAAGATCAGCGGGCGCTATCTCCAGGGTCCGGTCAGAGCGGCCGATACCGCAGTAGATGGTCGGCACAATCGTCAGCACGTCATCATCGATGAGAACAGTAACATCTTCCCGGAGCGGGAGCGGTGAAACGCTCCCCGGCTCGACCCCGAGGAGTTCCCGTACCTCCTCCGGCGAGAGGGAAGCAAGGTCGCGGCGGTTGAAGCCGACGAGAGCCGCGAGCCGTGGATAATCGACCCTTCTGGTCCCCCGGAGTGCAGCCAGAACAAGTCCGCCGTTGCGGGTGCGAAACGCCACGGTCTTGACTATCCGCACCACCTCGAACGACAGGTTTTTCTCCGCATCCTCCACCGTCCGCGTCGCTGCGTGCGCGTGAAGGATGAACGGGACGCCGCTCCGCTCGACAATCTCCGCCAGGCGCCGAAAAGCCGTCTCCCCTTCCCCCGAATCCATGGCGTCATCTCCCATTTATTCCGACAGTTGCCCCACTTACCTTTTCCCCCGTTCCCGCCTGATTCAGCCAGCCTTCGCGCCGGGCATCACCCCTCATACGGTCTTGCCGCGATGTATCCGCTTCTCCATGAAAACGAGCGTGAGCGCCGGAGTCACCGCCTCGGTCCGGAAAACACTGTAGCCGAGCCGTTCGTACAGGCGGATGTTGGCAACGCTTTTATGGCCGGTGAAGAGCTCGAACTGTTCGACATCGGCAAAAGCCGCCTCGATGGCTGCCATGAGGCGAGTGCCGATCCCTTCTCCCTGCCGTTCGGGATGGACCATGAGCCGGCCGACTTGACAGGTGTCGCCGACCTCAAACCCTTGCACTGAACCGATGATCTTTCCCCCCTCAACCGCCTTGAGAAATACGCGACGTGGAAACTCGGCGGTAATCTCGCCCAAGGTCTGGGTGAGGGGCGGGATGGTGAAGTCGTTGTAGAGCTCCGCCTCGCTCAGATAGGCCAGCTTCTGCAACGCCAGAATCTCGACGGCATCATCGGCGGTTGCTTGTTCTATTTTCATGATTCGATATTTCCTCCGGCTATTCAGGTTCAGCGGTTAAAGAAAGTGCATAGAAGCGGGAAGGAATATGCCGCACAAAGCAAAACAAACAAAATGATCAAAATGTTATTTCAACAACAACTAAGGATATAGCGCCATTTTTTTGATTTTCCAAGAAAATATTAATATCGCATTTCCGGATGTCACTTCATCCCCCCTGCTCATGAGAAACTTCGCCGTCGTTGTCATCATCCTTCTCGGCATCCACTTCAGGGAAAGCACCGTCAACTTGTTGGTAATGCCGGCGACGACGCTGCTAAAAGTAATGGGTAGTCGGGGTTTTTACCCCCCCACGACTTTTTTTCCAGCGACGCAATTCTTGTCTTGTGTCCAGGCAAGGTGGTGGGTTAAAGTGCCCGGTTCAGATTCCAGGCTCTTTTTTCCGCATGGGGAGTTAAATAATGCAAATAGTATTCGGCATCGACTTTGGGACGACCAATTCGGCGCTATCGGTATACAGAAACGGTGCGGTTGAAATCGTAGACATCGATGAGTACAACACCACCGGGAAACTGATGCGCTCGGTCCTTTATTTTAACGAGGACAACGAGATATTTGCCGGCCACGAGGCTATCAACAATTATGTCCATGAAGGAGCGGCAGGGCGTTTCATGCAGTCCATCAAGACCTTTTTACCGAACACCAGTTTTGATTGCACCGAGGTCTATGGCAAAAGATACGCCATCGACGATCTCGTCGCAATCATCCTCGGAAAAATCAAGGCAAAGGGCGAAGCCCACGTGGGGCATACGGTGGACAGCGTTGTTCTGGGCCGTCCGGTAATCTTTTCCCGGAATGCCGAAAAAGACGCCGTTGCCCAGAACCGGCTGGAAAAGGCGGCGCGTAAGGCGGGGTTCAAGCATATCTGGTTTCAATTCGAACCGGTAGCGGCAGCGCTGGCTTTTGAAGAAAGTTTAAAGCCGGGAGAGGAGAAGGTGATTTTTATCGGTGATTTTGGCGGCGGGACATCGGACTTTACGGTGATAAGGGTCAAAGGCGGTGCCTTTGCCAGGGCTGACCGGCGGAGCGACGTTCTGTCTCTCGGCGGTGTCTATATAGCCGGTGATAAATTCGATTCACAGATCATGTGGGATAAAATAGCCAAGTATTTTGGGCGGCATGTGAAATACAAAGGCATGGGCAAGGATGAATGGTTCGACATCCCCCAGAGCATCATCTCTACCCTGTGTCAATGGCACCGGATTCCGTTATTGAGAACGAGAAAGACGAGAGAACATATCCGCCTGATAAAAAACGCTGCCAGTGACAAAAAGGCGATAGAGCACCTGGAAAACATCATTACGGACAATTACGGTTTTTTCCTGTTTCAATCAATCGAGAAGGCCAAGTGCGAGCTTTCTTATGCCGACCATGCGCAAATCAGCTTCAAGGAGCGCGACCTTTCCATCAGCGAAGAAATCAGTAAAAGCGAGTTCGAATCCATCAACTTTGAAAATTTCGAAAAGATCGCCTGCTGTGTGGACGAAGTCGTAGCCAAATCCGGGGTTTCCCATCAACAGATTGACACGGTTTTCCTTACCGGCGGAACTTCCCATATCCCCTATGTCCGAAAGCTTTTTGCCGACCGCTTCGGTAAAGAAAAACTGGAGAATATGGATGCCTTTACCAGTGTTGTCCACGGGCTTGGTGCCAGTGTACCGCTGTTTGTTTGATACGGCCCGCCCCCGCTGTTAAGCCGCTGTTCCCGGCTTGATTCAGTATTTCCCCTTTCTGAAATACTCCGGTTTTTTGCATGTTTTCTCCATGTCCGTGGTGAAAAGCATTTTTCAAAAACGCTTTAACCGACGGGCGTTTCATCGCGCACCACCACGCCGCCGGAAACCACGAACTTGACCGCGTCTTCAACTGTCATGCCGCTCTCCAGCACCTCATCTTCGCGGAAGAACAGGGCAAAACCGGAGGTGGGGTTGGGCATGGTCGGCACGTAGACCACCACCAGCCGTTCACCGTTCCGCATTACCTCGGCGGTGACAAAGCCGACGGCGCGCACCCCATTGCGGGGCCATTCGACGAATACCGCGCGGCGATAGGAGGTCTTTCCGTCCTTGAACACATGGGTCAGCTGCTTGCTGGAAGTGTAAATCGACTTCACGAGCGGAATTTTTGAGAGGAACGCGTCCCACCATTTGAGGAACTGGGTTCCGAGGACATTGGACGCCAGAAGGCCGGAAAGGTAGATGACCACCGCACCGGTCAGCATACCCAACCCGGGAAAATGGAACTCTTCATGGGCAATGGCGCTGAACAGGCTGTCCAGATAGGAACCGAGGATTCCGTCGGCAAAATTGAAGAGAAACTTGAGAATAAAGATGGTTATCCCAAGAGGGATGACCACGAACAGCCCTGTGACAAACTTGCTTTTAAGATGGTTGAACACCTTTTCCATAGCGCCCCCCTCGTAAATCTTTAACGACCATGACGCCGCTCATCTGAAGATACCTTTTCCCCTGCCAATGTCAATATTTTCCCAGTCCTGACTTGCATTTAACGAGGCTGTAACATTCAGCCGCTATCCTTTATCGAAAAAAAGGAGGAATCATGTGGAAAGAAGATGTCGTTGATTTAAAACTGACCAGATTTTTCGAGATTTCAGCCAGGGTTCTTTTGAGCCTGCTCATTGCCGCAATACTGTTGGCGATCCTGACGGGAATTATCTACACCTTTTACGATCTGAGGCTGATCTTCATCACGGAGTTTCATACCGCGTTCAGGACATTCCTCGTCGATGTGCTCACCGTCCTGGCCATCGTCGAAATATTACGAACCGCGCTGGCCTACTTTACCGAGGGACGGGTCAAGGTCACCTACATCATCGACACGGTCATGGTCACCGTCCTCACCGAAGTGATGGCCTTCTGGTACAAGGAAATGGACTGGCAGCAGCTGGCCATGGTGATCATCCTCGTCCTGTCGCTGGCCTTTGTCAGGATTATTGCCGTCAGGTATTCACCCCGCAGCCACCGTGCAGAATTGTGAAAAGATGGTAATATTTCTTGGATAGGGTGGCAGAGCACGCAGATGTTTTCTCCCCTTTCCCCCTTCACAATGCAACGTTCACGCTTTTTCACCGAATCTTTCCCAACCTGTAACATGGTTGTAACATTTAGCAGGCAATAATAAGCCCAAAGCAAACATAAAAAAGGAGGAACATACATGCTCAACATCATCCGTAAAAGCATTCTGACCCTGGCCATCCTGGCGGTAACCGCCATCTCCGGCCAGGCATCGGCAGAAACGCTCATCAACGGCGCAGGCGCAACCTTCCCCTACCCGCTCTACTCCAAGTGGTTCGCCGAATACGCCAAGGTCGATCCGACCGTCAAGTTCAACTACCAGTCCATCGGCTCAGGCGGCGGCATCAAGCAGATCACTGCCCAGACCGTCGATTTCGGCGCTTCCGATAAATTCCTCTCCGACGCAGAACTGAAGGCTGCCCCCGGCAAGCTGCTCCACATCCCGACCGTTATGGGCGCCGTGGTCGTCACTTACAACGTTCCCGGCGTGGGTAAAGGGCTGAAGCTTTCTTCCGAAGATGTGGCTGATATCTACCTGGGGAAGATCACCAAGTGGAACGACCCGAAGATCGCCAACGACAACCCCAAGATCAAGCTTCCCAACCAGCCGATCATCGTTGTTCACCGCTCTGACGGGAGCGGCACCACGAGCATCTTCACCGACTATCTTTCCAGCGTCAGCCCGGAATGGGCAGGCAAGGTGGGCAAGGGTGCTTCCGTCAAGTGGCCTATCGGCCTCGGCGGCAAGGGTAACGAAGGGGTTGCCGGACAGGTCAAGACCACCCAGTACACCATCGGTTACGTGGAACTGGCCTATGCCTTCGAAAACAAGCTTCCTTTCGCCACATTGAAAAACAAGAGCGGCAATTTCGTCGAGCCTTCCATCAAGTCCACCAGCGCAGCAGCTGCCGGCGCGGCCAAATCCATGCCTGCCGATTACCGCATCTCGCTGGTCAACCAGCCGGGCAAGGATGCCTACCCGATCGTCGGCTTCACCTGGCTCCTCGTCTACCAGGACCAGAAGGACAAGGTAATAGGAAAGAAGCTGGTCGAGTTCCTCAACTGGGAATTGAAGCATGGCCAGAAGATGGCCGACAAGATCCTCTATGCGCCACTCCCTGCTAACGTGGCGAAGATGGTGGAAAAAACCGTCAAGAGCATCAAGTAACAGCTTCAAACACCAATCCGCCCGGGCAGGGTCCGCCACCGATTGCACCTGCCCGGGCCTTTTTCTGCCGAAACTTTTATTACAACCGTTTCAACATTTCGTTACAAACATGTGGAGGAAGGCCGTGCCGCCCGAAGCAATCTCACAGAAGTGGAACATCAAAACCGGCCTGAACGGCGACTTCATCTTCAAGGGGATCACCGTCGTTTTCGCCTTCAGCATCCTCGCCATACTGCTTCTCATGGTCTACGAAATGGTCGGCGAGAGCCTCCCCGCCATGAGAAAATTCGGCTGGCGGTTCATCACCAGCAGTGATTGGGATGCGGTGCAGGAGACCTTCGGCGCGCTTCCCTACCTCTGGGGCTCGGTGGTTTCATCGATCCTCGCCCTCCTTCTCGCAACGCCGCTTTCCATCGGCAGCGCCGTCTTCATCACCGAGATCGCGCCGAAAAAGTTCGGCGGCGTGATCGCCGCCCTGGTCGAGCTCCTGGCCGCCATCCCGAGCGTCATCTACGGCCTCTGGGGGGTGCTGGTCATGGCGCCATGGCTGCAGCGGACCGTCCAGCCGTTTCTCATCGATCACTTCGGCTTCCTCCCCCTCTTCAAGGGGGCACCCTACGGGGTGAGCATGCTCGCCGCGGTCTTCATCCTGATGATCATGGTGGTGCCGATCATCACCTCCATCACCAAGGAGGTGCTTCTGGCCGTGCCCCAGAGCCAGAAAGAGGCTGCCATCGCCCTCGGCGCGACCCGCTGGGAGATGATCCGCATGGCAGTCCTCCCCTACGGCCGCTCCGGCATCCTGGGAGCGGTGATCCTCGGCCTGGGGCGGGCCATCGGCGAGACCATGGCGGTCACCATGGTGATCGGCAACACGCCGCAGATATCCCTGTCGCTCCTCTCCCCCGCCTACACCATGCCGAGCGTCATCGCCAACGAATTCGCCGAGGCAAGCTCGCAGCTCCACTCCGCGGCGCTCATGGAGATCGGCCTCATCCTGCTGGTGGTCACCCTCGTCATCAACGCCCTTGCCCGCTTTCTGATCTGGAGCGTGAACCGAAAACAGAGCGGAGGTGGACTATGATGCGGAGTGTCGCCCTGCGCAAGGCAAAAAACCTGCTGATGACGGCGCTGATGGTCGCTGCGACCCTGTCGGTGCTGGTGCCGCTCGTCTTCATCTTCGTCCATATCGTGAAGATGGGACTTAGTTCCGTAAATCTCGACTTTTTCACCCAGATACCGAAACCGACCGGCGAGACCGGCGGCGGCATGGCCAACGGCATGGTGGGCTCCGCGGTGATGATCGCCATGGCCTCGTTAATAGGCCTCCCCATCGGCATCTTCGGCGCCATTTACCTGGCCGAATACGGCGGCAGCCGCATCTCCACCGTCATCCGCTTTGCCGCCGACGTACTTTCCGGCATCCCCTCCATCATCACCGGCATGGTCGCCTACACCCTGCTCGTGGTGCCGATGAAGGGCTTTTCCGCCCTGGCCGGCGCAGTGGCCCTGGCGATGATCATGATCCCCATAGTGCTCCGCACCACCGAGGAACAGCTGAAGATGGTCCCCGGCACCCTGCGTGAAGCCTCGCTGGCACTGGGGGTGCCGCTCTGGCGCACGAGCCTCAAGGTCACCCTGAGGAGCGCCATGACCGGGGTCATGACCGGCATACTCCTCTCCGTCGCCCGGGTAGCGGGGGAAACCGCGCCGCTCCTCTTCACAGCTCTCGGCAACCAGTTCTGGAGCAGGAAACTCACCGAACCGATGGCGGCGATGCCGCTACAGATCTTCAACTTCGCCATCTCGCCATACGAGGACTGGCACCGCCTCGCCTGGGCAGGCGCCCTGGTCCTGGTGACGGTCATGTTCTCCTTGAGCCTGGCTGCGCGGTATTTCGGCAGAAGCAGACAAGAAGGCTGACAACCTGCCACGGAGACACAGAGACACGGAGAAAAACGAAAAATACAACATTGTCGAACCGCAAAGTCGCAAAGGGCGCCAAGAAAACTTAAAAAAAGCTATTTTTTAGTGCCTTAGACAAAAAGAAAGTAGTTTTCGATTTTACTTTGCGAACTTTGCGGTTTAGGCTCTTTGGGGCCTTTGCGGTTCAAAGGTTCTGATTCTATCTATACGTATTTCTGGCAAGAACAAAAGAGGTCTGAATGAACACCAAGGTAAAACTGGAAAATCTCAACGTCCATTTCGGCAGCAACCACGCGGTCAAGGATGTCTCCATCGACTTCCCGGAAAACAGCGTCACCGCCATCATCGGCCCTTCGGGGTGCGGCAAATCGACGGTGCTCCGCTCCATCAACCGGATGCACGACCTGGCGCCTGCGGCACGGGTCACGGGCAAGATCATCCTTGACGACACCGACATCTACGACAAGGGGGTGGACCCGGTCTCCATCAGGAGAAGGGTCGGCATGGTCTTCCAGAAACCTAACCCCTTCCCGGCCATGTCGATTTATGATAACGTGATTGCCGGTTACAAGCTGAACGGCAGGGTCAACCGGAGCGAGGCGGACGAGATCGTCGAGTCGTCTCTCAAACGGGTCGCCCTCTGGGACGAGGTGAAGGACCGGCTGAAGGCAAGCGCCATGGAACTTTCCGGCGGCCAGCAGCAAAGGCTCTGCATCGCCAGGACCATTGCCGTAAGACCGGAGGTGATCCTCATGGACGAACCGGCTTCGGCTCTCGACCCGCTCTCGACCCTGAAGATCGAGGAACTGATCGAGGAACTGAAGGAGAAGTACACCATCATCATCGTCACCCACAACATGCAGCAGGCCGCCCGCGTCTCCGACTTCACCGCCTTTTTCTACCTGGGAGAGCTGATCGAATGCGGCGAAACGAGGAAGGTCTTCACCACCCCGGACAAGAAACAGACCGAGGATTACATCACCGGCCGATTTGGGTAAGAACCGGTTCGACGTTCGACGTTCGACGTTGAAAAACCTTAAACCTGAAACTTCGAACTTAGAACTTCGAACTTCGAACTTAGAACTTAGAACTTCGAACTTAGAACTTCGAACTTCGAACTTCGAACTTAAAACATGAGGTTACCATGGAAAGAGAACATTTCAGCAAAGTATTCGACGAGGAACTGAACACCATCCGCGAGAAGCTCCTCGAAATGGGGGGGAAGGTGGAGGTGATGATCGCCAACTCGATGAAATCCCTCGTGGAGCGGGACTCCGAGCTGGCCGAACGAACCATTGCCTTTGACCACGAGATCAACCACCTGGAGATGGAGATCGACGAGAGATGCCTGGAAGTGCTGGCGCGCCGCCAGCCGGCAGCCCGCGACCTGCGTTTCATCACCCTGGCGCTCAAGATCGTCACCGACCTGGAGCGGATCGGCGACCAGTGTACTGGCATTGCCAAAAGGGCCAAGGAGCTGAACATGGAGCCGCCGCTCAAACCTTACATCGACCTCCCCCGCATGGCCGACTGGGCTTCGATGATGGTCAAGGAAGCGCTCGACGCCTTCGTCCGCGGCGACGACACCCTGGCGATCAAGGTCTGCAAGGACGACCAGTTCGTGGACGAGCTGAACGAGCAGATCCAGCGGGAACTCCTCACCTTCATGATGGGGGACCCGTCCACCATCAGCCGCGCCATCAAGGTCAACTACATCTCCAAGTGCCTGGAGCGGATCGCGGACCACGCCACCAACGTGGCAGAAATGGTCATCTTCATGGTCAAGGGGAAGGACATCCGCCATACCATCGCCTGATCTGCAAGCGGGTTGATCGCAAAGGGGCGCAGCGGCTGTTGCGCCCTTTTTTTGCAGTTCCCCATCCCGGCCATAACCCTGAAAACGCCACCTTTCATTAAAACATTTACCCTCCTGTAACACGATTTCCACATTTCTCTTCTATGATGGTCGTAAAGCTAATGAGAGGCGACGATCATTATGGAAAATGCCCACCATGTGACCCACTGTTTAAGAGAAATCGTAAAGACAACCGAAACGATAAGTCCAGACCTTGCGGTAAACGACGTGTTGGAAATCTTCAAGAACGACCCGTCGATCCTGGCGATACCGGTTGCCGACGGAAGAAGGTTCTGCGGTGTTATCAGCCGCAAATTGCTCTTTTATCATCATCTGGGACGACCTTTTGCCCTGGAACTCTACGGGAAAAAACCGATCAGGATACTGCTGGAAAAAAACTGCGTCTGTATGGAACCGGAACTGGAGGTCAGTGATGCATTGGCGAGACTCCTGGCTGTAGATCCACTGCTGGAGACCGATTGTTTTGCCGTTACGGAGGGAGAACAGTGCATCGGCATTGTATCCGTTTCCGATCTGATGATGAACATCTCCGCCAATCAGGCGCTGCTCCTTGGCGCCCTCGAACGCCTCAGCGCCCGCATCACGGATGAAGTGAGGAAAGCCGGCGAAATCCAGCAGGCGCTCCTCCCCCTCCCCGACTCCTCTTTCGACAAAATCAGGGTCAGTGGAGGGATCACCACATCATCGGAAATCGGCGGAGATTATTTTGATTACTTCCCTCTGGGCAATGACAGGCTGGGACTTGTGGTTGCCGACGTAAGCGGTCACGGCGTCCAATCGGGAATGGTGACCACCGCTGCCAAGGCGAGCCTCCACACACTCATCTCCCTGGGAATCGATACGCCCGCTGAACTGCTCTTCGGCATGAACAACGCCATTCTCACCACGGCCCGCCAGACCCTGCTCATGACCTGCCTGATAGCGGTAATCAATCCAAAGCAAGGGCGGCTCGTCATCGCCAATGCTGGTCACAACTTCCCCTATCTGTACAAATCCGGGACCGGGTCGCTGGAGATGGTGGAAGACGCTTCCGGCTTCCCCCTCGGGTTCGAGGAGAACTGCCGTTTCCAGGAATGCTCTGCAACGTTCGAGGCTGGCGATACCCTCTTCCTCTACTCCGACGGTATTGTCGAATGCACGGACAAGGCGGGAGAAGATTTCGGCTATGAGAGACTGGAAGCCTTTCTCAACGAACATGTCACTCTGCCGCCCGATATTGCAAGGAAACTGCTGCTGGAAGCACTCGAAAAATTTACCGGTACCCGGTCCTTTGCTGATGACGTAACTATTCTCATTGCGTCCTCGACACTATAGCAATTAAGGAGACTACCATGCAGTTAAACGATCCCGTTCTGGCGCTGTTCGCTGATGCCGACGATGAAAATACCTGGTACAGCTCCTTGAGCATGATTCCCGAAGTCATCAGGATAATCGCCAATCGCTTTCTACTCGTTACCCTCGACAACATGCGCGGATTGGGAATAAATCCGCGACTGGCGATTGTTTCCGGCGCTCTTTATCCCACTATGATGCCGGAACTTATCAAAGAGCTGAAGAATAATTTCCCGAGAATGGAAATTCTGGTGCTCTCGTCGACCGTCGCTCCCTTCCCGCAGATTGAACGGCTCCTGACCGACAAAGTCAGACATCTGGTTATCGAACCCATCTCGCAAAACGCCGCTTTGTGCAGAAATCAGTCGCCTCTGTTGCTTGCCGTAAACAACCTCGTCAACAAACAAAAATGGGAGATTGCCGAATATGTGAAAGACGGCACACAAATCCATGTTTTTCAGCTCTCGTCTTCTAATGAAAAAGAGCAGGTAATAGGTACGATAGAAAGCATGGTTCAAGGTGAAACGGCCGAACATGAACTGCTTCGGCAGAAAGGGGCGCTACTGGCGGACGAAATGCTGGAAAACGCTTTCTATGGGGCGCCCAAAGGGGCCGACGGCAACAAGATATTCAGAAAAGGGGAGCAGAGGTCGCTCCTCCCCGGTGAGAAGATCGTCTTTAGTTTTGCCTTTGACGGCGAAACCCTTGCCATGGAAATGGCGGACAACTGGGGAAGCCTCGCGCCAGACATGATCATGGAATATCTGGCCAGGAACCAGAACAGCATCGGGCTGCCGGATGACATCGGCGGGCGTGGCCTGTTCATCATCTGGCGATTTCTCGACCAGTTTCATGTGAACATAACCCCGGGAAATCAGACCGTCGTTGGTGGGCATTTGCGTGTATCATCACCCTTCCCGCCTGAAGCGCCGCGCGGCTTCCACATCACTACTACCGAAAAGGAGAAAATCAATGGATGCACTATTACACATCGTTCCTGACCGTTTTCCACAATACGATTACTTCGCGCTGAACGGCAACATCGACGCCCAGGCGGAAAAACAGCTGAAAGAACTTCCGGCAAAAGTCAAGCAGCCGAAGGTCACCATCGACTTCAGCAAGACCGGCAGAATCAATTCAATGGGGATCGCTCTTCTTCTCCGCTGTTTCAAGGCCATCAGGGAGGAGAAAAAGGCCGATATCGAACTTGTCGGCCTTACCCCCATGAACACCATGCTCTTCAAAATGACCGGAATATTCCTGTTGGCAACCCCTGCCAAGGTATAACAGTCGAAAATCGTGAAGGAGAATGATTATGAAACTGACATGCTTGGAATTTTCTCTCTTGGATTTTTCAGAAATGGACCAGCAGATAGCCAAACTGAAGGCGTTACGGGATTCCTACCATGCAGCCAACGTGGGACATTACGGAGAATATCTGGCCGCGCTCCTCAACGACTGACGTTCACCGGAAAAAGCATGGAGGTGCAGGTGACAGCTTTACCACTTATACCGCAGCAGTCAACCACCGTCTATCGGCGCCGCATTCCGAGATTGGAAGATTCTTTCAGCGACTGCAGCTACCTGTTTTTGAAATTCAAGGAACACCTGAAGAGTTCGGGGCACGCAGGCATAGTGGCGCTCAACTTTGCCAACAGTGGCCATGGCATGGAAACTGCCGGCAAAGCCATCGCCCTTTTCATCAGGATGATGGATAAACGGCTCACAGGGCGCATTGAAGGCGGTTACAAGGCTGCCGACGGCGAATACTTTCTGCTCCTCGTACCCAGCGGCGACTACTGCGAACAACATTTCCACGAGGATATTGAAGTAATCCGCCGGGAACTCCGCAGTTATTTCTCTCTCAGCCATATAAAAAGAAAAACATTTTACAACACGGAAACGGTCGATGCCTTGTTCAGGCTCGACGGGGTCTTCCTCTCCAACCGCGACGAAGAAAATGCCGACAACGCCCTTTTCAGGGCCTTCCAGGAGCTTTTCAGCGCCTCTGCATCGCCTGTTGTGCAGCAGAGCGCAGACCGGCGTGAAATAGAGGAAATCATCGCCAACGGTTTGATTACCCCCCTCTTCCAGCCGATTATCTCCCTGTGTGACGGCTCCGTCTACGGTTATGAAGCATTGAGCCGCGTCAGCAGGCCGAGCCACCTCGCCGACCCGGAGCTGCTCTTCGCAAAATCGGGCGAATACGGCCTCACCTTCCCCCTGGAGAGGCTATGCCGCAGAAAGGCGCTCATCAGGGCCAAAGAGCTGGGAATTTCCGGGCGGCTCTTCCTCAATGTCTGCCCGAGTCTCCTCCAGGCAAACGACCATAAAAGGGGAGTTACCGCCGCATTGCTGGACGAACTGGGGATCCAGCGCTCCAGCATCACTTTTGAGCTGACGGAACGAACACTGATCGAGGATTACGAGCTGTTCAACCGGGTCCTCTCCTACTATCGGGAACAAGGTTATTCCATCGCCATCGACGACCTGGGTTCCGGTTATGCCGGCCTGAAAATGCTCGCCCGGATGGAACCCGACTATGTAAAACTCGCCCGGTTCCTCATCTGCGACATCGACGCCTCATCCACCAGGCAGGCCCTCGTCGAAGCGCTCGTCACCTTCTGCGGCAAGATCGGGGCAAAGGTCATTGCCGAAGGGGTCGAGCGCGAGGAGGAATTGGACTACCTTCGAGACATCGGCGTGACGCTCTGTCAGGGGTATCTGCTGGCCAGGCCGTCCGCCACTCCATAGACGTGAGTAACTGCCGTTTTTAGAATTAAATAACATTCAAGAGTAGTATCGGGAAAAAGGAGAGATTGATGGTCAAAACGATTTGTAAACGTATTTTTGTACTGGTTTTGCTGGTAATGGCTGCAACGACGGGGCAGGCTTTTGCAGAAACTGTCCTGAAAGGCGCCGGTGCGACGTTTCCATATCCGCTCTACAGTAAATGGTTCAGGGATTACGCCGTGGTTGACCCTGAGGTTTTCTTCAGCTATGAAGCTGTCGGCAGCGGTGGCGGCATTAAGCAAATCATGGCTCAGTCAATCGATTTCGGTGCTTCAGACAAATTTCTCACCGACGAGGAATTGAAAGCTGCACCCGGCAAACTCCTCCAGATACCGACGGTGATGGGGGCAGTGGCGATAACCTACAATCTGCCTGGTGCAGGTTCAGGGCTGAAGCTTACACCGGATATCCTGAGCGATATTTTTCTGGGCAAAATCACCCGCTGGAATGATCCGCGTCTCGCTTCCGTCAATAAAAAGCTGCATCTTCCCGATAAGGGCATCATCGTAGTTCATCGTTCTGACGGCAGTGGGACGACCAATATCTTTACCGATTATCTTTCCGGCGTGAGTGGCGAATGGGCTCGGAAAATCGGCAAAGGAACCACCGTTGAGTGGCCGGTCGGCATTGGCGGCAAAGGGAGTGGCGAGATAGTGAATCAGATCAAGACCGTACCCTTTACCATTGGTTATGTGGAAAATGCCTATACAATGGTGAACAATCTTCCTGCCGCTGCTCTGAAAAACAAAAGCGGCCGATTCGTCAACCCGACCATGCGTTCGGTGCGGGCTGCAACGGTCGATGCGGTGAATCGGATTACGGATGATTACCGCATATCTCTCGTCAATCAGTCGGGGAAAGAGGCTTATCCTATCGTCGGTTTCACCTGGCTTCTTGTCTATCAGCAGCAGAAGGATCCGGTAAAGGGGAAGAAACTGGTTGAGTTTCTCAATTGGGAGTTGAGAAAGGCTGAAAAAATGACATCAACGCTCTTCTATACGCCGCTCCACGAGAAACTGGCCGACATGGTGGGAAAAACCATCAGCAGCATTACCTATTAACCCCAAAACGGCAGTCAGCCAGTAGAGTAGGAAGCAGGTTACTACATCATTAGGTTTGGCTTGTCCGTTTCCGCCCCTTTCGTTTGGCGGTGCCTAAGTAGCCTTACCATAGTTGCCTTAACCAGCTCCCCCTCGTCAAACCGTACGTGCGGATTTCCCGCATACGGCTTACCTATCAGCCTCTTGCTGCACGGCATTATTGAGGAGTTGTGGCTTTGCTGTTACAGGTAAACCAGACCATATCGCTTAAGTCCGGCATACAGGCTTTCACCTGCCCTGAAGGGTTTGCTCCGCCTTTGGCTCCGATTGTTCAGAAATATTCGAAAGCGAGTCCTCGTGTAATGATTCACGTCTCGAAATACTTTCCGGGGATACCCGTAGTCGAAGTAGTTGCCCCATCCGCGAAGGATGCTGTTTACCTCGGCAATTGCTTCGACAAGCGGCTTTTTGTATCCGCTTCGGGTCTTCTCCCGGATTTTTCCCTTGAGTGCTCCTATGGCCTTCTTACTCGGCATGATGTTGAGATAATCCCAATCTCTGCCCCGCAGGTCACGGTCATAGCGGAGGGTGAATCCCAGAAAGTTCAGGCTCTCTTTCTTGTTCATTCTGACAATACCGGTTTTGTCACGGTTGATGCTGAGTCCAAGGTCTGTTTCGAGTTTCTCTTCCAGCCATCCGGTTATGCGATTGCCCATGTGTCTGGCCATTACTACGAAGTCGTCGGCAAACCGTACCATGCGCGCTCTGGCGAAGTGGTAGGGGCTGTCTGCTTCTTCGTGAAAGGCCCGGTCGAGCCGGTGAAGGTAGATGTTGGCAAGAAGGGGAGATATTACCCCGCCTTGTGGCGTCCCTTGTTTGGGACGGCTGATGCTGCCGTCTTCTTCTACTACCGGACTGTGAAGCCATTGCCGGATCAGTTTGAGGACACTCCGGTCGGCTATGCGCCGCTCAAGTTCTACTATCAGGTGCTCGTGGGGGATGCTGTCAAAGTAGCTCGAAAGATCCGCGTCATACACTTCCTGCCGTCCGAGTTGGAGGTTATTACCGACTTGGTCGAGGGCTCCATGGGGACGCCTTTTGGGACGAAATCCATGGGAGCAGTCGAGAAAGTCCACCTCAAATATCGGTTCGAGGATAAGGAGTACGGCTGCCTGTACAATTCTGTCCCGCACGCACGGTATGCCGAGCGGGCGCAGTTTGCCGTTGGGCTTGGTGATGTAGACGCGACGCACCGGGGATGGTTTGTAGTTTTTGGTTCTCAGGCTTTCTTGAATTTCGTCAAGATAGCCGGATATTCCGTCTGCCCGCACCTCGATGGATTCAATGCTGACACCATCGACTCCCGGCGCGCCCTTGTTCACCTTTACTCGCAACCACGCCGTTTCAAGTACATCACGACGATGGATTCGGTCGTAAAGGGCATAGAACCGGAACTGCGGTTCTCGTTTGGCCTTGCTGCTCAGTTTCCACCGCAGAAGGGAGACTTTTACCGGCAGTCCGGGTTCAGGTTCGAATCCTTCGGCCATCCATTCCGTTATGGAGCGTCTGTCGCTCAAGCGGGTCTCCTCTCTTTCCGTGTAAACATGACTGAAGTACGGCCCCTTGGCTCCACGGGCATTACCCCGCTTCCCGGCTACTATGGGCCGCTCCGAATTCCGACCGTACACGCTTGGCGGGTTATTGATTCCCCGTCGGCGTTCTCCCTTCGGCGAAACCCTTTCGCTTTGGGAATTACGTCGGACCTCCCAGGTTCCTCGGCTGATCTTTCGACACGCGCCCTCCCCAATCACCCCGGACAGTCCCACCGGTTCTTTCGCTCGTTTATCACCGGTGGGTGGCAGGCTTCACCACATTCGGAAGGTTGGCCACTGTCAACTACGTGTAACGAGGCCGAAACGGGTTCGCTTGCGCTGGGCTCGCGTCTTCGTCGTCAGGGTAGTTATCGTACCCTTCGCTCTTTTCTTACAAAGAACCGGTCTTACTCCCCACGTTTGGTTACCCTCTCGTGACAGACCGCGACTACATGGTGAACGAGCAATTTACATGTCTGACACTTTTCAGTCAGATAGATCAGCCAGGCTTGGCCTGGCGTACCGAATGACACGAATAAAAACGAATGTTTTTAACCCATTGTTAAATCTAGTCACCGATCTGGTGAGTGTCTTCTGCTTCACAAAAGCTTGTATATTCGTGAAAATTCGTGGCTAAAATGCTTTTTATAGGATTAATGCATGGGCTGACTTCGTTGCCGGAACGGCCATATTCGCGAGGATATGGCTGCTCCGGCAATTTAATTTTCCCAAACAACGGGCCTAAAGGGGAGGCTGGGAGGGGTTAAAACTGTGGCTGATAGTTGTCTGACAAAGTAAAATTAATATCAAAAATGATATGCTACTATATAAACACAAAGTCAGTGCGAAAGGAAAAGTAAACATGCGAAATAATTGGTATATCCTGCTGATCGTTTTGTTTGTTCTTTCAGCGCCGGCATTGGCTGTCCCGGGGCAAACAATCATTACCGGCGCAGGCGCTACCTTTCCCTATCCCCTCTATGCCACCTGGTTCAAGGAGTACGCCCGGGTCGACCCTTCCGTGACATTCAACTACCAGCCCATCGGCAGTGGAAGCGGTGTCAGGCAGATGCTGGCCGGCACTCTCGATTTCAGTGCAACCGACAAGTTTCTGTCCGACGAACAGCTTAAATCCGTGCCGGAAAAGATTCTTCACATACCGACGGTTATTGGTGCAGTTGCGATTACCTACAACATTCCCGGCATCGGCAAGGGGCTGAAACTAACCCCGGATGTTGTCGCCGACATTTTTCTCGGCAGGATAGTGCGCTGGAATGATCCACGAATCGCGGTGCTCAACAAGAACCTCAGGCTACCCGACAAGGAGATCGCTGTTGTGCATCGTTCCGACGGGAGCGGCACTACGAGCATCTTCACCGAATATCTGAGTGCAGTCAGTTCCAGCTGGGCCAGGCTGGTCGGCCGGGGGACGACGGTCAGCTGGCCGGTGGGGTATGGTCGTGAAGGTAACGCAGGCGTAACCGTAGAGGTTAAAAAGCATGTTTATTCAATCGGCTATTCGGAACTCATCTACGCCAGTGAAGAAAACCTCGCTTATGCCGCCATCAGAAACAGAAGCGGAAGATTCGTGCTTCCCGACCTGAAAACGATCAGCGCAGCGGTCGCCCAGACCGTTGCATCCATTCCTGCCGATTACCGGGCATCCCTGGTTAATCAACCGGGGAGGGACAGTTATCCCATGGCGGGATTTACCTGGCTACTTGTCCATCAGCACCAGCGAGACCCGGCAAAAGGGAAAAAGCTGGTTGAATTTCTGAACTGGAGCATCCGTTACGGCCAGAAGATGGCATATCTTCAGCTTTATGTGCCGCTCCCATCCCATGTGGTAACTATGGTTGAAGAGACGATCAGGAGCATAAGCTTTGCCGATTAGTACCAATCTTCCGAAAGACCAAGTCCCCCGTTATGAAAGGGGGATTTAGGGGGATTTGCCTTTCATTGCAGCCGGGAAAATCCCCCCTTGCCCCCCTTTCTCAAAGGGAGGGTAACTGCTGCGGAAGATTAGTGCTATTCAGGTAGGCTATTGACCTGAGCCGGCAAAGCCGGAACCGAATAGGGATCAGATCCTGTCCTGGTGGACATGAAAGGAAATAGTCGCGCCGGTTACCATGCTGCGGCCGGTGTAGAGAAAGATGGTGAACCAAAGCAATTGAAGGGTGATGATCACGAGTGGATTCCAGAGGGAGCCGATCCCTGCCGTGAAATCCATGACCGGCGCCGGCGTGCCTTTGAATACAAGGGCAACGCCCCAGGCATAGACGATTGCAATGCCTCCCATCACCTGGTAGGCGGATATTTTACCTGTGCCGCGGTAATCGTTGCGCAGCAGTTCCGACAGTATGCGCCACCCTTGGGTTACCGTCGTTGCCGCAACGAATGCGCCGGTAAAGTGTGTTTTGAGAAACAGCATGGTGGCGAACAGACCCGTTCCCACATAGATGATGTACGTGAGCGCCTGAACCGGCAGCACCTTCACGCCCTCCATGCCGCCGGCATAGGCTATTTTCTTGGTCTTGCCGGTAAAGATGACACTGTAGCGGCGGAAAACCCTTTGCAGAAGGGGATGGCAAGCGGATAACGGTTTACCGTAACAGCAACCGAAACTGATGCATGCCAGCCGTCCCAGTCCTTCGCCGAATGCATAGGCAATGGAAATGGCTGCCAGCGCCGCCATAACCGGAACATGGTAGCCCAGGAATGCTCCCGCGCTACGGTTGGTCGCCACCACGACCCACGGGGCGATCAGCATCCCGACAAAAACTGCCCCACCGACGGTGAAGGTGTGCGCCTTCTTTTCCACCAGCCAGGCTACCAGCCTGGAAGCGGGCACGCAGAAAACCAGCAGGGCTGCAACCATGACAAGAATGCCGGATATGGGCACTCCTACGGCCCCCAAGAGGATTAAAACCATGGCAACTGCAACCACGTAAGCGTTTGCGGTCAGCAAACCGTACCAGGTAAAGTTTATCCCGGCCCAACGACCATCTCCATGACTGTCAGCGGGAACCGTCGCAAAGATCTGCCAGCGTTCACCGGGCAGGGTCTTCCCCCCCCAGCGAAACAACAGGACGGAAAGGACCAGCAGGACAATAATAAACAACTCTTCATTCATGGTTCGGCTCCTGAAGTTTGTGGTTATAGTGTTTTTACTGCCTTGGCAATCAGGGAGCGAACCCTGACATCCGTTTCCACCAGAGGCCTGCCGAAACCGGAGGAAAAACGGCTCACGGCAGTGGGGTGGGACATATTTTGCACGATGTCGGCGGCAAACTCGATCCGCTCTTTCTGAAAAATCAGCACATCGGTGCTGCTGCCGGGGCGGTAGAGGCTCTTTGGAAAACCTTTGTACAGAAACAGACCGGGCATAACCGGCCGCGGCGTCCGATACTCGTCATCGCTGTAACACTGGACGATTTCACCGATCATCAGGGCCACCACCTCGACCATGGCCACCAGGCCGACCCGGGTTCCGCCCGGCACATCGGTGTCAATGACGGTTACCACCCTCTTGTTCTTCGAATAGGGGGTGACGACCGTCACCACTGCCGCCGGGTTGCATGAATGGTAATCACCGGTCAGTTCATAAATGTCCAGAACTTGACCGGAGACGGGGGTATGGTTGTAGTGATACTTGTCGGGAGTCAGGCGGAAAACCGCAAAGTCGCCGTCCCTGAACCGTTCCAGCCATTCCCGCTTGTCATGGCCGAAAAACTCGGCATAGGAAAAGAATTTCTCTTTGATGAACAGGCCGGAAGTCTCTCGAAACGAGCCGACAATCACTCGTGCATCGGCAGGCGAGACAACAGCGTCGGGGTCATCCGGCATGGGGCGGCAATCCCGGTAACGGATCTTGCGTTCGAACACCTTGCGTGGCGTGTTCAGAGACTCCGGGCTGTCCAGGCACTCGGTCAGATCGACGCCGCATTCCCTTAAAAAGCTGCCGTTTCGGTCAATTCGCCCGCCAAGAGAGAGATCGTAGTTCATGAATCCGAGCAGGCTGGAGTTCCATGAACTCGTGAGCGCCCGGAAAAGCAGCGGGGCATTCTCCCTGACGCTGTTGTAGAGGAACCTGATGAGTCGGTCGCCGAAGAGTCGTTCGGTACGGACCGTACCGCTATCCCGCTCTATATACTGGTGCTGAATGGTTTTCATTGGGTAGACTTTCTTCCAGCAGGGCATCGGCATCGGCCCTGTCGTGATAAATGGAGAGCAAAACCAGGTTGGTCAGTTTTCGCAGGGTCTCCAGCGAGGCGGATTCATTGAGCACATCGCGTTTCACAAGCTTCAGGAAATCGGACGTGGATTGATCCCGTGCCGTAACACGAAGCGCTGCCACCCCCGGTAGTTCCGTATTTGACCGGTGCCGGTCAAGCCGCCGGAAATCTTCTTCCAGAAAATGGAATGCCTCTTCCATATGGCGCCTGCGCAAGGTTTCCCGGTAATATCGTTCGGCAGCCCGGTTGAAATCACCGGCTCCCATGGCCATGGGGCCGGCTGCACCGGCCTCGGCAAGAATGCCGCTGGTCAGCTTCCCCATGGTGGAACACTCGTCGGGAGCCTCAATCCTCGCCTGCAGGTCACGGATGGTCTCCCCGAGACGGAGCGACTCGATCAAGTCAGCTGCGTCCTCTTGCAGCAACAGAATCAATGCCCGACGGTATTCCAGGTTCTGGACCCGCAGGTAATTGGGATAGCGGCGGCTTTGACGGATATTCCGGGTACGCGCCAGGATACGCTTCAGGAAATGGTTGTTGCTTTGCCGGTGCACATAAAAGGTAGGGATGCCGACAGCCGCACCGAAAAAGATCTGCCGCCGCTCGCTCTCCACCGTCGGGTCATCGGGGATCAACGCGTGGTTGAGCCTGCCGTCCGCCATATACTTGAACGCCAGGGCGTTAAGCAGGGTTTGCAGGTCGGCTGCCCGCCCCAGATCCTCCTCCAGGTCGGCAAACTGGCTGTAATGACGTCCCTCGAAACCGGAAAACCCCATGGTCGCGGATTCCCGCAGCTTATAGAGGAGATAGACCGACATCTGGCTGTCGAACACCCCTAAATCGGCCAGGTCCTTCCGCAGCCGGTCGGTATTGCCGGGTGTGCCATCCAGCGCCGGGCTCTGATCGGTGCTGAGAAGACATACCAGGTAATCCACCAAGCGGAAATCGGGGACAAAATCTCCCTTCAGCGCAAACATGCCGCTCAGCATCCGGTCGAGCCACTTCGGGCCGAAGGGGGTGAGCGGCCGGCCGAATACCGACAGGCTCGCTTTTTTCTTCCAGCGCCGCCAGATCATGCGCAAATGGGTATAATCCAATTCATGGGCGAGGAATCCGAGCGCCCGCTCCGGATGGAAATCCGTATAGCCCAGCCGGTAAGGCGCTGCACTATAGGTTCCGACGAAGAGCGGCAGGAAATGCTCGACCATCTTGATTGTCAGGTCGCCGAGATGCTTTTCGTGGGTCGCGTTGAAGCCAGATGCCTCATCTTTGAGGGCACGGCTCAATATGCGGCTGCCGAGGCTCAGATGGGTGCCGTTGTTGGCCAGGCTCACATTTGAAACGGATGGCAACACCACCAGGTTGTTGGTGATGATCCCCGCTTCCCGCAATTTTGCCACGCCATTCAATTGGCTGCGGGAGAGAACCTGGTGGCAAAGCTGCATGTAGCGGTACTTTTCTTCTCCCTTCTGCCAGCCTGACAAGCACGGGCTCATGAACAGCTCCCGATAGAAGGCATCGGAGACGATGTCGTTGAGCTCTTTCTGCCTGAGTGGTGGATGGGGGGCGAAGTAAATCATCGCCCTCTGCCCGCGCGCCGTGAGTTCGAAGCTTTCGTTTGCGTACATGACCAGCAGCTGGGTCACGAGAAAGCGCTTGGCCGTCTCGCGGGCTATTTCCCGCCCCATGCCGGTTTCGGGGCGGAGCGGCACCACATAAAACGAGAATGTCTCCGGCGACGTGTTGTCGTTGAGGTAGTGGTTCATAAGCCGCCGGCCGGTCAGTTGCACCGCCCCGGGCAGATCATGCTGCGAGCCGAGCAGGTCAGCCAGGGCCAGCTTGATCAGGTAGCTGATCGGTACACGGAGATACTCCTCCCCCTCATTATCGTGAAAGATGAAACGAGGCGCATCACTGCGTCTTCCGCCGCCCGGATTCCCCTTGTCAGCCAGGAGATCAGCGTCGAACACCCGGCCGGCATAGGGTGAAAGGACCCGGCGCGGAAACCTCACCCAGCTGTTTTCCCAGACCCTCTCCCTGTTGTCGCTGATAAAGCGTTCCAGGTCGCCGGCCAGACGTCTCGGTGTTTCACCGGCAGCCGCCCGTTTGAGAATGTTGGCGTAATAGTTGGATTGTTCGATGACGAGCGGCAGGTCCACATCATGTCGCCAGCCGGCTACCACCGCCTGCAATTCGGTTTCGGAACCGGCTGTTGTGTCATGGGACGAAAACGGCAATGATTCGAGGAGATCGTGGGAGAGGCCCTGATGTATACCAAGGCGGGCAAGAATGGCGGCCGGTAATTCCGCCTCTTCCCCGGCAACAGAGTTATGTCGTCCCGGGAATTGGCTATGGTTATGATGCAAGGGTTCCTCCATCGTATTTTTTAAAGGGGAACGACTATTTGTAGCTATGTTACAAAAACATTGTTAAATGGGCGTTGTGATCGTGTTAATGCTGTGTGACGATTGGCCGGAGCAAGCGCCGCCCTTTAGGCCCTTTGGGTCCTACTTGAGTCGTTACAATATGTGAGCAAAATGTTAAAGCAAGACATGACTCACGCGACGTTTTAAAACCATGAACCAATAATTTATTTAAAAGCCTTTCGTTGCGTCGCTGCGTCGTCGCTTAAAAGCGCCTACTTTTGGTGCGTGAAATAAAATTTTTTGGTTCCGGCTGTGCCGGTTTAGTGAGCAGAACGAATTATTTTGGAGGAAATCGCCCTTGCAAGGTTGCGACTGATAATCTTCCTGATAAAATTAGAAACTGCTGTGACAAAAAAATACGGACATCAATCTGCCGGAGGAAATCATGAAAGTGGAAGACATCAAGGAAATCGCGAAGCAACATGGAATCAAGACCGGAAAAATGAAAAAAACCGAGCTCATCAAAACAATCCAGAACACGGAAGGGAATGAAGAATGCTTTGCCAGCGGCAAGGCCATGGAGTGTGGACAGGGAAACTGTCTCTGGCGGGAAGATTGCGCCTAGCCATAACACGGACTTGTGCGTCCCTTCCTATCGCCGGGAAATTTCGCTTCTCTTATCAGACTTTTCAACTTTTCTGCCGGCCGGCAGCACCCGCTCAAGACCCTTACCAAGCAAATTTGCCGTATAGATGGCTGCAAAGAAGATCAGCGCCACGTTGACAAACTGCGCCCAGACCGGGTCGGGGGGCGACATGCCCCCCTGAATTCCCTGACGGGCATGGTTCGCATACAGGTAGCAGACATTGGCAATGGCGCCGATGCCGATTCCCGCTCTGACGGCAAGCTTCTTAAATCCTGTCCGTTTTTTCTCCTTCCGTTTTTCCAGGACCATATCACCCACTCTATTCCCCTCCATCCATAAAGCAGCTTACCGAAGTCAATAAATATAGCCCTTGATGTAAATCAAAACCGGCTCGTTAACTTTGCATCGACTGTGCGAATGGGATATGATTAAAAAAGGAGCCGAGACATGGAACGACACGAATTTGCCGCATACGCGCTGGGTGGGGAACTGGATCTGAACCGGCTTGCCGCATCCCTTGGCATTACCAGGAAATTTCGCTGGGAAGAGCCGATGGTTCTCGATCCGGAGGGGTTGAGACTTCTTTCGATGGAGCGGAGCGAACGGAAACAGGTTTATCTTTATTATTTTGGCGGTGTGGTTTTTCTGAACTGTTCTGTCGATGAGATTCGCACCTTTTCCGCGGCCATGACAAAGGCTGCCGACGAATTCAGAGATTTCCCGAAACTGAAATACCGTGACGACTACTCGCTGCGCATCGATGGTGGGACAAAACCCGCCATTACCAATGACTACGCGGTAATGCCGGCCTATGACGTTGCTTTTATCGGCATTATCTGCTTTGTCATCGCCAAATCGGTGGCGCTGGAACGGATCGAAGAACAGCTTGACCTGGTGCTCGACGAGGTGGAAGGACTCATCACCCTCCTGGATCAGGGGAGGTTGAACCTCACCGACCGGAAGCTTGCCAAGCTGGCGTCATCCATTCTCAATTTCAAATATCGATCCATCGCCCACATCATGGTGTTGGACAAGCCTGAAATAACCTGGGAGAACATCGAAGCCGACCGGCTGTACCTGACCATGGCCAACCTGTTCGAACTGAACCAGCGCTACAATGAAATCAAGCACAAAGCAGAGACTCTCATGGACATAACGGAGGTCTTTACCAGCTTAAGCCATGACAAGAGGGCCGCCCGCCTGGAATGGATCATCATTATCCTGATTGTGATCGAGATCCTGATTTACCTGGTGGAAATTCTCCTGAAACAGGCTTGAGAGCCCGGCTTTCCTTTCAGCCGCTGGCTGCTCGGATACGGCAAACTCCCTGTGACAACAGCCGCACGACACCTTTTCCGCATCGATTCTCGTCCATAACGTGAGATTCCGCGAATCGCACCATTCGCAATACCAGACGTAGTAGTCACCCATCAGCGTTAATTTCATTGCTCGTCTCCTTTGACATTATTTTTTCCTTTTCGAGATGATACCGCTGTAACCTCGCAGTTATGTGACAGTTGAGTAAAAAGAGTGTGAAACTACATTCAGGACCAGACGCCGGTTTGAAGTTGACAATTCGACGGCCTAAATTTACAGTAAGAAACGCACGGTTGAGAACCATTCCATTCCCCCGTTGCATAAGGCAACATCCTTTTATTCCCACATTTCGGAGGCGCTCCCCGATGAGCATCACTAAAAAGACCATCCTCACGCTTGCAGTCATTGTCATCCTGCTGTCATTGTCGATCTTTGCGGCTCTTTACACCAGGAACAACGTCATGCGCAAGGATGACCAGGACTATATCCGCTTGCTCAAGGAAGTGATTACCCTGGTAAAAAGTAACTACGTGGAGGAGGTCGACAGCAAAAAGCTGATGCAGAGTGCGGTAAAAGGCATGCTAGCATCCCTCGACCCCCACAGCGAATTCATGGCCGCAGACTCCTTCAAGGAGATGCAGGTCCACATGTCCGGCTCTTTCGGAGGGTTGGGGATCGAGATCAATATCGTCGACGGCAAGCTGACGGTCGTTTCCCCCATCGACGATACACCGGCCTTCAAAGCCGGCATCAAACCGGGCGACCATATCTTGAAGATCGACGACAAATTCACCAAAGAAATGAACATCTCCAAGGCCGTCAGCCTTATGCGTGGCGAAAAGGGAACGAAAGTGACGCTCACCATTCTGCGGAACGGATCGTCAACGCCCCTGACCTTCCCTCTGATTCGGGATATCATCAAGACCAAGAGCCTCAAAGCCAGGACCCTGGAGCCAGGTTACGGCTATATCGGCATTGCCGAATTCCAGGCCAGGACCGGAGAAGATTTTGCCAACGCACTCAAGAAGCTGAGGGCTGAAAACGGCGGCAACCTGCACGGGTTAGTCCTCGACCTGCGCTATAATCCCGGCGGGCTCGTGGACCAGGCCTTCAGCGTGGCTGACCGTTTCATCGGCGAAGGACTCAGTAACGGGCTCATCGTCTACACAGAAGGACGCGAACCGTCTGCAAAGAAGAGCTGGACCGCCTTCGTCGGGGAAAAAGAGCCCCACTACCCGATTGTCGTGCTGATCAACGGCGGCAGCGCCAGCGCCTCGGAAATAGTCGCCGGCGCCCTCCAGGACCACAAAAGGGCCATCATCATGGGAACCCAGAGTTTCGGCAAAGGCTCGGTGCAAAACATTCTTCCCTTGAGAGGCGGCGATGGCCTCAAGCTGACCACGGCAAAGTATTACACCCCCAATGGCCGCTCCATCCAGGCAAAGGGGATCACCCCGGATATTGTCGTCAGCGCCATGAAACCCAAGGTGAGTGAACCGAAGAAGGACAAGGAGATCAGGGAGAAGGACCTGGAGAACCACTTTGAAACGCCTGGCAAGGAGCCGGCAAAAGAGCAGAAAAAAGAACTGCATCCTGTCACCAAACCCGATGAAACGGGTAAAAATGATTACCAGCTCTCCCGCGCCCTCGACCTGTTGAAGGGTGTCGACCTGATGTCGCAGTTGAAGCTCGGCAAGTAACCGTACCGATGTCCTGCAACCTCCTCGTCATACTGGGCCCCACCGCATCAGGCAAAACGCAACTGGGTGTTGAGCTTGCCCGCCGCCTTTCCGGCGAAATCATCTCCGCCGACTCGCGGCAGGTTTACCGGGGAATGGACATCGGCACCGGCAAGGATCTAGCCGAGTACGGAGATATTCCCTACCACATCATCGACATTGTCGATCCGGGTTTCGAGTTCAACGTCTTCGAATTCCAACGCTGCTTTCAGCGGGCATTCGCCCATATCGTCAACCGGGGCAGACTGCCGGTCATGGTGGGTGGAACCGGCATGTACCTGGAAGCGGTGCTGAATCGATACCGGTTTGTCGAAGTACCTGAAAATGCCGATCTGCGCCGGGAACTTTCTACCTTTTCCGATGAGGAGCTGGCTGAGCGCCTGAAAGGCGCAAATCCCCGCCTGCACAACACCACCGATCTGCTTGAACGCGGCCGCCTGGTGCGGGCCATCGAGATCGCCGAGTATGAAGACTCCCGCGAACCTCTCCCTCTGCCGGAACTGGCGCCGCTGATCTTCGGCATCCGCTGGGAACGGCCGGTCCTTCGGCAGCGGATTACCGACCGGCTGAAGGCACGGTTGGAGCAGGGAATGATCGATGAAATCGAACAGCTCCACCGATCGGGCATCCCCTATGAAACCCTGGAATTCTACGGTCTGGAATATCGTTTCGTGGCAAAGTACCTCAAGGGGGAGCTGAACCGCAACGACATGTTCCAGAAGCTGAACAGCGCCATTCACGACTTCGCCAAGCGCCAGGACAACTGGTTCCGCCGCATGGAGCGGCACGGCACGGTGATCCACTGGCTGGAAGGGGATGGCGACCCGCTCAAGGAGGCGCAGGAAATCCTGCGGCTCAACGCCATTCCACGATGAACCTATAAAAAGCATTTTAGCCAGTAGAGTAGGAAGCAGGTTACGACATCATTAGGTTTGGCTTGTCCGTTTCCGCCCCTTTCGTTTGGCGGTGCCTAAGTAGCCTTACCATAGTTGCCTTAACCAGCTCCCCCTCGTCAAACCGTACGTGCGGATTTCCCGCATACGGCTTACCTATCAGCCTCTTGCTGCACGGCATTATTGAGGAGTTGTGGCTTTGCTGTTACAGGTAAACCAGACCATATCGCTTAAGTCCGGCATACAGGCTTTCACCTGCCCTGAAGGGTTTGCTCCGCCTTTGGCTCCGATTGTTCAGAAATATTCGAAAGCGAGTCCTCGTGTAATGATTCACGTCTCGAAATACTTTCCGGGGATACCCGTAGTCGAAGTAGTTGCCCCATCCGCGAAGGATGCTGTTTACCTCGGCAATTGCTTCGACAAGCGGCTTTTTGTATCCGCTTCGGGTCTTCTCCCGGATTTTTCCCTTGAGTGCTCCTATGGCCTTCTTACTCGGCATGATGTTGAGATAATCCCAATCTCTGCCCCGCAGGTCACGGTCATAGCGGAGGGTGAATCCCAGAAAGTTCAGGCTCTCTTTCTTGTTCATTCTGACAATACCGGTTTTGTCACGGTTGATGCTGAGTCCAAGGTCTGTTTCGAGTTTCTCTTCCAGCCATCCGGTTATGCGATTGCCCATGTGTCTGGCCATTACTACGAAGTCGTCGGCAAACCGTACCATGCGCGCTCTGGCGAAGTGGTAGGGGCTGTCTGCTTCTTCGTGAAAGGCCCGGTCGAGCCGGTGAAGGTAGATGTTGGCAAGAAGGGGAGATATTACCCCGCCTTGTGGCGTCCCTTGTTTGGGACGGCTGATGCTGCCGTCTTCTTCTACTACCGGACTGTGAAGCCATTGCCGGATCAGTTTGAGGACACTCCGGTCGGCTATGCGCCGCTCAAGTTCTACTATCAGGTGCTCGTGGGGGATGCTGTCAAAGTAGCTCGAAAGATCCGCGTCATACACTTCCTGCCGTCCGAGTTGGAGGTTATTACCGACTTGGTCGAGGGCTCCATGGGGACGCCTTTTGGGACGAAATCCATGGGAGCAGTCGAGAAAGTCCACCTCAAATATCGGTTCGAGGATAAGGAGTACGGCTGCCTGTACAATTCTGTCCCGCACGCACGGTATGCCGAGCGGGCGCAGTTTGCCGTTGGGCTTGGTGATGTAGACGCGACGCACCGGGGATGGTTTGTAGTTTTTGGTTCTCAGGCTTTCTTGAATTTCGTCAAGATAGCCGGATATTCCGTCTGCCCGCACCTCGATGGATTCAATGCTGACACCATCGACTCCCGGCGCGCCCTTGTTCGCCTTTACTCGCAACCACGCCGTTTCAAGTACATCACGACGATGGATTCGGTCGTAAAGGGCATAGAACCGGAACTGCGGTTCTCGTTTGGCCTTGCTGCTCAGTTTCCACCGCAGAAGGGAGACTTTTACCGGCAGTCCGGGTTCAGGTTCGAATCCTTCGGCCATCCATTCCGTTATGGAGCGTCTGTCGCTCAAGCGGGTCTCCTCTCTTTCCGTGTAAACATGACTGAAGTACGGCCCCTTGGCTCCACGGGCATTACCCCGCTTCCCGGCTACTATGGGCCGCTCCGAATTCCGACCGTACACGCTTGGCGGGTTATTGATTCCCCGTCGGCGTTCTCCCTTCGGCGAAACCCTTTCGCTTTGGGAATTACGTCGGACCTCCCAGGTTCCTCGGCTGATCTTTCGACACGCGCCCTCCCCAATCACCCCGGACAGTCCCACCGGTTCTTTCGCTCGTTTATCACCGGTGGGTGGCAGGCTTCACCACATTCGGAAGGTTGGCCACTGTCAACTACGTGTAACGAGGCCGAAACGGGTTCGCTTGCGCTGGGCTCGCGTCTTCGTCGTCAGGGTAGTTATCGTACCCTTCGCTCTTTTCTTACAAAGAACCGGTCTTACTCCCCACGTTTGGTTACCCTCTCGTGACAGACCGCGACTACATGGTGAACGAGCAATTTACATGTCTGACACTTTTCAGTCAGATAGATCAGCCAGGCTTGGCCTGGCGTACCGAATTTTCACGAATTTGCACAAATATATAAGCTCTTCTGATGCAGAAGACACTCACCAGACTGCTGACTACTCAAGACATAACAAGGGGTTAATAACATTCGTGTTTATTCGTGTCATTCGTGGCTAACAGCCGTTTTTGGGATTAATTGATTTGCCGACCGCCATGCTCTCTACCCACAGATAGTCCCATGATACCTGCCAATATCTCTCAATACCTGATAAAGCGCGCGATTAGCGCCCCCTGGAAAATAGCGGTGCCCGTTCACCGCACCTTTGCAGGGGCCGTGTTGATTCCCGCCCTGGCAGAAAGCTCCCGCCTTTTTACAACACTCCGCTCTTTGGCGGAAAACCCGCCGGAACGCCTCGACCGGTTCCTGGTGATGGTAGT
The DNA here is from genome assembly GCF_000016745.1 of Geotalea uraniireducens Rf4. Classification (GTDB taxonomy): domain Bacteria; phylum Desulfobacterota; class Desulfuromonadia; order Geobacterales; family Geobacteraceae; genus Geotalea; species Geotalea uraniireducens. The sequence continues at coordinate 1,745,809 of NC_009483.1, read as the reverse complement.
GGTCAACCACCGGGCAGATGCCTCCCGACAAGACAAGACGGATAATAATGTCACCCTGAAGCGCCTGGCCGTAACCGATCCTGCCCTGGCAAAGATGCACCTCGCCTGGGTTGACGCTGCCTCGCCGGGTTTGGAAATGCCGATCAAGGGAGGTGGGGTCGGTCTGGCGAGGAAAATCGGCGCCGACCTGGCTCTGCCGTGCCTCGATTACCATGCGGCCGATCCGCTTCTCGTCTATCTTGACGCCGACACCCTGGTCCGCCCCGATTACCTCCCAGCCCTTGTCCATCACTTCGAAACATCACGCGCAGGAGGCGCGGTGATCCCCTTCCGGCACCAGGCCGGATCTTCAACAGAAGAGCAGCAGGCCATCGACCATTACGAACTGTTTCTCCGCGGCTATGTGCTGGGACTTGAGCTTGCCGGGTCACCATACGCCTTCCACACGGTAGGAAGCGCCATGGCTTGCCGCGCCTCGGCCTATGCACGCATGGGGGGTATGAACAGCCGTGCCGCGGGAGAGGATTTTTATTTCCTCCAGCAGTTGCATCGGACTTCAGGGGTGGCGCAGGTCAGGGGCACAGTGGTCTACCCCTCGGCCAGGGCCTCCCACCGGGTCCCCTTCGGCACCGGCCGCTCAATCTCCCGGGTCCTGGCCGGCGATGACGACGCCATCAGGTTTTACCGGCCGGAATGCTTCCTGGTCCTCAAGGATTGGCTGGAAATGGTCATGCATAACACCGGGCTGGACGGCGTGGAGCTTTTGACCGGTTCAGCGGAAATCTCCCCGCAACTTGCCGGATACCTGGAAAGCATCGGCTTTGCCGCGGCATGGGAGAAGCTGCGGGTGAACAACAAAAATGACCGGGCGACAATGACGGCCTTCCACGGCTGGTTCGACGGACTCAGAACCATGAAACTGATCCACCACCTTTCTGCAACCGATTATCCACGCTGCAAAGCGGAGGAAACAATGCCGGCGCTTCTGCAAAGGGCGGGTGAACAGCCGGCAGAAGGAATCAAAGAAGAGCTGGAGATACTGCAAAGAATGCAGACAAATCTCTAAATCATGTCGGTTGTTTCACGGAGAATCTACGATATACTCTTGTGACTTGCATAGATATATCGAGTGAACTATCGACATATTTATATAAACAACAGACGGCAAAACAGCTGCATTTTCATTAATTTACCGTATCAGGAGCAATGTTCATCCATATCGAGTAAAAGCCTCCTGTGCCCAAGCTTAATTATACCCCATTCACCCTCTGAATTATTATTGATACTGGTATGTAATTTGCTGTTTCACTTTGGGTGCATGCAATGAAAGCAAATAAAATCCTCATAGTCGACGATCAGAAATTCGCATTGCAAATGCTGCGGGACACCCTCGCCCCGCTGCATTATGTCATCGAAGAGGCGACCAACGGGGCTTCAGCAGTCTCGAAAGCCCAGGAATTCATGCCGGACATTATCCTGATGGACCTGGTAATGCCGGAGATGGACGGCGTTGAGGCCTGCAGGCGAATCAAACAGGATATGCACACTGCCACGATTCCCGTGATCGTGATTACCGCCTCAAAAGAAAAGGACAACCTCCTTGCGGCTTTCGCCGCCGGAATCGATGATTACATCACCAAGCCTTTTTCCGACAAGGAACTCCTGGCCAGGATCCGCGCCAACCTTTTCAAGCGTGAGGCCATTGCCATGATGGAGCTGAAGAATAAGGACGCGGAAACAGTCCTGGATATCTCACAAACTATCACATCAACACTCGACACCCGGGAAATCCTCCAGATCATCGTCAAGAAAATTGCAGACCACATTGAGGTCAAACGTTGTTCCATAGTAAAGTTTAGCGAAGAAGGGTACGGTTTTGTCCTGGCATCGAGCGACAACCCCTCAGCCAAGGGAATTCGCATTGAACTGTCACGCTACCCGGAACTCCTGGAAGTGATCCGCTCCCGCAAAGCCCTTGTTATCAGAGACGCCAAGCACCACCCGCTGCTCGACGATGTCAAAAAATATATTTCGGATATCGACCTGGACACGATCCTGGTCGTCCCGATATTGTCTCAGAACGAGATAATCGGTTCTCTGATGGTCAGGACCACCAACGACAGGAATTCATTCAGCAGCCGCGAACTCCGTTTCTGTCAACTGGTCGCCGATGCCTCGGCAAATGCCATAAAAAACGCATCCCAGTTTAAAAAGGTTCTGGAAGAGTCCGATGAGCTGCGGGAAATAAAGGAGAAACTGGAAAAGGAGCTAGCGGAAAAAGCCGTTTACGAAAGTCTTTTCGAGCATGCATCGGAAGGACTCATGGTTTTGAATGCACGAGGAGAACCGGTATACGTCAACAGGAGCGCGCTCGACATCCTCGGCTACCAGCGGGACCAGATGCTGAAAATGACGCTGACGGACTTCCTGGCCGAGGAAAGCTTCCAGGTGGGGATGGAAAACCATATGAACTTTTTCCTCGGTCGTAATTTCAGGAATAAGTACGATCTCCTCTTTAAAACCAAATGCGGGGAAAAACGCTGCGTAGCGGTATCTGTCAGCAACTACCGCCTCGAAGGGAACTATGCCATTCTCACGTTCATGGATGTTACAGAGGAAAGAAGGGCGCAGCATCAGCTGGCAGAGGCAAATGAACGGCTCAAGGGGGTCAACCATCTAAAGTCGGAATTTATCTATACCGCCACCAACGACCTTCGCCTGCCGGTTGCCGTTATCCACAGCAACTGTTCGCAGCTCCGGGATTCGGACACGAACAACCTCACCGAGATGCAGCGCGAGCATCTGGATTCCGCCATCGACAGCTGCGACCGCCTGATGGACCTCATTGAAGAACTGCTCGACAATTCCAATTTCGACTCCAGCGAACTGGAACTATCATGTGAAGATAAAAATATCATGGAGTCTATCCAGGAAGTATACACGGTCCTCGCCCCATTCGCTTGGCAGCACGGCCTGCAAATGAGCGTAGAACCTTTGCAGGACAATATCTCCGCGTTTTTTGACAGCAAGAAAATCCAATGCGTTCTGACCAACCTGATCGGCAATGCCATCAAATTCACCCCCAGCGGCGGGAAAATCGGCATTTCAGTTTCCGTCTGTGATGAAGAACTTCTTGTTTCCGTTACGGACACCGGCGAGGGGATTCCGGAAAACTACATAACCAGGATATTCAACGAATTCTACCATCTGAAATCCACTAACAGTTCCGCCAAGAAAGGGAGCGGCCTGGGCCTTGCCATCTGCAAGCGAATAGTCGACGCCCATAGCGGCAGGATGTGGGTTGACAGCACTCTCAACCATGGAAGCACGTTCAGCTTTGCCCTCCCCTTATCCCGCTCATAACGTTTTTTGCACTTCACCGCTCGGCCCCCAATTTCTCTCCCACTTAATAATTGACTAAAATAGTAAGGTATGTTAGTAAAAATTCTAGGCACGATTTACTGGAGTCATGAAAGGGGAGCCGATGTTTTCAAGATTAAAGCAGGACATTAAAGCCGTCTTTGACAGGGACCCGGCAGCCAGAAGCGCTTTAGAGGTCTTTTTCTGCTATCCGGGCCTGCATGCCATCTGGTTTCACAGAATTTCCCACTGGCTCTGGACGCATGAATTGTTCTTCCTCGGCCGCTTCTGCTCCCACATGGGAAGGTTTTTTACCGGCATAGAGATTCATCCCGGCGCAACCATCGGCAAAGGCTTTTTTATCGATCACGGCATGGGAGTAGTCATTGGTGAGACCGCCGAGATCGGCGACAACGTGACCCTTTACCATGGGGTAACTCTTGGCGGTGTGAGCTGGGAAAAGACCAAACGCCACCCCACCCTCGGGGACAACGTGGTGGTAGGTTCCGGCGCGAAGGTTCTCGGGCCGTTCACTGTCGGACGGGACAGCAAGATCGGTTCGAATTCGGTCGTCGTCAAAGAGGTGCCGCCCAATTCAACGGTTGTGGGCATACCGGGTCGCGTGGTCATGGCCACGGAAAAGCCCACGGAAAAGATGGACCTGCAGCACGGCCGGCTGCCCGACCCGGAAGCGAAAGCCATCTCCTGTCTCTTTGACCAGATCCGGGAGCTGGAACGTAAATTATCGACCCTTACCACCGAATACGAGCAGCTGAAAAAACGGCTCGACGAAGGGAAATAACGGCATGCGCTTGTCAACAAGAGCTCAGTATGCTGTGCGGGCCATGGTCGACCTCTCCCTCTACGCCACGGACAAACCTGTATCGCTCAAGGAAATAGCCCAGCGGGAAGATATCCCCCTGAGCTACCTGGAGCAGCTTTTCTTCCGTCTGAAAAACGGCGGGATCGTCACCAGCATCCGCGGACCGGGCGGCGGCTATATCCTGGCGCGAAACAGCGCCCTCATCAAGGTGGGTGAGATAGTCGTCACCGTCGAAGAACCTCTCAGCCCTGTAGCCTGCATGGACGAAGGGAGCACCGGTTGTTCGAGGGTCTCCCGGTGCGTCACCCACAACATCTGGAAAGACCTGGGAGAGCGGATCAGGGGATTTCTCGACGCCATCACCCTTGAAGACCTTACCCACGAGGCACGGGAAAAGCTGGAAAGCTAAGAGACTCCGCCGTTCCTCCTCAACAGTTAAACATTCACCAATTCAACAGGTTCAGCATGATCTACATGGACTACAACGCCACAACCCCGGTTCACCCGGATGTGTTGGAGGCGCTCCTCCCCTATTACAAGGAAAGCTTCGGCAACCCTTCCAGCATCCACTGGGCCGGCCGCATGGTCAAGGGGGCGTTGGAAGAAGCCCGCGAAAAGGTGGCGGCGCTGGTCGGCTGCGATCCGGTCGAGGTGGTCTTCACCTCCTGCGGCAGCGAAGCGGACAACATGGCCGTCAAGGGGGTTGCAGCGGCCCTGCGCGGCAAGGGTAACAACATCATTACCACCGCGGTGGAACATCCGGCGGTTTTGAATGCCTGTCTCTACCTGGAAAGCAACGGGTTCGAGATTACCCGGCTGCGTGTGGACCGCCACGGCATCGTCGACCTCGACGAACTTGAGGCGGCCATCAATGAAAAGACCATCCTTGTTTCGGCAATGTTCGCCAACAATGAGACCGGCGTGCTCTTCCCGGTAGCCGAGATCGGGGAAATCGCCGCGAGGCGCGGCGTGTACTTCCATTGCGATGCAGTGCAAGCCGTCGGCAAGGCGCCGATAGACTGCCGGGAAATGGGCATTCGCCTGCTGGCACTGTCGGGTCACAAGCTAGGTGCGCCGAAAGGGATCGGCGCCCTGATCGTCAGGAAAGGGGTCAAACTCCACCCGTTGATCCATGGCGGCTCGCAGGAGCGCAACCGCCGGGCCGGCACTGAAAACGTCGCCGGCATCGTCGCCCTTGGAAAAGCGTGCGAGATAGCGAAGGCAGAGATGGCCGCGGAATCGTCACGTCTCAAGACCTTGCGCGACCGACTGGAACATGGGATCCTGACTGAATTCCCGGATGTGCGGCTTAACGGTCACCCGGAAAATCGCCTCCCGACCACGACAAACCTCTCCTTCCCCCGTCTGGAAGCGGACTCGCTCCTCTTGAACCTGGATCTGGCCGGCGTTGCCGTCTCCTCCGGTTCCGCCTGCAGCTCCGGCACCCTGAAAACCTCGCCGGTATTGGCGGCGATGGGGGTCGAACCGGCTCTGGCCAGGGGCTCGGTCCGTTTTTCCCTGGGGAGGGGAACCACGGAAGCGGAAATGGATTACGTGCTGGACGTGTTGCCGGGGATTATCGAACGACTGCGTGAACAGCAGTAAATCCGGAAACAGCACTTCCGTCAAACCGTAGACACGGAGAACACCTTAAAAAGCAATAGGACGCAGAAAAGGCGGAAAAGAGGAAGAAGCGGATTTACAAAACAACAAATAGGGGTCTTTTAATCCGCAGTGATCCTCAGTTTCCGGTTTTTCTGCGTCCCATGGGTTTTGAATCTGATTTTGCCTTCGGTGTCATCTGATCGAACCCACCACAGGCACAGAGAAAATCAAGAGATTGCACAATTTCGCGAGACCTCTGCGTCTCTGTGAGTCTGTGGCAGAAATGTCCTTTCAAAATGGTGAATAGAGAATGGTAAAAAACAATAAACGAAAACGGGTCGTCATCGCCATGAGCGGCGGGGTGGATTCCTCGGTCGCCGCGGCCCTGCTGAAGGAAGAGGGGCATGAGGTAATCGGCATCTCCATGCAGGTCTGGGACTACACCAGGTTCACGGCCGAGGAAGGGGAAAAGTTCGACACCTGCTGCTCGCTGGACGATATCCACGATGCGCGGCGGGTCGCAGAGCAACTGGAAATCCCCTTTTACGTGGTGAACTTCGAGGAAGAGTTCCAGAACCTCGTCATCGACGACTTCGTCAACGAGTATCTCCTCGGACGCACCCCCAACCCCTGCGTACGATGCAACCAGTGGATAAAGTTCGAGCTTCTCCTGAAGAAGGCGCGCGGACTCGGGGCGGACATGATCGCCACCGGCCACTACGCCAGGACGGAGCAGGATGCCGACGGCCGTTACCGGCTCATGAAAGGGGTCGATCCGGCAAAGGACCAGTCTTATTTCCTCTTCACCCTCACCCAGGAACAGCTCGCCATGACCCTCTTTCCACTGGGGGGGATGACCAAGCAGGAGGTCCGCGCCCTCGCCGCCGGTTACGGTCTGCGGGTGGCGGAAAAGGGGGAGAGCCAGGAGATCTGCTTTGTCCCTGACAACGACTACGTCCGTTTCATCGAGGAAGAACGGGGGAAGCAGCTGCTCTCCGGGAACATCGTCGACAGGAAGGGAAAGGTCCTGGGGGTGCATGACGGGACCTACCGATATACCGTGGGCCAGCGCAAGGGTCTGGGTATCGCCCACCCGGAACCGCTCTACGTGCTGGGAGTGGACGCCGCCAGGAAAGAGGTTACGGTAGGCCCACGTGACGCACTCTACAGCGACGGCCTGATTGCGACAGCCATCAACTGGATTGCCCCCACCCCGGAAACCGCCATTGAAGCGAGCTGCAAGATCAGGTACCGCCACCACCCCATCCCGTGCCGTATTCTTCCCCTTGCCGACAACCGCGCAGAGGTGCGTTTCACGGAACGGGAAAAGTCCGTCACCCCCGGCCAGGCAGTGGTCTTTTACGACGGAGACACAGTGCTCGGCGGCGGCTGGATCGAACATGCAGTGAACACAAAAACGGCAGTTAGCCACGAATGACACGAATAATCACGAATGTTTTTTACACCTTGTTATGTCTTGAGTAGTCACCGATTTGGTGAGTGTCTTCTGCATTACAAGAGCTTGTATATTCGTGCAAATTCGTGCAAATTCGTGGCTAAAATACTTTTTAGAGGATTAATAGTGAAGAGGTGATCAGCATTGTCCGGTTTGGTCTTTGCAAGGTTCTTTGAGAATGTAAAAAAGTTGTAAAATCAGCGTTATACCGCATTATTTGCTTGACTTTGAGTAAAAAAACGGTGGTCCGCACTCGTAACTATCCAATATTACAGGAGTTACGATATGCGACCGTTCAAACGACTGAAACAAAGACGAAAATCACGCGCTTTCAAATTGCTTCTTACCCCGATTTTTGAGAGATTCAAGTCAGATAATGAACTTGAATCCAGGGGGTATCGCCCGTTGCAAATGACTTTCGATGATCAGCTAAAAGCCCTGATCTTTTATCACTTGGAAGAGTTCTCTTCCGGGAGCGAACTTCTCCAGGCGCTGGATCAGGATGACTTCGCCAAGGAATGTGTTGCTCCCCCCAAGGGAATCAAAAAGAGCTCTTTCTTTGAGGCAATCAACAACCGTGGTCTTGAACAGCTTTCCGAGGTATTCGGGCATCTTGTCAAGCAAGCAGGCAGAGTGCTTCCCGATGAATATGCTCACCTTGGCAATCTGGTATCCATAGACGGTTCTTTGATAGATGCTGTTCTATCTATGGAATGGGCAGATTACCGAAGCGGCTCTAAGAAGGCCAAGGCCCATATCGGCTTCGATATCAACCGTGGTATTCCAAGGAAGATATTCCTGACCGACGGTAAAGAGGGTGAGCGCCCCTTTGTTGATAAGATCATCGACAAAGGCGAAACCGGTGTCATGGATCGTGGGTATCAGTCTCATAATCACTTTGACCAGTGGCAGGCCGCCGAGAAGTTTTTTGTCTGCCGTATCAGGGAGAATACACACAAAACCGTCATCAGAGAGAATGCCGTAAATCCTGACAGTATTGTCTTCTATGACCAGATAGTACTTCTCGGCACCAAAGGTATAAACCAGACTGAGAAAGAGCTGCGCCTTGTTGGTTACCGTATTGACGGCAAGGACTACTGGGTAGCAACCAACAGATACGACCTGACGGCTGAAGAAGTGGCCCAGGTTTATAAACTGCGCTGGAACATAGAGACCTTCTTCGGTTGGTGGAAACGCCACCTAAAGGTGTATCACCTGATTGCCAGAAGCGAATATGGTCTCATGGTTCAAATACTTGGTGGTCTCATCACCTATCTGCTGCTAGCCATCTATTGCCGTGAGCAGCACCAGGAGCCAGTCAGCATTAGCAGGGTACGAGAATTACGCAATCAGATTGCAAATGAAGCAGCAGCCGAACAGCAGAGCCGTCGCACAAGAATACAAGGTAACTCAAACAAAATTAGACAGTTGAAACGTAAGAAACGTCGTGCAAAAACCTAACCGGAAGTTACTGAGAGGTGATGGTTTATGGTGAATAGTTGATGGTGAAAATACAGGAAACAGCAATGAATACGGTGGCTATCACCACCCTCGGCTGCAAGATCAACCAGTTCGAATCGGCTGCCATGTCCGAGGCCTTGGGGAAGGATGGTTTTCAGGTCATCCCCTTCGATGACGTCGCTGACATTTACGTGATAAATACCTGCACCGTAACCTCCAGGACCGATGCCGAATCGCGCCGTCTCATCCGCCGGGCTTCCCGGCAGAACCCCTCCGCCAGAATCGTCGTTACCGGCTGTTATGCGCAGGTCGCATTCGAGGAACTGAGCGACATGCCCGGCGTGAACCTGATCCTCGGCAACAGCGAAAAGAAGGGGATTGCCGCGCTGCTCAAGGAGATCGGCGACGGGCGTCAGGTGCTGGTCTCCGACATATCGCGGGAAAAGGACGCGGGCGGCGCCCAATTGGAGAGCTTCGCCGAACACACCAGGGCGTTCCTCCAGGTGCAAAACGGCTGCGACGCCTTCTGCTCCTACTGCATCGTCCCCTATGCCCGGGGTAGAAGCCGCAGCGTGCCGCTCGACGAGGCTTTGGCCGGGATCAGGACCTTTGCCGCGCAAGGATTCAAGGAGGTGGTGCTGACCGGCATCCATCTCGGCGGTTACGGTCTCGACCTGACACCGCCGCTAACCCTCCTCGATATCCTCATTGCCGCAGAAAAACAGCAACTTGTCGAAAGAATCCGCGTCGGATCGGTAGAACCGACGGAAGTTTCCGATGCGCTCATCGCCTTTCTCGCCGGGTCGAAGCTGGTCTGCCCGCATCTGCACATCCCGCTCCAGAGCGGCAACGATCAGGTGCTGTCGCGCATGAACCGGAAATATGCCGCAAACCTCTTTCGAGAAGTGGTGGAAAAGCTCGTTTGCGCCCTGCCCGATATCTGCATCGGCACCGACATCATCACCGGCTTTCCCGGAGAAAGCGCGGAGGAATTCGAGCAGGGCTACCGGTTTCTGGAGTCTCTCCCCGTCGCTTACTTCCACGTCTTCCCCTTCTCCCCCAGGACCGGCACCCCGGCTGCAACCATGGGCGACCACGTCCGGAGCAGCGTGATAAAGGAGCGCGCCAAGGCGCTTCGCAAGCTTTCCGAAGAGAAGAAAAAGGCTTATTACCGGACCTTCCTCGGCAAGGAGCTGCCGGTCCTTATCCAGAACAGGGAAGAAAACGGCATGCTCAAGGGGCTGTCGCGCAACTACATGCCGGTCTTCGTAAAGGGGGATGACTCCCTGATCAACAACGAGCAAAGGGTGAGGATAACCGGGGTGGTCCGGGAAGAGGTAAAGGGGGAAGTGGTCGCGGATGATCCCGCGCCGTAGCGGTTATGCCGCCTTGTGTTCTTTCATCCATTCCTTGAGGGCTGCATCGATGCGGCTTTGCCAGCCTTTACCGGTACCTTTGAAGTAGGCGAGGACTTCAGGGTCGATCCGAAGAGAGACGGCCTTTTTAGGCCGGTCTTTTTTGGGGCGGCCCCGTCCATGGCGCACAATGCGGGCCGCTGTCAGCTCTTCATCGGTGAGAGGCGGATTGTCCGCGTCGGCATAAGCGTTGGCCTCGATTTCTTCTTCGGTCATGTTTCTGAGACGTTCCCAGTCGGTTCGGTCTTCGCCCCTTGAAATCATGGCCTTCAGTTCTTCGCTGGTGTGTCTGACGATTTTTCCCATTGGTAAATTCTCCGTTCTTTTCTACTGGCCGGACGAAGCGAGATGAAGCGGACTGTGTCTTTGCGTCTGGTATTTATTGTATATACGGTTATTGCTGCCGTCAAGGAATTATTGTAGATACAAAAACCATAAATGCAGAAAAAGGAGACTGTTCCAGGGCCTCTCCCTTTTTCTGCGCGCATTTTTAAGTTGCAAAAGGACCGCCCAGAATATAGACTTTATTCAGGTCAATTTCAGTAAGGAGTCTAACGATGAAAATGAGCGAAGCGGTGAAGCCGATCAGCTATTTCAAGTCCCATGCTTCCGAAGTGGTGCGTGATGTGGTGGAGACCCACCGGCCGGTGGTGATCACCTTGAACGGCGAGGCCAAAGCCATTGTCCAGGACCTGCGCGAATATGAAAAAACGGGGGAGAGCCTGGCGCTCCTGAAGATTCTGGCCATGGGACAGAAAGATGTTGAAGAAGGCAAAACAAGGCCGTTCCGCACTGCGTTTGCAGACATCCGTTCCGGAATAAAGAAAGAACGGTCATGAACTTTGCGGTCAAGCTGACTGCACAGGCCGAGCGCGATCTGCTGGACATATACCGGTACGTAGCTGCCAACGATGCGCCGGCAAAAGCCGAGGGGCTGCTGGACAACCTGGAGAAGGTCATCGAAAGTCTCGAAACCCTGCCGCAACGGGGACACTGTCCGCCGGAGCTGGAACGGATCGGGATGATGGAATACCGGGAGCTCTTTTTCAAACCATACCGGGTCATTTATCGCATCACAGGCAAGGACGTATGCGTTTATGCCGTTCTCGACGGCAGAAGGGATATACCGGACCTCTTGCAGGAGAGGATGCTACGGTGACAAGCTTCTACCCCTCCAGATGGCGCAGAAACTCCTCAACCCTGGCAACATCGTCCATTGACATGAATTCCCGGTAGCCGTCGGCCTTGTCGGAATCGAGGCCGCGGTAGAACCTGGGCCGCTTGTTTTTAAGCCCCATCAAGAGCTTATTGGCAGCATAGTTTTCACTTTCCAGCTTCTCCGCCCTGGTCTTGATCCCGAGAAGGAGACTGTAGCCCAGCTGGAACAGCCTTTTCAGATATTCACCGGTCAAGACCTCACCCGCCTTTTTCACATTCCCCTCGCAGAGATATTCAAGGGCGATATTCAGATAACCGTAAACCCGCTGAGCAACCTGATGCATGGCCTCCGAATCGGAAAAAGCCGTCTCATCCGCCACCAGGGCACTGTTAATCAGGTAGTTCAGCTCCATGCTCAATTCATCGGACCCGGCCAGGGCCAGAGCCTTCAGCAGCAGGGAAGTATCGTCTCCGACCGGCACGGGAAGGGTTGTCACGGAACCTGTCGGTAAATGCTCTTTCTCGCCGAGCAGGGCAAACGTGGCCGGTTTCAAACGGGCGTAGAGGGAAAGTGCCTCGTCGAGCGGCGGAAAGCCCAGGTCGGCCAGCCGGCCGCCCCTGAAATGGTAACAGGCATCCTCCAACTCCAGATCGATGTCATTCTTCACCCCTTCCATGAGGGCAACGTAGAGAGCATTGTCAATGCGGCAGATGCATTCCACAAATCTGCCCATGACCTGGCTGTGCTTCGGGTTTTTAAAGGTGAGCATGAACATGTCGTCAAAGCTGTGGTCCCAATCTGCGAGCCGCTCTTCATCATTGGACATGTCGCCGACACCGCCGCCAACTATGAGCTCTTTACTGAAGAGCAGCTGGAGCAGTTCAAAGTCCAGCTGCGGCAATAGTTCACTGATCCGATCATCCCCCCCTTCCAGCAGATAGCCAAGCCACTCAACGGCCTTGTCGGCAGAAAAGGACCACTTCGACCACAATTCCATATCAAGCAGGAAAATGCATTGTTCCGGCGAAGCGAGCTGCAAGAGTTCCAAAGCATCGGTCTCGCCGATATCCTTGAACAGCCAGAAAAATTCCTGGGGTTCCATGGACCGGACAAGAATCTTCCCTTCCGGGTCGCCGATCAGGAGGTCCATTCGCTCTTTGGCACGAAGCCCTTTCAGGTAATGCGTCTTTTCGGCAAGAGGAAGATTTACAAAGGTATGTGCGCTGGTCCGCCCCCCTTTTACCAGGGTAAGTACTGAGGCGCCGTCTTTTTCAGTTTTTTTCAAGATCAAAACTCCCGTTTTTCCAATATCAGTATAAATACAGCGTTGTCCGGTTTGGTTTGTGCATCAAGGTTGTTAAGCCCCATTAGGGGCGTTCGAATGTAGCCGGGGGATTCATCCCCCGGATGAGATGCTATATTTCCCCACGTCACGTACGTGACGTGATGATATTTCGCCTGGATGACCGGGGAATGAATTCCCCGGCTACCAGTATTCTGTCCCTACGGGACGTAAGCAAAAACCAAACCGGACAACGCTGATATAAATACTACCACCGACTGCCGACCACCGACCGCCGACCGCCTCAACGCCTCCGCTTCAAACCGAGGGCCTTCATATAACCACAATCATCATGGAGCCAGCGGATGCCCCTTACAATCTCTTCAGTAAGCTTGACGCACTCGGGGCATATTTCAAAGCGCCGCTCATAGATCTTGCATTCCCGGCTCACCACATCCAGATAGCGACAGGGAGTTGCCGTGAAGAATATGGTGCCGTCTTCATCCTCGATCTTCTCAAAGCAGCAGAGACCGCACTGTTCGCAAAGCGACTCCCAATCTTCAAGCTGTTGATCATCCTTTTTTACCATGTTAGTTGCCATGCTTCCCCTGCAATTCAATTGCCGTTATTTGTACCATTATTTGTTCTTTGATGTCCGTGACCGGCCTTGCAGGTCACTTTTCAGTCACCGTCTTACCAAGTAACACCTCGAAACTGCGTTTATCCAGTGTCAGGCGCACCCGGTCGGGAAGTATCGCCTCAACCCTGGCGCCGTCCACTACCCCGCCTTGGGTAACGGCAGTACCGTTCACTACAGCGAGCCGTGAAGCGCTCTCCTTTTGCCAGGCGATGCCGCTCACCTTGAAATCTGCATCGGCATGCTTCCCTGAGACGGGAGCGACCGTCGTTTGCGGGTCTTGTTGTTCCGGTACCTTCTTTATGGCGGGAACGGCGCTCTCAACCGGCGTCTTCGCCTTGGCAGCAACTACGGCGGCATGCGGCCGCGGGGATACGACAGTCGCGACCTGGGCACCGGGGTTCTTGCCCGGCCCCGGCTGAACATTCAGCGGCTGCGCTGCTGCATTATCGGCGGCAAGCGGAGCGGCGGTTGCCGTCGGGGTGCCCGACAATGGCCGGCTCTGCGACAGGGGAGCAGCGACATTATTCGCAGGCTGCGATACCGTTTCTTGCTTTCGCTGTGAAAATCCCCCCATCAAGACAAAGGTTGTCAGCACAGCCACAGCGGCAACAGCAGCCATGGCAGCGGGTATCAGCCAGCGGGGCTTCCGTCCGCGTTCCTGCCGGACCCTGCTGATATCGCCGGCAAGGGGACCCGCATTGCGGCGGGCAGCCTTCTCTTCCTCAGCCTTTTGCAACGCCTTCAGGATCGAGCTCATAGCCTGTTGCCCCCCCTCTTTTCAAGCTTCGGGGTGATATGATCTTTTCCTTCCTTATACAGAAAAAGAAGGGTCAACTCTCCAACCCTGTCGCTCTGTTCAATTCCCCGTGCCAGCCGGTATTGCTTGAGCGCATTTTGGGTGGCAGCGTCAAAAACCCCGTTAAGCCGGATTTTGTAAAACCCTGCACCGGCAAGGAGCTGTTGCAGGCGGCTCACCCGCCAGCCGCTACTCCCTGCCGAGATGGTTGGACGAATATTGTATATATTTTTCCAAAACAGGTAACTGCGTCCCGACCAAAGCGCTTTGAGTTCCTCGCTGCTGAGCGAATCATGGCCGGCCAGGGGAGGAGAAATCAGCAACTGGTCATTGTCCTTGCCGACCAGGGCCAGATATCGCTTGCCGCTGACACCCGGAATGGTGAACTCAAGAAGTGCGGGCGAATCACTGCGCAAGAGAAGGTCGAGACTGCCGGTGAACGGTGTAAGGCGGAGCCCCCGCTGCAGCGCCAGTTTTTCCAGGTCCTGGATGCTGCTCACCTTCTGCAGGTTTGCTACCGGCGAAACATTCCAAAGACGGGCAATGGCTTTGAATGAAGCGGATACGCTCTCTGCTTCGTCCATCCCGGAAAACCCTTTACGCAATGCATTGAGCGGGTCCGGCACAGCTGCCACTGCCGGTTGCATACGCTTGGCGGATATGGTTTGCCTGGTCCCCAGGGCAGCATATATCCCTACAATGAGCAGGATCGCTAAAGTGGCGAGAACTGTGAGACGTAACCGGGCAAAAAGATGCTTCGGACTTCTCGTCCTCTTGATTTCAGCAACAGCGGCAGCAGCCATCCGGCCTTGAATCTCGCGGCTTCCCTCTGTATAGCCGATCAGCAGCGCCCTGTCGCAGGCAATATTGATAAGCCGGGGAACTCCGCCGGAATAGCGGAAAATCCTTTTCAGGGCCTGGTTTACAAAGATCACCCCGCCCCCAGCCAATTCGAGCCGGTGTTCGATATACCCTTTGGTGTCTTCAAAATCCATGGGGAGCAGGTGGTAGTGCACCAGAATCCGCTGCCTGAGCTGGCGCAGCTCGGTCTTTTCAAGAATTCCTTCAAGTTCCGGCTGTCCTGCCAGCACAATCTGGATCAGCTTATCCGTCTCCGTCTCCAGGTTGGAGATGAGCCGGATCTGTTCCAGCACCTCCGGCGCCAGGTTCTGCGCCTCGTCGATCACCAGCACCACGTTGCGACCGGCGGCTTTCTGCTCCAGGAGAAAGACGTTCAGGCTTTCCAGAAGCTCGGCGCGGCTCAGCCCTTCGTAGGGTATTATAAACTCCCGGTTTATGGTGCGCAGCAGTTCCTCTGACGACAGGCAGGGATTGAAGATAAGGGCGGTGCGGTGGCTATCCTCGTCAAGCCGGTTGAGGAACGTGCGCAGAACCGTGGTTTTGCCGGTCCCCACCTCGCCGGTCAGTTCGATAAAACCGGAATGGTTGTTTATGCCGTACAAAAGGTGGGCAAAAGCTTCCCGGTGGTTTTTGCTGAGGAAAATGAAGCGTGGGTTCGGAGTGACCGAAAAGGGCTTTTCCCTGAAGCCGAAATATTCGAGATACATGTCATTTATCCCTAAAGGTTGGGAGGCTCGAATTTACACGAATAATGCCGAAACGCAGACCAGAAACTCTCAGAGGATGATAACATACCACGAGCGCAGAATCTCCGTCAATTTTTGCATCAGCGACGCCTGAGACAAAAAAGGACCCGGCGCTCGTCAGCCAGGTCCTTGATTGTTTTATAGATTAAATACCTGAGTTGGGCAATGCTGAGAGGATTGCATCAAACCTCAAGTTGCGCCGGTGATATTCCCAAGGCCTCAGCCACCTTCTTAAGGGTAGCGCCATGCTGATTTCCTCAAATATGTTGAACAGAATCCGCCAGTCGCCGACGCGCAGCCTGTGGGTATACTCGTGATTGGTCAACCGCTTGACGTTCCACAAATACATTCCATTCAAACCGCCTGCTTAATCAAGTCAAACACCACCCGTGCAAACCCTTTGGCCACTTCCGGGTTGGACAGAATCTGCATCATCTGCTTTTGATGAGCCTCACTGCTGTCCATCACCGCGTCGTCGAGTGCCTTGGGGAAATCGCCCAGCATCGCCTGCTCCGGCGAGTTGTTCTGGATCTGATCCATGACAATCTTGTTTTCACTCACCTTGTCACGGATGGTGTGCGCGTAGTTGATCAGATCCTTGTCGGTGAGACCATCGGTCATGAAGAGTTCGTTGAGGCGCGCCAGAATCTGCGAAAGGAACTCTTCCTTTTTGTCCTTTGCCTTGGCCGAGCCGAGATCGTTGCCTGGCTGCAGCTTATAATCAACCCCGGGCTCCATCACCAGATGCTGCTGGTGTAGGATCGAAAGCCGATAATGGGTAAGGGCAACGTTGCCCAGATCGATATCGTCCTCATCGTCCAGTTTTTCTCGCAACAACGGCCGCAGGTGCCTGGCGTAGAGGCTGAGCTTTTCGAGATCCTTGTTGTCGTAATCGACGATCTGCGACATGAACTCATAGAAGCGGGTGAAGCTGCCAAGGTCTTTCTTGAAGATCTCCAGCCGGTCTTTCTCCTGGCGGCACTCCTTGAAACACTTCTCAGCATTGGCGGTCAGTACCGGGTCACCGGTCTTCCTGGTGCGCTCGAACATCTCCTTGGCGGTCTTGTAGGCATCGATTGCCAGCTTGTACCGCCCTTGCCAACGCTGCACGGCGGGTTTGCAGATGTTGCTGATCGCGGCGCTGCTCTTGTTCTTGGCGAAAAAGGCGACGGCGAACTGTTCCACCTCCTGCCAGGTAAAGATGTTTTCGGCGCGCAGCTTGTCAAAGAGATCGAAGACCAAATCCGGGTCGGAGACATCGGCCAGTTCGGCGGTTTGATAATAGGGCAGGAATGAGTCAAGGATGTCCTGGGGGTCATTGAAGAAGTCGAGGACGAAGGTACCGCTCTCCTCCTTGCCGGGGTAGGTGCGGTTCAGCCTGGAAAGAGTCTGCACGCATTCGACGCCGCAGAGCTTCTTGTCCACGTACATGGCGCAAAGCTTCGGCTGATCGAAGCCGGTCTGAAACTTGTTAGCCACCAGCATAACCCGATAATCCGCCGTGTCAAAGGCCTTGCGCATGTCGCGTCCCTTGAGGCCGGGGTTCATGCTCCGTTCGGTGAATTTGGCGCCCAGCAGTTCGGTCGCGTTGGGATCTTTGGCGCTGAATTCCACTTCGCCGGAGAAAGCGACCATTGCCTGGATCGAGCTGTACCCTTTTCTGGCGACATACTTGTCGAATTCCTTCTTGTAGCGCACCACCTCTTTCCGCGAACTGGTCACCACCATCGCCTTGGCTTGCCCGCCGAGCAGCCCCATGACGTTATCCTTGAAGTGCTCGACAATCACCTGCACCTTCTGGGCAATGTTGTAATCGTGCAGGCGCACCCACTGGTTGAGCTTGACCTGGGCCTTTTTGCTGTCGACCTCTTCATCTTTGGCCTTGATGCGCTGCGCCAGTTGATAGGCCACTTTGTAGTTGGTGTAGTTCTTCAGCACATCAAGGATAAAGCCCTCTTCAATTGCCTGGCGCATCGAGTAGACGTGAAAGGCCTCGGGTTTGTTCTGCTTCGATGGCGGGAGCTCCGGATCGGGCAGCCGCCCGAACAGCTCCAGGGTTTTCGGTTTCGGCGTGGCGGTAAAGGCGAAGTAGCTGAGGTTGCCGCTATCTCGTCGGGCGGCAATGGTGGCATCGAGGATATCTTCCGAGGTGAGCTCCACATCGTCGTCGTTATTCTCCGTCACCAGCACCTCTTTGAGCTGCCGCGCGGTGGAGCCGGACTGGGACGAATGCGCTTCGTCGGCGATGATCGCATAGCGGCGTTCTTTCAGGCTGACGCTGTTCTCGATCGCCTGAAGCACATAGGGAAAGGTCTGGATGGTGACGATGATGATCGGCTGGGAGTGTTCCAGGGCATGGGCCAGTTTTTCCGATTTGGAGCCTTCGCCGATGTCGCGGTTGATCCGCCCCACCACGCCATCGACATGTTCGAACTGGTGGATGGTGTCCTGTAACTGGTCATCCAGCACCGTGCGGTCGGTGACAACGATCACCGAGTGAAACTGCTTTGTCCCTTGAGCATCGTAGAGCGATGAGAGCTGGTGCGCGGTCCAGGCGATGGAGTTGGACTTGCCTGACCCGGCGCTGTGCTGGATCAGATATTTATGCCCGGGTCCTTCGCTGCGTGCGGCATTCAAGAGGCGGCTGACCACATCCCACTGGTGATAGCGGGGAAAGATCAACGCCTCTTTCTTCGATTTCTTCCCCTGCCAGTCCTCGACCTCTTCGATCTGGAGGTGCACGTAGCGGGCGAGGATGTTGAGCAGGTTGTCGGGGAGCAGCACCTCGTTCCAGAGATAACCGCTGGCGTATTCGTTGGCATTCTCGGGGATGTCGTTCCCCGCGCCGCCATCCCTGGTCCCCTTGTTGAAAGGGAGGAACGAGGTGTCATCCCCCGCCAGCCGGGTCGTCATGTAGACCTCGTACTGGCTGACGGCAAAATGGACCAGCGCCCCGCGTTTGAAGGTGAGGAGTGGTTCCGGCTTTTTGGTGACCGGGTCTTTGGGCAGACGGGTGCGCTTGTACTGCTTGATGGCGTTGTCGACCGCCTGCTTGAACTCTGATTTAAGCTCCAGGGTAGCGACCGGCAGGCCGTTGACGAAGAGGACCAGATCGATGCGCCAGGCTTTGGCCTTGCTGCCGGTCTCGACCAGATGTTCTTCGGTGGCAAAGGGGCTGTAGACCAGCTCCGGCACGATGCGCAGGCGATTCCTGGCGTAACGCGCCAGGGTATCGGGGTTGAGGTTGTGTTCGGGTTTGAACTGGCAGAGTTTGAAGCGGGTGCCGCGATCGCGCAGATCGTGGCGCAGCACACCGAGGGTGCCGAAGGTGCGCAGCTCGCGGTTGGCGGCGTTTGGATCGACCTTGTTAAGCTGGGTGGCGACCCGTTCGAGGAAGTGCTTTTCGGGGCTCTGCGGATAGAGTTTGCAGTATTTCTGCCACTGCTCGTCCTGGGTCTCCTTGACGAATCCGAGGACGTCTTCTGCGTACAGTGCCAGCTCCCGGTTGTAACCGGCGGGTAATCCCAGTTGCCAGCCATTGGCGACCATCTGGCTGATGATGTCGTTTTGGAAGATCTGCTCGTTGGATTTATTTTGCATGGGAATCCTTTAAAAACAGCTATTCACAACAGGCTCGTAACGCCCCCTGTCCCCCTCTTAATCCTAAGAGGGGGAACGTGCTAAGCTCGCTCGGCGGCAACTCCACCTCAATCACTTCGAGCGTCCCTCCCCTTAAGATAAGGGGAGGACAGGTGGGGTTATGAGCCTCTGAAGCTCTCATCCTGCCGGTTGCCAGTCGCGGACGTCGATCTTGCCGGTGACGGCGGCGGAAATGAGGGCGGTGCGGCGTTCTTGCATCAAAGCTATCGCATTGTTTGCTGTCTGCTCAATTTGCTGGTACCGAATCAACTTTTTATCAATGTGCTTAGCGATCACCACTTGCTCATCCAGCGGCGGGAATACTCCCCATACTTTAAGCAGGTTTTGAATAGACAGCCTTTTTAAGGCAGCACCTTTTACAAAGCTATTCACTTGCTCTTGAATGACGCAGGATTGGCATAAATAATCAAAAAATTGAGGTGAAAGCTTTTTGAGGTTTGGCTTGATTATTATTAGTGAAGAGGCAACAACAAAATCTACATTCTCAGGCGTTACAACAGTTTTACCTATCGTTCCATCTTTACTAAAAAGAATATCGCCAGGTTCAGGCTTGCAACCTGTATTGACCAAATATTTATAACTCTCTTTTGAAGTCAGCAGCGCATCTTCGAAATTGATTAGTCCATCACACATATCCTTTATTGACACAAAGTAATGCTCGCCATTCTTCGTATCTGGGGAGATATGGGCACCATCAGTAATTGCATGAGTTTTGAATTTTGCCAGACACACATCCCAATGCTCCGGCACCTCCCCCAACCACTCAACTCCGGAATCTTTCATCGGCGCATCGGGGTTAAGCCCTTTGGTGACGGCATGGCTGATCACCGCCTGACGCTTTTCTTTCAGCAGTTTGATCAGTTGTTGTTGTTTGTCTATCAGGGTATCGATTTTGGCGGTTTCGTGGTCGAGGAATTGTACAATTTTTTCCAATTGGCTATTTTCTGTACACCCAATTTTTATCCCCCCTACGGTGTCGGTATTGAGGTTGAGCTGTGTTCCAAATTTCCCTAAACCTTTATATGCCTGCTCCCCAGCAAACACGTAAAACAAAAACTTACTCGGGATTTTAAGTTCTGGAAAATATACAAAACCATCATGAATACAGGCTTTCATGCCTGTAATACATGGTTTTCCTACGGTTCCTGCAATACTAAGAAAGAGTGCCCCTGGTTCTAATTTTACGCTTAGTGAACTTCCAAGGTCAGACAGTCTTTGCGGCGCGTTGAATAGATACATCTCTGATGCGGTAACATCTGCAATTCTTGTCCACGCATACTCACCTTCATCATCAAAATATTTTGCGTCATCAATTGGCCGAGGTGATGCCCCACGCCTAACTGTGCTCAAGTGCTTGATCTGTATCACTTCCCAATGGCTAGGGACATCACCCAGCCACTCTTCTCCAGAGTCCTTATATTCAGGATATGCTTGATACCGTCCCGCCATTAAGAATGCACCTCCCGAAGCAGCGCCATAATCTCGGCACTCACCACATCCAGATCAGCATCAATCTCAACCAAATCACGCGGCGGCGCATAAACATAAAAGTGCCGATTAAACGGAATCTCATAGCCGACAATCCCCAACTCCCCATCCTTCTCATCCCGCTTCCCCGCATCAATCCAGGCATCCGGCACATGGGGCGCGACTTCCTTCTTGAAATAGGCCTCGACGGTTTCAGTGACGCTGCGTGACGGATCAAGCGGGATGTTCTCGTTATCGCGCAGATCGCCATCAGCCTGAAACTCAACCACCTTGCCAGCCACCGCAAACAGGCCGTAGAGCGGGTTCGCCTTCTCCTTGTGCACCTTCTTGATCACCCGCTGCGCCTCTGGGTTCTTCCAGCTCACCGCATCGAGAAGCTGCTTCTTCTCCCGCAGATCCAGGTTGACCCCCGTTAGCTTGAGCGCCTTTTTCAACTCCTCTTCAAACAGGTTGAAATCATCACACGAGCCATCCACAATCGCGGCTAGACCCATCTGCCCGGCCAGGGCGGATTGCAACGTCTGCCCGCTCTTCAGCAACGCCCGCTGATCGCGCCACAGTGTGGCATTAAGCAGCTCTTTGATCTGCTTCTCTTTCAAATCGCTGAAATTCGCCTTGACGTAGGCACGAACTTCCACCGCGACATCCGAAAGATCACCATAGTCGGCATCCGTCCAGCTCTGCCCGAACTGCTCGTAAGCCCATTTCATCACCACATTAAACGGCTTGGGGGCAAAGCGCAGCTCTTCCAGCCGTTCGCCCGTGAACTGCACCGAGAGCCGCAAGGGGCGTTCGACGGTGATACGGCGATAACCAAAGTCGGTAGTGGCGAAAATCTTGCTCGAAAAGGTCTTCGGCTCCGGCGCTTTCGGGTTGTCGGCTTGCCGCCCCCGGTTGCTCTTCACCTCATCCGGCTTATCAAGCGTCAGGGTATCAACCCGCTCGAAACGACCGAAAGCGCGGGTGATGGTGGCGATATCATCCTCCCCCATGACATTGCGCTTGGAGCCGAGGGACTTGCGCATCTTAGCGCACAGGTTGACGCCGTTGATGAGCTGCACCTTCCCCTTACGCTCCGGGTCTTTCTTGTTGGAGAGCACCCAGACATAGGTAGCGATACCGGTGTTGTAGAACATGTCGGTGGGCAGGGCGACGATCGCCTCCAGCAGATCGGCCTCCAGAATGTAGCGGCGGATCTCGCTCTCGCCACTCCCGGCGCCACCGGTAAAGAGCGGTGAGCCGTTGAGGATGATGCCGATACGCCCGCCGCCATCCTTGGTGTCGCGCAGCTTGCTGATCAGGTGCATCAGAAAGAGGAGCGAACCGTCCGAGACACGGGGCAGACCGGGACCGAAACGCCCGGCAAAACCTTTGAGGGTATGCTCGTCATTGATTTCGGTTTCGACTTTTTTCCAGTCGACGCCGAAGGGGGGATTGGAGAGCATGTAGTCGAATTTGTCGGCGTAGAGCTGATCGTTACTGAGGGTGTTGCCGAGCTTGATGCGGCTGACATCCTGCCCCTTGATCAGCATATCCGCTTTGCAAATGGCATAGGATTCGGGATTCAGCTCCTGGCCGAAGGCGCGCATCACCGCCTTGGGATTGAGTTCGTAGACGTATTCCATGCCGCTGGAGAGAAAACCGCCCGTTCCTGCCGTCGGATCGTAAATGGTGCGGATGATGCCGTCCCTGGTCAGCGCCTCGTCGTCTTCCATAAAGACCAGCGAGGTGGTGAGACGGACGATATCCCGCGGGGTGAAGTGCTCCCCGGCGGTTTCGTTCGAACTTTCAGCAAAGCGCCGGATCAGCTCCTCGAAGACCAGCCCCATCTCGTAGTTGGAGATCGCCTGGGGGCTGAGATCGGTGTTGGCGAACTTCTGCACCACCTTGTAAAGCAGGTTGGCGTCATTAAGCTGACCTATGAACTCGGCGAACTTGAAATACTCGAAGATCTCCCGCGCATCCTTGGAGAAGCACTGGATGTAGTTCTCCAGGTTGTCCTTGATCCCCGACTCGCCCAGCTTGGAAAGATCCATCGGCGAGATGTTAAAAAAACTCTCGTCCGTCGCCCGCAGCACCATCTTTTCGTAGGCTTCTTCCGGCAGATTCATCTTGCTGACTTCGGCATGCTTGGCCAGCACAGCGGGCTTGCTCTGCTCCAACACGCATTCAAGACGACGGAGCAGGGTAAAGGGAAGGATGATGCGGCCATACTGGCTCTGCTTAAAATCACCGCGCAACAGATCGGCAACCGACCAGATAAAGGCGGCGGTTTGGGAGAAGTTGATGGTCATAAGAATATCCTGTCAAGTCTCGTATCAGGGCAGACTTGTGTCTTATTAGTGTGTCCCTGCTTTCAAAGGCAAGACCCTCGGCCGTCTGGGGTTTCTTTGCTTCAAAGCGACAAGGATGCTGGCGGCAACGATGATAACCACCAGTAAAATGAACATATTCATTGCACGCGATTCCTAATACTAAATGATGCTATATTATTAAAAAAGCCGCCAAGCAACATCTCTCTGCCATGGCGGCTCTCATTCACCTCTTCAAATGTCCAGACTCCCGTGTTCATAGCACTCCATTTACATAACAAACAGCTTAGGTTTTTTACACTTTTCCTCCACTCATGTCAACGACTGCGGCCAGCAATAAGAAACGGATGCGAGGCAACGAGCAGTTCATCACTCAGACAGTCGCATCTACGCCACCAACTCCTCGCTCATCAGATACATCCCAACCAATCTACAGCGCAAGCTGCACAATCTGATTCAGCCGGGCGCAGCACTCGGCAAAATGGCTGTCCGCCAGACGCTTGAGCGGATGGGGCGCTGCCTTGCGGCTTCGCCAGTCAAAGGATTTGGGCTGGTGACACAGCACATAACTGGTCTTTTCCGACTTTTTACCCCGTGGACTTCCCACAGCCACGGCAAATGGATTGTCGGCGTTGTATTCCGCCGTTGTCATGGGGAGGCCGATTACCAAAGAAGTGCGCTCATTGAAAGCGCGTGGCGACAGCACCAGAAAAGGATGCAGGTCTCGCATTTCATTTCCGGCCTGTGGGTTGCAATTAATCCAGATGATATCTTGACGCTCGGGCACCCAGGGCCGCTTCCCAGCTGCAACCAGTTTTACCGGTGCTACCATTTTTCAGCCCCCTGCGGCTCGGCGGCCATCGCTTCGCCACCATGCCTGGACGGATCAAACAGGGCCAATCGCTGTTCAAGGGTCAGCGCTGCATCGTCAACAGGGGTGATGATCACCCGCCCCTCTTCTACAGCAATCCGAACCTTTTGATCGACATGGAGATGGGCTGCACGCGCTACATTCACCGGCAGCCGCACCCCCAGATTATTGCCCCACTGTTTTATACCAAGAACTGCTTCTACGTGAGCCATGGCTTAACTCCTTTCACTATGTCTAAACAGAGTTTAAACATAAAAGATGCTCCCGTCAAATCAATTCTATTCACGCCACCAATTCCTCATTCATTTCTTCCATCACCGAATCCAGCTCCGCCCCAAACAGCCCCCACGCTTTCTGCAACCCGCCCTTATCGGCAAACTCCGCAGTCGAAATCGTTCTAGTACCATGTAACACTTATTTTTGCGGATAACCCCTCTAAATCTCCCCTTATCTAAGGGGAGACTTCAAGGCTTCCCCCCTTAGGTAAGGGGGGACTGAGGGGGGTTAGATTCAGATGTTACAGTGTACTAGGCCCATTATTTACTTGGTGCCGGTCCATAATCGAACCGGTACGTCGTTGCGAACAAGGGGGTTTCTGTCCGAATCCCTCTTTAAGGAGGATAAGATCCCATAAATGTTCCACTCCCTACGCAAGGTGAATTTGGCAATTCTGGTAGTTCGTTGCGATGGCGGCGTTTGAATTTTTGTGGTGGCTATCGGTCATGCAGTTCGTGAACGCACCAAACGATCCCGAGCGTTACGCATCCCATCAAAAATAGCCTCGCTTACCCCTTCGGGGAAGGATTGCGGCAACTGCCCTGAAACCGCAGCAATGACATCGTCCATCCGCTCCAGAAGTTCAGTTATAATGATCGCCATTTCTTCTGCAGAAAATCTGCACCGCACTGCCGTGGAGAGCCAATGCCGGTAACTGATTCTCGTCCACTGGTAATGGCTGGTTTTCCCTTTGACGGCCATGGCCATTTTCAGGCTTTGCAACTCAAGTTGACGTTTTGCTACAGGCGGGTATGCCGACATGATGTCATACGCCGGGGTGAGCCGATAACTGCCTCCCGGCAACAGGAAGATACTGAAATTCTTTGCATGGCCGTCTATTGCCGCCAATAGCCAGAACAGCACCTGCAGCGTCATGAACATCTTCCGGTCGCGCAAACCTTCAGCCGAACCGAGAAGAAGATTCATGATTCTTTCGCTACCCGGCCCACCGTCACTTTCGTACTTCAATGCCGGCGGCACACCCAGCGCCTGGCACATGTCTTCCTGTGGCAGCCGTATCAGCCACGACCGGTCCTCAGCCCAGCGCCGGTCGAAACGTTCCACCACGAGAACCTTAACCCCATCGAACGTCCTGATCTCCGCATTTGCCACGGGCAGACCGTAGCCTTTCAAAATCAGATGGCAAAGCCATTCGTTTTCGACGCTGTCGGTCAAGTCCATACCGCTGTGAGCAATTGTGCCGATGGGCAGTTTGAAAATATGACTGGTAGGGGTAACGCCCAACGGGCGGCACCACCTGCCATCCAGCAACAGCAGGGCGGTCTTTTCCTGCGCCCCGGCGATGGAAATGCGGAAATCGCTCTCTCTCCCCATTCCTAATGGCATGGTTTGATAGTTACGGAGCGTATCGGCAATCTCAGCGTCACTCAAGGGTACCGACTCGACCTTGTGCACATCGAGTGGTCCTGCATTTTCAGGGATGAGTTGCAGGGCGCCAACGCAATCCCTTCCCGCATGCCACAACAGGTCAAAGCAACGGTTTGACCGGGCTGCAAACCTGGCTTGAATGCGATTTCTGATCGATTGACTATCTGGCAGGAGGTTGTCGAAATAATTCTCCACAACCTCCCCGGCGTAAGGCTCCTGGGTCATGGGCATGGAAAGGGACAAAGGGCGGCCAAGTTCCCAACTCAACCACTCTTCGCAATAGGAAAACTGGAGCTTCCCGCTGGAAGTCCGAGTCAGACGGCCAACCGTTCGGCCATTCATGAAAACATGCAGGTCAGATGATAGACGAGTTCGTGACATCTACCAAACGTCTCCTCTTGTGTCGTTAGCCAATTGTTGCCGTGATTGAATTTTCAGTTCCAGATCGAGCGCTGCCAACAGTCGGAAGAGAGTCGCCAATTCCGTCCCGGGATTCCCCTTTTCAACCCTCGATATTGTTGGCTGGTCAATACCGACCGATTTGCCGACGTCGGTCTGGCTCAGCCCTTTCTTCTTGCGCTCTTTACGCAATGCAGCTCCGAGACTCTCGGGAGAAAGGATTTTCTGCGTCATATCGTGGCTCCTGAAAAAGGACAAATATAGCTCATAAACGATATTACCATCATATAGCCCATAAGCAATAAATTGTAAATATATTTTATGAGCTATAAAAAAACCCCGGCCAAGTCGGTCGAGGTTTAAGGAATCAGTACAGCATTAACATATTGTTTATCCCTAAGCCGGCGAAGCCGGAACCAAACAGGAAAAACCAAAAGACATTTTCACACGGATAAAATCTGATTTTGACGGATTATCACGGATAAGACTTAAATAAAAAATCTTGCTAAAAAAATCCGTGTAAATCCGTTAAATCCGTGTGCTATTGCAGTTCAGTTTTGCTCACATATTGTAACGACTCAAGTCGTAAGAGACTGATATGGTTGGGAGGCTCGAATTTACACGAATAACGCCGAAACGCAGACCAGAAACTCTCAGAGGATGATAACATACCACGAGCGCAGAATCTCCGTCAATTTTTGCATCAGCAACGCCTGAGACAAAAAAGGACCCGGCGCTCGTCAGCCAGGTCCTTGATTGTTTTTTATGGTCCGCCCGTCAAAGCTTACAAAAAATATAAGAGGCGCAAAATCAAGGTAGAGCATTTACAACAAAGTCTACCAGAATTACTCCATTGCTCAGAGAAACACTATTTTCTGTAACATCCGTATACCCCAAATCTTCTGTTAA
Organism: Geotalea uraniireducens Rf4; assembly: GCF_000016745.1. GTDB lineage: Bacteria > Desulfobacterota > Desulfuromonadia > Geobacterales > Geobacteraceae > Geotalea > Geotalea uraniireducens. The sequence goes on along the minus strand of NC_009483.1, from coordinate 1,718,901 downwards.
TGCATCAATAAACCAATCACCTGCAAAACCATCAAGAGTATAAGATCCGTCATAAGCTGTCTTGCAAGTAATGACTATTGATGAATCTGCATTTCGAAGCTTTACCACTACACCGGGAATTGGGGTGCTGTTTGAGTCTTTCACAAAACCTTTCACATGCGTCGTTACAGGATAAGCTGTTAAGTCAGCAAGCTCTCCATAAGCTGGATTTGCTGGAATGGTTGGAATCACGGTTCCCACATATGAAGGCTGGGTTAGAAGGCCGTTCGGAGTTAGGGTCCAGTTGCCATAATATGCAACGTTTATATTGAAGACGCCGTTAGCATCTGTGACCCCATACGATATGGGCTCAGCAAAATCATAATCTAATAATTTGGCTTTCACCATCATACCAGGTATGCCCATATCCATTTGATCTGCCACTCTACCAACAATTAAGCTAGACGTTGGAATTGGATAAATATCAGTATTCAGTTGATCTTGATAAAGAGGCAATGAATACTCTTTTGAGTACAGCGGTTTACCGGAAACAAGGTACCCGTGGCTGGGCAAATTCGGTACAGTGATATCGGTTGCCATAGGGAATTCATATACCCCTGCAGGAAGGAGAAGTTCATAAGAACCATCAGAGGCGGTGATCGTTGCGCCTGTATGATCCGGACTCTTTGCTTCGAGCCAGATTCCACCAATTCCGTTACCATCTGCGCCAATTACCCGACCTGATAAATGGAAGTCTCCTGGTGTTAATACGATATTATGAATAGTGACATCCTGGCTTGTAGCAAGGGGAGTTAATATGGTCGCATTGTTTATTGCATATCCATTCTTAACGGCAACAATACAATAGGTTCCTCTGACTTTTAAGGTGTACCCACCGGTTGAATCTGTTATTGCACATGCACGTGGCCGAAACGACTTGTCGAATACCCGTATTATGGCGCCTGGAATCGGATTTGTACCATCGGTCACGGTACCGGAAATGGTTGTTGCCTGACTTGTAGGGGTCACGGTGAAGGGCACTGATGCAGTTATCACATTTGACGCCCTGAAAATATAGTTACCTGGTGCATGATAGAGATCATTTACAAGGAAATAATCGAAGGATGTCGTTATAGAGCCATTGGCAGTGTAGTCTTCGTCCCACTGTACGCTGTTGTATGCGCCATCGGTTACCCGGAATGAGCGAACCACATAGTCACCGGCATCAATAACGCCGTTATTATTAGCATCGACAAATTGCTCGACGAGTACTTCTCCTCCTACGGGAGATATGCCACTGATGGTTATGCCAACGGTCCCTTTGTAGTCTGCGGCGATTGCAGCAGGTGAAAGGGTGATCTCAATTTTCCTGGAATAAATAATGATGGTAGTCGAATTGCGACTATTGCCTGCCGCATCTGTTGCCCTGACATGAAAGTAGTTGCGTCCGGCAAGATTTGAGATTGTGCATTCCCAGGTAGTGGTGGTCGGATAGGTTACCGTGCCGATTGTAGCAGCGGTGTTTGTGGTCACAGTCACCAGAGCGCCCGCCTCCACGGTGCCGCCTATGGTCTGGCTCGCAACTGATGTCGGTGTGGTTACCGGGTTTAGTGTGAGCGCTGGCGGGACGGTGTCAATCACAAAGGTGCTGGTAGCGGCAGCAGGGTTTCCCGCCACGTCTGTTGCCTCGATGCTGACCGTGTGGCTGCCGTCGGCGAGCGGCCCAAGGGTGTCGCCGGAAACTTTGGCGATGACCGCGCCGTCGAGCTTGACCACCGACGTCCCTTCATTGAGGGTATAGCTCAGGAGCGGCGTGCTGGTCCTGCTGTAATCGACCGGGGATGCGATAGTGACAACCGGCGATAATGTATCTATCGAGAAGGAAACGCTGGCTTCACCGCTCCCGGCCCCGTTTACCGCCCTAACCTTCAACGTATGCAGACCGTCGGCAAGTGCCGGCAGCTGTTGACCTGATGATAATGTTACGGGAATCCCGTCCAGCTCAACTGTTACTGTGCCGTTACTTGCGGAGTAGATTACCGTTGGGGGCGAATTATAAAAGTTGCCATCGACCGGCATGCCAATGGACACAACCGGGGGAACGGCATCCAGTTCAATAGTACCGCTGAACGGCAGTGACCAGTTGCCGGCGCTGTCCTTAAACCGGGCGTAGACTATCTTCGTCCCGTTGCCGGCAGGAAGTTCCCACGTTTTGCTTGCTGCGTAGGGTTCGGGATTAGTCCAATTGATTCCGTCATTGCTGAACTGCATCTCGGCAACGCCGTTCCGATCAACGGCCACATAATTCAGGACAACCGAGGTGGAAGCGGTTGACGAGGCCCCTTGATTTATTAACAATCCTTTACCGCTTGGCACCAGTATCGGGATTGGTATAACTATATCTTCGTTGGTACCGCTCCCAAGCTCTCCATCTCCATTATATCCCCACCCCCAGAGGACTCCGCCTGACTTGATGACAACAGTGCTGTCTTCTTTGAGGGTAGCCACTGACAGAACGTTATTGATACCAGAGTTTTCTGGTAACAACTTACGCTCATAAGTACCGTCGCCAAGCTGACTAGAGTAGTTTGCTCCCCAGGTCCATAGGGAACCGTCCGTTTTCGTGGCGACCACATGCCCCCAACCAGCATACACCTGAGTCCAGTCAGTGTCACTGCCGACCCTAGCCGGCAGAGCCCTATTGAGCCTTGAGCCATCACCTAATTGGCCATTACTATTTCTCCCCCATGCCCAGAGAGTGCCGTCAGTTTTAATGGCCATGGTAAATCCGGCACCGGCGGAGATTGACTTCCAGTCGGTATCGATGGCGATCCTGACGGGAGACTCCTTGTCTATATTCGTGCCGTCACCCACTTGACCATAATTGTTTTGCCCCCAAGCCCAGAGCGAACCATCCGATTTTAGGGCTACGGTATGATCCGTATCGCTCGCCGCTATGGCAACCCAGTCGGCATCGGCGTTGATCTGGACAGGCTCCCATTTATCGGTTTTACTGCCGTCACCCAGTCCTCCATAACCGTTATACCCCCAACCCCACAAGGTACCGTTCTTTTTCAGGGCAAGGGTATAGTAACTTCCTGCGGCTAAAGCTGACCAGTCATTATCAAATCCAATTCTCACTGGCGTTAGCTTGCCGTCGGTAGTGCCGTCACCCAATTCACCATCACCGTTATAGCCCCATGCCCAGAGGCCGCCATCCTTTTTCAAAGCTACAGTATGTTCTTCGCCGACAACTGCGTCTGCCCAATCGGTACCCATACCAATATGAACCGGTGACAATTTGTCCTCGGTAGTGCCGTCCCCAAGTTCGCCATTCCAGTTTGCCCCCCAGGTCCATAGACTTCCATCCTTTTGTATGACAACGGTATGGTAGCCTGAAGCGGCTTTCACCGTTGGTGTGACAAGAATCGGTGGAGTCGTATCGACTACAAAAGTCACATCAGCATATCCTGCAACGCCACTCGCATTGGTCGCTTCCACGCTCACCGTGTGTCTGCCATCGGTCAATGCATCTAGAAGATCACCGGAAGTCTTGCTGACCGTTATCCCGTCTACCTTGACTAAAACTGTTCCATAGCTCACTTCATAGGCAAGCTGCGGCCTTACGTTATTGGAAAGCGAATTGTTCGCTGGCGAACTTATAGATACTGATGGAGGCGGGAAGTCAACGGTAAATGCAGCCTCGGCACTATTCTTGTTACCTGAGACATCAGTAGCTTCCACACTTACGGTATGAGGACCATTAGCAAGTAAACCTAGCGTATTACCGGCAACCAACGACGTCCTGACGCCGTCAATTTTCATTACCTCATACCCGTCACTTACCGTATAGCTAAGTACCTGTGCGGGATTGTTGATAACACTGCCGGCTGCGGGCGAAATAATGGAAATATCCGGTGGAGTGGCGTCGATGATGAACGACACTTCAGCAAAGCCGGAATTGCCCGCCTCATCTAAAGATTCGACTCGTACCGTATGCGAGCCATCGGTCAAATTATCAAGAACATCCCCATAAAATTTCTGAGCCTGTTGGCCGTCGATTATTACAGTTACCGCGCCATTGGTTGCTGTATAGGTTAACAAAGGTGCTTTATAGGTAAGTCCGTTAACCGGTGATGTGATCGTAACGATTGGCCCGTAAGTATAGTTAATCGTAGCGCCGAACGCGTCAGACCAGTTGCCGGCATTATCCTTAAATTTCACATAAACCGTCTTAGGCCCGTAATCGCCGCTCAATGTCCAGTCTTTCACATATGCAAACGGTTCCGGGGTTGACCAATTGCTGCCATCCTCGCTGAACTGCATCTCGGCGACACCGCTTTTGTCAGTAACATTGAATCGGAGTTTCACGTTCGGGAAATTTGTTGCATCAGCTCCATCATTAATCGAAACAGCGGCTATTTGCTGTTTTGCAGGGATCATGATTGCTTCGTTTGTTTCTCCGTTTGAATTGGGTCCCCATATCCACAAAGTTCCGTCTGCTTTTACTGCCAGGGAGTTGTAGCCACCAGTCGAAATTAAACTCCACAGGCTATCTTTCCCTATTTGAATTGGGAACAACCTGTTTTCCTGGGTCCCGTCACCCACTTGACCATAAATATTATTCCCCCAAGCCCACATGGTTCCATCCGTCTTCAGTGCGATCGTGTGTTCATCACCGGCGGCCACGGAGCGCCAATCGTTGGCGATGTCTATCCGTGTCGGAATATTTTGGGAATCGTTAGTGCCGGTCCCCAATTGGCCCGACCAGTTCCCACCCCACCCCCACAGGGAACCGTCTGACTTTATGGCAACGGTATGCGACATGCCCGCCGAGATGGCAATCCAATTGGTGTCACCACCAACTTGAACAGGAATGTTGCTGCCGTCATAGGTACCATCCCCCAATTGCCCGCTTGAGTTGTCTCCCCAGGCCCATAACGTGCCGTCTGATTTGATAGCAACTGAATGGGTGTAGCCTGCCGCAATGGCAACCCAGCGTGATTCACTGTCGATCTGGAGCGGCGTGTCACTCTGGTCTGAGGCCATCTCCAGTTGTCCAGACCAGCCACTGCCCCAGGCCCATAAAGAACCGTCTGTTTTCAGTGCAAGTGAGTGATATGCACCAGCGGCAATGGCTACCCAATCCGCACTGGCTCCTATCTGCTGTGGTGTCGACGTGCCAATGCCGATTTTTGGATCTCCCAATTGTCCTGATGAATTGTCTCCCCATGCCCAAAGTGTGCCATCCGACCTTAAGGCAATCGAATGCCGTTCACCCGCAGCAACAACAGTCCAGTTCGTGTCGGTTCCTATCTGCATCGGGTAATTTCTGTTGTTATATGTGCCATCACCCAGTTGGCCGGACCAGTTAGCTCCCCAAGTCCAGAGAGTACCATCGTTTTTTACTTCTGCGGTATGGTAGGATGCTGATATTCTCGAAGTTCCGGAATTCTCCGGTCCCGGAGGCGTGGCATCGACGGCGAATTTGACCTCGCGGTAAGCCATATTGCCCACGTCATCGGCAGCCTCTACCCGCAAAACGTGCGGGCCGTCAACAAGCGGATCGAGAAACCCTCCTGATGAAGTAGTAATGACCTTACCGTCAAGCTTCACTACCGTCGTACCATCACTTATAGTATAGCTAAGGAGCGGGGTCCTGTTATTGGTAAGTCCTGTCACTGGTGAGGTAATAGTGACTGTCGGCGGTGTTCCGTCAATTGTGAACTAAGAATCTGCGAAACCAACATTGCCCGCCAAGTCTCGGGCTTCCACACGGAGCATATGGCCACCGGTAGGCAATGGATCGAGATGGTCACCTGAAACCTTATGTACCATTTCCCCGTCCACAGTTACCGTCACGGTTCCATCACTCACCGTGTAATTGACAACAGGAAACTTGTTAACAACTCCCACAGGTGAGAGAATCTGCACGGTGGGAGGAATGGTATCGATAAAGACCGGGACGGTACTGGTCACCGGGTTACCATTGGCATCAGTTGCCGAGACAGAGATATTGTTGGTCCCTTCTGTAAGTCCGCTGGCGGTAAATCTCCAAGTGGTGGAAGTCGGATAAATCACAGGTCCTATGGTCGCTGAAGTATCAACGGAAACAGTTATTGCCGCTCCGTTGATGAAGCCGCGCGTAGTACCGCTGATGGTCTGAATGGTAACGTTGATGGGGGATATGACAGGGGCGACAATCACGGCGGGATCGGTTGTTTCAGTAACCTGGAAGGAACGGCCCGTCAGGGTAAATGCGCTGCCATAAGCGGAAGAATTGGAGATGAAGTTTGCGCCGTTACTATTGGAAATTCCAGAACCAAAATCGTCTCCATTTGTAGTACTGAAGGACTTGTAGTCCATCCTGATCGAGCCATCGGGGAAGAGAACAACCTCGAAAGTATTTGGCCGATGAAAGCCTTCTTCGGTGTACGTCTCCGTCTGCCACTCAATTACTACCCGCTCGGGGTTGGTCTTGTGCTGGACAAAGACGCCGCCGTAGTAGTAAGAGGAGAGATCGTTATTCCAGGCTGCGATGACGGCGCCTCGGCCGGTATTAGTGAGGTTGAAGGAGTGGGCGGAGCCGGTGGCGCCGAACCAGACGTTACCGTTGGTGTCTACATTGATCTGACTGTAGGGTTGTCCGTAGAAATTGAATGACCAGGGGAGGTTATAGCTGAGGTTCGACTCGTCGCCGTAGGTGTAATCGTAATCGGCAGTCGGTGACTTGGTCCGGCTGGCGTCCGTGCCTTCCCAGGTGGAGGTGACTTCCGAGAGGTTATAGAAGCCGTCCGTTGAGGCAAAAGCTGTCTTCAAAGAGAAGAACATCGCCGCCAAAAGAAGGAAAATCGTCAACATAAGCCCGGTCTTTTTCATATGCCCACTCCTTGGAACCACACCAGGTAATCGCAACATTGAAACTCATCGCCACTTGATACGGCGAAAAATCAAAGCGTGTTCAACGGCAAATTGAAATCATTGCCCCTTACGCGGATAGCCAACCATGCCGTTCCGTATATTTGTTTCCAACGTCGTCTGTGCCCAAACATTGCCGCGCTCAGCCAACAGCTTCAAATAATGGTATTCCATCGAATCGTTCCAACCGATTTTCTTCAGCCCGGCCATTTCCCGACACTTATCATATTTGACTTCTTTCCATGCCTTATAGTAAGGGGTCTCTCCGATCTTCTCGATAAGTGGTCGAGCTGTCGTCATATCGCCCGCCTGGCACGCCAGAGCAGCCCGCATATTAAGCACCCAAGGCGAACCTTGCGGCAACTGCTCCAGAGAATGCTTCATCCGCTCCCAGGTAACCTTTCCTTCGTCAAAGCTTTTCCAGTTCTTGGGCATCATACCGTAACCCAATCGGGCGTAAACGCCTTCGTTTTTTGGCGCAATGTCATCAAACCGTTTGAGCTGGCGCACCCATTCACCCGTCTCACCATACCATTCGTCGGCATAGTAGTTGATCGCAGCTGCGTAGTAGCCGTGATAGCCCGGCTCAAAGGCGAGTGCATCCTTGAAACGCAACTCGAACTCTTCCCGTGAAACACCATCTGCGGTTGCCATTTGCAGCTTAAGGTCATAATAATGGGGACATGACCGAACCACTTCCTTGTTGCTCAGAATTTTCCGCGTCTGATCCATCCTCTCCTTCAACTTGGAGGCGCCACCCGGCTTGACCTGAAAATTGGTCCCCCGCGCGTACCACCCGTACCCCTTCCATGCGGCTGCTAGAGCCAGCTTTGGTGTCGGCGAGTTGGGATAGTTAACTTCCCACAGTTCGATATGCTTTATGAGATCAAGCCACTCCTGGTCGGTTTTGAATCCCGGTTCATCGATTCCTTTGTAGAATGCATGTAATTTCCAGGCACCATCAGGAAAACGTTCCTTTTTGTCGCGAAACCGATTTGCCATGTCTTCAAGTTTTTTGTAGTCCTTTATCTGAATAAACGATACGACCTCTTTCCCCAGTGCCTCACGGGCGATGCGTCCGTCAGGTTCAATTGCAGAACAGAGAACGGTTTGTGACAAGTAAAAGACTGTAACGAGAATAGCTAGGTTAATGATCCTGCTCATGTTATCTCCCTATTTTTCTTTTCTTATCTTGGATGCTCCTGTTTTCTGCCGTATTAAAGAAATGATTGCTAATAGATACATTGGGGCACTTATCTTAAGGGCAAATCTAAGCACATGTTCTCCGTGCAGGCCCTCAATAATTCCCATGAGAAATAAATGAATCATCCTTCCATGGGATCATAGTATCTCGCCCGGTAGTAATACAGCCCGGTCTCCCTGTCCCACTCCCTTCCGGTAGATGTGTAGCTGGTTTCTGCATAAGCTTCTTTGAAAGGCAAGAAACAAGGCAATAGCTGTAACTCAATCCTTTTTTGTCCAAATCAACTTTATAAAAATATTTAGGAGCAAGGAATTGAGGAATGTAAATATAACGAAAACGCAACTATTTAATAATAATCCTTTTATAGCAATCCCAGACCGATATAATATTTCCGTAAGCGCGAAGCTCCAAGGAAAGGTCAACAAAACAATGAAAATGGAGGAAAATTTATTGGGCTGATCAACAATAAAGAATATCAATGATGCAAAACATAAAGTCAAATAAACAGCGATAATCAATATATTTGCTTTGAATGGTTTCATTTTAAGTCCTATACGAGTTTAGAAAACTACTGGCAACATTTTCTGGCATTATCGAAGTCTTTGTCACCTCCCCTAGATACTGCAACATAGTAAACATATGCAGCCCCTACACACGTAGTATAGGCTTTACCTTGCAACCCCTTACAGGTGTTCAGCATATTATTTAGAAAATCCCGATCACACTGAGATTTAGTTTTGCCTTGTCGCTTACCTGAACATCCATAACAATCATCATGTCTTTGGCATGGACCTGAAAAATCACAAAATCCCCAAGGACTATCAGGAACCCACTGATGGCTATCATTCCCACATGGGCCGGGATAAAGCCCCGATGGATCAGTATCATTAACTACGTTATTGGAAACGTAAGCGTAGATGTTGATTCCACCTTTAAATCCTACGGGGTCCTTGCTGATGAAGCGTCCTTCCATCGGATCATAGTACCGAGCGCGGTAGAAGTAGAGCCCCGTCTCCTTATCCCACTCCCTTCCCGTGTAGGTGTAGCTGTTGGCAAAGACGGTGGATGGCTTCACCATCCCGAAGGAGTCGTACTCGTAGCTTTGCACCACATTCCTGTTCGCGTCGGTGATGCTCACGATACTCCCGAGGCCGTCGGCGTGGTAGTAATAGAACTGGCCGCCGTGCTCCAATGCCAAATGCTCGTCGATGCCGGCTCCGTGGGTGTAGAAGGTTTTCGTCACCGCGCCGGTCTCGTCCGTGTAGACCTCCAGCGCGATGTTGTCGTTGTCGTAGACGTAGCTCGAACTGCTCGTCTTCGTTACGCCATCCTTCACGACGGTCATCTGCTTGACGATCCGCCGCCCGAAGGGGTCGTAGCTGAAGCTCACCGTCCGCTTCTCCGCTCCCTTCACCTTCTCCACCTTCACCAGCCGGTTCTCGTTGTCCCACGTCTGAGTCCAGCTTTTGTCAAACGCTCCGGGAACGGCCCGGTTGGTCTGGTTGCCGTTGTTGTCGTAGCCGTAGGCGAGCTTCCGCCCCTGGGTCATCTGGTTGCCGGCATTGTGAAGATAGCCGGTATCCTTCGCTCCCGGTCCCGTCTGTCGGTTCCCCACGGCATCGTAGGTGAAGGTCTCCGGTTTGGGAGAGGCGGCGTTCAACAACCGGTAGACGACATCGTACAGATAATTCTCCGCCTCGGTCGTCGCCTTGCTCGTCCGGTTCCCCACGTTATCCAGGGCATAGCTGAACGCCGCAATGGTAGAGCCGCCAGCCGTATGGCTAAGGCTCGTCAGCCGTCCCGCATCATCATAGGTGTAGGCTGCGGTCACCTGATTTGGGTAGCCGAGGCTCGTCCTTCTCCCAAGCGCATCATAACCGTAAGTAAAGGTACCGGCCGGAGCGATGATGTCGGTCAGGCGGTTGCCGTCGTCGTATGCATAGGTGGTGATGCGTTCGTCGGCTGTCCCCGGCTGGAATTTCATCTTCGTCCGATTGCCAAGGAGGTCGTATTCATAGGCAAGCGTGTAGCCGCGGGAATCGGTGACGCTCGTCGCCCGCCCAGCAGCGTCGTAGGCGTAAATGTATGTAACATTGCTGTTCGCCGCGGTCTGGACGTGTCCAGCGGTGTCGTAGGTGTAGCTCAGGCTGCTTCCGTCAGGGTAGGTCTTGCCGGTCAGCCGCCGCAGGGGATCGTAACCGTAAGCAACGGCCGCGCCATTGGCGTCGGTCTTCAGGTTCATCCTCCCCGCCGGGTCGTACATGTAGGCGGTCACCTTCTGCAGGGGGTCGGTTTCGCTCGCGAGGTGCCCGAGAAGGTCATACTGCCAGCTCGTCGTCTGCCCCTTGGCGTCGGTCAGCGCCGTTAGTTTGTCCACCCCGCCGCCGCAGCTCGTGCAGCCGGTGGCGCCGTAGGTGTAAGTGGTGGTGCTCCCCTGCGCATCCTTCGCCTCTATTACCTGCCCGCGGTAGTTGTACTTGTACGTTGTCGTGTTACCATTGGCGTCGGTAACGGAGGTCCGGTTCCCAATTTTGTCGTAGTCGTAGGTGGTGACGTGCCCGAGCGGGTCGGTGACGGTGGCAAGCCGGTTCATCCCGTCGTAGGTGAACGTGGTCACCTTGCCGGTAGTGTCGGTACTGGTCGCCATGCTGCCGTTAGCATCATGGGTGTAAGTCGTCGTCGCGCCGGTCTGGTCGGTGGTGGAAGTAAGCATGCCGCTTGCGTCATAGACAAAGGTGGTCGCCTTCCCTTTGGCGTCGGTGATTTTCGTCACGTTCCCTTTAGGGTCATACTCATAGGTCGTGGTCGCCCTTGCCGGGTCGGTGACTGTGAGGAGGTTGCCGTTAGCGTCATAGGTGTTGGTCGTCGTTCCCGCAGGCCCGGAGACGGTCAGCACTTGGCCTCGGCTGTTGTAGGTGTAGCTCGTGGTATTGCTGAGCGGGTCTGTGAGGGAGGTCATATAGTCGTTCGCATCGTAGCTATACGTGGTTGTTCCGATTACCGGCTCGGTCTTTGTGAGCATTTTCTTGCGGCTGTCGTAGGTAAAGCTGGTGGTATTCCCCAACGGGTCAGTCTTGCTCGTCAGTGTCCCGGCGGAGGTGTCATAGGTGTACTGCCACTCCCCTCCGTCCTTCTCCTTGAAGGTCGTGGTCTTCGCAGTATCGGAACCGGGGACGGACGCCGCATAGTCGAGGTCGCGGCTCCGCCCCTCAGGATCAGTCCCGCTAATGACCCGGTGGGTGTCGTCGTATACGTATGTGACCACATTACCGCCTGGGTCAGCCTTGGTGAGAAGGAAGCCGGCTGGGTCATACGTATAGCTCCACTGACCGCTGTCGGGATTGGTGACGGTAATGAGATTGCCGCCGTCATAGCCGAAAGTATAAGCGTTCCCCTTCGGGTCGGTGACTGACAAGAGCTTGTTGGTCCCGTCGTAAGCAAATGTGACAGTTCGCCCTGCGCCATCGGTAACGCCGCTCAGGTTGCCGCCGTCATAGGCAAAGGTCATTGCGGTGCCGTTTTTGTCAAGACGGGAAAGAATCCTTCCCCACTGGTCAAAGTTATGGTTGAGGCCGTCTTTCTCAGTAATGACAAAGGTGCCGTCGGTATTCTTCACCAGGGTTGAATAGTCGCCTGGCGGTGACACATAGGTATCCCCTGAGCGTGTGTAGAGACGCGACAACTGGCCGTCCTTGAACAGTATCGCCCCGTTTCCCTGGTCCTGGAGGGCGATCTCGTAGTTGTGGCTCCAGCCGGTGCCGAGCGTCCCGGTCATGGGATTGATGCTGTTGTAGTAAAGGATGGAGAATATGGTGCTCTTGTTGTACGGATCGGTCACGGTGACGGAGTCGGCGGTATAGGCAAAGCCATAGGTCTTGCCGCTCGGCTCGACGGTGGCGCTGATTTTCCCATTCTGGTTAAAATTGTTGACCGTTCCGTCGACATCGGTGAGGACATAGCTACCGTCGACGTTCTTCACCAGTGTCGAGGTGTCGCCGGACGGCGGCTGGTAGCCTGTATCAGAGAAGGTGTAGACCAGAGTCTGGTCCCACTCCCGGTAGAGAATCGAGCCGTCGTCTCTAACATGAAGGGCCTTCTGGAAATGATGGATTATATCCGTGTCGATAGGACCGGTTCGGGGGGCGAGGCTGTTGTAGGCAAGTGAAATACTTGTTGAAAGGCTCCCTCCCTTGAGGGAGAAAAGGTCCTGACTGTGGGAGAGCCAACCGGTTGTAACGTTAACCCTGGATTGAAAGTCATGATCCAGGTTACATTGCTCAGGCCCCTTTTTCACTTCAACCTGGGTTGTAGCGGAATCTGAGCATTTACCATCCGTAGTCATAGCAGTAAGGGTAGCTGTATACATCCCGTCAGCTACAATGTTTCCTGTGGAATCTTTCCCATCCCACACTACTGAAGGATTTCCGCTGCCGTTTACAGTTTTTCCGCCGACGCTCAATATCCAGGTGTAACTCTTAGAAGATGAGATACTACCATAAAATATTGTCGTTTCGCCTGCATTCGGATCTATTGTAGCCTTTGTGGTAGAGAGATTGTCGATTTTGATATCACAAAATATGGGGATTGCGCTAATAGAGTCTACTTCAATAGCACCATAGCTATAGGGTACAGATGATGTCATAGTGATTCTGTCGCCACATTTACCATCAAATGGAATTTCCCAAGTTAAACTACCACTTGATGTTGTTGGACTTATACCATTTATTAAAAATAAGCTACCAGGAACCATATTACTGTCCCACGCAGCGTTATGACCGCTTATTATAATCTTATCAAACTGCATATCACCATCACAACTAAGGAGCAAATCGAAAGAACTACTTGCCTCGTTAGTTTCAAAACCACATGGACCGGATGATCTCTCGCACGGATAAATAGAACGGTCACAATTATATTCTTTTGCAAAATAACCTGCCATCAAAGTCATTTGGAAGTTTTCTTCATTATAATTTGTGCAACCACCAGAAGACTCAGAGGATTTGGGTTCTGTACATGATACACATCCATCATCTGTGAACGTAATCGCGCCAGAGCTATTAATAAATGTACATCTGCTAAAATTTCCACCACTGACAGATACATCTATTTTTTTATCATATTCACCTGTATATTCAGTAAACCAAATTAAGGATCCTATATTACAACTACCCACATATTCACTACCATGAGAAGCCGGATCTGGAACTGCATTTGAAGTGGTTTTTTGATAGTAATGTGCATTACCACCGAATATTTTGACATTAGTCAGATATGTGTTACCAAAAGCATTCTCATTAAAAAGAAGGAAATGAATAATCAGTATTGCAAGGCATAAAAAGTAATATTTGATTAACTTATTAAAAAAAATCATACAACATCTCCTAACATTCGCACGTATTTGCGATACATTTTGACAATAACCGCATGTTTTTATGCCCTGCAATAAAAGACAATGATTGCCCGATGAAGAACGGAGCAGCATCATTTATTTTAGCAACCAGAGAGCCTGAAGAAAGACCATGTGCCAGATACAGCTCATGACCTGGGGCGCCACTACCATCAGGACCAGCGCAGCCTTGGGTATAATAGACAGCACAAGGAGTACCTGATGCGGTAATACTCACTTGATCTCCTGCCGATAGAGTAACTCCTGAGTTCTGCCATTTCGATTGCCCCCAACGTTCATCTCTATGATATCCAACAAAAAAAGGGAAAGCCTCACCGGTAACAAGGTGCTGCTTCCCCTTACGTCAATTCAAACCGCCCCCAAAGCATAACTTAATTAAAATAAAAACAATGGGAGATTTTTTAATACATTGTTCTAAAGTTGTCAAGCCTTTTTGCTGTCAATATGCAAAATAGTGGAAATCGATTGTTCGAACAAATCAGGTAAGAAAAAAAGGGGCGGATGCGGTTACTGCCCGGCTGAATCCGCACTCCGTCGGGATCGGGAGCGGTTTTTTCGTTACAGTTCCATGGCAGGAATTTCCACAAAAGTGGTAATAAACCCAAAAACGGCAATTAGCCAGTAGAGTAGGAAGCAGGTTACTACATCATTAGGTTTGGCTTGTCCGTTTCCGCCCCTTTCGTTTGGCGGTGCCTAAGTAGCCTTACCATAGTTGCCTTAACCAGCTCCCCCTCGTCAAACCGTACGTGCGGATTTCCCGCATACGGCTTACCTATCAGCCTCTTGCTGCACGGCATTATTGAGGAGTTGTGGCTTTGCTGTTACAGGTAAACCAGACCATATCGCTTAAGTCCGGCATACAGGCTTTCACCTGCCCTGAAGGGTTTGCTCCGCCTTTGGCTCCGATTGTTCAGAAATATTCGAAAGCGAGTCCTCGTGTAATGATTCACGTCTCGAAATACTTTCCGGGGATACCCGTAGTCGAAGTAGTTGCCCCATCCGCGAAGGATGCTGTTTACCTCGGCAATTGCTTCGACAAGCGGCTTTTTGTATCCGCTTCGGGTCTTCTCCCGGATTTTTCCCTTGAGTGCTCCTATGGCCTTCTTACTCGGCATGATGTTGAGATAATCCCAATCTCTGCCCCGCAGGTCACGGTCATAGCGGAGGGTGAATCCCAGAAAGTTCAGGCTCTCTTTCTTGTTCATTCTGACAATACCGGTTTTGTCACGGTTGATGCTGAGTCCAAGGTCTGTTTCGAGTTTCTCTTCCAGCCATCCGGTTATGCGATTGCCCATGTGTCTGGCCATTACTACGAAGTCGTCGGCAAACCGTACCATGCGCGCTCTGGCGAAGTGGTAGGGGCTGTCTGCTTCTTCGTGAAAGGCCCGGTCGAGCCGGTGAAGGTAGATGTTGGCAAGAAGGGGAGATATTACCCCGCCTTGTGGCGTCCCTTGTTTGGGACGGCTGATGCTGCCGTCTTCTTCTACTACCGGACTGTGAAGCCATTGCCGGATCAGTTTGAGGACACTCCGGTCGGCTATGCGCCGCTCAAGTTCTACTATCAGGTGCTCGTGGGGGATGCTGTCAAAGTAGCTCGAAAGATCCGCGTCATACACTTCCTGCCGTCCGAGTTGGAGGTTATTACCGACTTGGTCGAGGGCTCCATGGGGACGCCTTTTGGGACGAAATCCATGGGAGCAGTCGAGAAAGTCCACCTCAAATATCGGTTCGAGGATAAGGAGTACGGCTGCCTGTACAATTCTGTCCCGCACGCACGGTATGCCGAGCGGGCGCAGTTTGCCGTTGGGCTTGGTGATGTAGACGCGACGCACCGGGGATGGTTTGTAGTTTTTGGTTCTCAGGCTTTCTTGAATTTCGTCAAGATAGCCGGATATTCCGTCTGCCCGCACCTCGATGGATTCAATGCTGACACCATCGACTCCCGGCGCGCCCTTGTTCGCCTTTACTCGCAACCACGCCGTTTCAAGTACATCACGACGATGGATTCGGTCGTAAAGGGCATAGAACCGGAACTGCGGTTCTCGTTTGGCCTTGCTGCTCAGTTTCCACCGCAGAAGGGAGACTTTTACCGGCAGTCCGGGTTCAGGTTCGAATCCTTCGGCCATCCATTCCGTTATGGAGCGTCTGTCGCTCAAGCGGGTCTCCTCTCTTTCCGTGTAAACATGACTGAAGTACGGCCCCTTGGCTCCACGGGCATTACCCCGCTTCCCGGCTACTATGGGCCGCTCCGAATTCCGACCGTACACGCTTGGCGGGTTATTGATTCCCCGTCGGCGTTCTCCCTTCGGCGAAACCCTTTCGCTTTGGGAATTACGTCGGACCTCCCAGGTTCCTCGGCTGATCTTTCGACACGCGCCCTCCCCAATCACCCCGGACAGTCCCACCGGTTCTTTCGCTCGTTTATCACCGGTGGGTGACAGGCTTCACCACATTCGGAAGGTTGGCCACTGTCAACTACGTGTAACGAGGCCGAAACGGGTTCGCTTGCGCTGGGCTCGCGTCTTCGTCGTCAGGGTAGTTATCGTACCCTTCGCTCTTTTCTTACAAAGAACCGGTCTTACTCCCCACGTTTGGTTACCCTCTCGTGACAGACCGCGACTACATGGTGAACGAGCAATTTACATGTCTGACACTTTTCAGTCAGATAGATCAGCCAGGCTTGGCCTGGCGTACCGAATGACACGAATAAACACGAATATTATTAACCATTTGTTAAGTCTTGAGGGAGTCACCGATCTGGTGAGTGTCTTCTGCATCACAAGAGCTTATAGATTCGTGCAAATTCGTGGCTAAAATGCTTTTTATAGGATCAATAAAGGAAAAGGCGCAAACTAGCAACGCAAGCTGCCGGCTGTTTCTGATGCGTAAAGGCGGTTTTCAAAAGGATAAAGGGTCGCTTCACCCTGCAAATCCTTGTTTCAACTTCTCCACCTTTAGCTTTGTTCAGTTTTTATGAACATTGCATTTTTGTGAACATTAAAAGTGGAATTGATGCCGATGGTGATGCTGGAGCATATTGCTATAGGTTGCTTAGCAGCTTCCGATTGAGTAAGGCAGTCGAAGGAGTAATCGAATCGTTCTTGCCATCACTTTTCACGGTCTTTTTCATGCAACCGCCTCAGTTCTCAGAATCTCGGATGTTCCGGCCAACATGCCGATTAAATCCGCAGATACATCCACTCTGTCTTATCAAGACTTTTAAATCCCCATTTTTCGTAGAAAGGTATGAGATTGTCGTGGGCCGGAGCCAAAGCAACGTAGCGGATCGGCACTTTACCGTCAATCTCGGTTGCTGTCTTGATTGCAAAGTCAACCAGGTATTCGGAGATTTTTGTATCCCCGAGTTCCTGAAACTTCAAGCCACGATAAGGTTTTGACGTAAACAGATAATCAATCACAATGCAGGGTTGATCCTGGAGGCGGGAGACCGACAGCGCCAGAAAACCATGGGGAACATTGGCAGCGCCCGCAAGAAGGTGTATTCGCGCTTGATGACTTTGGGCAAGCTTTGCTACTTGCCGAACGTATTGACGTTCGTTGTCGTCGGTGTAATCGAATTTTTTCAGGAAAGTTCCGGGGTGCAAAAAGCCCTTGGAGGGGTTGACCAGTTTAAAGTCCAACTTCGGCACCGTCAACGACCGGTAATTTCACCGCTGAGGCCGCCCTTTTAAGTGCCTTCCTGGAAGGCCTGGCGGATGCCAACATCTGCTTGGCCTCCGGGCTAAGCTTCTTGGGTGGAGTGGCGCCTACAACATACTTTTTCTGTTTTGTCCCTGAAGGCATGGCAAGCTCCTTGTCTATCGATTGCATTAAATATACGTAAAAATGATCTGGCTGGCAAGGAGAAACAGAGGAAGATTAAATAGTTTCCATCCGGAAACATCGGATGAGAAACTATTGGTTTCTGATTCGGAAAGCGGGGATATTTTGTCCTGGCAAGGAAATCGAGGGGTTGCGCGGAGGCGTACATCGGTACGCCGCACAAGCAAGCCTGAAGATTGACACAGCCAGGGCGAAAAAGCACCCTTTCCGGACAGAAACTAAATAGCAAAAGGGCTATGCAGTTACACATAGCCCTTCTCTATTTCTACAATAATACGTTATACGTGGTGCCCGGGACCGGAATCGAACCGGTACGTCCTTGCGAACGAGGGATTTTAAGTCCCTTGCGTCTACCAATTCCGCCACCCGGGCGCTTAATGCAGCGACTTTAAACGGCGTCGCCGCAGTTAGAGATTGTTCACCCTTTCTCGCAGTTCCTTGCCGGTCTTGAAGAACGGTGTTTTCTTCGAAGCGATCTTGACGATCTCGCCGCTTTTGGGGTTCCTGGCTTCGCGAGCTTCGCGGTCTCTGATGGTAAAACTGCCGAAACCGCGTATTTCCACCTTTTCCCCGCTTTTCAGCGCTTCACACATGGAATCGAAGACAATGGAGATTATCGCCTCGGATTCTTTGCGGCTCAGTATGCCGTTTACTTCTACAAGTTTGTCCACCAGCTCACTTTTAGTCATCAAACACCTCTTGCTGCAATCAAATTATCATTATATATAGCTCGCCAGCAATTGCTATTGGCTACTACTCATCCCCGTTTTTCTTTAATCCCTCTTTCAGCAGTGCCCCAAGGTTTGATGTGGCTTCGCCCTGTGATCCCATGTAAGAGGCCAGCTCGGCTTTATCAATGGCAGTCTGTAAGGACTTGATGGATAGGGCTATTTTTTTCTCGACCGTATCCACGTTGAGCACCACGGCATCGAGTTCATCGCCAACCGCAGCGAAGTCCTTGGTTGAGGCCAGTTTTTCCTGGGAAAGCTCGGAAATATGAACAAGTCCCTCGATACCTTCTTCAATCTCCATGAACACGCCGAAATCCGTAATGGATGTCACCTTCCCCTTAATGCGCGTACCGGGTTTGAATTTGCTCGGGATTTCATCCCACGGGTCGGGAGTAAGTTGTTTGATGCCGAGGGAAAGCCTCTCGTTATCAGCGTCAATATTGAGGACCACGGCCTGTACTGTCTGGCCTTTGCTGTAGAGTTCACCGGGATGCTTGATCCGCTTGGTCCAGGATATGTCGGAAACGTGTACGAGACCGTCTATACCATCCTCAATACCGATGAACACACCAAAATCGGTTATGTTTTTGATCTGACCTTCTATCTTTGTCCCGACCGGATACCTTTCACCAATGACTGTCCAGGGATTCACCTCGGTCTGCTTCAGCCCGAGCGAAATACGACGGTTGGAGGTGTCTACGCCGAGGATCAAGGCTTCAACATTGTCACCGACAGTGAGCAGTTCGGAAGGATGACGCACCCTCTTGGTCCAGGACATTTCGGAAATGTGTACAAGACCCTCGACACCCTCTTCAAGTGCGATGAATGCGCCGTAATCGGTGAGGCTCACAACCCTGCCCTGCACCCTTTCGCCGATCTGATATTTTGTTTCAACGTTCAGCCATGGATCTGCCATGGTCTGCTTGAGACCAAGGGATATTTTCCCTTTCTCGCGGTCGTACTTGAGCACTTTAACCTTGATTGTGTCACCGACCTTTACCGCCTCGGACGGATGATTCAACCTCCCCCAGGACATGTCAGTGACATGAAGAAGTCCATCGACCCCGCCAAGATCTACGAATGCGCCGTAGTCGGCGATGTTCTTGACAATCCCATCGACCACATCCCCTTCGGACAGGGTGGCCAGCGTAGTAGTCCTTGCCTTGTCACGCTCTTCTTCGAGAAGCACCCTGCGGGAGAGGACGATGTTGCCCCGTTTCCTGTTCATTTTCAGGACTTTGAACTTGCAGGTTTCACCGATGAATCTGTCCAGGTTGCCGCCAGGTCTGATGTCCACCTGTGAAGCGGGAAGGAAGGCTTCGATACCGACATCGACGATCAATCCACCTTTCACC
Organism: Geotalea uraniireducens Rf4; assembly: GCF_000016745.1. Taxonomy (GTDB): domain Bacteria; phylum Desulfobacterota; class Desulfuromonadia; order Geobacterales; family Geobacteraceae; genus Geotalea; species Geotalea uraniireducens. The sequence continues at coordinate 1,699,464 of NC_009483.1, read as the reverse complement.
TTGCCGGTTATCTTTCCTTCGATGACTCCGCCTTCACCACCGGCTGCGGCTATGGCTTCCCACGCCACCTGCGAGTCGGCCTTTTTCTTGGAAAGAACCATGTGCCCGCGGATGTTTTCGCCGCGCTCAAAGAATACATTGACTTCATCGCCGATCTTGACCGTAAGTTCGCCAGTTTCATCTATAAATTCGTTGATGCGGATACACCCTTCCGACTTGTATCCCACATCCACCAGAACGCAATCCGCTTCGATCTGCACTACCACACCTTTTACAATTTCGCCGGACTGGGGCTGACGCAGGCTGTCCTGATAAAGCTCGGCAAACTCTCCCCGCTCCTCCTGCTCCATCTCCTCATCCGTATCATGCAATCGCCTGATCGGCATGTCTTTTTTCTTGAATGTTTTCTTGTCGTCTCCCATTAAAACATTACCCCCTGAAATATTTCTCCGTATAAAAATCAAGATAATTTATCACATCTGTTGAAAAATTCAATGGTTTTTATCCTTATTAATCTTTTCTATCTGTTCCAGGACTTCATCGATAAGCCACTTCGGAGTCGATGCGCCGGCGGTGACGCCAACCTTGCCCACACCTTCAAACCAACGCGGGTTGAGTTGCTGCGCCATTTCTATATGGTAGGTTCTCGGCTGCAGTTCAGTGCAGACTTCGGCGAGGCGCTTGGTGTTGGCGCTGTTGTAGCCGCCGATCACGATCATGCAGTCAACCTGGCTGGCCAGTTCCTTGGCTTCCTCCTGGCGCACGGCAGTCGCGTCGCAAATGGTATGAAAGACACGGATCTCGCCCCCCTTGGTGAGACATGCGTCGACCACGTTTTTCAGATTCTCGAACGACTGGGTGGTCTGGGCAACGACCCCTATCTTCGCCATTTTCGGCAACTTAGCCGCTTCATCCCCCGACCCGACCACGTAGACTTTCCCGGAGGCATAGGAAACTATCCCCTGCACCTCGGGGTGGTCGGCATCTCCCACCACGACCACGTCATAACCCGCCTGGGACAGACTCTCCACATGTTCCTGGGCCTTCTTGACAAACGGACAGGTGGCGTCCACGATCTCCAGCTCCTTGCGGACCGCCTCCTCAAGCTCCCCGGATGCAACGCCGTGTGAACGGATGATGATCGTCCCGTCATCCATGCCGGAAATATCCTTGAGCGCCTTTACCCCCATCTCCTCCAGCTTCTGTACCACCTGGGGAGAATGGATTATCGGGCCGAGGGTGTATGTCTTCCCCCCCTTGTCGGCAGCCTCGAAGGCCATCTGAGTGGCCCTTTTCACACCGAAACAAAAACCGGCCTGTTTGGCAAGTATGACTTTCATTTCTCGTTTTTCTCCGCACAATATTTCTGTCTTTCTCTGACCTTCCCTTCCATGAGCGCAAGCACTTCGTCAATGGACAAGCCGGTCGAATCGATCTCGACAGCATCATCGGCGCAACGCAGGGGGGCATGCTCGCGGCTTTCATCCTGCTCGTCACGCTTGACTACCGCAGCAATTGTCTGTTCCAGGGTGACGGCCTCTCCTTTAGCCGTCAACTCCAGATAGCGGCGTCTCCCCCGTTCCTCGGCCGAGGCGGAAAGGAAAAATTTCACCTCCGCATCGGGGAAAACCACGGTACCGATATCGCGTCCCTCAAGTATTACGCCGCCGTCCTCCCCCATCCGCCGTTGCAGCTCAAGCAGGCTGTCGCGCACCGGTTTTCTCGCCGATATCCGGGAGGTGAGGGCACTGATCTCGGGGGTGCGGATCGCATCCGAAACATCTTCGCCATTAAGCATAACCCGGCAGCACCCGTTGTCACGCACGAAAACGATGTCGGTCCGGCGACAGAGGGCAGCCAGGGAAACGTCATCATCGACGGCAACGCCGGCGCGCCTGACACTGAGGGCAATGGCGCGAAACATGGCGCCGGTATCGATATGGATATAGCCGAGACGTTCGGCCAGAAGCTTGGTGATGGTGCTCTTTCCCGCCCCGGAAGGGCCGTCTATGGCGACAATCAGGCCGTTTTTACGTCCAGCGGCACACCTGTCGCTCATGGGACCACGACCTTTTCCAGGAGGGCGATGAAATTGGGGAAGGATGTGGCGATGCACTCCGTATCGTTGACGGTAATCTCGCCCCGGGCAGCAAGACCTGCAATCAGCATGGACATGGCGATGCGGTGATCGCCGAAACTTTCCGCCGTGCACCCTTCCAGGCGCTCAACCCCGATAAGCTCCATGCCGTTCTCGGTCTCGACCACGTCTACCCCCGCCTTCCGCAGGTTGACGGCCATTGCGGCAATGCGATCGGTTTCTTTTACGCGCAATTCCCTGGCGTCGCGGATAACGGTCCGCCCTTCCGCACAGGAGGCGGCGACGCAGATGACGGGAAACTCGTCGATGGCCCGCGGCACCAGATCTCCGCCGATCTCGATTCCCTTGAGTTCCGACGCCCTGACCAGCAGGTCCGCCACCGGCTCACCGGAGATCTCACGGCAGTTCAGAAGCTCGATGGAACCACCCATGGCGGTCAGGATATCGATAATGCCGGTCCGCGTCGGATTAACCCCGACCCCCTTGATCAGCAGTTCGGAACCGGGAACGATCAGCGCGGCGACGATAAAGAAAGCCGCCGATGAAATGTCGCCGGGAACCGTTATGTCACGCCCGGTCAGCTCTCTGCCGCGTACCTTTACCCCACCGGCAAAGGTTTCGATATCGGCGCCGAAATAGCGGAGCATTCTCTCCGAGTGATCGCGGGAGAGATGGGGTTCGGTCACTTCAGTTTCGCCATCCGCATATAACCCGGCCAAGAGAATCGCGGATTTGACCTGGGCGCTCGATACCGGCGAAGCGTAAGTTACGCCGGTAAGCCCTCTCCCGACTACGGCAAGCGGCGCCTTGTCGCCGCCGGCACGGCCGAAGATGGTCGCACCCATCCGGCTGAGCGGCTCCAGAACCCGCTTCATCGGCCTGTTGCGCAGGTACTGGTCGCCGGTCAGGACCGAGAAAAACCTCTGGCCGGCCAGAAGGCCGGTCATAAGCCGCATGGAGGTCCCGGAATTTCCGCAATCCAGCACATCGGTAGGCTCACTGAGTCCGGCAAGTCCTTTCCCTTCGATGCGCAAGGTTTCGCCGTCGTCCCGGACATCGACCCCCATGGCACGAAAGGCGTTGAGGGTGGCCATATTGTCCTCACCCCGGAGAAAGCCGCAAACAGTGGTGGTCCCCCGGGCAATGGAACCAAGCATTATGGAACGGTGGGAGATGGACTTGTCGCCGGGGACGGCGATCTCGCCGCGAACTGACTGTGCTGGTTTTATGGTATAGGTCTGCAATTGAATTTCCTCTGCGGCAATGTTTATTGGTTATGAAATGGCGTCCCGGTTCTGCTTCGACCGGGCAAAGAACGCTTCCAGGCCATGGCCGTCCCCCTTCTCTACGAGGTTGCGCAAGCCGGCGAAATATTCGCTGAAAAAATCCATCATCTCCAGAACGGCTTCCCTGTTCATAAGGGCGATGTCGCGCCACATGGCCGGGTCCGAAGAAGCGATGCGCGTAAAATCCCTGAAACCGCCGGCCGAATACTTGAGGATGTTCTCTGAAAAGCGGTCGTAGCCGCCCACCGCGTTGACCAGCGAATAGGCGACCATGTGCGGCAAGTGGGAGATGGCAGCCACCACCCGGTCATGCTTCTCCACATCCATGCACACCACTTCGCTTCCGGCGAGTTCCCACATCCGCACCACTTTGCGCAGCGCCTCCCCGTCGGTCTGGGCCGTCGGGGTCAGAATGCAGCGTTTTCCCTGGTAGAGCGCAGCAAAAGAGGCCTCCACCCCGGACTTCTCCGTGCCGGCAATGGGATGACCGCCGACGAAAAATGTCCCTGGCGGGAGCAGCTTTTCACAGGGCGCCACGATCTCCCCCTTTACACTTCCGCCATCGGTCACCACACAACCGGGAGCAAGGGCAGGCGCAATCCGGGCTACCATGTCGATAATGGAACAGACCGGCGTGGCAAGAAAAACCAGGTCAGCCCCTTCCACGCCGGCAACGGGGTCAAGGGAGTAACGGTCGATTACACCCAGCTCCACGGCCTTGCGCAGATTAGCTTCGCCCCTGCCGATCCCGACGATCTCGACAACCGCCCCTTTTTCCCGGAGGATGCGGGCCAGCGAGCCGCCGATCAGGCCGACGCCGATTATGGCCAACCGCTGAATGAGCGGCATGGATTTCTCCCGTAACAATTCGTGATTTCGTAGGGGCGGGGTCACCCCGCCCAGGGCGCGAGAACCCCGCCCTGGACGCGAGAACCCAGCCCAGGGCGCGAGAACCGCGCCCCTACACATACGTTATTTTGCTCTCGGGTACGACCCGAGAACCTTGACAAACTGGCAGCACCCCTTGAGTTCCTGCACCGCTTCCGCAATGACGGGATCAGAGATGTGCCCAACCAGGTCGAGGAAGAATATGTACTCCCACGCCTTCTTTTTCAGTGGTCGGGATTCGATCTTGGAGAGGTTTATTCCACGCTTGGCGAAGGGCTCCAGCATGTGGTAGAGAATGCCGACCTCGTCCTTGACCGAGAACATGAGGGAAGTTTTGTCGTCGCCGCTCTTTTCCGCCATCTTTTTGCCGATGATGAGAAAGCGGGTGAAGTTGTTCACCTGGTCTTCGATCCGCTCCCGCACCACCTTGAGGTCGTACATGGAGGCGGCGAGTTCGCTGGCGATGGCGGCAGCGGTGTAATCCTCGCTGACGATCTGGGCGGCCACGGCCGTGGATGCAACATCAACGACCGGCACGTTCGGCAGGTTCTCGGCCAGCCAGTTACGGCACTGGGCAATGGGCTGCTGGTGGGAGCAGACCTTTTTGATATCCTCCATCCGGCCGGTGCGGGAAAGGAGATAATGGTGGATCTCCAGGAGCACCTCGGCATTTACCTTCAGCTCGCTCTCCATGAACATGTCCAGGGTGTGGGAAACCATTCCTTCGGTGGAGTTTTCCACCGGCACCACCCCGTACAGCGCCCTCCCCTTCTCCACCTCTTCGAAGACCGCAGGTATCGACTTCTGCGGCACCAGCTCGGCGGAGAGGCCGAACTGCTGCATGGCGGCCATGTGGGTGAAGGTAGCCTTCGGGCCGAAAAACGCCACCTTCATCGGCGCTTCCAGGGCGAGGGAAGCGGAGATGATCTCCCGGAAAACGCTTTTCAGCGCCTGGCTTGGAAAGGGTCCGCGGTTCTGGGCGATGAGACGCTCGTAGATTTCCCGTTCACGGCTCGGCACATGGAAATCGCTTTTTGAACCCGCCTTGAGACGCCCCACCTCGATGACACGGGAAGCGCGCTCGTTCAAAAGCTCCAGCATCCGGTCGTCTAACGAGTCGATCTCTTTTCTTAAATCTGAAAGTGTTTTCTTTTTTTGCAAGGTGAATCACCTTAGGAAGGATTCTGGATATTTATGGAGGGGCTAATTTATAGCAAAGGTTCTAAAAATGCAAATATTTTCTGGATTGACTACCCCCATGATAAACCGTCAACAGATCAACGATACTCATTATTTTTTACGAGGTGGTATCCCGCAGTTTCAAGCAGCTTTCCAATCTCTTTATCCAAAAGCTTGTCGGTCAGAAATATGCTTCCGCCACCGTTCCTGTCGGAAAGCATGACCCCTGACATCCGCACGTTATAGCGGCGGTCCGGGGCCGGCAAAAGATCGTGCCTGACGTACTCGGCGGATATCCCCAGCCGGGGAAGCAGCTTGCCGGAAACCTTGCGCAAGTCATCCCGGGCATCGAGCATAACTACCTGGTATCCGCTGGTTTCCAGAAGGCGCAAAAGCGTGTAACTCGCCGGATCTCCGTTGAAAAGGGCTACCACGAAACGTCGGCCGTTCAGCTCGAAATACCTGGCTACCCTGTTTACCTGTTTTGCGTCGGGATCATGACCGGCAAATTCGATCGGTCTGTCGATTTCGTAGGGAAGAGCCAGGGCATGCAGCAAAGAATCAACGATCTTGAGCGGGTCAACGGTTGAAACGAGATGAAGCCGATATTGATTTCTCTGCTCACTCACCGTAAAAGCCGGATAGGCATCGATTATCCTGAATCCTCTCTCCTCAAGCAATGAGCGCAGCACTGCGGGGATCCCTCCCCGCTTTTCATCGACGTTGAGCAGGACGCTCTCGGTTTCGTGCAGGCCTTTCCCTTTTTTTTCGATTTTGAAGTCAACATAGGTCACAACCGTCGGGTCTTCGCCAAACGCAAGGCTTACCTCCTCATCGACAGAGAGGAATTTCCCGGCAGCGAGGAGAGAACTATAGAATTGCTTGCGATTATCGGGACTCCCGGATACAACCCGAAGCCCCGGCTCCTTCTGCAGAATGTACGATTTCACCATCATCGGCAGCGTTCCCTCGGGATCGAGCAGTATCGTCCCGCCATCGGCAGAGGGAAGAAGGGGATACCGCTGCGGATCAAGGGAACGCAGAACAGTTGCAGCACGATAATCCTGCAAGTTCTTATCGTCCCTTCTTTCCGGGAGAAGCTGCTCCCACAACCGCTTTAAAAGGTCAACCCCTTTATCTGCACGGACTGCCGGAGGGGGCAACTGCCCGTCGCCGGGAAGCGCCCTTTCATCAGCCGCAAAGGACCATGCGCAGCTCAGGCAGCCGATAACCAGCGCTGCCACGGCAGACAACGGAAATTTTCTTAAACTTGCAACCATAAACCCTTGCTCACCCTCCCCTATGTTATCTCCACCCGCGCATCGGGATTCATCGGGTTGGTCCTGACCGCCAGGGAAAAGAGATAGGGGTACGCCTCCTTCAGGTGCCGCATGTACACCACCCATTCCCTGAGCAGATAGTTATAAGCCCGTTTTATGTCGCCCGACAGGTGCTCCATGTCCGCCGCCGGCAGACCGGCAAGCGACTTGCGCGCCTCCAGCTCATCGATGAGATGGAAAACGGCCCAGAGCAGGTCGGTGAACTCGTCATGCTCCAGGAGATTGGGGTTTTCCAGCAGGCCGAGCATGAAACTTCTCTTCTCCTGTAGAAAGGCTTTCAAGGCAACGATGTCGCCCCTCTGGCTATCCACCTGGATTTCGTGGCCACGGAGGAATTCCGTGACATTGTTGAAATCGCCGGCCGTCCATTGGGAAGCGATTTTCAGCCGCCCGGACAGTTCCCGCGAATCCGTGATGAAGCCGGAACAGTCCCTGAGCAGGATGGTGCCGACCTCGCTGAAAAAGACGCCGATGACCATATTCAGCTTCTGCCGCATGGCCTCCCGTTCCCTCTCCTTGAGAACCCGTTCGATCATCAGGGTGACGAACAGCACGTAGATCGGAAGAAAGGCCAGGTTACCGAGAAATCCGGTAAAGATTTCCCCCGTATTGCCTGAAACGAGATAATCGATGCCGTAGATGATGACCGACACGATGAGCATGAATAGAGCAATGAATCTTGAACGCAGATTGGAGAACTTCATCTACACACCCCGTTGGATTTGACGATGTTGTTATTGTTGTTCAGGTTGAACGGAGGGCGTCGACGATATTCATCCGCGCCGCCTGGAACGCCGGCAGCACCCCGCCGACGAAGCCCATGACAAGGGAAAAAAGGAGCGATTTCCAGGCAATCTCGAAGGTCAATGTAAAAGAAAAGGCCAGTTCGGCAAAGGACTGCCAGTTCATGGTGGAAATGGTGACAAGCTGCATGAACGAAGCGAAGAAAAGGCCGACAAGCCCGCCGAGAAGGCCCAAAAAAAGCGACTCGATGATAAAGGCGACAAGGATGCTCCCCTGACCGAATCCGAGCGCCCGCAGTGTGCCGATCTCCACGATCCGGTTGGCCACGGCCGCAAACATGGTTATCATCGCCCCGATGATGGCGCCGAGAGAAAAGATGATGGTCAGGGCAATCCCCAGGATGGTGAGAAATTTCGACATGGCCTCCGACTGGTCCAGGTAGTACCTGGTCTCCCGTTTGGCCTCGACGGTCAGACGGGGATCGTTCTCGATCCGCTGCTTGAAACGCCCGAACTCGCCCGGATCACGCAGCTTGAAGAGGACCGACGAGTATACCGGCCTGCGGAACGCCTGCATGAGCTGGTCCACATCACCCCAAATCTCCGAAGAAAAGCCGGTGCTCCCCGCATCGAAGACCCCCACAACGGTCCAGTCGCGCATGCCGAAACGGAGCGTCTCGCCGAGCCCTCCCCCCTTGAAGCGCTTGGCGATGCTGGCGCCGGCGATGACCTCCGCAGAGCCTTGCCTCGGCATCCGCCCTTCAACGAGCCTTACCTGGGGTCGAAGCCACATGGAGGCGGGACCGATGCCGCGGATGATGACGTTGGCCGGCTTGCCAGTCTCCCGCTTCGGCAGGTTGATGAGCACCACAAGCTCCTTGGCCAGAAGCAGGCGGCCGGCAGCGCCCATCGCCACCTCCGGCTGGCTCTCGATGACAGATGCCTGCTGGCGCTCCACACCGCTCTGCACCTCGGAGGTGGCCGATTTGCGGATCACCACCACGTTATCATAGGAGCCGGTATCCACCAGGGTCTTGCGCAGTCCCTCGGCCAGCATCAGGGTGGCGGCAAAGACGAACACCACCAGCGCCATCCCCGATGCGGTGAGGATGGTGGTGAGGCGGCGGGTCCAGAGGTTTCTGAAGCTGTAGTAGTAGGGGATGCCCATCACCCGATCCTCCTCAACCCATCGGCAATCCTGATCGTCGCCCCGCGCCATGTGGGAAAGATCGATGCCACCACCCCTATTACCAGGGCGGCCAGCAGATCGAGGTAAACGGTGAGCGGAGAGACGCTGAAGACGGGAAAGAACTGGGACAGTTCGGTCTCGATCCAGTGGGCTGCAGGGAAGGTGAGGAGCACCCCCACTCCGCCGCCGATCATGGCGATGACGATCGATTCGCCGAAGACGATTCCGGCTATGTGACCCGCGCCGAAACCGAGGGCCTTGAGCGTGGCATACTCGGCTATCCGCTCACGTGCCGTCATGGCCATGGTATTGGCAGCCACCACCATGATGATGACGATCACCACGTAGGAAACGATCTTGATGGCGATCATGATCGCCTCGGTCATGGAAACGAAGCTCAGCTGAAAGGCCTTTTCCGTCTCCGTGAGAGTTTCGGCCAGGGAGTTCCTGAAGGTGCTGTCCACCGCCTGCGACACCTCGGCAGCCAGCTCGGGCTTGGTCACGCCGATCATGTAAAAACCCGCCTGGTCGGCCCGGCGCGGCACCGTTCTCTTCATGGTCTCGTTGAGATACTCCCAATTGAAGAAAAACTGGGTCTCATCCGTACTTTTCTGCGCGCCGCGGTAAATGCCGCGCAGCACGAACTCCCACTCACCGGGAAAGATGGTCCCCTTGAGGGTAATCATGTCGCCGACCTTCCAGCGGTACTTGGCAGCCAGCTTGCGTCCGGCCACAGCACCCCGGCGGTCGTGGATAAAGGCGTCTCTCTCTCCCGGAGAGAGAACGAACTCGGGGTAGAGTTCGAGGTAGCTACGCGGCTCAACGGCGAAATTGGGGAAAAAGTTCTTCTCGTCGATATAGATTCCGCCAAACCAGTTGCCGTAGGAGATCTGCTTCACCCCCGGGATCTGCCTGATCCTGTCCTTATATGAAATCGGGAGAGAAAAAACGAGAGAAATGGCGTTGCGTGTAACAAGACGGGTGGCGGACGATTGCTCCACCCCCAGATACCAAAGTCCGACCAGGGTCCGCAAGAGACCGAAGGCAAGGATGGCAATGGCCACACCGAGGACGGTAAGGAAGGAACGGAGCTTGTGGCGGAAAGCATTGCGTATGATGAGTTTGAGTATGAACATGATCGTTCAGCGTGCTGCGTGCTACGCCGTCAAAACCCCTTTTTCCAGATGCTGGATAATGTGGGCCTTTTCCGCCGCCCGCGGGTCGTGGGTCACCATGATGATCGTCTTGCCGAATTTATGAACGAGATTGTCCATGAGGCTGAGGATATCTTCGGCCGAAACCCTGTCCAGATCGCCGGTCGGCTCGTCGGCCACCAGGATCGTCGGATCGGTGACTATGGCCCGGGCAATGGCCACCCGCTGCTGCTGACCGCCGGAAAGCTGGGACGGATAATGATCCATCCGGTCGGCAAGCCCTACCACGCCCAGAACCATCTCCACGTGCTCCCGCCGCTCTCTTCGACTAAGAGGTGTGAGGAGCAGGGGGAGTTCCACATTCTCATAGGCGGTGAGGACCGGCATCAGGTTGTAGAACTGGAAGATGAAGCCTACGTTTGCGGCGCGCCAGCCGGCAAGCTCTGCCTCTGTCAGGGTGGTGATGTCGACCCCGCCCACCCGGATAATGCCGGTATCGGCCTTGTCGATCCCGGCAATCAGGTTCAGGAGGGTGCTCTTTCCCGAGCCGGACGGCCCCATGAGCGCCATGAACTCACCCTCGCCGATGTCGAAGGTAATGTCCTGAAGCACCGGAATGATCTGGCTGCCACGCCGGTAAGCCTTGGAAAGGTTTTTAATCTCCACCATGGGAGGTTTATCGTTTGTCATCGAAAAATACCTTTACTTATTTCTCCGCCGTCTTGATCCGCGAGCCGTCCTTGAGCTTATCCAGCGGCTTCACGACCAACTTGTCACCGGCCTTGACCCCGCTCACGATCCGGACCATATCGCCGATCGGCGCACCGACATCGACCTGCGTCTCCACCGCCCGATCACCCTTCGCGATAAAGACGAATTTTTTCCCGTTGCGGGTCGAGACTGCCTGGGGATTCAACGCTATTACGGGCCGCTGCTCGTCGCTCTTCACCGGTCTTTCCAGAAAAGCCACCTTGGCGCTCATCTCCGGCAGTATCCGCTTGTCCATGTCGAGAAATTTAACCTTGACCATCACTGTCGCCTTGGAACGGTCAGCGGTGGGAACAACCGTGTGGAGAATCCCGCGGGACCGGACTTCGGGCAGTGCATCAAGAATGACCTCGCACGGTTGCCCGACCTTGATCTTTTCCAGGTTGGATTCCGAAACATCGGCCTCCACCTGGAGCGACCCCATGTCGGCTATGGTCACGACCGCAGCCTTGGCATTTGCCGCCGCTCCAAGCGGTGTGACGATGTCACCCACATCTGCGTTTTTGGTCAACACCACAGCATCGAAGGGGGCGCGGATCAGGGTGTAGTCTATCGCCACATCCGCCCCCTGGAGGGCGGCTGATGCAGAGGTGATGTTGGATTCCGCCCCGCTTACCCCGGCCTTTGCCCGCTTGTAACGCGCGAAGGCCGCATCGAAGTCGGCTTCTGCCACGATCCCCTGGGAAAGCAGCTCCTTTTGCCGGTTGTAGGCAAGCGTTGCATCCTGCAACTCCGCCTTTGCCTGCTCCAGTGCCGCCCGGGCACTGCCCAGATTGGCCGCCGCCTGGTCCCGCGAGGCTATGGCATCGCGATTCTCCAGGCGGGCAAGGACCTCTCCCTGCCGGACCCGGCTACCCTCCTCCACTCCCAGCCATACCAACTGGCCCGTTGCCTTGGACGCCACCGCCGCCTTGCGCTGGGCAACCACATAACCGCTGGCATTCAGGAGGGTAAATGCCTGGGAAGGATAGACCTGAGAAACCGTCGCCAACTCTACCTCCACCTTCGGGGTGAAGACCCCTTTCATGGCAAGGATGCCCATGACAACAATGAGCAGGCCGATAACCACCCAGAACAGCGGCTTTCTATGTCGAGGCCGACGGGTGCCGACCGCTGCCTTGTCTATCTTTAATCGGGTGAGGTCCTCATTTGCCATCGTTCTGCTCCATTCAAAAACGGTTGGTAACGTAGTATTACATGTCATTACATAGCACTGTTTAGGCACGGTGTGAAGCGTATATTTGAAGAACAGAGACCGGCACCTTACATGAACCTATAAAAAACATTTTAACCACGAATTTTCACAAATTTGCACAAATATACAAGCTCTTGTGATGCAAAAAACCCTCACCGGGTCGGTGACTACTCAAGACTTAACAAGGGGTTAGAAACATTCGTGTTTATTCGTGTCATTCGTGGCTAACTGCCGTTTTTGGGATGAACAGTTGATGACAAAAAACAGGCGGAGCATTGCTGCTCCGCCTGTTTTCTGCGTACAATTTTATCAGGGGTCCGCAATCCTTATTCAACCACCTCAAGCACGCCTTCCATCCCTTTTTCACGGTGGCTCTCGAAAAACAACAGTTTCTTGCTGCAATAAAACGGGTATTTACCAGGCTTTGTGGGAATGAATCTGACGACCTTGGGCTCAGTGCCCAGGGATATATCCTGATCCAATGCCATTTCAGCGGCCTTGAGCACAAAGTTGTGGGGAACTACCCCCGACTCTTTTCTGATCTTCAGCTCCACCGGCACATTCACCTTGACGATGATGTGGTTGGGATTGAAGAAATAACCTCCGCCCACGATGTCCACCCGCTGCACCCCGTCAGTATCGATTGTGGCCTTGAAGAGCTTTTCCTCCCCCGACGACACCCCCGGAAGAAGGAAGCAGAAAATCGCCACAACAAAGACAGATACATAAGTTTTCATCCGTTGCCCCCCATTTTTTACCCTGTCACTAAAGTTTCAACTGTTTCATGGTCTCGCGCATGAATGCAGGCAGGTCCGATGGCTCCCTGGAAGTAACCAGGTTACCGTCAACCACCACTTCCCTGTCCTCGTAGAGTGCGCCGGCATCTTTCAACTCGCCCGCTACCGACCGGTAGCAGGTGGCGTGTCTCCCCTTTACCAACCCGGCGCTTATCAATGTCTGAGGTCCGTGACAGATGGCGGCAACCGGCTTGTTGTGCGCAAAAAAGCTCCGGGCAATTTCCAGCGCCTTTGTTTCCTTTCTTATTTTCTCCGGCGCCTTGCCACCGGGAAGAATCAGAATGGCGTAATCGTCAGGATTGATCTCGTCAAGGGTCTTAGCCACGGCCACTTCGTAATCGTGTTTCCCCCGGATGGACCCGCTTTTCATGGAGGCCACATCAACCGCCATACCCGCCTCCTTCAAACGGTAGTATGGCACCAGCAGTTCCGAGTCTTCAAAATTGTCTGCACTGATGATCAAGGCTTTCATGTTTCCTCCCGAACAGGTTCGAGGTTCGAGGTTCGAGGTTCGAGGTTCGAGGTGCGAGGTGCGAGGTGCGAGGATCGAGGATCGAGGTTCGAGGTTCGAGGTTCGAGGTTCGAGGTTCTAGGTTCTAGGTTAAAGGCTCTTCTCGTTCCTCGTTCCTTTCTCCTCGTTCCTTTCTCCTCGTTCCTTTTTCCTCGCTCCATTCTCCTGCTTACTTGAGCCTGGCCTCGGCAGCCTTCCAGTCGATATTCTTGAAGAACGCCTCAATGTAATCGGCGCGCTTCAGGCCGTAATCAAGCATGAAGGCATGCTCGAACACGTCCATGATAAGGATGGGATTGCAACCGGCCGGGTGGGAAACGTCGTGCTCATTGATCCAGAAATTGGTGAGCCTGCCGTTGGTCGGGTCATGGTAGAGCACGGTCCAGCCGATGCCGCGCATGGCGCCCGTTGCCCTGAAATCCTTTTCCCAGGCTTCAATGCTGCCGAAGCCCTGGGCAATCATCTTCCCCAGCTTGCCGTTGACATCAAGCGGCTCATTCCCCCCGAGGTTTTCAAAATAGTACTCGTGAAGACGCATGCCGTTAAATTCCCAGCCGAGCCGCCTTTTCAGCTCCGCAAACTCGGGTGTGGCGGTCTTATCCTCTTTCAGCATCTGCTCAAGGATGTCGAGCACCTTGTTGGTGTTGGTCACATACCCCTGATAAAGCGTAAAGTGATTCTTAAGAAGCGTCTCGCTGAACCCCGCCATTCCGATAAGTCTTGCATAATCTTTAGCTGAATAAGCCATGTTTTTCCTCCCTTTTCTTTTATTAACCCTCACCGTTCTTCAATTTCCACTGCCGCCACATCCACATCAGGTCGTTCATCAACCAGCCACGCTTCAAGTTCTTCAAGGAGCCGGCGGGCCTGCAAGCCATTTTCTGCGACCGTGACAAAAGCAATGATTGCCGTCCCGTGCTCGTCTTGCCGGTCCACCTCGGCTGCCGCCACATTAAAACGACTACGAGCCCGCGCCAGGATGCTCTTGACAATACTTCTTTTCCCCTTGAGAGAACGGCTGGGCAGATGAAGCTGAAATATAGCAGTATATACGCGCATAATCTGCTGCCACGCTCGTTAGAAAGTTACCGGTATATTGTAGAGCAGATATGGCGAAGTGCAACCCATTCACCGCCGGGTTATACCGCATATGAGGCACAACTATGATGATTTAAGGGATACATCCCGGCAGGGCATTACTCGTCCAATGCGATCATCTCAACAATATCGGCTGGTTGCGTTGTTCATTGAAACTGGCATGGTATCTGCTGTTAGGAAATCGGGTTTACTATCACAAAGTATAAAGAAAGGTATTATCATGAAAAAAGTTCTTTCCTCAGTTGTTGCAGCCCTCGTAGCCGTAGCTTTCGCCGGTGTTGTTTTCGCCGCTGAGCCTGCCAAAGAAGCAGCTCCTGCCGGCATGCCTGCTGGCCATCCGCCGATCGCCAAAGAAGAGAAAAAGCCTGCTGCAAAGAAAAAAGCTGCAAAGAAAAAAGCTGCAAAGAAAGCCGAGAAGAAGAAGGAAGCTGCTCCTGCTGCTGCTCCTGCCGCTCCCGCTGCTAAGTAAGCAATTGTTCAATGCCTGCAAAAAGCCGCATCTTCGGATGCGGCTTTTTTATTCCCCGAACTACAGACATTTACCTATTTCAGCCACCGTTTCATCGCGTCCGTCAATGCTCACCGAGAAGTGCCAGCGCTTCCTGCGACTGCGTCACCCCCTGTCGGGCCGCCAAACGATACCACTTGATTGCTTCCTGTTTATCCTGCTTCACCCCTTTTCCGTCTTCATATAGAACGGCAAGGTTGTGTTGTGCTATGGGGTTCCCCTGTTCCGCGCCCCTTCGGAACCACTTTATTGCCTCTGCAAGATCCTGATTTACCCCATCGTTTTTAGCATACATGGCGCCAAGAATGCATTGAGCCTGGGCATCACCCTGTGCTGCAGCCTTGTGACACCACTTTGCAGCTTCGTGTTTGTCCTGTTCAACGCCCCAACCGTTATAGTACATGCAGCCCAGATTATATTGGGCATCTACATCACCTTGCTCTGCGGCCATTCGGAACCACTTGGCAGCTTCAACATTGTCCTGTCTGCCCCCCTCACCGCTCGAGTAAATAAGACCAAGAGCGTTCTGCGCCGGGATATGCCCCAGCTCAGCGGCCTTGCGGAACCATATGATCGCCTCGCTTTTATCCTTTTCAACACCCCAACCGATGTAGTACATGCTCCCCAGATCGTACTGGGCCTGGGCATTTCCATTCCTGGCGGCCTTGCGACACCATGTGATGGTCTTTTTCTTCCCATTATCGCCCACCAGTCCATCGGAATCCATGAACTCGGCAGCATTTCCCTCTGCCGCGCCCCCCCTCAATACAAGCCTGCTGTCGACTTCATAAACGACTTTACTGCCTGCGCCGACATCGGCTCCCACAGGACATGCCATCCCGAAAACCAGAAGTACGAACAATGGAACCGCGCTCACATAAGACTTCATAATACGCTCCTTTGTGAGGCAAAAGATGCCTTTATAATGCACTTCACCGACGTCACAGCCGATCATTCCAGGCAATCATTCACTTTCTGCATTCGTTCCTCTTTCCCCGTCCGTAAACGCTCCGCCATCCACTCTTAACGGGTCATGCCCAACGGTCACCCATTCAGTTGAACGGTGATAACCGACTATTTTTTTTTCAGCTATCAGGGAATCCAGACGTTCCTCACTGACCACGTCATAAACATTGTTGTTGTAGAGCACCAATACCCCCATCAATGCATCTCCTTTTCCTCGCATTTTTAAATATCATTTATTATATCACGCTAATTTTATTTTCAAGTCCTTTGCATTTATTTATTCATATTTTGCCGACCATCTCGCTCAAAAGCACAAACAGTGCTAACAGGCTTGGCGCTCATTGAATGTAATGCTATAGTTATTGCTCCGATGGCTAAACATGTAAAACACTGAGGTAAGGCAGGGGCTGCCCTGCCCGATTGGGCGAGGCAAGCCTCGCCCCTACCATTGATATGTTTAACCACCGAAACAATAAAAACATTATGAGCAGAAGAAGGAACAAGATGAAGAACCTGTCGGATCTGTTCCAGACCTTTAAAAACCGTGGCGACGAAACCTCGTTGATCTATCGCACCGGTGTGCGACGCCTCGTCTTCTCTTATGAACAACTGACCGATTTGTCACTGAAGATGAACCGTTGGCTTGCCCGACAGGGAATCGGACATGGAGACCGGGTACTGCTCTGGGGGCCGAATTCTCCCTGGTGGGCAGTGGCGTTCTGGGGGATCATCATCCGCGGCGGGATTGTCGTGCCGGTCGACTTCATGTCCGGCCGGGAGCGCGCCGAGACCATCGCCAACCTGACCGGTGCCCGGCTCGTCATCCAGAGCCGCTATAAACTTGAAAGAATGACGGAGCACCCGGCCGTCCTCATGGAAGAGCTGGAGTTTCTCCTCGACGGGCTTGAGCCGCTCATGAAGATTGCCTCACCGGAACCGGACGAGGCTGCCCAGCTCATCTACACCTCAGGCACCACCGGCACACCCAAGGGGGTGATCCTTACCCATCGCAACCTGCTCGCCAACCTGAGCCAGGTAAACCGGCACATTCCCGTGGTCGGCCAGGAGTTTTCCTTCCTGTCTCTGCTGCCGCTCTCCCACATGTTCGAGCAGATGGGGGGATTTTTCATCCCGCTCTACCATGGCGCCGCCATCGTCTACCTCCGCACCCTCAAGCCGTCTGCCATCATGGAAGCGCTTGCCGACGAAGACATCTACGCCGTCATCGCCGTGCCACGCCTCCTGCAACTTCTGAAAGGGTCCATCGAAGGGGAATTCGCGGCCAAACACCTGGCTGGCGTTTTCCATGGTCTCATGAAATCGGCAGAGAAATTGCCGCGTGAAGCGAGAAAGCTCCTCTTCTCTCCGGTGCAGCGGAAGTTCGGCCGACATTTCACCCTCTTCGTCTCAGGCGGGGCACCGCTCGCTCCTGACGTATTCCGTTTCTGGGACGCCATGGGCTTTACGGTGGTAGAGGGTTACGGCCTGACGGAATGCTCGCCGGTACTGACGGCCAACACGCTGGAGAGGCAGCTCGTCGGCTCCGTGGGAAAGGCGCTCCCCGGTGTGGAGCTGAAAATCGAACATGACGAGGTATTTGTCAGGGGAGAAAATGTCTTTCGCGGCTACTACGAGAACCCCGCCGCTACGGCGGATGCGTTTACCGAAGACGGCTGGTTCCGCACCGGAGACATGGGGGAGCTGGACGAGGAAAGGTGGCTGCGAATCAAGGGGAGAAGCAAGGAGTTGATCGTCACCGGCGCCGGGATCAACGTCTACCCCGACGAGATCGAAAACATCCTCGACAGGACGCCCGGGGTCAAGGAATCATGTGTTATCGGCCTGGACATGGGAGCAGGAGAAGAGGTTCATGCCGTGCTCATCCTTGACGGACGCGGCAGGAACGCCGAAGAAATAGTTGCGGACGCCAATAGCCGCCTTGACGAACTGCACAGGATCACCGGTTTTTCCCTCTGGCCCGAGACCGACTTTCCCAAAACCACCACCATGAAAATCCAGAAGTTCAAGGTGAAACAGCGGATCAGGGAAGGCCGGGAAAGTGAAGCAGGGATTTCTGCGGACTCATTGCTGAACCTTCTAGCCCGCATCACCGGCGTGAACGGCCGCGATATCCGCGAGGATTCTTTCCTGGTCACATCCCTGGGACTCACCTCCATCGGCCGACTGGAGCTGATCAACCAGATCGAACAGGAATACAGGCTCGACCTGGAAGACTCGGCCATCGACCAGATGACAAAGGTTTCCGACCTGCGGCGGATAATCGCAGCACGAAAAAAATCCGGCAGAGGTCGGCGGCTGCGGTTCTGGTCGAACAGTCTTCCGGTGCGCGGCATAAGGCGGCTCTGCGACACCCTCCTCCATTACCCCCTCCTGCGCTGTTTCGTCAAGCTTGAGACGGCCGGGGTGGAAAATCTGGCCAAGGCGGATGCGCCGGTCATGTTTATCGCCAACCACCTGAGTTATTTCGACCAGCCCGCAATCATGTTCTCCATGCCGCGGCAGTGGCGCTATCGCACCGCCACTGCCGCCTAGGAGGAATTCTTCTTCAAAAACTTCAAAAACAGCGGCCAGCGCATCTGGAAGCGCTTCACCTACGAGTACGGAACCGTAGCCCTCAACCTCTTCCCCCTCCCACAATCGGGGGTATTCCGCCGCTCATTGCAGTTCATGGGGAAGCTCGCCGACCACCGGATCAACATCCTCCTCTTCCCGGAAGGGGAAAGGTCAGAGGACGGCAGCCTCCTCCCTTTTCAGCAAGGACTCGGCATAATGGTTAGGGAATTGGGGATACCGGTCGTGCCGGTAAAGATCGCAGGTCTGGAAAAGGTGTTTCCCCGCGGCGCGCATTGGCCGCGAAGGGGGCGGGTAACGGTCACCTTCGGCGAACCGCTCCGATTCAGCGGGGAATCCCCCGGTGAGATCGTCGAGAAGGCGCGGAAGGCGGTTTTGGAGCTGTAATGCGGATCACTTCAGCAGACCGGATACTCCCCCCGGGCAAGCGCCGTGCAGAAGGCGTTTATCCCGGCAAATTCCCGTTCGAAGATGTCTTCCACGGTCTTTGCTATCTCGTCGATCTTCCGTCCCCGCTCAAGGAGAAGCTGGGCGGTGGCCATCTGCGGCTGATCGATGGGGGTGCCGATCCTGTTGAGGAGCAGCACGTAGACCTCCTTTATGCCGTCAATGGTTTCAAAGATTTCCCGGGCGATCTTGTGGGCGAGGACGTTGTAAATCTTCCCCACGTGGCTCACCGGGTTTTTTCCGGCAGCAGCTTCGGTCCCCATCGGCCGGTTCATGGAGATGAGGCCGTTCACCCGGTTGCCGCGCCCCACCTGGCCCGAATCCGCATCCTCGGCCGATGTGCCGAGCAGGCTCAGGTAGACGCCGCCGAGTCCCCGGCCGGGCGCATCGAGGCCGTTGAAATGGACCTCTCGCCTCCTGAAGCCGGTATAGTCGCCGAGAAATCCCTGCATTTCCTTGAGTATCGCCTCCTTGCGGGCGAAATACTCCTCTTCCGACCGGATAAAAGTCGCAAGGAGCGGCATGGCCACCGTCAGTTCCAGGACGTTCACCCTTCTCAGCCCCATGACCTTCACGTCCTCGCCGGTCTCCGGATAGCGCCCCTTGAACGCGGCCGAGTTGAGATGCCGCTCCAGATCCAGCACGGCCCGTTCCGTCGGACTCAACGGGTAATAGCCGACGGCGGCCGAGGTGTCGTTCGCCACCCGGACCTCGCCGGGCCGGGCGAAGATGTCGGTCAGCTCCTCCGAACCGGGGGCGAGCACGATCCTGTAGTTCAGGTGCCGATCCGGATCGACGAAGCGCATGTTTGCCCCGAGCCATTTCCTGGCGGCGGCCACGGCGATCTCTGCGACCGGGATCTCCCGCCCGGCGGCCCGGAAGGTGGCCCGATCGCCGATGATCAGCTCCATCGGCTGCACCACATGACCTCCGCCGAAAAATTTCTCGACCCTGCCGGCGGCAAGGAGGCTCTTGTCGATGTTGTGGTGGAGGATCGTGCCGAATTCACGGAGGTACTCCTGGGACAGGGCCACGGATATGGCGTCCATGATCGAGTCGCAGATCTGGTCGGGATGCCCCGTTCCCTTCCGCTCGACGATCTCCACCCGGTGCTCGGTAATCGATTTTCCCTTGTAGGTCTCGACGACTATCATGATTATCATTTTACCACGATTATTTTGACTAGAAATCGCACGAACAAAAAAGGAGAAGCACGGCCGCTCATCAGCTCGATCTCACCGATGGCAGCGTCTCTTTCCCGCATCCGGTTGCATCGACAGTCACCCGCAGCCATGGCCGTTCTCTTCACAATTGCATTTTCCCCTTCTTTTCTATAAACTTCCCTTTTTGCATTAATCTTCGGAATTATCCTCCAAACAAAGGCAGAATTCATTGCACGCGGATCAAATCGGATAACTTCTGATAAGGGCAGATTTAAAGACTTTTGTTCTAAACCCTTAGAGTTGCCTTTAATCCGATTTTATCCGATTCGATCAGAAGTTATCCGCGTGCAATGCTTTTGACTTGTTACCTTTGTATTGGTTATAGTTCCGATAATCTTTCGATCCGGGATGGAATATATGCTGCGCAGATTACCCGCCGAGTGGGAGGAACAGGACGGCGTCCTCCTCGCCTGGCCCCACGAAGGAAGCGACTGGCGCCCATGGCTTGACGCAGTGGAGCCGGTTTTCGTTGAAATAGTCAGACAGATAAGCCTCATCGAGCAGGTAGTAGTCGTGGCCCCCGATACGGCGCCGATGAGAAAAAAATTGCAGGAAAGCGGCGCGGCTCTTGAGCGGATAAGGCTCTTTGAGATGGATATCAATGACACCTGGTCCAGGGATTTCGGTCCTATCACCGTACTTGAGGACGGCCGGCCGCTCATCCTCGATTTCGGCTTCAACGGCTGGGGGTTGAAATTCGCCGCAGACCAGGACAACCAGATCACCCGCCGTCTCCATAAATTGGGGGCGTTCGGCGCCACGCCGCTCAAGACCATCGGACTGATCATGGAAGGGGGGAGCATCGAGAGCGACGGTCACGGCACCATCCTGACCACCGCCGAATGCCTGCTGAACGGGAACCGCAACCCGCACCTGAGCAGAACCGAAGTGGAGGATGCGCTGAAGGAACTCTGCGGAGCCGGGCACTTCCTCTGGCTGGAAAACGGCTACCTGGCAGGAGACGACACCGACTCCCACGTGGACACGCTCGCCAGGCTCTGTCCGAACGACACCATCGCTTACGTGACATGCGACGATCCAGATGACGAGCATTACCAGGCACTTTCTGCCATGGAAAGGGAGCTGAAGGCCTTCAGGACAACCAACGGCCGCCCCTACCGGCTGATCCCGCTTCCCTGGCCGGAAGTGAGATACGACGAGGAGGGTGACCGCCTCCCGGCAACCTACGCCAACTTCCTCATCATCAACAGGGCAGTGCTCGTCCCCACCTACCGGGACAAAAACGACGCAGCAGCGCTTGCGGCCATCGCCAAAGCCTTTCCCGACCGGGAGATCATCGGCATCGATTGCCTCCCCCTGATCCTCCAGCACGGCTCGCTGCACTGCGTCACCATGCAGCTGCCGAAGGGGATTTTGAAACCGTAGGGGCGGGTCTTGGAAAATATCAGTAATGTCCGGAGAAAATTGCACTGACACTCCAAGCCATGAAAACCAGCACATTGCACCCTCCCCCAACCCCTCCCATCAAGGGAGGGGAGCTTTAAAGTCCCCTCGCCCCTTGTGGACCCAAACATCGGGCCTAAAGGAGAGGGCTAGGGTGAGGGGGGAAGTGCGGTTTTGCGAAAACTTAACCGAACAGTGCTGAGAAAATATGTGAATTACAGGGGTATAATTATGAAAAACCTGACCGTCGGACTCGTGCAGCAGAGCTGCACAGCGGACAGAAATGCAACCATCGAGAAGAGCATGGCGGGGATCAGAACAGCCGCAGCAAAAGGGACGGAGCTGGTGGTCCTGCAGGAACTCCATTGCGGCCCCTATTTCTGCCAGACCGAGGATACCAGTTGCTTCGACCGGGCTGAGCCGATCCCCGGTCCGGCAACGGAGCAGTTCGGGGCGCTGGCACGGGAACTGGGGGTGGTGATCGTCACCTCGCTGTTCGAGCGGCGTGCACCGGGTCTCTACCATAACACGGCGGTGGTGCTGGAAAAGGACGGCTCCATTGCCGGCAAGTACCGGAAGATGCACATCCCGGACGATCCGGCATTCTACGAGAAATTCTACTTCACCCCCGGCGACCTGGGTTTCGAGCCGATCCAGACCTCGGTCGGGAAGCTCGGCGTGCTGGTCTGCTGGGACCAGTGGTATCCCGAGGCGGCCCGGCTCCTGGCCCTGGCCGGGGCCGAACTCCTCATCTACCCGACCGCCATCGGCTGGGACCCGAACGACACGGACGCCGAAAAAAAACGGCAGCTCGACGCCTGGATAACCATCCAGCGCAGCCACGCAGTGGCCAACGGCATTCCGCTCGTAAGCGTCAACCGGGTCGGTTTCGAAGCCGATCCGAGCGGTGCGGGCGCAGGGATAGATTTCTGGGGAAACAGCTTTGTTGCCGGGCCACAGGGGGAATTTCTGTCGGAGGGAAGCAATGGCCGGGAAGAGGTGCTAGTGGTGGAGATCGATGGGAAAAGGAGCGAGGACGTCCGTCGCATCTGGCCGTTTCTCCGCGACCGGCGCATCGACGCCTACGGGGACCTGCTGAAGCGTTACCGGGACTGATAATCAAGAGGTTTCGATTATGCCATTACACGAAAAAGAACTCCTCGATGCCCTGTCCAGCACCCGCATCCTCACCTCGATGATCACCCCCGCGGTGCTCATCTCCGCCTGCGGCACCCTCATCTTTTCCACCTCCGGCCGGCTTGGGCGGCTCTTTGACCGGGTCAACTCCATGAAGAGCGAGGTGGAGGGGATACTGGCGGGTCATTTCACCTTTCACGAAGAACGGCTGGCATACATAAGGGCCCAGCTGTGGCGGCAGCGCATCCGCACCATCCTCATCCAGCGGGCCCTGGCGGCGCTCTATACCGCAACGGCGCTCTTCGTCGCCTCAAGCCTCGCGATAGCCTTCAATGTCGCCTTCGGCGGGCCCGAAACCAGCTGGATACCCACCGCAATCGCCCTTCTGGGCGGGCTGTTCCTCTTCGCCGCCAGCGCCCTCCTCCTTTACGAGAGCAGGTACAACCTGACGTTCATCAACAGCCACATCGACTTCATCGCCTTTCTTGAAGAGAACTGCCGCAAGACAGGGGAAGACGAGCAGCAGAAACAGTGATGCCGGAAGTTCCGGCAGAAGCTCATAACTCCCCCCCCCCCCTCTTATTTTACGAGGGGGAGCTAAATGCAAAGTCAAAATCAACATCAGATTATCAAATACCGCCATTCTCACTCTTTCACGTCCCTCCCCTTAAGTAAGGGGAGGACAGGAGGAGTTAGCCTTCCTCCGCTACTTAAAGCATGATGGCCGCCCATGCCCTTTCCCGAACAGCAGAAACCCTGATCCCCGTTGGTTCGCTGATCATCCGCCGTTACTCATAGTGTGTCCACATGCGGATGACTTTCACTGTCTTGATTTCATCCAAAATCTGGTAAACCAGTCGATGCTGGATATTAATTCTTCGGGAACATGCGCCGGACAGATCGCCCAGGAGTTTTTCGTATGGCGGTGGATTTTTGTAGGGATTTTCTTTGAGGATTTCGAGCAGTCGCTCGGCTTGGGGTTTAAGGCCGGAGTGTGCGATCTTTTTTGCATCTTTTTGAGCTTGCTTGGTAAAGACCAGTCGCCAGGTCACCATTCAAGTTCCTCATCACACTCCTCTATCGGCTTCTTGATCCCATCCTGGATGGATTCACGCATACCTGGTATAGATGTGAGATACAACGTTTCCTGGATTGCCCGCCAGTCTTCTTCCGAGATAAGGACCGCTGAGTGCCTCTTGCCCACGATCTGAACCGGATGATGAGATTCTGCCACATCATCAACGAGGCTATACAGGCATTTTCTCGCTTCAGTTGCTGAAAGTGTCGTCATTCTTGCCCCCCCTTTTCGTACGTAAAATCGTACGTTAGTAGCGGCTCGTTGTCAAGTTGTTTCCCTGCGAACGGGGCTTTGGCTGATCGACTTGCTTTTGGCCTGTGCCCTATGGTTGGCAACTTCGTTTTTCACAGAGTTTTTATCTCGTTATTCCCTTTTCAAGGGCCGCCCCCTTAACAAAAAAATCGAAATAATTGCCTTACACACCATTATGGTGTATAAGGTGGTTATGGCCGAAAAACGGAAACCCACATACGATCTTGATGCGTTTAAAGCCACTTTTGCCAGTATCGAAAAGCTTGCCGTCACAGGCACGGCGCTTCGTAGTGCAGCCGCGCTTGGATACGGACGCGCAGAGATTGTGGACACGATCCAGACGATGCAGCGAGGCCATTTCTATAAATCTATGACGGCTTATGCCGATTCCCGGTTATGGCAGGACGTGTATCATGTCCCGTCTCAAGCGGGTGTGCTGTACGTGAAGTTTACCGCCGATGCCATAACCGAGTTTTTGCTGCTGTCGTTCAAGGAGAAAGACAATGACTAATCCCGTTTGTCCGGAAACGGGGGCGCCAATGTATCGCGGGGTGCGCCCCATGACTCTTACCTACAAAGGGAAGAGCATTACTTTCGATATGCCTGGTTGGTATTGTGACCAATCAGAGGAGAGTATACATACCGGTGAGGATATGAAGGTTTCCGACCGGATGTTGAATCTCCTCAAGGCCCGAAGCGAAGGGCTGCTTGAGCCGGAGGAAATTCGTCGTATCCGTAAGAAACTTCATCTCTCGCAGGAAGCGGCAGGCCTCTTGATCGGCGGTGGCCCGCGGGCTTTCCAGAAATACGAAAGTGGTGATTTATTGCCTAGCCGTGCTGTCAGCAGCGCTCTTGTTTTGCTGGATCATGACCCGGAGGCGTTGTCGGTGCTCAAGGCTCACAGTAAAGCTGCTTAAGCACATGAAGGTCATCTGAGGGGGGCACTCAACTGACAATTGTCAATTGCGTCTTAGCGAACAGTCTAGGGAGTGTGCAAGGCCGCGTTGTTTGCGGCCCCGGCACTACGCCCTGGGTATGCCATATCGGCCTAGAAATCAGTAAGCTCGACTTTGATTAAGGACACTCATTGCCTTTTCAACAAATGCCGTATCCCTCTGCCCTGGATAATACCGCTGTGAATATATAACGCTGATTCCAACGCTGTTGTCCTTGGGATGTGCGCATGTAAGCGTCAGCGCCTCAAGTAGCATATTTCCGGACTTGCCTGAAATCTTAACAGCTGCGAGGTCCTCGGTTATCATATGAGACTTAACGCAGTCAGTCCCTTTCATCAGGTAGCCAGTAACTTCTTGCTTCACTATATTGAAACGCTGTGGATCAGTATCTTTAGATTGACCCTCCTCAATTAGGCGGACAAATTCTTCGTGCGTTTTGAACGTGGGCAACCTAAAAGGTATCGCCTGAATAGCAAATGTTTCATCCGGATTCTCGCCTCGCTTTACAAGAGCTAATTGGTACGCATTGCGACCAGCAATCAGCCACCCTTTTTCATTTAATGGCACAAGCGAATAGCCCTTCTGCGATATCCGTTCCGGGGGGATTTGAACCTCTGGCAAATGCGGTTGCAAAGAGGCACAGGAAGTAATAATCAAGATAGAGCAAAACATCCCAAATCTTTGTAAAAATTTCATGTTTCCTCCTGTATATAAATCTGCAAACGGTGCGGCGGATAACCTGCGAAACGCAGCGAAGTCAGCGTTTATTCGCTCGTTATGCGGCTTTACCCGCCTTGCATCTTGCATAGACATACTCAGGGTCAAGATCAACCCTGCAATCCCATTCGATGGTATCGAACGCAACACGAACCCGTTTGAAAGCATCATAGTCCTTGATCCACTGAAATACACCAAAATCAAGGAGTGGTTTCATGTCAAGAGTGCCGCACTCACCATTATCGAACACAACGGAAATGATATAGTCATCGCCGGGAACAACTTCTTTTACCGAAGGATACATGGTCTCACTCCTTACTGAAGAGGTTGAATCTTGAATGGTTCTTCTCCGTTCATCACGAGCTTCCAGTCGGCCAGTAGCTCTTCCTGATGCAATTCAGATAGTCGCTACCGGCCTGTTCAATGGCAGTCTGTGAAACTGAAGAAACGGAAATCTTGAGACAAAGGGATTAGGGGTCGTTTCCCCCTTACACCACCCTGATAATAAACTCAGGGCAGGAAGCGGCGCAGTAGCCGCAGAGGATGCAGGCCTCCTCATCCACCTGCGCATGGCCGTCCACCACCGAGAGGGCGCTGCTGGCACAGGCATCAAGACACTTACCGCACCCCTTGCAGAACCGGGTCATGATCCTGAGCTTGCGCCGCTTGCTCTCAAGCCCCGTCCAGACCGTTTCATCCGCCACTCCGTCACAGAAGAGCGCCAGGTTGGCATCGATCTCCGCCTCGGACAGCATGCCGATCGCCACCCCGTCAACCCCGGCCAAGCCGAGCACATAACGGATGCTGGCGCGCGCCTCGGAGATGAGATTGCCTCCCGCCAGGGCCTTCATGGCGTAGACCCCCTTGCCGCTCCGGCCGTTGGCCGCGATGGCCTCCGCCATTTCCAGAGCAGTCCCGTCCAGTATCCCCATCCCGGTCCGGTTGATGAGAGGATGGACGACCTCTATCTCCGGGTGGGAGACGGCCTTGCGCATGGCTGAGATGTAGTGGGAAGAGAGCCCCACATGGGCGATCTTTCCTTCCTCCTTCATCCGGAGCAGTTCATCCAGCACCTCTTTCCGCTCAACGAATGGATCGGCTATCCGCGCGCCATGGAGGTGGACAATATCGAAGCGCTCTATCCCCAGCTCCCTGAGGCCGCGTTCCACGTGGGCCCGTGCCTGCGCCACGTCCGGCGCATGGGTCTTGCTGACGATGTGCACCTCCCCCTTATAACCGTTCAGGGCTGCGCGGATGTGGGGATAGGTCTGATAGAGCTCGGCCGTGTCCAGCATGTTCACCCCCTGCTCCAGGGCGTAACGGATCAGCCTCCCCCCTTCTTCCGGGGTCAAGCCCGCCTGGAGCGGTCCGAGCGGCAGGGTGCCGAAAACGAGCGGATTTATGCTCAAGCCGGTATTGCCGAGTGTTACCTTCTTCATAAAGCCTCCTTTAATCTTTGAACCGCAAAGGCGCAAAGAGCGCGAAGAAAACATTACTTTGCATGGTTTGTTTCCGCACAATTACACGCTTTGCTTAGGTTCAATCGTATTTAAGTTGAAAGTCCAGAAAACATAAATTTAACGCAGAGACGCAGAGCCGCAAAGAAGATCAACGGCTTGTTTTTTAGAGCTTTTTTTCTCTGCGGCTCGGCGTCTCTGCGTTATGGATCAGGGTTTGATTCAATAGGGTTTGCAAAGATTCAGCTTTGTTACAAAAGAACCTTTGTTGATTTTACTTTGCGTACTTGGCGGCTTTGCGGTTCGATGGTTTTATTCCTTGGTTTGTGCCTTGAACCTACTCAGTAATGTGGCGGCGGCTCCTCTTCCGACGGAAGTCTGTTGACAGACGGAGAAAGGGCCTGTAGATGCTCCTTGATCTGCTGTACCTCGGCGCGCAGGCCGTCGATCATCCGCTGCTGTTCCCTTACCACTTCATTGAGCTGCTGGATGGTATTCTCCTGGTGCATCAGGAGGGTTTCCATATCGGTCAGACGTGTTTCCATACTAAACTCCTTCCTTACTTTGACTCTTCACTCTGCTTTAACACTCACCGCGTACTTCAGGTAGCGCCCCTCGGGAAACGTGACCGGATAGGGGAAATCCTCCGGCTGGCCGGCAAGGGAGATGACGCGCAGCTCGTTCCCCGCCTGGAGGGCGCCGCGGCGCAGCTCCTTGAGGTAATCGGCCACATCGATCTTCTGGTGGTTGGAAGAGGTGATCAACAGGCCTCCCGCCTGCAACAGGGGAAGCGCCGCTGCCACCAGGTCCGCTGTGCCGCCGCGGGTGGTGAATCGGCTCCTGGCGGTGGTGGAAAACGACGGCGGGTCCATGATAATGATGTCGTAGACCTTTCCTTGCCTTGCCAGCTCCTGCATCACGTTCAGACAGTCGCCGACGATGAATTCGTGGCGTTTTGGATTGAGCCGGTTGGCGCCGAAGTTCGCCTTGCCCCACTCCAGGTAGCTGGACGAGGCGTCGACACTGGTGACGAGGCTTGCCCCTGCCGCCGCTGCCGCCACGGAAAAAGCGGCGGTGTAGGCGAACAGGTTGAGCACCCGTTTTCCATGAACGCGGGCCATCAGGTCGCGGCGGTTCTTGCGCTGGTCCAGAAACAGGCCGGTGTTCAGCCCCTGCTCCAAGCTGACCAGGAAGTTCAGGCCGTTTTCCTGCACTTGCAGGGGTTGCTGCGCAGGGGCGCCTGCCAGCAAGCGTCCATAGCTTTTCGTATCGCTCACCGCCTCAAGCTCCCTGGTCTTCTGCGGCCGGGACTTCTCGTAGATCCCCGCAGGGTGCAGCAGTTCCTGCAAAACCTGGGTCACGGCCTTCAGATGAGGACGCCAGCCCACGCTGTAGAGCTGCACCATGAGATACTCGCCATAGCAGTCCACCGTCAGGCCGGGAAGACCATCCCCCTCGCCATTGACCAGGCGGTAGGCGCTCGTATCTGCCAGATCGGCATGGCTCCGGCGCAGCTGAATGGCCGTTTGCAGGCGTCTTGAAAGCCATGTCCTGTCCGGACGCATCCGTTCCCGTGAGAGCACCCGCGCCACGATCCGATCATCGGGGTCAAGAAGCGCAGTGGCGATAAAACGCCCGTTGCCATCGGCCAGTTCTACAACATCACCGGCCTTGCCTGCCGGCCATTTCCTGGTATGGTTATCGGCGATGATCCATGGATGACCCAATTCAATCATCCGCACCGTTTCCGAGCCGACCGTCCTTTGTTCCTGCTGCATGCCATATCCTTTCAAACCGCAATTCGGCTATGAATAGTACTCCGAACCGTTCACCCAGCCAAGTGAAAAAAACTTCAAAAACATGCTTCATTCTGATAAGTTGCCTTCTAGACAATACGAGGAGAGTGCAGACCATGACCGACACACCACAATCCAGCGGCGAACGACATATCGAGAAGATCATGGAGCAGCTTGAGCCGGACTCGGAGCGCTACCAGGTGCTCGACACCGCAAAGCGTTTCAAATCATCCTGGGTGGAACTGGGAGACAAGCTGTTGCAGGTGAGCTCACGCGGCCACTTCCGGGAATGGGGCTACCAGAGTTTCGAAGAGTACTGCGTGCAGGAGATCCGCATCAAGAAAGGGACGGCGGAAAAGCTCACCCTCGCCTACCGCTACATGGAGAAACAGGAGCCGGAACTGCTGGCGCGGCGTGACGAGCTGAAGCCGCTGCCTGACTATCGTTCCGTGGACCTGCTCCGCCAGGCCATGGAGGAGAAACGGTTTTCCGATGAGGAGTACGCCGAACTGCGCAAAAGCGTGGTGGAGGAGGAACGGAGCCACCCAACGGTATTGAAACGGTTCAAGGAAGTTGCCGCCGCCCATGGCGAGGAAAAAGCCGACCCGCTGGTCCCTGTCAAGGCAAGCCTGGCCGCAGCCCGGCGATTGGATACTGCTTTGCGCAGCGTACCGGATGTGCCCTCCTCTTACCGGGAACAGGTAGTAAACCTGATCTCCCACCTGGAAGGGGAACTGGAAGCACTGGAAACGCGAGTAGAGCCGGGCGAGGTAAACGGCGATGCCTGACCTGTTCTTGACATTGCCGGATATGCTGGCATAGTTGAGACATATTACATTGCTCTAACGTCTTCACGCAAAGGAGAAATGAACGATGAAAACGAAAACATTCATGTTTGGCGTTATCCTGGCATTCTCTTTTAGCGGCGCTGCCCTTGCCGTGCAAGCCGACAAAAAACTGGAATATAGCGGGAGCCCGATGGGGGCCGTTGTTTTCGATGGCCAAACGCACAAAAATGCCGGGCTGACCTGCAAAGATTGCCATAACCCCGTCATCTTCCCGGAGATGAAAAAAGGGGGGGTAAAGATAACCATGAATGATCTCTATGCAGGCAAGTATTGCGGCAGATGCCACAACGGAGAAAAGGCTTTCCAGATCAAGGACAACTGCACCCGCTGCCACCACAAGCCCTGAATATCATCACCTCATACGGTCAGAACAAAGGGGCCCTTTTACGGCCCCTTTTGCGTTGCAGTTATTCAACGGTAGTTCTCATACAGTAGCTTGGCAGTTACTGCAAACACCGCCGCTATAAAAATCGGCCGGACAAAGCGAGCCCCCCTTGCCAGGACCAGCCTTGATCCTACCCTGGCCCCAACAGCCTGCCCCACCCCCATGGCAAGACCTGCCCCGTAATAGACATGCCCCCCGGCAACGAACACGACCAGGGAAACAATGTTGCTGATGAAATTCATCAGCTTTGTGTAGCCGGTGGCCTTTTTCATGTTGTGGCCGAGACCGAGCATCAGGGCGATAACCCAGAAAGAGCCGGTTCCCGGGCCGAGAAACCCATCGTAGAAACCGAGCAGAAGGCCGAAAAAGAGGTAAAAGACCTTGCGCTCCAGGCGCGGATGAACGTCTTCATGCCCCAATCTGGGAGAAAGGAGGGTATAGAGGGCTATGGCCAGCAGCAGATAGGGAATTACCCGTCGCAGGAAACCGGGATCAAGGAGCTGCACCGTATAAGCGCCGAGACCGGCGCCGCAGGCGGTCCAGACAACGCCGGCCAGACTTTCCTTCAGGCTGATGACCCCCGCATGGGCAAAGTGGGCCATGGCGCTGGCAGAGCCGAAGGTTGACTGCAGCTTGTTGGTGCCGAGGGCGTACTGTGGCGGCATGCCGAGACCGAGCAATACCGGGATGGTAATGAGCCCTCCGCCGCCGGCAATGGAATCGACCAGGCCGGCGAACATGCCGGTAAGGAAAAGGACGGGAAAGAGCCATGCTGAGACGATAAATTCGGGAGACTTCATGCTGCTGTGATATCAGATGCAGCATAACCCTGGCAAGATTTTTCAGCTATCCAAATCAAGACAAAAAAAACGACAGCGATCTCTCGCTGCCGTTTTTTACCATCGACTATCGACTATCGACCATCGACCGCCGTCAATGCTTCTCCACCGCCGCTGCCTTGGCCGGGCCGTTCATCCTGATTGCCGTGGCAAACTCCATCCAGAAGATGAGGTAGATGGAAACCATGAGAGAGAGGCCGATATTGGCGTTCTCGGGCCCAAGCGCCTTGGTCAGGATCGGTGAGGCAAAGCCGGCGCCGAGCGTGCCGGTTGCCCTCTCCAGCAGGTAGAAAACAGGGAGGGTGAGGATGGTGCCGACGACCATGATGGCGATGCCGCGACCACGCTTCATCCAGTATTTGGGAGAGAAGCCGTACATGCGCATGAAGATGACCACCCAGATGATCCAGACGGAATAGTCGACGGCTGCGTCCGGCAGAGCCAGCTTGTTACTCACCAGAGCCACTTCCAGCACAGTCACTGCTGCCAGCAGGGTAAACATCCAGGAGAACTTCTCGTTGGCCTGGGTCTGCCAGTTGCGGCTATCGGGTGCGGCGGATTCCTGGGCGCTGTGGTTATGAGTGCCGAGAGCCGAGAAAAGAATGGCGAACCAGATGCCTGCGTTGTGGAAAAGAAGCGATGAGTGGTTGCCTGCAACATTGGCGATGCGGGCCATCGGGTCGCGGGCAAAGTCTGCAGCGATTCTCATCAGGAAGAGGTTGACCAGAACCGAACAGATGATGACCGCGGCAATGGTGAAGATCCTTCTCGGCAGCAGGTAAGGATCGACCCGGTCGGGGAAGCCGAGGATGAAGGCGAACCAGATCAGGTACATGATGAGCGGAATGCCGAAACAGATGCCGTACACGGAGTTACCGGCAAAGTCGCCGCTCTGTGCATAAATGATGTACTTTTCTTTAATTGTGGGGTCGGTGTTCGCGGCCTTGACCACATCCTTGGCCACCTTCGTCACATGAGGAAGGAGTCCCATGGCATACCAGCCATGATCTCCCTGGGTGGTATCGACAACCCAGTATTGGTCCCCCATCATCTCGTCCAGGCCCTGAAAAATGCGCATGGAAAACGCGGCACAGAGCGTTACCACGACCAGCAGCAGAACTATATTTGTAAATTTCATTGGCATTGTTCTATCCTCCAGTTAAAGTTCAATTCGGTAGGGGGCATCACTGTCTGGATGCCGGTATCCGGGCGGGCACTTGGGCCGGCCCCTACTCTTTATGCGTGGTCCAGAACATCGACACCGCATTCGCAGCAAAGAGGCCATAGAGCCACATGGTGTTCCAGGCCGGCCCCGACCAGTGGCTGCCGCGACCGCCGCCGACAACGCCGGAGGCGATGATAATGCCGAAAAAAGCGGTAAAAGCAACCATTGCGACGGCCCTCAGGATAGCGCTGTTACGCCAGGTGTGCCGCTCCAGATCTTCTATTCTTGCCAATAGTTCAAGCTCTTTTTCGCTCATCTTTTTTCTCCTTTATAATTGAAATAAGAACAAAAGCTGCTGCCAACGTAATCGCTGCAGTTAAATACATTCCGTTAAAATGAAGGCACAGGTTGTAAAGCATGGCATCCTCCTTGTAAATCAGCATCAAGCTGGTTCGAAAATCTCTTTGGGCAGACGGTCCGACAGCTCCTGATACTTAAAACACTCCTTGTATCGGCAACTACAGAACCTAATTATCTGATTGACATCGTGCGGCGAAATATATCCACAACCGACATCGCAAAAATCATCGTTTTTTCCGTAGAAGGGGCAGACTGTCTCAACCTTCATGGGGACCTCATATGGTTTCTAAAGCCCGCAGGCCTTTTTGTTTTTCGTACAGGATGACGCCGGATCAGCCTCCCAACCTCTCCGGCATCATCCCCTACAATGAAGGAGTAACTGTATACACTATTAGCAACCACCGTACCAAAGCGGTAAAATTGCGAATATCTACGGATTTACCCTTATATTTAAGTATGTTACAATACAGTGAATACAAACATTAAAGAGAAGGGAGCAGGCGGGCTTTTGCAAGAATGCAAACAAGTTTTGCGGAATCCACTTTTTAGTGTAAACGAAATTTTTTATCGTTGTTGAATCACAGTACAACAAAAAGCAGTGATTTAAGTGGGTTACGAAATGGGGACAAACGGAAAAATAGGTTTTGCAGCGATGCGAAGGGTTTTCATGTTTTTTGCACAAATGCGAATTGCTCCCATCACAGCCGGGATCATCCTGTAAAGCGTCAAGGTTACGAATAATCCTCTTTCTTGATGTTGTATTTTTTTATCTTCCGGTAAATGGTGGCCATGTTCATTCCCGCCTCGCGGGCAGCGGCCTCGATGTTGCCGTTGTTTTTGCGCAATAATCCCTTCAGATATTCGATTTCAAAGCGTGACAAGGCCCTGGTATATTCACCCTCTTCAGCAACAATCCCGGTTCCGTCCTCTGTCAGGGGAACTTCAATAAACTGGGAAATTACCGGCAGGCTGATGTAATCACCGCTCTCCATGGCCAGTGAAGCCTCGATGACGTTTTTCATCTGGCGTATATTCCCCATCCAGCTATAGCCGAGGGCAGCTTCGAGGGCTTCGGGAGAAAGACCTTGCACCATGGTGCCGAATTTCTTGTTCTGCAACGCAATGAAGTGGGCAGCCAAGAGAGGGATGTCCGCTTTCCGCTCCCGCAGCGGCGGCAAGTGGATGTTGACCACGTTCAACCGGTAGTAGAGGTCTTCACGGAACTCTCCGCTTCTCACCGCAGCCTTCAGGTCGGAATTGGTCGCGGAGAGTATCCGCACATCGACCTTGGTCGGCGTGGTATCGCCGATGCGATGGAATTCCTGCTCCTGCAGGAAGCGGAGCAGGGTCTTCTGCACGTTCATGGGAAGATTCCCCACCTCGTCAAGGAACAGGGTGCCGCCATCGGCCGCCTCCAGAAGCCCCTGGCGGTTCTCCTTGGCGCCGGTAAAGGCCCCCTTCTTGTAGCCGAACAGTTCACTCTCCAGAAGCGACTCGGGGAGCGCCCCGCAGTTGATGGCGACGAATTTTTTCTCCTTGCGCAGGGAATTGTAGTGGATCGCCTGGGCGATGAGCTCCTTGCCGGTCCCGGACTCCCCGGTTATCAGGACGGAGGTGTCGCGGATCGCCACCTTTTCCACCCGCTCCAGCACGGCCTTCAGCCCGTCCGAAGCGCCGATGATGTTGTCGAAACGGAATTTACCCACCAGCTCTTCCCGCAGCTCCCGGTTTTCCTCCAGGAGCTGGGTATGCTTGAGGGCGTTTTTCACGCGGTAGAGGAGCTCCTCCGGCTCGAACGGCTTGGTCAGCATATCGTAGGCCCCCCGGCGCAGGGCCTGGATCGACATCTCCACCGTGGCATAGGCGGTCACCATGATTACCGGAATGGTGGGGTCCTTGATCTTTATCTTCTGCAACACCTCAAGACCATCCATGCCAGGCATCTTTATGTCGGTGACCACCAGGTCCCATTGACCGGCCACAAATGCCTCAACAGCCTCAAACGACCGGAGAAAAGCCTTTACCGCATATCCGTTATCGAGAAGGACCGCCTCCATCATCCGGCACAGCCCCTCCTCGTTGTCGATCACCATGATTCGTTTCTTGTCGGACACTTCTCAAACCTCGTGAATAGTTAGTTGATAAGCCCCTCTCCCTGGCCCTCTCCTTTAGGCCCGCAATTTGGGTCCACCAGGGGAGAGGGAATTATAAGCCCCCCTCCCTTCGATGGGAGGGGCTGGGGGAGGGTGCAAGATGGGGGCTTTCAGAAAACCCTCAATTACAGACGATTCATCTTTGCGCCACAGCCAGCCTGACTCCCAGTGAAGCGAACACGCCCGCTGTGAGCCAGTCAAAATACTTGGCAATCCTCGGCCAGTGCCATGAAAATGGCCCCAGCATCTGGAGGGGAAACGCTCTCATCGTCACTGGAGACTTGACACCTATGTATTTGAGGCCTGTTACCGTTTTAAGCCTTTGCGCTCTTGCTCGTATTCGTCAGTAATGGGGTAGAGGATGCTATTCTTCCTGTTCTCCTCGTTTTCCCAATATTTGTGGTACTCGTCAGGGTTATCCTGGTTGCAGGTTTTCCAACTGCACCCAGAGATCATTAAGCACAGCGAAAGCATGAAGACATAGCAGAAGCATAACAATTTGTTCATTCCACTCCCTCTTGCCTAATGCCGCTTCGAAAATGTACATCATTTTTTGCTGGTTATCATCCAACGGTGCGGGGGCGCACCGGCGAAGCGTTAGCGTAGCCCGCGTGCCGCCTCCTGGTTGAGCTACCGAATATTCTTGTTTGCCATCTCTTTTTCCATATCTCCTGCAAGTTTTTTGACTTCAGGAAGACAGCCTTGCATTTTAACTCTCAGTACAGATATGAGCCTTTCATTCAACTCAGAAGCTTTAGCAATAAATTTCTGGCCTGCAGGACTAGAAAAGAACTTACTCATTTCATTAAGCTCATCCTTAGTATAAAGATCAGCATACACTGCAACTACTTCATCTTTGATTTTTTGCCACCCCAATTCGCGGTTAATAATTTTGTTGATATTGTCAAAATACTTCTCTGCTATCTGCCTGTCCGTGTCCTTGGGAGCTACTGCAAGTAGTTGCTTTTTCAGTTTTTCTTCGGTTTCTAGGGTGTATTTTTCTAACATCTTGTCTATCCTTGTTTCCATCATCAACTTCTCAGCAGCTGCTCGCTGGGATAGATCAGAAGCAAAGCAAAACGACGGAAGGTAAACAGATAGGAATAACAAACCAGATATTGCTGCCTTCATAAGTACCTCGATTGGAATTGATGTATCTCAGTATTTCTTTATTGCTCAACATCCAGAGGAAAGCCGTAGGGGTCAGGCAAGCACGCCTCAACCCAACTTGTGCTCTTCCGACCCTTGCCGCAGCTTTTCCGAAGCAAACGCAGCCCGCGACTTGCCATCCACAGGGAGGTTCCGGGAGAGACACCACTGCACAAGCTCCTCCAGATCTACTGACACCTTTTCCAGCCAGACCCCGCCACGCGATAAGCTCTTCATGGAGTGAACGGCATTCCGTTCCCACTCGGCATGGGTGGCTTCAAGCTCGTCGCGGTCCGTGGAAATATCCAACAGCCTCTCCCATTGCTCCGGCTCGTACCAGGCAACTCCCAGGACCATTTTCGCTGCCTGCCGTTTGCCATTGAACTTTCTTTTCATCCTGGGCCTCCTTTTGGAGAGGTTATACGACGAAGCAGATCATTTTGCACCTGCCGGTTATTCAATGCTCCCCTGACTACGTCAGTTTCGGCCGACTTTGAAGGAGAAACTCCTCCGCGACCTGTTTATCCAAGAATTTCATCCACAGGTAAAATCTGCTTTCCATGCCGAATCGTAAGAATAGAGACCTGTTTTTCTTCTATTCGGTAAATAATTCTATAATTTCCGTAAATCAGTTCTCGAAAACTATCGTTATTGATTTCCGACACAACGCGCCCCCTATCGGGAAACGACTTTAACCGCCCAACTTGTGCAAAGACTGCATTTACCCAATTTTCTGCTGCGGTTGGATTGTCCTGGGCTATATATCCGGCTATTTCAGATGCCCTATCTACTGCGAGAGGGGACCAGACTATCCTCATTTTCCAGCTCGCTTCAGCACCATTGCCTTTGCATCATTATTTTCCATGCCGGCGCCGCTTTCCAACTGGCTGACGGACGTTTGTATATCCTGAAGAAGTTCGATTTTTTCCTGCATGGATTCGTATTCGTTCACATCAAGTAAAACGGCTACGCCTTTACCATGCTGGGTAATAATCATAGGTCGTTTGGTGTCATGCACCTGCTTAAGAAACGAAGCGATCCCCGTCCTGAACTCGGACATCGGCCTGATATCCTGATCAATTTTCAACCTTTGCATACGGCACCTCGCATAACTGTTTTTTGTACATTATAACGTACAATATATGGTTCATTCAAGTGCGCATTTTGAGGCAAACGGGTTGACGCTCACACGCAACATCCCATTAGCTTTCCTCATCTCCGGCATTCAAAACTCTTCCCTCTCCACCGGCAGCTTTACCGTCACCGTCGTCCCTTTCCCCGGCTCGCTCTCTATGGCGATTTTTCCCTGGTGCTGATCGATGATCTGCCTGGTGATCGCAAGCCCCAGGCCGGTCCCCTTGGTCTTGGTGGTAAAGAACGGCTCGAATATCTTTTCCAGGTTCTCGGCGGAAATACCAGCGCCGTTGTCGCTGAAGATCAGATGGATATACCCCTCGTCATCGAGCATGGTGCGCACGACCAGCGTGCCGCCGCTCTGCATGGCGGCGCCAGCATTGAGAATCAGGTTGATGGCCACCTGGCGCAACTGGTCCCCGTCCGCCATGATCCGCGGCAGATCCTTGGCAAACTCCTTCACCACCGAAACATGGTGCATGTCGGTATGGTTGGCGGCAAAGTCGACGATCTGCTCCAGAAGCTCGTTGATGTCGGTCTCCTCCAGGGTCGGCTTCGGCGTCCGGGCGTAACTCAGGAGATCCTGGACGATCTTCTTGCAGCGCTTGCTTTCGCGTTTGATCTCGTGAATGAAGCGGAAGTTGGGATCGTCGGCACTCATCTTCCCTTCAAGGTATCCGGCGTAACCGAGTATCACCCCGAGCGGATTATTGATTTCATGGGCCACGCCGGAGGAAAGAACCCCCAAAGACGCCATTTTTCCCTGTTGCGCCAGGTTTGCCTCCATCTCCTTGTTGTTTTTTATGATCTGGGTCATGCGATTGAAGGCCAGTGCCAGCTCCCCCAGCTCGTCGTTCGTGTCGACTTCCATCCGCTCGCTGAGCCGTCCCTGCTTGACCTTGCGGATAACGGCGATCATGTGGTTTATCGGATCGGTCAGCACCTTGGAAGCGAGAAAAACCAGCGCCACGGCAATCATGCAGACAAAAAAGGTCAGCACCACCATGCTTTCAAGGATGCGCCGCTTTATATCCTTGGCCTCCTGGTAGAATTCATCCTCGTAGGAACCGACCGCCACAATCCAGTCCCAGGGCTGAAAATACGCATATTTAACGATCTTCATCCGCGGCGCTTTTTCACCAGCGTTTTTCCAGGGGTAGCGAATCCAACCGCTCTTATTGAGACACATCTCCCGAATGAAATGGTTGCCGTCGCTATCCTTCGCACCATAAAAGTTCTTCCCTTCCCCATCGGGATGGACAGTGAAGTTCCCCTTGCTGTCCATGCAGAAGATATAGCCGGTCTTGCCGACCTGCTTGCCCTTGATCTTCTCCTTCAGTTCGGCAAAGGAACGCTTTTCAAAGGCGACATCCTCGTAGGTCTCCTCCAGATAACCGCCGGTGGCGATGATCCAGTCCCAGTCCTTGAAATAGCGGTACGCCACCACCTTTTTCCGGGGATATTTATCACCCAAAACCGCATTGCGCCAGGGGTAAACGATATATAGCACCTCGCCCGGCTTCGACTTGAGCGCCTTCTCGCACATCTCGCGGATGAAGTAGCGGCCGTTTTCATCTTTCTCATTATAAACGTTCTCATCCTCACGGGCGATGTGGACCTTGAGATCACCCCTGCTTGACATGGCGTAGATATAGCCGGTTTCCCCGACATTCACCTTTTTCAGGGCTTTGCGCGCTTCCTGGCGGGCCGTCAATAAATCTATGCGGCCGCTCCTGAACTGGCGCTGCTCCGCTTCGACCAGATTGTAGGACAGGTTGGTGAGGGTCGCCAACTCCAGATTGAAGCTCCGTTCCTTGTCCTTCTTGTATACCTGAAACTGCTGGCGGTGGGAGTTGATCAGATCGATGGTAAAGCTCGACATGTGCTCCAGATCGGCCTTACTCGTCTGGGTGATGCCGAGATAGGCCTGCTGGGTCGATATGTAGCCGATTACACCGCCAACCAGGAAAATGGGAATGATAACCAGCGGCAACACCACCACGAGCAGCTTCCAGCGGAGCTTCAGATTGAGCATGAAGTTGAACAGATACCTGTGCATGAAAAGCCTTAATTCGACGGGAATTACAGCATATTATGTATACACGCAAAAAAAATCCAGCCATTTATCCTATAAAAAGCATTTTAACCACGAATTTCACGAATTTGCACGAATATACAAGCTCTTGTGATGCAGAAGACACTCACCAGATCGGTGACTACTCAAGACTTTACAAGCGGTTAAAAACATTAGTGTTTATTCGTGTCATTCGTGGCTAACTGCCGTTTTGGGGTTTATAACAGGAATCGAATAATCAGCAAGTTATGAGCCATGACCACCTGGCGGGACTGAACCTACATGATGGAGAAATTGACGTGAATGGTTTTCTGCAGTTCTTCGATGCGAAGGAGGGCATGGCGGATGCGTTCCCGCTCTGCAGTGGGCAACTGATAAGGGTTCAGGTGGTAGGAGTCCTTCGCGATTCCCTTTATTACCTTGATCTGCAGCAGAATGCGGTGCCGGGTGAGGATGTGGTAGGCGTCTTTGAGGCCGCCTGCCATGGTAGTGGAAAAGCTCTTCTCCTTTTCGAGAAGCTCTATGCGCTGCAGCGTGCTGGTCGCGGGAACCGCCTGGTTGATGGCAAGAATGCGGACATTCATGACCAGCGGAGCCCAGGCGAGGAGCTTCAGATTGAACTCCCCCTTGTGTTCCCCGCTTCCTTCGGTCCAGAGCCTCTTCAGGAAGCCGAGCGCCACTTTCATCTCGGTGGCGGCCTTGGCCATTCCCCACAGAACGTGGAAATAATCCTGCTGCAAGCTGCGGATGCTTCTTACGAGGTTGGACGCCAGTTCCCGGTCACCGGCAACATAACGGGCATCGGAAAGGACGATGAGATCCATGAGGTTTTTTGCGTAATCCGCAAATTCGTAACGGACAATCGCCAGGAGGCGTTTCTTCCATTGGGAGAGAGAGCCGCGCCAGGTGGGATTGCTCGGCATTATATCGCCTGTGCATTTCTTGAAACCGACCTCCGCCAACCTCTCCACGAGAAGCTCGGAAAATTCGCGGAAATAGTCGTCAGCAGCCTCGCCACCGCCATCTTCGTAAACGACCAGGTAATCCTGGTCAGTGATGAGTGTCTGTTCTTCCCGACCGTCGCTCCCCATGCTGATAAGGGCAAACGAAAGCGGCGGCGCGCCCTTGCCGGAAGATTCCATCTCTTGCGCAACCAGCTCCAACGCACGGCCTGCCAGGACATCCCGGTATTCGGTGCAGTTTTTGTGCAGGGCGGGAACCGAGAGGGTTTTCAGGAATCGTTCCATCTCCAGGGCATTCAGCGCGTCGTGAACCCCCTTCAAAAGGTGGTATTCTGTGGCGACGACAACCTGTTGCCGAAGATCGGTCTCCCGTGCAGACAAAGTCTGCATCCACACCATCTCCCGGTCCAGACCACCGATGAGAGAATGGAGCAAACGCCGGGTCTCCCCCCTCTCAAGCAGAGGCATAAAATCCCTCACCCTCGCAATGACGTTGTCCAGGACCTCAGCAGAAGATTCCTGCACTAATATGTTTCCATGGGGCATCGTTCTATTTCCATAAAAAAATGGGGAAGGCAAGCCTTCCCCAATTCTATCACATATACAACCACTTGTTAGTGTTCAACGGCCTTGGCCATACCGATACCGGTATTCTGCCGAACATAGAGTTCGTCGAACATCTCCTCGGAACGCCTGCTCGGGAATGCCAGGCAACCGAGTATGGCAGCGATAAAGCCGAGCGGTATGGAGATGATGCCGGGGTTTTTCAGATCGAAGAGCGGTTTATCCAGCCCCATGATCGATTTGCCGCCGCGGTTCTTGACTTCTTCTACCTTTTTGTCGGTAATGGTCTTCAGGTCTTTTTCACTGAGAACCTTGCCGTCAGCGGCCTTCTTCTCCAGCGCCATATAAACCTTCTTGGCGTCATCGGCAACCTTGTTCGGGTAGGTCATGTTGGGCGATACCATAACAAGGCCGATGGAAGCGATTGTTCCGACCAGCAGACCGGAAATAACACCGGCGGTATTGAACTTCCTCCAGAAGAGGGTAAGAACAACAACCGGCAGGTTGCCGGAGGAAGCAACCGCGAACGCCAGCGCCACCAGGTGGGCAACGTTCTGCTTCTCTGCAGCGATACCGATGACGATGGCCACTGCGCCGACACATAACGAGGTAATACGTGCAGCCATTACCTGCTCGTGCTGGTCAGCATGGCCGTCCTTGATGACGTTTACATAGATGTCATGGGCGATCGCCGCGGACGCGGCAAGCACCAGACCGGAAACAACGGCAAGGATCGTCGCGAAGGCAACTGCGCAGAGGAAAGCGAGGAAAATGTCGCCGACTATCGGAGCGATATCGCCGCCCAGTTTCTGCGCCAGCATCATGGCGGCCATGTTGCCACCCTTGTCAACGCCCATGATGTTCTGCGGCGTAACATGGATTGCAGCGCCGAAGCCGAGCAGCGTGGTCAGAATATAGAAGGAGCCGATAATGAACATGGCGATAACGACCGACTTACGTGCTGCCTGGGCAGTGGGGACGGTAAAGAAGCGCATGAGGATGTGCGGCATGCCGGCAGTACCGAGCACCAGCGCCATACCGAGTGATATCTGATCGAGCGGATTCTTCAGAAACAGGCCTGGTTCGAGGAACCGCTGGCCGTAATCGAACCCGTCTTTTTTCACCACGTCTTTCAGGACGTTGATCTGTACATGGTCCTGGATGTTGGTGCTGCTGACGATATCCTGGAAAAACTGAAACGGGTTCATCCCGGACTTGAGCATGACCAGAATGGAGAGGAGGAATGCGCCGCTCATGAGCAGACCGGCCTTGATGATCTGTACCCAGGTGGTGGCGGTCATGCCGCCGAACACTACGTAGACGACCATGAGACAGCCGACGCCGATGATGGCGGTTTTATAGGGGATTTCAAGGAGCAGCTGCATGAGCTTGCCTGCACCGACCATCTGGGCGGTGAGGTAGAATGTGGAAACCGCAACTGTCGAAATTGCCGCTATGGCGCGCACCGGTTTCGGGTCGGTCCTGAAGGAAAGAATGTCGCCAAGGGTGTATTTACCCGCATTCCGGCACGGCTCGGCAACGATCAGCAGCACGGTGATGTAGGCCACCAGCCAGCCGACCGAATACATGAATCCGTCATAGCCGTAGAGGGAGATGAGGCCCGAAATACCCAGGAACGAGGCCGCCGACATGTAGTCACCGGCGATGGCCCAACCGTTTTGGGTGCCGGTGATCCCGCCGCCGGCTGCATAGAAATCGGCCGCCGTCTTGGTCTGCTTTGCAGCCCAGACGACGACGCACATGGTAGCGGCAATAATGATAGCGAACATGCCGATGGTGATGGCTTTATTGGCCTTGATCTTCGTCTGCGCTGGGGCTGCGGCCTTGGCTGCTACCGGGGCGGCAGTGGGAGAGGCTGCCGTGGCGGCTGCAGGAGCAGCCTGTGTAGTAGTTGGCGCAGTGGCGGCCGGAGCGGCCGGAGCACCGGCAGGAGCCTTTGCCGGCTCTGCGGCGTAGGCGATGGTGCCCAATGAGAGGGCTAAAGTCAACGCAACAAATAATTTTTTCATGTTTTTTAGTCCTCCTTTACTTGAGTTCGTCTACCAGTTCGCGGGTAAGCCGGTCAAAATCCTTGTTCGCCACATGTGAATAATACAGTGCAATCCCCCAGGAAACAAAGAACTGGGAGAGAGCGAACAGATAACCGAAGTTAATGTTGCTGATGATCTTGATCTTGAAGAGTCCCGGCGTATATGCCGCGCCGATTGGGAGGAGAAAATAAAATACGGATGAAAAAATCCACCAACCGAAAAGAAATACGGTTTTTTTGTGGTGGAGTTCTACAAATTTTGGGTTTTTGGCTATCGCCGCCCAGTCATACTGTCTTTCTGCCATGGTAGTTACTCCTTTCATAGTAAGATAACCATTAGAAGGAAGCGTTTCACGCCTCATGTACAAGAATTTTCTAAGCCACCCCCCTTTCGTAATTTTTTTTATCCATGATACGTTTCCTACTCACATCCTGGCATAGCCGAATTTCATGGAAAGCATTTCAGCCCCATCGCACAGCGACGGGATAATTTCGTTTTCAAGACGGCTGGCGACCATGCGAAACGATGGGCCCAGCATGGTAAGGGCGCCAACAACCTTTCCAGCATAATCCCTTACAGCAACGGCAACACTGACAATCCCCTCGCCAAGACCTCCGCTGTCAACGGCAACCCCTTTTTCGCGAATGGTGTCCAGTTCGACCTCAAGCCCGGCCAGGTCCGGAATGTCCTTATTGCGGCGATGGAAGAACTTTTCCAGCAAATCCCTCGATTCCAGGGCTTTTATTGCCTTACCCGCTGCATTGGTGAAAAAAGGGAACCTTTTCCCGACCAGGGGCGCAGCCTTTATCTGCTGATCGCAATCGACCATGTCGAGGAAAAGCACCTCGCTCCCACGCAGCACGGTCATGTAAACAGCCTCGTCATGCCTCCTGACAAGCCCCTCCATGACCGGATGGGCATGCTTGATCAGGCTTATGTTTTTCAGGAATCGTTGCGCCAGCTCTACGGTAGAAAGCCCAAGCCGGTAGTTCCCGCTCCACTCTTCTTTTTCGACCAGGCCCCTATTTTCTAAAGTTGCTAATAATCGAAATGCTTTATTCCTGCTAATCCCCAGTTTTTTTGCCAGATACGGCAGCGTCCCATCCGGAGTTTCCTCGGCGAGCGTCTCAAGGATGTCGAGTGCATTTTCAACGGCTTGAACAGCGTATGAACTTTTTTCACGGTCCATAATGCTCCCGTTTACACATTATTCAATGTACGTTTTAAATATTATTGTAATTATTTTTCTAAATTTTTAACACGTCGTTTTATTACAGTCAAGAGTATTTTATTTTAATTTCTTTAAAAAGTTGTAAAACCCCTATTTTCAAGGTTTTGCAATTTTGAACCGATATACAATTACATACCGTAATATATCACATATATTGTAAAACATAGGTTTATTTAATTGCCAAAAGGTATAAACGTCTACCCTCAATTTGCGTAAAGCATTATTTTTGA
Source organism: Geotalea uraniireducens Rf4 (assembly GCF_000016745.1). GTDB lineage: Bacteria > Desulfobacterota > Desulfuromonadia > Geobacterales > Geobacteraceae > Geotalea > Geotalea uraniireducens. The sequence goes on along the minus strand of NC_009483.1, from coordinate 1,655,540 downwards.
AGGCTTTACATAATCACCTGAATGGACAAAGATGGTTTTACTTACAATGGATTGAGGTATGCTGAAAATTTAAGGGAAGAAAATCTAGGAGCCCGTCGGACTTAGGGGATCGTAACGAGAGAATGGCAAATCGAGGACAGATTGCCGGAAATTTGAGAGCGAATAGTGGACCTATTTGTCGAAAATTCCCGGGAATATGGACCGATTTTCCGTTCTCGCAGTAGATTCATTCCTAAGTCCGACAGGCTCCTTAGATCGGATCAACGAAATTTGATTGCTGTTCCCCGCCCATTTACATTGCTGGAAGGGAAAAATATATAGGATGTGGCTTCCACCTTTATTTCAGGAAGGATAACGGCATCGGCGCCGATCTTTGCAGCCTCTTCGCGCAGCGCCTGGTATGCCCAGTCATAATCCTCCGTTTTCAGTTCGTACACATCGCCGAATTGCTCCCGGTTGACTTCCACCACCGCCATCTTCACATAAGGACGCAGAAGTTCATCCTGGGCAAGCAGCGGCGGGAGTTCCCTGCCACCCGAATTCGTTGTGGCACATCCAGTCAGAAGAGCCACAAAAACAATTGCGCAACATGCGGCCAGACACCCTGCCCGCAAGAGACCAAACATATCCCTTGCACCAGGGCAATGCTTGCGTTTCACTCTGTTTTCGATTTTCATATTGTTTTCCGGTACAGACATGTAAGAAGAGTCTCCTTGTTTGGGTTTGACGGTGCATGACAACCATAGTTCGTTCAATATTAGCCGCATTTTCCCTCTTTACAACCCCATTTTTTCCATGTTACTATTTGCGGGTTTTTTTACCCCGATTACTACACGTGAAAGGATTTGTTTCATATGTCAGGACATAATAAGTGGAGCACCATCAAACACAAAAAGGGCGCCGCTGACGCCAAGCGCGGCAAGATCTTCACCAAGCTCATCAAGGAAATCACCGTCGCCGCCAAGCTCGGTGGAGGTGACCCGGAAGGCAACCCCCGCCTGCGCACCGCCATTGACAAGGCCAAGGGCGAAAACATGCCGAAGGACAACATCGAGCGCGCCATCAAAAAGGGAACCGGCGGCATGGATGGCGTCGTCTACGAGGAAACCACCTACGAAGGCTACGGTCCGGGCGGCGCGGCCGTACTGGTCGAGGTAATGACCGACAACCGCAACCGCACCGTTTCCGATGTCCGCAGCATTTTCACCAAGTGCAACGGCAACATGGGGGAATCAGGATGCGTCTCCTGGATGTTCGACAAGAAGGGGCTGATGGTTTTCCCCAAATCCGTTGATTTCGACAAACTGTTCGAAGCAGCCATCGAAGCGGGCGCCGAAGATGTCTCAGATGAAGAAGAGCAGATAGAGGTAACGACCGACCCGGTCAGCTTCATGGAAGTACGGGACACCCTGGAAAAAGCGGGGTTCAAGCCGGAATCGGCCGAGGTGACCATGATTCCCCAGACCATGGTCAAGCTAGAAGGGAAGCAGGCTGAAAACATGCTCAAACTCATGGATCGGATGGAGGACAATGACGATGTCCAGAACGTCTACGCCAACTTCGACATCTCTGAAGAAGAGATGGATAAAATGATGTAAATTTTAGGGGCGGGTTTGAAACCCGCCCCTAAACGTTTCGGCAGCATCCAAAGGAAACATGAAAATATTAGGCATCGACCCGGGTTCCCGCATCACCGGTTACGGCGTAATCTCGAAAGAAGGCAACCGCCTCATCCACGTGGACAACGGTGCGATTTTCACCGACAAGGCGAAAGACTTCCCCGCGCGGCTGGAACGCATCTACCGGGGGCTCGCCGAGATCATCGAAACGTACCGGCCGGATGCCGTGGCAGTGGAAAACATCTTTTTCTCCAATAACGTGCAAAGTGCGCTCAAACTCGGTCAGGCACGGGGCGCCGCCATTGTCGCAGGTGTCATCGCGGGGCTGCCGGTCTTTGAATACACCGCCCTTCAGGTCAAGCAGGCCGTGGTGGGAAACGGCAAGGCAGCCAAGCAGCAGGTACAGCAGATGATAAAAGTGCTGCTCAACCTGCCCGAGATCGCCCAGGAAGACGCTTCGGACGCCTTGGCTGTGGCTGTCTGCCACGCAAACTCTTCCGTTCTGTCCGGGATGTTGAAGATAATGGACAAAGTGGGGAAAACAAATGCTTAGTGTTTTTTGCTCAATACCATTCGCCTTTTACAGTTCACTATTCACGGATTTCCCATGATCGCGCTCCTGGCAGGAAAACTGGCACACAAATCCCCCGACTTCATCATTCTCGACATAGGCGGCGTAGGTTACCGGGTGCAGATCCCATTTTCCACCTATTACGCACTGCCGGACGCAGGCGGCGTAGTCACCCTCAACATTTACACCCACGTCAAGGAAGATGCCATCAATCTCTATGGTTTTCGAACCATGGCAGAGAAGGAGATGTTTCAGCTCCTCATCTCCGTCTCGGGTGTGGGACCGAAGCTGGGGAACGGCATCCTTTCCAACATCGAGGCCGAAAACCTCTCGGACGCCTTGATCCGGGGTGATCTGGCAAGGCTCTCCGCCATCCCCGGGATCGGCAAAAAAACTGCGGAGCGCCTGGTACTGGAATTACGGGAGAAGGTTAAGAAAATGGGACCGTTCTCCATCCGGGAGGATGCGCCCCCCTCCCCCGGCAGACAGGACATCAGGGATGACGTGATCTCCGCACTGGTCAACCTCGGATACAAGGAAGCCGTGGTGCAGAAGGCACTGGAAGCAATCGACATCCCGGCTGACGCCTCGGTGGAATCGATCCTCAAACAGGCACTGAAAAAGCTGATGAAGTAAACATTGGTGCGGAGCGAGCCCCACCATTCACGTTCCATCGAACCGCGCGCTACAGGACACCCAAATGACCCGGACCATAACCCCAAGTATAACCGACGACGATGCCCTGATCGAGGCGACGCTCCGGCCGAGAGCCCTCGACGACTATGTGGGGCAGGAAAAGGCCAAGGGGAACCTGCGAATCTTCATCGACGCTGCCAGGGGACGGGACGAAGCCCTCGACCACGTGCTCCTCTATGGCCCGCCGGGACTGGGCAAGACCACCCTCGCCAATATCATCGCCTGCGAGATGGGAGTAAACATCAAGTCCACCTCGGGACCGGTCATCGAACGTCCTGGCGACCTGGCCGCCATCCTCACCAATCTGGAAGCCCACGACGTGCTTTTCATCGATGAGATCCACCGTCTTTCCCACGTGGTCGAAGAGATTCTCTACCCGGCCATGGAGGATTTCCAGCTCGACATCATCATCGGCCAGGGACCGAGCGCCCGCACCATCAAGCTCGATCTCCCCAAGTTCACCCTGGTTGGGGCGACCACTCGGGCAGGGCTTCTGTCATCGCCGCTCAGGGACCGTTTTGGCGTCATCTCCCGCCTGGAATTCTACACCGACGAGGAACTGGCTTTCATCATCACCCGATCGGCACGCATCCTCGGCATGGAAATCAAGACGGACGGAGCGGCAGAAATGGCCCGCCGCAGCCGCGGCACTCCCCGGATCGCCAACCGGCTCCTGCGCAGGGTCCGCGACTTCGCCCAGGTGAAGGCGGATGGCGTCATTACCATGAAGGTAGTGCAGGACGCCCTGGCGCTCCTGGAAATCGACGAAATGGGATTCGACCAGATGGACCGGATGATCCTTCTGACCATCATCGACAAGTTCGGCGGCGGACCGGTAGGGCTCGACACCATCGCCGCAGCCATCAGCGAGGAGAGCGACACCATCGAGGACGTCTATGAACCGTTCCTGATCCAGAATGGCTTCCTGAACCGCACCCCGCGCGGCCGGGTCGCCACCAAGGCCGCCTACCTGCATTTCGGACGGATCGTGCCGGAACCGCCGCAAGGGAAACTCTTTTAGCCATGCAACTCATTTTCGATTTTCCGGTAAATCCCAAATTCGGCTTCGACAATTTTGTGGTCTGCGCAGGCAACAAAACCGCCTATCACTTTGCCCGGCAACTGGCAGAGGGGGACGGCACTGAAAACCTGCTCTACCTGTACGGCTCCACCGGCTCTGGCAAAACCCACCTGTTGACGGCAATGGCAAACAGCATTTGCCGCGAGGCCGGGCTGGATGCCATTCCCTCCATCTCCTTCAAAAACATCGATGAATTGTACCGGGGAAACTATCCGGCAGAAGAGCCGTCAAAGCTCGCCGAACGGTTCAACAATGCCCCGGCGCTTCTGGTGGACGACATCCACCTGATCCCGGACAACGACAACATCCGGGTTGAACTCTGGCAGCTCTTCAACGATTTTTATACCGCCGGGAAAAAGATTGCGATCACCGGCCTCAATCCCCCCAAAGAACTCCCCCATCTTGACGGGCACCTTACCTCGCGCCTTTTATGGGGACTTGTGACGAAACTGGATATTTCCGGAGACGACTCCCTGCGCATGATCCTGCAAAAACTGGCCGAAGACCGGCAGGTTGCGCTCCCCGAAGACGTAATCGCCCACCTGCTCGTCCATATCCGCCGCGATATCCCATCCCTGCTGAACGCCCTGGAGCAGATCCGCCGCCACGCCATTGCCACCAAGCGAAAAATCAGCCTGCGCCAGGCAAAAGAGGCCTTGCAGCGCTGACCTCTGTTTTAGACCTCAAAACAAACAAACGGGACGCAGAAAATCTGAAAAGGCGGATCAAAGCGGATTTTAAAAACTTATGGCTTCATGCTCGTTGTGGCTTTAAGGTTAATCTGCCTTTATCCGATTTTTCCGCCTTTTCTGCGTCCAATTGAGGTTCTGCTTTCTTGTTTGGTTCCGGCTTGTCCGGCTTAGGCTTAAGGTTTTCTCTGTGTCTGGCGAGGTTTACAGAATTCAGGTGATAACATTGTGCGCCCTTGACTTCTCCTGCCGTTAGCGGTAGTTTGTTGGCCTTAATTGGATTTTTGTTATGTATTCCGAAGTGCGGATGTTCCCAAAAGAAGCACGCAAATGCGCTGCTGTGAAAATAATTTCAAAGGATAGCCCTGCATGTGGTGGCTAAGGAAAAACATCCACAAGATGTGGCATCCGGCTATTCTACGGGTATCATAATGATACTTTTTTGACTTGACATGGTTAGCAGGGAAAGCATACTAATGACAGATACCCCTTATTATTCGCTTGAAAAGATAAAGAGGCTTCTCAGGAATTCAGATACCCGGATTATCACCCGAAGAGACCGCCAGGAAGCAGCGGCACTCGGGTACGCTGATGATGACGAGATGGTTGATCGGGTGTCGCAAGTGACCCTGGATGAATTCAAGAAAAAGATGCCGTCGGAAGACATGCCCGGCTATTGGCAGGATGTCTACAACTCCATCGAACCAGATGGGACGAAGATTTATATAAAACTCCAGATCCGTGAAGAATCAGGAGTTATAATTTCATTTAAACGAAAATAGCAAGAACGAGGGGAGGCAGAAGGCCATGGCACGCGAATATAAAGATGGTGAACAGTGCCCACTTTGCATTGGTAAATTAAAAGAGACTTCCGTCACTGAGAAATTCACCTACAAAGGCAAAGAACTGGAATACCCTGGTTACATTGTGCATGAGTGTGACAGATGCGGCGAGCAATTCGTCGGGAAGAAGACTATGAAGGCGTCTGCAAAGCGTCTTCGTGACTTTTACAGGGAAGTAGACGGCTTGCTTACGTCGTGTCAGATCAAAGAGATCCGTCTAAAATTGGGGCTCAATCAGGGCGCAGCATCAGAACTTCTTGGCGGTGGGGCGAAGAGCTTCGCCAGGTATGAGAATTGCGACGTTATCCAAAGTGAGGCAATGGACAATCTGCTGCGGGTACTGAAGGACTCACCGGACTTACTAAAGGTCATAGAGAACAAGAATAAGCCGACAAGCACAACTGTTATACAGTTCCAAGCCAAGTTTGGCCAAGTTATACAGGGGACCTTGGTGGTGAATTATGGCAAATGAAAACTACGAGTTCCAATTCATCGATTTCCGGATAGTTTCCTCCAACTTTAACATCAAGTTGGAAAAAGAGTTCGACTCTTCGAAGCTTACAGAAACAGCTGTGAATTTTGCTATGAAGCATGATTTTGTTGCCGAAAGTAAAAAACTCCAGCTTTTCATGAAGGTTGATATAGGAGGCGCTGACCTGCCTTTCACACTCTCAATAGAAGGAGGAGCGCTTTTTGCTTTTTCTCACCCGATCGACGATACGAATGCTTTCCGCAAAATCGCCGAAATCAACTGTGCTGCAATTGCTTTCCCATATTTAAGAGAAGCTGTCGCGGATATCATCAGGCGAGGAGGTTACCCCCCGTTGCATCTTCCCTCGGTAAATTTCGTCGATATGTACAAAAGAAATCACCCGGAAGAAGTACAGGCTTGACCGCCTGGGGAATCTGAGCCAGGAAGATGACAAGGGCCAATGATGAGCAGAGAAGGAAAGGCGCCGAGCTGATCCTACTCATTGTCCCCCGGAATTCTCCGTTTCTTTCTGATTTCTCCATGTTTCCTGCAAATCTGCACTCTTGACTTCTCCTGCCGTTAGCGGTAGTTTGTTGGCCTTAATTGGATTTTTGTTATGTATTCCGGAGTGCGGATGTTTTTGGGTTTTGGGGGATAAGGGTGAGTAAGGGCCGTTGTACCGGGTTAATGCCGGGGCAGTGGCCTTTTTTTGTTTCTGGCGAGGGTAAGAGTTGGCAGGGAGAGGTGTGGACGGGGCGATGAACCCCGGCCGTTCAGGAGGGAAAGGTATGAAGTGCATCGCCTACAATGGCGGCTACAAGTACCAACTGAAAGAGGAATACACTTTTGCCGACACCGGGATCATTCCACCGGCAACGATCACGACCGACTTCATCGTCCTCGATCTTGCCGGCAACCTGACCATCGCCAAGGGGTATGCCTGGGACGGCCCCTCCGGGCCGACAATTGACACGAAGAACTTCATGCGCGGTTCGCTGGCGCACGATGCGCTCTATCAGCTGATGCGCGAAAAGCATCTCGACCATGACACGTACCGCGAAGCAGCGGACCGGCTTCTGCAGCGGCTTTGCAAGGAGGACGGGATGTGGGCGCTACGGGCGTGGTGGGTTTATCAGGGGGTGCGAATCTTCGGCGATCCGGCGGCCGATCCGGCGCGCAATCGGCCGGTGGTGCGGGCGCCGGATGGGTGTGAGGGCTGAAGAAACCAACGTAATACGGATCAATAAATACGGGGAGTGTCCCTAGTTTTTTTAAAAAAGTGTCAATGTTTAGACGCGACACATATACTTTCCCTGTTAGCGGCACGAAACTGGAAAAGCTTATAATATTAGAAACCGGACAAAAGATCGAAACAAAGAAATATTTATAGATATATAAACCACCAGGTACGGCAAACCGGCTCTAACTGCTTAATAACGAGTTAAGATTCTAGAACACATACGAGGGAAAGATTGGACAAGTACTTGATCGAGAAGAAACCAGGTAGTCCACGGCTCTTTTGCATATCCAGAATTGAAGAGTTCATTGAGCTAGTGACATGGCTATCGTCTGATGGCCACGTTGTATTCAGAGGACAAAGACGCAATTTACCCCTCATACCATCCGTAGGACGCGACAAAAAACGTAGGCTTTGGTCCTATGTTGAGAAAGAGGTTTTTGAGGAGTTCAAGAGAGAAGCACTCCCATATTTGGGATTCACGCCCACCAATGATTGGCAGTGGTTAGCTGTTGCACAACACAACCGGCTTCCAACGCGTCTTCTCGACTGGACGAGAAACCCTCTTGCTGCTCTGTGGTTCACGGTATGCAAACCTGCCGACAAAGAGGAAGCGGGGGTTGTTTGGGGATTCATTTACGAACCCACAGAAGCGATTAGTTCCACCACCGATCTCCCTCCAAACCTTGCTTCACCGTTTTCGATTGAAAACACGCTTCTGTATTTCCCCGAATACATATTCCCATACATTCAAGCTCAGTCGGGAGTTTTTACCGTTCACCATAGGCAGGCAGATAATGACGTATTTGTGCCATTCGAAAACACCAAGGACGCTGATTTGCTCCTCTCAAGGATCGAAATACCTGCAAAGTCCTTTCCGACTCTCAGGTACCAGCTTTTCCGCCTGGGCATCAGCCCAGCATCATTGTTCCCCGGTTTATATGGCTTAGTGGAACGTATAAAGTACCAAAATGAATTCTGTAAAGACGAATTTGAAAACAAGGGGCAGCAGGAGGGGTCGCGTCTACACTTTCCACTTTTTGAAGAATGTAGACGCGACCCCTTATAATTCCCGACGCGACCCCTTATAATTCCCGATTGCCTGAATTTCCCACCTCCGGTCGTAACCTTCCTGAATTCCCCGACTCTCCTTACAGAGAAGTAATTGTCGATCCCTACCGAATCGTCTATCGGCATATCCCCACAACTGCACAGATTTACATCATTGCCGTTGTTCATGGAAAACGTCTTCTAAGGGAAGAGAGCTGGGACAATGATTAGAAGGAATTGAGGTCAGGAGTGGCAAAGGTTTCTGCCCTGGACATAGGACAAATAAAGGAACCAACCCATGTTCATTGGCCATTTCGGCGCTGGATTCGGAGCTAAAGGGGGCAAACAGAAGGGTCAGAGTTCAATAATTAACAAAAATAGGTTTTGTAAAATGTTGGGTGCTTTGGCCCCAAAAGAAGCAATGATTTCTTTTCACGTTCCTTCCGCTTTTCATCTGATTGACAACACGCATCGATAGGTGTATCGTTTTACGAAATTAAGATCGACAAGGGGTGTGTAATGGAAGCAGTGAAAATTTCCCCGAAATTCCAGGTTGTCATTCCCCGCGAGGTCCGGGAAAAGTTACGCTTGGTGGCCGGCCAGCGGATGCAGGTGGTTGCCTACGGCAACCGGATTGAGCTGATCCCGGAGAGGGACATCGCCGATATGCGCGGGTTTTTGAAGGGGATTGATACCACCGTCGAGCGGGAATCGGACCGCGTATGAATGTAGTAGATTCTTCCGCCTGGCTGGAATTTTTCGCGGACGGTCCGAATGCGGGGGAATTCGCTCTCCCTCTCGCTGACCGGGCATCACTCATTGTCCCGACTATCACCATCTATGAGGTGTTCAAGGTAGTCTGCCGCCAGCGCGGAGAAGATGCGGCCTTGCAGGCGGCAGCCCTTATGCAGCAGGGAAGATCGGTGGAGCTATCGCCGTCCCTGGCAATGATCGCCGCACGTACGAGCCTGGAGCTGGCGCTTCCCATGGCCGACAGCATCATTCTGGCGACGACCCGACTTCATGATGCGACCCTCTGGACCCAGGATGAGCATTTCCGAAGCCTCCCCGGCGTGCGGTATTTCCCAAAGCAGTAGCCTGTTCCTCGGTGTCGATGATCCGGACCCAATTCGGGAGTGGCATAGGTGTCTGCCCGGGACATAGGACAAATCCCTATATTCATGCTTATCAGGCAATAATAAAGGAACCAACCCATGTTCATTGGCCATTTCGGCGCTGGATTCGGAGCTAAGGCGGCGGCACCCAAAACATCACTCGGAACCCTCTTTCTTGCCTCTCAGTTCATAGACCTTCTCTGGCCTTCCCTTCTGCTCATGGGTGCCGAGCGTGTCCGCATTGCGCCCGGCATCACCAGGGTTACACCACTAGATTTCGAGTATTACCCCATATCCCACAGCCTCCTGGCGGTAACCGGCTGGGCCTTGCTGTTCGCACTGGTCTACCAGGTCATAACAAGGTATCCCCGTGGCGCCATCGTTGCCGGGCTGCTCGTGATGAGCCACTGGTTTCTCGACCTCATCGTCCATCGCCCTGACCTGCCGTTATCCCCCGGCAGCACCATCAAGGTTGGCCTTGACCTCTGGTCTTCGTTACCCGGAACACTTGTTGTCGAGCTGTTTGTTTTCGCCGTCGGCGTGGCAATATATCTGAGACAGACCAAAGCAATGGACAGAACCGGAAAATGGTCGTTATGGCTGCTGATCGGGTTTCTCCTCGTTATTTACCTGGGAAATCTTTTCGGCCCGCCGCCACCGAACGTGTCCGCGCTGGCCTGGGTGGGGCAGTCCCAGTGGCTCTTTATATTGTGGGGATACTGGATTGATCGGCATCGACGGCCATTGGCATAAGGAATACGCCTATAAACAGAACCTTTACCCCCCCTCCTCATCTCCGCAAACGCAATCGCCTCCGCATGAATTACGGGCAATTTGTCATACCTAATAAAATAAATTAAAGTTTCTCTTTTTTTTGACGAAACATGCATTACACCTTTTCAGTCTGGTTTATCAACTCAATAAAAATGGGGATCGTCTGGCTACAGACAGCGTTAAACAAGAGAGGAGGAAGTAATGGGCACGATCAGATTAATATCACACGGGTCAGTTGGAAATGTCATAGTCGAATGCTTGAACAGGTTGTTTAAAGGCCAAAAGAAAAAACCGGCGGGACATGATGTTGATGGGGAGGTAGAAACACAGAGGGTTGCCAAGTTGATCGAAAGAGGGTCTTTTATGCGATGTAAATAGGGATTGTGAGCACCTCTTGGACGTTATTGGCGGATAACCTCAAACCAGCCTGTCCCCTTATATCAAAACACGTTCTTTTGCGGCGGACGCTTTCCGTTGAAGAGTGTTCCCATCACTGCGGCCCCAGTGGCGACGCCCAGCAGTCCGAGAGCTTCTCTCCTCGTAGTTTTATTCATCGATTTTCTCCTATCTGACCTTGCCCTTACAACGGTGGGGTGCCGACGATCAACATCCGCGGACCGTTGCTGATCTTGTGGAACCCTCCCGGGTCGTGACGGGAGCCGATAACCCAGAGGTAGAGCTTCTTGGCGCCTTCGAGGAACGGGGGCTTCAACTCGTGGTAATACGGCCTGTTCACCTTCCTGTCATAGGCGCCGTAATACTCCAGCTGCATTTCCTCATCGTAGAGGCCGATGCAGCCGTGGGAGGCGGGGTAGCCGGGGATGTCGCGGCCATGGATGAAGTAGGACGTCCAGCCTTTGGCACGCTTGTCCACATAAAACCGGAGTGCGTAGTGCATCGGATAGCGGCGACCGATTTCCTCGATGGTGTAGAGGTTCGATATGTGTTTGCGGTCGGCCGCGTCGATCCTGAATTCGCCGTTCGGCACCCGGTGCCCCGCGATGCCGACCGCCGCGGGAAAAGAGAAGACAAGTTCGCCGTATTCATAGGCTCCCAGGAACATCTCGGACTGGTCGAGCAGGATGAATTTCTCCTCCTCGGCAGCGTCCGGGTACGTTGCGGGCAGCGGCGTAAAATCCTTGATATCTTCCATGCGTTTCGGCACCTTGATCGATATGTTGCCGATGAAATGGCGCCGGTCAAGACGATTAAAACGGAGCACGTCCTGCCACTGCTCGCCGAAAAGCTTTTCGGGCGTGTCCGTCCACTTCAGTTTCCGGCATTGCCACTCGATACGGGCATCGCTCGGATAGTGAACCCCGCAGAGCGACTTGACCTTCACCTTGGCATCGACATGAGCGGCAAGGAGCATTACAATGAGTATTACTATGGCAAAGCGCAATGATTTCATATAATTATCTTATCACAAATGGCAAAAAAATGGAGACCCATAGGATTATAAATTAAAAAATGTTCGGTAAGATAAGTACGGAAATAGAAACCAAAACCGAGAAGCAATAGAACGCGGATCAAATCTGATCGAACGGATTTACACGGATTACCCCCCTTGTTTTCTGCAATTATTTTGCGGGGGCCTGGCGCACCTGCGCACCGGTCGGTGATGGTCGCCAGAGTGGTCGGTTCCAAGGTGGTGATGACCGCCCGTTAATGTTGACAATCGAACCAGGCGAAATCTCGCAGGGAATTCCGGGTACATCTTTTTATTAACACTATTGATAGGGAGGCGAGGAGCGAGGTTGTTTGCGGCATCCGGCACCAATTCTAGGGGGTGGGCAAGCAAAAGGCCCTATATTTGCTCGCAAGGCTTTCTAAATAGCAATAACAAGAGGCCCAGCGATGATTGTCAGCAAAGGCCTCATGGTCAAAGAAGGCAAGGTTTCTTAGAGGAAACTACTTTATATTCAGCTGAAAACATACGATCATGCGCTGACGGTAGTGCACCATCTCCTTGCGCAGTGATGCCATAACTGATATTTTTTCGTCAAGCCTATTTGTATGAAAGTCAAGCATCTCAATCAGATGAGGGATGACCTTGTCGGTCTCCATCGCTTCGGCATAGATAGCATCTAGATCCTGCATCTCCTTGATTGTCAAGCCCAGTTCCTTCAGTTTGAGAATAAACATGAGCTTGCGGACTTCACTTGCGGAATAGCTCCTGGCTCCGCCACCAAAGCGCCGTGGTGTTTCAATTATTCCAACCTCTTCGTAGTAGCGGAGCGTTCTGGTTGTGATTCCAACGGTCTTGGCAAGTTCACCGATTGAGATGTATTCCTCGCAGCAATCATTCTGTATAGATCGCATATTGATCTTTTCACTCATAAATTCACGGGAACTGACGGCAACATCATCCGCTGTTATAAGCCAGATAGTTTCCATCCGGAAACCCCGGATGAGAAACTATTGGTTTCTGATTCGGAAAGCGGGGATTTTTTGTCCTGGCAAGAAAATCAAGGGGTTGCGCGGAGGCGTACATCGGTACGCCGCACAAGCAAACCCGCAGATTGACACAAGTCAGGGCAAAAAAGCACCCTTTCCGGACAGAAACCAGATATGTTTTTCAATGTTGTGCTGGTCGCGACGTTGCCACCTGACAGGGTTAAGAAGCAGCTCTGCCGGGACCGCTATTAGATGGATGTCTCCAATTTCCAGCACCTTCATATTTATGCCGTCTTATACAGAGGGATCAGGAATAAGTAATTGGGTCATCAAAGTAAGTAATTTGTTCAAATCCTGTAGCTGTTAGAACCATAGTGTCTTCAACACCAACCGCTCCTTCATTTGGGAAAATAAATGAAGGTTCAACGGCAAATACCATGCCCGGTTTAAGAGTTACATCAGTACTTTGGGTTATTAATGGTAATTCATCCAATTCAACCCCGATCCCATGAGCAATGAAATTGATTTTATCTTCAGTATATCCCATGAAATAATCCTTGTTACCAGAATCAACAGCAATGTTATAAGCCATATTGTATAGGTCTTTTCCGTTCATGCCTGGTCGTGTTTCTTTAATAATATGATTTTTTATTTTAATTGCAATTTCGTGAGCCTTGATAAGTTTTTCCGGCAGATTGCCTATGCAGAATATTCTTGCTTGATCTACCATGTAACCGTCACAAACACCAACATAATCCACTTTTATCGGCTCGTTTTTGTTTATTGTTTTAAAACCTGCACTTTGCGGATAAGCGGGACTAACGCCAGTTCCTCCTGTAGGGCCGCCAAAAAAACTTGGATAAGCCGAATTCCATCCCGACAAAATATGTCCATAGTAGACTTCTTGGTTAAATGCCCTCATTCTGATAGCACCTTGATGGCCCCCAACCCGATATACTGCCTCCAATTGAGCAGCAAGATCGATTTCTCGTATTCCTTCTTTTAAAATACTAGACACCTTGGAAAACATTGCAAAATTAAGATTTGCAGCTTTTTTTAACTTATCAAGCTCATACGTTGATTTTATTGATCTAATTTCACGAATTAACATCGAAACATCTACTAACTCTGAAGGTTGAAACGCGCTTTTATATTTTATATATATGTTTGCCGGCAAGACATCCATTTCTATCCCAATTTTGTCTAGTCTCTTAAATTGACTAAAAATGTTTTTAGGTATTTCTTCGAGGCTTTGTACCGGAATAATATTATTAATGCTGCTTTCAGCTTGAGCTCTTTCAAAACTTTTCTTAACCATTAAAAGAGGCTCACCTTCATCCGGAATAAAAAGATGTGCATTTTGGCAAGTCCCGCTAAAATAAAACAAGTCAGCCTTTTGTACGATTAAAGCTCCGTTTATGCAATTCTTGATCAACAATTTTTGAAACTTATGAATCCTGTTGAAGAGTTCTTGCTTTGGAGTATAGTTGAGGATTACGCAGGATGGCAAAGACATTTTTTACTCCTTTTGTGAGAAATAGTTCCTTCAAGAGCTTGATGACTTTATTGTTACTCCTGTGAAAACTGCCCATTTCCATATTCAACGCGCCCTCTTGACATTTGAAACCTCCTTTAATTTATGATGGTTTCCAAAAACTTCTTACAATGCCCCAAAATGACTTCGTAACAATTTGATTTTATTTGAATTTATCTGCTAGCAATAGATGTGTTAGCTTGAATCAAATACCGTTTTATGATAAAATATATTCTTTCGACCCATCATTGCAAATACTTAATTATGATAGCTTTAATCATTCTGAGTTATGGATATGGAAATCGGATCTATACCAAACAAAGTTTGAGATAATGGCAGGAGGTGCTTCTCTCCTATTCCAGCTCACTGGTAATGGACACCAAAAGCAGTAGATTAGAGCCCACGGGAAATGTCCGAATAGAACTTACACCACAGCAGTTCTACACGAAGAAATTCAAGGAAGAGGCAGCCATGTGCATGCCCTCCTTTCGGATATCATGCAACCATAGCGTTGTGATAGAATCCTTTGATTGGAGGATAGTTACATATGGAATTGAGTGATCTGCACATTTTTCTGGCTGTCACCAACGAGCAAGGTTTTACCGCAGCCTCCAAAAAACTGAACTGCGTCCAGCCAAACGTTACGGCGCGTATCAAAAAACTTGAGGAAGAACTCGGCGTTCAACTCTTTTACCGTAATAGTCGGGACGTAACTTTGACATCTTACGGTAAGCAATTCTATGAGCATGCCAACAGGATAATCCGGCTATCGCGCGAGGCATTCCAGGCTCTGCAAATGGACAATGTTATGGGTCCGCTGACCATCGGCGTGACACAGACTGTTGCTTCTGCGTATCTGCCAAAGATACTAAGGACGTATCATGCTCGGTTTCCTAAAGTTTACGTCACAGTCAAAACTCTCTTCGGAAAGAGACTCCTTAATAGCTTGCTGGACCACTCTATGGACTATGGACTTCTCGAAATTCCGGTAGGAAATTCTGAACTCATCACGGAATATTCATGGCCACAGAAACTTGTGATGGTTTATGCACCTGATTATCCCATCGACGACAATGATGTTACTTCGCTCGTTTTTTCCTCCACCTGCCCTTATAGACAAGCCATGATTGATGCCTTTCAGTTCATGGGAATAGTGAGCTCAAGGCATCTCAATCTCCTCAACGTTGATACCGTCCTGGCCTGTGCGATTGGAAGTGTCGGAGTAACTGTGTTGCCGGAACGGTTAGTAACCAGAGATCACATTGCACCATATGTTCATATGCGCGACTTTCCGCAGCGTGAAGGGATAGCCACTATCAACCTGATCCGGCATAAAGACAGCGTGAATGCGCCACAAGCAATGGCGTTCGCCCAAGTGGTAAGGGAAGTAATGGATTCAGTCTCTTCCGCAGAAACTGTGATTAGGGGGGAGTAAAAAATACGGGCATTCCATTAATCGGCAAATCCAGTTTTGTTTTTGCGAGAAACCCACCAAATTACGAAGACAACGGAGAAATAAGGGGATGTAGTTGAGTTGTTGAGTTGCACAAAAAGAGAGTCAAATCTTTATTCCCCATGTATTCCTCCGGGGCGGGCTTCCCACTTCCCACCCGCTGGACTATGCAACCTTGCCCGGCCGCACGAAGAATGTAGACCCTCCCGTTTTCTGCGATTATTTTACGGCGCCTGGCGCGGCTGCGCAGCGGCCGGTGATGGTCGCCAGAGCGGTCCCCTGCTCCAGTAACGACCCTCCCTCCACCAGCCCCAGTTCCTTTCCCGGTTCCAGGGTGGTGATGACCGCCCTGCCGATGTGGTGCAGCCCCGCACCGGCGGCATCCTTCACCCGGATTGACCAGGCGTTGTGGAACACCAGCGGCCGTCCCTCCGGGTCCGTGCCGATGTAGAGCATGATGTGGCCCGGCTTGAAGAACAGGCTGAGAAAGGGGAGCCCCTGCCGCCCGATCGCCTCCTCCTTCTCCCGCGGCGTGAAGCCCGACAGATCCAGCCGCTGGCGGATGGAGGCGATCTGATCGACAGCGGTGCGCGGCATCCAGATCCCGAAAGGCATGAAAAAGTCCCGTAGCATTGCCGAACAGTCCCTCAGGCCGTACATCTCCCCCCAACCGTAGGGCTGCCCTGTCAGCTGATTGCCGATCAGGGCCACGTTTTCCCGGTTGAACGCCAAGGGGTGCAGGGCGGCCACCGCACGGGGAATCCGTGCCACGTTGCCGACGGCCTTGCGCCCCTCACCCGCCGCAGCTACTTCCACCTCCCACCACCCTTCGCCCGCGGCAACAAGCGGGAGGATGGTGCCGATCTTGGCCCCGTAGCTTGTCCCCCCCTTGCCGTCGTTGACAGCGGTGTAATCACGGACGATCACCAGGTGCGGGAGCTTCATCCGGGCGGTGACGAAGCCCGGGTCGGCCAACGCCAGGTCCCGGGCCTCCATCCACCCGCAGGTGTACGAGGTCTCCACATAGAGCCAGATCCCGTCGCGCGAGGCATGGAGTATACGGAGCGGTTCGTTCAGCTTTACGTTGGGGTACTGGAGCATGTCGAAGGGGTAGTCATCCGGTGCCCCGAAGAGCGGGAGGCGTGTCGGCAGCCCGCGCAGATGAGACGGGGCGACGGCTATGGCCGCCTCGTTGCGGGCGGGAAAGGTTTCCAGGGCGCAGTTGTCCAGGATTTCCTGCAAAAGCTTACGCGCCACGATCCGCCGGTTCTCCCCGTACCAGTTCGCTCGCGCCACTTTCGTCATGAGGTTTTTCTCCTCGACAGGATCGCAGAAGGGGACAGTACGGGTCCACGGCGCAAAAAAGCGCACCCGGAATTCGCCCAGCAGGGTTGCGCGGCAGCTGTCGCCGATCGCCAGCCGCTCCCCGGCGGCGTCGGCATAGGGGGTGATCTCCTGCGGGAGGCGGAGAACGTCAGCGATCTCCGCGTCACGGACAGCGGGTGGCCGCCCGGCGGCCGGCCCCTTCGCAGTCGGGCAGACACAGGCGCCGAGCAAAGCCAGCACGGAGCAGAGGATAGTTGCAGTTGTCAAACGGCGTGCCACGGTGTCAACGGATAGACATTTGATTCTTCGAATTATTCACCCCCCAAAGAGCATTAATATCAACTCATCTGAAGAAGTGTAGTATTTTTTTCGGGCTTGGCAAATGGCATAGCATGCCCAACCTCGATACTTCCACAAATTTTTCATCCTGCCGGCCCTGCCAACAGGGCTTTTCCTCCCCCGGCAAAAAATGGTTTGCCTTACTGGTATATCATGGTAATATACATTCATGGTTGATTTCGCGCGGATAACAGGCTTTGACTGGGACGACGGCAACTGCCGCAAAAACGACAAGCACAGCGTCAGCCAGGCGGAGGCGGAACCGTTATTTTTCAATGATCCGCTGTTGATAGTCAATGATGTACAGCACAGCAGCCTAGAGATGCGTTTTCATGCCTTGGGCAAAACTGATGACAATCGGCAGTTGCACGTCACCTTCACGCTGCGGCTTGATGAAACGAAAATCCGCGTCATATCCGCCCGTGACATGCACAGAAAGGAGCGTGTGATCTATGAACAGGAAGCGTAAGGAAGTTCCGGCATTTTCTTCGGAAGCTGAAGAGAGGACATTTTGGGAACAGCACGACTCAACAGAGTACGTTGACTGGTCACAGGCAAAACGGGTCACGCTCCCCAACCTCAAGCCGACCACCCAGTCTATCTCCCTGCGTCTGCCGGTTTCACTGTTGGAAAGCATCAAGTCCGCCGCCAACAGCCGCGACGTGCCCTATCAATCGCTGATCAAGATCTGGCTCAGCGAAAAACTGCACGAGAGCCATTAATTTCCGACCCATGTCCCCTTCCCACCTTACCGACGAGTATTCCATGACCCCTAAAGCATTTTCATCACTCCACTTAAAAATCCACATGCTCAAGAACCTCGCCTCACTCGGCTATGCCGAGATGACGCCGATTCAGGCCCACAGCCTGCCGCTGATTCTCGCGGGCAAGGACGTAATCGCCAAGGCCAAGACCGGCAGTGGCAAGACCGCCGCCTTCGGTATCGGCCTCTTGTCGCACCTGGATGCCACCTCCTCCCGCGTGCAGGCGCTGGTGCTCTGCCCAACCAGGGAACTGGCCGACCAGGTGGGCAAGGAACTGCGGCGCCTGGCCCGGTTTACCGATAACATCAAGGTCCTGACCCTGTGCGGCGGCGTCCCCTTCGGCCCCCAGCTCGGCTCGCTGGAACATGGCGCCCATATCGTCGTCGGTACGCCCGGCCGCATCCTGGATCATCTGCGCCGGGGGAGTCTCGACCTGACCTGCCTGCAGACGCTGGTCCTGGACGAAGCCGACCGCATGCTCGACATGGGGTTTCAGGACGAGATCAGCGCCCTGATTGACGCCACCCCGAAAAAGAAGCAGACCCTGCTCTTCTCCGCCACCTACCCCGAGGCGATTGCCGCCATGAGCGCGACGATCCAGCACGAACCGGTCGCAGTCAGTGTCGATGAAGTGCATGACGAAAGCGCTATCGAGCAGGTTCTCTATGAGGTGGATAAGGAGGAGCGGACAGAAGCCGTGGCCCGCATTCTCGGTCACTATCGCCCGGAATCGACCCTGGTCTTCTGCAACACGAAAATAGAATGCCAGGAGGTGGCCGATGCACTGGTCAAGCGGGGCTTCTCGGCGCTGGCCATCCATGGCGACCTGGAACAGCGGGAACGCGATCAGGTGCTGGTGCGCTTTGCCAACAAGAGTGTTTCGGTGCTGGTGGCCACCGATGTGGCCGCACGCGGCCTCGACATCAAGGAACTCGCTGCGGTCATCAACTATGAGCTCTCCCGCGACCCGGAGATTCATATCCACCGCATCGGCCGTACCGGGCGCGCCGGCGAAACGGGGCTGGGCTTAAGCCTGGTGACGGCGCAGGAAAGCCGGCGGGTGCAGGCAATCGAAACGGCTCTCGGCACCCCCATCCCCCGTGGGGAGCTGGCGTCGCTGACCATCGCTGCGGGCGGGCCCCTTGCGCCCCCCATGGTGACGCTCTGCATCGACGGCGGGCGCAAAAACAAAATGCGCCCCGGCGACATCCTCGGCGCCCTGACCGGCGCGGGAGGGATAGCGGCGAGCGAGGTGGGCAAGATCGACGTCTTCGATTTCCACGCCTACGTGGCGATCGTCCGGTCAAGTGCCGACCAGGCCCTCTCCTGCCTGACCGGCAATAAGATCAAGGGGCGCTTCTTCAAAGTACGGAAAATAAGAGAAGGTAGCTGAAAAACCAATTCACCGTCATTTATGGTAGAATTGAGAAAATCAGCTGGGCGGGAGGGATACATGACGATACCATCTGCCATAAAAAAGATATCCGACACGGTCTGGGAACTGCCCACCTCCTATAAAGCAGGGATGCTGGTGCCGGCGCGGATTATAGCGACGGAAAAACTCATTGGCACCATGGATGCGGGTGTTTTCGACCAGGTAACCAACGTCGCCTGTCTACCAGGCATCATCAACTACGCCTACTGCATGCCGGACGGGCACTGGGGATACGGTTTCCCCATCGGCGGCGTCGCGGCCATGGACCCGGAAACCGGGGTAATCTCTCCCGGCGGCATCGGCTTCGACATCAACTGCGGCATGCGGCTCGTGCTCACCAACCTCACCTACGATGAAGTAAAACCTCACCTGCGCGAACTGGTTGACGCCCTCTTCTACCGGATTCCCACCGGTGTTGGCTGCACCGGTTTCGTCAGATGCTCGCAGGACGAGTTCAGGAACGTCGTCGAACAGGGCTCGCGCTGGTGCCTGAAACACGGCTATGCCTGGCCCGAAGACCTGGAGATGACCGAGGAAGGGGGCTGTTTTCCGGGGGCCGACGCCTCGAAGGTCAGCCACAAGGCGATCGAACGGGGATACGACCAGGTTGGAACCCTCGGCTCCGGCAACCATTACTGCGAGATCCAGGTGGCCAGGCCGGAAAACATCTACGACGAGGAAACGGCCCGCGCCTTCGGCTTCACCATCCCGAACCAGGTGGCGATCATGTTCCACTGCGGCAGCCGCGGCTTCGGTCACCAGGTGGCAACCGACTACCTGCAGATTTTTCTCGGCGTCATGGAGAGGAAGTACGGCATCAAGGTGCTTGATCGGGAACTTTCCTGCGCCCCGTTCCACTCACCCGAGGGACAGGATTACTTCGCCGCCATGAAATGCGCCGTCAACATGGCCTTCGCCAACCGCCAGGTGATCCTCCACCGGATCCGCGAGGTCTTCTCCGCCGTCTTCCACAAGGACCCTGAAGAGCTGGGGATGCGGATGGTCTACGACGTGGCCCACAACACCGCCAAACTGGAAAAACACACCGTTGCCGGCAAGAAACGCGAGGTCCTCATCCACCGCAAAGGGTCGACGCGGGCCTTCGGCCCCGGCATGGAGGGCATTCCCGATTGCTACCGGGAAACCGGCCAGCCGGTGATTATAGGCGGCAGCATGGAAACGGGTTCCTATCTTCTGGCCGGCATGAAGAGCGGCGCCGAGACATTTTTTTCCACCGCCCACGGCAGCGGGCGTACCATGAGCCGACACCAGGCGAAAAAGATGATCAGGGGACAAAAACTGCAAAGGGACATGGAAGAACGCGGCATTTACGTGCGCACCGACTCCTGGGGGGGACTGGCCGAGGAAGCGGGCGCAGCCTACAAGGACATCGATGATGTGGTGGCAGCCACCGAGCTGGCGGGACTGAGCAAGCGGGTCGTGCGTCTCGTGCCGGTCGGCAACATCAAGGGATAAACCGACCGATGCCGTATCGTTATCTTGAGCACATAGCCGTGGCGGATGTGGCGTTCGAGGCCTTCGGCGACACCATCGAAGAGCTCTTCGTTGCCGCTGGCGACGCGGTCATGAACACCATGGTGGAAGAGCTGGCCAGCATCGGCAGCGAAGAAACCGTGGCCTTTGAAACGGAACACACCGACCTTGACCTGCTGCTCTACAATTTCCTCAGTGAACTGGTCTTCCTCAAAGACGCCCGATGCCTTTTGTTGCGGGTCAAATCTGTGAGCATCACTGAAGACGGCGGTAAATTCAACGCGAAGGCCATTGCCTACGGTGAGAAGATCAATCCGAAAAAACATCCCCTCCTTGTCGATGTCAAGGCGGTGACCCTCCACCGCTTCACCCTGGAAAAGACCGACAGCGGCTGGCACGCGGTTGTCATTCTGGACATTTAAGTAACCCGCGTCCATGTAAAAAATATTTGCTTTGTCCCCGTCGTCACGTTACATTTACCTCTGTCCAATACGCTGACTGCCCGGTATTTCGGATCACAAGGAACCTATCCGCATGAAGATTCTCCTCCACATCTGCTGTGCACCGTGCGCCATTTATCCGGTCAAGGAAATGCGCTCCAACTGCATGGAAGTAACCGGTTTTTTCTTCAACCACAATATCCATCCATATACGGAATACCGGAAACGTCTGGATACGGTAGGTGAATATGCGGAAAAAATCGACCTGGAGGTCATCTACAGGGATGAATACCGCCTGGAGGATTTCCTGGAAGCCGTTGCCGCCACCCCCGGTGAACGCTGTCTCTACTGCTACAGCTCCCGACTGGAAGCCGTTGCAGCCACGGCTGCGGAACTCGGCTTCGACGCCTACTCTTCTTCTTTGCTCTACAGCAGGTATCAGAAACATGATGCAATCAAAGAGCTTGGGGAACGGTTCGGCATAAAGTACGGCGTTTCCTTCCACTATGACGATTACCGCCGGGGATGGAAGGAGGGCATAGAAATCTCTAAAACGATGGGACTCTATCGCCAACAGTACTGCGGCTGTATTTACAGCGAAAAAGAGCGTTACGCGTTGCAACCCTCTCGGTAAGAAGGGAACTGATATGCCCGGTATCGGCAAATTCCTTATCATTCTGGGGCTCATCATCGCCGCCATCGGCATCATTTTTACCCTCGCCGGCAGGCTTCCCTGGCTGGGGCGGCTTCCCGGCGACATCTATATCAAGCGGGATAATTTCACCTTTTACTTTCCTCTTGCCACCAGCATCCTCATCTCTGTTATCCTCTCGTTCATCCTCTGGCTGTTCAGACGGTAAGCGGTAAACCATGGGCAGACTCCTTTCCCCCTTGAAATCTCCAGCTTTTCTGTTACCTTTTAACGGTAAATACCCCAAATACGGAGGCCGATATGTTTGAACTCTTGGAAAAAGCTTTATTGACAGGGCTCGGCGCAGTATCCATGACACAGAAAAAAGCGGAAGAACTGGTAACGGAAATGAAGGAGAAGTATAAGTTGAGTGAGGAAGAGGGAAAGGCGATTCTGGACAAGATCCAGGTAATGGCCAAAGACAGCAGGGAACGGATCACGGAGATCGCCGAAAACGAAGTAAAAAAGGTCATCGAGCGGATCGGTCTGGTCCCCCGCGATGAGTTCGACCGTCTGCAAAAGCGCGTCGAGGCGCTGGAAAGCACGCTAACGGAAAACGAACCGGGGTCTGAATGCTGAACATTATCCAGTTAAACCGCAATATCCGCAGCATCAGGCGTTACCGGCAGATCGTAAAAATCCTGATCAAGTACGGCTTTGATCACTTGCTGGAATATTTCAACCTCTCGCAATTCGTTGCCAGGAGCCGGAGAGTTCTGCGCCGCAACGGGTCAACCATTGCCCAGCTTTCTCCGGCGGAGCGCATGAGGCTTGCCCTGGAAGAACTGGGGCCTTCCTTTATCAAGCTCGGCCAGGTCCTCTCCACCCGCCCGGACGTAATCCCTCGAAACTTTGTCGATGAATTCGCCAAACTGCAGGACAATGTCCCGTCCTTCCCCTTTGAGGAAGTCAAGACGCAGATCCGGCTGGAGTTAGGGAAAGCGGCTGAAAATTTCTTCTCTTACCTTGAGCCCGTTGCCATTGCCGCTGCCTCTATCGCCCAGGTCCATCGGGCGCGTCTGATATCCGGCGAGGATGTCGTGGTAAAGGTGCGCCGCCCCGGTGTCGTGGAAGTCATCGAAACCGACATCGACGTCCTGATGGGGCTGGCGCTCCTCATGGAGCGCCATATGCCGGGGAGTGACATCTACGATCCGGTCGGTCTGGTCAAGGAGTTCGCCCGTACCATCCGCCGGGAAATGGATTTTTCCCGCGAGGGGCACACCATTGAAAAGATCCGCGACAACTTCGGCGGCGACGCGACCCTGCACTTTCCGAAGGTATACTGGCAGGAGACCGGCAAAGGCGTGCTGACCATGGAGTACATCAATGGCATCAAGGTCAACGACCTTGCCGCCATCGAGCGCACCGGACTCGACAGGAAACTCATCGCCAGACGCGGAGCAGACGCCTTCCTGAAAATGGTGCTGGAGCACGGCTTTTTCCATGGCGACCCACATCCCGGCAATGTGCTGATTCTGCCGGGCAACGTGATCTGCCTTCTGGACTACGGCATAGTGGGGCGTCTGGACGCCCAGTTGAAGGTTTATCTGACCGACATCCTTCTGGCCATCCTCAAACGGGACGTTGACGAAGTGATCTCCTTGCTTACCTATTCGGGCGAAATCAGCGAGAACCTCAACACGAGGGCGCTGAAGAGGGATCTGTCCGAATTCATCGACAGCTATTACGAAATCCCGCTTCAGGATATAGAAGTCGGTAAGATGCTGGCGGAGTTCATCGACATTATCACCACCTTCCATATAAAGTTCCAGCCCGACCTGATGCTCCTTACCAAGTCGCTCGTCATTGTCGAAGGTATGGGGCGTGAACTGGACCCCGATTTCGACATGGTGGAACACCTCCGGCCGTTCATGGAACAAGCGATCAGGGAAAAGATGGCTCCCGGCCGCTTTGCCAAGGACATAGGCAGCATGGTCATGTCCTATGTCAACCTCACCAAAAGCCTGCCGCGAGAACTGCGGGAGATACTGCACCGCCTCAACCGCAACAAGTTCAAGATCGACCTGGAACACCGCGGACTCGACCACTTCAGCAAGGAATTGGACAAATCCATCAACCGGCTCTCCTTCAGTCTTATTATCGCTGCCCTCATCATCGGCTCGTCCATCGTCATGCAGACAAACAAGGGCCCCCTCATTATGGATTTTCCTGCATTCGCCTTCCTCGGCTATACCATCGCGGGCCTGATCGGCTTTTGGTGGGTGATAGCCATCATTCGTTCCGGCCGGCTCTAGCCCCCCAGCACTGTTGCATTTTCGCAACAATAGCGTCGTTTTTGCAACACACACTTGTCCATTCTCCTACCCCACAACCTTACCACAGTCGCTAACCACCTAATTTGACTGGTTAATCGCCACTCTTGCATATTGGCTCAGAATTTGCTAAATAATAAGTATACTGACTATATTGCTAAAGGAGCCTGGCATGGCCTTTCAACAGACATTGAAAAATAAAGTGGCGTTCAGCGGCATCGGACTGCACTCGGGAAAAGAGATCACTCTGACGCTTCGCCCTGCTGATGCAGGAAACGGCATAGTTTTCCACCGCATTGACACGACTCCGCCTGTTTCCATCGAAGCTAGGACGGAAAATGTCGTAAGCACCAGGCTTTCCACAACTATCGGCAAAAACGGCGCAGCGGTTTCCACCATCGAGCATCTCATGGCCGCCCTCTTCAGCTGCGGCATCGACAACGCCCATGTGGATATCAACGGCCCTGAAGTGCCGATCATGGACGGCAGCGCAGCCCCATTCGTCGAGGGTATAAGAAACGCCGGATCAAAATCCTTGTCCAAATCACGCAAATACCTGGTGGTAAAAAAGCCGGTGACCATCAGAGACGGCGACAAGAGGATCACCGTCCTCCCCTCCCGCTACTACCGGATATCATTCGACATGCATTTCAACCATCCGGTTATAAACCGCCAGTTCAGGACCATGAAGTTCGACCGGGAATCCTTCGCCGATGATTTCTCCCCGGCCAGGACCTTCGGTTTCCTTGCCGAAATAGAGGCGCTCATGGCACACGGGCTCGCCTTGGGGGCTTCACTGGAAAACGCCGTTGGCATTGATGACAACGGCATAGTGAATCCGGAGGGGCTCCGTTTTACCGACGAATTTGTCCGCCACAAGATCCTCGATTCGATTGGTGACTTCGCCCTTGCCGGCGTTCATCTCGTCGGCCATGTGAAGGCCTGCAAATCAGGACACGAGCTGAACCATAAATTCATCACCGAACTCCTTTCCCGCTCCGATTGCTGGAGCCTGATGGAGCTGACACCCCCCGAAAACAAAACAGCGTCATTCCCTATCAGTCTCCCCGAAATGGCCTGGCTGGAAGCCTGTTGAACACAGCACTCACATACTCCGTAAAAAAAGCAGCCTGCACGGCTGCTTTTTTTATTCACGCGATGTTGATACCAATTGATAAGAAGGCCTGGAATGACAAGCTTCGGGCTGCTGGTATGGATGATGCTGCCATGATGAGGTGGCCACCGAGTTCGAAAGACGGGCACCGGAGGCACATCATCAATTTCTGCTTACCCTGGGGATATCGGAAGACGAGGGGCTTTTGGTCTGCTGAAGCTAATCAGGGGGGCTAGGGGCAAAGGTCGCAGCATTATCGCACTGCAAGATGCTTGTAACCTTGGTTTTTTATCCACCTTATCATCTTTGCCTGATCTTTTCATAAATCGCCGTCTTGAGCTTTATACGGCAGTAATTGCAATATCCGACTCCAACTAAAAATACAGGATAGAGGATCCACCAGCTAAATCCCGATAAGAGAAATGCACATGATAGTAGACCAAGCACGGTAATAAACCATCTACGGCTCCTACGTTCAGTCTTCCAATATGCAAAGATGCTTATCAGATAAAGAACCAGGAAGTTTTGGCTGACAACCAATACCAGGTTTGCCGGCGGAAGTTTAAAGTGATACGCCGCAATTATCACTGCGGAATAAATCATAAGTGACAGCAGTAAGCTGTTAAGAGGAATACCTTTGTTAGTCAGCGTTCCAATGATTGAGGGTAAAATGCCATCTCTACCAGAAGCATAATAAAGTCGACTTGCACCCATAACCCACGCACAAGCATTTGCTGTTATTACTACGACCATTATTACTACTAGCAGCATACCGATTGGCGTCCGGTTAACCAATGATGCCAGTCCTGATGCTCCCTTCACGGAAACTCCCGAAACCTCGGCGCCGATACTCGTAATTGTTAGGGCCATGTAAAGCGCAATAACTATGACAAAACTGATCCAGTATACAGCTGGAATCGTCTTCGATGGATTCTTGAATTCCTCCATACTGAACGACAGATTCTCCCATCCTATGAAGGCCCAAAACAAAAGTGCTGCCGTACGCCACAGGTCGTTATAGTTTAGATGACCTTTCCCGCCAAGGGTTTCTCCAAACGTATTTATCCCGATGATAAAAAAGGAAGCGTTCGACAGGACAATCACCGCTGTCATTGCAACCAATGCTATCAATGAAGCCGTATTGATCCAGTTTGTTGCCGCCACACCCAGCAGATTAAACCCGGTCGATAAAACCAGAATACCGATCGCCAACACAAAAACCGCATTCTCGGAGAACCCGCACATATTTTGTGCATAAGCACCGCCAATCAGGGCAAGAACCGGAATCCCGACCATGAAAGTGCCACAGAGAACTGCGGTAACCGCATGACCACCCCAATCCCCGATACTCACCTGCGCATATTTTGATAGACCGGCCGAAGAAGTGAATGTCAGCCCAAGGTATGCAAAAATATAAACCAGCGGTATGAGCATCAGGGAGATGAGCAGCCAGCCGCCGACCACAGTATGGACATTTCCGATCTCCAAGGCCATACCCGGCAGCCCGAGCAATCCGGAGCCGATTACGGTACTGACCGCAAGCGCCAGGCCTTTCCATAGGGTAATCGTCTTTTGCAGCTGTGCGGGTGGTTGTTGATCATGCATCACTTAACTCGATTCTTGGTTAAGCCTGCTTGTAACCGGGATGGCATTTTTGACAGGAATCGCTCGAAAAGGCGACTTTGCCATTGTGACAAGCGCCACAACACGGCTTCTCTCCAATGGTGTAGCGTTTGGCACCTGCTTTAAACTGGAAAAGCTTGGTGTGACAGTCATTGCAACGGTATACGCCGATGTGGAATGTGTGGCTGAAGACGGCGTCGGTTGCACCTTTGACATTATAAGCAATGTCTCGAGGTATCCCTTTATGGCAACGCACGCAATTTTTATCTTCGGCGACACTGAAAGCCTTTACGCCAGCATGGCAGGCACCGCAGGACCTGTTTTTTTCCATTTCATCCATGGTATAATGCCGTGGGTTTTTCAGATCGAAGATTGCGTCATGGCAGATCTTGCAATTGTTATATTTCTTCAGATGTACATCATGGTTGAAAACGACAGAATCGGCGTTTTTAAACCTGAACTGGATATCCCTTGTTTCCTGTTTTGCCAGTAGGGCAAACGGTGTGGTAAGAGCAAAGAGAACGGTGAGAATGGTACAACGAATCATAGTGCACTCCTTTTTTAATATGCAAGATGTTCAACTGATACAGACTTTTCCTGCTTCAGATAGCAGGGGGGCGCTTCCTCATCTCACCTATGGTGTTAAAAAGTGACAAGGAGATAGAATCCCGCAACCAGGAGAAAACATCCGGATACCCAGCGGATTGCGGCGTCGGCATTCTTTGAAACAAGAGCAGTTTTCCCCAGGGAAACCCCAAGCAATACAGTCCCCAAGGGGAGGCTGAAACCGAGCGCAAACAAGGCCAATAACAGGGTTGCCCAGATAACCTGACCCTGCAGGATAGCTGCTCCGAGAATGATGAAAATGCCGGGATTGCAGCAGGGCAGAGAACTGGCGACAACGCCGCCTCCCATGAGAAGCCCTGTCGTCGCCGTCCCCAGTTTATCAGACACGTTCGTTGATTTTCCCAGACTGAGTACCGGCAGATTAAAGGGAAGCAGCTTCAGCGTTGCCAGGCCAAAAACAATGGCTATAATGCCGGCAAAGAGCTTCCAGTATCCACCCAGGGAGACTTGCGCGGTCTGGCCGACAAAGCCGGCAATGCCGCCGATGGTCATCAGGGAGAGGATGATACCCACAGTGAAGAAGATGACAGAAATGGCCGCAGCACGGCGACTTTTCTCTTCCCTTGCACCGGAATAACCTACCAGAATGCCCATTACCGGCAGCGCACAGCAGGCGCTGGTGGCGGCGCTCACCATGCCGAGCAGCAGGGCGAAGAGCAACCCCACCGGCTGCATTGCTGCATGTTGCAGAGTCTTGATACAATATTCAAGCACACATCACCTCGTCAATTGCACGGAGCAGCAGCCTTACCGCCACCGGAAGTTGGGCAGCCGCCCGGTCCACAACCTCCTCCACGGGTCGAAGCCACATAAGCCTGCATCAGATTCGTTTCCGATATTCCACCGCTGAGAAAACCTATGCCACGGTCTTTGGTCAGCACAGCAATCCCCGGCGGCGTCACCTTGGCTGCAACGCCGGGGTAGTCGGGCGAGGCAGGTTGTAAAGTGTATATTCCCGTACTCACCCCTTTCTCGTTCAGTGTCCGTTCAACCGCGGCCAGTACGGCGCCGGTTTCCTTGGTGGCCGGGACATTGTCTTTGCTCGGAATAACGAGAAAAACCGTGTCCAGCGAGGCTGCCACGGTGTTGAGTTCGGCAATTGAAGGCAACGAGGCGCCACGTCCTCCCTTCTGACCTGCACTGTTTATCACTGGCCCCTTACCCGCTGGAGCGGGCAGGTTTGAAAATCCGTTTGATCCAGCCAGAGGGGCATTCTGTCGGGCGCTCGTCGTTTTGAAGAGCAGGATTCCGCACACCGCCACAACGACGACCACACAAACGGCCACCTTGAATTTAGTGTTGCCTTTATCGGCCGGTTTTCCGCAATCGCATCCCGGACCACAAAGGGGAGATGTCTCAGCAGATAAAGGTTGCTCTGGCTCTGAGAGCTTATCGTTTTCGTTTACTTCTGTCGTCATTCCGATCTCCTTGTCACTTCTACTGAGTCAATGGACCTCACTATTCCGACTTAACAGCTACCAACTCCGCAGCCGCAGGAGGCCTTCTTCTTTTCGCCCAGCGTCACCTCAAAGCCGGCCTGTTTCAGGATCTCCTGCAGCTGCTCATTGCCCGGGTAACACCTCTTGCTGATGAGTTCTCCGTTCACATAAACCAGTGGCAGGCAATCCGGGCCTTCTACTTCCAGCAATTCGGCCACGGCACTGTTAGTGACAAAAGCTTGCGGATCGGACAAGAGTCCACAACGTGCAACCTTTACTGCCGGTGCATGTTTCTGTATCTGGCGCAGCGATTCCTGGATTCTGACCAGATCCGGGTCAACGCTTGGGCCGCAAACACCTGTCGCGCAGCACATAGCTGGATCAAAGATCTCGATTTTCATGGTGTGTCTCCTTTGGATAGTATTGGTGAGAGCCTCAGGTTCTCAATTTATTGGATCGGAGGGTGGCTGTCGGCTGGGCCTGCCACGGGATCAGGTAGGTAGAGATGCCCTGACGAACAACCTCTTCAATATAGCGGTGTTCCCGCGCTCGGCGTTGCGCGAGAACCGGCTCGGTCAGGGGCAACGGAGCCAGGCTTTGGTTGATAATCCAGCCGGCTGCCTCGATTCCTGCCCGGCGCAGGTCGGACTGCAGCGACAAAGCCTCATGAACCGGAGTAGCCTCCGGCAGGGTCACCAGAAAGATTTTAGTAAATTCGGGGTCGCGCAGGCGGGGGAGGAGCTGACGTACCGCTTCCGGGATCTCGTTCATGGAGCGGGAAACCTCCCGATGGTAGGTTTCGGCGGCATCCAAAAGCAAAAGCGTGTGCCCGGTGGGAGCGGTATCAATAACGACAAAACTGTCTGTCCCGTCAGCCACGACTTTGGCAAATGCGCGAAAAACAGCAATCTCCTCGGTACATGGCGAGCGCAGATCTTCTTCCAACAGAGCCCGCGCTTCATCATCCAGGCTCGCGCCAACAGTGGTGAGAACTTCATGGCGATATGCCTCGGTTTCAACCTCGGGATCAACCCGGCTCACACGCATTCCTGATGGTGCTTCACCAATGGTAAGTGCTACATGGGCAGCCGGGTCGGTCGTCGTCAGATGAACCTGCTTCCCCTGTCGAGCCAATTCGGTGGCGATGGTCACCGCCAGGGTCGTCTTGCCGACGCCCCCTTTCCCCATGGTCATGATGACCCCACCAGGCTGGTTTGCAAATTTATCGATCAGGTCTGTAAGCGGCGGAGGGAGGGGATCAGTCAGGTCGGATGCCGGGCATGATGCTGCAATTTTGGGCTCGATCGAGAAAAAAGAACGTAGCGCAGGGATTCCGACCAGTTCAGCCCCTTGCAACGGAATTTCCGTACGCGGAAGTAAGGCCAGGGCATCTGGCATTGCGGCCAGAGCTGACATATTTATCTCGCGCAGTGTAACAGCAACCGGATCGGACGAATCGGTCATCCTGAAGACACCGTTCAGTATCAACCGTTGGTTGGCGACTCCCAACTCCTGCAGTTCTGCCGAGGCGCGGGCCGCTTCTTTCAAAGGAGCTTCATCCGGGCGGCTGACCATGACCACCAAGGTTTGCTTGGCATCCCCGAGTACTTTGCGGGTGTTTGCATAGAGCAGGTGTTGTACCTTCAATCCTGCCAGCGGTCCGAGACAGGAGGTTCCCCGCACATTGGTGTCGATGAAGTCGCTCCAGGCGGCCGGAAGAGACAGCAACCGCAGGGTGTGACCGGTGGGAGCCGTGTCGAAGATGATGTGATCAAACCCCTCTACGGCGGCCGGATTACCCATGAGGGTAGCAAACTCGTTGAAGGCGGCAATCTCTACCGTACAGGCTCCGGAAAGTTGCTCATCCATGCTGCGCAGGGCGGAGTGGGGCAGAATGCCGCGATAGGGGCCAACCAATTTTTCTCGATATGCGGCGGCAGCTTTTTCAGGATCCACGTTCAGGGCAAAAAGACCTGGAACATCCGGTACCTGTGACGGTTCTGCAGATAGTGTCAGTCCCAGTACCTCGTCCAGATTCGACGCCGGATCGGTGCTGACCAGCAGCACCAGCTTACCGCAGTCGGCCAACGCTATGGCGGTTGCAGCCGATGTGGTGGTTTTACCTACCCCCCCTTTTCCGGTAAAGAAGAGGTTTTTGGGTTGAGAACGCAGAAAATCTTGTGGCATGGTTTCATTCCTTAAATTAACCGGAGTTTTTGAGCAGCATGGTTGTTTAGACGGTGAACATGCGAAAAAGGATACGCCTTGCGAGAATATTTTTCCGCCTTCCTACAATAAATCACCAAATTGTGCAACTATATTACATGTTATATGCAACAATACTATTCTATGAATAACCGCCTGTTCTCACCTATGAGGTTTTGTGCGCATATTCGGTGACCAGCTCAAGGGCGGGGTATTAGGAAAAAAATTGCTCAATCGTTGTTGCTTTCACGTAACGATCCATACGGGTCACGGCTCCTCGACGAATTGAGTGGGTAGCCTGGGCCGGGTTGATGTAAGATAGGCCACCATCACTCAGCCTGGAGGTTAGTAATCGCTATGAATCCTGAAGATCTTTTTGGTGCTGCTCTTGGAATTGCCATCCCGTGGAAGGTTACCTCTGTTGACTTCAACAAGAAGTCAAGTCGTTTGGACATAACCATCGACTTCCAGCGGGGAGCCACCTTTCCCTGTCCGGTCTGCGGAACGTTGTCACCAGTCCATGACACCACGGAGAAAGAGTGGCGGCATCTGAATTTCTTCCAGTACGAAGCCTACCTTCATGCGCGTGTTCCACGGGTAAAGTGCCCTAACAGCGACTGCGGCGTGAAGTTGGTCCAGGTACCCTGGGCTCGCGCAGGCTCAGGATTTACGCTGCTGTTTGAGGCCCTGGCCATGACCATGGCTCGTGATTTGCCGGTGAAGGTCATGAGCAGGCTGTTTGCCGTTACCGATACCCGTCTATGGCGGTTGATTCAATCCTATGTCGAGAAGGCAAGGGCCGCAGAAGACTTCTCCGAGGTGAAGAGGGTCGGTGCGGATGAAACCTTTGCCGGGCGCAGTCATGACGAGAAATTCGTCACCTTCTTCTTCGACCTCGACATGCATAAGCTCTTGTTCGGCACGACGGGAAAGGACAACGAAACAGTCAAGAGCTTCGTCGCGGACCTTAAGTCACATGGCGGCGATCCTGATAGCATCACAGACGCTGCTATTGACATGTCCAAGGCATTCATAAAGGGTGTCAAAGAGCAGTTGCCCCATGCCGTGGTCACCTTCGATAAATTCCACGTCATCAAGCTTATGAACGATAAGCTTAGTAAGATAAGGGCTCAAGAAGCCAGGTTATTTCCTGAAATCCTGAAAAAGAGCAGAAACCTGTTCCTCAAAAATCCAGAGAACCTGACACCGGAAGAGGAACAGCGCCTGGATGCCATTATCACCAGTCAAAGCTTAAGGAGTACGGAAGCTTACATGCACAAGCTGAACCTTCAGAACGTCTATTTTGCTTCAAGCCGAACGGAGGCAGAAACCCTGTTGACCAAATGGCATCGGAAAGCCGCCGCAAGCTCAATCCAACTCATCAAGAACATGGCCGAATCTGTAAAAGAGCATTGGGATGGCATTCTGGCACATTTTGAAAGCGGCCTGACTAGCGGCTTCATTGAGGGCATCAACAGCCTAATTCAATCAGCCAAAACTCGGGCACGAGGCTATCGGAATCCTGACAACTTGATCTGCATGGCTTATCTGGTTGCAGGCAAGCTCAACCTAAAGTCGCTATTCCCTCTACCCACTTGATTCGTTGCAGAGCCCGGGTCACCACCTACTGTCCTTTATCTCTTAGGCTGAATAGGTTTAGTCGTTGATTCAGTCTTCCGGCTACCCGCCCGCTGCCTTTAGCGTCCTGGCTTCCCTGCTGAAGATATTCACGGGTTTTCTCCCGCGCTTGCCACCCTGCTTT
This sequence comes from Geotalea uraniireducens Rf4, assembly GCF_000016745.1. Taxonomy (GTDB): domain Bacteria; phylum Desulfobacterota; class Desulfuromonadia; order Geobacterales; family Geobacteraceae; genus Geotalea; species Geotalea uraniireducens. The sequence goes on along the minus strand of NC_009483.1, from coordinate 1,622,475 downwards.
CCATAAGCGAATTATAAAAAAATAGTTGCATTATGTTATTAAATAATATATCACCAATCAACTAAATTCGTTAAGGTTGGATAACGGGGTGCAGCTAATTAGTTAAACCTCACCGAGAATTAATCGAACCATCTAACAACTAAACATAACGAACTGCGAATTACCAGAGAACTGGAGGCCAGGTAGAGGGGACAGCTATTCCCCTCTACCTCTTTTTTTATGAGCAGAAAAAAATAAAGCTATGGAGGGCAGCATCATGTCAAGATTCAGCAAGTATTTACTCGTTTTTGGATTATTTGTTTTGGTATTCGGAATTGGATCAATAACCGAAGAAATTCATGGCTGTCTAATGTGCCCTATTGATGGTTTTCTGTATTTCAATGGCACCATTTCAGAGCACGCATTTGAGTTTTTAAGGACTTATCGTTGGTATACGACAGGCGCCGGGGCTGCTATAACTATAGTAGCTTTTGGCTTATATTTATATACTTCAACGCATACGCTTCCTGTTCAGAGAATCAGATTCAAATGGCCCAAACTGGGTAATTGGAAAACAAGGAGAATGTATTCTCATTCCATTGTGTATGCCTTGATTATTTTACATACCAGTCTCACGATTGCCGGAGTGACCAAATTGAAAAGCCTTTGTCCACGTTCAACGACTGACTTGATCTCAAAGGGACAATTCGGGCAGGCTTCCATTTTCTGGTTGGTAATGCTGCTAATGGTATTTGTATGGGGACGAGCACTGTGCGGCTGGCTTTGTGTATTCGCACCGGTGCAGGAACAATCGGCCAACTTGCTTAAAACGTTTGGATTTGACCCCTCCAAAAGAAAATATGGGCAGCAAAATCTTATCTTTTTCTTTACTGCAGTCCTTTTGAGCAGTTTGGTGACTGGTCTCTACAGAAATTACAATGCCATCAATTTCAATTCAAACTATGGTTACGAGACAAACAGTTTATGGATATTTATCGGAGGAGTCATAACAATGATGCCGATAACCATGTTCTTGACCTATTATTTGGGGAGCAGGTGGTTTTGTAAATATCTCTGCCCGATTGGCGGCACATTGAGCTTATATTCAAAATTCAGTCTGGTGAAAATCGGAATACACAAGGCATCATGTGGAAATTGTGACAAATGTACCGATAGCTGTCAGATGGGTGTTAAAGTAAAAGAATATGTCGAGAATAACGAAGCGGCCGTAAATGACCGGAAGTGCATCAACTGTGGAGACTGCGTAGATCAATGCCCGAAACAAGCTTTATATTTCGGTTTCCGCCCCATAAGATAGTATATCGTTCTGCAAATAACATATAATCCCCCACCAGAGGTTGTGGCTTTCAAAAACGTTGTGAGTCCCCCGGCAGAGCCGGGGGGGTACGAAGACCATAGTCGAAGTCTGACGCTCTATAACGCTTGTCAACAACATGACTTGGCAGCTGTCGCTGGCGTGCAGCATGCACCTGGCGCTGCTGCCTGTTCGTCGATCGGCGCTGAAAGCCTGCGTGAAGCTGCCTCCAGCACTTTTTCTGCTGGTACGCGCTTGATTTTATCGGCGAATTCAATCGCCTCGGCAATTTCCGCATCTGAGAGGCCGGTTTTGCGGGCCTGCTGGATATGGTATTCGATGCAGGGGACACAATTGCTTCCCAGTGCAGCGCCTATGGCGACTAGTTCGCGTTCACGATTGTTCAGGATGGACATTGGGGACTCCTTTATGGTTGTTTTGATCTAATCTATGATTATGCTATTATCTTTTCCTCTTGCCGTCTGAAGACCGGCATCACTAAGGTTCCTTTCCAAATACTTCTTGTTCCGCTTTCCACATCGGGCAGTCTTTGGCATGCTTACTATGAACGATTTTTCCGATGAACGATTCGGGATGGCTCCTTGCATGCCTGCACAGCGGGCAATTATGGCAAATTGAAGCTTTCAACTTTTCAGAAAGTGATTTCACTTTTTTCATAAGAACTCCTTTCCTGCGCGACTCCATATTCTCCGTTAAGAGCCTTTTTTCCCATCCTCGGTTACCTTGTTCTTCATTTCCTCGTATTCTTTTCGATCTATTTCCCCAAGGGCATACCGTTTATCAAGTATTTCCATTGCCGAGTTGTCCGAGAAGCGGTGGGTCTTCCCATCTGGGGAATGCCGGCCCGGCATGCAAGAGCAGCCGCGCATAATGAAGATGCAGCCGATAATCAAGAGCAATAGAAAGATTGGACCTATCCACCAGAAACCTGCGCATCCGTGTTCACATCCGAACATGAGCTTCACCTCCTTTCCATCTCTATAGACGGGAACCGGAGAAAAAGGATACAGCCAAAAAAGGTTTTATCCTCCCTTAGCGCATTTCATGTACCGATTCCCGGTTTGAGAAGGCTGCCGACTTCGGATTTGGTCATGGTCTCGTGGAATGGAGCTTGGTATATTCGAGGCGGAAAGCCGCTAACCCACCGCGAAAGCTCTGGTGGAGGAAGGGGGGGGAGGTTGACGATGGCAGTCCGGCGAGGGGCAGGTCGAAGGCCGTAAGACCAAGGCCGCCGTAAACGCCTGTTGGGTGGCGTCCACCTGGACAGCACTAGTTTCGGCTAAGTCGCGAAGCATCGTTACGAGTTGATTTCCCTACCGAGCCGGTGAGTGGTCGCGGACAAATTAGTTGCAACATGCAATGGTATCTGGATGTTGAGAACAGCTGGCTTTGATCACTGCATCGTTCAGAAGTCTGAGCGATCTGATTACGGTCTCCCGCTCGAAAGGGGTCATGGAGGAGAATATCCGTTCGATCCTGTCTGCCATATAAAGGTCGATCTGGCGTAACACACGAAGCCCTTCATCGGTCAGAGCAAGCAGGATCACACGCCGGTCGTCCGGTGACACACTCCTGGATATGAGCCCCTTCTTTTCAAGGGTCTTGGCCTGGCGGCTGAAGGTGGTCACATCCATGATCAGTTCCTCCGCTACCTGCTGCATGGAGGGGGTGCCGGCTTTCCGCAGCTCGAAGAGGATATGGCTCTGGACCATGGAGACCTGCTGTCCGCAGCACTCGTCGCAGCAGGATGAGTTCAGCGAGTCGAAACGACGGGTAAATATCTGCAACTGCTCCCGGATTGAATCCATGATGTTGTCTCCTTCGGATGAATCTACCTTTTTTGTTTGCAAAATGCAACTAATTTATCTAACACTGCCCGCGACCATGCCCTTTCGTCCCTGGCCCGTCAAAAGGGGAAAGAGTATTTGGTCGACGAAGATGGTTCGTTAGACGATTTCCCTGATACCAATTATTCAGGAACGGAACTGGAATATATCCATAGAGAAATGAACGCCTGCATCCGTGGTGTTGTTGACCAGTTACCCGAAAACTATCGTACCGTCTTGCTCCTCAGCGAATTCGAAGAGCTTGCTAACCAAGAGATTGCCGACATACTCAATATCAGCTTCGATACTGTCAAGATCAGACTCCATCGTTCCCGCACCGCTTTACGGAAGGCCATGGAATGCCAGTGCAGCCTCTATCACGACGAACGAAACGAACTTATGTGTGACAGGAAAGGCTAGAAAATATTTCGCAAGCGTAGGCTGCAAAACGGATATTGTAAGGAGCTGTTTCGTACCTGACTGCAGTGACCGGTCGCGGCGCCGTCCTTGTGCGGCGCCGATAACACCTTGAAATAAACATCTAATTCAGATAATGTTAGCTCTGCATTTATCGCAACCAAGGGAAACGAGTGAAAACAGAAACAAACAAAGGCCTGCCGCCGGAAGAGTTGCGCAAAAGAAAACGCGAAGGATTTATTGTCGCGTTTTCTCTCCTGTTGATCATTTTTCTCACCTCTACGGAGATTCATCTCTCGAAGCTGAGCTCCGAAGTGCCGATGGGCAACAACATCATTATCTTCGGCATAATCAACGTCATCATTCTGCTCATCATCCTCCTCATTTACCTGGTTTTCAGGAACGTCGCCAAGCTCATGCTGGAACGGCGGCAAAACGCCATCGGCGCCAAACTCCGCACCAAGCTTGTTCTGGCCTTTGTAGGCCTCTCCCTGGTGCCGACCATGCTCCTCTTCTTTGTTTCGGCTGGCTTCATAACCAACAGCATCCAGAACTGGTTCAACAAACAGGTGGAAACATCTCTCGATGAATCCATGGAAGTCGCCCAGACCTACTACAAAAGCTCCGCAGCCAACGCCATCTATTACGGCGAGCAGATAAGCGCCATCATCAAAGAACAAAAGCTGTTGAACGAGGAAAACCTTCCGCGCCTGAAGAGCGTAATCCGCCAGAAACAGAAAGAATACAACCTGGGTGTTGTGGAGGTGTATTCATCCCAGCGGGAAGAGCTGGTCAGGGCTGCCAACCCGAAGCTGCCGCGGGGAGAGTTCACCAATCCGTCATCGGAAGACATCAAGGTCGGGTTGCTCGGAAAACAACTCACCAAGGTGAACTCCATCGGCAAGGCCGATCTTATCCGCGGCATTGTTCCGGTCTATTCCAACTGGAATGCAAAAGATGTGGTCGGTGTCGTGGTGGTAAACTACTATGTCCCTTACTCGCTGGTAAGCAAGATGAAGGAGATATCCGCATCATATCATGAGTTCCGCCAGTTGAAGATTATGAAGAACCCCATCACTACCGGCTATATCCTCACCCTGTTTCTCATAACCATGGTGATCGTCTTTCTTGCCGTATGGTTTGGTGTTTACCTGGCAAAGAGCCTTACCATCCCCATCCAGGAACTTGCCGAAGCAACGCGGCAGGTTGCGGAAGGGAACCTGGAAGTTCACCTGGGGGAAAAGGGGACCGATGAGATAGGGATGCTGATTGCATCATTCAACAAGATGACGGAAGACCTGCGAAACAATCAGCTTGCCCTGAAAAAGACCAACGAAGAGGTAAGCAGAAGCAACATGGAACTGGAACAGAGACGCCGCTACATGGAAACCGTCCTGAAAAATGTCACCGCCGGCGTCATCTCGGTGGATAGGGATGGTATACTGACCACGGTTAATAAGTCGGCCGAGCGGTTATTGAACATCGACACCCAGAAAGTGACCGGAAAGAACTTTCGCGAGGTTTTGCAGCCGGACCACCTGGACATAGTCAAAGGGATGCTGCGCGACATGGTTCTGGCGCAGCACGATACGGTCAGCAAACAGGTGACCATTCCCCTGAAGGGCACCAAGCTGACCCTTCTCGTAAACCTGACCGTATTGAAAGACGAAAACGACGAGTTCATGGGCACGGTGGTGGTGTTCGACGACCTGACCCAACTGATCAAGGCACAGCGCATGGCTGCCTGGCGTGAGGTGGCACGGCGCATAGCCCACGAGATAAAGAACCCTTTGACACCGATCCAATTGTCGGCCCAGCGCCTGAGGAAACGCTATCTTTCACGGTTCGAAGGGGAGGAAAAGGTCTTCGACGAATGTACGGGCATGATCATCAAATCAGTGGACGAACTGAAAACCCTGGTGGATGAATTCTCAAACTTCGCGAGGATGCCGGCTGCACTGCCGACCCCCAACAACCTTAACGAAGTCCTGCGGGAAGCCCTCCCCCTTTACCAGGAAGCCCACCGCAACATAACCTTTACCATCCGCACCGACGAATCAATACCCCTGTTCCTGCTGGACCGCGACCAGATCAAAAGAGTGCTGATCAATCTCCTGGACAATGCCGTTGCAGCCATTGACGGCTATGGGAGCATCATCATTGAGAGCTGTTATAATCAAGAATTGAAAATGGCGACCGTTACCGTTGCCGACACAGGCCACGGCATAGCAGCCGAAGACCGGCCCAGACTGTTCGAACCGTACTTCTCCACTAAAAAATCCGGTACCGGCCTGGGGCTCGCCATCGTCAACACCATCATCTCCGACCACCACGGTTTCATCAGATCGAAAGACAACCAACCCAAGGGAACCATCTTCGTTATTGAGCTGCCGGTCAGCGGAACATTGGTATGAAGAAGGGACAACTATTGTAGTTGCCCCTTCTTTAGCAAACTATAGCGATTCGTTTTGTCCATTCAGTCTTTTATGAAGATAGCCAGCTCCACCAGTTCCGCGTCTGCCAGGTGAATCGGAAAAACAATCCCTTGTTCCCCCGACGGCACTTCGATCCCACCCGGACCGGGGTGAAAAACAAGCGGCGGTTCGATCTCCGTGCATTTGCCCCGCTGCGCAGCTTTCGCGGCGATATTGCCGCAAATGATGTTCACCAACTCCATAACGGCATCATCCAGCACTTCCTGCGGTTCATTCTCAACCGTCTCTTCTTTCAGGATGGCCAGCGCAATCTTTTTCTGTACAGCAAATGAAACGGAAAGGAGATAATGCGCATTTATGTCGCCACGAAAATCCATGGCAGCGACAATATCGTTAGTTTCAATCCTCTCCGTTTTCCGGCATTCTCCCAGACGACACGGCAGATTCACAATCCTCGATATCATCTTGCCGGACAGGTCGGCCGACATTTCCCAGATATCGGAATGTGGCACCCCATCGGGTATGAACACCTTAGTTGTGGCATAAGGAGCCTGGTCCGCCTTGAATTCTTCCAGATAACGCTGTAGTTCCTCGGTGTTCAGTGCACCGACCTGCACCAGCGCCTCGCCGATATAGAGGTGTGAATTCTTCTGCCTGATCAGGACCTGCTTTATCTGGTCATCCGTCAGAATCCCAAGCTTCACGGCCATGTCGCCAAACATCAGGTCTTCCGAGCGTTGCGCATCATGGATCCGCCCCACATCCGCGACGGTAATAAGTTCCATGTCCAGTGCCATTTCGCCGAATTTGAGATTAACCTCCTCCTGCAACTCAACCGCCTTCAAAAGGACTTCTCTTGAAACAATTTCTTTCTCAATAAGAAACTGGCCGAAAAATTTCACTGCCATAGATGACCTCTCACGTTTAATAAATAATAGTAACAACCTATCGATCTATTGGGTACGAAGTACCTGCAAAACCAGCTCAGCCTCAAACGGCTTGGAAATCACCGCGCGAGCGCCCATTTTCATGGCTTCGGTGAATTTGTCACCAACTCCGCCGAGCGATGTCACCATGACCACTTTTGTGGCCGGATTAAGCGCCATCAATGTGCGCAACGCCGTCAACCCATCCATTCCGGGCATGTTCATGTCCATGCAGATGATGTCAGGATGCTCTGTCTGGTTCATCTTGATGGCCTCAACGCCATTCTTCGCATGGCCAACCACCGAAAACTCGCCTGTTCCGCTGACGATTTTCTCGAGCTGGCGTACAACCGCTATACTGTCATCGACGATCAAAACTTTTTTCATGCAGAAAAACCTCCTTGCAAACTGTTCAGTGCCGGGCAAACCGGCGCTTACAGTCTTCTTATCGGCCCACATTGCGGCTTCTTTAAAGCAAAATCGCCACACGCAAGTTAATTTCAACTAATCCTATCCTGCCGCACCGCCGATAGTAAACCACATGACATGCTTGCACCTGGGTCGTGGGAGGAGTATACTCCTTCAAGATCGCCACTAATCCGGCAAGAGCCCAAAACAACCAGATATCATTCCATGCATATACAGCGCAAAAAAATCATAATCCTGCTTTCTATTCTCATCATCGTTCTCGTCGCCGGCGGCGGAGTGACTGTCCTTCTCGACAAACTCTTCCACCTGGAAAGCTATAAGACGCAGATCCTCGCTGAGATAGAAAAATCCCTTAACCGCCGGGTCTTCTATGAAAAGGGGGAGTTCTCCCTGCAATTCGGCCCATCCTTCACCTTTTCCAACGTCGTCGTCAAGGAAAAGGACGGCTTGACAAATTTCGTTACCGCCAAGAGGCTCACTTTTAAAATAGCCCTGCTGCCTCTTTTGGAAAAAAAGGTTTCTCTCAAGGAAATGGTTTTTGATCGCCCCGATATTGCGCTCAGCCGGGACAATCAAGGCATTTCCAACATAAGCGACCTGCTGGAAGCGAAAAAAACCGCCGTAACCCTGCATCTGAAGGGAATCCGACTCAAAAAGGGGACCATTCGTTTCCAGGACATGGCCATCACCCCTGCGGGTATAACTACCGTTCTGGAAAATACCGACCTCAACATCAGTCAGTTTGCCAGAAGCAAAAGTTGCGACGTAAAATTAACCGCTTCCATTGCCGGTTTTAGCAAGGGAAACAGGTTTTCGCTCGCCGGCACAGCAAAGCTTTCCGACAAGGACAAGCCTTTAAGTGAAACGTCATTCAATATGAAGCTGGACGCTAAAAACCTTGATGTCGCCCACTTCTGGCCATATTACAGCAAATATGTTCCGTTCCGTAAAATTCTGGGACGGTTTGATATCGATACAAACTTTATCGGCAGTTTTTTCGCTTTCACATCAAACGGTGAGATGAAGATCTCCGGCCTCCGCTTCGATTATCCACAGGTCTTTCACGCCGTTCTCGCCCCCAGGGATCTTCATTTCCGCTATGATATGGAGCTGACTAACCGGGATATATCGGTGAAGTCCCTCAACCTGACGGTCGACGGACTGAACGTCAAGGGAAACTGCGCAATCAAAGACATACACAGCGGCGACCCCCGCATTGTTGCCCATGCCTCAACGTCCCAGTTCAGGCTGGAGGAGTTTGGCGGATATATTCCGTACGGTGTAATCGTCAAGGATCCGGCCGATTTCATAGAACAGCACATAAAAGGCGGCACGTACAAGCTTGACGAAGGCAGGCTCGATGGGCGGGTAAGCCAGATACTGCACATGGAACGCGGACAGAACTACAACGTCCTCTTCATCAAGGGGAAAGTTGAAAAAGGGCTCGTCTCCTACGGGGCGCAGGTACCGACCTTCAACGGCATCAAGGGCGAGCTGGAGATGCGCGGCAAGGATTTCAACCTGCTGCACATGTCAGGAAACTTCGGCTCATCATTCTTTACGCTTGATGGTAAAATCGCCGACTATCCGTTAGACACCCCATCGTCCTATCCCTTCACCATGAAAATGGCGCCACGGCAAGCGGAACTGGCATGGCTTCTGGGACGGGAAAAGGGGCAAAAACTCGCGTTTGCGGGAGATTCCACCCTGCACCTGAGCGGCAGCGGCTTTACACACGCTTACAACCTTGCCGGCGACTGGAACCTGACCTCTGCCTCATACAGCTTTCCCGACCTGATCAACAAACCGGCCGGTCGGAACAACACCCTGGCCTTCAAAGGGAGCATAACCAAACAGGAAGCGAGGCTTTCCTCTTTCGTCTACAACCTCTCGCCGCTGGCACTCACCGCCAGCGCCGATTACCGCTTCACCGGCAAAAACCTTTTGCAACTGGAACTCAAAACGAACCAGTTTCAGTTCGGCGAAGTTGCCGCCATGCTCCCCTATTTCAGGCAATACCAGCCAGCCGGTAGAATCCAGGCCGTCATCAACGCTAAAAGTAACGATAAAGACCTGACAAATCTCCGCTGGGGAGGCGATGTTTCCTTTTCCGGTTTTTCGTTCAAACCGTCCGATTCCGTCAAGACCGTGAGCAACATGACCGGCGCAGTCCGCTTCAAGGGTGATTCGCTGGAAACATCCCAACTCTCGGTGAAACTCGGGAATTCGACCATTTACGGCAAGGGCTCATTAACCGGCTTCAAAAACCCGACGTTCAATATTACCTTTGCCTCGTCATCCCTCTATTTCTCCGATCTGGGACTTCACGTCCCGCAAAAAGAAGTCAGGACTGAAAAGTTGCAGGGCAACATCTCTCTGACGGACAATAATCTCCAGATAAAAACCCTTTCCGGACAGATCAATAATTCTCAGTTAAACATCAAAGGGACTGTCCAGGACATTAAGAATCCAAAAATCGACATCACCGTGAACTCCCCCCATTTGGAAATAGAAGATATCCTTCTCTTGTCGAAGCTGGAACAGGTGAACATCAAGGATAAATCTCCAATGAGGATCGGGCTGAAGGCGACAATCCTGGCAAGTTCCGGAAAGTTCAAGGATATGGATTTCAAGCGTTTAAAAACCGTGGCGATGCTTGATGATAAAATTCTCTATCTGCAACCGGTCGAGTTTTCGGCTTTCGGTGGGGATGTATCGGGCAAGGGACGGTTCGATTTCGGCACGAACGGCGCCCCGCGCTACCATGTCAGTTTTAACCTGAACAAGGTTTCAGCCGAAAAGGTCACACGGGCCGTTGGCGTAAAGAAGCAGGAAATCACCGGTACACTTACCATGCAGGGAGAATTGACGGCAAAGGGGAATACAGGAGACGACATCAAAAAAACAGCGCTCGGCTCCGTAAAACTCTCCATCGAAGAGGGCTCGTTACGCAAGTTTTCGACCCTCTCGAAAATCTTCTCCATTCTCAATGTCTCTCAATTGCTGAAATTGCAACTGCCCGATATGGTTTCCGGCGGCATGCCGTTTAATGAAATAACCGGTTCCATAGCTATCCGCGATGGCGTAATCTCCACTAAAGACCTTTTTATAGACAGTGACGCCATGAACATTTCCGCCGTCGGCAAACTCGACCTGATAAAGGAAGAACTTGATGCCACCATAGGAGTGCAACCTCTGCAGACCGTTGACAAAGTGGTAAGTCACATCCCCATCGTCGGCTGGATACTTACGGGTAAGGACAAAACCCTTATAACCGCTTATTTCGAGGCAAAAGGAAAGGCCGATGATCCGAAGGTTACCGCTATTCCGGTGAAATCCCTGGCAAGAGGAGTTTTCGACATATTCAAGCGGGTGTTCGAGCTTCCCGGCAGGCTTATCACCGACACCGGCGAAGTAATAATCGGCAAATAGGCCGTCTTAAATTCTTTCAATAAAACGAGTGAATAGCCCATACTTTTTTATTGTCAAATAATTTAAAGGTGTGCTATTTTAACCAGCGCTTAATAATATCCAACAGGAGGATAACGGTGAAGAAGACATTAGTAGTTATGTTGGCAATCGTTGCTCTTGCAGCTACCGGTTGCAAGAAAAAAGAAGAAGCTCCCAAAGGAATGGCACCAGAAGCCGGTGCACCCGCTCAGCAGATGCCTGCTGGCGCAACTCCGGGTGGCGATCCCCATGCCGGTCTGAAACCGCAGGAGATTCCTGCTGGATCAGGTCATAAGGGAAAAGTTCTGCAGACCATGGATTCCGGTGGATATACCTATGTTGAAGTGGAAGAAAACGGCCAGAAACTGTGGGTAGCCGTTATGCAGACCAAGGTAAAAGTCGGCGAGACTGTCGAGTTCCCTGACTCACCACCGATGGTGAACTTCCAGAGCAAGACTCTGAAGCGCACCTTTGATAAGATCATTTTTGCCCCTGGCTTGAGAACTGCCGGCAAATAAGCATCTTTTCATCCTGTTTTAATCTACGAGGCGAAACCTGCAAAGGTTTCGCCTTTATTTATTCGCCAAGTTCCCCTAGGAGTCTGTCGGACTTAGGGAATCGTAGCGAGAGGATGGAAAATCGAGGACAGATTTACGGAAATTTGAGAGCTAATAGTGGACCTATTCGTCGAAAATTTCCGGGAATATGGACCGATTTGCCGTTCTCGCAGTAGATTCATTCCTAAGTCCGACAGGCTCCTAGACCATCCTGTGCCGCCTTGTCGAACGGATTCATGGAAAGAGCCCGCTGAAAATTACGTATCGCCTCCGAGCTGTTCCCGGCAAACATGTTCAGCTCCCCAAGCGCAGAGTAGGCAGGCACATGGGCCGGCACAAGCCGGAGTACCCGATTGAACGCCCGACGACCACGTTCCCACTCTTCCACCCTGCCATAGAGCCCACCGAGAAGCAACCATCCCCAAGGGTTTTCCGGTTCATTTTCGGTAATCTCCCGATATTCCCTCTCCGCCAGCACCCAGTCTCCTTTTTCCTCATACATTTCCCCAGCCATCATATTGGTCGTATGGCAGTAACCAAGCTGCTTCTTCTGGGCGCGATAATCGGCAGCGGTAAAGCGATTGACCTCCGCAACCCTGTTCAGCGTCTTCAGCAGGGTTTTTGTCGAGGACGCAACAAATGGGTCTTCTCGCACATAAAAAGCCTCCCGTCGGTCTTTCAGGAAAATGTCCCGGCCGATCCTCCCCGACCTTACTCCCCCGGCAAACAGTGCAGTGCCGGGATAATACGCCAGTGGCGAAACCTGGCCGTCATGGGGCCGGATAGACTCTATCAGTCGGATGGAAGCCTTCAGGTCCTCATCCGTCTCATCGGCAACCCCGGTAATCAGATAAATGGAGAGATGTATTCCCGCCAGCCGGACGGCAGCGGCAGCCCGCCTGACCTCCTCCGTGGTGATTCGCTTGCCGAGCGCCTTGAGTACCCGCGGCGAACCGGATTCCACGCCAAACTGGATGCATTCGCAGCCGGACCGCTTCATGACCAGCAACATCTCCTCATCAACAGCATTCACGCGGGATTGACAGTTCCAGAGGATGTGGACCTTTTCTTCCTGCAGAAGCCGGCAAAACTCCATGACCCTGCCCTTATCGACAGTGAAGGTATCGTCACGGATGGAAAAGTAGATGAGGCCATAGCGATCCCGGATCATCCTGATTTCGTCAACCACAGCCCTCGGAGAGCGTAACCTGAGGGATCGCCCCCAAAACAACGGCGACGAGCAGAACACACACACCGCCGGGCACCCTCTCGAAGTGACGATAAATTCGAGCTGACGGTGGATATCGACACCTATGCCTCCGTCGAAATATCCGGCGGGAAACGGGATCGAATTGAGGTCGGCAATGGGTGGCCGGGGAGCGGTAGAGACAACGACGCCGTCTTTGCGAAAGGCGATGCCCTTCACCTCGCCGAGGGATGATGTGCCTTTTCTACTGACGGTATTCATCAGATCGAGAAAGGTATCCTCCCCTTCCCCCATAACCACGACATCCACCTCGGTCTGCCGGGCAAGAATCTCTTGAAACTGGTGGGTAGCGTGGGGACCGCCAAAAACGACGATGGTGGCTGGATTTATTTTTTTGGCGAGTTCGGCCAGCTTGAGTGATTCAAACCGATTGTGGGTCAATTGGGAAATGCCGAGAACTTCAGGCTGCAAGGTCGCGAGGTGAGATTCTATCTCCTTCCAGCTCGTTTGGGAAAAGTTGGCAAGCTGAGTCGGGTAGCCTTCTTTGCGGAGAACCGCATTGATATATCCCAGGCCAATGGGAAGAAGGGACGTGTAAGGATCTTTTGCACCGCGGATATTAGATTTATAGGCAAGCAGTACCTGCATTGGCAAATTCCTTCGAAATTCTTGCTTCCCTTCCATAAAAAAAATCCGGTCAGTGACCGGATTTTTTATGCAGCTATGATTTACAGTTTATTTTACCTGAGTCAGCCCCAGGGAATCGTTTGAAATCGCATCGTCAACCGACTCTTCTTCGACACCGAGAATGAGATCATCAAATTTGAATACTTCCGGATTGATCTTGGCGATCCGCTTGGCGCCGATAAAGCGAGAACGGTAATAATCGGTGTTCATCGGCGAAATCACCACACGCCGATCCCGTGAAGAAGCATGGATCATCTTATTGTTACCAAGATAAATGCCGACATGGGAGGGATAGGAAGCATAGGTGCGGAAGAAAATCAGGTCGCCCTTCTGCAGATCGCCGGGTGCCACTTCAGTCCCAATGCCGTACTGTTCCCGGGCAGTCCTGGGAAGAGACACTTCCAGTTCGCTGAAAACCTTCTGGACAAAACTGGAACAGTCGATGCCGTTTTTTGAACTGCCGCCAAACCTGTAACGTGTGCCGAGAAAACCATAGGCTGATTTTTTCAATTCCTGGATGCTGTCCAGCTTGAGCACGGTATTTTTTTTCAGGTCAACCTGCTGGTCCGGGTCCAGTTCGGCAAGTTCCGACAGACTCTGCTCATAATCCTTTTCGTTAAAAAGATCGCCATGGCGCAACTGAAGCTTCTTCGCACTCCGCTGCGGCGGCTCTTCGGCAGCGCTTTCTTCACGTAGTACAAGTATCTTACCGGCTTTTACCCGCTTATTGGTCAGGTTGTTGAGGCGCTTCAGTTCGCGGACAGAAACACCCGTCTTTCTCGCAATACGTGACAGTGTTTCACTCTTTTTAACCTTATATGTGGCAACCTTGGTTCTTCCGCCCGACTCATGCTCTCCTGAACCGTTCGCAACCGATCTCGGTGGGATAATCAGCACTTCTTTCGGTTTTATGTGATTACTTACCAGGTTGTTAGTCGATTTGAGTTCTTCAACGGTGACGTGATATTTTTGGGCGAGGGAAAAAATTGTTTCATTCTTTTTTACTTTGTGGGTTTTTGCAGCAAGAACAAGCGAAGGAAAGGAGAGAACGATAACGCAGAATAGTAAAACCCTAATGTTATTAGCCATGTCCCCCCCTCATTGTTCTATAATAAATTAAAAAGTTTGTTATTTGTATAACAAAAAGATAGTTTTGTCAACCCCCCGGGAAATCGCATCAGTAAAGACACTAGATAGTTTCCATCCGGAAACCCCTGATGAGAAGCCATTGGCTGCTGATTCGGAAAGCAAGAATTTTTTGTCCTGGCAAGAAAATCAAGGGGTTGCGCGGAGGCGTACATAGGTACGCCGCACAATTTTGCATGCAAAATTGGACCGCGAAGGCGCCCGAAGGGTGAGGCCAAAGGCCGAAATCACAAGCAAGCCCGAAGATTGACACAGCCAGGGCGAAAAAGCACCCTTTCCGGACAGAAACTGGTTAGCGACCAGCAGTGACCAGTCGGACCTTAACCGGCTCATCCCAAAGTACCCTTACCTGCGGCGCCGGCGATAAGACCCGCCGCTCCACTACAGTGCTTTGCCGCACCGTTGACAGGTCAACATCTTCTGTCTGCAACAACTCCAACTGGTCAAGGATATGCGCTGCGCCTTCCACCATTACCGTCGACGGATCAGCCTTTAACGAACGGAGCCGCAGCCCGCCGGGGAGCCGTCCCACCGTCTTTACCTTGACGACAAGCTGCTTACGAACCTTTTTATCAATTATCACTTTCGCCACAGAACGGTTAAGCCCGGCAATAACCACCCCCGGCGGCAACTTGAAGTCGTCATTGCGTATGGCCAGGTTGTTTACACCCTCCTTAACCTTGGACAGGTCAAGATCGGCCACGATATCCATCTGCTTTGGCGATGGGACGAGATTGGAAAAAACCTTCAACTGGACCTCGACTTCTTCCGGAGAACTTTTTGTCAGCGCCAAATTGTCGGGAAGGTTATGGAACTTAATCGGAGCTGTGACGGTAAGAATCCCCCCCTGACGGGCGGTTATCAACATCCAGCAGACAAGAACAAGCATCAGGGTCGCCAGCTTGGGCCAGAGATTACTGAACAGCCTGCTCTTTATGCTGATCTTGCTCGCCTCCTGCGACGGTGGCGCCAAGAGCGAATGGAGCCATTCATGGAGTTGTTCCGGTGATTTAATCTTGTGCAACTCTCCGGCAAGCGCCAGGGACACATCGCCTCGCTCCTCCGAGACTATCACCACGGCTGCATCGGAACGCTCCGATATCCCGAGCCCGGCCCTGTGCCTGGTCCCATAATATTGGGGAATATCGCTGCTGGTAGAGAGTGGGAGATGACAGGAAGCGAGAGCAACGCGACCGTCCCTTATCAGGACGGCCCCGTCATGAAGAGGCGTTCCGTCGTTAAAGATGCTCATAAGAAGCTGACTGCTGGGGAGACTGTCCAGTTGAACCCCGTGGAGGAGATAATCGTCAAGCGCTTCTTTCCGCTGAAAAACGATAAGGGCGCCGGTTTTCTCCTGGGCCAGGGTAAAGATGGTAGAAGAGAAATCCATCAGGTCAAGCTGCGAGGCGCTCCCTTGGCGGCCGAAAAGATTTCTGAGGAGGCTGAACCGATATAGCGCCTGCCGGATCTCAGCCTGAAAGATAACGATCAGCAGGATGAACAGGACCGTTCCCAGTTCCTGGAGTATCCAGCTGGTCATGAACAGGCCGAGATTTTTCGTGATCACATAGAGGAGCCCGAGAAAACCAAGTCCGATCACGACCTGGAGCGCCCTCGTATTCTTGAACCAGCTGTAAAGCTGGTAAACAAGAAAACTCATAATGAGTATATCGGCGATGTCCTGTGGACGAAAATAGGGGAACAAGCTGCTTACCTCTCAGGGCCTGTCAAGAAATAACTGTTACATTCTTGCATCTCATCTTCGGGCCATCTTTGACAGGCCCTTAACCAATGATTTCAAAACCGCCCAACCTCTACGAGTTATATTGTCCGGAGCCGACCAGATTAATATTTTGCTGGCATGCCCGGCAGGTTTATGCTAAAAATTGTTTCCTTGTTTATCCATCGGTTGATACAGAAAAAACCCTGAATTTATAACACTTTTGAGGCAAAAAGGGTAGGAAAAATGTTCAAGCTTACGGAAAAGGGTGAGAAGATTCAGGAGATGTTCGATACCATCGCCCCCCGCTACGACTTCCTCAACAGGCTGCTCAGTTTCGGCATCGACCGCAAGTGGCGGCGATTCGCAGTAAAGCAGATACGCTATGCTGAAGGTGGGCGTATTCTGGACGTCGCCACCGGAACCGGTGACGTGGCGCTGGAAATTGCAGCCCAGACGCCGGCATCGATCAGCATTGTCGGCGTCGATTTCAGTAAAGAGATGGTGGAACTGGGAAAAGAGAAGGTAAACTGCTCCCCTTTTGCTGCCCGCATATCCATGCAGGTAGCCCCTTGCGAAGCCATCCCCTTTGCCGACGGCAGCTTCGATTCCGTCACCATAGCCTTCGGCATCAGAAATGTGGTGGACAGGGCGCAGGGGCTGAAGGAAATGCACAGGATCCTGAAAGCGGACGGCCGGGCGGTAATCCTGGAATTCTCCACCCCGCGCTTAACACTGTTCAAGGCACTCTACCATTTCTATTTCCTCAAGGTCCTGCCGGTAATCGGCGGTCTTTTCTCCCAGTTCAGCGCCTACAAGTATCTCCCGGACTCGGTCATGGAATTCCCTTCCCAGGAAGAGTTCAAGGCCATCATGGCCGGTGTCGGCTTCAAGAACCTGAAACATTTCGACCTCACCGGAGGTATTGCCACCGTCTACGTAGGTGAAAAGTAAACCGGATTGAAAATGGCGCTTTGGCATTATACTTTTTGAAATATCAACTTCGCTGTTGGAGTCATATCCAGAGGCTTTTCTTCATAATATAGGATCTTACCCGCAAACCCTTCAAAAATCGCCCTCAACTCGCCAGGCAGCAATAAGAATCTCCTGTTGTGCATCCCTTGAAGCGTGGGGGCATCGAGGATCGTATCGAATACGATTACCCCTCCTGGATTGAGGGCGAAAACCAGCTTCGGGATCAGTTCGCGGAGCAGAAAGTTGAAGTTGATGATCAGGTCATATGTCTCGAAAAACTCATAGGACTCAAGGTCTGCTAGCTGAAAATCAACCTGCACACCCTCTTCGTTCATACGTCTTATGGCTTTGTCGAGCCCTTTCCGGGAAATATCCAGGCCCGTAACCGCAAAACCGGCCTGCGCCAGAAAAATGCTGTTCCTCCCTTCACCGCAGGCAATATCAAGCGCCCGCCTCCCCGGGCAGAGAGATTTGATCAAACCGATCTTCTCCGTCAGAAAGCTCGATGGCTCAACTCCCAGCAGGTATTCCTCACCGCTATAACGTTCATCCCATTTGAGCCGCTCGTCACCCATACCCTACCCCTTGCCGATTTCTCCGTCAATACCGCATCATTACATTTTCCGCCAAAACTTGACCAAGGTCAAAGAGTATCCTGCAAATAGGGAGTAATTTCAATTTCAAATCAAGGATGAAATCAAGGCGGCGAGGAGTGAGGTGATGAAGGCGTACAGATAGTACGTTGAGGAGCCGAAGACGAGCCAACGAAGATAGCGCCTTGATTTGGAATTGGAAGAAGGTCCATTCCGGACAAGATTGAAATACGCCGGAGACAGGCTATACTTATCAGATATTAAAGCCTACACAGGGAGTTTGTCCCGTAAAAAAGGAGGAGTAACCATGTCAATGTTTTGTAACCAGTGTGAACAGGCTGCCAAGGGTACCGGCTGTGATATCATGGGGGTTTGCGGTAAAAATCCCGAGGTTGCCGCCCTGCAGGACTTGATGATCTACGGTCTGAAAGGACTCGCCATCTATGCCGACAAGGCCCGCGAATTCGGCGCCAGGGACGAGACCATCGACCTTTTCATGTTCGAAGGGCTCTTCACCACCGTCACCAACGTGGACTTCGACCCGGTCAGCATCGCCGCCAAGCTCCGCAAGTGCTTCGACAACAAGGAGAAGATCAAGGCACTGTATGAGACCGCCTATCGGGAAAAGACCGGCAATCACGCCCCGCAGATCTCTGACGGGCCCGCCGCCTGGGTGATCGCCAATGATCTTGTCGGCCTGGTCAAGCAGGGAGAGGCCCACGGCATCAACACCCACCACACCGACCCGGATATCCGTTCCGCCATCGAGGTGCTCATTTACGGCCTCAAGGGGATGGCTGCCTATGCCGACCACGCCTTCATCCTCGGCAAGACCGACGAAGAAGTCTTCGCCTTCTTCCACAAGGCCCTCGCCGCCACCACCGACCCAACCAAAGGCCTGATGGACTTTGTCGGCCTCTCCATGGAATGCGGCAAGATGAACATCAAGGTGATGGGGATGCTCAACCAGGGACATATCGACCACTACGGGCAGCCGGTCCCGACCAAGGTCCAGCTCGGCACCAGAAAGAACAAGGGGATCCTCGTCTCCGGCCACGACCTGCGCATGATCGAGGAGCTCCTCAAGCAGACCGAAGGCAAGGGAATTGACGTCTACACCCACGGCGAAATGCTGCCGGCCCACGGCTATCCCGGCCTCAAGAAGTATTCGCACCTCTACGGCAACTTCGGCGGCGCCTGGCAGGATCAGCACAAGGAATTCCCGGACTTCCCCGGCGCCATCATCTTCAACACCAACTGCATCCAGCGCCCGGCCGACTCCTACAAAGACCGGCTCTTCACCTGGGGCATGGTCGGCTGGCCCGGCATCAAGCACATGACCGGCTGGAACTTCTCCGAGGTCATCAACAAGGCCCTTGAGTGCCCCGACCTGCCCGATGCACCGGGCAAGGAGATCCTCACCGGCTTCGGCCACAATGCGGTCCTGGGGGTGGCAGACAAGGTCATCGAAGGGGTCAAGAGCGGCGCCATCAAGCATTTCTTCCTCATCGGCGGCTGCGACGGCGCCAAACCGGGGCGCAACTACTTCACGGAACTGGCCGAGATAGTGCCCAAAGACTGCGTCATCCTGACGCTCGCCTGCGGCAAGTACCGCTTCAACAAGCTGGAGTTCGGCGACATCGGCGGCATCCCGCGCCTCCTCGACGTGGGGCAGTGCAACGACGCCTACTCGGCGGTCCAGATCGCCCTGGCCCTGGCAGGCGCCTTCAACTGCGGAGTCAACGACCTGCCGCTCTCCTTCATCCTCTCCTGGTATGAGCAGAAGGCCCATGTGATCCTGCTCTCGCTCCTCCACCTGGGGATCAAGAACATCAAGCTCGGACCGGCCCTGCCGGCGTACCTGACACCGAACGTCCTCAACTTCCTGGTGGAAAACTTCAACATCGGCCAGATCACCACGGCAGATGCGGACCTGAAGGCAGCGCTGGGCGCATAAAACGACTGGAAGTCATGATGTGAAAAAGAAAGGCGTGGAGTTTCGACTCCGCGCCTTTTTTATGCCTTCACTACAAATTTGCCTGGCATCGCCAACGGTCCAGGGATGGCCAAATGAAGTTCTGGTCAATTCTACGGGTTCGGCTTTTCGTCCATGAAGTCGACCATGACTCTGAGTTCTACCCCCCCCCGCATTAGAACGAAAGTCTAGGACGAGCCCTCCATCAACGGGGGAAGATAAAGGGACGTTGTTGATTGGGAAGATAAAGGGACGTTGTTGATTTGTTGACTCCCGCCCACGATCTCTAAAATTGCAGTCTCTACCTCCTGCCTATGCCCCACCCATGCGCCTGAAAACCCTTTTTGCCATTATCAAAATTCCAGACAGATATGATTGAAGTCTCCTGCAGAACTGTGTATTATTAAAAAATCGACAGGGGGATATAACACCATGACAACTCGTGAAGCAAAAAAAGTCATCGCAGACATCAAGGCGTTTACCAAACAGCTTACTCCCGAACGAGCCAAAGAATTCCTCATCAAAGCAGGCATCAGCACCCCTGACGGCAAACTAACCAAACCTTACCGCCAGGATGTATAAAACCCTACCGTATTTTGTTCTTGGCTTCCACGGCTGTGACCGAGATGTGGCTGAGAAAATTCTCCATTCCGGCAACGATCATCAGAAGCATAGCGAAAATGACTATGACTCTGGCTCGGCAATGGCATCTACTTCTGGGAAAACAACCCGGACCGCGCTCTCCAATATGCTCGCCATCTGAAGAAGAATCCTGTTCATGGGAAAGCGAAGATAAAGAATGAGGCAGTCATCGGAGCGGTCATTGACCTCGGTAATTGCTTCAACCTGCTGGAAACCCAATCCCTGCAGACCCTTAAAGCAAACTACGACATGCTGTTGCAATCCCATAAACTTTCAGGCGTACCTTTGCCTCAAAACTCCAGACCTCTGGGAGAGGAAGAGGATGTTCTCATCCGTCGTTTGGACTGTGCCGTAGTGGAGGCAACCCATACCCTTTATGCGGATATGGGAAAAAAGGCGTTTGACACGGTTCGAGGGGTGTTCTGGGAAGGTAAGGAACTATATCCCAATGCCGGGTTCCGGGAAAAGAACCACATCCAGATTTGCATTCGCAATCTCAATTGTATCAAAGGATATTTCCACCCCCGCAAGCCGCTGGACTCATATCCCACCCCATAAAATCAGACTGAAGGTGCCACATGCCGGTTCTCCACCGATGGAAAGCTCTTGCCGGGAAGAAAGAGTTTATCCGTTCGAGCGGCATGACCCAGATGGAAGCCGCACAGCGCCTTGGTGTCGGGCAGTCGCGCGTATCGTCTTGCGTGTGGGGAGAAGAATAAGCCGTTACGGCACAACCGGAAGCAATTTCTTGATATAGGGTTTGACCAGCGGGCTACCGTTAATAGCCCGGATGATCTGCTGCTTGACATGCTCTGGTATGGTCGGGACTTTCATGTTAAAAGCCATGGGCGGGATCGAACTTTTTCAACAAATCGGCTTTGGGAAGAAGTTCCGCGTTATTGCAGTCAATGACGCTGTCGCGGTTGAGAAAGGCAAAATCTCCGTTGTTGACCCGCACGAGGCAGCCAGCGGCGCGGGGATTGGCCTGGTAATAGGCTTCTTTGTTTGCCACCTGTGAGGTAATCATCGTCAGGACAATATCGGACGCGGCATTGACGGAGCAAAAAAGGGGACAGATTTATTTTTCTGTCCCCTTTTCTCAATTAAGATCCTATCTGCTAGAAGTTATTCCCCTTGTCATACACCAGAATGAAGGGAATGGGTACTGCCTCAGCTTGCCTCAAGCCGCCCTGTCATATTCGACCATGCCCATGCTGATGCCGTCGTGCTCAATACGGTCAACGATCTTTTCGACCTTCCTTACCACGTCGATCTCGACGAAATCATCGCCACACTGCTCACAGACCAGCGCAGGGACGTTGATGACCACAATGACATTACCACCTTCGAGGCTGAACGGCAGATTGGTCTTTCCCGGGACCATCTTTCCTCTACATAACGGGCATTTCATACTGTTCTCCTTCGGTCAAAACCTTCCTCCCACTCGTCAATGGTCGGCTCGTACACGGTAATCACCCAGAGCATTGGTTCATCTTCATCTATGGCAACAACTACATGAATGACCCTATCGTTGGCAGTATAGCCAAGGACCAGCCCGCTGGGCAAGGGGCGATCAGTTGGATAATCCTCAATCAGCCTGCAGGAGAGAAGCGCTTCTTTCACTTCGTCGGCAGATATCCGACGTTGGCGCATACGCACGATTGAATGGCGCTTCAACGCTATTTGGTCGCCTGCTGCAAGTGAGCCGATTATCTCAATGTTAAGCGGCATATGAGTTGACTATATCTTTTGTCCCTGAGCTGTCAAGATAAATTGTGCAAATACAAAATGCCGGTTCAAGAGAGGGAAGATATAACGTTGTTGATTTGTTAACTCTCGCCCGTGATCTCTAAACTTTCAGTCTCTACCTCCTGCCTATGCCCCACCCATGCGACCTGAAAGCCCTTTTTACCATTATCAAAGTTTCTTGATAATTTATCTAAAAACTTATATAATTCTTCTATAAAACCCCTCAAGTTTATCGGATCCTCTCTTGATGACCTGCGCGATTTTCCAGCCGAAGTTCGGCGTCAGACCGGCTTTGAGCTACACGCGATCCAGCGAGGGATGGACCCTTCCGATTGGAAACCGATGAATGCGGTGGGACCTGGGGTACGGGAGATACGTATTCGCGTGTTGGGTGAATGGCGTGTGCTGTATGTCGCCAAGTTCGCGGATGCCGTTTATGTTCTCCATGCCTTTCATAAGAAGACTCAAAAAACACGACATGAAGATATCGAAATTGCCCGGCGCCGTTATTGTCAAATAGGAGATTGAGTAATGAAAGAGCCAATCACTGAATCGAGTGGCAACGTTTTTGTTGATCTGGGATTCGACCCTGCGGAGGCGGCGATTCTTCAGATGCGTGCAGAGCTAATGACCGATCTGCGCGAGTTTATTCGTTCGAGCGGCATGACCCAGATGGAAGCCGCACAGCGCCTTGGTGTCGGGCAGTCGCGCGTATCGGACTTGATGCGGGGAAAGTGGGACAGATTTAGCCTGGAAATGCTGATTACTCTGGAAGCCCGCGCCGGCCGCAAGGTAAGGCTCGATTTGGCTGCTTGACGGAACCGCAATTGTCGTAGCCCGCTTAACGCTCCCTCGAAAGGGTATCACTTCGGACTTCATCATTTTTCAGGCGAATACCTCAATAAAAAAAGCCCGGCGATTGAAAACGCAATTCCGAGGAGCCTTGGCCAAGATGCAGGCTCTTTAAAAAAAAGGATGCCGCTAACGGCCATGAGTGCGGCGCCTCCCGCCAGCACCATGGGAACAGCTGAGAGCGGGCCGCCTTTTTGAAAGAGAAGGAAAAACATGACCGTGCCTGCGCCAACACTGATTCCCGTGAGTATCGAGTACCATATTCCTGTGGCTGTAGCTTTCTGTGTCCAACTGTTGGTCAGCCAGAGAAACACAAGGTATATTGCGATGGTAACAGCTGCAGCGGCTTCCACCACCAAGCCGCCAAGGCCATCGGAGATGTTGTCTGCAGCGAGCTTCGTGAAGACCTGGTGCAACCCGTAAAGAATAGCTGCCGCTATTGCATACCAAAACCATGTTGCCATTTCATTTTCCTTATATTTCTGTCATCGCTGAGGCCGGCTGCGCCTATCCGCGTGACCGGATGTCGTCCCCGAAGGATGATACGACCGTAAACCGCTCTTTTCCCTGCCCCCCGGTCAGGATTATATCGCCGCACCGCAGCCAGGCATGGGCGGCAAGCTGCTCCTTGTCCTTGGCAACCCCCAGGTAAAGCGTGCTCGGCACCCCCCGCCGTTTGAGCATAGCCTTACCCGTCATGGCCTGGGCCAGGCATTTGCAATCCCAGGGGAGCCGCCAGGCCGCCCGGACTATCGCCCTGGATACGGCAAGGGGCACCTCACGGCCGTGCGGATCAAGCACACTGGCGGACTCGGCCATGTGGGTCCCCAGATACGGCGCAATCCAGCGGAAGGGCAAAAGCGGTATTGCCAGCCGGCAGATACCGAGCCAGAAAGCGGCCTCCAGCAGCAGGCAAACCTCCGCCAGGGTAAGGCTGAACAGCTTACGCAGATCGTCCGCCCGTAACATCATGCACCATCCCCTCGCTTTCCAATTCGACCAGGAAAGGCAGGACGTCCGCCGTGATCTGCTCCGGGGAAGCGTCGAACTCCCGGCCCAACAACCCGCACAGTTCTTCCGCACCAAGGGGCGTTTCCAACAGCTCCCATATGCGACGGCCGATCTCGTCAAGGCCGATGTAGTTGCCCTTTGCCATGTTCAGGATCACAAGCTCCCGATCCATGGCGCTGGACATCATCTCGTTGTTGCGTACGATGAGGCTCTCCATATCAATCGACATTGTCATTCCCTCCTTGATGAGTTGTATATCCGAACCTCTTCATCATCTCTCCATGGGCCGCGATCAGACGGTTGACCAGTTCAGGCGGCAGTTCTTCGCGCCATGCGCCCGCCTGTCCACGACGAAAAAACGAGCCGGGAGCCCGTAGCGACCGTTCGCGAAACCCTTTTTCCCGTTCCTGCCGCTGCAATTCGGAGAAATCGGAAAAGGCGACCGCCTTGCCAACCCGGGCAGCGTCAAAAGGGAGACCGCAGAAACGGACAACCCCGCCGAACGTTGCCGCCGGAGCGGCAAGCAGGTCTTCATAACGCACCACATGCACCGGCAGCCCCGATTCATCCAGCCAGCTTTGCACATGGCCGCTCCAAGAGAGCATGCTCTGGCGCAACTGGTCCGACAGTCCGCCAAGCGAACGGGAGGTGGCAAACGTCGGGTCGCACATGCTTTCCGCCGCCGTATCAATGTCTACCCCCCAGTGATGGGCGCATGACATGGCCATATCCAGCGGGTTGCGCACGATATAGACCACCCCGGCGGTGACATCCGCCGGAAAGAGCGCTTCCCCCCGGTCAGTGCGCCCCCAGGCATCGTGAACTTTCATGTACAACGTGTCGTGGGTTTCGCCCGCCATGCAGCGATAGACGCCGGGGCGCAGACGTTCTATGACGTTATCGTCCAGTTCCGCAGCCTCGACGCCGACCCATTCGTCGAACCAGAGGCGTGCGCTGGCAATGGGACCGCCTTCCAGCTTGTTGATATCAACGGGTGTGGCGCTGTTGCGCAGGTAGTTGGTCAGCAGTACGCGCATCCAGGTGTTGCCAGATTTCGGGTATGATGCCAGCCAGATAATCTTACGCATCGAGTATCACCGAAACCACATCGTCCAGACTCCAGCGGCTTTCGGGGCGGCGGATGCGGAATATGTCCGCCTGTTCGGCGGTGGCGGAAAAGAGGGGGAACAACCCGGGGTGCTCTTCCTGAAAAAGCGGACCGTACACGCACTCCAAGAGGGCATCGAGTTTGTCAGCGCCTGTCACCCTCGATACGCCGACAATTTTTCCCGTACCGGGTTCCAGGATACAGAGCTTCCGGAGCAGCGTCGCCCCCGAAGATGGCATGCTCGGCGCGGTCAGGGCCGCTTTGCCGCGTCTCACCGGGTGGCGGTCGCAGCCCGATATATCAAGACCTATGCCGTACGCCGCGTCGTCCCACAGGTGCATAACGCTCGAACCGGCCACGACTTCAACGCGGTCATGCGCCGCACAGCGCACAATGGTAATATCGTCGGAGACCATGGCGCACCCTTTTTTCTGGAGCAGGGCCGCAAGGGTAGTGGATTTGCCCGCCTGTGACCTGCCGCACAGGGCAATGGTTCCCGCCGGTGTGTGTGCCGTGCTGGCGTGCAACGCCAAAAGGCCCCGCTGACAGAACAGGGCGGCGGTTACCGGATGTAGAAGATGAAACAGAATACGTTTATCTTCGGCATTCTCGTTGCGCTGAAGGGTAATGCTAGTGCCGCCTTCCACCAGAAAGCGCCCGGACTTCATCCCCCCTTTGAGAAGGTAGCGCCCCGGAGCTGCCTGCCAGCAATACCCCGCTGCCCAACTGTCATCAGTTGCCATGGCGTGTTCCAGTTCCCTGGCCACCGGACCGTAGACCACCGTCACATCCGGTGCGGAAACGGTCTCGACGCGCGGCAGGAACGGGCAGGGAAAGGGGAGGGAAAGGGTCAGTCCGTGGAATGAGTAGGCATATGTCATGAATAGGATTCCTCCAGCAGATCGGCCAGCTCACCCGCACACCAGCGATCACGCGGTCTTCGCAGGGTGCGCACCGGAACCGTCCGGGCGATGGCGCTAGCCTGGCGCATGAAGGCGGCGCGCTCCAACAGGGCATCGGCAATCCGGCTGTTGTACGAGAGCGTGGTGAGGGTGTCGAAGAGTCTTGTCCCGGTGACGTCGGCCAGTTCAATCTCGCCCTTATGGACGGCAAGGCGGAAGAGTGCGCGCAGCGGTTGTGGCGTGGTGCCGAAGCTCTCTACCCGGGGCAGGAGATGTCTGCCGGTGTCGCTATCGTCAAACGCCAGTTTTCCCCTGGCGTCGGACCAGAGAGCCAGTTCCGGAAAGGCCGGATATACCATCGACAGTCCGTTTTCAGCCAAAGACACCGCCGCCAGGTCGTCGGCAAGAAAGCTCCACTCCCGTTTCAGCATAGCTGCCAGAAGGGTCGATTTGCCCGCTCCGGAATCCCCGGCGATCAGGATCGCACCGCTTGGACCGACCACGGCGGCAGCGTGAAGAGCCAGCATGCTCCGCTGATAACAGAGCGCCGCCAGCGGGGCCATCCGCGCAAAACGGCGCAGATCCGCTTCTTCAGCCGTTGGCGACGGATCGATAGTTACCTTTGTTCCGGACTCCACCAGAAAACGTGCCACATCGGGCAGGTCGAGCAGAAAACGACCAGGCGCGGCCTGCCAGAGCACGCCGCGGGATCGTGCGCCATCAAGATACGGAGGGACAGCGGAGTAATTGATAAAGACGTCGGCTAGGAAATCAGGAAACATGGTAGAACCCGTTCACCCACAACCCGGCCATGATTCCCCTGGTGAGGACGGTTAATGACAGAAGGAACGTATCCGGGGTGTCTTTTGTAAGGACCATCGCCCACACTTCGCGCATATAGGGCACATTAACAAAGGCGGCAGCAGGCCCACAGGCCAGTTCGTCCAGGGCGGTTTCGACCTCGGCGGCACAGGCGCGCAGACGTGGGACAATGTCACCCGCCTGACGCCCTCTCCGGCGATTCAGGCGCACTTCATCCGGCAGGCATTCTTTCATCGCCTCGCGGATGAGCCAACGGTCCAGTCCTGTCTTCGGGTCCATGAAGATATGGTCGGGCACGGACAGGGTAAAGGCCAGCACACGGACATCGGCGGTGGGGTCGCGGATCTCAAGACCGTAAACAACACCGTTCTCGGCATGGCGAAATCCGCCATGGGAACGTCCTGGCATAATAATATGACAGCGCTGTTCCAAGGGGGTACGCGGATGGTGCACGGTATCGCTCATCATGCGTTCTGCCTGGTTCAGTCTGCGCGCCAGATCAGGGTGCAAAGCGGAAAAGCTTCCCAGTGCAGGAGGTGGTTTTCGCAACTGCCGGTAGGCATTCAACAATGAAGAGGGCGTATACTGTTTTGCCAGTTCTTTCGCCCAGCGCTGCCAGCCCAAATGTCGTCGCTGGAAGGCCGCCGGTTGAGAAAAAACCGAGCCGGTCCACGAGATCCCGGCGTTTCCCATCTGCCCGGTCAGGAGTACGCGGCTTCCGTGGGAGCGGGCGGCCTGACGGATAGCTTGAAGCCAGAAGAAATTTCCGGCGGCATGGGCGGGTTCGTTATTGACCGTCAACATCGCGCGAATTGCCTGGATAGGCGAGATTGTGTCGGCAGTAATTTTATACAGGTCAATATTGCCGCAATGGTCGGCGGTCTTCTGCGCGAAAGAAAATTCGTCACCGAAGCGTTTTCCCACATACATGCCGGTATCCGATAATGGTGCGGAGGAAAATGCGGATAGGCGCTTGTCATCCCTTTTCAGAAATTTCGCCGCAGTTGCGGCAACCGATCCGGAATCCAGCCCACCGCTCAGGGAGACGGCGATCTTTCTGTCCGAACGAAGGCGGCACCGCACTGCCTCATCGAACAGTTCCGTAAAAGCCGCTACATAATCTTCCCTTCGCGGCAAATGCAGTTCCGCCGTATCTTCCAGACGCCAGTAGCGGTGGGTAGACATATGGTCAGGGGTTACCGTAAGAGAGTGGGCTGGGGGGAGACGTTTTACCGGTTTATAGATAGTGCGCTCGCCGTGATAGGCAGGCGATGAAACCAGTACCTGGGCCAGGTAGAGTTCATCCATTTCCATCGGCGCCAGATGCAGAGCGAGCAGTGCCTGGCGCGAAGAAGCGAACACAAAGAAGCGGGGATCGACGTAGTAATAGAGCGCGGTGTGTCCATGGTGGTCCCGCGCGAGAAACAGCTGCTTTTCTTCCGGGTGCCATACGGCAAAGGCCCAGTCGCCGAACAGACGCGCCGGGCAGTTTTCTCCCCACTCCTGATAGGCGCGTAGCATGAGTTCGCTGTCGGGAATTGCTGTGTGCCGATCGCTGGCTGAAAGTCGTCCGATGAGTTCTTCCCTGTTGTCCAGACGTCCTGCGGCAGTAAACGCAAACTTCCGTCCGTCATTCCAGGATGAAAACGATTCGCGGGATTTAACCGGCATCAGTTCAAATTGCGCTTCCGGAGTAGTAAAATGGCGCATCTGTCCGAAACCGACGGCCCCATCCAGCAGTATGTCACCGCCGTCCGGTCCCCATTCAGCCATGACGCACTGCATCGTCTCCAGCGTATGTGATGCAACCGGATCGCCATTACGATTAAATATGCCAAAAATTCCACTCATCCGTTTCCGGTCGTCCACCATATCTGCAGGACATTTTCTCAAATTATGAACTGTTTTCGGGGCTACAAATAATCAGATCAGTGAGTGGTGAATAAACTTGAATCCAAAGCTACCGAAGCTCCGGCCATGGTCCGCTTGATCTCAATCCGCGTAATAGTCGGGGCACTCCATGCGCTGCGGGTGGATGCTGCGACTGATTCTCCGCTGATAACGCTGCTGTCTGGACAGGACTGTTTATCACGATCCATTGTTGTTCCCTCCGTTGTTGGAATACTGAGCTTTACTGTTTAGTGGGCGTCGCGTGGCTTCGGCAGGTTGCAACGCCCCCTTTTCCCGTCGCGGAAGAGGGGGCAACACAAGTTATGTCACCGAACAACGATACCTGACGCTTACTGCCTGACTGGGAAATCACCCTGCCAGGCCATAATAAAGTTGATCCCCTGGTAAGGTTGCATGTTGCTGTGAGTAGATCCACCACCTGCGGAAGCAAGGGCATCGGCTTTCATGGCAACCGGCGTACTGGCTACCGTCTTGCCATACGGTTGAATTTGAGGTGTCGATATAACCTTGGCCCAGATTCGATTTGCGGGATTATTGCTGGTACCTGTTGCGTTGGTCCCTTGTGCCGCGTGGGTGTGGGGGGGCATCTGGTTGTCGATCAGAGTTGTAGCCGGCACGCCACAGGCATGACCGAGCGTACGCGGCGTCAAGCCGGTGCCGGCGCCTTGCCCCATGGGGGCGTACGCCTGCAGATTCGGCAGGTTGAAATAGGTACTGCCATCTCCGCCGTACGTGGCACCAATCACCGCATAGAGGGCCTGAAACTCGGTAATGCTCAACCGTTGGCCTTGACAATAAAACCAGCCATAGGGCGCAAAATTCCCCGCGAAAGTCCTTATTTCACCTATAAATGGAATAGCCATGTATCAATCCTCCTTTCCTAGGGCCGCGTCGGATATAAACCCATAAGGGCGATGCAATAGTTTACCACCTGATACGGCTGCATGTTGTTATGGGCTCCGCCGCCACCCGCAGTCGAAAGTGCGCTCTGGTCCATGACTGCATTCGCGCCGGACTCATATGCATTGACCGGATTTGAGCTGGGGTCATCGGCTTTTGCCCAGATATTGCCGGCCGCGAGGGTGACGGGCGACGCAAAGTCGGCATTGATACTGTTTGCCAAAGCCGAATGGGTATGCGGCGGGATTTGAGAGGTCGTGAGGGTTACCGTTTCGGAGCCATCTTTTTTTCCGGCTGCGACTATGTTACCGCAGACCGGATTGGTTCCGGGAGGCATGGGAACACGTCCCTGCAAATCCGGCAGACCGAAGTTAGTTTTGCCGTCGCCGCCGAAAGTCGTATTGAGCAGGGAATAGAGCGCCTGGTTCTGAACGATCGGCAGCAGCGCGCCGTTGCACAGCGCCCAGCCACGCGGCGCAAAATCAAACGGGAATATTCTTATTTCTCCTAAGAAAGGTTCAGCCATGAGTATTTCCTCCATGTTAGTCTCTTGTCGGGTATTCGCCCTGTAAGGCGATGATAAAGCTCAGCGGGAAAGAGGGCATCATGTTGAGGTGAGCCGCTCCGCCAGCCTGATAGCCTGTCCCTATGGCTGCCGAATTCATGTCGTGAATAATGGAGGGTGATTTTACCTCGGCGGGGGTTATGAATTGGTTGACTGCCGCAAGTGAAGCCCAGACACCGTTTTCAGGGCTCGGTTGCGTGCCGGTTCCCGAGGCAGCGTTGACCGTATGAGTGTGTGCCGGTGTTTGAGCCAGGGTTAACCCTACCGTTTCAGTGCCGTTTTTCTCTCCGACCGGGTGGTTCGTCAAATCGGTACCCTGTCCCTGGCCGATGGGAAGCCGACCCCGCAGGTCCGGCAGGGCGAAGTTGTTGATCCCGTCACCGCCGTAGGCTGTGCCGATGAGTGAATAGAGCGCATCGTAGCCACTGATCGGCAGCAGAGTGCCGTCACAAAAATGCCAATTCTCCGGCGCATAGTCTCCGCCGAACATCCTGATCTCGCCAAGATACGGATCGCTCATGCTTTTGTTCCTCCTTTTGATCTGGATTGTTATGCGCTGCCGACCAAGGTGAAGCAAACCATGGAGTACGCACATAGGTACTCATTTCCCACGTGCCCCCCCTGACCTCCTTTCTCTAGCGTGACGTCAGACGGTTAAAAACCGCTTCGTAATACATCCCGTCTCTCCCTTTGATATCCACCGGTCCGAGGAAAAGAACGAAATCCCCAATGTCTGGGTGTGACAGCCGGTAACCTTCACCCATCTTTTTCCTCAATTTAACAGTTCTCTCTCCATGTAGTAGTACATGCCTCTCAACTCCAGTTCCCTAAAACCGAGCGCTTTATAGAACTGCAGAATCGGGTTGCTTCTCTCCACGTGCAGACTCATGACAAGCCCCTTGGCATCGGCCTCTTCGACCAGTGCCCGCAAAATTCTTCCCCCCGCGCCTTTTCCCTTGAAGTCAGGCAACAGCGAGATGTCGATGACCAGCATCCTGTCCTCTTTGCGGTCCACATACAGCCTTCCGGCGGGCGTGCCGTCAATGAAAACGATATTGAAAGATGCACCGGGATAGTTCTGCATATACTGCATGTGCTGAAGCCTGAACTGCATCCTCAGGAAAGCCTCGATCTGAGTTTCGTTCCATCCCGTAACGGCCATCTCCGTGAGCCGCGTGGAGGCGTACAGACGGTACAGGAATTCCATATCCTCATCAGTAATGGGGCGGAAATGGATAGTTTCGCTCCTTTTCGTGGCGGTGTTATGGTTTTCCATGGGAATCCAGACGTTCGACATGTCCAACATATCGTACCAAATCACATGAGAGCGACAGATGCTTCTGAATCGCTGAAGAACGCCTGAGATTGGTTGACATACCAGGTATGCTTTACCAAAAAATAAAGTTTAACAATTATTGCAAATTAATGTTAAATCTAAATACCACAAACCAGGACACTGTCAATTATTATTTTCTATTTAAACGCTTCTTAAACATGAGAACGAATTCAAAAAAAGGGCAACCCGCTGGTTGCCCTTGATGACTTTTCCTCTTCACTATCCACCGTCTGCAAGTAATGTTTTCACTCATCTCAATTTCAGGTTACATTGTAGAACCCATTCACCCACAATCCGGCCATGATGCCTCTGGTGAGAATGGTTACCGACTTGCGAAAAGCTTCCGGAGTGTCATCGGTGCGGACCATTGCCCACACCTCGCGCATATAAGGCACATTTAGATAGGCGGCCGCAGGCCCCACGGCCAACTCGTCCAGGGCGGTTTCTACCTCGTCGGCGCAGGCGCGAAGCCGAGGGACAAGGTCGCCCGCCTGACGACCCCTCTCGCGATTTAAACGCACCTCGTCCGGCAGACGGCCCTTCATGGCCTCGCGGATGAGCCAACGATCCAGCCCCGTCGTCGGGTCCATGAAGATGTAGTCGGGCACCGAGAGCGTGAAGGCGAGGACACGTGCATCTGCAGTAGGGTCGCGTATTTCCAGCCCGTGAGCTGCCCCCATTTGGGCATGCAGCGCACCGACAAAGGAGCAGCCGGGCTGGAGAATCTGAAAACGCTTTTCTTGCGGACTGCGCGGATGCTCGGCAGGGTCGTTCAATCGTTGTTCCAGCAGGTTCAAGCGGCGAGCAAAATCAGGATGGATGGCGGATGATTGGCACCATGAATAATCCTTCGGCATTCGCGCGCGGCGGTATGCCTTCAGCAAGACAGGGGATGCAATCCGCTTTGCGCTTTCCTTTGTCCATTTCCTCCAGCCATAATGGCGTAACTGCAATGCGAGCGGCTGTGAGAACACATCACCTGTCCATGAGATGCCACCGTTACCCACCTGACCGGTGAGCAGGGCACGGCAGCCACAGGCACGTGCAGTCTCTTCCAGCTCCAGCATCCAGAAAAAATTTCCAGCGGCGTGCGCCGGCTCGCCGTGAATCCGAAGCATCCGACGAATTGCCTGTATGGGCGTAATTGCTGCCGCGGTGATGGGCAGATGATCTACATTCCCGGCGAATTGCGCGGTAGACCGGGCAAAGGGAAACTCATCGCCAAAGTTCTTTTTTACATAGGCGCTTGTATCCGAAAGCGGCACAGAAGTAAAAGCTGTCAGGCGTCTACCTTCGTTACGCAGGAAATGCGCCGCCGTGGCAGTAACCGACCCGGAATCCAGCCCCCCGCTGAGTGTTACGGCAATTTGCCCGGCCCCATTTCCTTGTGTGTTGCCGCCGTTTGCAACCCTCAGTCTGCAGCGTACCGCCTCATCGAACAGATCGCGAAATGCCTCTACATAATCATTACGCCGTGGCAGGCGCAGTTCGGGAGTCTCTTCCAATCGCCAATACCGGCGCACATCGAGGCGTTCATGCGAAACTGTCAGGCAATGCGCAGGCGGCAGGCGCTTAACAGGCGTGTGGATGGTGCGCTCTCCGTGATAAGCAGGCCACGAAACCAGCACCTGTGCAAGGTAGAGTTCGTCCATCTCTTTGGGCACAAGGTCCAGTGCGAGCAATGCTTTGCGGTCAGAAGCAAAGGCAAACACATGCCGGTCTGCATAATAATAAAGCGATGTGTTGCCATAGTGGTCGCGGGCGAGAAAAAGCCTGCGTTCACGGGGATGCCATACGGCGAAAGACCAGTCTCCGTAAATGCGCTTCGGGCAATCCTCGCCCCATTTGCGATAGGCCTGAAGGATCACTTCACCATCCGGGATTCCGCATTTTTCATATTCGGCAATCCGCAATCCGCAATCCGCGATCAACTCTTGCCGGTTGTCCACGCGTCCGGCCGCGGTAAAGATGAAGCCCTCTGCCGCATCAATGAGCGGCATCTTCTCATACGTCGCCTCAGGCGTGCTGAACAGACGCATCTGTCCCATCGCCGCAGGACCGTCCAGCAACACGTCACCGCCGTCCGGCCCCCATTCAGCCATGTGACGCCGCATGGTCTCCATGGTAAGCGGTGCGATTGAAGCACCATCACGCCGTAAAAAACCGAAGATACAGCTCATTTATACTCCTGGGGCACAATATGTCTTTTTAAGTATTTGCTGCCCGCGTTCTCGGGCAAGACTCCTGGTGGCCGACATACGTGTGTGTTACCCTTCATTGGTACTTCCATCGCCATCATTAACACTGCCAGTTGACAACATAGTTTTCTTAATGTTGATACGCGTGACTATGGGTTTGCTCCATGTACGGCAGGACCCTGTATCCCAAGTCTCGCCGGTGCCAGCGGTGATTGCTGCACTTTTGCTCTTTTTGTTGTCCATCGTTTTTTCCTCCTTGGCTATTATTCCTGACTTATCAACCCTAGACCGCGCATCTTAATCATTGCAAATTAATACCAATTCACATACCATAAACACTGGCATAGTCAATTAACATTAGATATTTAAATACTTCTAAAACATGGGAATGAATCAAAAAAAGGGCAACCCGCTGGTTGCCCCTTGATGACCATTTCTCCTCACTCCTCACGGCGCCACTACAGATAAACGATCTCATCCGCCAGATCGGTGATCTTCACCCCGCCGTGGCTGCTCACTGCAAAGGTATTTTCGATCCCCACCACACCCATGCCGGGGAGGACGAACTTGGGCTCAATGGCAATGGTCTGCCCCGCCTGGAGCGGCACCTTGAAGCCTTGGGCCAGGACCGGATACTCGTCCAGCTCCAGCCCGACACCGTGGCCGACAAATTTGGCGTTTTCCCCCGGCGCGCCCATGAAATTCTGCCCCAGCCCCGCCTGTTCCGCCATTTCGGCGGCCTTGAAGAACAGTTCCTCGCAGATGACACCCGGCTTCAGGTTTTCCACCAGGTGCTGCTGGATGGCAAGGGAGGTGGCAAAGGCATGCTCCAGCTCCGGCGCAAGCTTGCCGATGGCGAAGATCCGGGTCATGTCGACGATGTAGCCGTTGAAGACACCGGTGTAGTCGATGAGAACGGGAGTGTTGGCGGTGATTGCTTCGGTGGAGGCGCCGTGGGGAGAGGCGGTGGAGAGCCCCCGGCCGGTTACCGCACCGTCGAAGAAGCCGGGGTTGCCGGAGGTGGCGCCGCTGACCGCCAGTCCCTGGAACAGCTCCTGGTTGAAGGCGCGCATCCGCACGTATCCCTCGCCCCCCGCCTTTCGCAGCCGGTATTCGAACTCGGCGGCCAGGTCGATTTCCCGCATTCCCGCCTTGAGAAACTCCGGCACCTGGCGGAACACCTCGCAGAGATGGTCACCGCTGTGGCGCATCCGCTCCAGCTCCCACTCCGACTTGACCGATCGGATATCCCGGTTGATGGCGGAGATGTCGGCAAACTCACGCCCCGGCAGGAGCTTGGAGTAGTAGTTGTACTGCTGCACCGGCGCCACGTCGAAAGTGAAGCCG
This sequence comes from Geotalea uraniireducens Rf4, assembly GCF_000016745.1. Taxonomy (GTDB): domain Bacteria; phylum Desulfobacterota; class Desulfuromonadia; order Geobacterales; family Geobacteraceae; genus Geotalea; species Geotalea uraniireducens. Next base: position 1,587,474 of record NC_009483.1, on the reverse strand, counting down.
ATCTTTCGCACCTCCGCGCCGAACAGGGCAGGAAACTCCTTGCTTCCCGGAAACGGTCGGGTATCCTCGATGAGGCTCTCAGTCAGGGCGCGTGCGTAGCTCTTCCGGGCAAAAAGGCGCGGATTGCCGTCCGCCGGTATCCAGATGGTGGAGTTCTGGCGGGTGCCGGCGAAATAATAGACGTCGATGGGATAGATGAAGAGCGCCCCGTCGAGCCCCTTCTCCTTCAGTTCCTTCTGCAGCCTGATGATCCGCTGTTCCGATTCCATTTTAGTCAACATTCGGTCTTCCCCCAATCATTGTAATAGGCAATTTCAGCGAGTTCCTTGCGCGGCCGCTGCTTCGGCTCCTGGTCGGGGTAGCCGAGCGGCGTCACCCCCACCACCCGGATTCCGTCGGGAATGCCAAGTTCCCCCTTGATGGCCGCTTCGTCGTACCACCCCATCCAGCAGGTGCCGAGCCCCAATCCATGGGCCGCCAGGCAGATATGCTCGAAGGCGATGGCCGTATCGGCGATGTAGTACTCGACGCCGTTCTCTATCCCCGATTCGGCCGGGTCAGCACAGACCACGATCACCACCGGCGCCTGGGCAATGGCCTTTTTCCCCGGATTATCGTCGGGGAAGGCGGAGAGCATAGCGTCTTTCTTATCGGAAGCAGTCAGGACCAGGAAACGCCAGCACTGCATGTTCTTCCAGGAAGGGGCGAGCCGGGCCGCGTCGAGCACCTGGCCGATCTTCTCCCACTCTACCGGGATATCTTTGTATTTCCTGATGCTCCTTCTATCGTTGATCGCTTGGAAAATATCCATAATTCCTCCAGATTTTCAGCATTTAATCCGCGTTCATCAGCGTCCCGACAAAGGTTCTTCGCCTTAATCCCCGGCATAACCGGGACCCTCCCCCAACCCCTCCCATCAAGGGAGGGGAGCTTTAAAGTCCCCTCGCCCCTTGTGGACCCAAATTGCGGGCCTAAAGGAGAGGGCTAGGGTGAGGGGGGAAGTGCGGATACAAAAAACTTACCGCAAGGGACTCAAGCCGCAAGCGCCTATATGATCGCATGATGCCGGACGATCGACTGGTAGCTCCGGTGGGCCGCCAGGTAGCTGGCATCTTCGACATAGGTGGCAGGATAGATGGCAGGCACCGGCTGGTGCACCAGTTCCCGGTCCACGTTGACGAAGGTGAACAAGCACGAATTGGAGAGCGCCTTGCTGGTCCGGTCGAGGCTGAGCCGCTCGATGCTCGCTTCAACGCAGACGAAGCTGCCACTGGTGTAAACCACCCGTGAGGTGAAGTGGAGCTTGTCACCCATCCGGACCGGGTGGAAGAAGTTGATCCGGTTCACCGCGGCGACGATGGAGCGGTCCGGCGCCACCAGCTCCGAACAGATGGCGGAAAGCTCGTAGGCGCGCCGGATCAGGTAGCCGCCGAAGATCTTCTGCGGCACGTTCTCCTGCTCCGGGTACATCCGCTCCCAGGCATCGGCCACCAGGCGCCCGGCCAGAAGGCCGGAGAACCCCGGCTCCTCCTGGGCCTTGTGCAGGGCGGCGAGCATCTCGTACTCCTCCCGCGACGGGGGCTCCGTCAGGAGCGCCTGCTGCTGGCGGTACTCATCCCGTCCCGACAACGCCTTCTTCGCCCGCGCCTGTTCCGTTTCGTCCAGGTATTCCAGCGGGGGGAGCGTCACGCTCACCGCCCCCTCCCCCATGCCGGAGCGGGCCACCATGGTGAAGTAGCAGGAGGCGATGTGGTTGGTGGGATCGCCCGGCTGTTCGACGCGGATGCCGATCTCAAGCGATGACCGCCCGACGTGATTGATGCGGGCGTGGAAGACGATGTCTCTGGTCACGTCAGCGGCATGGCGGACGAAGATGTTGTCGATGGCCGCCGTCACTACCCGCGCATCCGGGTAGAAACGATTCACATAATTCAAGGCGGTCTTCTCGGCGACCAGGTCCAGGATCTCCAGCAAAAGGCCGAAGCGGAGGTTTCCCGGAATCGGCTCGTCCACCACCATGTAGCGACGGCGCAGGGCAAGGTCGGTACTGAGGGGAAGGGTTTGGTAGTATGAGGTTTCTTTGGGGCGGGTCATGGGGTGACTCCTTTGAAAAATCAGCTGGGGAAACCGGACTCTTTGAACTGCAAAGGCGCAATGGACACGAAGAAAATCTCAAATGATTATTCTGTCATATATTTCGAAATTCGCAATCGCCGCCATCACATGTTTCTTCGATATTCGCCCCCCACCTCAAACAACGCCCTGGTGATCTGGCCGAGAGAGGCGTACTTCACCGTCTCCATCAACTCGGCAAAGATATTGCCGCCACTGACAGCCACCTCTTGGAGGCGCTTCAGGGCCAGCGGGGCCTTTACCCTGTTCCGCTCCTGGAAGGCGCGCAGGTTTCGAATCTGCTGCTCCTTTTCTTCAATGGTAGCCCGGGCCAGTTCGCCCGGCACCTGGTATCCGTCCTCATCGGCGCGGGGGTTCAGGAAGGTGTTGACGCCGATGATGGGGAGCTCGCCCGAGTGCTTCTTGTGCTCGTAAAGCATGGACTCGTCCTGGATCTTGCTCCGCTGGTACTGGGTCTCCATGGCGCCGAGCACCCCGCCCCGCTGGTCGATCCTTTCGAACTCGGCCAGCACAGCCTCCTCCACCAGGTCGGTCAGTTCGTCGATAATGAACGCCCCCTGGAGCGGGTTCTCGTTCCTGTTCAGCCCCAACTCCTTGGTGATGATCATCTGCACCGCCATGGCGCGGCGCACCGACTCCTCGCAGGGTGTCGTGACCGCCTCGTCGTAGGCGTTGGTGTGCAGCGAGTTGCAGTTGTCGTAGAGGGCCATCAGCGCCTGTAGGGTGGTGCGGATGTCGTTGAAGTCCATTTCCTGGGCATGGAGCGAGCGGCCGGAGGTCTGGATGTGGTACTTGAGCTTCTGGCTCCGCTCGTTGGCGCCGTATTTCTCCCGCATGGTTACCGCCCAGATGCGCCGCGCCACACGGCCTATCACCGTGTACTCCGGGTCGAGGCCGTTCGAGAAGAAGTAGGAGAGGTTCGGGGCGAAGTCGTCGATGTGCATCCCCCGGGAAAGGTAATACTCCACATAGGTGAAGCCGTTGGAAAGGGTGAAGGCGAGCTGGCTGATGGGGTTCGCCCCGGCCTCGGCGATGTGGTAGCCGCTGATGGAGACGGAGTAATAATTCCGCACCTGCTTGTCGATGAAGTACTGCTGGATGTCACCCATCATCTTCAGGGCGAACTCGGTGGAGAAGATGCAGGTGTTCTGCCCCTGGTCTTCTTTGAGGATGTCGGCCTGGACAGTGCCGCGCACGGTCTGCAGGGTACAAGCCCGGATCAGCTCGTACTCGGCGGCGGCGGGCTCACGCCCCTTTTCCCCGCGGAACCGGTCCACCTGCTGGTCGATGGCCGCATTGAAGAACATGGCGAGCATCATCGGCGCCGGGCCATTGATGGTGATGGAGACGCTGGTGGAGGGGGCGCAGAGGTCGAAGCCGGCATAGAGCTTCTTCACGTCCTCCACGGTGCAGATGGAGACGCCGCTCTCCCCCACCTTGCCATAGACGTCGGGAGGAAAATCCGGGTCCTCGCCGTAGAGGGTAACGCTGTCGAAGGCCGTGGAAAGGCGCTTGGCGCCGTCGTCCCGGCAAAGGTAGTGAAAGCGCCGGTTGGTCCGCTCCGGGGTCCCCTCGCCGGCGAACTGTCGTTTAGGGTCCTCCTCGACCCGCTTGAAGGGGAAGACCCCGGCGGTAAAGGGGAACGAGCCCGGCACGTTCTCCTTCATGCTCCACTTGACGATCTCCCCCCAGTCCTCGTAATCGGGGACGCAGACCCGGGGGATTTTGGTCCCGGAGAGGGAGGTGGTGTAGAGTTCGGTGCGGATTTCCTTGTCCCTCACACTTGTCACGAGGGCGTCCTGACGGTACGATTGCTTCATTCCCGGCCAGCTCTCGATGATCCGGCGCGGCTCATCCCGGAGCTTGGCCTCGTAATATCCTATCAGTTGGTCAACCCCCGCCGCGGTCGCGTCACTGTCGGCAAGGAGGGCACGGGTCCCCTTGAGCTGGAAGAGGGTGCGGGCGATCTGCGCCTGCTCCGCCGCGGTTTTCCGGTAGCCGCGCACCGACTGGACGATCTCCCCCAGGTAATGAATCCGGTCGGATGGGATGATGTACTTCTTCAGGCTCTCCCGCTCGGTAATGGCAAGCTGCGACTGCCAGCCGAGCCCCTTCTTCTCGTTGAACCGGTCGAGCACCGCCCGGTAAAGGACATTGGTGCCGGGGTCGTTGAACTGGGAAGCGATAGTGCCGAACACCGGCAGCTCCTCGTCGGCGAGGTCGAACAGGTTGCGGTTGCGCCGGTACTGCTTGCGCACGTTGCGCATGGCATCCTCCGAACCCTTCCGCTCGAACTTGTTGAGGGCGACGATGTCGGCGAAGTCGAGCATGTCGATCTTTTCCAGCTGGGTCGGCGCGCCGAATTCGCAGGTCATGACGTAGAGGGATACGTCACAGATCTCCACCACCCCGGCATCCCCCTGGCCGATGCCGGAGGTCTCGACGATCACCAGGTCGAAGCCTGCCGCCCGCACCACGGCAATGGCGTCTTCAATGGCGGCGGACAGCTCGGAACGGGAGTCGCGGGTGGCCAGCGAGCGCATGTAGACCCGGTCGGTATTGATGGAGTTCATCCTGATCCGGTCGCCCAGGAGCGCGCCGCCGGTCCGCTGCCGGGAAGGGTCTACCGCCAGGATCGCCACGCTCTTCTCCGGGAAATCCCGTATCAATCGGCGCACCAGCTCATCGGTAAGGGAGCTCTTCCCCGCCCCGCCGGTGCCGGTAATGCCCAGTACCGGCACCTTGCTCCCCATGGCGCGAACCCGCTCCCTGACCTTTCCATACCCTTCCGTATGCTCGTGGACCGCCTGTTCGGCCAGGGAGATGAGGGTATTGACCGAGCGGATGTCCCGTCCTTTAAGCCGTTCGATTTCCGTATCCAGGTCCCGTTCCGGCTGGAAATCGCATAGCTCCAGCATGTGGTTGACCATCCCCTGCAGCCCCATGCGCCGGCCGTCTTCGGGTGAGAATATCTTGCTCACCCCGTAGCCTTCGATCTCCCGGATCTCTTCGGGGACGATCACCCCGCCGCCACCGCCGAAGACCCGGATATGCCCGGCGCCCCGCTCTTTGAGCAGGTCGCAGATGTATTTGAAGAACGGCACGTGGCCACCCTGGTAGCAACTGACCGCTATCCCCTGGGCGTCCTCCTGAATGGCGGCGGTGACGATCACATCCACGGAGCGATTGTGCCCCAGGTGGATCACCTCGGCCCCCGAGGACTGGAGCATGCGACGGATAATATTGGTAGCTGCGTCGTGACCGTCGAACAGGCTGGTTGCGGTCACGAAACGGATCTTGTTTTTGGATGTATAGGGTGCTGCGGCGGTTGTGTGCATGTCGGTTCTCCTCGTTTCACGTATATATGAGGATCGAGGATCGAGGTTCGAGGTTCGAGGAAAACCTCTAGGCTCTAGGCTCTCACCTCGCGCCATTATCCTCGCTCCTTTTTCCTCGTTCCTCGCTCCTTTTTCCTCGCTCCTCGTTCCTTTTTCCTCGCTCCTCGTTCCTTTTTCCTCGTTCCTCGTTCCTCGCTCCTTTTTCCTCGTTCCTCAAAGAGTAAATTCCCAGGCGCACCAGTATTGATCCGGATGCGCATCCGGCGGACAGGCGATACACCGGGTCCTGATGCGCGGGTCGATGGTCCTGGCGAACTCCGCGTACTCGACGATTCCCACCGTCTTGCACGGGAAGTCGGCGAGCCCCTTGCGCCTGCGAGCCGACTGGACACGGCAATCCACCATGCGGAACACCACCCGGCTGTCGCTCTGTTCCATGACGTCCTGGAGGTTCAGCCGCGCATAGAGGCGGTGCTTGAGGCATTCCACCAGGGCAGGGATGCCGCCGCCGGGCTTCATGCCGAGGCGTTCCATGATCCGCTTTGCCTCGATGACGGTGAACTTCTCCCAGGCGGCCCGGTCGGCGGCAATGGCCTCGTCCATGCCGTGGACGCTCTCCACTGCCTGGAACCAGAGCCCGTCGTGGGCCAGCCAGTTTTTCGCGTCATCAATGATGATCTTTATCAACTCTCCCTTGCCCAGGCCGGAGAGCAGCTGGACCCCCTCATCCCCCGCCATCTCCGTCGCTATCGCATATCCATGCAATTCTGCATCACCCATGGCCCCCCCTCGTCCACCATTGTTTAATTTCTCTGCCTGCAACTGCCGAAAAATTCCCCGCGCCGCAGCGCGGGGTAATATATGCTGTCAATCTCAGTAGTATCCGGTAGAAAATTGCACTGACTCTCCAAGCCATAAAAACCTGCACATTGCACCCTCCCCCAACCCCTCCCATCAAGGGAGGGGAGCTTTAAAGTCCCCTCGCCCCTTGTGGACCCAAATTGCGGGCCTAAAGGAGAGGGCTAGGGTGAGGGGGGGAGTGTGGATGGAAAAACCTAACCGTACAGTACTGGTCAATCTACCTTCCGGGCGCGAAATTTCGGCCAGATCGGCGTCTCCCGCAGGATCTCCTCGGAGGCCATAAACATCGCTACGCCACACAAGCAGCCCCGAAGACTTACGCAGCCAGGGCGAAAAAGGCTCGTTTCCTTAATGATCGGTCGCCTTGGCTATGCCGATGCCCGTAATCTGCCGCACCTCGATCTCGTCGAACATTTCTTCGGCCCGCCGGTCGCGGAAGAGGAGGCAACCGAAGATGGCGGCGAGGAAACCGAGGGGCACGGAGACGATGCCCGGATTCTTGAGCGGAAAGAGAGGCGCCTTCAGCCCGACCATGGAGGTCCCACCGTTGTTCTTCGCGAAGTCCTTGCGCGACTTGTCCAGGGCCGTCAGCTCCTTGTCGGCCAGAACGGCCCCCTCGGCCTGTTTTTTCTCCAGGGTCACAATGATCTTTCCGGCATCGTCAGCGATCTTCTGCGGATAGGTCATGACCGGCGACACCACCACGAGACCCAGGGCCGTAATGGTCCCCACCAGCAGGGCGGAAATGATGCCGGCCGTATTGAAGCGGCGCCAGAAGAGCGAGAGGATGACCGCCGGGAAATTTCCCGATGCCGCCACGGCAAAGGCCAGGGCTACCAGGGCGACAACGTTCTCCTTCTCGGCCATAAGCCCCATGATGATAGCGGCTATCCCGACACAGAGAGAGGTAATGCGGGCCACCTTGACCTGCAGGTGCTGATCGGCCTTTCCGTCCTTGATGATGTTCACGTACACATCGTGGGCAATGGCGGCGGAAGCGGCCAGAACCAGGCCGGAAACAACCGCCAGGATGGTGGCGAAGGCCACGGCGCAGATGAATGCCAGGAACATGTCGCCACCAATGGAGCCTGCGCCGCCCCCCAGTTTCTGGGCCAGCAGCAACGTCGCCATGTTGCCGCCCTTGTCAACGGAGCTGATCAGTTGCGGGGTCAGGTAGAGCGCAGCGCCGAAACCTATGAGATTGATGAGGAAGAAAAATGTGCCGTTGATAAAAAGGGCGATGACGATGGATTTCCGTGCCTCTTTTGCATTGGGAACGGTGAAAAAGCGCATCAGGATATGGGGCAGGCCGGCTGCGCCCAACGCCCAGGCAATGCCGAGGGAGATCTGGTCAAGTGGATTCTTCAGGAACAGCCCCGGCTCCAGAAAGCGCTGCCCGTAGTCGACGCCCGGCTTCGGCAGCGCATCCTTGAGGACGTTCATCCTCACGTGGTCCTGGATGAGCTGGTTATTGACGATATCCGAGAAAAATCCGAACGGGTTGAGGCCCGCCTTGAACATGACCAGGAGGGCAAGAAGGACGGTGCCCGACATGAGCAGACCGGCCTTGATGATCTGTACCCAGGTGGTGGCCTTCATGCCGCCGAAGACAACATAGCCCACCATCAGGACGCCGACACCGATGACCGAGAAACGGTAGGGAATGTCCAGCAGCACCTGCATCAGCTTGCCGGCCCCGACCATCTGGGCGATCAGGTAGAAGAGCGACACCGTGACCGTGGAAAGCGCTGCCACGGCCCGCACCGGCTTTGCCGAGGCGCGGAAGGAGAGGATGTCGCCCAGGGTGTATTTGCCTGCGTTGCGGCACGGTTCCGCCACCACCAGCAGGATGGCGATGAACGAGAACATGGGGCCGACCGCGTACATGAAACCGTCGATGCCGTAGAGCGAGATCAGGCCGGACATGCCGAGGAACGAGGCGGCCGACATGTAGTCGCCGGCAATGGCCCAGCCGTTCTGAAGCCCGGTAATCCCTCCGCCTGCGGTGTAGAAGTCGGCAGCCGACTTGGTCTGCTTGGCTGCCCAGATTACGACGCAGAGCGTGATGCCGATGATCGCCATGAACATGGTAATGGTGATGGACCGGTTGGGCCGGACCTTTTCCTGGAGAGCCGGTGCTGCGGGAACGGCCGCTTTTGCTGCGGGAGCCGCTTGCGCTGCAGGTACTGCCTGACTCTGCACCGGCGCTGCGGCAGTCGTTGCCGATTGGGGCGCCTGCTTCGGCGGTTCGGCGGCGAGTCCCGGCATGGTCAAAAAAAGCATGAGCATCGTTGCTGACAGTGCTTTGGTAAACATGTATCACCTCCTTATTGAATTTCACTGACGAGTTCATCGGTCAAACGGTCGAATTCGCTGTTGGCGACCTTTGTATAGTAGATCGCCACAAAGAACGACATGACGAATTGGGACAGGATGAACAGGTAACCGAAGTTGATGACGCCGATTATTTTGATTTTGAACAAATCGGGAACATAGCCGGAGAGGAGCGGCAACGAGAAGTAATAAATCGAAGATGCGATCCACCAGCCGAAGAGAAATGTCCTTTTCTTGCTCTTTAATTGCAGATACTTGGAATTTCGTGCTATCTCACCCCAGTCGTACTTTCGTTCTGCCATGGTTTGTGCTCCTTTACCGATAAATTTGACCCCGCGCCGATCCGCATCCCATTACATCATCGATAGGTTAGCCGATATTCAGTCACCCCCCCCTTTTCCAGTTACATTCCTCAGAAAACTCTGGGCAAGCCCCACTGCCGAAAGCCCCAGACTGTACCCCCCGCTGATGGCGTCGCATACCACCAGTTCGCGCTTCTCCAGAATGGCCAACAACCTGGTCACCTTGTTCCGGCTCAAACCCAGCTTATGAGCAAGGTACGAAACGGTGAGGTTGTGCGTCTCTTCCGCCAGGGTTTCAAGCAGATCAAGTGCATTTACCACACTCTGCACCTGGTACGGACTCGTACTGTTGCACTTCCGGCTTGCGTTTGCGCCAGGTGAACACATGCATCAATCCCAGTTGTCAATTTTCATGGTTCCTTTTTCAGCAAGCTTCTGCTGCATCTTGAAGACCTTGAAGAGCATGTGCGGCTCATGGCCGACATTCCGTTCAAAACACTCGCGCCTGGCCCGCTCGAAATAGTCCTGCATGATCGGCTTGTAATCGGAGTGAACGCACTTGTCGACTATTTCCTTCGCCCTCTCCCGCGGGCAGAGGCCGCGCAGGTCGGCCAGCCCCTGCTCGGTGACCAGTACGTCCAGGTCATGCTCGGTGTGATCCACATGGGGAACCATCGGCACGACGCAGGTGATGCCGGTCGGGTCGCTCTTGCTCGGACGGGTGGAGGGTGTATGCATGATGGAGAGATAGGCATTGCGGAGGAAGTCGCCGGAGCCGCCGATGCCGTTGATCATCCGGGTGCCCCCGACCAAAGTGGAGTTGGCGTGGCCGTAGATATCGAATTCGACCGGGGTGTTCATGGCGATGACACCAAGGCGGCGGATCGCCTCAGGATGGTTGCTGAACTGTATGGGGCGGAGCACCACCCGGCTGGTGTACTTTTCCCAGTCGGCATAGAGACGTTTGAATCCGTCAACCGACAGGGAAAGGGAGGTGGAGGAAGCGAAATCGAGCTTGCCGGAATCGAAGAAGTCGAGCATGGTATCCTGGAGAACCTCGGTCCAGACCTTGACGTTGGCAAAGGGTCCCTTTACCATACCGCCGACCACGGCATTGGCGATGTTCCCCACCCCCGACTGGAGGGGCAGCAAATTTTTCGGCAGGCGGCCTGCCTTTACCTCGAACTGGAAAAAGTCGAGGATGTTGGCTGCGATCTGTTCCGAGATCTCGTCCGGCGGAGAGAGGGGGCGGCCGTTATCCGGCATCCGCGATTCGACGATGGCGACGATCTTGTCAGGGTCGCACGGCACATGGAGGGAACCGACCCGGTCGTCGACCCGTGTGACCAGATAGGGTTTTTTGAAAGGGGGGCGCTCGGTCATGACGATGTCGTGGAGCCCCTCGAAGGACGGGATTGCGGTATTGATCTCGATGATCAGCTTATCCGCGTTCTGGATGACTTCAGGGGCGACACCGATGGAGCCTGCCAGGATGATCCCGCCGTCCTCGGTGATGCCGCTCGCCTCGATCAGACCGAGATCGAACCTGCCGCCATTATCCTTGGTGTAAAAGCCGTAAGCCAGGTCCTGGGCGTATAGCGACAGGTGCTTGTCCCCCATGCGCACCGTACCGTCATTGACCTGTTTCTGGATCACCTTGCCGGTCTGGTAGGGCCAGCGCTTATCGGTCATCTGCAGGCTCGCCCAGCGGTCCTCGACTTCGCCGCCGATGGAGGCACCGATGAAGAGGTTGAAGCGCATCTTCCCTTGCAGGCCGTTCTTCTCCACATGGTCCGCCAGCGCAGCGGGAACCACCTTCGGATAGCCGACCGGCGTAAAGCCTGACCAGCCCAGGTCCATGCCGTTCTTGAAAAACGGGACGGTATCCTCAGCGCTCATGATCCTTGCATGGAGACTGGTCTTTCTGATCCTCTTGCGTAGCTCGCCCATATAAACCTCCGTTCTGTTATATTCCAGCTATCACCTATAACGCCAAGTGCGGTTATGCATTTCAGCCAACAATCCCGACCTTACTAACATTCATTAACACCAAGATTATCATTATAATAAAACACTGAATTACAACTCAGTCAGCAGGCATCAATTATGCGGCAAACTATGTGCGGAATATGATCACAAACGGCCACTACAACATTAACACCAACCAATACGCCGCACATCACACTAACGTGCATGTCAAATCGCAAAACAGCAGCCATCCAATCGCCCTACTTGTTGCCACCACAGTTCAAGTAGTTACGCCGCTTGCTACTACATTTGTCACCTGTAGAAATAAAATATCCGCAGTTTACGTTTATGTCAAGCGCAAATAAAACATTTTTTTACTTGCACCAAAACATCCACGACCCGGACATCCACACCAACAACAACGAGCGAATCAAGCCCAGCTTAAACATTGACAAAGGCTCAAATACAATCTATCCTGACTTATCTTACGTAAAGGTGAATCCATGAACACATTAAGAGGCGATGAAGTAGCAGAATCGATTGGCGATGTGGCAAAATCGCTGGGACTGACAACCAGGACTCTCCGTTACTGGGAGGAAGTGGGCATCATAGAATCCGTCGAACGAACGGATGGCGGGACCAGGGGGTATACCCCCTATTACGTCAGGCGGATCAAGTTCATCATGAAACTGAAAGATCTTGGTCTGACCATAAAGGAGATGCAGGATTTATACATAGCCTACGGCGATGCCAAGCAAACCGAAAAAATGATCCCGCGCCTGATCGAAGTATTGGACATGCACATTAACAAGGTTGACGAGAAGATGGCTAAACTGGCGTTGTTGCGAAAAGAGATTGTCGACTACCGACAGAAGATGGTCGAGCGCTTCAATGTCAGCCGGGGATAATTGCCGCACCCCACTTTCCCGCTCTACCAACGGTCGCTTTTTTATGGAAAGCGACCGTTTTCTTTTGCATCAGCCTACATAAGCGCCCGCTTCTGCGCCGTAAATAACCCCTTGCAAATTGCTGTAGCGGATGCTACACAGAAACCATGAAATGGTATAAAAAACTCTTTACCCCACTCTCTGCTTTAATCGGTATCCAGCTGGTATGGATACTGCTCGTCATATTCTGGATCTACTGGTTCCTCGGCCGCAACAGGGAATTCCGGGACCTGGCACAGCGCTACAAGCCGGAACTGATCAGCCACGGGCTTAACTGGCTGGTGCTCGTGGAAGGGCTCCTGATGCTCCTGCTCATCCTGGCAGGGGTCTACGTCATCTTTCTCTACTGGCGGCGTCAGGCAAAGCTCTATCAGCAGCAGCGGAGCTTCATGTCCCAGTTGACCCATGAGCTGAAATCCCCCCTCGCCTCCATCCAGCTCCATCTGGAAACCATCAAACTGCGTAACCCACCACGGGAAAAGCTGGATAATTTCCTCGACACCATGCTGTCGGACACCGGGCGGCTCAACAATCTCATCAGCAACCTTCTGATGGCCACCCGCATCGAATACCGGCAACTGGCAGTGGAACTAAAGACCATTGATTTCTCCGCCTTCGTCAAGGAATACATGGAAAGGAAACGGAGCGAGCTTCCCGAGGGGGGAAGGCTCACCATCGAAACTGAAGACGCCCTCATGGCGGAAATCGACAGCGAAGGAATGGAAATGGCGCTGCGCAATCTCTTCGAGAACGCGCTCCTCTACTCGCCCGCTTCCCCCGACATCCGGGTAACCATGAAAAAGAGCGGCAAAAACTGCCTGCTCACCTTTCAGGACAACGGCAAGGGATTGGACAAAAACGATCTGGACAGGATTTTCAACATGTTCTACCGTGTGCGGACTCCGGGTGAAAACATCCGCGGCACCGGCCTGGGGCTCTACATCGTCAAGTCGGTGATCAACTCCCACGGGGGAAAAATAACCGTCACCAGCAAGGGACTGGGGACAGGGTGTACATTCCACATCACCCTCCCGCTCGCAGATCCTCTTGCAGACAGGGGCATATGCGCATGAACGAAGACAAACCGCACATCCTCCTGGTTGAAGACGAAATCCACCTGGCTCGGGGGATCTGCTTCAACCTGGAACTGGAAAATTACCGGGTGAGTCATGTGGAAACCGGGGAAGACGCCTTGGAACGGGTCAGATACGAACGCTTCGACCTCATCATCCTCGACGTGATGCTGCCGGGGATTGATGGTTTTGCCGTCTGCCGTGAAATCCGGCAGCTCGATGCGAGGGTGCCGGTGCTGATGTTGACGGCCCGCTCGGACGAGCGTGACCGGATCGCCGGTCTTACCGGCGGGGCTGACGATTACCTGACCAAACCGTTCAATCTCAATGAATTCCTGCTGCGGGTGGGGGGCATGCTGCGCCGTTCGGCCTGGTACCGGCCGGAGCCGGTTGAAGAAGGTTACCGCTTCGGCGACAACGATGTATTTCTCCTCTCCTACCGGGCCAAAACGCCCCAGGGGGAGATCGACCTGACCGATCTGGAAGTGAAGATGCTGTCCCTGTTTTTCCAGAAGGAAGGGGAAGCGATACCGCGCAAAACTCTGCTGGAAAGCGTCTGGGGCTATTCCTCCGATGCCGAGACACGGACCCTCGACAACTTTATCGTCCGGCTGCGAAAATATTTCGAGCCGGACCCGGCAAAACCGGTCTACTTCCAGACGGTGCGGGGGGTGGGGTACAGGTTTTCGCGCGAAGCGCGAGGACAAAGGAACGAGGACAAAGAATAGAGGAACGAGGACAAAGGTTAAAGGAACGGGGAGTTGGGGACGAAATCGGGTAGGAGGCGGGATTGCTCCCGCCGTCCTCCCACACCACCGTGCGTACGGTTCCGTACACGGCGGTTCATGAAGTACGTTGAAGTCGGTGAAGCTGGTCTATGAGTGATACCAGCCCCAGTTTGTCGAAGTAGAATTTCGGAACAGCTTTGTTCATATGCGCGGCCCCTGCATTCCACCAGGGGCCGCGGCCGTTTGTGGCCGACCGCCATGCAGTTGCCTCCGATAATCCCCGCCGCATCAGTTTCTTTGCTCGCGTCTTGGGGCGCTTCCACTGCTTCCAGAGAATGCGACGCAGTTTACGTCTCAGCCATCCGTCCAGTTCCTCGAAGATGCCTTTTACTTCCGCGTACCGAAAGTAGTTTAACCAACCCCTAAGTTTCGGGGTTGTCTCTTCAACGGTGGTTTGGATGTTCTGACCCCTTCCCCGCCTAAAGATCGTCTTGAGGTTGGCCTTGAGCCTGGCAGCCGCTTTCTTGGCCACGGTAAGCCGCGGTTTGCGGTGCCGGGTCATGCTGTAACTCAGAAACGACCTTTTCCACGGACGGTCAACCGCGCTTTTGCCCTGGTTGACCGTGAGCTTGAGCCGCTCGGACAGGTAGCCGGTAATTGAGGCCATGACACGCTCGCCGCTTCTCCTCGTTGCAACATAGATATTTGCGTCGTCGGCATAGCGGCAGAACTTATGGCCCCTTCTTTCCAGTTTCTTGTCCAGTTCGTCGAGGAGGATGTTGGACAGCAGCGGCGAGAGAGGCCCGCCTTGCGGCGTGCCTTCCAACCGGGGTGACGTCACTCCTCCTTCAAGTATCCCTGCCTTAAGGTAGCTGTCGATAAGGGACAGCACCAGACGGTCTCCAACCTTGCGTTTCACCAGCGACATAAGGGTGTCGTGGTGGACTCGGTCGAAAAATTTCTCAAGGTCAATGTCAACCACCCACCTAAGGCCGCTCTCTACATACTTCCGAGCTGCCTTGATCGCTTGATGGGCGCTCCGTCCAGGGCGAAACCCGTGGGAACTTATGGAGAAACCAGGGTCGAACAGCGGGCTCAAAACTTGATGCACCGCCTGCTGAATGAGTCGGTCAAGGACGGTGGGAATTCCCAGCATCCGTGTGCCGCCTCCCGGTTTGGGAATTTCTACTTTCCGCACCGGTTGCGGGTGATACGTTCCCGTCAGCAGTTCTTCTCTGATGCGCGGCCATTCCTCCTGTAGGTAGCCCTTCAGGGCCGTTACCGGCATGTTATCGACGCCGGGCGCTCCCTTGTTGCGCATTACCCGTGAGTATGCCGCCATCATGTTGCCGCGACTGACGATCTTCTCCATCAGTCCCGTTGCCGCTTCCGGCCAGTGAGCTGCTTTCCTTCCCGTGACGTTTGCCGCACCTCTCCCTTTCTCTCGCGGTTTCCAACCGCTACCCTCCGGGCTGGCGCCGGGTATCCCAACCCGGCCTTCTGCTGCTCCTGTCGTCATCGAAACTCAAGGCTCCTGTCCGCTTACTTCAAGTTCGGCCCTTTGTCGGTCGGTTATTCCGACTCGTATGGCCTCTGCTGACTTCTGCCAACCCATCCCGGCACCTCTCGATGCCGGTAGCACAAGGCAGGTTGACAGACCTCCCAGGGTAATGCGCGTGACCTTCATCCCATATACCCGCCGCATCTACTTCCACATCTTTCTGGATGGTTATCGGGCTTTGAATCTGTTTGCCTTCTCGCCCAGATGTGGCTGCCTCATATGCGATTCCTGTTCGTCGGGCCAGGACTTTGCCTACAGCTTCCTTCAGATTCCGGGTCGCCCCGGACACCCTTGCTGTTCAGCTATCGGTTCCCACCATCAGGGTCCGAAGAGGACTTTCACCTCCAAGTCACCAATCAGGCACCATACCCAATTGGATGGCGCTTACGCGCCACGCGCCATGCCTGGCGCACAAAACAATAAAAAGGCCGGTGAAATTTCACCGGCCTTTCTTATTCAGGGTTTTACCTCGATCCTCGATCCTCGATCCTCGATCCTCGATCCTCGATCCTCGATCCTCGGACCTCGGACCTCGGACCTCGCGCCTGCCGTTAAATTCCTGCCTTTTCCCTGATGATGGAAACCTTGTCGGTGCGCTCCCAGGTGAATTCAGGCAGTTCGCGGCCGAAGTGGCCGTAAGCGGCAGTCTTTTTGTAGATCGGACGGAGCAGGTCAAGCTGCTCGATGATGGCGCGGGGGCGGAGGTCGAAGACTTCGCGGACAATCTGGGCGATCCTTGCAGAAGGAATCTTGCCGGTGCCGGAAGTATCGACCATGACGGAAACAGGCTCTGCAACGCCGATGGCGTATGCCACCTGTACTTCGCACTTTTCGCAGAGACCGGCGGCAACCAGGTTCTTGGCCACGTAACGCCCCATGTATGCGGCGGAACGGTCCACCTTGGAGGGGTCTTTGCCGGAGAATGCACCGCCGCCGTGGGCGCCGTGCCCGCCGTAGCTATCAACGATGATCTTGCGGCCGGTAAGACCGCAGTCCCCCATCGGCCCGCCGATGACGAACCGGCCGGTCGGGTTGATAAGGAAACGGGTCTTGGCGTCCATCAATTCCTCAGGGATGATCTTCTTCACGACCTCTTCGATGATCCCTTCCTTGATGGTTTCGTATGAAACCTCGGGGGTATGCTGGGAAGAGATGACCACGGTATCCACATGCACGGGCCTGTCGTTGATGTACTGGATGGAAACCTGGGACTTGGAATCCGGGCGAAGGAAGTCCAGCACGCCGCTCTTTCTGACGTCGGCAAGCTTCTTCACCAGCTTGTGGGAGAGCAGGATCGACATCGGCATCAACTCCGGCGTCTCATTGCAGGCGTAGCCGAACATGAGCCCCTGGTCACCGGCCCCCTGCTCCTTGAACAGCCCTTCGCCTTCGGTAACCCCTTGAGCGATGTCCGGAGATTGCTTGTCGATGGAGGTAAGCACTGCGCAGGTTTCCCAGTCGAAGCCCATGGCCGAGTCGTTGTAGCCGATTTCCTTGATGGTCTCACGGACGATCTTCGGATAATCGACGATGGCGTTGGTGGTGATTTCCCCGGCAACAACCGTCATGCCGGTGGTCACCAAGGTTTCGCAGGCAACCCGCGATTTGGGGTCCTGGGTAAGAATAGCGTCAAGAATAGCATCGGAAACCTGGTCGGCAACCTTGTCGGGATGGCCTTCGGAGACAGACTCAGATGTAAAGATAAAATCCTTCATTTCCATCTTATTAATCCTCCTCAATATGGTAATGACGTGCAAAATGTTAAAAAAGACTTTGAATTTTATAGTCGGCAAAATTGTTTGTCAACAAATAATAACGGCCGCAGGATTTCCCGCGGCCGTCACTACTCATAACTCACCACTCACTATTCAACGATTGTCATAGACTTGATGAACACAGGCTCAACCGGCACGTCCGAGTGACCACCCTTCGACCCCGTCTTCACCTCTTTAATGGCGTCCACCACTTCCATTCCTTCAATTACCTGCCCAAACACGGCATATCCGAACAGATCGGGGCTTTTCCCCTTGTAGTCGAGGAAAGAGTTATCCACGACATTGATGAAGAACTGGGATGTTGCGCTGTCCACCACGCTGGTCCTGGCCATGGCAAGGGTGCCGCGCTTATTGGAAAGGCCGTTGGCTGCCTCGTTCTTGATGGCGAATTTGGTCTTCTTCGGCTGCATGTCCACGTCCAGCCCGCCACCTTGAACCATGAAGGTCTTGATAACCCGGTGGAAGATCAGACCATCGTAATAGCCTTCCTTCACATACGAGAGGAAGTTGCGCACGGAAATGGGCGCCTTGTCCTTGAACAGCTCGATTTTTACGGTTCCCATGGAAGTTTCCATCAGGACCTGGGGGTTTTGTTCGTCACTCATCCGTTATTCTCCTTTTCAGATAATAATCGTTCACTTCTACCACAAAATCAGGCAAAGGAGAACTGTTTTTCGCCAACCGACGCCACTCCTTGAAAAAGCCGCCGCTTCGGGTACAATGGTTTCTCATCATGGATTAACAGGTGAAAAACAGAGTATTTCAGGGAGACACATATGAAAAACACCAAAACCATGCTTGCAACGCTCACTGCAGGAATCATTTTCATCGGCATCAGCTCAAGCCCGGCGCAGACAATGGAAATGCCGCCAACAATGATGCACGGTATCGAGGAAATGATGATGGGGCAGCACCAGGCAAAAGTAGGACAGTTCGCCCCGGACTTCAGCCTGGAGGCGGTGGTCGGCACCGAAGCGGGCAAGGAATTCAGAAAGATCAGTCTCTCCGACTACCGCGGCAAGTGGCTGGTGCTCTTCTTCTATCCGCTCGACTTCACTTTTGTCTGCCCGACGGAAATCAAGGGATTCAACGATGCGCTCGATGCCTTCAAAAAACTGGATGCAGAAGTGCTGGGTGCTTCGGTGGACAGCAAGTTTTCCCATTTGGCATGGATCAAGCGCGGCGACCTGGGCAACCTGAAATACCCGCTCCTCTCCGATTTTAAAAAGGAGGTAAGCGAGCGTTACGGCATTCTCGACAATAAGGAAGGGGTGGCGTTGCGCGGCCTGTTCATCATCGATCCGCAAGGAGTTTTGCAGTACCAGGTGGTGCATAACCTGGATGTGGGAAGAAGCGTCGAGGAAACCCTGCGGGTGCTGGAAGCACTGCAGACCGGCTCCCTCTGCCCGCTCGGCTGGAAACCGGGGCAAAAGACCCTGGGGAAATAGCGTATTTCCCCATCCGGGAAAACATCTAACCTCTCTTTGAGAGCTTGCAGACAATACAGGAATGTCCCCGAAATTGTTGACTGCCATACACCTTCCACCGTCTACACATTTGCTATCGGCTCCCTTTGCGCCTATACTCTTGCACAAATCAGAAAAAAGGAGAAGCCGCCATGCTCACCATGCAAGACATCAAAGGCCACTACATTTTCACCGACGAGGATGCGGAACTGCTTAAATCGCTGCAGCCGCTGGCTGAAGCCAACAAAGAGCGGATGTCCAGCGAGTTCTATGACTTTCTCCTGGAGATACCGGACACCGCCGAATTTCTCAAGGACGACCAGTTGCTGCAGCATCAACACATCATCCAACAGGAGTGGTTCGTCAGCCTCTTCTCGGGCATTTACGACAACAGCTACTATCACACCTTGCAGCGGATCGGCCAGGCACACGTACGGATCGGCCTCAACCCCCATTTCGTCAACGCCGCCATGAACGTGGTCCGCCGGTTCCTCATAGAACTGCTCCAGGAGACCTTCCCCGTCTTATCAGATCGGCGTAAGTATCGCAATGCCGTGGAAAAAATAATCGACATCAACCTGGACATCATCAGCGCCTCCTACCAGCAGGAAGAGTTGAAAAAGGTGTTCCTCTCCCACCGCCTGGAATCGAAGCTGATCATGGCAGCGGAACGGTTCACCTACGGCCTCAACCTTATCCTGGTGCTGGCCCTCGTCGGCGTATCACTGTCGGTGGTAGGCCTGTTCGTCTGGGACATTGTTCACATCTTCAGGGGGAATGTTGAAAAAGGGATTCTCGGCGCGCTCGGCACGTTGTTGATTATCTGGATGATGATTGAGCTCATGGATAATGAGATCAAGACACTCAAGGGGGGAAGCTTCAACATCCTGGTCTTCATCGGCGTCATCATCGTCGCGCTGATCAGGGAGATACTCATCTCCACCCTGCGCCATGACGCCCTGGAAACCCAGATATTTCTGGCAGGCACCCTGCTCATTCTCGGTATCGTCTACTACCTGGTCGCCAAAAGCCAGCACGAACGCACCCGATGATGAGCAAAAAAGGGGGTATACCTGTCAAGCGTATACCCCCTCCGAACCTTCATGCTCTGATTTTCAGTTAAACCTGCCCCGCCACTATTCCCTTACTTTTTTTTGTAGCTGCTCATTTTTTCAGCTGCCAGAAGGACGGCCGACGGAGATTCTTCATAGGTTTTCTTTTGCGCGGTATTTCTGTGTCTGCCGAGCACCTGGATTATCTCGATCAACAGGGGGAGATCGTCCTTGTGCACAAGCCTCAATGCCCGTACAAGTTCGCGCCCCGTTTCCTCGCTGACCAGGTAGCGCAGCTCGGACGAGGAAATGTCGCTGACGGCAGCGACTGCCTCGTCCTGGAAAAAGGAAGCTACCGGGACGGAGAGGGCTTCGCTGATCTTCAGCAGGATTTTCAGCGATGGAAGCTGCTCCCCTCGCTCTATCTTGCCGATATATGTATAATCCAGACCGCCGCTGACCCTGACCGCCAACTCCTTCTGGGTAAGGCTCCTCTCCATCCGCAATCTTTTCAGACGGCTACCGATTTCTAGCTTCAAGCGCAACTCCAATCCCCTTGTTTTCTTAAACAAATTGCAACTCTGTATAACGCTATTTCCTGGTGATGTCAATTGCATTGCCCAAATATGACTATTCGTCATATTTGTCTTGACAATATAGATTATTTATCTTATTTGTTAAGAAAATCAAAGGGGATGAACATGGATAAACTCCGGATATTAAGAAGCGTTGAACAGGCAATCCTCCAGCATCTGGAGGCTGATGAGATTAGAATGTACCTCCTTCTTCTGGCGACCAGCAGGGAAAACGGAGAGGGAATAATCAGCTACAAGTCCATCAGAAAGGCATTCGGCTCATATTTCCATGCAGACAGAATGCTGAATGTCTGCCGGGATCTGCGGAAACGTGGATTGATCGAGGCTTCATTCCCGCCGCTCGATGAATTAACAGAGCAGGATTTTGCATTGAATTATCGAATAGTGCCGGCAAGGTAAATAATTCCGATTTCAAATCAAGGATGAAATCAAAGGCGGCGAGGAGTAAGGCAACGAAGGCGTGCAGATAGTACGGCCAACGAAGCGCACTGATCTGGAATTGGAATAAGGAGAAAACATGGAAGACGGCGGCATCCTGTTGGTTGACGACGACATAATCACCCTCAACCTGCTCAGTGAATGTTTCAGGCAGTCGGGAATGAGAGTCCATTGCGCGGAAAATGGTGAAGACGCGTTGCAGATGATGCAAGAAAGCACTTTTGTGCTGATGTTGACCGATCTCCAAATGCCGGGGATGAACG
The DNA here is from genome assembly GCF_000016745.1 of Geotalea uraniireducens Rf4. GTDB lineage: Bacteria > Desulfobacterota > Desulfuromonadia > Geobacterales > Geobacteraceae > Geotalea > Geotalea uraniireducens. The sequence continues at coordinate 1,566,639 of NC_009483.1, read as the reverse complement.
GTTTAGAGCTGGCCAGAAAGGCACGGGAGCTGGCCCCCGACCTGCACATCGTCATGTGCACAGGCGCATTGACCCGGGAGGTCTGCGAACTGGCCAGAAAGGCCGGCATAGCAAAGGTGCTGCGCAAGCCTTACGTCTTTTTGGAAATACTGGCCATTGCCAGGGGGGATATTAAGTCAGGGTAACCTGCCACTTTACCCTCGACCTCACCAATAAACCCCTTCCGTTTGTTTTTTGTCAAATTTATATTGCTATAATGTCAATATGACATTGTAGTCTTATCAATTATGACATATTTGCCCAGAGAAGTGGACTTCGTCATTGAGGCGGGGAACAGATGCATGGCGATTGAGGTGAAATCAGCGGCGCAATACCTACCCCAGCATCGCCTTTATGCGCGCGAAGGAATCATGCGCCATTTTGTCCGCTTCCTCCTCGGTCAGCACCTTGGCCGCCGCCCCCTTCTGCTCGTTCAAGAGATGCCCCGGTATCTCTTCGAGAAAGCGGCTCGGCACCCGCTCCTGGAGCTTGCCGTATTTCTTCCGCTGGAGGCAGCGGGTCATGATCAGGTGCTTCCTGGCACGCGTGATCCCCACGTAACAGAGGCGGCGCTCCTCGTCCACGGTGAAATCCTCGTAGATCGAGCGCTTGTGCGGCAGGATCTCCTCCTCCATCCCGACCAGGAACACGTAGGGGAATTCCAGCCCCTTGCTGGAATGGAGCGACATGAGGGTCACCGCGTCCCGGCCGTGCTCCTTCTTGTCCTTGCCGGAGAAGCGGTCCTCGTCCATGAGCGACACCTTTTCCAGGAAACCGGACAGGGTCGGCTTCGGAATCCGCTCCTCGTAGGCGGCCATGGAGTTAATAATCTGCTCGACGTTTTCCACCTTGCGCCTGGCCAGGGCCGGATCGTCGATGGTCCGGTAGAGCTCGTCCTCAAGGCCTAACTGCTTGAAGAGCCGCCGCCCCTTTTCCGCCAGATCACCCTCGCCGCTGAATTCCTCGACAGCCCCTTGCAGCAGGCGGTAAAAGTCCTGCACCCTGTTCCGCGTCGCCTCGACAATCCCTTCGATCTCATTGACCCGTCCGAAGGCCTCCAGGAGCGGGCACCCCTGCTCCATGGACCACTGGTTGATCTTTACCACCGTGCTGTCGCCGATCCCCCGCCGGGGAAAGTTGACGATGCGCAAGAGGGCGATCTCGTCGTTGGAATTGCCGATCACCTTCAGGTAGGAGATGGCATCCTTGACCTCCTTGCGCTCGTAGAACTGCATGCCGCCGATGAGCACGTAGGGAATATCCTCGAAACGGAGCTGTTCTTCGAAGGGCCGGCTCTGGGCGTTGGTCCGGTAGAGGATGGCAAAGTCGCTATAGGCAAGGTTGTGTTTGAATCGCTCCATCTGCATCCGCTCTACCACTGTGGTCGCCTCTTCTTCATCGTCCTGCATCACGATCAGGTCGAGGGGGCGGCCGCTGCCGGAAGCCGTCCAGAGGCGCTTTTCCTTCCGCTTGGCGTTGTGGCCGATGACGTGGTTGGCTGCCTCAAGGATGTTGCCGGTGGAGCGGTAGTTCTGTTCCAGCTTGACGACCCGGCACTCCTTGAAATCCTTCTCGAAATCGAGGATGTTCCCCACATCGGCGCCGCGCCAGCCGTAGATGCTTTGATCGTCGTCCCCCACCACGCAAAGATTGCCGTAGCCGCCCGCCAGGAGGTTGACCAGCAGGTACTGGGAGGCGTTGGTGTCCTGGTATTCGTCCACCATGACGTAGCGGAACCGCTCCTGCCAGTGCTGGAGCACCTCGGGATGGTTCTGCAACAAGTCCGCGGTAAGCATGATGATGTCATCGAAATCAATGGCATTGAACGCCTTCAGCGCCGACTGGTAGCGAGGATAGACCTCGGCGGCCATGAGCTCGTACTCGTCGCCAAAACGGGGGGTGAAGCGGTCGGGGGGAATCAGCTTGTTCTTTGCCGCGGAGATCTTCCAGATGATGCTGTCTGCGTCGTACTTCTTGCCGTCGATGTTCACCTCGCGCATGATCTGCTTGACGAGGCCGATCTGGTCGGAGGTTGAGTAGATGGAAAAGTTGCGCTTGTACCCCAGGAGCTCGATGTTCCGGCGCAGGATGCGCACCCCGAGGGAATGGAAGGTGGAGATGATGATCCCCTTGCACGCCTGCCTGCCGACCAGTGAATCCACCCGCTCCCGCATCTCCTTGGCCGCCTTGTTGGTGAAGGTGACCGCCAGGATGTTCATCGCCGGCACCTTCTTGTTCAGGAGCAGGTGGGCGATGCGGTAGGTAATCACCCCGGTCTTCCCCGAGCCGGCCCCGGCCAGGACGAGGAGCGCCCCTTCCGTATGTTTCACAGCCGCCAGTTGCTGGGGGTTGAGGGTGGATAAGTTGAGCATGGTTCATTCACTCCGAAAAATCGAATCAAGACGCAAAACAGCCGGGTTTTTGGCCCGGCTGTTCAGTGATAGCAGAGGTAAGGAAGGAAATCAAGAAGGCTATATCCATGCCAAAGGGAAAGTACTGTCAGCGCCATCCTATCCCGCCGGCACGGGTAATGCAGACGCTAAAATACCGGGTCAGCAAACCCCCTTGCTGTTGAAATAAAGTCCGTATTTCTGGTCCGCCCCCTGGATATGCTTGACCAGCCACTCCTTGAGGAATGTCATCACATCCTGGGAAAGAGGCGCATTCCCATCCAGAAACTTCTTCTGGATGTCACCTACCTGGCCAACGAGGTTGGCGTGGGCCTTTTTCTGATCCTCGTAACCGGGATAACCATAAGTCTTCATCAGCGATTCTTCGTTGGCGAAATGGGTCTTGGTATAGGAAACGAGGGCGTTCAACACATCACCGACGACCTGCTTCCCCTGGCCGACCTTCATGGCGTCGTGGAGCTGGTTGATCATCTCAACGAGCTTCTTGTGCTGTTCATCCATCTGCTTAACCTTCACGCTGTAGCTGTCGTTCCATGTAATCAAGGCCATACATCATCCTCCTAATGAGATTGAACGTCACCTACCTCTTCGGCCTTTTCCCGGTAAAGTTTAGATATTTTACTTTAAAGTTGCACTAGGAGCCTGTCGGACTTAGGGATGAATCTACTGCGAGAATGGCAAATCGGTCCATATCTCCGTAAATTTTCGACGAATAGGTCCACTATTCGCTCTCAAATTTCCGGAAATCTGTCCTCGATTTTCCATCCTCTCGCTACGATTCCCTAAGTCCGACAGACTCCTAGTGTTTCCGCCGGCAGAAACAGTTGCTGCAGTCGTCCTTCAGTGCTGATGAATCCATATCTTTCGTAAAAATTCTTTGCGCTTTCGTTCTTAGCGTCGACAACCAATCAGGCCAGTAATCCTGAACATCCTGTTCATCCCTGCCAATTGAGGGTCCGGGTCTCTGTGGTGAGGTTTGCTGAAATAGCCTGCACTCTTGACATCTCGTACCGTTTGCAGTAGTTTGTTGCCCTTAATTGGATTTTGTTATGCATTCCGGGGTGCGGATGTTTTTTATCTGAGTGGATAAAGGGTGAGTAAGGGCCGCTTGTGCCGGGCTAATGCCGGGACAGTGGCCTTTTTTATTTCGGGAGAAGGTAAAAGTTGGCGGGGAGAGGTATGGGAAAAGCAGGGAGAATGGCTTGGTCATTCGTCTCGGGTTTTATCAAGATACAGTTCGGAAATGCAATACATATATTGAGGAAGCGATGCTGAACAACAAGAGGATAGCGGTCGTTTTGCCGGCCTATAACGCAGCAAAAACACTTGAAATTACCTATAAGGAGATCCCCTTCGAGTTTGTCGATGATGTGATACTGGTCGATGACGCCAGTCGGGACGACACGGCCGAGGTGGCCCGGCGTCTCGGGATTCGGACCATCGTTCATGAAGAGAACAAGGGATACGGCGGAAACCAGAAGACCTGCTACAAAACGGCCCTCGACCTTGGCGCGGACATCGTGGTCATGCTTCACCCCGACTACCAGTATACCCCCAAGCTGATTACCGCCATGGCGTCCATGATTGCCTACGGCGAGTTCGATGCGGTGCTCGCCTCGCGCATCCTCGGCATAGGCGCGTTGAAGGGGGGGATGCCCTTTTACAAGTATGTTGCCAACCGGTTTCTCACCTTATTTGAAAACCTGATGCTCGGGCACAAACTCTCAGAGTATCATACCGGCTACCGGGCCTTCTCCCGGGAAATACTGGAAAAACTCCCCCTCGATGCGAACTCGGACGACTTCGTATTCGACAACCAGATGCTGGCGCAGATTGTCTGGTTCGGCTACCGTATCGGCGAAGTGAGCTGTCCCACCAAGTATTTTGAGGACGCCTCCTCCATAAACTTCCGGCGTAGCGTCATTTATGGGGTGGGGGTTGTGAAGACCGCCGTGCAGTTCAGGCTGAACAAGGCGGGACTCGTTTCCAGCCATATTTTCAGGAGGAAATGATGGGAAGGCGTTTCCTCGGGGGAGCTGTTAAAGCAACTCTCAGGTCAAGCGTTGAACATCAATAGCTTCAATTGCCTGTACTTTCAGGGGGCGACTAATTAAGAGGTGATGCGTAATGTTCTATGTAAGAAATAAAGAATTTATATTGAAATGCATAATGACTTTAATTGTTGTTTTTGTTGCATATATACGTCAACCAGAGATGCTCATCGAACCACGTTTTTGGGCTGAAGAAGGAACTAACTATTTCTCTTATGCATACAATCATACATGGTTGAATAATTTACTATCTCCACAATTCGGTTATAATACTCTCTATAACAGTATAGCTACATCTATTGCAATGATGGTTCCGCTTGATTATGCTCCTTACGTAACTACTTATCTAGCATTTTTTGTACAGGTATTTGTATCAAGTGTTGTTATTTGGTGGAATATTCCGATACTTAATACACTATTTAAGAAATTTGCCGTTGCACTTTTTATTCAAGTTTTAGCATATGCAAGAATTTGGGTTACTACAATAGGAGTCCAATACTGGCTTTGCATTCTCTCTTTTTTGATCTTACTTTATGACCATCATGCTAATAATCGTAAAGTGCTTATTGCTCAATACTATTTGCTGGCACTAAACGGTCTAACCGGTATCTTATCATGCGTTATGATACCAGCGTTTTTATTAAAGGCTATAAAAACAAAATCTAAACCGGTGATAATACATACTGCTATATTAATGGCCTGTTTATTGGTACAGATTAGTGTATTTACTTATTCACTAATAACGCATGAGTCTGGACTGTCACAACGTTTAGTATACTGCAGCCCGGTCTATATGATTAGCAAATTAATTAAATTTGAATTCTCTGCGCCTTTTCTAGGACTCTTTATATTTAACTTTCCATCAGTAATACAAATAGAGGCTGCCGTTCGTAATATAATGTCCACAGTTATTGGCCCATCGATATTATCTTATCAGTTTGACTTCATAGAAACCGGCTTTGGCTTATTAATAATTATCTATATCTCTATATTGTCATACAAAAAATTCAAACAACTTGATACCCAGATAATTATGTTGTCATTAGTCTTGGTTACAATAATATCAACATTGTTTTCCGTTAATATGTCCGGTGGACCTCGCTATACTTTTGCACCAAGTATAATGATTATGGTATTAATCGTTGGTGCTATCAACGATAAAACTATTTCTAAATTTTTTAGCTACGTTTCGGTTATTCTCGTTTTGATGTCATTATCTGTTTCATTTATTCAATATAGACCTGTGATGATGAACTTTTCGTATGATCCATCATGGCCAAAATGGAAGGAAGAGCTTAGCATTTGGAGAACAAACAATAATTATCCAATCAAAATCTGGCCGCCGCCATGGCAAATGAATTTACACAAGTAGAAATCATTGTAATTTCGTACTTGGAGCCAGAATATTGCCATTGAGAATGTGCGTTTTCTCCTAATAGGTGTCAGAAAGCAATGACCTTATCTCTGCCACCGGCCGCCTGGAGAACCGATGAAAAAATCTTCCAAAATACCAGGAAAGAACAAGATTCACCGCGAAAAACGTTCCTCGTCGCCTGAAACGGAAAACGACGACATCAGTCTGTGGCATGAGCCTTTCGTGCATGTCGTTTTCATTATTGCCGCTGGATTTTTCGTATACTTCAACACCGTCACAACCCCGTTCCTGTTTGACGATTATCTGTATTTGGTGAATAACCCTGCCATTAAAGATTTCAGCTATTTCGCCGATACAGACCGGATTCTTAATCTTGGAATTAATCCTGATATCAAAAACAACTTTATCCTGCGGCCTGTTTCCTACTTCACCTTCGCCCTGAACTACGCGCTCCACGGACTCGATGTTCGGGGGTACCATGTTGCAAACCTGATCATTCATATCGGAAACGCCCTGCTTGTCTATCTTCTGCTCTCTCTTTCGTTACAGACTCCTGCAATGGCTGCGGACGAACAGGAGAAAAGCGATTCTCCTGCGGTAAAATTGCGCTACCTGCCACTTTTCTGTGCTTTGCTTTTTGCCTGTCATCCGCTGCAAACCCAGGCGGTAACCTACATCATCCAACGATTCACTCCACTCGTCACCCTGTTTTATCTCGGCTCGCTGGTCCTGTATGTGAAAGGCAGGCTTGGCGCGACGACAACTGCCCGCACGGCCTGTTACGTAATTTCTGTTATCGCCGCGATTCTTGCCATGAAAACGAAGGAAAATGCCTTCACGCTCCCTGTCATTATTACCCTGTTCGAGTTTATCTTCTTTTACGGGAGCATCGGCAAGAGGATTGCCAGACTGGTTCCTTTTCTGTTAACCATGGCAATTATTCCCGTCGATCTCATGGAGTTATCATCCCTGGCAAAACCAGACGAATCCGACGCCATCATCGACTCGATAAACCTGGTTAATTTTCGCAGTGTATCCCCATGGGACTACCTGATGACCCAATTCGGCGTCATCACCACCTATCTCCGGTTGCTGGTTATGCCGATCGGGCAAAATTTCGATTATGATTACCCTCTCCAGAAAAACTTTTTCAGTTCCGCGGTACTGATGCCCCTCGGCTTCCTTCTGCTGATTCTGGGGACGGGCATATATGTACTTTACCGGTCAAGGGATCGTCGTCTTCCCGAACGTCATCTTTTCAAAATCATTGCCTTCGGTATTTGCTGGTTTTTCATCACCCTGTCGGTAGAGTCAAGCATCATTCCCATCGACGACCTTATCTTCGAGCACAGGGCATATCTCCCCTCCATAGGCTTTTTCATGTCAATCATTGCAGGGATCGCATCTCTCTACAGCCATCGTACGGGGAAATCTTTCTTTGCATCCAAAGTCGCGCTCAGAACACTGAGTGCCGTCATTTTGTGCCTCTCGGCAGCCGGCATGGCAAGAAATACGATATGGGCGGACAGTGTAACATTCTGGAGCGACGTAGCCAGAAAAAGCCCAAAAAAATCCAGGGTTCATACCAACTTGGGAATCGCCCTGTTCGAACAGGGAAAAACAGGGGCAGGGATTGAGGAATTTCGGACCGCAATAAGACTCAAACCAAGTGATACAAACGCACGTATCAACCTTGGGAAATCCCTGCTCATTCAAAAAATGTACGATGAAGCAGCCAGTGAGCTGTTGACTGCCGCGCGTTTGAATCCACATGATCCCGTTCCACATGTATTTCTCGGGCTGGTATATGAAGGCAAAGGAGAATTATCCAACGCACGGTGGGCATATCTTGCTGCAATAAAAATCTCGCCCGCTTCCCCGGATGCACACATACGCCTCGGAGAGCTTTATGCCAAGGAAGAAAAGATACAGGATGCCAAAAGGGAATATGAAGCGGCACTGCGCCTTTATCCTGACGAAATCATAAGAAAAAAGATTGTTGAGCTTAATCGCATGCAAGACAAGAGATGAAGACTTCAATATCCGTGACCTTCCTCCTTTAGGCCCTTTGGGTCCACATATCCGCCGCATCTACAGCCGCACCTGCCTGAATGGTATGGGGCTTCGAGCAATGCCTCATGTACGATTCCTGTTCGCTTACGCGCCACGCGCCATGCCTGGCGCACACACAAAAAAGCTGGCAGGGATTTGCGCCCCTGCCAGCTTTTTTACCGTTTTCCTCCCAGAGCGATCATCGCCACTGCAAAGCAGATGCTTCTACCATTTTTTACCGTGGCAGTTGTAGCAGCTCATCGTCTGCCCCTCGGAGGCCTGGTCGGTGCTGTGGCAGCTGACGCAGTTGCCGACGCCGTTTTTTTCCACGTAATCAGGGTGGCTGCTCTTCGGGTTAGTCCAGCCGAAGGAGTGACTGGTGCTGCTGCCGCTGCCGCCGGAATCACCGCCTCCAGTCGAAGGTGTATCCCATTTCTTACCGTGGCAGTTGTAGCAGCTCATCGTCTGCCCCTTTGAAGCCTGATCGATGCTGTGGCAGCTGACGCAGTTGCCGACGCCGTTTTTTTCCACGTAATCAGGGTGGCTGCTCTTCGGGTTAGTCCAGCCGAAGGAGTGACTGGTGCTGCTGCCGCTGCCGTTGCTGCTGCCGCTGCCGTTGCTGCTTCCGTTGTCGTTGTCGTTGTCATTGTCGTCGTCATCGTCACCCTTTTCGGCAGGACGGTAGATCACGTTGCGACTTACGCTACTGCTGTTGCCGGCCGTATCCCTGGCAGTGATGGTAATGGAATACTGTTTAGCCTTCGTGAAGGTGAGTTTTTGCGAAAAAGCGCCGTTAGTGACCTTAGGGGTATAGGTGCGGCCATTCATGGTGATTTTAACGGTAACTTTGCTTAACGCGTCAACGATGCTGCCCTTGAGGACCAGGCTCGAATTCCTGGTGGTAATGTCCTGATTGGGATAGGTCACCGCCAGAGTCATCTTGCCGCTGTCATAGGTTACTGTCCGCTTGGCGCTGGTAATGTTGCCTGCCAGGTCGGCAGCAGTGATAACGATGGTGTTGACGCCCGACACCAGATTGGCGGTGGCGGTAAAGTTGTTGCCGTTGATGATGGCGGCTTGCGGGCTGCCGTTGTTGTCTGTGACCGTAACCGTAGAGGTTTCGTTAATAGCGCCGGTCAGGGTAATGAACGCCTGGGCTGAGCTGCTGTTATCGGCCGGGGCCGAGACGGTGAGAACCGGTGCAGCTGGATCAAAGGTTATTGTACGGATATCAGTCTGCTTGTTGCCGGCCTTGTCGGTGGCGATAACCGTAACGGTATTGGCTCCGACTGCAAGGGTCAGGGCGGCGCTGAAGGACCCGTCGGGGTTGACAACAACTGCCTCGCCGTTAACGGTAACGGACTGGAGTCCGCCTGCATCGCTGGCATTGCCGCTGATGTTGAGAGTGGCTTTGTTGGTGTAGGCGCCATTTGCAAGGGCCGAGATGGTCAGGGTTGGTGGTGTGGTGTCAGCTGTAGTAATAGTTACTGTCACGCCGGCACTCTTGGCAAGTGAAACATTACCCGCTGCATCCTTGGCCCAGGCGTAAAACAGAGTAAGGCCGGAAGCTGTTGCGGTAACGCTCGCCGGTGCTGTTGCCGTCCAACCTGTTGCTGAGGCGGAAGGTGCCGTGGCACTCATCGTGACCAAGTAACCGATAACACCTACGTTATCCGTGGCGGTGAATACTGTGACCGGAACGGTGAGGCTGGTTGCGGTCGCCGGCAGGGTAAAGGCAGAAACTACCGGTGCAGCAGTGTCAGGCAGCGATATGCTCACGCTGGCGCTTTTGGAGAGCGACACATTACCCGCCGCATCCTTGGCCCAGGCATAGAACGTTGTCGTGCCGGCACCTGCGGCTGTGACGTTTGACTGGGCTGAAGCAGTCCAGCTGGTAGAAGCGGCAGAAGGAGCTGTAGCGCTCAGGGTGATCATGTAACCGGTAACGCCGACGTTGTCCGTTGCGGTAAATGCGGTAACCGGCACGTTCAGGCTGGTGGCGGTTGCAGGCAGGGTAAAGGTGCTTACAGTCGGTGCAGTGGTGTCGGCTGGTGCTGGTGGTGCGGCAACGGTGAATGAATTGGTGTTGACAGTCACCTCACTGTGGACATCCCCAGTCCCTGTGCCATCCTGGTTGCCAAAATAGGCCATCTTCCAGGTATAGCTGCCCGGCGTTGTTGGCGCCGATGCGGTCAGAGCCGCCGGGAACGTGGTTGAACCACCCATGCCGCTGGCGTTCCCGTTCGATACGGCAACTTGAGTGTTGTTCTGGTCATACAGAATGGCCCTGATCCAGCCGGTTCTGCTGCCGCCGCTGAGGGTTGCCGTTACCGTCTCCCCAGGTGCGTAGGAAGTCTTGTCGGTGACTGCTTTCAACGATGAATTCCCATGGTGATGACAGCCGTTGCAGGTGGCAACTGTTGGGGCTGCATGGCAGTTAACGCAGCCTCTGCTCGTGAAGTACGATGATTGTGCAGTCGCATCCGAAATCCACAACTGGCCGACTCCAAGCGCAATGGTGAAGAAGAATAGCACTAATACCTTACTGGAAATCTTCATATAAAATCTCCTTTGATTTCTGTTTGGTCTGCATCAGACCGTTTACTTGCTCACAAATTGCTTTCCAGCCGTTATGTCATGACTCCTTTCGTTGTTTGCTCGGAACATACCTTGATCGTCGTGAGCACTGCATGCTTTAACGCTTGTGAATGGCTTCTTGTTACGTGGGTGCGCACAGCAGATTTTGTGCACAAAAAATGTGGAGGTTGTATACGTGGGATATTTCGGCAACCGGGCTGCCTGTCTCCTGGAGACCTGTAGCTTTCCGCTCCTCCTCACGGAAGGTTTAGCATTATTGCCTATTTACGGCGAGCTCTGCCGCTTATTTCTTATGTATCGTACTATACATGATCTTCGTAGGTCAAGTAATTTTGTATCCAATCTGTTACCGTGATGTTATCAAGCAAGCCTCGCCTCGCTGCGTATCAACCTATATCCGGAATATTTAAACTTGTTTTGGCCTTTAAAGTGGTCTACATTATGGCTTATAAATAAATCCAAATAAGGAGCCATCACATGAAAACCATTTCGATCAAAAACGATATAATTCCAATTGCCGAGTTTAAGACAGGCATCTCCAAGTGGTTCAAAAGTCTTCAGAAATCTGGACATCCCTTGATTATTACGCAGAATGGAAAGCCGGCCGGAGTACTATTGTCACCGGATGACTATGACGATTTGGTGTACAAAAAATCTTTTCTTGATTCTGTTGGCAGAGGAATATCAGATGCCGAAAGTGGAAGGACATACAACACTGATGAAATCAAAGCGGCTCTAGCTGCAAGAAGAAGCAAGGAATAATCCGGAATGAAAATAAAATGGACAAATGAAGCTCTTGAACAATTAATCGAAATTGAAGAATTTATTTCAAAAGACAGCCCAGAAAGAACGGCAGTTTTTGTCGATCAGCTAATTGAACATGCCGAAGATTCTTTGCCTGATAATCCTCGGATGGGCAGGACTGTACTTGAAATAGCCAATCCCGACATAAGAGAGTTGATATTCAGGAAATATCGAATTGTTTACAGGCTAACAGCGTTGTCCGGTTTGGTTTGTGCATCAAGGTTGTTAAGCCCCATTAGGGGCGTTCGAATGTAGCCGGGGGATTCATCCCCCGGATGAGATGCTATATTTCCCCACGTCACGTACGTGACGTGATGATATTTCGCCTGGATGACCGGGGAATGAATTCCCCGGCTACCAGTATTCTGTCCCTACGGGACGTAAGCAAAAACCAAACCGGACAACGCTGACAGGCTAACGGAGAGTAATATTGAAATACTATCCGTTTTTGAAGGTCATAGACTGTTACGAATTGACGAAACAGGATTTTAGAGTGTCAATGATGATAATTCAGCGCTTCGCTTGCACAGCGGTTGCGTCCAGGCCATCCGCCAATTGTTGCCGTTCTTCCTTTGTCAGCCGTGAGTCGGCGTGAACAAGAGTATACTGAATCGGCGGCATTTCTCCTTCAACCAGTTCTTCCCTGATTTTTTTCGGATTCTCCCCTTCCCGCATCCCATCCGACCATTCAGAAAAATTCAAGACCCTTCGTCCGCCATTGACGTCCCTATGGATAAGCCATGAGGCCGGTGCGACCCGGCTGTACCATGGCCATGCAGTTTCGTTGCTATGACAGTCAAAACATGCCCGTTTGGCCAGGGCTCTGGTTGCCGGTGAGCTCCAGGCCGGCTCTCTGATGATTGGCGGATTGCTCCGTTTCTGACCATAAGGAACGAACTGGATAGCCGCCAGTATGATGATAACGGCAAATGCCGCGTACATTACGGTTTTAGCGGTTGGCTTTTTCATAATTGGTCTCTTTTCCATTCCGTTGCTTTGAATTTATCTTTTCGCGAATTGCATCAAACAAACGGGGAAAGGGCCGGCCAAGATTTGCCGGCCCTTTCCCCTGGTAAGCTACTGCAGCATTGGTTTCGGCGTGGCATCGGAATTGGGCGGCATGATCGGATAAACGACTTTCGGCTGCTTGCCGTTAAGGGTCTTGAGAAACGCCACGATTTTACCGGCTTCATCATCGTTGAGAGTGATGCCGAGCTGCGCAGCCCCCATGATCTCTACCGCATCGCCCAGTTTCCATACCTTGCCGGAGTGGAAGTAGGGCGGCGTCAGTTCAATGTTGCGGAGCGATGGAGACTTGAAGACATATTTGTCCGCAGCCGTATTGGTAACCTTGAAGCGCCCGAGGTCTTCCGTGGGTCGGACATCGGCGGCAGGGCTCTCTTTGACTCCGAAGGGGAAGTATCCGGTACCGCCGATATTGACACCGTTGTGACAGGCAGAGCACCCCTTGTCCATGAAAAGCCTCAACCCTTCTTGCTCTTTGGCTGCAAGCACTTTCCGGTCTCCTTTGAGAAAGCGGTCAAAGCGGGAATCCGGCGTGATGAGCGTAGCCTCGAACACCTCGATGGCACGGGCCATATTGTCAAAGGTTATCGGATCCTTGTCGCGGGGAAATGCTTTTTTGAATAGCGGCAGATAGCCTGGAATACTATTGAGGGTTTCCAGCACCCGCTCCGGTTTGTTGTTCATCTCCACCGATGCCTGAACCGGTCCCTTGGCCTGGGCCTCAAGATCTTTTGCCCTACCGTCCCAGAACTGGGCAAGGTTGAACACGGCGTTCAACACCGTCGGAGCGTTACGCGGGCCTTTCTGCCAACCGTGACCGACGGATGTCTCCTGGATGTCTACCCCGCCGAGCCCGACGTTATGGCAGGTATTGCAACTGATCAGGTTTGATGACGATAGTCGCGGGTCAAAAAAGAGCATTTTCCCCAGCTCTATTTTGGCCGGAGTGGACGGGTTCTCCTTTAGAACCGGAGGCTTTGCCGGCACAGGCTTGAAGATTGCCCGGGCCTGGCTCATTATGTCGTCCTTTCCCCAGGCAACGCCTCCCGCAAGCATTAACACCATGATGCCACACGAAATTTTCCACTTCATCGTACGTCCTCCTTTGTCGTAGTTAAGCCAAAACATTAGCGCACAATAACGTTAACACCTCTGTGCAGCAACTCAAGAGTTCCATTCAACAAATCTTAAGAAAAACCCCGGGTCGGCAACAAGACCTACAAGGTCTTTTTTATCACACACAAACTGTATGTCAATTAAATATATCGGCACTGCCTGGTCCGACTTCTCCTGCCCTGTCTGCCTTGCCTCCCTACCAATGGGTGTGGTTTAGATTTGTTTATTTTTTATCTTGTTTTTACGATTAGTTTTGTATAATTTATTTTCTTCAATTCTATCGCACAATTTTTTCAATTATTCTCAATGATGTAACCGGTTATGTCACGGACGTACTTTACGACCGGACGATCCGGATACCTGAAATTTTCCATGGCGGGAAATCCTGGCTTGGCAGTTAATCGGCAGGCAATACTTAAGATTTTAAAGTCGTAGGGGTACATTTTGCCGTCGCTTGATGCACGGCTATCCATCAACCGTTTCATAAAAGATGAGGAGGTAACCATGAATATAGTCAACAAGACAAATAGTTCACTGTATTACGGTACGCAAGCACCAGGAATCGGTGATTGCGGCACCATCTTGCCTGGCGACAACACCTATATCCCTTATGAAGAAAAGTGGGGTGTTTTTTCGGTCTCGATTTCTCCGGTAGTTCCAGGCCAAAGTAATGAGAATTACTTTGAATTCAAAAATGTCGATCCCGGGGCTATCATCACGGTTGCTACCAGTGTTGAACTCTGAGGCGAGTAAAAGTAACGGCCGAGACTCTTATGTAATTGTCGATAACAGCTAGCCTGTTCGAACCCGATATGTCACATATGGTTTCCCGCCATGGGAAAAACCATCTGGCAGCTTAGAAGGAAATGATATGGCATCCAGGAATCAGTGCGATAAAATCCCGGTTCTCATTGTTGGCGAGGCAACGGCTCCAACGGGTTATTCGCGGGTGCTCCGCAGCATCTTTTCACACCTTCAATCACGTCTCACAATTAATCATCTTGCGCTTCGCTATAATGGTGATCCGCACGATTATCCATGGAGGCTTTACCCGGCGCACATCGGAGGAGATCCGTATGGGTTCGGGCGACTCCCGGCACTGATTGCCCAGTTGCAGCCGGCCATAGTCTTCATACTGTCGGATATCTCATATCAAACCCGGTACATGGGGGTCCTGAGAGAAATCCCGGGGAACTTCCGCGTGGTAATCTACTCACCGGTTGAATCGGGACCGGTCACATGCGAGCTCATGGAGAAACTGGAAGGTGTTTCCCGCTATGTGGTATATACCCGGTATGCGCGACAGGAAATCGAGGCTACGCTGGAGCGCCTCCAAAAACGAAGCTCCACGTTCGCCCGGCCACTTCTGGATGTAATTCCCCATGGTGTCGATAGCAACATATTCCGCCCGCTGCCCGATCGCGACGAGCTTGACAGCAAAACCCGCCGCATGCGGGCACGCATGCTTCTCTTCCCGGGACAACCGGAACTGCATGATGCGTTTATCGTTCTGAACGCCAATCGCAACCAGCCACGGAAACAAATTGATCTGACTATGAAAGGGTTTGCCATTTTTGCGGCGGGAAAACCGGCAAATGTCAAACTCTATCTACATATGGGGGTTGAGGAACGAGGCTGGAATATCATCATTCTGGCGCACTCACTGGGAATAGCCGACCGCCTGATTCTGACGAGCGGCGAAAACTGCCATCCGGACCTGTCGCCGGAACGATTGAACCTGCTTTATAATGTCTGCGATGTTGGGATCAACACCGCTAGCGGCGAAGGCTGGGGATTGGTCAGCTTTGAGCATGCCGCAACCTGCGCGGCCCAGATTGTGCCCCGGCATACCTCACAGATCGAGCTCTGGCAAGGATCCGCAGAATGGGCCGAGCCGGTGACAACCCTTACAAATACCGGCATTCTCAACGAAGCCCATATCGTCTCACCCGAAAGCATAGCTTCCGCTCTGGAACGCTTGTACGCTGATGCTGACTTTCGGGAGATGATGGCGCAGAAGGCTTACGAGAATAGCCGGAAAACCGCATATCGTTGGGAAATCATCGCCGAACAATGGCAAGGGTTATTCGAAGAGGAAGCCAGGCTATTGAAAGCAAAGAGTCAGTGACCCACCGCATGCCGATGCTCTCCATGAAAACGCCTTGCGAACCATGTTATTTGACCCGTTTAAGCCGCTTGCACAGTGCCGACTGGGTAATACCGAGGAGGCGGGCGGCAATGCTCTGGTTCCCATTGGCACGGGACATCGCTTCAGTTACCAATAGATCGGCGGCTTCGCTGAAGGTTGGCAGACGCTCGATTCCGCCAAAAAGATTATGCCGCTGAGGAGGAGATAATAATTCGATCCGCTGCCCGTCCTGCCTGTCGATTGCCTTGAGGAATGATTCCATGGAGAGGATTCTGTCTCGATGGATGCTGACCGCATCATACACCATGGCCCTTAACTCCCGGACGTTCCCGGGAAATTTGTACGTTGCGAGCAATTGCACCAATTCCTTCGGAGGCGTAGGTTTCTTCTTGCCAAGAGCGCCGGCGGCTTCCTTGAGAAAATGGTCGAGTAGCAAGGGAATATCCTCTTGCCGCTCCCTGAGAGGGGGAACCTGAATATGGTGGGTACAGAGCCGGTAATAAAGGTCGCGGCGAAACGTCCCGGCCGACTGCTTGGCTGCCAGGTCCTGGTGGGTGGCAACGATAACACGCGCTTTAATCCGTTTCGGACGGTCGCTGCCGAGGGGGAAGTATTCTCCCTCCTGGAGGAGGCGGAGTAGTTTTACCTGTGATGGAATGCTGAGATCACCGATCTCGTCGAGAAAGAGGGTTCCGTCAGCGGCCTCTTCCACCATGCCGCGTCGTGCCTGCTCCGCCCCCGTAAATGCCCCGCGTACATGACCGAACAGGGTGTCGGCAAACACAGAATCATCCAGTCCGGCAACGTTCACCGCAACAAGAGGCCCCCGGCAACCACTCAGAACGTGGGCTGCCTGGGCTATCTGCTCCTTTCCCACGCCGCTTTCGCCGCTGATCAGGAGAGGCTGGGGGCTTTGGGCTACCGCCTCGATGTATGCGAAGATGGCATGCATGGCACGATTGGTGGTAACAATGCCGGCAAAAGCTTTCGGATGTTTCAGGCTGCCATCGAGAATACGGTTGGACATCTCCCGGTTTTCCCGCTTAAGTTCGATCATACTTATCGCACGCATGACGCCATTGATCAGCCGGTCTTCATCGTCTGTTTTGACGTAGTAGTCGAACGCCCCCATCTTCATGCAGCGGACCGCGGTTTCAAGCTGATTCATCCCACTGATAACAATGGTTGTGATCTCGGGATGTTGTTCGCGGATCAATGCCAGGACCTCTTCTCCACCCAGATGAGGCATGACGAGGTCGAGAATGACGAGTCCGATTTCCTGACGCTCGATCGTCTTTATAACTTCGCGGCTATCCGTGCATGTAATTATGTTGGTTATGCCGGCGCAGCGTTCAAGGCTGACAGAGAGGCTAAGTATCCATGCCGGCTCATCATCGACAAGCAGAATACCAAAGGGCGGATAAAGATTCTCGCTCATTTTAGCGTCTCCTGTTCGATAGTCCGCAAGGTAAGGGTAACGGTCGTCCCGACTCCGAAAGTCGAAGCGAACTCAAGTGAACCACCGTAGTCCTTGATGATTGAATTAGAAACCGAGAGCCCGAGACCTGTCCCGCCGGACTCGCGTTTGGTGGTGAAAAACGGATCGGTGATGCGGGAAAGGTGCTCAGGAGCTATGCCGATTCCATCATCCTTTATCTGTAATACCACGCTTCCCTCCGGTCGGTCATAATACGTCGTGAGAGAAATGCCCCGAGTCTTGTTTGGTAAGGCTTGACAGGCATTTACGATCAGATTGACCACAACCTGCTCAATCCTCTGGGCATTGCCAAGCACCTTCGGCAAGTTGTCGGCACATGTTATCATAAATCTGTTTGTTGAACTGTGGATGGTAGTGTCGATTAGGCGCACTGCTACACATACCACATCATTGAGATCAAACGGTTCGAGACATTCGGTCTTATCAAGGCGAGCGAAATCTTTCAGATCGTCGACAATCCGTCTGATCCTCTTTGCTCCTTCATTGATCTCGACAAGCAGTTGCGGAAGCATGTCCCGCATACGTGAGTACGGGATGCCCCCG
The DNA here is from genome assembly GCF_000016745.1 of Geotalea uraniireducens Rf4. Classification (GTDB taxonomy): domain Bacteria; phylum Desulfobacterota; class Desulfuromonadia; order Geobacterales; family Geobacteraceae; genus Geotalea; species Geotalea uraniireducens. Next base: position 1,548,977 of record NC_009483.1, on the reverse strand, counting down.
AACGCAAAGTCGCCGTGTTCGTGGAAATACCCGTCCAGAATCGTCTCGGCATCCTGGAAAGCCTCTTTCAGGGTCGGCATGTTCAGGAGAATGAGACCATTGGGATTGTTGATTTCGTGGGCGACCCCCGAAACGAGGATGCCGAGTGATGTCATCTTATCAGCCTGAATAAGCTTGTCTTGATGAAGGCGTAATTCTTCCAGTGCGAGCTTTTTTTCGGCCACCTCCTGCGCCAGCTCTTCGGTGCGCTGGATCACCTTTTTCTGAAGGGTGCGCGACCAGACGACGGTGCCTGTGAGAAGAAGCATGAGCGGAACCAGAACCATGGCACCATACTGAATGACCTTTTCCCACGAAACCCGCGCAGGCTCCAGCACCCCGAGCCACTTGTCATAAATCACCTGGTACTGTCCGGTTTTTTTAAGGATAGCCAGCCCCTCGTTCAACTGTGAGAGCAGTTCCGTGTTTCCATCCCGCACGGCGAAGGAAAACTTGAACGAGGCCACATTCCGCGCCACGGGGACGAGGTTGGTAAGCTTGTTTTCCCGGATGATATACATCCCGGGGAGTAAGGCAACCACGGCGTAATCCCCTTGCCCGGATGCCAGCAGGCGGAGGGAACCCGCCGGCGTATCGGCGTACATCAGATCCTTCTCGAAACCGAGCTGCCTGAGGCGCTCGTGCATGATCCCGTTACGATGGAGTATCACCTTCTTCCCGCGCAACTGCTCCAGGGAGCTGACGACTGGTGAGTCCCGGCGCGCAAAGATTGCCTGTTGGACAATCGTGTGGGGCGAGGTGAAATCGAAGATCTTGTCCCGCTCCTCCGAGTTGTTCATCCCCAGGGTCATATCGATCATGCCGTTTTTCAGGTCGTCGTGCCTCTTGGCCCACTCGCCCAGGTGGATATCGACGTTCATGCCCATGACCTCGGCGATTGCCCGAAGCAGATCAACCGTGAAACCTGCCGGTTGACCGTTTTTGTCGACCAATTCGTAGGGCGGATAGTCGTGATTGCCACCGACGCGGATGGTCTTCTCTCCGGCAAAGGCCTCGGTGAAGGGAGCCGTCGCGAATAGGAGAAAGAACAGGGTGAGCGTGGCCGGAAACCGCAACCACCTGATCGAGTGAATTATCTGATGTAGCATTGTATGCTCCAGTCCGCCTCCAGTACCCAATGCACCTCTCTTCATGGTGACAGAGCCCCGGGGCCGATCCGCGGGTGGGAGAAAATGGATCTCCCACCCGCAATACTGTGCTCAAGGCCTGTTTTCATTTTCCAGCGAGTCGAGAATTGACTTCGCTTCCTGCAATTTCAGTTCAAGCTTCTTCAACTCTTCAGCTGAATAAACCTTTTTCCCCTTCTTGATCTCGTTCCGGATTTTCCTGATCCGCTTCTGGATCGTGTCAACATCGTTCAGACAGTTTTTCGAGGCGAGCAGGCACATGTCCTTCTCTTCCTTGGTCACCTGCGACACGGCAGGCACGGTTGCGAACACAACTAAAACTGTCAGGAACAGCAGGGTCATTCTTTTCATAATAAACCTCCTTTTGATGTGGTGGTGTTGCACGCCAACTTTGCAGCATTGCCCGCTTACAGGTCAATGTTCACCCTCTGGAAACCGTTTCACCGAAATCACCGACTGTCCTTTGCTGACAAGGCTCACACCCTGAATCACCTCCAGTTGAATCAGGTCTCTGCTCTCCGGATCGTAGGCGAAATCAGCCAGATAGGTCGGGTACTCCCTGCTGCGCCATTTTTCCTCAAGAAGCGAGCCGGTCCAGCGTAAAACATGGAACGTATGTTTTTTGTAGGAACGCAGGTTACCCACGACGAAAAACCCGTCGTTCCTGGGAACGAGCAGTTCTCCCCGCGGCGTGACGATCATGCGCTGGGCGAGGAAGAACCAGCGGTACTGGTCGCCGAAAGAGGTCCTCTCTTCCAGGGTTTCCCGCTTGTAGTATCTGTCCGAGCCACCGAATTTTTCGCCGCTCTGCCACAATTCTCTGCCGTCCCGGGACGTAACGACGAGGTAACCGTCACCGTTCATGATCACGTGATAGCCTTTTCCGGCAGCATCGGAAAAGGAGTTGAAGTTGTAAAGATTACCGGACCGGGGGAGTTTCCGGGGATTCCTCGTTTCGAACTTCGTTCCCGTCTTGGCCAGCTCCAGCACACCGCCGTAAAACTCCCCGTTTACCCCCATCTCCTGGACAAGGATTTTCCTCCCCTTGTCATCATCCTCGATCCCCCGGAAGAAGTAGGGAAGTCCTTCCGCAATCTTTTCAAGCCTCCCCTCATGCGGCAGATAGACCTGTGAAACCAGTGTTTCCCTGTCGATTATGGTGACATAGACTTCGGGGATCCCGTCACCGTCAAGATCGGCGGTGTCAATGCCGAGGATCTTTGCCGTCTTGTCGATTGCTGTTTCGGAAACCTGCTTCAGCTCGGTTCCCTGATGGTAATAGCGAATGATCCGGTCGCCGGCCAGAAAAAGTTCGCGCTCACCGGAAGGGAGTTTGCGTCCCACAGCCAGGCTGGCGGTCAGATTCTCGCTGATCTTGTACCCGATTTCGGCGTTGACCTCTGTGCCGATGTAGTTGCTGTTGAAGTCGTTGGTCTTCTGGTTCTTCGGCTTGAAGGGGTTCTCACGGGCTATGGATGCCACGCCGACGTTCGCGGAGCCGAAGACTTTATCGATATTCACATCATAGCCGAAGAAACCGCCCATCACCCCCATGTCGTAGTTGGAAACGGTGTTGATAATGCCACGGTCGGTATATTGGCCGCATACTTGGTGTTGGTGATCAGCATGGTCATCTTGGCTGCCGAGAAGGTTGAGGTGGCGTTGCCGTCGCCGAGCTGGTTCACCCCTTGGAAGGCCGTGACATTTCCCTTGCCGTTGTCGCCGGAGGAGTAAAGGAGGTTAGCCCGTGCCATACCGGGGCCGGTCTTCAGCTTGCCCCCCAGATTGGCTGCGAAGGCTGCCACTTTCGCACCGGGACGACCGAAGTTGTTGGTCGGGTTGTCACCAAGCTGAACGAGCACGAAGCCGTCCACTGACGCCGGTCCGAAGGTGGCAGCCGCATTCAGGCCGACGGTGCTCAGAATGTTGGTGCCGTTCGTCAGATTATCGTACGTCATGTAGTAGGAACCGCCCACTGTCAGCTCCTTGCTCATGGCATACTTGAGATCCAGGATGGCCAGATCGAGAGAGTAGCGGCCGGGAACGAAACCGGAAGTCCCCTTACCGTCCGAAGAACTGTTTACCGCCGGAATTGTGGAATCGGCTCCGTTAAAATTCTTGTTGTCATAACCTCGCAGCCAACCGGCAGTCAGTGTCAGATTGTCTCTCAGCTGGCTTGTGCTCACTGCTCCGGCGATATCGGTGTTAAGGAATACTCCCTTGTAGGAGTCGTCGAATGGAATAATGCCAGCCTTCACCGTTGTCGGCAGATAGGGAACCTTGAACTGCATATAGACGTTCTTGGTTTCCAGGTTGACCTGGTCGGCTTCCATGGCGCCGCCGACATTGCGGGTCGTTGCGGTTGACTGGGAGGTATCGCCCCAACGGGAATCGATCTCAAACTGGGTCACGACCTTCACGTCTTCACTCAGTGTGCCAATATAGAGAAGCCTGGCCCGCTGCTCCGAGTAAAAGAAGCTTTTTCCCGTAGCTCCCTGGGAAAGAATGTTTGCCGGTACTCTTGTAGAGGCTTTCCAGACGTCATTTCCCCCGGCCTGATCGAAATTGGTGAAATCCCCTTTGATGCGGAGCAGACCGTGAAATTCGTGTTCCATGGCAAATACCCCTGTGCTCATGCAGCTTACCGCCACCAAGGTAAGAGCAACTCGTATCAGACTTCTCTGTCTCATAACAACCTCCTGAAAGTAAATGTGTTCGTGTGCGCACTCCTGCACTTGAACGGGTTGACAATTGCATCGATCAATGCCAGATGAACCTGCCTCCTTTCATTGATGTGTAGATATGTGAACTCCCTTAAAAAATGGGGGCAGCGTACTGCCCCCCATTGAAGGAGGCACTACTGATTTTCCGTTTTTTAAACGCAAGAAGGCGGATACGGGGTATCCCCGCGATCCGCCTCTAATCATTGCTGGCTAACAGCCTTACGGCTCTGGCTTGCTCAGATCAAGCGACTTCTTCGGCTTTCATTATCAATTTGCCGCTCCGGGTCAATTCCACCACGTAGTACTTGCCGGAAAAGGTGAAGCGAAGCGGCAGGTCGCTTTGTTTGAGGATCAGGGAGTCTCTGCCGGACCGGCCCCTGCGAAGCAGAAATATATTCTTTGGAACAGTCATGTCATCCTTGCTGCGATTGTTATCGGTTTAAAACAGCCACAAGTGCTCTGCCGGGATATCCACCAACTGCTCGCCCGGCTGCATGAACTCGTTGCCATAACCGCGGATGGTGGCGCCGGCCAGGTCGAAGACGTACTCCCAGGTGTTCCCCAGGTAGACCGAGGCGGTGAGCGGCAGGCGAAGGGAGTTCTCTTTCGGTGTCTGTGCCAGCTTGATCTTTTCCAGGCGAACGACCGCGGTTGCCCGGTCGCCGGCCTTCAGCGGCGTCCGGAGTCTCCCCCGGAGCGCCCAGCCGTTCCCCTCGATGCGGGCCGAATCGCCGTCAACATCGGTGACCAGGCCGCTGATGGTGTTGTTGGCCCCCATGAATTCGGCCACGAAGAGGGATTTGGGTGCGCCGTACATCTCCTGCGGCGTGCCGGCCTGTTCGATCACCCCGTCCTTGAGCAGGACGACCTTGTCGGCCATGGCCATGGCCTCTGCCTGGTCATGGGTCACGCAGACCGCCGACAGGTTGAGGTCGATGATCAACTGGCGCAGCCAGATGCGAGCCTCCTCGCGCAGTTTGGCGTCCAGGTTGGAGAGCGGTTCGTCGAGCAGGATCACCTGGGGGTTGTAGACCAGGGAGCGGGCCAGGGCGACGCGCTGCTGCTGGCCGCCGGAGAGCTGGTGCGGATGGCGTTCGCTGAGATCGCCGAGTCCCAGGTTGGCCAACACCTCCTGGACCCGCTGCCTGATCTCTCCATCGGGAACCTTGCGCAGCTTGAGGCCGTAGGCCACGTTCTCGTAGACGGTTCGGTGCGGCCAGAGGGCGTAGGATTGGAAGACGAAACCGAGACAGCGCTTCTCCACCGAAACCTCGATTTTCTTGGCCGACTCGAATACCATCTGTTCGCCGATGCGGATGGAGCCATGGCTCGGGAGTTCCAGCCCCGCGATGGAGCGGAGCAGGGTCGTCTTGCCGCTCCCCGAAGGGCCCAACAGGGCGACGATCTCACCCTTGTTCACATCCAGGCTGACTCCCTTGAGGATATGATTTTTGCCGAGGGTGACGTGCAGATCATGTACGCTTAATTCGATGCTAGTCATGCAGTTTCACTCCATAGCGCAGGGCGATACCCATCCCCACGCTGACCAGTAAGATATTGATGAACGACAGGGCAGATATTATTTCGATGGCCCCCGCGCCCCACAGGGAGACCATGAGCGAGCCTATGACCTCGGTGCCGGGGCCGAGCAGATAGACGCCGGTGGAGTATTCACGCTCGAAGATCATGAAGATCATCAGCCAACTGGCCAAGAGGCCGTACTTGATCAGCGGCACGGTCACGTGGCGGTTGACCTGTCCCGGCGTTGCGCCGGTCACCCGTGCGCACTCCTCCAGTTCGGGCCCCACCTGCAACAGCGAGGTGCTGACGAGGCGCATGCCGTAGGCCAGCCAGACCACCGAGTAGGCCAGCCAAAGGCTCACGAGCGTCTTGCGGAACGGGGCCAGCGGCGGGAAGAACAAGAACACCCACAGGAAGGCCAGGCCGGCCAGAAGCCCCGGAATGGCGCGTGGCGTCATGACGGTGTAGTCCAGGAGTCTTGTCCTGCCGTTGTTCTTGCGGTGGGACGACAGGCCGATGAAGGTGAAGCAGATCACGGACAGGCCGCCGCCGATTACACCCAACAGGATGGTGTTGACGACGCCCCGCATCAGGTTGCCCTGCTCGAAGACCGATCTGAAGTTGTCCAGGGTAAAGGCCTCCAGGAAGGTGACACCTTCACCCCAGTTGGTTACGAAGGCGCGGAAGACGACGCCGATGATAGGAATGACCACGGTCACGGCCAGCCAGGCGGCAACGAGACCGGCCGCCACCCAGCGCCATCCCCCCAGGGGCAGGGTGCGCTGGCGCGCCCCTTTCCCCTTGAGGGTGATGTACTTGTGGGCATTGCGCAAAAGAAAACGCTGCGACAGCACCATCGGGATTGTGATGGCCACGATGCACATGGCCACGGCCGCCATCAGGTGGTACGAAGGGGTTCCCAGCTTGTTGGTCAACTTGTACAGATAGGTGGCGAGCACCAGGTGACCCTCCGGGTCGCCCAGGACCAGGGCCAGCCCGAAGACCTGGAAACCGAGAAAAAAGACCAGCACGCCGCTGTAGAGCATGGCCGGCATGACCATGGGCAAGCTGACGGATGCGGCTACCCTGAGCGGCCCGGCCCCGGCCACCCGCGCCGCCTCTTCCACGTCGGAACCCAGACTGCGCAGGGCCGACGAGGAGTAGAGGTAGACATGGGGGACGTGTGACAGGCCCGCGATGAGGACGATGCTGGTCATGGAATACAGGTTCCATGGCACGCTTCCCAGGATATTTTGCACCCAGAGGGAGATGAAGCCGACCGGCCCGACCGCCACCGTGTAGCCGAAGCAGAGGATCATGGGCGAGACGAATACCGGGATCAGCAACAGCGGTTCGATCCATCGTTGGCCCGGCAGGTCGGTGCGCACCATGAGGAAGGCCAACAGCCCCCCCAGCGGCACGGCGATCAGCCCCATGCCGCAGGAGATGTACAGGGAGTTGAGAAAGGCCCGCTTGAAGTCCGGGTCGTCGAAGATGAACCGGTAGGCGTCCAGGCCGATCATCTTATCCGGCTGGAAAAACGGCGCATCCAGAAAACTCTGCCAAAAGAGCAGACCGATGGGCAGGAAGACCGCGATTGCGGTGAGGATTATCACCGCAATCTTTGATAAGGGCATCTTGTTCATTATTTAACCGTCCCGAGTGCCTGCTGCCATTTTTTGAGGAAATCCAGCCGCTTCTTCTGATCAAGGAACTCAACGGTTTCCTTGCCGATTGGAATCGTTTTGGCGCCGGCGCCCAACTGTTTGGAAAGTTTCGCCATGGTGGTATCGCCCTTGATGTCGGAGCGGATGGCGAACAGGTCAGCCTTGTCGGAGACGATCTGCTGGCCTCTGGCCGAGAGGAGGTAATCCAGCCAGAGCTTGGCGGCATTGGGGTTCTTGGCGTGCTTGGAGATAAAGATGACGCGGGACATGACCACCGTGTAGTCCGAAGGATAGAGATAGCCGATGGAAGGGTCCTTCTTGGATTTCAGGAAGGCATAGGAGCCGATGATGTTGTAGCCCATCAGCGCCTCGCCGGAACTGACCTTCTCCATCATTGCCCCTGTGCTGGTGTACACCTTGACTCCGGAGTGTCCGAGGGCCTTGGCCATATCCCAGAACCCCTTGTTGTTCTTGAGATCCTGCGTCAGGTACGAAAAGCCGACGCCGCTCCGTTCCGGATCGTAGGTGACGATCTTGCCCTTGAGTTTCGGGTTGGCGAGCGCCCTGGCCAGGTCGGCGTGGGACTTGGGTATCTCATCCCCCTTGAGTAAGCGTTTGTTATAGACGATGGAGATCGGCTCGTAGGTGGTGCCGTAGGCCTGGTCCTTCCAGTTGGCCCAAGCCGGGAGCTTGCGGGCTTCGGGCGATTTGTAAGTCAGGGCATGTCCATCCAGGACCAGTTTGACCTGCAGGTCCATGGAGGAACTCCAGGTGATGTCGCCGGTTCCGCCTCCTGCTGCGGCCTCCCCGATAAAGCGGTTATACAGTTCGGTGCTGTTCAGGTCGTTGTACTCGACCTTTATATCGGGATAGAGGCTCTCGAAATCCTTGACGATCGGCTCGGCGGCCTTGGTGTCGGTGGTGGCGTAGATCACCAGCTTACCTTCCTTTTTGGCGGCATCGATGATCTTCTGGTAGTTGGCCGGATAGCCTGCCGGCGGAGCGGCGAACACCACTAGAGGCGCTACTACTGCGCATAAACCGATAATGAGTTGCATAATTCTTCGGACTCTCGAATTTTGTTGCATAAATACTTCCTCCTATTGTTTGAGTTGTTTTGCGTCAAATAATTTGGGCAGCATGGATTCAATTTCCATCTACTTACCGTTTTTATAAAACTGTATCAGCAATAAGGATACCATCTCTGAACCATATCCATAACTACCTGAAATACATATTAAAACATGGTTTTATTTGAGCACTTTAATGCTTGAATGGATATGACCTTGGTAAATCGGATGCGTCCAGCTTTAAAGGTAACAGCTCAAAATACATGCAAAAAATGACTATGCCGGAAATCAATGGTATTCCGTTGTTCATAACCATTTGCCTGACCATCACAAATAATCGCCCCGGCATCCGGGAATACTCCATGTAAAATTGCAAAGCCCACCGCGCTGTGCTATAAGCTGGTTATCATTGCCGAAGGAGCAGCATAATGGACAAACAGGCCGCAGAGCGCCGCATACAGGAACTTCACAAGGAAATAAACCGCCACAACTACCTCTATTACGTGGAAGACCGGCCGGAGATCAACGACGCCGAGTACGACCTGCTCCTGCGCGAGTTGCAGCAACTGGAAAAGGCATACCCCGACCTTGTCACTGCCGATTCTCCCACCCAGCGGGTCGGGGCAGCTCCGCTGGAAAAGTTCTCCCAGGTGACCCACCGCATGCCGATGCTCTCACTGGAAAATGCCTTCAACGAAGAGGAGATGCATGACTTCGACGAACGGATCAAGCGATTCCTCGGCCTTGCCGCCGGCGATGAAATAGAATATGTCTGCGAACCGAAGATGGACGGCCTGGCAGTGGAACTGGTCTATGAGAACGGCGACTTCACCGTCGGCTCGACCCGCGGCGATGGATATGTAGGTGAAGACGTGACCCAGAACCTGCGGACAGTCAAGACCATCCCGCTTAGCCTTGCCATCGCCACCCCACCGCGGCTCTTCGAGGTGCGTGGCGAGGTCTACCTCGGCCTTGCCCCATTTCAAAAGCTGAACGTGGAACGGGAAGAGGCCGGCGACCCTCCATTCGCCAACCCGCGGAACGCCGCAGCCGGCAGTTTGCGCCAGCTCGACTCGCGGATAACCGCCCGGCGCCCCCTCTCCATCTTCTGCTATGCGGCAGGCTCTCTGGAAGGTCACGAGTTCACGTCGCAAAGCGACCTGCTCAACACCATTCCCGGTTGGGGACTGCCGGTCAACCCTCTGATCAGAAAGGTTTCCGGCATCGGCGGGGTACTCGCCTATTACCACGAGATGAGCGAGAAACGGGAGTCGCTCCCCTACGAGATCGACGGCGTGGTGGTCAAGGTCGATTCCTTTGATCTGCAGCGGGAGCTGGGAGAAAAGACCCGCTCGCCCCGCTGGGCCATTGCCTGGAAATTCCCCCCACGCCAGGCGGTCACCGTGGTCGAGGAGATCGTCCCCCAGGTTGGTCGCACCGGCGTCATCACCCCGGTGGCCCATCTCCGGCCGGTGGAGGTATCGGGGGTGATGGTGTCCCGCGCTACTTTGCACAATTGGGAGGAGATGGAGAAAAAGGACATCCGCAAGGGGGACACGGTGGTGGTGGAGCGGGCCGGGGACGTGATCCCGGCGGTGGTGAAGGTCATCACCGAGAAGCGTAAAGGCGACGAACAACCGCTACCCATCCCCGCCAACTGCCCCGAATGCGGCTCAGAAGTGGTGAAGATCCCCGGCGAGGTGGCGGTCCGCTGCCTCGGCCTCTCCTGTCCGGCGCAGATCCGCGAAACCATCATCCATTTCGCCTCGCGCCACGCCATGGATATCGACGGGATGGGGGACAAATACATTGAACAGCTGCTGAAGCTCGGCCTGGTGAAAAATGTCGCCGACCTCTATTACCTGAAGAAGGATGACTTCATGCGCTTCGAGCGGATGGGAGACAAACTGGCGGAAAACCTCCTGGGCGCCATCGAAACAAGCAAGCAGCGGGAGCTATCCCGATTCATCTACGCCCTCGGCATCCGCCACGTTGGAGAGCATACGGCAAAGCTTCTGGCAAACGCCTTCGGCAGCATGGAGAACCTGGAGCACGCCTCGGAAGAGGAACTCCTCTCCATCCGCGAGGTCGGCCCCCAGGTGGCGCAGAGCATTCGTACCTTCTTCCACAACCGTAACAACATCGAGGTGATCGACCGGATGTTCAACGCCGGGGTGAAGCCATCCGTTGAGGAGAAAAGGGTCGGCGGCAGGTTCACAGGCAAGACCTTCGTCTTCACCGGCGCCCTTACCCGCTTCACCAGGGACGACGCCAAGCGGATGGTGGAAAACGAGGGGGGGCACGCCGCCGGCTCGGTATCGAAGAAGACCGACTTCGTCGTGGCCGGCGCAGAGGCTGGGTCGAAGCTGGACAAGGCACGACAGCTAGGGGTGAAGGTGCTCACGGAAGACGAGTTTTTAGCGATGTTAGGAGTCTGTCGGACTTAGGAATGAATCTACTGCGAGGATGGCAAATCGGTCCATATCTCCGAAAATTTTCGACGAATAGGTTCACTATTCGCTCTCAAATTTCCGGAAATCTGTCCTCGATTTTCCATCCTCTCGCTACGATTCCCTAAGTCCGACAGACTCCTGGAGGGATGAACAGATGAAAATCCGCGCCATGGTAACGGTCAAAGGTATGGTCCAGGGGGTCAATTTTCGCCGCTACACGCAGCAGACAGCCATGCGGTTCAATGTCAGCGGTTGGGTGAAAAACCTCCCCAACGGGAGCGTTGCGGGGTGCTTCGAAGGGGAAGAGAATGATGTGGCGGCGCTCATCGACTGGTGCCGACAGGGCCCCGGCAGTGCCAGGGTCAGCGGTGTGGAGGTGGAGAGGGGCGAGTTCACCGGTGAGTTCGACGACTTCCATATCGCCTATTAGTCCATCCTGCATCCATCGGCAACAGGAGGTTTCCATGAAGAATTTAATCGGTATGACGCACTTTGTTCATACTAGCCGGACCAGCATTGGGCAACGCCGACCTTCATGATCTTCGACCGGACCATCTAGGGTTTCGACCAGCGCAGGTTGGAGGAACTGTTGCGCTAACAGGTTGAAAAAAAGAAGTTCTGGTTGACATTAGCGGAGCTTTTATCTATAACAACCAGACATTTACCTGGAAAAAACACCATCGGCAGATACCATGAAAAAAACGATTCTTTTGCTGCTCATCATCCTCTCGTACGCGTTCGTTGCCCAGGCGGCCTACGTCTTCAAGGCGTACAACGGCGACGTGACCTTCAACCACATCGAACACCGGCGGAACTTCACCTGCGGCGACTGCCACAACGGCCCGCCACGGTTCATCGAACTCGACCACGACTCGGCCCACAAGCTCTGCCTGGGCTGCCACAAAAAGCTCGGCGCCGGGCCGCTCCGCCACTGCGGCGACTGCCACAAGCAGAGCAGCTGACAAAACTAAACGGGGCCTTCGATTCTGTCGAAGGCCCCGCTTCATTTTGGTTCTTCCGACATTTCCGGGAACGGCTGCCGTGGCTTCGGGAGTGAGTGACAGAGCCGCAGTGGCGAGCGGACACCCGCCAAAGATTGAAGGAAGCACCTTCGTCTGCAAACGATTAGTCAGGCAATACATCGAGAGACGGCGCAAGGTCCGCAGCTGCGGCGACCGAACGAACGAAGTCACGGCTGACGGCCTTCCCCCGAAATTCCCGGCTGGACCTTCGTTTTTCCGCCAATCACTCCTTACCTCACCGTTTTTTCCCCTTGATCGGCCAGCTCGTTTCAAGACCTTCCGGGTAGAAGTTCTCCCTGGTCCGGTTGAAATAACCGTACTGGATGCGGGGGAATTCCCGCTTCACCCGCTCCAGCATCCGGTACATGCCGATTCCCCGACCGGAAACCTGCATCCGTTCATTGTAAAAATCGGGATCGATGGAGAGGTTGCGCATCTGCAGCATGTCCACCCCGGTATCATTGATGAACCTCAGAAGCGCCTCCACCTCCGCCTCGCTGTCGGTAAGCCCCGGCGACACCAGGTAGTTGATCATGGTGAAGAGGCCGCGCTCCTTGGCCGCCTTGACCGACTCCATCACATCGGCAAATTTATATCCCACAGGCCGGTAGTAGCGGTTGTAGAACTCTTCCTGCACCGAATTCATGGAAAAGCGCATGGAATCCATCCCCGCGTCGCAGAGCATGCGGACCCGCTCGGGGAATGAACCGTTGGAATTGAAGTTGACCGTGCCGCGGCTCGTGGCGGCCTTGAGTCGGCGCGTCGCCTCGGCAATGGTATCGGCCTGCATGATCGGGTCCCCTTCGCACCCCTGGCCGTAGGAGACGATCGGCTCCGGCGCCTCGTTCAGGTGCGGCAAGGCCAGCTCGACGATCTCCTCCGGTGTGGGGACGAACTGGATCCGCTCGTGGTTGGACGGGCAGCAGTCGGAGGGCTGAAGACTGATGCACCCGAGGCAACGGGAGTTGCAGACCGGCGACGTGGGGAGCGGCGCTTCCCAGCGGCGGAAGAAGAGGTTCTTGGCCGCAAAGCAGTGATAATCAACGGCGCAGCGGGACAGCTGTTCGAGAAGGCGGTTGTCGGGCATCTCCTTGAGCCTTTTTCTCACCAGGGGATCAAGCTTGCGGTCGTCGTAGTTTTTGGGGAGCCAGTTCTCGTTGGCATCGACACGGCTGGCCGCCACCACAAACCGCTCGGTCTCCTCGTCCCACCCCACGGCGGTGTAGGACCAGAGCGGCAGATGAACCTTCTTTTTACCGTAGTCGCAGGCGGGGAGAAGCGTCCGCATGTAGCCGGGGGCCATGAAGGCGGAAACCGCCTGGACCTTCATCGTCCGCCGCCCTTCCCGGATCTCCTCCACGGTGACGAAGGCGTGCTTTTTCCCGTCCCAGGCGATGGGAGGGGTGTCGGGGATGGTGAAGAGACGACTGTCCTCGGGGAGCGGGATCAGTTCCACCCCTTCCGGTAAAACCGCCTCCGTGCCGTTCATGCCGGCCATGGTGAGGAAGGGATGGTCGAAGATGTTTCCCTTTGCGTCTGCATAGAGGAGTTTGGGTAATGTTTTTCTTTTCATGATACGGCAGGGTAACAGAAAACGGAAAAAGCGGCAATAGTTACGCAGGGGTGCGTGGCAAAGCTTTGGTTAAAGCGGGGGAAGAAGAGGGGTACGCTGTAATCAACTTGAAAAACGCAGTCCCTCGCAAAGCCACAAAGAATGCGCTTGTGCGCCATAGCGGGTCAGCGCGCAGGCGCAGAGTAAAATCAAGCAGTTATCAAAAGCTAACCGGCGCGGACTTTTTTCCCGCGTCCGTTTGAACGCGTTGTCAGGCAGGTTTCAAGGGTTTCATGAATTGCCTCGCGTACTACGTCCGACAGTTTCAACCCCTGCGCAAACTGTTTCAATTTTTAGGGTCACAAATGCTCCCAACGGCTCCGGCGCTCACTTATTGAGCGCAGCGGAATCAAGTGAAGTGCCTGGTTCGGCCTTCAGCCTGACACTGCTGCTATGCGGCTTTTTGCTTTTTCAATTCGTTCAGCAGCTCAGGATGCCGGTCCAGCAGACGGAAGAGGTTCACTACAGCGGCAACGGGTCTGGCTTCACCCCTCTCGTAGCGAGAGAAGGCGTTGTGGCCGCCACCGGCGATCATGGCCGCCTCCTTCTGGTTAAGTCCGAGCTTCTTTCTGATGCGGGCCAGTTCGGAAGCCTCTTCCTTGTCCACACGGGCAATGAAATCGTCAAGCAACGATTCAGCGGCAGCCGCTTCTTTTCCAGTGACGATCCCTTCACCACATGTGCCGCACCAAGCCCCTTCCTGGTCGTATTCCAGAATGTTGCTGCGGTACTCAAATTGCGTCCGTTTCACCCGATGTTCCAAAGTTCCCTGAAAACATGCGGGACATGTTTTCCCGTTCCATTGTTTACTCATGATCAACGCTCCTTGAACGACACGATAAAGAATTCTTCGTGTCGCTGAAACTTGATGTACAAGGCCCTTCCTTTCCATTCAGCGTGATATACATCTTGCCAAACCCTGCTGTCCGCATGAACTGTCATGGCCTTATAAAAATTTCCCATTGAAAGCCTCTTGATTACCACCAGCGCATCTCCCAAGGCCATTCCGATCGCTTTGATGCCGTGTCGGGCGGTCATGGTCAGGTTCATTGCCTCAATGCAGTCCATCTGTGCCTGGATCGACTTGAGGTCATAATGGGGACGTCGCTTTTCCATAGTTCACTATAACCCTTAAAGGGTAATTTTTCAATTTTATTTCTCGGGCTTTCTTCGGAATTTCATTTTAATGGTGGGATATCTTCTCCAGGTTCAATCTTTCCAAAGGCAACTTTCGCTGGCCAACCACCCATCTATCCGCTACAATTTCCCCATGAAAATACTACTCACAACCCTGCACGCCAAATATATCCACGCATCCCTCGCTCTCCCCTACCTGGCCGCTGCCTGCAAGGAAATCGAAGGGATCGACCTCACCATCCGAGAATTCACCATCAACGAACCTGCCGATCGGGTCCTGGAGCGGATCGTCGCGGAAGAGGCGGATGTGCTGCTCTTTTCCTGTTACATCTGGAACGTGGAACAGACCCTGAAGCTGGTTGCCGACCTGAAGCAGATACGGCCCGGAACCTTCGTCGTCCTCGGCGGTCCGGAGGTATCCTACGGCGTTTTCGACCTCCTGGACCGGAACCCGGCCGTTGACTGCGTCATCAAGGGAGAAGGAGAAACCGGCTGCCGGCAACTGCTGGAAGCGTTGCGACTCAACCACTCGACCACACAACAACTGGGCAGTATTCCCGGCATCACCTTCCGCGCCGACGAAGAAATCATCGCATCCCCCGGCCGGGATTCCATCGCCGACCTGGATACGATCCCCTCCCCTTTCGCCGCCTCCCTGGTGGACCTGGGCAAGCCGCTCGTCTATTATGAGACCTCCCGCGGCTGCCCGTTCTCCTGCGCCTTCTGCATGTCCTCCCTGGAGAAGGGTGTGCGCTCCTTTTCCATGCCCCGCATCAAGAGCGACCTGAAGCTCCTCATGGATGCAGGGGTACAGACCGTCAAGCTGGTGGACCGGACCTTTAATTACGACGCACCCCGCGCCGATGAAATATGGGATTTTATCGGCCGCAACAACCGGCAAAGCCGCTTTCACTTCGAGATCGCCGCCGACCTCCTGACCGACGACAACCTCGCCATGCTCGCCACGGTCCCGCCGGACACCTTTCGTTTTGAAATCGGCGTCCAGTCGGGTGGTACGGAAACCCTGGCGCGGGTCGGCCGCAAGTCGAACCTGGAAAAGCTGTTCGGAAACGTGGAGAAGCTCTGCCGCGACACAAACGTTACCATTCACCTGGACCTGGTGGCAGGCCTCCCCTATGAAGATTTCGACGGGTTTCTCGACTCCCTCCAGCGCCTGATCGATGTCTCCCCCCACCATATCCAGGTCGAGCCGCTCAAGGTGCTGAAGGGCTCGGCCATGCGGAGGATTGCGGACGACGAGGGGTACGCCTATTCCGCCACCCCGCCGTACAAGATACTGCGCACCCCCTGGCTTTCCTTCGAGGAAATCTGCCGCATCGAGACCATTTCCAGACTGCTGGATCTCCTCTACAACAGCGGCAGATTCGGCGCCTCCCTTGCCGTGCTGGCGGACAAATCGCCTCTCACCTCTGTGTTCAATGATGCAGCACAATTCTGGGAAGAAAGGGAGATAGCAGCGCACCTCTCCCAGGCCGGGCTGTTCGAGACGTTCCGGCAGTTTGCGGGACATTTCCTCGCCGAAGAAGAACGGGAGCTCTTCCGGGACGCCCTCTGCTACGATTTCTGTCTCGCCGAATACCCGGCAGCGGGCAGGCTCCCCTCTTTTTTCTCCGACAGCGTACACTTGGAAACAGGTGCAGGGGATAAGGGGAAAATCATCGAACTCGTAAAAGAGCTCGACATTGCGGAAGGGAGCAAGGTGAGGACCTTCAGCCGGAGCTTCAGCCGCGACTACCGTAGCAGACGACCACTTCCAGTGCCGGTCCGGCTGCTCTTCGTCTATATCTCCGCACCGGGAAAAGGGTTGCAGGTCCGTGTTCTTGACCTGTAAACCCGCACATTGCACCCTCCCCCAACCCCTCCCATCAAGGGAGGGGAGCTTTAAAGTCCCCTCGCCCCTTGTGGACCCAAATTGCGGGCCTAAAGGAGAGGGCTAGGGTGAGGGGGGAAGTGCGGACGTTTGCAGACCGTCTGTTGCAGCGGCCTTTTCCTCGGCGTTCCACCACCCTCCGCCAAGGGCGACAAAAAGGGCGACAGTGTCCTGGAACCGCTGGGCCTGCGCCCGGAGCCAGCCGATCTTTGCCTGATGGTACTGACCGTTGGCAATGAGGATCTGCAGATAGTTGACGGTGCCGGCCCGGTAATTTGCCTGGATCAGCCGCAGCGCTTCATCCGCAGTGTCGAGGGATTGAGACTGGGCGTGAAGACTCTCTGCGTCATGTTCCAGCGCCCGCAGGGTGTCGGCAACCTGGGCAAAGGCGCTGAGTACGGTCTGCCGGTAGCCGGCCAGCGACTGCCGGTAGCGCTCCTTTGCCGCCTCCCGCTGGAACCAGAGCGTGCCGCCGCGGAACAGCGGCGCAGTGACGTTTGCCCCCAGGCTCCAGAAGCTGCTGTCGATCTTCAAGAGGTTACCGATGGTGCTGTTGTTGAAGCCGTAGCCGCCGTTCAGCGTAAAGCTCGGGAAGAGTGCCGCGGTGGCCACCCCGATATCAGCGTTCGCGCCGTGCAGCTCTGCTTCGGCCGCGAGGATATCGGGTCGCTGGCGCACCAGCTCCGAAGGAAGGGTCACCGGCAGGTCACGGGGGAGCGTGAGGTCGGCCAGCTCAAGCTGCGGAGGTGCCCACTGCGCCGGTGCACGGCCAGCCAGGGTGGCGAGTAGATGCCCGGCTTGGTCGAGCTTTTGCCGGAGCGGTGGCAGCGTCGCTTCGACGGCGGCCAGCTGACTGCGGAGGCTGAGCACGTTCGCGTACGGCACCGTGCCGGCCTGTGTCTGCGCTTCGGTGATCGCGACCTGTTCCCGCTGCATGTCGATGAGTTGCTCGGTGGCCCTGATCTCTTCGCGGTAGGCCGCCTGGGCGATCAAGGTGTTGACGACGTTGCCCGATAGCGTGAGGTAGGTGCCAAGGACGGCGGCGCGCTGCACATCTACCTGGGCTTGCAACCCCTCAACCGCACGGCGCTCGCCGCCGAAGACGTCGAGGGCATAGCTGACCGAGGCCTGAAGGGTGAACAGGTTGAAGATGCTGGGATTGCTCCCGCCGAAACGGGCCGGGGAGAACTTCTGCCGCGCGGCATCGAACGAGGCATCGACTTGGGGAAAGAATACACCGTAACCGGCACGGAGGTTGTCCTGACTCTGGCGCAGGCTCGCTTGCGCCGCCTGGAGACTCGGGTTGTTGGCGATGACCTCCTGCACCACGGCGTTGATCTTCGCGGAGTTGAACAGGCGCCACCAGTCTGCGGCGATCCTGGCCCCCTTGGCAAAGTGCTGCGTCTGGCCGTCGGCAGGTATGGTCGTGGTCGGCGCTGTCCCGTGGGTGTATTGTTCGACCGTGGGAGGCGCGGGACGGACAAAGTCCGGCCCCACGGCACAGCCGGCAAGCGAGACGAGCGCTATCCCGCCCACCACTATCAGTGCCCGCATCCCCGTTCCGGGGCTGGCGGCATTCTCTGCTTTCCCGACTCCCCTGAAAACGTATCTATACCAAGACATCGATTTCTTCATGAATTTTCCCACAAAGGTTACCCTTGTGTCTGTTTTACTTCCATTCTCAGGAAATAGCTCAATACCGTTCGGATGGCGACGATAGCGGCCAATATCCCCACCTTGCTCCAGTTCGGACTGACTACAGAGCTTATGATGTCTGCAGCAATGAAAATTTCCAGCCCCAACAAGAGATGGGCGCCCAGACGTTGCCGGATCGTCTCATTTTCCGTTATCTGATCCTTCTTCTCCGCAGACAGCTTGTGCCGCAAAAAACTGATGATCGCCTCAACGACGCCATAGATGACAATCAGGGCGCCTAATACGCTGATGACCGTGCAGATTATTTGGACGACACTACTCAGTATCTCCATCGTGACTTCCCCCTTAGTCCCTTAGAAAAATTATTTGCATGTTTTTTGCGAAGAATTTTTCGTGAAGGGACTTATCCCGTTCATCGGGGTTAGGGTTATTCCTCGCCGATATAGACGTCCACCAGTTGGCCGGGATAGAGGGAAAAATTGCCCGGCTTCTGAAATCTGAAGATGACCGGCAGCACCCGCACGTCCACCCGCTCGGTCCGCTGGTTCGACAACTGGATCTTCGGCGACACATAAGGCTGCACCCGCACATACTCCAGGGGGATGCTGATGTCCGTGCCGCGGATGAACATTTTTGACTTCAGCCGGGCCGGCGTCGGCAGGCGGTGGACGAGGATCTCGTCGATGTAGCACCTGACCCCGCCATACGCCTGCGCGCTCCCCATGACGAAAACCGGCGTAGATCCTTGGGTATAGGTGTCATAGGTGCCCTGCGGGGATATGTAGCTGCCGACCGCGGCGTTTATGGAGAGGATCACCCCGTCTGACGGCGCCCGTATGATGTATTTGGCGAGGAGAGCATCCGAAGCCATGTACGCCTTTGTCAGCGCCTGGTGTTGTTTTTCCTGGTTGCGTATGTCATAGATCCAGGCCCCGGCCTTGGTGAGCTCGTACTGTCTCCGGGCGACTTCGAGATTTGCTTTTGCCACGTGGACGGCATTCTCGGCGTTATCCAAATCGATTTTACTCACCGATTTCGGGTTCAGTGCGTACGATTGCCGTTGTTTGTCCAGCTGGTCCTGCGCGTTCTTGAGGCTTGCACTCGCGAAGTCCACCTGGGCTTTGGCGACTTCCAGATTTTCCTTTCTAGGCATAGCCTTGAGCTCTTCCAGGAGGGCCAGGGCGGCCTCGGCCTGGGACTTCTGCTGGGCTACGGTCGCCCTCTGCACGGAATCTTCGATCATGAGGAGCGGTGTCCCCTGCCGCACGCTTTGCCCCTCGGCAACCAGGATTCTGGTGATAATTCCCGACACTTCCGGATAGATGTTGATGTTCTCGCCGTTCGTCTGGTAGCTTTCGATGATGCCGTTGGCGTAGATTCCCTTGCCATAGGGATTGGAGGCGGGATTGAACACCGGCGGCTGCGGCTTTTTCTCGATGCCGAAGATGTAGGCGCTCACCAGTCCGGCGACGAGGCCGATGATCGCCAGGAAAAACAGTACCTTATTCCTCACGTGCCCCTCCTTGTTCGACGCCGGTAATGCGGCCGTCCTCCATCCGCATGATCCTGTCCGAGTACTCGTAAATCCTGCTGTCATGGGTAACGATGATGATGCAGCGCTGGTCGTTCAGGATGTTGTTCTTCACGAAATCGACGATCTTTCTTCCCGTATCCCCGTCCAGGGAGGCGGTCGGCTCGTCGAAGATCAGGAGGTCGGGACGGCCGGCGATCGCCCGGGCGATTGCCACCCGCTGCTGCTCCCCGCCGCTCAGCTTGACCGGCGGCAACTGCGCCCGGTCCTTGAGGCCGACGATCTCCAGGTACTCCATGGCCGTGTTCAGGGATTCGCGCCAGTCACGCTTTTTCAGGATCAGGGGGATGGCAACGTTTTCCAGCGTGGTGAGCCGCGGGAAGAGGTGGTAGTCCTGGAACACGAAGCCCACCCTGTTCAACCTGAATTCCGCGATCTGGTCGCTCGCGAGGCTCCAGATATCCTGGTCCTCGACCGTCACGGTCCCCTCGTTCGGCCGCAGAATGCCGGAAATCATGCTCAAAAGCGTCGTTTTGCCGCTCCCCGACGGGCCGACGATGTAGAGCATCTCCCCGAACCGGGCCTCGAAACTGACGCCGCGCACGGCAACGGTTCTGGCTTCCCCTTCGCCGAACCATTTGACCAGTTCGTTTGCCTTTACCGCCGGCTCTGCCATGTCACCCCCGGAAAATATCGAACGGCTCGATCTTCAGCACCTTCCTGATGCCGATGTAACTGGAAATGCCTGCAATGATGAGGACCATGACGAAGGCGAACCAGAGGTTCCCGTAGGTGATCTTGGCTGCGTAACTGGGGAGCCGCAGTTTTGCCATGGTGATGACCAGTGCGGCAAGGCCGATCCCCAGTCCATAGCCGGTGAGGGAGGTAAAGGTCGCCTGGAAGAGGATCATGTAGATCAGTTCCCGCCCTTTCGCCCCGATCGCCTTGAGCGCCCCGAATTTCTCCAGGTTCTCCAGGATGAAGGTGTAGAAGGTCTGCCCGGAGATGGAGAGGCCGACGATGAAGCTTATGACCGTCATCAGGAGCACATTGGTGCCGAGGCCGGTCTTGTACATGTAGAAGTTGGATGTTTTCCGGATGAACTCATCCTTGGTCAGCGCGTCGTAGCCGAGCGCTTTCACCTGCTCCTTGATGTGCGGCACGGCGGCTGCGCTCTTCGGCTCCACCAGGATGAATGCAGTGGTGAATCTCATGGAGGGGATGTACTGGAGTGCCCTGGTGTAGGTGGTGTACAGGGTCGGCACGCCGAACAGGCCGCTGGTGGTTACTTTGGCGATACCGACGATGACCCCCCGGTGGTCGTTCAGCTCGAACTCCGTGCCGAGCCGTGGATTTTCAAGTTTGGGAAATTCGGCGTCCTTCACCACAACAAAGGCGTTTTCCGCGTAGATATCCTCGATCTGCCCCTCGATGAGCCCGGGTCGGCCATACAGACTGGCATCGTCCAGCCCCAGGACGGTCACCGACTGGTAGATGCCGCTGCGCAGCTTCACCAGTGCTCCGCCGGAATAGAGCGGCACGGCATATTTGACGCCGTTTATGCTCCGCACCGCATCCAGGACGTAATCGGGCATCGGGATGCTGTTCGCCGGGGTGTTCACCGCCGGGTCCATCACCCAGACCTTGGCGCCGATGTTTATGACGGTGGCGGACGAGCGGTGCAGGATGCCGGCAAACATGGAGGTCATCATCACTATCAAAAAGACGGCAAACGTTATCCCTACAAGGAGGGCGGCAAATTTCCCCTTGTCGTTCACCAGCAATTTATAAGCGATTTTCAGGATTCCATTCACTGCCGGTGTCCTTTCCATGCCGTCCAGTCATCCCAAAAACAGCAATTAACCAGTAGAGTAGGAAGCAGGTTACGACATCATTAGGTTTGGCTTGTCCGTTTCCGCCCCTTTCGTTTGGCGGTGCCTAAGTAGCCTTACCATAGTTGCCTTAACCAGCTCCCCCTCGTCAAACCGTACGTGCGGATTTCCCGCATACGGCTTACCTATCAGCCTCTTGCTGCACGGCATTATTGAGGAGTTGTGGCTTTGCTGTTACAGGTAAACCAGACCATATCGCTTAAGTCCGGCATACAGGCTTTCACCTGCCCTGAAGGGTTTGCTCCGCCTTTGGCTCCGATTGTTCAGAAATATTCGAAAGCGAGTCCTCGTGTAATGATTCACGTCTCGAAATACTTTCCGGGGATACCCGTAGTCGAAGTAGTTGCCCCATCCGCGAAGGATGCTGTTTACCTCGGCAATTGCTTCGACAAGCGGCTTTTTGTATCCGCTTCGGGTCTTCTCCCGGATTTTTCCCTTGAGTGCTCCTATGGCCTTCTTACTCGGCATGATGTTGAGATAATCCCAATCTCTGCCCCGCAGGTCACGGTCATAGCGGAGGGTGAATCCCAGAAAGTTCAGGCTCTCTTTCTTGTTCATTCTGACAATACCGGTTTTGTCACGGTTGATGCTGAGTCCAAGGTCTGTTTCGAGTTTCTCTTCCAGCCATCCGGTTATGCGATTGCCCATGTGTCTGGCCATTACTACGAAGTCGTCGGCAAACCGTACCATGCGCGCTCTGGCGAAGTGGTAGGGGCTGTCTGCTTCTTCGTGAAAGGCCCGGTCGAGCCGGTGAAGGTAGATGTTGGCAAGAAGGGGAGATATTACCCCGCCTTGTGGCGTCCCTTGTTTGGGACGGCTGATGCTGCCGTCTTCTTCTCTGACCGGACTGTGAAGCCATTGCCGGATCAGTTTGAGGACACTCCGGTCGGCTATGCGCCGCTCAAGTTCTACTATCAGGTGCTCGTGGGGGATGCTGTCAAAGTAGCTCGAAAGATCCGCGTCATACACTTCCTGCCGTCCGAGTTGGAGGTTATTACCGACTTGGTCGAGGGCTCCATGGGGACGCCTTTTGGGACGAAATCCATGGGAGCAGTCGAGAAAGTCCACCTCAAATATCGGTTCGAGGATAAGGAGTACGGCTGCCTGTACAATTCTGTCCCGCACGCACGGTATGCCGAGCGGGCGCAGTTTGCCGTTGGGCTTGGTGATGTAGACGCGACGCACCGGGGATGGTTTGTAGTTTTTGGTTCTCAGGCTTTCTTGAATTTCGTCAAGATAGCCGGATATTCCGTCTGCCCGCACCTCGATGGATTCAATGCTGACACCATCGACTCCCGGCGCGCCCTTGTTCGCCTTTACTCGCAACCACGCCGTTTCAAGTACATCACGACGATGGATTCGGTCGTAAAGGGCATAGAACCGGAACTGCGGTTCTCGTTTGGCCTTGCTGCTCAGTTTCCACCGCAGAAGGGAGACTTTTACCGGCAGTCCGGGTTCAGGTTCGAATCCTTCGGCCATCCATTCCGTTATGGAGCGTCTGTCGCTCAAGCGGGTCTCCTCTCTTTCCGTGTAAACATGACTGAAGTACGGCCCCTTGGCTCCACGGGCATTACCCCGCTTCCCGGCTACTATGGGCCGCTCCGAATTCCGACCGTACACGCTTGGCGGGTTATTGATTCCCCGTCGGCGTTCTCCCTTCGGCGAAACCCTTTCGCTTTGGGAATTACGTCGGACCTCCCAGGTTCCTCGGCTGATCTTTCGACACGCGCCCTCCCCAATCACCCCGGACAGTCCCACCGGTTCTTTCGCTCGTTTATCACCGGTGGATGGCAGGCTTCACCACATTCGGAAGGTTGGCCACTGTCAACTACGTGTAACGAGGCCGAAACGGGTTCGCTTGCGCTGGGCTCGCGTCTTCGTCGTCAGGGTAGTTATCGTACCCTTCGCTCTTTTCTTACAAAGAACCGGTCTTACTCCCCACGTTTGGTTACCCTCTCGTGACAGACCGCGACTACATGGTGAACGAGCAATTTACATGTCTGACACTTTTCAGTCAGATAGATCAGCCAGGCTTGGCCTGGCGTACCGAATAAACACGAATGTTTTTAACCCCATATTAAGTCTTGAGTCGTCACTGGTCTTTTGCATCACAAGTGGTTGTATATTCGTGCAAATTCGTGAAAATTAGTGGTTAAAATGCTTTTTATCAGCAGTGTCCGGTTAGGTTTTTGCAGCCGACACATTCCCCCCTCTCCCTAGCCCTCTCCCACCAGGGGAGAGGGAATAAAAGCTCCCCTCCCTTCGATGGGAGGGGCTGGGGGAGGGTGCAAAAAGATAGTTTCACAGCTTTTGATGCCAGTGCAATTATCTAACCGGACACTGCTGGCTTTTTATAGGTTTATAGGTTAATTCGGCCCTACCTCGCTATTCACCCCGCCAGCGTCTTTTCCATCTCCAGCACCCTGAGGGTGATCTTCAGGACCGAATCGGGATTGAGGGAGATGGAGTCGATCCCCTCTTTGACGAGAAACGCGGCAAACTCCGGGTAGTCACTGGGCGCCTGACCGCAGATGCCGCTGTGGCGATGATTTCTTTTCGCCCCCTCGATCACCTGGGAAATGAGCCGCATCACCCCCGGGTCCCGCTCGTCGAAGACATGGGCCACCAGCGCCGAATCCCGGTCAACACCCAGGGTGAGCTGGGTGAGGTCGTTGGAGCCGATGGAAAAACCGTCGAAAAGCCTGCTGAACTCGTCGATGAGGATGACGTTATTGGGAATCTCGCACATGACGTATATGTGCAACGCGTTCTCGCCCCGCACAAGGCCGTTCTTCTCCATCTCGGCAAGGACCTTCTCCCCTTCCCCCACCGTCCGGCAGAACGGGATCATGGGAATGACGTTGACGAGTCCCATCTCGTCCCGCACCCGCTTCATCGCCCGGCACTCCAGGGCGAACCCCTCCCGGTAGCGGTCATCGTAATAGCGGGAGGCGCCGCGGAAGCCGATCATCGGGTTCTCCTCCTCCGGCTCGAACGCCCTTCCGCCGACAAGCCGGGCGTATTCATTAGTCTTGAAGTCGCTCATGCGGACAACGACCGGCTTGGGGTGGAAAGCGGCGGCGATGGTCGCGATCCCCCTTGCCAGCTGTTCGACGAAGTAACTCTCCTTGTCTGCGTAACCGAAGGTGAGGCGTTCGATCTCCCGCTGCTCAGCCTCGTCCACCACCCGTTCAGGATGGACGAGCGCCATGGGGTGGACCTTGATGTAGTTGGTGACGATGAACTCCATCCTGGCCAGTCCCACCCCGTCGTTGGGTATTTTAGAGATGGCGAACGCCTCGTCCGGGTTGCCGAGGTTCATCATGATCTTCGTCCGCGGTCTGGCAAGGTCTGTAAGGGGAACCCGTTCCACCCGGAAAGGGAGGAGGGTGTCGTAAACCCTGCCGACCTCACCCTCCGCGCAGCTCACGGTGACTTCCCGGCCGGTCCCGATCCGTCCCGTTGCGTCGTTCGTTCCCACGATGGACGGTATCCCCAGCTCCCGGCTGACTATGGCCGCATGACAGGTCCGCCCGCCGCGGTTGGTGACCACGGCAGCAGACTTCTTCATTATCGGTTCCCAGTCCGGTGTGGTTGTGTCGGCGATAAGAACTTCTCCCGGCATGAACTCGGAAAGTCGATGTACATCGGAGATGACGCGGGCAGGGCCGGCCGCGATCTTCTCCCCGACGCTCGTGCCGGAGGCAAGGACCTCTCCCTTTCCCTCCAGGTGGTAGATCTCGAGGAAATCCATGTCCTTCTGCGACTGGACCGTTTCCGGACGGGCCTGGACGATGAAGATCTCTCCGCTTCGTCCGTCTTTGGCCCATTCGATATCCATGGGGAGCGCTCTCCCCGCTTTTCCCGCATAGTGCTCCTCGATGACCATTGCATGGCGGGCCAGTTCCAGGATCTCGTCGTCAGTCAGGCAGAAGAGCCGTCGTTCGGCCTCCGGCACTGCAACGTTCCGGGTGAGGAGCTTGGACCCGCCTCTGCCGTAAATCATCCTGATCTTCTTTTCGCCGAGCTTCTTGCTGATAATGGGACGGTGCCCCGAGCGGAGCGTGGGTTTGAAGACGTAGAACTCGTCAGGGTTCACCGCCCCCTGGACCACGTTTTCCCCGAGCCCGTAAGAGCCGTTGATGAGGACCACATCACGAAAGCCTGTTTCCGTGTCGATGGTGAACATGACCCCGCTCGCGGACAGATCCGAGCGGACCATCTTCATGACCCCGATGGAGAGGGCGACCCGGAAGTGGTCGAATCCCTGGTCGATGCGGTAGGAGATGGCCCGGTCGGTAAAGAGGGAGGCGAAGCAGCGGCGGCACGCATCGAGAAGCTGCGCTTTGCCCCTGATGTTGAGGTAGCTCTCCTGCTGCCCTGCGAAGGAGGCAGTGGGAAGATCCTCCGCGGTGGCGCTGCTTCGGACTGCCACGTCCGTGTCCTCCCCGTATTCCTCGCAAAGACGGCGGTAGGCGGCGATGATCTCCGACGCCAGGTCCTGCGGTAGCGGCGCCTGGTAAATCAGGTCGCGGAGCCGATGCCCCAGCCTGGCAAACTCATCGAGGTCGTTCTTGT
This sequence comes from Geotalea uraniireducens Rf4, assembly GCF_000016745.1. Taxonomy (GTDB): domain Bacteria; phylum Desulfobacterota; class Desulfuromonadia; order Geobacterales; family Geobacteraceae; genus Geotalea; species Geotalea uraniireducens. Next base: position 1,523,037 of record NC_009483.1, on the reverse strand, counting down.
CGATTCCTGCAAGGGCTTTTTCCATCTCGGGAAGTATCCCGCCGGATTTGACCAGGTACCGGTACGCCTCGGCGGTCACGGCAAAGCCGTTGGGGATTCTCACCCCATGGGGCGTGAGTTCCCGATACATTTCGCCGAGCGAGGCGTTCTTCCCACCAACCAGTGGAACATCATCAATGGATATCTCGTCGAACCACCTGATGTAGCACGGTTTTTCCCCCATAACTTACCCCCCTGTGAAGCTCGCGTTGATGACCATCGACAGGTATCACACTTCACATTATATATCTTCAACACAAAGAAACCACATCGAAAGTCGCAATGAATCGGGTATCCGGCAAAGAGAGAAGGAGAGCTGTTTTATTTTTCCCTTTCCATGATAAAATTTAAATACGCTAATCATGTCGATTCCAGGCATTCGATAGGCTCCCGCCACCATTTCCCACTGGAAGGAGGTCCAGATGACTTCAGCAAAGGCAAAAAGAGATCAACTGCTCAAAGAGATAATAATGGAGAAGAAACGCAAGCTATGGAACGAACTCCGGGGGGAACTCTTCGGTAAACTGGGAGAGGAGTATCATACCCAGTTCGAGATAGCCCTGGACGATGCAGAGCGGGGGCTTGCCGATCTCCTGGAAGATACCGGCCTGTCCATTGCCGACATCAGGCGGCAGGAGCTGACGCTGATGGAAGAGGCAGAACGGAGGTTGTCGGAAGGAACCTACGGAGTCTGCGATGAATGCGGATTAGAAATAGATACCGAACGAATGAAGGTAGCTCCCTACACCCGATACTGCATCAAGTGTCAGGAACGGAGCGAAGGCCCACCCTATCCCCCCGGGACAAAAATGTAACGAATCATAAACTGGGAAAATGGAGGTAAGCCATGCTCTACTTTGTCAAAGAAAACAAACTTCACTGCTACCCCGCCCCGAAACGGTGCACCGTAAAATACGAAAAAGAACAGCTACGGGACACCATTCCCCACGCAGTCGAAGAGTGCTTTTACTGCATGCGAAGATGGCCGGGGGATGACAATTGATCCTATAAAAAGCATTTTAACCACGAATTTGCACGAATTTGCACGAATTTGCACGAATATACAACCACTTGTGATGCAAAAGGTACTCACCAGATCGGTGGCTTCTCAAGATTTAACAAGGGTTAAAAACATTCGTGTTTATTCGTGTCATTCGTGTCATTCGTGGCTAACTGCCGTTTTTGGGTTGTTGGGGTCCTAGGAGCCTGTCGGACTTAGGAATGAATCTACTGCGAGAACGGAAAATCGGTCCATATTACCGGAAATTTTCGACAAATAGGTCCACTATTCGCTCTCAAATTTCCGAAAATCTGTCCTCGATTTGCCATTCTCTCGCTACGATTCCCTAAGTCCGACAGACTCCTAGGAAAAGTGGAAGAAATATCCGATCGCGCCCGACCCGAGAATCACCACCATCGGGCTCAGCTTGGTGAACTGGAGGATAAGGAATCCCCCTCCGAGGAGGAAAAAATCGCGGGGGGACAACAGCGACGTTTTCCCCAGGCTGTAGGCCGCTGCGGTAACCAGGCCGACCACGGCAGGCAGGATGCCGTCCAGGGCGGTCTTGATCAGTTCCATGTTGCGCAGTTTTTCATAACGGCTTGAAAGGAACAGCATAAGTGCTGTGCAGGGAAGGAAGATGAAAACCGTTGCCACCAGCCCTCCCACAAAGCCGCCGGCCCGGAAACCGGTGAAGGTGGCCAGCATGGCGAGCGGACCGGGAGTAAGCTGGGAAAGCGCCAGCCCGTCAAGGAACTCCTTGAGCGTCAGCCAATGGAACTGCTCGACCATGATCCGGTGGAGGAGAGGAATCAGCACATAACCGCCGCCGAAAAAAATCAGGCCGATCTTGAGAAAAATCCAGGCAAGGTTGAATATGGCGGCCATCAGCGGTGTTCCCTCTGGTAGTAGCCGCGCCCCAGCGACCACAACCCGGCCAGGACCAGGATAGCGAGCGCATTCATGTTGAAAAAAGCCGCCGCGGCAAAGGAGAGGACCGCCAGCAGCCAGTCATTGAGCCCTTTCACCTTGCTGCGCGTCATGCCGATCGCAGCCACGAGAATGAGCGCGATGACCACGGGGTTGGTCCCTTTGAGGGCGGATTGGAGCTGGGGCAGTTCGTGGAATTTAAAGTAGAGCCAGGAAAGAAGCGAGATGATACAGAATGACGGGGCGATGAATCCGACGCCGGCAGTGACCCCACCGACCACGCCGCGCAGGTAATAGCCGATAAAGACTGTCGTATTCAGGGAAAAAGGGCCGAGAATCTGACCGAAGGCGAGGCCGTGCATGAATTCATCGACCCCCAGCCAGCGCTTTTCATGAACACAGACCCGCTCGGTAAGGGAAACTATTGCCATGCCGCCGCCAAAGCCGGTAGCGCCGACATAAAAAAACGTCCTGAAAATCTCCCAGATGGAGACCTGCTTTTGCTCTTGTTTCATGGTCGAGTTATAGCAGGAAAAACTACCCGCAGGCAAGCATCGATATCTTCAGTTTGCCAGGGTGAAAAAAAATGTGGCTCCTTTGCCGGGCTCCGCCTCTACCCAGACCCGTCCCCCGTGGCGGGCAACAATACGCTGGACCGAAGCGAGACCGACGCCGGTTCCCACGAATTCGGTCATTCCGTGCAGTCGCTGGAAAGGCCTGAACAGCTTGTGGGCGTAAATCATGTCAAAACCGACGCCGTTGTCGCGCACATAATATATGTGATCCCCTTCGCTGGTGTCGACACCGAACTCGATTCTCGTACATTGCTCGCGACTGCTGAACTTCCAGGCGTTGTGCAGCATGTTTTCCAGGGCACTCCGGATCAACCGGCGATCGGCTTTAGCCATCACCCCGTCGGCGATTTCGAACTCGACCCGGCGATCCGGCTCCAGCAGCAGAAATTCCTGGGCGATGTCGCGGGCAAGGTGACTCAGGTCAACCATGTCATAGGTCAACTGGCTGCGCGTTACCATGGAGAGATTGAGCAGATCGTCGATCAACTGTCCCATGCGTACGGCAGCGGAGCCGATCCGCTCAAGATACTCCCGTCCAGGCTTATCCAGCTTGTCGGCGTAGTCTTGCCGGACAATGGAACAGAAGCCGTCGATGCCGCGCAGGGGGGTGCGGAGATCGTGGGAAACGGAATAGCAGAATGCTTCCAGCTCCTTGTTGGACGCCTCCAGCTCGGCCGTGCGTTCGCCGACCCGCTGTTCGAGCAGCTCATTGAGGCGTCGGGATTCATCCTCCGCCCGTTTTCGTTCGGTAATGTCACGCACCACACACACGTTACTCGTAATATTTCCGTCGCTATCATAGATGGGGGTCACGAAATGTTCTGACGGGAAAACCGTACCATCAGCCCGTTTCATCTGAAACAGGACCTCAAAGTACCCTTTCCTCTCATAACTTTTCAGCATTTCACTGCCGAACCATTCGGAGTTTTCCTCCGTTACATGCAAACAGGATGTACGTGCGCCAATCAGTTGGTCCCGCTCATAGCCGAACATCTTCAAGGCGGTGATATTGCAATCCTGAATTTCCCTTGTTTTGGTTTCGACGATGAACACCGCCTCGTTGAGGCTTGCCAGGGTCTTTTCAAGAAGGGTATGAGACGCATTGAACGCGTCCTCAGCCTCTTTGCGTGCCGTAATATCGTGAATGACCGAGAAGAGCAGCAATTTCCCCTTTACCCTCACGGGACCGCCGTGGACCTCAACGTCACGGATGCTTCCATCCGCAAGCCGGTGCCGGAATGAAAAGCAATTCCGCTCCTCGCGCCGGGCCAGGTTCATCTCCGCGAATACTTCGCTTGGCGGCAGGGTGTTGATCTCCGTGACCCTCATCCTCGTCAGCTCGTCTTTTGCATGGCCGTAGAACCTGCACGCCGCGGTGTTGACATCGACGATCTCCGCCGTTTCCGGGTCCAGCAGCATCATCACCGTGTGGCTATTCTGAAAAACAGCCTTGTAACGCTCCTCGCTCTCGCGCAAGGCTTCCTGTCGCCGCTCCAGTTCGCAGAGCATGGCATTGAATGCCTTGGCCAGAGTGCCGATTTCGTCGGAGGAATCAACCGCAATCTGTTTCTGCGCCCCCGCCTTTTCCGGCAAGGACTCCACATGACGGGTAAATGCCAGCAAAGGCTCTGTCAGGCGTTTCATCAGCAGCCAGGCGAGGAGCAGCACGGCAAGCACCCCCACCGTAATGGCGGAGACGAAGTAATACACCGCTTTGTGGAGCGGCGCATAGGCCTCGGCTACGGGATAATTGGCCGCTAATATCCAGTCGGTGGTACGAAGATGCTTGAAGGAGGCAAGCACCGTCACCCCGCTCGAATTGACCGTTTCCCCGCTCCCCTCAAAACCGGCTATCGCCCTGTCGAACATCATGTTGACGCCGGGCGGCGTCCCCGGTTTCATGATCCTGCTCTTATCAGGATGCACGATAAGGTTCCGATTGCTGTCGCAAAGATAGATATAGCCGGTGGCCCCGATATTAAAGGGGGTGAGTCCCTGAAGGATGTTCTTGCCCATCAGGTTGATGCTGCCGCCGAGGATTGCAAGCATTTTACCTTGCCGGTCGAAGATGGGCACGGTCAGCATGATCGCCGGTTGGTCGGGATTGTGGGTGGAAAGGTACGGCTCGGAAATCTGCGGCCGTCCTGCAGCAACGGTCTTTTTATAGAAATCGCGAAACGAAATATCCTTCCCTCGCCGGTTGGGAAGATAGGGACTTTCGGCAATCAGCCGCCCATCCCGGGAGATAATAAAGAGCCCGTTGTCGAAAAGGGAAGTCAGGGTGAATCTGTTGTCTAGGAAGCGTTGTGCGCTGTCGGCATTGGTAATGTCGTCGAGGGATATTTTCGGTGAGCCCGCTTCAAGGGCATTGAGAAGGATTTCGAGCTTGTCGTCGACACTGTTCGCCAGAGACGAAACAAGGGCGTACTGTTGGCGGGATATGGTCTTTTTATACTCACGTTCATAATAAGAGACTGCGAAACAGACCAAAGTCGTGGTAAATACGACAAACAGGGAAGAAACTGCCAGCGCCATCCTGGTTTTCAGGCTCATGTTCCGCATGCGCATGGACAATGCTCCGCATAACAGTCAAACGCACCAACAACGGTAAAAATGATAAAGCGCAATATTTTAATGTCTTATAATAAGTCTTTTCTTTCACCTAAGTCAAGACAAAGATTAAGCCGGACTCATATCTGGCCATACCACTTGAGCCCCTGTGAAAAAGTCAGGTTGCGGGCAATTAGCCGACTTGATTTCAGGCTGTTTCATGCTATAAAGCCACTGACGCTACTCATTTTCATTACGGCAATACGGAGGTTTCCATGCCCGGTGAGATCAAACGTTCGGTCTGCCCCTACGACTGCCCGGACACCTGCGGCCTTTTGGTGGAGGTGGTTGGCGACAGGGCTGTAAAGGTAAGCGGCGACCCTGAACATCCCTATACCCGCAGCATGCTCTGCCCGAAGATGCTCCACTACGAGGAGACGGTCCACTCACCGCTCCGCCTCACTACGCCGCTCATCCGCACCGGCGCCAAGGGCACGGACAGTTTCCGCCCCATCTCCTGGAAAGATGCGATTGCCGAAATTGCCGGCCGCTGGCAGGGGATCATCGAAAAATCCGGTGCGGAAGCCATCCTCCCATACTCCTACGCCGGCACCATGGGGCTCGTCCAGCGAAACAGCGGCCACCCCTTCTTCCACCGCCTCGGCGCCTCCCGTCTGGCCAGGACCATCTGCTCGCCGGCAAAGGACGCCGGATGGCAGGCGGTCATGGGCGAGACGGCCGCTCCCCACCCGGACACGGTAGCCAAGAGCGACCTGGTGATCCTCTGGGGAATCAATGCCGCGGCCACCAGCATCCATTTCCTGCACGGGGTGCGGGAAGCAAAGAAAAACGGCGCAAAGGTATGGCTGATCGACACCTACGAGACCCCGACCGCGGCTGCGGCAGACCGGACTTTTCTCGTTCGTCCCGGCAGCGACGGGGCCCTGGCCCTGGGACTCATGCACGTCCTGGTGCGAGACGGCCTGGTAGACCAGGATTTCATCAATGACCACGTACAGGGCTTTGCCGAACTGAAAGAACAGGTCATCGCTGCATATCCGCCGGAAGAAGCGAGCAGGCTCACAGGCCTGCCGGTGGAAGTCATCGAGCAGATGGCAAAGGAGTACGGAGCTGCCGCCGCCCCGTTCATCCGCCTCGGCAGCGGTCTCTCCCGCTACGGCAATGGCGCCATGACCGTGCGCACCATCGCCTGCCTCCCGGCGCTGACAGGCGCCTACGGCATAAACAGCGGGGGCTGCTTCCCCGGCACCTCCACCGGCCCGGCCTTTGCCATGAAAGAGGTGATCCGGGAGGATTTCATGGCGCACCCCACCCGCATCGTCAACATGAACCGCCTGGGACACTCCCTGAACGACATGAACGATCCGCCGGTAATGGGACTCTACGTCTACCACTCGAATCCCGCTGCAGTAACCCCGGACCAGAATGCCGTTCTCAGGGGGCTCGCACGGGAGGACCTGTTCACCGTGGTCCACGAACGGTTCATGACCGACACCGCCCGTTATGCGGACATCATCCTCCCCGCCACATCATCCCTTGAGCACAGCGACCTCTATCGCAGCTACGGCACCTATTGCGTCCAGCGCGCCAAGGCCGTCATCCCTGCCGTTGGCGAGAGCAAGTCCAACTGGGAAGTTTTCGGTCTGCTGGCCGAGGCAATGGGCTTCAATGAGCCGTTCTTCCGCCAGAGCGCCGATGAACTGATCGACCATCTGCTCGCCATCCCCACACCCATGCGGGCAGGGATCGACATGGAGGCCCTTGCAGCCGGCAAAGCGGTGGAGCTCTCCATACCGGCCGGCCCGACAAGCAGCTTCAGGACGCCATCGGGAAAGATCGAAATCCTCAACCCGCGGGAGCACCATCCCCTCCCCTGCTACCTCCCCCCCCACGGCGAAAAAGACCCCTTTCCCTTCCGGCTCATGACCGCACCGACCCTGTTTGCCCTTAACGCCTCCTTTTACGAGCAGGAGGAACTGCGCCGCAGACAGGGGGGCATGTCGTTGCAGATGAACCCGGCCGATGCGCAGAAGCTGGGCCTCATGGACGGCGAGCGGGTTATTGCCTGGAATGGCCTGGGAGAAGTGGCTTTTATCCTCCGGGTCACACCGAAGGTTCCCAGCGGGGTGGTGGTTGCGGAAGGTGTCTGGTGGCTGGCGTACGCCCCCGGTTCCCGCTCGGTCAATGCTCTTACATCCCAGCGTCTCACCGACGAGGGGAATGGAAGCACCTTTTATGATAACAGGGTGGATGTACGCCGGGATTTATCCGGCAAAATTGTCTAAGCTTTTACCGTCTGCTGCCGATATTAATAGGAAGCAAGGGAAAATCCACGACAAAGAGAGAACCCTATGGAAACTAAAAACAACAACATTCTGCTGGAAAGCGACACCAATGAGCTGGAGGTAGTAGAGTTCAGGGTCGATGAGCTTGACGCTGCCGGTAAAGTTATTCCCTGTTATTTCGGGGTAAACGTCGCCAAGGTGCGCGAAATAATCCGCCTGCCGAACATGCGGAAAATCATTAACCCCAACCCTGCAATCTACGGTATGACCAAGTTGCGCGACAAGGTAATCACCCTCATCGACCTGGCCACCGTCCTCAACAAAAACGCCGATGGCCTCGTGGCTGACCGGGTAATCGTCCTGGAATTCAACCGGATCATCGTCGGCATCCTCGTCCACTCGGTGTCGCGAATCTACCGTATTTCATGGGGATGCGTCGAACCGCCGGTAAAAACCATCAACGACTCGAAAGTTACCGGCGTCGTTAAAATGGATGACCGCATCATCCTCATCCTCGATTTTGAAAAGATCATCGGTGAACTCTGTTCCAACGACGTCATGGAACACATGAGCCAGGGGCAACTTGAAATGAGATCCACATTCGACAGGGGACAAAAGAACATTCTTGTTGCCGACGACTCCGCCTTTATCCGCCACACCATCTGCGGCTCCCTGCGACAGGCAGGCTACAACGTGGAAGAAGCGGAAAACGGAGAGGAGGCATGGAACATCCTGACCAACAAGCTGAATCGTTGCCGAACCGCACAGACAAGCTTCAAAAGCGAATTGGACCTGATCATCACCGATGTGGAAATGCCGAAAATGGACGGTCTGCACCTGACCTCGCTGATCAGGAAAGAAGATGGGCTCAAGGAGCTGCCTATTGTCATCTTCTCTTCGCTGGCCACCGAAGACAACAAGAATAAATGGAAAACTCTCGGCGCCAACGACATCCTGACAAAGCCTGATCTGCCCGACCTCGTATCAAGGGCGGACAACCTGGTACAGTAAAAAGAGAGATATGGACAGAGCGGCAGTTGAACCCGAAATATCCATTATCGTGCCGGTCTACAACGAGGCAGGCATAGTTGGCGGGCTGTTCCGCACCCTGGCCGAACAGTCCGAGGTGGCGCTTGAGCTCATCATCTGCGACGGCGGTTCTGTTGACACAACGGTAACAAAAATATGGGCATTGTCAGAAGACGCCCCCTTTCCCGTTTCCGTCATCCATTCCGGCAAGGGGCGCGGCCGGCAGCTCAATGCCGGCGCAGCTGCAAGCAGAAGCAAGACGCTGCTGTTCCTCCACGCCGACTCCTCCTTCACCGACCGCCATGCCCTCCGCAGCGGTCTCGACACCCTGGATGCGGCAGTGGCGAAAAACGGAAACGACCATCTGGCGGGACACTTTGCCCTGCGCTTTGTCCGCCGATGCGACAGCCGCTCCCATGGATACTATCACTACGAATGCAAAGCCCGCCTGCACCGCAGGGAATGCACCCACGGCGATCAGGGGCTCCTCCTGCGGCGATCGTTTTTCGATGAAGCTGGGCCATTCGACGAATCGCTCCCCATATTGGAAGACACGAGGATGGCCGAGGCTATCCGCCAAAAGGGGAGCTGGCTGCTCCTACCCGCCGAAATCCACACCTCGGCCCGGCGTTTGGAACGCGAAGGTCTTGCCGAACGGCAGACACTGAACGCCATCATCCTCAACTTCGCAGCCATCGGCCGGGAGGACTTTCTCCTCGAAATCCCCGCTATTTACAGCTGTCAGGACCACTGCCGGCAATTGCAACTGTCCCCCTTTTTCAGCAGATTCAGACAACAGATCAAAGCCTTGTCCTGGATGGACCAACTCCGGCTCTGGTATGCCACCGGCACCTATGTGCGCGCAAACGCCTGGCAACTGGCCCTGGCATTGGACACGCACCGCAATTTCCAGCGCGGCATTGAGCCGGGAGAAGGGAGCACCCCGTGCCTGGAATTCTACGACCGCTACCTTGACCGCCTCACCGACCATGCTCCCGGCAGGCTGCTGACAGCCCTTCTTGTCCGGTTCTGGTTTCAGTTCACCTGCCTGGCTTCATCCTTCCGCGACAAGCATCACAAACAAAAACAGGCGAAGCACGTGCCCCGCCTGTCCGCAAACTGATATCGTCTTATCCCGGAAAAAGCATTCCTGATTAGGTCCAATCTTCCGCTAGCTGAAGTTACAACACTTGGTAAGAATTTACATAAATCGGCGTGACGATGCCTTCCGCATGTCGAGATAGCGTAACAGGATCTTCAATCATGTGATCCTGTTAGGACTTGATGAAAAGCGGCATTTACCTTCTTACTCGCCCGTAAATTATGCCAAGCTTGTTCATTCGCCCCCTCAGCGTGTTCGGATTGATGCCAAGCAATTCCGCCGCGCCACCCGGACCGTGAATCTTCCCTTTGGTCATCTTGAGAACCTTACCGATATGCAAGGACATCGCTTCGTCGAGGTTTAACGGGCCGCCACTTTTCCCTTCCGTGACGGGTTGTGTTTCGCCACCTCTCTCGCTTGGCAACAGAGAATCGAATCTCAGTTGTCCGCCCCGATGTCGGATCAGTTCCCTCTCCACCAGGTTTTCCAGTTCCCGGACATTTCCCGGCCAGCCGTAGTTCATAAGTCTTTCCAGCGCACCGGGTGCAATGGCGGGGGGGGTAGCTATCCCCAGTTCCCGGCTTTTCAGTTCCACAAAATGGCGTGTGAGGGCAGGGACATCGTCTTTCCGCTGCCTCAAAGGGGGGACGATGATCGGGAAGACATTCAGGCGGAACCAGAGGTCTTCACGGAAACGGTTTTCCGAAACCATGCGTTCCAGGTTGCGGTGGGTGGCGGCGATTACCCGGATATCAACGGAGATCGGCTTGCTTCCTCCAACACGCTCAATCTCGCGGTTTTGAAGCACCCGGAGAAGCCGCACCTGGGCCTGGGGCGGAAGTTCGCCGATCTCGTCGAGAAAGATGGTGCCGCCTGAGGCCCGCTCGAAGCGCCCCCGCTTTGCCGCAACCGCACCTGTGAACGCGCCCTTTTCGTGGCCGAACAACTCGCTATCGATGAGGCTTTCCGGGATGGCACCGCAGTTGACCTTGATAAATGGGCCATCCTTGCGGGGCGACGCAAAATGTATCGCGTTGGCAATGACTTCCTTCCCCGTTCCAGTTTCCCCCATCAAGAGCACCGTATTGCTTAGTGGTGCCACCTGACGGACCATCTCCATCACATTGCGTAGCCCTGAATTCCCTCCGACAATATCGTCGCCCGCCGAGGAAAGAATCTCCCTGTTCAGAAAACGGTTATCGTCGATAAGGATGTCCCGGTATTTTATTACTTCCTCGTGGGCCAACACATTGGCCAGTGCTATTGCGAACGGCTCGGCGACAGTCGCCAGCAACTCCACATGTTCGGGAGTAAATTTCCCTTCACCTCTGGCACGGAGGACCAGGAATCCGATAAGCTCCTCTTCTATCCTGAGCGGCATCGACAGATCCGAGTGCCCTTCAAGCTTGATGAGGGGGGCAAATGCTCGAATACGATCATCCTGATCTGAAGGGGTCAGGATAAATGGGACCTGCAGTTTCCTTACCCATTCCCAGAGCCCTTCAGGGATAGTAATTATCTCCTCGGGGGTCTTGGTACCGATAGTGGCAACGGCTATATGGCGAATCACCCCGAGGCTTTTGTCCGTGATATCAAGGAACATGTGGTCCATAGGGAAATGCTCCCGCAGATACTCGAACACTCGTCCGAATGCGGTGTTGATCTGGAGGCTGCTGCAAATCCTGAGGGTAACTTCTCTGAAAAATTCATCTCTGCTGACGGCCATGCTATTTCTCCCTATGAGGTACCTGACGGCAGCTGCTCTGTTGTCCTATTTAACAATTTACAAAACATTGCTAAACTTGACAATATTTGATTACCGTATTTAGCAATAATGTTGATCTGTGATTGCATCAGAAACCATAAGGGTATTTATGGGTATGTTTATGGGTAATTTCAATTGCATTTACGGGTATTTTCGGGTACTGTTTCGGGTAGGAGCTTAAACTTGTGATCAGAACCTCATCAATCAGCATCACTAGCCAGATACTGAACCTTATCGCCGAACTTGACGAATTCAAGGGGCGCTGGGACATGCTCGGCCGTCTGGCGCCGGACAAGCTCACGTCGCTCAAACGAGTGGCAACCATTGAATCCGTGGGATCATCCACCAGGATCGAGGGAGCCAGGCTGTCCGACCTTCAGGTTGAAGCGCTGTTGGCGAATCTGGAAATGCGCCCGTTCCGCTCCCGTGATGAAGAGGAGGTTGCCGGTTATGCCGAAGCGATGAATACGCTCCATGATTCATGGGAGTATATCCCCTTTACCGAGAATCATATCAAGCAGCTCCACGGCATTACCCTGAAGTACAGCACAAAGGATGCTGCCCACCGGGGGGAGTACAAGACACTGCCTAACAACGTGGAGGCCTTTGATGCCGATGGCAGGAGCATCGGCGTTATTTTCGAGACAGCGTCCCCTTTCGACACCCCGCGACTGATGGCGGAACTGGTCAGCGGAACGGTGGCCGCCCTGCGGGAAGGAGAACTGCATCCGCTTCTGGTGATCGGCGCGTTTGTCGTCCATTTTCTGGCCATCCACCCGTTCCAGGACGGCAACGGCCGTCTTTCCCGTGTCCTGACCACCCTGCTGCTCCTGCAGAGCGGCTACCGTCATGTGCCGTACAGTTCACTGGAGAGGATCGTGGAGGAAAACAAGGATGGTTATTACCGGGCGCTGCGGGCATCACAGAAGCTGATCCGGAGCGAAGAGGAAAATCTCGATAACTGGCTGCGTTTCTTCCTGACCAGCCTGAAAAAGCAGAAAGACGTCCTGCTCGGCAAGATTGAGCGCGAACAGTTACTGGAGAAACTGGCGCCGCTGGAGGAAAAGATGCTGGCAATCGCCAGGGAGCGTGGCAGGATCACTATTGCCGATGCAGTAACTCTTCTGGCCGCCAATCGCAACACCGTCAAGCTGCATCTGCGCCAACTGGTTCAGCAGGGGTATCTGGAGCAGCATGGGACAGGTAAGGGGACGTGGTATTCGGTGGGGAGATAGATTGAAACAGCAGAGGCGGCCGATTGGCCGCTTTTTGAATTAAGTATGGTGTCCCCGGAATTCGGGAATTCGGTCCGTCCCCGGAATTCGGTCCCACAAAATCGAAGACTTTAGCCTCAACACAGCCCAATTTATTGAATAATCTTGACATCTATAAGGGTAAAACATTTTATAATTTGGGAAACTAATAGAGAGTGAAACTGCATCCAGGCATCCGTCAAGCCTCAGCTCATCGTTAAATATGTATTCTTCTCCACCAGCATCAAGAACTTGTCTTGGCCTAATGCCATGCTGAAGGATGCTGTTGAGGTTTTCGAACCTTGTAAAATGAATAAGATGCGCAATCCCTCTTCCTTCTACAGTCGCTCTCATTTTCACCTCTCAACGTAAAAATTATTACAAAAGGCGGCCTTATTGGCCGTCGTTCAATTTCATCTTACTTCAAATTCATCTTTATCCTCTCCACCGCCTCAATCACATTCTCACGATGGCCGAAGGCCGACAACCGGAAATACCCTTCCCCGCTCGGGAAAAAGCGGGACACTTCCCATATTTCCCAAGCTCATAACATACCTTTACCACTCGCCTTCAGCACAGCCACCACCGTCCTGCAAAACAGCCTGGTATCCTCCAGAAGCCTCTCCGCTTCATCCCGCTCGTAAAACGTCCCGATCTCATAATCCGAATCCTCCCTGATCTTCTGCAGGATCGAGAAGATAACCCCGATCTCCTTGGGGATGATGCCGGTCTTGATGAAATGCAAGGAAAAGAGTGTAAGCGTGCCTTTGTGACTTTTGGGGATGATGTCCATGGAGAGCAGCAGCGCCCGTGCATGGTGCAGCGCGGCGTAGTAGGCGCGGGAGAGGCCGTCGAGGATGAGGTCCAGTTCGACCAGCGCCTCGGCGCTCTTGAGAGAGTCGTTGCCCCGTTGGATCAGGAAGACAATTGGATCATCGGTGAGCAGGGGATCGTTTACAACGGCACCATGTCCCGTTCGATCTCACGAAGCAACGGAAAGTGAGCGGCTTTCTGGCGCTCGAACACATCCCGCGAGAAGATGACCGGCGAGATATCCACCTCGTTTTCCAGCAGTTCGTCGTAGGCAATGGCGTAGATGGCGCGCTTGGTCTCGAAATCGGCATCTTGCATGACCACAGCCACATCGAGGTCGGAACCTTCGTGGGCATCGCCGCGAGCCTTGGAGCCGAACATGAGGCTGTAGAGGTAGTTGCCCCCGAAGCGCTGAGCAACCTTGGTCAGAAAATCCCGCAGGGCCAACTCTTCTCTATCGTTCAGGTTCTTGATCATACATGACTCCTTGGTATCCTCTCCACCGCCTCAATCAAATTCTCACGATGGCCGAAGGCCGACAACCGGAAATACCCTTCCCCGCTGAGACCGAAGCCGCTGCCGGTGGTGCCGGCCACGTTACATTCGTTGATGGATTTGTCGAAGAAAGAAAAGATCACGTTAGCACCCGCCGCAACAGTATTAAAAAGCACACAAAAAAGTCAACAGCTCAACCGTACCGGAGCTACACATTTGACAATCCCGCTCACTTCATTTATCCGAAATCTTCTTTCGCCCCGGCGGCAGAAAATTCTCCCCGGTCACCACGCTTCTGCCGGTCTTCTCCTCAAGATCAATCCGCGCCTTCCGGGCAATGCCGCCCCCCTTCTTCCCTGCCACCTTGTTTTCAGGCATGCCGGTTGCTGCCATCGTCTCGGCAATCTGGCGGGTGGAGAGTTCGGCCAGGGCGGTAAAGATCAGTTCCGCTTCGCTCATATGGTCACGCAGGTTCTGGGTTTTCAGCCCTTTCAGCTTCTTGTGCTCCTTGACGGCAACTCCGGCCCACTCCTGATGAATGATGTTGGTCAGGATGGCAAACTCGGTCTCTTTTTTGATGTCGTGATCTTTCCAGTAATCGGTCAGCTTGTTGCGGGTCTCCTGTCCCATCATCCGCTGCTGGATCCACTTTTCGCTCCTGCCGTGCTGTTGCCAGTACTCCCTTGCCCGGTCCAGTGACCGCGCCGGATCGGCCATATCCTGCATCCGCTCATAGCCGACTTTGGCCAGCCAGAGCTTGATCGGTTCGGCCTTGGGACTGGGAACCGATTGAATCAGGCGCAGCAGGGTTTCCGGGCTGGCGACATCAGTCAGGTACTTCTTCCCGTCAGCCGCTTCCAGTTTCAGTCGGTGACAATTTGTCACCGACTCACTCCCTTCCTTGCTCATGCGCTCTTTCAGCTTATTCCAATACTTCCGAGCTGTTTGATAATCCGGTTGTTGCAGCAATGCCTGGATGATATCAACCACCGAGAAATACCAAGTTTCAGTTTCATCGTCATATGCTCTGCGAATTTTATAATCTTCGAAAATCGCCAGCTTGTTTTTCATAGCAATTGAACCTCTTGTTTGTGTTCGCTAAACCTAAAATAAAAGCCGCTCAATCAGCAAAAATACTGATCAAAGCGGCTTTTCTTCATCTATCAAATGCCAATAAACAGGCTACCATGTCGCCCTCATTAAATTATCAAAACAAATATTCAAAATCCTCCAAGATTATGCAGAGTTAGTACGCTATTCTCACATTAAAGTCAATCACCATAATGTTCTGATTTTTCCGCTTTGATCTGCGGCAAAACATAGCCCCCCCCAGGGGAAAATGCTCCCGCTGGTAGTCGAATGATTGCAGCAGATCTATTGTCATATTTAACAAATTACTAGGTTTTACCAAATTCAACAATTAATGATTACCGTATTTAGTAATTTGGTTGATCTGTAAAACATTACACCTTGATTTAATTGATGTTTTTACTTGGCACGGTTGTCGCTATAATTAAATCAGGAAGACAAGATCGAAAGAAAGGAGACAAACATGAAAACCGAGAAATTCACGGCAACAAACGCTGCCATGCTGCTCATTGATCACCAGGTTGGAACCTTGGGTTGGTGCCAAAACATCCCGCAGGAATTGATCAGGAACAATACCCGTGCGCTGGCTCGCACAGCGAAGGCGCTTGGTATGCCCCTGATTCTCACCAGCAGCATGGAAGAGCAGGCACAGGGGCCTCTGATCAAAGACCTGGAGGAGATCGCACCGGAAGAGCACGCACGCCGGGTGAAACGCGCCGGCGTAGTGAACGCCTTTGACGATCCCAACTACAGGGCGGCCGTTATGGCTACCGGACGGAAGAACCTGATTATGGCGGGTCTCACCAACGACGTATGTGTCGTTTATCCGGCGATGAGCGCGGTGGAGGAAGGGTTTAACGTGCAGGTGGTAGTCGATGCCGGCGGTTCACCGACCCAGATATCCGATGAAACCGCCTTGCGGCGCATGGAACGGGCGGGCGTGACCCTCACGTCGACCAATCAACTTATCGCCGAGTTGGCGGGATCGTGGACAAACGAAGTGGGCTCCAAACTGATCCAGATATTGTTCGAGGAAGTATTGAGTCACCTTGGCAAAGCGTCCAGCTAAGCATAGCAACAGAACTACAGCGGGACTGGCGAAAACCTGGTAGCAGCATATACGGGGCGTCTGTTTGAAGGCGCCCCGTTTCATGAGAAAAGGGAGAAGTCATGACTACAACCATGAACAACGTTGTCGAAATCATCGAATTTACTGACCCGGTTTGCACCTGGTGCTGGGGCAGCGAACCAGTTCTGCGTAAGCTGGAAACCAGATTTGGTGAACAAGTAAAAATCAGTTTTGTCATGGCAGGATTGGTAAAGGATATCACGTCATTTTACGACGGATACAATGACATCGGAGGAGACCCGGCCCGCTCCAATGCAAACATTGCCAAGCATTGGCTGGAAGCCTCCGAACGCCATGGAATGCCGGTACAAAGCGAAGGATTCAAGCTGTTTTCCCAAGAATACCCGTCCACGTACCCGCAAAACATTGCCTATAAAGCCGCACAGATACAGGATCAAGTGCTGGCAAACAGGTATCTCAGACGTATTCGTGAAGCGTCAGCTGCCGAGGCGAAGTTGACGAATACTACCGAAGTGCTCGTGGAATTGGCAGCAGAAGTCGGCCTGGATGTTGCCCGTTTCCTGGAAGATTTTTCCCGTGGCGCCGCCCAAAAGGCATTCGAGCAGGATCTTGCGCTAACGGCACGATATCAAGCCCATGGTTATCCCACTTTCCTCGTACGATTTGGTGAGAAGGAGACCATCCTTCGTGGATACAAGAGATATGAAGAGTTCAAGGCAGTGATGGAATATTTGACAAACGGAGCAATCCACGAACGCCTGGTTCCGGCCAGTGAAGAGGCGATCATGGCGTTTATAAGAACCTATGTTTCCGTGGCACCGATTGAAGTTCAAATGGCATTCGATCTGACGGATGAAGAAATGAAGTCAGCGGTTGACTCACTTTTGACTAAGCAACTGATTACACGACACGAAGCGGGAAACGGGTACTTTATTTCACCTAAAACCAGTTCCATGGTCTGCGACCCTGCAACGGGCATGTGCGCGATATAGATTTGAACAGTGATGAATTACACAGGGTCGCGCTCATAATCAAGGGCGGCTCCCAAAACAAGAAAGGTACTTATGAAATACGGTAAGACAGGGAAAATGTTGTACAGGAAAGACAAGCAAGGTTTGTTCGGCAGGAAGACTCTTGCCATTCTAGTCGTGATTGGGCTGCTTGTTTGCGCCGGGGTTTCGTCGGCCGCCGATATCCCACTCCCGCCGGTAAATCTCGGGGAGACCTCCTTTCAGGACGGCATTGCCTTCCCAGGGTGGCTAGTGGAAGAAACCTTCGATTATTACCATGCCGGACAGTTTAACAACAGCCAGGGGGAGCAGATTTCTGGTTCCAACAAACTCACCGCCGTGAGTGCCACCACGCATGTTGCCTATATATCCAATTTCCGCCTCCTCGGCGGCTTCTACGGTGCCGAAATTCTTCTGCCTCTTGTGGATGTAGATGTGGATACCAGTTTTGGCCCCAAAGGCAGTGAACAAGGCGTCGGGGACCTGATAATTAGTCCCTTTATTCTTCAGTGGACCGACCACAAGCTCTTCGGCATGCCGTACTTTCACCGCTTTGTGTTCGACATCACGCTGCCAACAGGAGCATACGACCGCAACCGACCGGTGAATATCGGTAGCAACACGGTCAGCATCAATCCCTACTACGCATTCACGATCATGCCGACTGACAGGCTGGAGATGAGTGCGCGGCTCCACTACCTCTGGAACTCGGAGAACGATGAACCATTTGTGGGATTGGGGGCAGGAACGATTCAGCCGGGCCAGGCTTTTCACGCCAACTATGCCGCTTCGTACGAGGTCGTCAAAGGGGTGCGACTCGGGATTAACGGATATGCACTTCAGCAACTCACCGAGGACAAGGTGGATGGCCGCAGCCAGGCCAATTCGGATGAACGAGTTTTTGGCATCGGACCGGGCATCAAGTGGAGCGGCAACGGGTTATCGCTCTATCTCAACAGCTACTTTGAGACTGGAGCGGAAAATCGTCCGGAAGGAACCAAAGTGGTTTTTCGGCTTTCCAAGGTATTTTAAGAACCTGACAGCACAACAGGCATAGATCGCAAAAGTGAGGGGAGAGCTAACGGCATGAAAAGCGCACTTATAAATGGAATGATGGGTGGATTTATGGGTTTCCTGATGAGCTTTCTACTCAATTACTTCATATTCGCGTTACCGCAGAATATCACCATAAATGCTCTTGGTAACGGAATGAGCGGTTTGATTAGTGGCTTCATGGGAGGATTCATCGGAGTGATGGTTCATATCAACAAAGAGAAGAATGCAGCGTAATCCAGATAATTTTTAGACGAGAGCAGTCGTTAAAACATTTCATTGTAAAGGAGAACATCATGGCAAAGCTACTTTATGTTACCTGCAACCTTAAACCCACCGAATTTTCTTGCAGCCTTTCGGTCGGGAAGAAATTCCTGGATGAATACCTCAGACAGAACCCTGCCGACGAGGTGTATTTTCTCGATCTTTACCGCGACAACATCCAACGGATCGATGCCGATGTGCTGAGCGGCTGGGGAAAGATGCGCAATGGCGAAAGCTTCGCGTCACTCACGACCGACGAGCAACGCAAGGTCGGCCACATCTGGAAGCACGCCGATCAATTCATAGCCGCCGACAAATACGTGTTCGTGACCCCGATGTTTAACCTGGGGTTTCCGGCAGAATTGAAAATGTACATCGACGCGGTCTGCGTGGTTGGCAAGACCTTCGCGTACACCCCCACCGGCCCTGTGGGGCTTCTTAAAGACCAGGGGAGGAAGTGTCTCCATATTCACTCTTCCGGCGGTTTCCACTTTGGCAAGGAAGAGGACCATTCCGTGCCGTACCTCAAGTCGATCATGGGGTTTATGGGAATCGAGGATTTCGAGTCGATTGTGGTTGAGGGGGTTGATGCCATACCGGATCGTGCGGAGTCATTTAAGGGCGCCGCAGTTGAAAAAGCCCGCGGCGTTGCGAGCCAGTTTTAAAAAACGACCACAGGTTTTTTGGGCATGATAATTTTATGGGAATATTTGTGTTTTTAACGTGGTTCAGCTGGCTCTGTGTCGCTTTGATAGCGATCTTCCATAAGAAAGAATGAAAATGAATCTGTGGATACGCTGAAAGTTTTCACAGAGCCAGTGCGTCGTTCAAATCAATAATTCTAAATACACGAAAATCATCAACAAAATCAAAATGCTAATCAGATCGACACATCACCATTGAGGTGAATCGGCAGTCTTTCATATCTTGTTGTTTTATTTCGTGTCTTTCGTGTTTTTCGTGGATAATTGCCGTTTTAGGCTTATTCAAAAACTACTTCGTTTCCTCCTTTTCCGCCGTTGCCGAGAACTTCTTCCTGCTTTCCAGTATCTCCCGCAGGCGCTTGTCCACGAGATAATTAATGGTCCCCGCAGGATAGGCGCCGTCGGGTAGCTGTATCCCGGCCGGGACGCCGGTAAGGACCTCGATCCCCTGTTCGATGGTTTCCACGCTCCAGATGTGGAACTTTCCGTCTCTCACCGCTGCGACCACCTCGTCCTTGAGCATCAGGTGCCGTTCGTTGGTTTTCGGGATGATAACCCCCTGCTCGCCGGTCAGCCCCTTTGCCTTGCAGACCGCATAGAACCCCTCGATCTTGTAATTCACCCCGCCGATGGGCTGCACCTTGCCCAACTGGTTAACGCTGCCGGTAACGGCTATTCCCTGTCTGAGCGGCACACCGGAAAGGGCGGACAAGAGGGCATAGAGCTCGGTTGAAGAGGCGCTGTCCCCCTCGACCCCTTCGTAGGACTGCTCGAAACAGATCGAAGCGGAGAAGGAAAGCGGCTTGTCATGGGCGTATTTCCCCCCCAGGTAACCGGTCAGGATCAGCACACCCTTGTCGTGGATCGGACCGGAGAGCTTTACCTCCCGCTCGATATTGACCATGCCGCCACGCCCCATGTAAACCCTGGCGGTTACCCGCGAAGGCCTGCCGAAGGTGTAATCGCCGAGGGTGATGACCGACAGGCCGTTGATCTGTCCCACCTCCACGTTGGCGGTATCCACGAGGATGGTTCCTTCATCGAACATCTCCTGCATCCGCTCCTCGATCCGGTTGCTCCGGTAAACCTTCTCCTCGACGGCGCGTTTGACGAAATCCTTGGTAACGAGCGGGCTGTTCTCCTTTTGCGCCCAGTAATCGGCTTCCCGAATCAGATCGGATATCTCCATGAACTGGGAAGAGAGCTTTTCCTGGTCTTCAACCAGGCGCGCCGAATACTCAAGCAGGCCTGCCACGCCGCTCCGGTCAAAGGGGAGGAGCTTTTCGTTCCTGCAGTGGGTGGAAACAAAGAGGGCGTAATCCTTCATGATCTCGGGCGTTCTCGCCACACGGCTGTCAAAGTCCGCCTTCACCTTGAAAAACTTCCGGTAGTCCGGCTCCATGTAATAAAGGAGGTAGTAGATCCACGGGGAGCCGATCATGATGATCTTCGCCTGAAGCGGTACCGGCTCCGGCTTGAGGGAGACCACCGTCATGAAGCGGTACTGTTCCAGCACGTCCTCGATCCGTATCTCGCCGTTTCTTATACAGCGTTTCAGGGCGTCCCAGGCAAAGGGATTGATCAGCACTTCACGGGCGTCGACGATGAGATACCCGCCGTTGGCCCGGTGCAGCGCCCCCGGCTTGATGAGGGTAAAATCGGTGGTGGCGGCCCCCCCCATCTGCATGATGTGCTCGATCCGGCCGAAAAGGTTGTTGTAGGTGGGATTGGCCTCGAATATTATCGGCGCCCCTTCTAGCCCCTTGTTGTCGACAAAGACGTTGACGGCATAACGTTCGAACGACGGTTCCTGGCGCGGAAACCTGATCCCGGCGATCTGGGGAGCAGCGGCTTGCGGCTTGAAATCTTCCAGATTGAGGATAATGTCCTCCTGCACCGACTCCAGATATCCTTTCACCTTGGCGAATTCCGCGTATTTTTCCTTGAGCGGTTCCATGTTGTGCCCCACCGCGGACAGACCCAACTCACGGTCGAGCTGGGCCAAGGCATCCTTGGTTGCCTTCTCATTATCCCGCACCTGCCTGAGCACATCGTTGAGTTTTTCCGTCAGCTCCTTCCCCACCTCGTCCAGCTTGTCCCGCTCATTTTTAGTGAGGGCATCGTACTCTTCCTGGGTGTAGTTGCGCCCCTCCTTCTGCGGCACCATCACCAGACCGGAAACGGTCCGCTGCAAGGAAAAAGCCCTTTCCCCCGCCTCCTGTTCGAGCCTTGCGAAAAGCTCGCCGTTTTTCTCCTGGTAATCCTCGATGATGGCGACCTTGTTGGTTTCGTACTCCTTGCTCTCCAGCGCCTTGGGGATATTGATCTTGACACCTTCGAGGAAATCGTTCATGTCGTCGGCCAGTTCCCCCCCCTTGCCGGCAGGCAGGGAAAGCGAGAGCGGATTGTCCGGGGCCTTGAAGTCGTAAACATAGCACCAATCCTGGGGCGGAGGCTCATTTCTGGCCCGTTTTTTCAGCAGATTCTTGATGGTGGAACTGCGCCCCGTGCCGGGTTCACCCGACAGGAAGAGGTTGAAGCCGTCTTCCTGCATCCCCAGGCCGAAATCTATCGATTTGAGCGCCCGCACCTGTCCGATGGACCCTTCCAGCTCGGGGATATCCTCGGTGGTGTTGAAATCGAACTGATTCTGATCGCATTCCCATCTGAGTTTTTCCACTGGTAACTTTAGATCGTTTGTATCCACGTGAACCTCCTTTAGATGTACATTGCATTGTTGCCTGCGCAGGGCGAGGCTTCCGGGGTTTCAGAAACCCCGGTCTTTTTCGCTGTCCCGCAACGGCATGAATTCATCCAAAAACCCTTCAAACCTGGCACCGACCCGCGCCTTCACCTCGATCATTTTCACGTTGCCGCCAACTTCCGCCTCAAGGGACGTAACCGGACAGCCCGCCATGCCGCAGGGGTTGATGCGGGTAAATGGGGTGAGGTCCGTCGTCACGTTCAGGGCAAAACCGTGCATGGTCACCCAGCGCCGCACGCCGACGCCGATCGAAGCGAGCTTCCCCTGATCGGTCCAGACCCCGGTGCGTCCCGGCGAGCGGAAAGCAGCCACCCGGAAATCGGCAACGACAAGCATAAGCAGTTCCTCTATGAAACGGAGGTATCGGTGCAGATCGCAGCCGCGCCGTGCGAGATCTATCACCGGATACCCCACCAGCTGCCCCGGCCCATGGTAGGTGACGTCCCCTCCCCGATTGATGCGCCGCACCTCGATCGCCGTATCGAGGATGTTCCCCTCGTCCCCGCCGCTGCCGATGGTGTAGACAGGGGGGTGTTCCAGGAGAAGGAGCGTCTCCGCCCCGGAACCGGCAAAAACCTCCGCCGCCAGCCGCTCCTGGATGCTGTAGGCTTCGTCAAAATCTATCAGGCCAAGATCGATGATGTTCATAAATAGAAATCTCACCAATTCACCACGGAGACCAGAGAAAGGCAAAACCTTTTTAGGGACGCAGAACAATCGGAAAAGGGGGATAAAGGCGGATTAAACCGGAACCCCAAAAGTCTTTTAAGGTTTTAAAATCCGTTTTTTCTGTTTTTTCCGCCTTTTCTGCGTCCCATCGGTTTTTAAGGTGTTCTCCGTGCCTCTGTGTCTCCGTGGCAAAACTCTCTTTGGATCTTCAAACCAGCATCGCCACCGGGTTTTCCAGCACCCTCTTCAGTTCAGCCATGAACCGCGCCGCATAGGCACCGTCTATGAGGCGGTGGTCGGCGGAAAGGGTGGCCCGCATGACCCTGGCCGCAACTACCTGCCCACCCTTGACCACAGCCTCGTCCTGTACCGCCCCGACAGCCAGGATCGCCCCCTGCGGCGGGTGGATGATCGCCGAAAATTCCTCCACGCCGAACATCCCCAGGTTGGAAACGGAGAAGGTGCCACCGCTTATGTCCGCCTCGGCTATGGTCCCGCCGCGCGCCCGTTCGATCAGCTCCCGGCTCCGGGCAGCGATCTCCATGAGGGAAAGCCCCCCGCATCCCTTGATGACCGGCACCAGCAGGCCGTCGTCCAGGCTGACGGCAAAGCCGATATTCACCTCATCGTGTAGAACGATGCCGTCTGCGGCAAAGGAGGCGTTCGCCAGGGGAAACTTCTGTAAAACCATGGCCGCAGCCTTGATGATGACGTCGTTCAGGGAAACCATCGCGCCGGCCCCCTTCAGCTCCCGGTAAACGTTCTCAGCCTCCCCCATGTCGATGGCCACGGTCACCGTGAAGTGAGGAATGCTCTGCCACGCATCACTGACCGTCCGGGCTATCGCCGCCCGCATCCGCGAGAGGGGCTGGATTGCCCCGGCGGAAACAAGAGCTTTTTCACCCTCGCCTCGCTCCTCGCTCCTTGCGCCTCGTGCCTCCTGGTATCGTTCCAGGTCCTCCTGGAGGATTCTCCCTTCCGGCCCGCTGGCTGTCACCTGCGCCAGGTCGATCCCTTTCTCCCGTGCCAGACGGCGCACCAGGGGAGAAGCCTTCTCCCCCCCCTCAGCGATGGACGCCGCTGCCGCCGTCTCTTCCGGCGGTTCCATGATCCGCTCTGGAACAACGCCGACTGCCGCCTCAGCAGGAGAGGGCTCCGCAGTGGGTGGTTGCCTGGTTTCCGCCGCTGCCTGCGCCGGTTGCGCGCCCACCCCCTCGGCCACCTTTTCGCCCGCATCGCCGACAATGCCGATCACAGTACCTACGGGCACCATTTCGCCCGACTTCACCCGGATCTCCAGCAACACACCGGCGCTGAACGCCTCAAGCTCCATGTTCGCCTTGTCGGTTTCCACCTCGGCAATGATGTCGCCCCGCTCCACCCAATCGCCAACCGACTTCTTCCAGGCGATGAGCCGCCCTTCGGTCATGGTGTCGGAAAGCTTCGGCATGGTGATTTCAGTAGACATTTCTAAACCTCACTTCTGCCACAGAGACACAGAGACACAGAGGCACGGAGAACACCTTAAACCAATAGAACGCAGAAAAGGCGGAAAAATCAGAAAAAGCGGATTTTAAAACCTTAAAAAGTAATTTTGGGGTTCTGGTTTTAAGTTTTATCGGCCTTTTCCGATTTTTCTGCGTCCCATCAGGTTTTGAATTTTGTTTTGCCTTTCTTCGCGTCCCTGGCGTTTTAGGCGTTATTTGCGGTTCAACGGCCTCAGATTGCGCCTTTCCTCCGTGTCTCTGTGGCTCTGTGGCAAAATCTGTATTAATATTTTTCACTTAAAACTTCCTTCACCGCTCCGATGATGTCCTCCACCTGGGGAATGCAGAGTTTCTCCAGCTTGCGCGAATAGGGCATCGGCACATCCAGCCCGGAAACCCGCTGCACCGGCGAGAGCAAGGAGTCGAAGCAGTGGTCGTAGATGCGGGTGGCGATCTCAGCCCCCAGGCCGCAGGTCCGCCAGCACTCCTCCACCACCACGGCACGGCCGGTCTTTTTCACCGACTGGACAAAAGTCTCCGTATCGAGCGGCGCCAGGGTGCGCAGATCGACCACCTCGCAGGCGATGTTTTCCTTGGCAAGCTCTTCCGCCGCAGCCAGTGCCAGGATGGTCATGCGCGAATAGGCGACGATGGTGACATCCTTCCCCGGCCGCTTGATTTCGCATTTACCGAAGGGGACGAGGAGTTCAGGGTCGTCGGAAACCTCCCCCTTGCTGTTGTACAGGAGTTCGTGCTCCAGGAACATGACCGGGTTGTTGTCGCGGATGGCGCTCTTCAAAAGCCCTTTGGCATCGGCCGGGGTGGCCGGCACCGCCACGTACATCCCCGGCGCATGCATGAAGAAGGTTTCGAGCGACTGGGAGTGCTGGGCCGCCAACTGGCTCCCCCCGCCGCCCGGCGCCCGGATCACCATCGGCAGGTTCACTTGGCCGCCGAACATGTAGCGGATCTTGGTCATGTGATTGATGATCTGGTCCATGGCAAGAAGGGCGAAGTTGACCGTCATCAGCTCCGCCACCGGTCTCAGCCCCCCCATGGCTGCGCCGATGGCCACACCGACGATGGTGTTTTCCGAGATAGGCGTGTCCTTGACCCGCCCCTCGCCGAACTCTGCCAACAGACCGCGGGTCACCTTGAACGACCCCTCGTAAAAGGCCACATCCTCCCCCCAGGTGACCACAGATGGATCGCGACGCATCTCCTCCTTCAGAGCCAGATTGAGTGCATCTCTATACGTTATTTCCGGCATTATTAAACCTCCAGAATCTATGTGAACCATTGAACCGCAAAGGACCCAAAGGGACTAAAACGCAAAGGTCGCGAAGAAAATCGAAAACAAAATCTTTTGTTTGGTTCAAATCCCAGGGCTTTTCCTTTGCGTCTTTGCGGTTTAGGCCCTTTGGGTCCTTTGCGAGAGATGATTTTGGCTTTTACGCTTTTAAATCTTTCTTTGCGTCCTTTGCGTCTTAAGCGACCGAAGGAAGCGGGCGGTTCAAGGTTTTTCACACGTAAATATCGTTATAGACCTCGGCATCCTCCGGCCATGGCGATTCCTCGGCGAACCGCACCGCCTCCTGGACAACGGCAACCGCCTCCTTGCGGATGGCATCGAGCTGCGTCTGGCCGGCAATCTCCTCTTCGATGAGACGTTTGCCGAAATTGGGGAGCGGGTCGCGGCTCTTCCAGAGTTCCAGTTCTGCTGCGCTGCGATACTTGCCGGGGTCGGCCATGGAATGGCCGCGGAAGCGGTAGGTCATGGCCTCGACCAGGTATGCGCTGTTATGCTCCCGGACCCATTCGGCGGCATATTTGATCGCCTGGTAAACGGCCATGACGTCCATGCCGTCCACCTGCGTCGACGGCACCTCGTAACCGCAGGTCCGCTTGTGGATATCGGCCAGGGCCGACGAACGGTGCACCTCGGTGCCAATGCCGTACAGGTTGTTTTCGCAGACGAAGAGGACCGGCAGTTCCCACAACCTTGCCCAGTTGAGCCCCTCGTGAAAGTTCCCCTGATTCACCGCCCCGTCGCCGAAGAAGCAGGCAGCTATCCGCCCCTCCTGGCGAAACTTGGCGGCAAAGGCAAGCCCTACGGCGATGGGGAACTGACCGCCGACGATGGCGTACCCCCCCATGAATGAAAGGTCCGGGTCGAAGAGATGCATGGAACCCCCCTTCCCCTTGCAGAGACCGGTGGCCTTGCCGAACAGCTCGGCCATGACCCTCTTCGGCTCCGCCCCGCGGACGATGGCCTGGGCATGTTCACGATAGGCGGAGAGGATGTAATCGTCCTTGTGCAGCGCACGGGTCGAGCCGACCGCCACCGCCTCCTGGCCGCTGTACAAATGGAGGAATCCGGTTATGTGCCCTTTGGTGTACTGCTCGGCGCACGATTCCTCGAACTCACGGCAGAGGACCATCTGTTCGTACATCTTCAATAAGTCATGGTCGGGCAGAATCGCCCGGAGTTTGGTGTCCATACATTCCTCGTCTAATCAAAATCCATCCTGATTAGTTCTGATCTTCCGCCAATGACAGAAAGTAGGGGCGCACCCGGTGGGTCGCCCTGGTGCAATATCCGCCATTGCTGCCTATAGCAACTGGGCGAGCCAACGGCGTCGCCCCTACAGAATCAAAACCATTGCCGGAAGCAGGCGCCCCTACACGCTACCTTGTTTCACGTAATTCAGCGTCCCCCCAGCCAGGAGATCCTTCCTCTCCCGCTCGGACACCTGCAACAGGGTCGCGATTTCCCGCCCGTCCACCTTGACCGGAATTTCCGTTGCGCCGGCTTCCACCAGTTTGCGCAACCCTTTAAATTCCATCTTATCACCTTGCTTGAGGAGGTCGTAATCCGCCGGGTCTTTGAAGGTAAGCGGCAGGATGCCGAAATTGATCAGGTTCGCCTTGTGAATGCGGGCGAAACTCTTCGCCAGCTTGACGCGGATGCCCAGATAGCGCGGCGCCAGGGCGGCATGCTCGCGGCTTGAGCCCTGGCCGTAGTTCTCGCCTCCCACCACCACGCCGTTCCCGGTCGCCTGGGCCCGCTGCGGAAATTCAGTATCAATCTGCCCGAAAACGAACTGGCTGATGGCCGGGATGTTGCTCCTGAACGGCAGCACCTTGTTCCCCGCCGGCATGATGGTGTCGGTGGAAATGTTGTCCCCCACCTTGATCACCACCTCCGCCGTCAGCTCCTCGGGCAGCGCCTCGAACTCGGGGAACGGCACGATGTTCGGGCCGGTGATAATCTCCACACCGCCCGTGTCCGTAAGGGGGTAGATGATGCTGGAGTCGTCGATGAGGTATTTTTCGGGGTTCTGGATGTTGGGCCACGGCATCAATTCGCCGAGCTTGCGCGGGTCGGTGATGACCCCGTTGATGCCGGCAGCGGCAGCAGTTTCCGGCGAACAGAGGTAAACCTTGTCGTCCCTGGTGCCGCTCCGACCGGGGAAATTGCGCGGGAAGGTGCGCAGGCTGACCTGGTTTGTCCCCGGCGCCTGTCCCATGCCGATGCAACCGAGGCAGCCCGGCTGATGGATCTGCGCCCCAGCCATAAGCAGCGACATGAAACCGCTCTGGGCCGCCACGTTCTCCAGCACCTGGCGGCTGCCGGGATTGATGTTGAAGGAGAGGTTGGGTGCAATCCGCCTGCCGTCAAGGATGCGGCAGACGGTCATCAGATCGCGGAACGAGGAATTGACCGAGCTGCCGACGATGACCTGGTCGACCTTGATCCCCTCTATGTCCTTGACCCGCACCACGTTGTCCGGCGATGAAGGACAGGCGATAAGCGGTTCCACGGCGGACAGATCGATCTCGTCATAGTCGTCGTAGACGGCATCGGGGTCTGCTGCAAGGGGTTGCCAGCTCTCGCCGCGGCCTTGGGACTCCAGGAACTCTTTTGTGCGGTGGTCGGAGGGAAACAGGGAGGTGGTTGCCCCCAGTTCCGCCCCCATATTGCCGATGGTCCCCCGGTCCGTAACCGACAGGGTCGCCACGCCGGGGCCGTAATATTCGATGATCTTGCCGACGCCACCCTTTACCGTGTGACGGCGCAGCATCTCCAGGATCACGTCTTTGCCGGAAACCCACGGCTGAAGCTGGCCCGTAAGCTTCACCCCCATGATCCGCGGGCAGGGGAGGTGAAAAGGGTGTCCTGCCATGGCAAGCGCCACGTCCATGCCGCCGGCGCCGATGGCCAGCATGGCGAGGCCGGCAGCGGTCGGGGTATGGGAGTCTGCCCCGAGCATCACCTTTCCCGGCACGCCGAAGCGCTCCAGGTGGACCTGGTGTGAAACGCCGTTGCCCGGTTTTGAAAGGTGAATGCCGAACTTCTGCGCCGCGGTCATGAGGAAGACGTGATCGTCAGCGTTCTTGTTGTCCGTCTGGAGGAGGTTATGGTCGATATACTGGGCCGCCAGCTCGACCTTGACCCGCTCGACCCCCATGGCCATGAACTCGAGAAAGGCCATGGTGCCGGTGGCGTCCTGCAAGAGGGTATGGTCGATCCTGATGGCGATCTCCTTACCCGGGATCAGTTCGCCTTCCACCAGGTGCGCTTCCAGAATTTTAGTCGCTAGATTCTTAGCCATGATCGACCTCTCCATAATCTTTTTCTGAAAACCTTTTCAATTCACGCTCAAAAATGCCCAGATGCAAGGCGGTGAGGAACGAGCAGCGGAGCATACGCCAGTATGTGAGCAGCGCAGTGACGAAACCAACGCCGCAGATGGGCGTTTTTCAGCGTGAATTCACGAGTGGATCGCCCGCTTCTCCACATCCAGCGCCGCCTCCTTCATGGCTTCAGACAACGTCGGGTGGGCATGGAAGGTCATGGCGATATCCTGGGCACTGCCGCCGTAGGTCATGACCGTCACCGCTTCGGCGATCATGTCCGAGGCGCGCGGGCCGATGATGTGGACCCCCAGCACCCGCCCGGTCTCCTTGTGGGCCAGGACCTTGACGAACCCGTCGGTCTCGTCCATGCAGCGCGCCCGGCCGTTCGCCATGAAATTGAACCGCCCTGCGGCATAGGGAATATTTTCGGCCTGGAGCTGTTCCTCGGTTTTCCCCACCGAGGCCGCCTCAGGCCACGTATATATGATACCGGGAATGAACTCATAATCAACCACCGATGCCTGACCCAAAAGTCTTTCGGCAAAGACCTCCCCTTCCGTCATCGCCTTGTGAGCCAGCATAGGGCCGTGGACCAGGTCGCCGATCGCGTATACACCCGCAACGGAAGTGGCGTAATCCTCGTTCACCGTGATTCTCCCCTCCCCGTCAACTACAATCCCCGTTTCTTCCAGTCCGAGATCAGCCGAAAGAGGCCTCCTCCCCACGGCAACAAGGACCCTGTCGCAGACGATCTCTTCAGCCTTATCGCCGCTATTGATCTGCACATGAGCCTTGCCGTCCCGCTTTTCCAGGGAGGAAACCTTTGTTTCCAGGAGAAAGGTCATTCCCTGTTTCTTCAGGGAGCGCATCAGCGCATCAGCGACCTGCCGGTCGGTATTGGGGAGGATCTTAGGCAGCATCTCCACCACGGTGACCTTGCTCCCGAGCCGCAGCCAGACCGAACCGAGCTCCAGGCCGATGTATCCGCCGCCGACAACGAGCAGATGCTCGGGCACGGAGCTGAAGGAGAGGGCGTCACGGGCGCTGACCACGGTTTCGCCGTCGAAGGGAAACGCCGGAACCTCCATCGCCTGGCTGCCGGTGGCCAAAAGCATTCGCTTGGAGGTCAAGATTTGGTTTTCCTTGTTCCCCGTGCCTCGCACC
Source organism: Geotalea uraniireducens Rf4 (assembly GCF_000016745.1). Lineage (GTDB taxonomy): Bacteria > Desulfobacterota > Desulfuromonadia > Geobacterales > Geobacteraceae > Geotalea > Geotalea uraniireducens. The sequence goes on along the minus strand of NC_009483.1, from coordinate 1,493,245 downwards.
TCGATCCGGTGATCGTCGCCGCTTTTTCCCGCCAGCCTGGCAGTCCCCTGAAAACGGGTGATCTTGTTCTTCTTGAAGAGAAAGGCAACGCCGTCGGTGAGCTTTTTCACCACATCGTCCTTGCGTGCCATCATCCGCGCCAGGTTCAGCTTCGGCGGGTCGATGTCGATGCCGTGCAGCGAAAATCTGTCACGGGCCAGGACAAACAGCTCGCTGGAGTCGAGGAGCGCCTTGCTCGGGATGCACCCCTCGTTGAGACAGACCCCGCCAAGCCGCTCGCTCCGCTCCACCACAGCCACCCGCATCCCCAGCTGGGCAGCGCGGATGGCCGCCACGTAACCGCCGGGACCGGCGCCGATAACGATCAGGTCGAATATTTCATCAGGCATTTATGTTACCTCCAATTTTCATCACAGAAAACAAGGTCTCATCCCATCACTCAAAAAGCTCCAGCAACCGCGACCCGTGAATGACCCGGAGGACATAGACCGTCCTGCCGGCAATGCGAAAAATGGTGCGATAGTTGCCATAGATAAGATGACGAAAGCGGGTGCTCAGGATCTCATTCTCCGGGACCAGCGGGCACCTTTCCGGAAATGATTCCAGGGTTGTCAGCTGGCTTTCCAGCTCCAGAATGAATGCAGTGGCAGCTTCAGGACTGTCTTCAGCGATGAATGTCCAGATATCCTCAATGTCCGCTTCCGCTATCGGTGTTATTTCAACCTGAAATTTTGCGGTCATTTTTGAATTCTTTCAGAAATTCCTTCATTGGTCTTGTTTTCCCGCCGGCCACTTGTTCTTCAGCTGGAGCCAGCATCTTCGCCATATTGGCTGCCTTCTGGTACTTTTCAAACACCTTGGCGTCCAAAATCACCGAGTCGGCTCTGCCGTTGACCGTGAGAATCACCGGCCTTCCGGTTTTGTGTATCTGGTCGAGAATTTCCCGCGTGTTGCGCTTCAAGTCGGTGACAGAGCGGATATCTTCCGCAAGATTGACAGGCATTGATCCATTCTCCTTTGGTGTCAAATTTAGCATTTAATTTAACACCATATTAAGCAACAATCAATCATGGAAACGAAAATAGGTTTACCCCTCCAACAGCATCTCCTCCGGGTCTTCGATACACTCTTTGATCTTTTTGAGAAACCCCACCGCCTCGCGGCCGTCGATGATCCGGTGGTCGTAGGAGAGGGCCAGGTACATCATCGGCCGAATCACCACCTTGCCGTCCAAGGCCACCGGCCTCTCCTGGATGGCATGCATGCCGAGAACCCCGCTCTGGGGCGGGTTGATGATCGGCGTGCTGAGCATTGAGCCGTAAACCCCGCCGTTGCTGATGGTGAAAGTCCCGCCGGTAATGTCCGCAAGGTTGAGCTGATTGATCTTGACCCGCTCCACATAGACCTGGATGGCCTTTTCGATCTCCGCAAGATTGCGCCGGTCCGCATCGCGGATGATCGGCACCACCAACCCCTTCTCCCCGCCGATGGCGATGCCGATGTCGTAAAAATGCTGGTAGACGATATCATCACCGTCGATACGGGCATTGACTATGGGAAACGCCTTGAGCGCGTCGATGCAGGCCTTGACGAAGAACGGCATGAACCCGAGCGCCACGCCGTGCCGGAGCATGAAGCGCTCGTTGTGGTTCTTGCGCAGGGCAATGATCCTTCCCATGTCCGCTTCGTTGAAGGTAGTGAGCATGGCGGTCTGCTGCCGCACTGCCAGAAGCCGCTCTGCAATCCTTTTACGGATCGGGGTCATCGGCTTGCGGGTTATCCGTCCCTCTTCGCCGGCTTGGGTGGGAAGAGGCTCTGCAGCAGGCCCAAAGAGAGAAGGCTGCTCAACGACGGGACCGGCCATTGGCAGCTTTTCCCGATCCCCGATCCCCGTTCCCAGATCCCCGATCCCAGCCTTTAACAGGTCATCCACCGTTATCCGCCCCCCCTTGCCGCTCCCCAGGATCGTTTCCGGTTTTAGCCCCTTTTCCTGGGCCATCTTGCGCACCGCCGGCGAAAGGGGCGGCTGCGGCGTCACCGGCTGGAATTCGGGTTTGGCAGCAGGTTCCACGCCGGGGGCTACCGCACCTTCCGGCACTCCCTGTTCATCGATGGCGCCGATCACCGTGCCGATCTTGACCGTTTCCCCGGCCTTCACCCTGATGGAAAGAACGCCGGCCGCCTCCGCATTGATCTCCAGGGTGATCTTGTCGGTCTCGATCTCGCAGAGCGGCTCGTCCTTCTTTACCAGTTCGCCGTCCGTTTTGAGCCACTTGGCGACGAGCGCCTCGAACACGGATTCGCCGACCGCCGGTATTTTTATTTCCATGGGATTACTCCATCGGTTGAACTAAAATCTGTGCGATTCAGAAATTCTTGAACCTAAAAAAACATTTTAACCACGAATTTTCACGAATGTGCACGAATATACAAGCTCTTGTGATGAAGAAGACACTCACCAGATCGGTGACTACTCAAGACTTCACAAGGGGTTAAAAACATTCGTGTTTATTCGTGTCATTAGTGGCTAAGCCGTTTTTGGGTTGAACGCTTCCTCGATCACCTTCTCCTGTTCCAGCTTGTGCTGTCGATGTGAGCCGACCGCCGGGGCCGTTTCCTCATCCCGGCCCACGTATTCGGCTTCCCGGCCGAGGATTTCCGCAAGATAGGCGCGGATAAAGCTCCAGGCGCCCATGTTGCGCGGTTCCTCCTGAACCCATCGAAAACCGGCGGCATTCTTATACCGATGGAGCGCCTCGCCGAGGAGATCGACCCGAAGGGGATAGAGCTGCTCGATCCTGACGAGCGCCACGTCGTCACGCTGCTCCCGTTCTTTTCGTTCCAGGAGTTCATAAAATATTTTCCCGGAACAGATGAGGACCTCCCGAACCTTATCGGGATTATTGCCGGTCGGGAGTATCTCCCTGAACCATCCCCCCGTGAATTCATCCGGCCTTGACGTGCAGAGCGGGTGGCGGAGAAGGCTTTTGGGGGTAAAGACGATGAGCGGTTTACGGAACGACTGCTTTACCTGCCGGCGCAGGAGGTGGAAAAACTGGGCCGGAGTGGAGGGATAAGCCACCTGCATGTTGTTGACGCCGCAGAGCTGGAGAAACCTCTCGATCCGGGCGCTGGAGTGCTCCGCACCCTGCCCCTCGTATCCGTGGGGGAGGAGCATGACTAGGCCGCTCACCCGGTCCCACTTGGTTTCGCCGGAGGCCACGAACTGGTCGATGATTACCTGGGCGCCGTTTGCAAAGTCGCCGTACTGGGCCTCCCAGATGGTCAGGGTCAGCGGCGACTCCACGGAATAGCCGTATTCGAAACCGAGCACGGCGTTTTCCGAGAGCATGCTGTCGTAAGCGTAAAAGGAGGCCTTGTCACCGGCTACGGCGCTCAGGGGGACAAAGCGCGCCTCGTTGTAAAAATCGAAGAGGGTGCAGTGACGCTGGCTAAAGGTGCCGCGCCGCACATCCTGTCCGGAAAGGCGAACAGAGGCCCCTTCCTGGAGGAGGGTGGCAAATGCCAGGCTTTCAGCGTTGCCCCAGTCGATCCCCTCACCTTTGGTCACTGCCTCGCGCCGCTTTTGCATGAGGGTCGCCAGCTTGGGATGGGGGGTGAAACCGGCAGGGATGGCAGTCAGGGTTCCGGCCAGTGACAAAAGAGCTTCCCGCGCCACTCCAGTTTCCACCTTGAAGGGGGTATATTCCCGCTGAATAGCGCTCCAGCTCCCTTTAAAGCCGACATCGACCATCCCGGCCTCCCGGCCGACCGCCCCTTCGAGACGGGCGGTAATTTCCCGCGCCGTCGCTTCAATCTGTGACCCGGATACACCTTCTTCAACCAGTTGAGCACCGTACAGTTCGTGGAGCGGCGGGCGGTTCTTTATCTTTTCATACATGAGCGGCTGGGTAAAATAGGGCTCGTCCCCCTCGTTGTGACCATAACGCCGGTAGCAGATGATCTCTACCACCACGTCCTTGCCGAAAGCCTGCCGGTATTCGAGGGCAAGGCCGGCCGCATGAACCACCGCCTCCGGATCGTCGCCATGGACATGGAAAATAGGCGACTGAACCATTTTCGCCACGTCGGTGGCATACTGGGTTGACCTGGCATCGGCAGGAAGGGTGGTAAAACCGATCTGGTTGTTGAGGACGATATGGAGGGTGCCGCCGGTCCGATACCCCTCCAGCTGTGAGAGGTTGAACGTTTCCGCCACCACCCCCTGGCCGGAGAAGGCGGCATCTCCATGAATCAGGACAGGCAGGACACGGCTCCCCCGACTGTCACCGTAGCGGTCCTGACGCGCCCGGCACTTCCCCTCCACCACCGGGTTGATCGCCTCCAGGTGGCTCGGGTTGGCCGCCAGGGTCAGATGAATGCTACGCTCTTCAGTCGTGGCGACATCGATGGAAAAACCCATGTGGTACTTGACATCGCCTTCCCCGATGACGCCATGTTCCACATTGTCGGTAAACTCGGCAAACATGTTTTCCAACGGTTTCCGGAATACATTGGCCAGCACGTTCAACCTTCCCCGGTGGGGCATCCCCAGTATGAGATCGCTTATCCCGAGCTGCGCCGCATGTGCCGTCACTGAGTCAAGGAGAGGAATGAGCACATCTCCTCCTTCAAGGGAAAAACGGGTCTGTCCGACGAATTTCCTGTGGAGAAAGGCCTCGAAGAGGGCCGCTTCCTGGAGTTGCCTCAATATTTCCAGTTTCTTCTCCCGGGAGAAAACCGGTTTGTTCCTTGCCGGCTCCATCCGGTCAATCAGCCACTGCCGCTCGGCAGGCGCCTGGATATGCATGAACTCCACGCCGATGGAACGGCAATAGGTATCACGCATCACCGCCACGATCTCGCGCAGGGTGGCGCTTTTCTTCATAAAACGTCGCGTATGGAAGGTCTTGTCCAGGTCTGACGGCTCCAGATCGAATTCCTCAAGGGTCAGGAGCGGGTGGTCGCTCTTGCACGGGGATAGCGGATCGGTGCAGGCGAGCAGGTATCCCATGTCGCGGTAGCGGTAGATGAGGGACTGCACGGCGGACAGCTTAAGAGCCGCCGCGGGCTCAAGAAATTCCCCGGCCGACAACGCCTCCTTTCCCAGATCGAAGCCGCTGAAAAAGGCGCGCAGATCGGCAGGCACCTGCTCCGGCGCCTCCCGCCAAAGGAGATACTGTTCTTCAATCCATTCGGGACTGAGATTGGCAATGAAAGTCATCAATGGATCCTTAGGAAAACTGCGGAGAAAAGGGCTGGAATCAGGGATAAGTATAACAAGGGAGGGGGATGATGCAATAGGGCGGGAGAACAAAACCGTTGAATGGATGGGGTCTGGAGCGCCGGCCTCACCGGCGCCGGGGATTATTTCCCCTCACGAGTGCTGTAGCGGATGACCGTGGTCTTTTCCAGGGTGATCATGCCTCCGGTCATCATCGCATCGATTTTATCCATGACCGCATCGATTTTCACCTGGCTGTCGACCACCTCCACCACTATCGGCAGATCAGTGGAAAGCCGCAGCAGTTTGTCCGTGTGATAAACGCTGTGGGCGCCAAAACCGGCTATGCCGCGCAAAACCGTTGCCCCGGCAAAGCCTTCTTTCCTGAACAACTCCACGAGCGCTTCATAGAGAGATATATGGCCATGCTTGTCGCTTTCGCCGATGAATATCCGCATCAGAACCTGTTCGCCGCTCAACTTGGTCATAAACGAACCTCCTGTATGTATGCATTGGACTAATTGTAGGGGCTGGCCTTGCGCCTGCCCGGTTTTAAGGTGTTTGTGTGCGTACGGCAATTGGGCACCCGCAAGGGGATGCCCCTACAACGCTTTCGCCACAATGATCCCGAGCCAGGTGAATACCAGGCAGGTCATCACGCTGAAGAGAACGTTTGCCGAGGCAATGAGCAGTTCGCCGTCCTCAAGGAGACGAAAGGTTTCGTAGCTGAAGGTGGAGAACGTCGTAAGCCCGCCGAGAAAACCGATAGTAAGGCCGATGCGCAGCTGGGGGGAGACGAGGGCGCTGCGCAGGGAAAACTCCATAATCAGGCCGATGCAGAACGCTCCGACGATGTTCACGGCAAAGGTGCCATAGGGAAAGGCCCTGCCGAAGAGTTCGTAGACCCAGCCGGACAGGTAGTAGCGGGAAAGGCAGCCGAGGGCGCCGAAAACTGCAATATAGAGAACAGTCTCCATTTATCCAGGTGTGTCCTTTATCTGAATACCCAACCCAGGCTGAAGCCGAAGAGGTCCGACTCCGACGTGGGCTGGAATACCCTTAAAGTGCTGCTTGCAACCACAGGAGATTGTGCGTATCGGAACCCTTCGTAAAAGGCGCTCAACTTGAATTTCCGGTACCTGGCGCCGATCTCCGCAAATGCAGACCAGCGGCCGCCGGGCTTGGTCGTCAAATTGCCCGTTTCGGTGAAATCCACGGAATTACCGGTGTAAAAGGGATATTTTGCGCCACCTTCACAAAAAGCCCGCCAATCGTCTGAAATCGCATAACCTATCTGACCGCCGGCACGGGCATAAACACTTTGCCAAGTCTCGGTATACCCGTTGACCTTTACAAGCTTTCCGCTATTGTCCACCGTTGTGGAGTTATACAGGTCACGCAGCCACCAGCGATATCCAACACCTCCGAACGGCTCGAAAGAAACCTTATTCACGGTGAACCGCCATCCCAGGTCCACTTCGCCCTTTACCCCCACATAACCTACGTCGGTTTTGACCGGAAACGGGTTGGGAGGCTGGGTTTCGCCGGTATAACCTACAACGCCGCCGAACACCTCGGCTTTACCCTTCAACAGGAGAGACCCAGCCGGTTCCGCCTGTAAAAGGTTCAGATAAATCAATGGCCCAGCCCCGACAAGCCAGCCTTGCTCCCGGAGAAGCCTTCTACCGTTGAAAAATTCTTCCCATTGGAAATATTGCGGAGATAAATTGACGGAAAATTCCTCCACCCCGCCAAACTGGGCAGCGCTCGCCTCGGAAGCGGTAAAAAGAATCAGTATTGCCAGAAGCCTGAGCAACTTCATGGTACCTCCCTTGACCGCCTCATGGGAACCAGCGGCTTACCTTGATTTATTCAACTGTAGTCACCTCTTTCTTTTTTCGCGGAGCCCGCGTCCGTTTCGGCTTTTCCGGTTTTTCCCCGGCAGAGGCCGGCTCCTGTGCTATCGGAGTTTCTTCGACGACCTTCTTGGTGCGCGCTTTTTTCTTCGGTTTGGCCGGGGCTTCCTCGGCCGCCGGAGCCGCTTCCGCCTCGATCGGTCGCTCTTCCTTCGGCGCCGGTTCTTCGACTTTTTTCTTACGCGGAGCCCGTGGTTTTTTCGGCTTCTGCTCCGCTTCCGCGGGCTGTTCCGCTTTTGCCTCAACCGGCTTCATGCCCTTATCTTCAACCGGTGGGGTAGCCGGCTGTTCTGCAACAGGCTCACCGGCAACACCTTCGGCCACAGCCGGCTTACCGCCGCGCCGCCGCTTGCGCCGACGTTTTTTCTTCGCCTCTTCCCCGTGGGGTTCCTCTTCGGCGGCTGCTACAGGCTCTTCCACGGAAGCGACGGCTGCTTCTACGACAACAGCTTCCTCTTCCGCAGGGGTTCCAGCTACCGCGCCTTCAGCTGCGGGCGCTTTTGCCCCGCGCCGCCGTCTGCGCCGTCGTTTCTTTTTATGCTCTTCGCCCTGCCCTTCGCCTGTCGGCGCTGCTTCTGCCTCTGTTTCTGCCTCTGCCGCCGGTCCAACCGCTTCAGCCGACTCTTCCTCAGGCGCTTCAACCTGCGGCAGTTCAGCTGCCGCCTCCGCGCCCACTAAGGCTTCACCTTCCACGTGCGGTTTTTTCTTCCCTCTCCGCCGTTTTTTCTTGCCCTTTATTTCTTCGCCCGGCACGGCTCCAGCCACGGCAGCAGCAGGTTCATGCGCCTCGGCCTCTTCAGCAGGTGCTCCTTTTACCGGCAAATGCTCCTCAACGAGCGGTTTCTCCCGTTTAGTCAGTTCCACCTCCATCTGGTTGAGGAGAAAGGACGGTTTTCCTTTTACCGTCACATCGATATCATAATCGGTCTCGATCTGTGCCAGCTCCCGTTTCTTCCGGTTCAGCAGGTAGTAGGCCACTTCCAGCGGCAGCCCGCCCCGTACCTCGGCAACCGTTCCCTTTGCGGCCGCAGCGTGGACCTTGCGCAAAAAGGAAAGCGCCATAGCCTCCACCGACTTCACCTTGCCCCGCCCTTCGCAATGGGGACATTCAAGGGTGCTCGCCTGGTTGATGGTCTGTTTGATCCGCTGTCGCGACATCTCCAGGAGGCCGAACTGCGAGATCCTGCCGACGGTCACCCGCGCCTTGTCCCCTTTCAGGGCGGTTTTCAGCGTCTTCTCCACCTCGGCGTTGTGTTTGCGCTCACGCATGTCGATAAAGTCGATGACGATCAACCCGCCAAGGTCGCGTAGCCTGAGCTGCCTCGCAGCCTCCGCGGCAGCCTCCAGGTTCGTCTTGTAGGCGGTGTCCTCCACCCCCCTCTCGCCGGTGGATTTGCCTGAGTTGACGTCGATGGAAACGAGCGCCTCGGTCGGTTCGATGAAGATGGAGCCGCCGGACTTGAGCGGTACCTTCTTTTCATAGATCAGGTCGATCTGCTCTTCCAGCTGGTAGCGGGAGAAGATCGGCCGCTTCTCCTGGTGCATCTTCACCAGCTTTTCACACTTGGGCATGGTCTCCTTGAAAAAGGCCCGCGCCTGCTTGTAAACTTCCTTGCTGTCCACCAGCACTTCGTCGATATCGGCGTTAAAATAATCCCGAATGGTGCGGATCACCAGGTCGGACTCCTGGTAAATCAGGCCGGCCCCCTTAATTTCCGCCCCCTTCTCCCGGATGCTGCTGTAAAGCTTCACCAGGTACTGGAGGTCCTTCGTCAATTCGGTCTTGGTCCTGCCGACCGCCTCGGTCCTCATGATGTAGCCGATCCCCTCAGGTATCTCCAGTCCGGCCACCAGCTCCTTCAGCTTTTTCCGTTCGCTCTCGCTCTCCACCTTGCGGGAAATGCCGGCGGAATCGCTCCCCGGCATGAGCACCATGTAGCGCCCGGGCAGGGAAATATACGTAGTAAGCGCCGCCCCCTTGTTGTCGCGCTCCCCTTTTTCCACCTGAACGATCAGCTCCTGGCCGCGGCGAAGGATTTCCTGGATACGGGGCCGGCGGTGCCGCTGGTCCTCGGGGACATCATCCCGCCATTGCCAGTTTTCAGGGTGAATCTCCCCCATCTGGAGGAATCCGAGCTTTTTCAGGCCGATGTCTACAAAGGCGGCCTGCAATCCCGGTTCAACCCGGACCACTACCCCCTTGTAAACATTGCCGCGGGTCTGCTCATTCCCGGCAATCTCGATATCGAGCTCGACCAGATGGCCGTCCTCGACAATTGCCACCCGCGCCTCTTCCGGGTGCATCGCATTAATCAGCATCTTTTTTGACATTCTTCAATCCTTTTGTGGGGACGGATACGTGATATATCCATCGACCCCGGGTATTTTTTGACCGGCAGCAGGGCGCACCCCGCGCGGCGAAATCCTTGTTCCATCGGCCCTATATGCTAAAGCTCCACGAAAGAAGCAGGGGGCATCACGATAAAACCTTGTAAGTATAGCAGAGTTTCAGGCAGTTCATAAGAAAAATTTGAAATTACCGCTTTTGCTCCCATAAATCCTCACTGCGCCGTATGCCTGTAAATTCACCCTGGCACCGATTTTAGACAGGGTTTTTATTGACATGCACGGGGACAAACAGTTAACTTCGTTTAGCTTCTTTTTAGAAATTCTGCCCCAAAATCCATTAAAGAGGCCGGAAAATGACTGACAAGAAACCAAACGATCATCTTCACGGCATCACCCTGGAAATGATTCTTACCCAGTTGGTAGAACATTATGGCTGGGATACAATGGGAAGAATCATCGATATCAGGTGTTTCCATAATTTCCCGAGTATCAAGTCCAGCCTGCAATTTCTGCGAAAGACCCCTTGGGCCAGAAGCAAGGTTGAGCGATTGTATCTGCGATATAAAAGGGAGACCGCACGGATCAAATGAAATTCACCCTCTTGCCCCATGAAAGAGAATTCGGAAAAAAGACCAATACGGGAAGGTTGGTAGTGGATGTCCTGGGTGGCGATGCCGAACAGATACTCTGGGAACGGACGAATCCTGTCGCCCGACTGGTGGAGGACATCGAAAGCGGTTCCATTGCCCTGCTCTATCCAGGTACGGAGGATGAGACCCTTTCGGATATCGACGACATCGATCGGTACATCATTATCGATGGGACATGGCAGGAAGCAAGAAAGATCTACAATAGAAGCCCTTACCTGCAGCGGGCAAAGAGGTTCAGCCTTCGGATAAAAGGCAAGTCCGAGTATTCGCTGCGGAAAAACCAGAAGGAATACGGGCTGTGCACGGCAGAGTGTGTTATGGAGATACTGCGGATCAAAGGACAAGCTCCGGTTGCCGATACGTTGAAGGAACATTTTAAGGAATTTGTCAAAAATAGAGGCGCCTGGAAGTTAACGGCATAAATATCGAGGATAGTGACCTGTGCCGGGTCTACCGGCAGCAACAAAAAAGAGGAATAGATCATGGCTAAAGAGTTGTATGTAGGAAGTATCTCCCCCAAGGCCACGGAGGAAGATATCAGGAAGCTGTTTTCAGTGGTCGGCACGGTTACCTCGATCCACCTGATAACCGATCCCGAGACCGGCCAGTTTAAAGAGTGCGGCTATGTGAGAATGTCATCGGCGGAGGAAACTAAGGATGCGATCGAAACCCTGGATGGCGCACTGCTGGTGAACCGGGTCATCACCGTCAGCGAAGCCCGGCCGCAACAGCAGAAGACACGGAAATTCGGCGCCGGCCGTGGCAAATTCGGCGGGGCCGGCGGGAAATCCGGCGGTTTTGGTGGCAAAGCCGGTGGCGCCGGGGGAAAATTCGGCGGGGCCCGTGGCAAGTCCGGGCAGGAGAGCCGTCCCGGCAAGAAACGGTAAGTAATTTCGCTTGCACCGGAGCCTCAACAAAGGTAAAATATGCGCATGCACAACACGCATAAGGAGTGTGCCGTGGAAGCAAAACTTTTCAACCCCAATGCGCCGAAAAAACCGACCAACCTTACCATAAACAGTGACCTGCTGCAAAAGGCCAGGGAACACCACATCAACCTGTCGCAAACGCTGGAACTGCGCCTTGCCGAGCTGATTCGGGAAGAAAAGCGTCGGCAATGGCTGGAGGAGAATCGCGAAGCCATTGAAGTCTATAACCGGCGCATTGAAGCGGACGGCGTTTTCAGCGATGGACTGAGGCGTTTCTGATGGCCCAGTTTGACGTTTATGACAATCCGAACCCGGAGACAAAAGAGTCGGTCCCCTACCTGCTTGACGTACAGTCAGAGCTGTTGAACCACCTCGCCACGCGGGTGGTGGTACCGTTATTGGCAGCTTCCGCCATGGGCAAACCAGCCATCCACCTCAACCCACGGTTCACGATCAGGCGCTCGGCAGTGGTCATGTCTACGGCTGAACTGGCGGGCGTTTCACTCCATGCCTTGGGAGATAAGGTTACATCCCTCAAGGAACGACGTGAGGAAATCATTGCCGCTCTCGATTTTCTGTTCACCGGCTTCTGAAATTTCAAAGCAGGGAGAAACCGACCATGTCCCCATCATTCCGCCCACGCGCTCCCCGGCCGGGGCCTGTCAAGACGCAGGAAGAGCTTGACGAGATGGTCCGCCGGATGAAGGGAGAGCAGAAGGCGCCCGACAACTACCGGGAGCGCTCTTTGAAGCTCCACGGCTGGATCTGCGCCAAATGCGGCCGGGAGTTCGATCTCGCCAACCTGCACCTCCTTACCGTCCACCACAAGGACGGCAACCATAATTACAACCCTCCGGACGGAAGCAACTGGGAAAATCTCTGCGTCTATTGTCACGACGACGAACACAGCCGGTCGATCCTGGCCGACTATCTGCGTGGGGACAACCGGAAGAAATGACCCCGTCACTTTATTACTATTGATACTGGAGGTGCCCCATGGCACGAAAACCCGCCGGAGCCGAACAAGTACCTGAATAACGCCATGCAGCGCCGGGAAGGAATGAATGAGGGGGCTGCCCTCGACACAGGACAATCTTGAAAAAGTGCCTTCATAAACCGCCACAACACCACCTCACCGACCGCCTCAAAAACCGCCTCAGCATAAGCCTCCCACATGACATTCACCATCCTCACCACACAGCTGGTCCTGGCACCGGAGGGTGGAGTTTGAGAGTGAAATTGACAATACAGCCTCGATGGGTAATACTGATTACTACCAAGTAATACCCGGAGGTGATTTCATGCAGTCAAACACGAAACCCATGGCAATCAAGCTGCCTCAACAAGACAGGGAACGGCTGCAAAAGCTCGGTGAAGCCAAAAAGCGCTCTGCCCATTGGCTGGCAAAAGAGGCGATCTCGCAATACCTGGATCGGGAAGAGGCTGCGGAACGATTCAAACAGGAATCTCTGGATCGATGGGAAGAGTATTGCCATACCGGAAAATCCGTTCCCCACGACGTCGTCATGCGGTGGCTTGAATCCTGGGGAACAGAAAATGAACTTGAGGCGCCGAAATGCGGATAGAGTGGCTTGAAGCGGCCATCTATGACCTGCAACGACTCAGAGAGTTTATTCGTCCCCACAACAAGGAAGCCGCCCAACTGGCATTCAGAGCTATCAGGGCTGCGGTAGTTCCACTCGAAACGAATCCCCGCATCGGAAAGCCGGCTGAAGACCTCCCGGACTGTCATGACCTCGTTATCCCTTTTGGCGCCGCCGGCTATGTCCTTCGTTATCGTATCCAGGGTGACACCATCTTTATTATTGCGGTAAAGCATGGCAAGGAAGCCGGTTTCTCAGGTCATACGCCTTCCGGATGGATGGTGAATGATCCTGTTGAGGAGACGTACGGTATGTTGGCTGATAGTGGTCCGTCTCTGGCTGGGGAACATTTGGAAGAACGACGCAAGGCTTGAATCCCAAACCAACAATTTGACAAACCTCTCCCTCTCCACCTACAATACCCGCGGCAACAGATTCAAAACCTCGAAGGAACAACAATGCTCCATCTGAAACATCTCTCCAAGGACTTTGCGGGTAAACCGCTCTTTTCCGATATTTCCTGGCACCTGAAAAAGGGTGAGCGGGTCGGCCTGGTCGGCGAGAACGGCGCAGGCAAATCGACGCTGATGCGGATCATTGCCGGCCAGGTGGAACACTCCTCCGGTGAAATCCAGCTTGCCAGGGGGGGGACGGTCGGCTACCTGCCCCAGGACGGCATCATTACCAAGGGAATGCCGCTTTTTGCCGAGGTGATGACCGCCCTGGCGGAGTTACAGGCCATTGAAAAGGAACTGGCCGAACTGACCGCGAAACTGGCTGTCATACCCCATGACGACCCGAGCCACGACGACCTGCTGGACCGCTTCGGCCACCTTCAGGAAGAGTTCCGCCTCAAGGGTGGGTACTCCATGGAGGCTGAGGTGGGGAACGTCCTCACCGGTCTCGGTTTTCTTCCGGCGGAATGGCAAAAGGAGTGCGGCGAATTCTCCGGCGGCTGGCAGATGCGCATTGCCCTGGCCAAGCTCCTGTTGCAGAAGCCGAACGTGCTCCTCCTGGACGAACCGACCAACCACCTGGATATCGAGGCGCGCAACTGGCTGGAGGGGTATCTCCAGTCCTACCCCTATTCCATCATCCTCGTTTCCCACGACCGCTTTTTCCTCGACCAGGTCTGCTCCAGGATAGTGGAGGTCTGGAACCACACCCTGACCGACTACCACTGCAACTACAGCCGTTACCTGGTGCTCCGCGAGGAGCGGGTAACGGCCCTGCGCGAGGCGAAGCGCCGCCAGGACGACGAGGTGCAGAAGATCGAGGACTTCATCTCCCGTTTCCGCTACAAGGCGGACAAGGCGGCGCTGGTCCAGTCCCGCATCAAGCAGCTGGAAAAGATCGAACGGATCGTCCTGCCGCCGGAACGGAAAAAGATCCGCTTCAGCTTCCCCGATCCCCCCAAGAGCGGCCGGATGGTGGTGGAGCTGAAGGGGGTAAAGAAAGCTTACGGCGCCAACGTGGTGCTCGACGGCATCGACCTCGCCATCGAAAAGGGGGAGAGGGTCGCCCTGGTCGGCCACAACGGCGCGGGTAAATCGACCCTGATGCGCATCCTGGCCGGAGGGGATTTCCAGGCAGGCGAGCTTATTCCCGGCCATAACGTGATCCGCGACTACTTCGCCCAGGACCAGGCACAGGAGCTGAACGGCGAGCAGACCGTCTACGATGAAATACTCTCCGACGCCCCCTTCGACATGGTGCCGCAGTTGCGCGACATCCTCGGCGCCTTCCTCTTTTCCGGCGACGACATCCAGAAAAAAGTGTCGGTCCTCTCCGGCGGAGAGCGGAACCGCCTCGCCCTGGCAAAGATGCTGCTCCGCCCTTCCAACCTGCTCCTCATGGACGAGCCGACCAACCACCTGGACCTGTTCAGCAAGGAAGTGCTGCTCGCCGCCCTGCGCGCCTTTTCCGGCACGGTGGTCTTCGTCTCCCACGACCGCCACTTCATCGACGGCCTCGCCACCCGGGTGGTCGAGGTAGGAGACGGCAAGGTCACAAGCTTCATGGGCGATTACGAGTATTACCTGCAGAAAAAGGGAGGAGAAACCGCATCGCCCCCTCCCCGCTCTCTTCCATCCGATCCCCGATCCCAGGTCCCCGATCCCGGTTCCCTGCCGACCGCTCCAAAGGAAGAGCGTCAACGGCAGCGCGAAGAGGAAAAACAGAGGCAAAAGGAAGAAAAAGGGCGGCAGAAACGGCTCGCCGAACTGGAGGCGGAGATCGAGATCAAGGAAGGACTCTTGGCCGGGCTGGAACAGCGGATGGCCGAGCCAGAATTCTTCGCTGACCATGAGGCGACGCGGCGGACGGGAGAAGAGCACACAGCCTTAACTGCCCGCATCGCCGTACTTTATGGGGAATGGGAGGGGATGCAATCTTGACATCCCTCCGATAACTGGTTACTCTTACACTATTTAGCACTCAATTCCGTGAATACTAAGGATCCCCCGATGGCCGAAAGCCTGTCGATAAACATGCCGGAAATGATCCCCCTCTTCCCTCTGCGTGATGTGGTCGCCTTCCCCTTCATGGTATTTCCGCTTTTTATAACCAATGAAGAAATCTCGGTTTTTGAAGAGGCGATCCTTTTCAACAACATGGTGGCATTGATCAAACAAAAGGAAGAACCTACCGACCAACTTGCCGCTTCCCTCAACGAAATCGGCACCATCTGCAAGGTGAACCAGCTTACCAAAATTTCCGAGGGGGGGGCCAAGGTGGTTCTGGAAGGGCTGGCAAGGATCAAACTCCTGGAAATTGTCCAGGAAACACCCATAACCCTGGTGCGGGTGGAGCAAGTACGGGAATTCGCAGAAAAATCTGTGGTTTCCGATGCCCTGGTCAGTAGCCTGAACGCGCTCTTGAAAATCGCCCTCTCTTACGGACGTCCCCTTCCCGACGATGTAATGAAAATGATAGACTACATCGACAACCCGGGCCGACTTTCGGACCTGGTGGCGCTCTATGTCAATCTCCCCGTCGATGAACTGCAGAAACTGCTGGAAACCATCGATCCGATCGAACGGCTGAAAAAGGTCTACATGAGCCTGACCGCCGAGGTACAACGACTCCAGATAAAAGGCGAAGTCCAGGCCGAGGTGACGAAGAAGGTCGGCAAGACGCAGAAGGAATACCTGCTGCGGGAACAGATGAAGCAGATCCAGGAAGAGCTCGGCGAAGAAGACGACCGCCAGGCCGAGATCAAGGAACTGCGGAAAAAGTTGTCAAGCGCAGGCATGCCGGAAGAGGTCAGGAAAATCACGGAGAAGGAACTGAAACGGCTGGAGCGAATCAACCCCGCGTCCCCGGAGTACACCGTGTCGCGCACCTACCTGGACTACCTGCTCGGCATGCCGTGGCAAACGGCAACGACCGACAACCGGGACATCACCCAGGCCGAAATCGTCCTCAACGAAGACCACTTCGACCTGAAGAAGGTCAAGGAGCGGATTCTCGAATACCTGGCTGTCCGCACCCTGAAAGAAAAGATGAAAGGGCCGATCCTCTGCTTCGTCGGCCCGCCGGGTGTGGGGAAGACCAGTCTCGGCCGCTCCATAGCCCGGGCGCTGGGACGCAAGTTCATCCGCGTCTCGCTGGGTGGAATGCGGGACGAGGCGGAGATCCGCGGACACCGGCGGACCTACATCGGGGCGCTTCCCGGCCGTATCATCCAGGAAATTTACCGCGCGGGCAACAACAACCCGGTGTTCATGCTCGATGAAGTAGACAAGATCGGCGTAGATTTTCGCGGCGACCCGGCCAGCGCCCTCCTGGAAGTCCTCGATCCTGAGCAGAACTTCTCCTTCACCGACAACTACCTGGATGTCCCCTTCGACCTTACCAATGTCATGTTCATCACCACAGCCAACGTGCTCGACCCGGTTCCGCCTGCGCTGAAGGACCGGATGGAGGTCATCACCCTCTCCGGCTACACCGATGAGGAAAAAGAAAAGATCGCCGTCACCTACCTCATCCCCCGGGAAATCGAGGAAAACGGACTGACGAAGTACCCGCTTCAATTCACGGAAGCGGCCATCTACAAGATAATCCGCGACTATACCCGGGAAGCGGGGGTGCGAAACCTTCAGCGCAATATCGCCTCCATCTGCCGCAAGGTGGCCAAGGAAATAACCCAGAAAAAGCCGCCGCGCGAGATCATAACCCCGGAACTGGCCGAAGAATTCCTCGGACCGCGCAAATTTTACGACGAAGTGGCCGCGGAAAAAGACCGGGTCGGCGTAGTCACCGGCCTTGCCTGGACCGAGACCGGCGGCGACATCATCTTTGTCGAAGCGACCCGGATGAAGGGTAAGGGAGACCTGATCCTGACCGGCTCTCTGGGAGACGTCATGAAAGAGTCGGCGCGGGCCGCCCTCTCCTTTGTCGAGGCGAACAGTGCAGACCTGAACATCGACCCCAAGGAATTCACCGACATGAACATCCATATCCATGTCCCGGCCGGGAGCATCCCCAAAGACGGGCCGTCTGCCGGCATCACCATGACGACCGCCATCGTCTCGCTCCTGTCAGGCCGCCAGGCCCACCGCCATGTGGCCATGACCGGCGAGATCAGCCTCACAGGCCGGGTACTGGCCATCGGCGGTCTGAAGGAAAAGATACTGGCCGCACGCCGAGCCGGGGTAAAAAAGGTGATCATGCCGGAAAGAAACCGCAAGGACCTGGAAGATATACCTGACAATGTACGCGAGGAGCTGGAATTCATCTTCGTCGAGGACGTGCGCGAAGCGTTCATTGAAGCGCTGCAATAAACAAACATGCCGATCAACCTCATTGAAAACACCCTGAAATCGTTCCTGCTCGAAGTCCAGGAATTCTTTACCCTGTCGCTCCGGGCCGTCCGCAGCATCGTCTCTCCACCTTACTACTACCGGGACTTCACCACCCAACTGGACAAGATCGGGGTCGGTTCCCTCTTCATCGTCATCCTTACCGGCCTCTTTACCGGCATGGTCATGGCCCTCCAGGCCCTTATCCAGTTGAAGCCTTTCGCCGCCACCAGTTACGTCGGGGGGATGGTGGCGGTGACCATGATAAAGGAGCTTGGGCCGGTCCTCTCCGCCCTGATGGTTACAGGCCGGGTCGGCTCGGCCATTACCGCCGAGATCGGCACCATGGTCGTCACCGAGCAGATCGACGCCATGCGGGTCGAAGGGACCGACATCGTCAAACGCCTGGTGACTTCCCGGCTCAAGGCGATACTCGTCGCCATGCCGCTCCTGACGATCATCACCGACGCGATTTCGCTCCTGGGCGGCTACATCATGTCGGCGAGCTACGATATGAACCCCATCATGTACTGGAAATCCATCCCACAGTTCATGGTGTTCCAGGACCTGATCGAGGGGGTGGCGAAACCGGCGTTTTTCGGCTTCGTCATTGCCATGATCGGCTGCCATGTGGGATTCAACACCAGAGGCGGAGCAGAAGGAGTGGGAGCATCGGCGAAAAGGGCGGTAGTAATTTCTTCCGTGATCATCCTGGTTTCCGATTTTTTTCTGACGAAGATATTCATCGCGTTCAGGGGGTGAAAAGCGGTCGGCGGTCGATGGTCAGTGGTCGGTGGTCGGTGGTCGGTGGTCGGTGGTCGGTGGTCGGTGGTCGGTGGTCGGTGGTCGGTGGTCGGTGGTCGGTGGTCGGTGGTCGGTGGTCGGTGGTCGGTGGTCGGTGGTCGGTGGTCGGTGGTCGGCGGTCAGCGGTCAGCGGTCAGCGGTCGGTGGTTGAGGTGGGAATTTGTAGGGGCGCATGGCATGCGCCCGGGGTGAACGGTGAATAGCACGGAACAGGGCATACGGATGGAAAAGGTCTGCTACTCGGTCGGGGGACGGCAGATCATCGATGGTTTCGACCTGTACCTGGAGCAGGGGATCGATCGCACCATCCTCGGCGTAAGCGGCGTCGGCAAAACCACCATCCTCAAGCTTCTCCTGGGCCTTCTTCCCGCCGATTCGGGAAGAATAACCATCGATGGCCGGGACATTGCCGGCCTCCCGGAAAGGGAACTGATCCGGTTGCGGAAAAAGATTGCCATCGTTTTCCAGGGGGGGGCGCTGTTCGACTCCATGACCGTCGGTGAAAACGTCGGCTACCGGCTTTTTGAAGAGGGAAAGCTCTCGGAGGCGGAGATCGAGCGGATTGTCCTGGAAAAGCTCGGTTTCGTCGGCCTGGAGCAGGCCATTGACCTTTACCCCGCCGAACTGTCGGGGGGAATGAAAAAAAGGGTCGCCATTGCCAGGGCGTTGGCCGCCGACCCGGATTACATCTTCTTCGACGAGCCGACCACAGGGCTCGACCCGATCGGCGTCTACAACATCTGCACCCTGATGCTCCGCCTGCAGCAAGAAGGAAAAACCACCCTCATGGTGACCCACGACATGCAGACCGCCTTTGCGGTCTCAAAGCGTTTTTCCTTTATCCATAATGCACGGCTCATTTTCGAAGGAACCAAAGAAGAGCTGACCGCCGCCAGAATCCCGGAAACCAGGGAATTCTTCGCGCCGACGGAAAAATCTCTTTTTACCAACAACTACGAAACGGAAAGCGAAGGATCATGAAACGAAGCGACAACATTGCCTGGTCGCAGCTCAAGGCGGGGATCTTCATCGTTTTCTCCCTGCTGTTTTTTGCCGGCGGCGTCCTGCTCATGGGGGAAAAGACCAAGTTCTTCATCCCCAAAGGGAAACTTTCAGTGATAATGACCGACGTGGCAGGACTCAAGGTCGGGGCGCCGGTCTGGCTGGCCGGGGTAGACGTCGGCATCGTCACCGAAGTCCATTTCGAAAAGCCGAACAGGACCAACGAGGTCGAGGTCATTCTGGAAATCGAGCGGGAGTCGCTGAAGAAAATCGGTAAGGATTCCCTCATAACCGTCAAGACCCGCGGGCTGATGGGTGAAAAATATGTGGACATCACCCCCAGCCTGCATGTGTCCACTGCCCCGGAAACGAGGCTCTACGGCACGTCGATAACCAAGCTCGACGACGTCATGCAGAAAGCGGGCTCGGCCTTCGACCGCCTTAACCTGGCCATGGACAAGATGAACCGGGGCGAAGGGACGATGGGGCGGCTTGCCAAAGACCCGAAACTCTACGACAACCTGGTGAAACTGACCGCCGAGCTCGACACCTTCGCCAAAAACACCAACAGTGGCGAGGGGACCCTCGGCAAGCTCAGCAGGAGCCGTGAGCCGTACGACAAGCTGATGAGCATTCTCAACCGCACCGATCAGACCCTGAACGACGTCCAGACCTCCGACGGAACCCTGGGCAAGCTCCTCCACGACCGACAGCTTTACGACAAGCTGGTCGCCCTGGCAGACAAGAGCAACCAGGCTGCCGACGATGTGCGCGAACTCAACAAGAAACTGACCTCCAAAGACAGCACCATCGGTAAGCTGCTCGGCGACCGGGAATTCTACGACAAGGGAATGGCCCTCATCGAACGGGCCGACAATTCGGTCAAGGCCTTTGAAGAGGTTGCCGCCAGGGTGAATCATGGCGACGGAACCGCCGGCAGGCTGATGAACGAGCGGGTCCTGTACGACAAGATGAACAAGATGGTGGATGACGTGGACTTCCTCATCAAGGACCTCAAGGAGAACCCCAGGCGTTATCTGAAGTTCTCGGTGTTTTAACCGGCAAAGCCGTAAACCGGGCTTTTATAAAGTTGCAGATTCTGCATCGGGTACACTATTTGAATTAACAAAGGCCGCTCGTGCCGGCTCGATGCCGGTGCAGGCGGCCTTTTTAACATACTTTTCAATCCCTTTTCGTTTAAGGAGCCCCATGCCCACCAGTCCCATATTCGTCAGCTACCTGCTTGCAGCGCTTGCCGTTCCGCTGGTGCTGCACTTTCATCTGCTGCCGGCAGTCTTTGCCGGCCTTGCCGTTCATGTCCTGACGGTCAAACTCGCCCGGCGGCTGCCCGCAAACTGGGGAGGCCTGACCCACAAGATCGCCCTGGCCGCCATAGCCGCCATCGTCATCATGGGACTGATCGGCGCCAGCCTCGGTCTCTGGTCGTTCCTGCAAGGCAACGGCGGCATGGCCGCCCTGCTTGTAACCGTTGCCGATACGCTGGAAAAACTGAGGCACGCCCTCCCCGCCTCCATGGCGGACGCCCTGCCGGCCACGGTGGAGGAGCTGCATGAACCGCTTGCCGAGATGTTGCGCGAGCACGGGAAGAAGATCTCTGCCATGGGGATGGCCGGGATCAAGACATTCGCCCATGTGCTCCTCGGTATGGTTGTCGGCGGCATGACCGCCCTGCATCACTTCAGCGGAATCGACAGCTGGCCGTCATTCTCTGCCGCCCTGCACGCCCGTGCTCAAGGGCTTGCGGATGCTTTCGATAAGGTGGTCTTCGCCCAGGTGAAGATTTCCGCGCTCAACACCATCCTCACGGCGCTCTATCTCCTGGTGATCCTCCCCTTGTGCGACATTCACATGCCGCTTTTGACGGTCCTCATCCCCCTCACCTTCGTTGCCGGGCTCCTCCCGGTGGTCGGCAACCTCATCTCCAATGCCGCCATCGTCCTGATCAGCCTCGGCATGTCGCCGGGGGTGGCACTGGCTTCGCTGGTTTTTCTCATCGCGATTCACAAGCTGGAGTATTTCACCAACGCCAAGATTGTCGGCGGACAAGTGCACGCCAGCGCCTGGGAACTGCTCTGCGCCATGCTGGCAATGGAAGCGGTCTTCGGCATAGGGGGCCTGGTAGCGGCGCCAGTAGCATACGCCTGGCTCAAGGCCGAGATCAAGGCGAAGAATCTGATATAGTAAAAAGGTGAATGAACCGATCAATTCAAAGGAGGCAACAATGGATACACTCGAAGCGATCAAAACCAGACGCAGCATCCGCAAATTCTCCGACAGGCCGGTGGAACCGGAAAAACTCCAGGCAGTGCTGGAAGCGGCGCAGATCGCCCCTTCCTGGGCGAACATGCAGTGCTGGCGGTTCGTGGTGGTGCAGGACCCGGCGACAAAAACGCAGATCAGCGAACTGTCGTACGTGGAGGCGTTCTTCGTGCCGAGGGGATACAAGACCAATCCTGCGCAGAAGGCCCTGGCCGATGCGCCGGTGGTCATCGTCGCCTGCGCCGATCCTACCCAGTCCGGGGATTTGCGTGGCGAACATTACTACATGACCGATGTGGGGATCGCCGCTGAAAACCTGATGCTTGCCGCCCACGACCTGGGGCTGGGAAGCGTTTTCGTCGGCGTTTTCGACGAGGAAAAGCTGGGGGACCTTCTGGACATTCCGCCGGAGATCCGCATCATCGGCCTCTTCCCGCTCGGCTACCCGCAGGAGGAAGTGAAGGCGGGGCCGCCAAGAAAGCCGCTGGACCAGATCGTTTTCTACGAGAAGTGGAAGGCGTAGCGGCTGTATTTACCGCAGAAGGGAAATGCGAGGTAACGGCCATGGCCGATAGGGAGTGCACATGCGGCAATAGTAAACCGGCTGAAGTCTGCCGGGTATGCCGGGACAGGGAAAACCTTCAGTACTGGTGCGAATCATGTGAGCAGGCAGTTGTGGAGAAGCGCTGCCCCTTGTGCGGGCTCAAGGCGCGGAAGCTATGACCTGTTTATCTTCTGAAATATGAATCAGGCAAGAAAGGGTTAGCCAGGAATTCCGGGAAAGAAGAAAAAACGAACGACAACGGCAGCACTGCGATATCTTGATGGTTCCCCAACCAACCAATAGGCTTCTAGCCTGTGTTTCAAGCGGGTTTATCGCTTGAACATGTGTTCAGTTCAAACTTGTCAGGCTGATGAAACTTCGCCTGAAGACAGGCAGGATGCCTATCCTCCGACGTCAAAACATATACGCTGAATAGTTACCTTTTAATTTAATGCAATATAAACGGAGGCTCCACATGATTCCCATCCGTTGTGCTGGCAATTCCCTGCAAAACGCCGTTCTCGTTCTATGCCTGACGCTTTCCATCTTCTTCACCGTAAATGCCCATGCGGCAGACGAGAAAGTTGTCGGCAAGGAAGTCGCTGACGGAACCGACACCTCGGCAAACAGCGACACGCCTTTACCAGACCTCTTCACAGGGACCATGAGCTATCGCATTCCTATTGAAGTCCCGCCCGGCCGTAGAGGTGTAGATCCCGGCATAGTCCTCACCTATCGGAGCACGAACGGCAACGGTTGGCTGGGTGTCGGCTGGGAACTGGAAATGGGTTCAATAGAGCGGAGCACCAAAGGAGGCGTGAACTATGACGCCAGCGACTTTCTATTGCGCGGACCGGGCGGGGTAACGGAATTGGTCAATCTCCCCGGCACCTCCGAATACCGCGCCAAGATAGAAGGGAACTTCATTCGGTTTATAAATTATGGAACCTATTGGGAAGCGATTGATAAAAAGGGGGTACGCTTCCGTTTCGGTCACGAACCCAACACCACAGTCTACGACCCCAACAAGCCGGCCCACGTCTTCAAATGGTGTCTTGACCTGATAACCGATACGAATGGCAATTACGTCACTCTCAACTACACCCCGGACCGGAACCAGTTATACTTGAACGAGATAGACTACACCGGCAACGACCCTGTCACTCATAAACTCCCCCCTACCAATTCTGTAAAGTTCATCCTCGAAGACCGCAACGACGCCCCGACAATGTACACAACCAACTTTGCCGTCACCACGGCGAAGCGGCTCAAGACCATCGAGGTTTGGTCCAACTATAACACAGTTAACACACAACCCTTGCGGGTAAGAAAATATGAACTGAACTATGATGCCGACTCGACGACGACCGGCAACCAGTACAGTCCACTGACCAACAGGTCGGTTCTCGGCACGGTGACAGAGTACGGCAGTGACGGTACGACCACAAAGCCGCCTATCACCCTTGGATACTCCAACGGTTACACCGTTGCCGGCGGAACATCCAGCGGCGGATGGAGTCTTTCTGACCCTATCGGGGTATCTATGCCGCTCCCTGTCGGCATGTACTGCATCCCCGGCAAATTCGGCAGCAGATTCGATATCCTTTGCTCTACCGGTAGCACCGGGTGGGACCTCAAGTATTTATTCAACAATCTTGACGTGAATGGGATATCTTTGCAATGGTTACCTGACGGCAACAAGCCTACGGATCTTTCCCAGGATTCTTTGGGACATCAATGCGTTACCGGCGATTTCAATGGCGAAGGGAAAAACGCCCTTGCCTGCAATTTTGCCAATAACGGGGACTGGACCATGGTTTTCCCGGGAGGAGCCGGAGAAATCTGGACTAAAGAAACCTGGCATAACGCTCCAACTGTTCTGCCCATAACTCAATGTTTTGGCGGTGATTTCGACGGCAACGGCAAGTCGGACTTTGCCTGTTATGCCAGCAATACCTGGAAAATGGCGTTGTCCACCGGCAGCGCATGGGGCAGCAGCCCAGTCCAATGGTCCGACGGGCCAACTACCTTCACTTATCCAACCAACAACTGCCTGACCGGTGACTTCGACGGCGACGGCAAAACCGACTTTGCCTGCAACTCCGGGAACACCAGCACCTGGAATATGTACCTCTCCAACGGCAACGGTTGGACGCCTGCCACTTGGTATAGCAACGGGATGGCTCCGGACTTCGTCAAATCAAACTACATCCTGAGCGGAATCTGTATGACTGGAGATTACAACGGTGACGGCAAGACCGATATTGCCTGTGCCTCCGGCAGCGGTTTGTGGAATGTTCAACTGTCAACCGGCAGCAGCTGGGACACGGCCTCTTTCTCGATGGGCGGCGCCATCGTCTCCTTTCCAATCAACACAAAATGCTTGTCCGGCGATTTCAATGGCGACGGCAAAACCGATATTTCCTGCTACACCTCCGGCGGTATCTGGAGCACGGCTTTATCTCTCGGAAACGGCTGGAACACCCTTTCTTGGGACGGCGGCCCTTCTCCTGAAACGTCAGTCAGCCAGCAATGCTTTGCCGGAGACTATAATGCCGATGGCAAGACCGACATCGTGTGCTATCCACATGACACCTCTTATCCAGGTGGAGCTTTTCATTGGGAATCGGGCTATGCCAACGCGCCGTTGACTGACCTTCTTACGCACGTCTCCAACGGCCTTGGCGGCGAAATCAGCGTCTCCTATTCACCCTCCTCATGGTATGCCCAGCTTCCATTCACCATGCAACTTATCTCAAGCGTATCCGTCAGTGACGGTAACAACAACACCTCCACCTCGAACTATTCCTATTCCGGCGGCTACTACAATTTCAGTGCAAAGGACTTTCGCGGCTTCAACTCTGCGAAGGTAATCGGTCCCGGAAAGAACAATGAACTGACCGTAACAGAAACATGGTTTCACCAAGGGGATGATACCGCTGTAGACGTGAACAACCCATCGGCGACCGTTGGGTTCATGAAAGGGAAACCTTACAGGACACGGATATCTGACGGTCAGGGTAAAGTATATTCCGAAACTGAGACATCATACTCGACTTACACGTCAACCCCTTACAACTACAGTCCAGCCACCAAGGTAGACACCTACATCTGTGATGGGCAAGCATACGGGCAGTGCAGGGATAGTGGTAGCGCTCGACAGACACGAACCGTCTACTACTACGATGATTACCTTACCTCACCTCATGCAAATTACGGCAATGTGACCCGCGAAGATCGTTATGGTGACATCATGAATCCTGCTAATGTCTCCCTGAACATGACCATCGAGAGGCAGTTTTCACCAAATGTTACCAACTGGATAGTATCTTTACCAGCCACTGTTAGCGTTTTCCAAGGCATAGGCGATACAAATATCGGTACCAACCTGAAGGTCAGCCAGACGGATTATTATTACGATGACTTCCCTCTTGCCAATTGCTCTGCCGCCTCCCAATACAATCATACTCCAACTAATGGGAACCTAACCGTCGTATCCCGCTGGCTCAATGGTGGCAACAACTCTGAAACCCGGACGGCTTATGACGGCTACGGCAATCCGGTATGCACCCGCGACCCTAACGGCAACGTAACCACAACAGGTTTTGACACCATCTATCAAACTTTCCCTGTCTCAAGCACCAATGCCAAGACCCAGACGACGACCTCCGCCTATTATGGCGTCGGCATAGCCGCCGACAATGGACGCTTTGGCCAACTGAAGAGTATTTCCGACCCCAACAACGCGACCATAACGGCGGTGTACGATGTATTCGGCAGAAAGACAAAGGATATTCAGCCGGACCTGTTCTCGACGAGTACTGCTTATAACTCCTTCGGTACGGTCGGCAGTCAAAACGTTTATACCTATAATCAGTTGGGCATGTGGTCCGCCTCCTATTTCGACGGCTTGGGACGGACATTCAAGGTACGGAAAAGCGGGCCTGACAACAAGGTTATCGTCACCGAAACGGTATATGACCAAAGAGGAAAGGTGAACAGTGTTTCAGCCCCTTATTTTGAGGGCGTTGAAACGCCGGTTTACCGGACTTACACCTATGACCCGATGGGAAGAGTGACGAGAACAACCAACCCGGACAACACGTTCACACTGGCCTGCTACAACGACCTCGTGAGCGTCTTCATAGACGAAAACGGCCACCGCAGGCGTGAAACGCGGGATGCACTGGGACGTCTTGTTACAGTGGAAGAGTACACGGGGACCTCCACGACATGCGACACAACTCAGAATCCAAGCCAGTTCACACTTTACGCTACTACCACCTATACTTACGACGTTCTTGGAAATCTTACGGATGTAATCGATGCCAACCAGATGGGCGTGCCCGTCGCCAATCAGAAAAAAACGCACATTGAGTACGACACCTTGGGGCGGAAAAAGAACATGACCGACCCGGACATGGGGTATTGGGAATACAGCTATCCCCCTGTGTCAGAATAGTTGTCGCCTCAGATGGGTTGTTTAGCCACGGTCTTTCGAGCTGAATTGCAACGAGCGTAGCGAGCTTGCGATTCAGCTCGAAAGACCGGGACCGGCAAAAGCCGGCGACCCGTATTTTTTCAACATCTGGGGGCAGCAAGGATCTATAATGACATACACACAAGGATTCAAATCCAGCCTGGTTCGCAAGATGGCCTGCCCTAATGGCGTCTCGGCCTCAGCTCTATCCCGAGAAGTGGGAATTCCCCAACAATCACTCTCTCGCTGGCTTCGAGACGCAAATGTCGTGAATGAATCTGGTAACTCCCCAATTTCTGAAGCACCATGGAGAACAATGTCCCCAAAGCGCCCACAAGACAAGTCTGCCGAAGAAAAGCTCAAAATCGTCATCGAAGCCGAGACGGTTGCCGAAGATCAACTTGGCGCCTTCCTGCGTCGCAATGGAATTCATGAAGCACAGTTACGCGAGTGGCGCGCCATGATGCTTTCGGGGCTGCAAAAACCGTCTCGGCCTTCCTCAAAAACATCAGAGGAAACTCGCAAAATTCATGCACTGGAAAAAGAATTACTGCGCAAAGATAAAGCATTGGCCGAGGCCGCCGCGATTTTGATCCTCAAAAAAAAAGTCCAATCGATCTGGGGGGGCGAGGACGAGCCCACGGACAAGAGGAACGGCAGATGATCGGGCAACTTATTGAAGAGGCAACCCATTCCGGAGCGAGACTTGAATCGGCCGTTGTCGCCATCGGGCTGAGCATTCGCACGTTCCAGCGTTGGAATCTCCAGGATGACGGAGCAGATCGGCGACATGGGCCAGTCGCAGAACCGGCGAACAAGCTGGCTCCGTCGGAGCGGCAGAACATCATCGATATTGCAAACTCCCCGGCGTTTCGGGATATTTCGCCGAAACAGATCGTGCCGCAATTGGCCGATCAGGGAATATACGTGGCGTCGGAATCGAGTTTCTACCGGGTGCTCAAAGACGATGGGCTGATGACTCACCGGGAACCCTCCCGGCCCGCCACCAGCCGCAAGCCAAAAGAACATGTGGCTACCGGTCCTTGCCAGGTCTGGTCATGGGACATCACCTACTTGAAGAGCCCGATTCTTGGGCAGTTCTTTTATCTCTACATGATCATGGATGTCTGGAGCCGCAAGATCGTAGCGTCCACGGTGTTTTTAAAAGAATCCAATGACTATAGCGCCAGGCTGTTTCTGAAAGCCTGTATCAGGCTCGGCATCAATCCGGAAGGCCTGATTCTTCACTCCGACAACGGCGGCCCGATGAAAGGGGCGACCATGCTGGCTACTCTCCAGCGCCTGGGCGTAATTCCTTCCTTCAGCAGGCCACAGGTCAGTGACGACAACCCTTTCTCAGAAGCGCTGTTCCGAACCATGAAATATAGACCTGGTTATCCGAGTCGGCCTTTTTCAAGTCTGGCAGCGGCCCAGACTTGGGTTGATGGTTTCGTCGCTTGGTATAACACGGAGCATCTGCACAGCGGCATTCGCTTCGTCACCCCGGACGATCGCCACTTCGGCCGGGAGAAAGCCATCCTGTTAAACCGCCGGGAGATATACGAGAAGGCCCGGCAACAAAACCCAAACCGCTGGTCAAAAAACATCCGAAACTGGGAGCCAGTGGAAACAGTTTATCTTAACCCTGAACCAACGGCGGAAGTCGAACTTCTTGACGCCGCATAAAAATTCAACAGAGGCGACAACTACCTTGACACCCGCCGCTATTATCCCGATGGCAGCCTGCTTTGGGTCAAAGATGCCAATCACAAGGTAAATGGCCAGCTCATCACCTTCGACATCGATGCTTTGAACCGGCCAACGCACAAACATTACCCGGCAGATTCGGGTGAAACAGACGTAGTCTTTACTTACGACGAAACGACCTCAATCAATCCGTTTGGCAGGCTTACCTCCATGACAGACGGTTCCGGGAAGACCACCTACAATTATGACCTCTCCGGCAGGGTGACAAGAACCGTCAAAACGGTAGACAACGTCGACTATACCATTGTGAAATCCTATGACGGCATGGGAAGGTTGAACAACATCACTTACCCGGATGGCGAATCCGTTGATTACCATTACGACGCGGCTGGCAACCTGTTCGACATCAGCGGCTATGCGGAATACGACGAGTACAACGCCCTCGGCCAGCCAGGCAAACTCTACTATGGCAACGGCATCGTCACCAGTTACTGGTACTATCCGCAAAATTACCGCCTTTTTGCCATGAAGGCCGATCAGCTGCAGAATAGTCTGCTTTACCGCACCTACAACTATGACAGCAAGGGGAATATGATTGACCTGAATGACCTTGTCAATCCCTCCATCCCGCATAACCTTACTTATGGCTCGGTCGGCTATACCCTTGATCCGACCCGTGCCCATGCCGTTCAGACCGCCTCGACCGCACCCGGTAGGGTCTACCAGTACGACGACAACGGCAATATGACATCCGACGGCCAGAGGACGGTAACGTATACCCCGGACAACTTGCCGAAAACTGCTACCATGAACGGTGTCACAACGACGTTCATTTATGACGGCAACGGAAAAAGGGTGAAAAAGTTAAACTCGAATACAAGGATGTACATCGGTAAATTGTACGAATGCATCAATGGTAACTGCGGCAATTACATCTTTGCCGGAAATACCAGAATTGCGAGGAACTTCCAGGGTTCGACCATATATTACCACCCTGACCACCTTGGAAGTACGGCGATTACGACCGATGACTACGGCAACAAGGTGGAGGACATCTACTACTACCCTTACGGCGAAACAAGGCTGGACAGCAAGCCAATAGGTGGCATGACTCATAAGTACACCGCCCAGGAGCTGGATTATGAAACAGGACTCTATAACTACGGTGCAAGACTTTATGACCCCGATATTGGGCGGTTTATTTCTCCCGATAGTATCGTGCCTAGTCCGGGGAACCCGCAGAGTCTGAACAGGTATGCTTATGCGCTGAATAATCCGGTCAAATACAGAGACCCTAGCGGCCATTCGCCCAGGTCTTGCGCATTGGGGTTCTGTAGCACTGTTGTTAATACAGCGGCAGTTTATGCAGCTCCGACCGGCGTTGGTGGTGCCATTGTTAAAGGTACTGGAATTGGCTTGTCTTTATTATCAATGGGGAATGCGTATTATGAGCACAAAACTGGAACTATGTCGGACTTTGATTACAAAGCAACTATGGGGCTGGAATCACTCAATCTTCTTAGTGTTGGAAGCGCTGCAGCTGCGGCAAAGATAGGAAGAAACATTGAAACAGTTGTTGAAACTGCAGAAGTTGCGGACAGGTCAATCGCTACAATGACTCGCGCCGCTGGAGTTCCTTTATTTACAAAAGATGTTTTTGAGACTTATGGTGAACATTCTTCATCGACTGCTAAAGGTAATGCATTCGACCAATCCCTTTTGGGTTCTGGTCAAATTGATGGTAGTTTGTCTTATCTGTTATCTCAATCGCCTATGCCCGATTTACCTTCAATTCCTACTTATACTTTACCGACTTATGATTTCAACAGTTGGTATCAAAACTACACACCTGGCAATAATTCGACTTCTGGTAATACTGGCTCTACATCCGATAATTCTGGTTCAACGACTGGTAATTCAGGTTCTTCGGGCGGTGGGTCTGATGATGATGGTGGAGATGATGGTGATGCTGGAGGTGATTGGTGGTGACAGTTATTATACTCTCAGAAAGTGTGACTATTGAAAATTAAGGTGACAATATGAGCAATTTATACGGTGACTGGCTGTTTTACGGCGGTTTAGCAGGAGTATTCGGTATAGGAATTACTATATATTTTTATGGAAGGAAAGTTGGCGCTGATAATCTTAATTGGAAGCATTATTCCATAATTATTGGGATATTTATGTTTCCTACCGTAATATTACCTATTTTGCTTATGCCTGGTGTTACGGTGTCAGAGAAAATAGGTGTCACCATTGCGCTTACCGTTTTTGGCGCTGTCAGATACTATGCAACAACTAAAGGGCAAGAAGCCGTGGCGGAATTGCGCGAACGTAAGAAAAAACAGAAAGAGAAAAAGGATTGAAGATAGTTGAAGAGGTGACCTTTTATGCATTTAATCACGGAGGGTTATAATATGCCGTTCAAGATATTGGTATTCGCAGCGTTGGCTTTTTTCACCATTTTGCCGGTCTCCAAATCCATTGCAGCCCAATCTTCACGCCATGGCTACGATGAATTTGACCGTTTGAAGTGGACGCAATACGAGGACGGGACCGTCATAAGTTATGACTACGATAAGGTCGGCAATCGGACGGTGAAGAGTACCTACATCGGCCAACTTCTCAACAACCTTACCATCAATGCGATGGCTTCAGGATACGGCTCGATTGTTCCATCAGGCACAATAACTGTTGCTTCAGGTAACAACCAGACTTTTTTTATAGAACAGGGTACTTCACCAACGGCATCAACCTGCCCAAGCGGCTACACGTTTGTTACTGCCAATAACCGCTGTGAGAAGACTCCGCCGGGATGCCCTTCTGGGTATACTCTCAATGGCTCACAATGCACACAATTAGTGACATCGACATATCAGGCATCATGTTCTGCTGGGCAGGGTTCCTTGAATACGGGAAGCGGCCAATGTGAGTACTCGGCGACCGGTACACTAACTGGAGGAACAACTTACGACCAGCCTATATACATAGGTACATTTGGAACACTAATAGGCGGCCCTGGTTTAATTTGCACTACCGCTAATGGCTGCTATGGAATAGCTGGGTATGCCTCAGGAACCAGTACTGCAACAGCTACCCTTCCTGTATATCTAGAAGTATACAATTCTTTCTCACATACATGTAACAACATTAATGCCTCTACGGGCGTTGCGATATATAGAATAAATTTTGGATATTGTGCAGCTTCAAAATTATACGGATATATTTCAAGCAGCAATGCAAACGGAACAACATCACCGATATCGGCTGTCAATGGTAATACCTGGGGTCTAGTTGCCAGTGCTCCCACCTCCGGGTATACCCTATATGGATATGTCGCACCGTCTCCAGGTATTTATGGTCAAACTACTATCTATTCCTGCCCCAATGGTGGCACCCTTATAGGCACCACCTGTCAAAATACCCCTATTTGCCCTAGCGGTGGGACGCTCTCAGGCATAAACTGTTACGTCTCAACCACCTATACAGCATCACCGACCTGCTCAAATGGCACCTATGAATCATCAACAAATACATGCTACTCCTATCTGCCAGGCACTCTCACAAGCCTTCTTGTTGATAACGCTGCAGTCAATCTTGCGACTTTGTCATCGATGCAGGGGCCTTCTGGGAAAAGATACTATTACACTCTTGCCAATGTTGCGAGCAACCATACTATAATAGCTAACTTTGGAGCCGCTTCTGCGCCGCCCTGCACCAATTACCCGGCGCGACTGGCCGGAGCTACGCCTGTCAACTATCTCTCGCTTCAAGCTGCCTACAATGCCGCAGCAAACGGCGACACAATTCAGGGAAATATGTACGATCATATGGAGAGCCTGAGCCTGGACCGCAATGTGTCCGTGACCCTGGATGGCGGTTACTCCTGTGACTATAGTTCAATAACCGGAAGTTTGACTATCAACGGGAATATGATTATTAGTGATGGAAATATAAACGTTGAAAGTTCCGTAGTTTTAGAGTGACTTCTGCTTGTTTATAGCAGTCAAGCATGGAGCAAAATAAAAACCGTTCAAGCTTGATTGATATTTGATTTTTATGACACTAAAGCAAACCGTTTATAGAAATAAGAGGTCTTGATATGAAGATGATGAATATGGCGGTTCTATTCATAGCTGCGATAACAGGCATGTCGGTCCCGGCAATGGCTGGAAATAGGTTTAATGTGAAAGCCCCTAATGGCCAAAGCATGTTTACTGTGTCGGACCAAGGCAAGGTGGGCGTTGGGGCAGCAATTCCCGGTTAACAAATGCCAATCCCGTGTAAAACAGTCAAATTTGCCTGGAGGACGACTTTCTAACCAAAAAGTAGTTAATCTGCAATCTAGTTTCGCCTTTTCATGCCCTCGTCATGCATGTGGAGCATGATGTCACCGCACCATAACGATATTCCGGCAGGCAGCGGGCGCACTTCTCCCTTTCGATCCAAGGGTGTCCTTGCGCCGGCGGTGGTCGGTAGTTCAGGATGTGATGCTTACCGCCGGGTGCTACTCGTCATAAATGATATCGGGGCTCGGCTTCCTGAACCCGTTGATGATCATGGTGTAGATCGTGGCCATCGAGTCCAGTTCGAAGCTGTTGAAGAGATTTCGCTGCTGTTCCCAGAGGGATCTTCTGCTCCCTGCCCTTTCCAGGGCGGCCTGAAACAGGGGCGAACAAAGCTGCTGGGCCTGGTCGACCAGGAAAGCCAGCATCATCAGCATCACGAAGTTTTCGCTCAAGTGCTCTTTGCCCAGACCGTAATTGTGCTCCAGATTGTATCCCTGATTTTTCAGGGTGTTGAAGGTTTCGTTCTCGATCTTCCAGCGACTGCGGCCCCCCCGCATCAGGATATAGGCGTTCTCCTCGGTAATGGGTAAGTCGGTCACCCAGGAGAAGCGTTGGGTCTTTCCGGTCTTGGCATTGTGCTCCTCGTAAACCAGGAAGTTCACTTTCAGATCCGGGTTGGCTTGGTTGAGGGGCGTGTCGTTGAGGAAGCAGTAGGAGTGCATTATCTGCGGATTCTTCGGGTCGATTTGAGCGAATGTCGTGGCCGTTTTCTTTTTGATCGCGTCCGTCAGGTTCTCGAACAGGAGCGGGTGATCCCCCGGCTTCGCTCCCAGAATGAAACGCATGTTGTGTTGCTGCAGATCCCGTATGTGCGGCCCGTTTGAGCTTAGGCCGTCCTCGACGACGATCACCGGCAGTCTCGGGAAATCCTCGCGGAAGTTGGGCAGGAACCTCTTGGAGGCGTTTCTTTCGCAGTCGTTCTTGGTCGCACCGTCTTGGGGAATGATCATCTCCGGCGCCAAGGGGATGACCACCCGGCTGTCGGGATGGACCAGGGCGGCACCAAGCACCTGCTGATAATAAAGCTTCTTGCCGTTGCTTTTGTTCTTGACCAGACAGGAGGCCGAACTGAGGTTTTCGGAGCCGAAGGAGCCGGTTCCATCCAGGCTGAGCAGGTAGTACCCCTCGTAGTAGGCCAGTTGCTGGAGCGCCTTTCCCCGCTGCAGCGTCGCGACGATGGTTTTGAAACCCGGCCGCAACCCTGCCGGATCAACCGGATCGATCACGGTTCGCAGCTGAGTATCGCAAGCGACCTTGCCGATACCGTAAATCCGCTGAAGATTGGCGGCATCTCGGCAGCGGCGTTCGTCGAAAGCCAGTAGCGAGGGGTCCTTCAGGTCGAACATCGCATACCCGGACATCAAGACGTCCGCCAGAGAAATCTTGGCTCCGTCTCGTTGGTCCGGGATGTGCTCGAGACAGCATCGAAGCACGCCCAGTTGAGCGTCCTTGCTGAGGTAAGTCTTGACAGTCTTCATGGTTGGAGCTTTTACCTTGGGTGGCTAGATACGTTTCGGGGGCATGGGCGATCTCCTCAGTAGTTTATAAATGCTAATGAGGAAAAACGCCGCCGCCTTCCAGGCCGCTTGTCAAGCGAAAAAGCACTGCGGCAGATTATTATTTATCTATATTATCAATAGGTTACCTCTCCTCGAGTGGCCGTCGCGGCCTACGTGGGCAAGCACTCCGAAGCACTGCCAAATTGGCCTTGAAATGCTCCAATATGAGAGAATCATTACGAAGCGACTTCCGAAAACATACATTTTTTCAGGGTGTTACTGCGCCAGCGGGAATTGCTGGCGTTGGGGTATCTCCAATAAATCCATTTGACCTTCAATGGGAATGGCCAATTAATGGAGTGAGTACTACTCAACTTATTTTTACCGCAACCAGTATTAACGATCAAGCCCGTTTTACAATGCGAAGTGCCAATGGCACTGCCGCATCCCCCACTGCTCTCCCAGCGGGGGCAGCGATAGGTAATATCAATTTCCGTGGTCACGATGGTACTAATTTTAGCCCATCAGGCAACGCTGCAATAACGGCGATTACTGAAGAGGCTTTTACGCCAACGGCGCATGGGACTCAACTCGTCTTTTCAACCACTCCCAAAGGGACGTCTTCGGCGCCGATACGTATGAAAATCCAAGGTGACGGCAACGTTGGCATTAACTCGGGGGGCAATTTAGTTAACCAAAAATTGGAAGTCTATGGCGGTGTAAGGATTAATAGCACAGGGACTGCTCCAGCGTGTGACGCGAATTCACGCGGAACTATATGGTTTGAATTAGTTGGGACAGCAGACGTAATGAAAGTCTGTGTACAAACAGCCGCTTCGACCTATTCTTGGAAAACCGCAACATTGGGTCCGTAATTAAGACTTTTATTTCATTATTGCATACGACTTTGCGCACTCTGAGCAAATTCCCCCGTCGTGCAGTCATTTATATTCAATGGGAGCTTACATGAGAATATATATATTTATGACAGTGTTTTTCTGCAGTCTGTTGTTGAATTCACATCACGTTACCGCAGCTGATAGACTTGTTGTAAAAAACTCAACCAAGACAAGCAACGCTTTTACTGCCACTGATTCAGGGCTTATAGGGGTCAATGTTGTGCCCAGATATGCAGTTGATGTGGCGAACAATGACGGGGCGCTGAATTCTCAAATGCATTTCTCAGCCAATGACAGTGATACCGGTGGTTACATTACTTCGGCAGGTGAAAACAATTTCTTCCTGTCATCGGGAGCTGCTTATGATGCGAACCATGGATGGGTACAAAAATCTTCGGATGGCAAAGCAGTAATTGTCGGTTCTGGTGGCGCGGGATATCGCATCTTTCTAAGCAAAGGGAATACGCAAGGCCAACCCATTCCTAACCTTAAACCGACTCTAAAAATTGACTATGACGGCAACATGGAGCTGGTTGGGAGTCTCAAAATAGCTCCGTCCACGGCACAACCAGCATGTGTTGATACTCTACGTGGTACGTTCTGGTTTATTAATGGGGCAACCGACACCTTGCAGGTTTGTATGAAGACAAGCCGTGGACTAGCCTGGACAACAATTGCACAATAAATATAGGAGGGGATTATGCACCATATCGTAATTGCTCTGTTTGTAATGTTATTTGCATCACCAGCAATAGCCGGAAGTGACAAGTTTTCAGTAAAAGACGCAAGTAAAAACAAAGTTTTCACCGTCCAGGACGATGGAACATTTATTGCTCCTGGATTGAAATACGACCCCATAACAAAGCGTCTTGGCGTGGGAACACAAGCTCCTGTTTCTGCGCTTCATCTTGTCGAAGAATTGGGAAATCCTGACCGTGGGCTAACCATAAACCAATATGGCGATGGGGGGCCGGCTGGAGTAGTCAATATTAAGAGAAGTCGGAATCTGTCAATGACTTTGAGACACTTACCTGTCGAATTTAGTGTAGCGAATTTTAGCTAGTGGCCGGTTTTGGCGGGTTGATCCACGCCGCTTCCGGTAACGGTTTATGTAATGGTATTTTCCTGACGAAGCGTTCAGGATGGGCTGCATAAGCAGCAGTCAACACGGTTTGCCTTGATCGGATGACTTCCTCAGCTCTGCCGTAATGTACTACTTCAGGTGTAAGTAGGCTGATGCCGGAATGCTTGTGTTCCTGGTTATACCAGGGGAAAAAGGTTTGGCAGAACGATCTTGCGTCTTCTATACTGCCGAATCTTTCCGGGAAATCAGGCTGATATTTCAGCGTTTTAAATTGGGCTTCCGAATATGGGTTGTCGTCGCTCGTATAGGGCCTTGAGTGCGTTTTAGTGATCCCCAGATCAGCAAACAGAAAAGCTACCGGCTTGGATTTCATGGAAGAGCCGCGATCGGCGTGGATCGTTAACTGCCCTTTCTGGATGACTTGTTTCTCACACGTTTCTTTGAACAGCCGTTTGGCCAGTTCCGACGACTCGCAGGTTGCAACCATCCAGCCGACCACATAGCGGCTGAAGATATCGAGAATCACATAGAGGTAAAAATAGGACCATTTAGCAGGCCCCATCAATTTGGTAATATCCCACGACCAGACTTGATTTGGGGCCGTTGCCAGAAGCTCAGGCTTTTTGTAGTCGGGATGCCGCAACTGATTTCTCCGCTCTTTGACTTCGGCGTTTTCTTCGAGAATTCGATACATCGTGCGGATCGAGCAGTGATAGGCCCCTTCGTCCAAAAGCGTTGCATACACCTCATGGGGTGCCTTGTCCTGAAAGCGCTCGGAATGCAGAATATCGAGTACTGCCTGCCTTTCCTCTGATGGCAAGGTCCGTGGCGGCACAGGGCGCTTTTGGGGTACACGCGGCGCTGTCTTGCTGATTGCGCGCCTGCGATACAGCCCGGCACGGGAAACACCAAGAGCTTTACAGGCAGGATCGGTGCCCACATCAGGGGCAAGTATTTCGACAGCTTCCATCAGTCGCTCTCGCTCTCTGGCGGCGTATCCAAGGTGATCCCCAGGATCTGCGAGACTTTTTTTTGGACATCGATGATCAACTCGGCCTGTTTGAGGCGTTTGGCAAGGCGGGTAATCTCCTTGCGCAGTCGCTCGTTCTCGACGGCCATGGGATCGGGCTTTAGCGCTTTACGGCCCCTCTGCTTGGGCGTAAGCGCCGCAAGGCTTCCTTCATCCCGCTGGCGGCGCCAGGTGTTGAGGTTGGAAGCATAAAGCCCCTCTCGACGTAATAGCGCTGCCAGGCTACCGGGCTTGGTGCAAGAGTCGACTTGGTTTAGGATGTCAAGTTTGTACTTAGCCGTGAAACGCCTGCGTACAGGCTTTTCCGCTACCTCCGGGTCAGGCGGTGAGGTAGTCAATTCCTGCTGTTGCCGAGTTAAATCTTCGGGGGCCATCCCGGTAATTGCACTCGCCTTACGGGCTCCTGCAATTACCGGGATGCGCTTCACATTACTGATGGTCATATCCTTTCTTTCCTCCCCACCCTCTACAGTAATTTAAGGGGAGGTAAGTGTCTCACTTATATTGGCACAGAGGGAGTCGCGGTTCATCATCCGCGCCAACTGCTGTGTTACAGGGCGATAATGTCGCTGCCTTCCACGGACTCGCTTATGATGGGGCACAATATCTTGCCTCAGCAAGCATAATACTCGGCATAGATAGTCAAGCAGGCCCTGTTGCCTTAAACTATGCCCCCTCCAATATTCGTTTTTCTACCGGAGTAGATAAATATAAACCGGAAAGAATGCGTATAAACTACAATGGCATTGTGGGTATAGGCACCACGGCCCCGGCCCTCTCAGGAACCGGAAAACTGCATATGGCAGGAGATACCATTCGTATTGATACCCCAAGAACTCCAGCCAGTGGAAGTAACTGTTATCAAGGTGAAATTGCGTGGGATAGTGGTTTTGTTTATGTCTGCACTGCGGCGAACCATTGGAAACGGTCGGCTTTGGCCGATTATTGATGGCAACTATAAATAATGAATCGGGTAGGAGGCGGGGTCGCCCCCGCCGTCCTCCCACACCACCGTGCGTACGGTTCCGTACACGGCGATTCCTGTCAGCATGTTCCGTTATTGACTTCCATCCCTGATGTCCTATAAGCACCCAACCCTGCCTCACGGATTCCGTCCGCTACTTACGGGTTTATCAGGCCCTCTTGCGAGGCTTCTGCTCAAGACAATCAGAATATCCATCAAGGACGCTCTGACAGGTTCAGCCCTTCATCAACTGGTAAGGCCGACTAATATGGCGTCTGCTGACTTCTGGCATCCCATCCCGACACCTCTCGATGTCGGTAGCACAAGGCAGGTTGCCAGATCTCCCAGGGTAATTCGCGTGACCTTCATCCCATACACCCGCCGCATCTACTTCCACACCTTCCGGATGGTAATCGGGTTTTGAGTCTCTTAGCCCTCTCGCCCAGATGTGGCTGCCTCATATGCGATTCCTGTTCGTCGGGCCGGGACTTTGCTTACAGCTTCCTTCAGATTCCGGGTCGCCCCGGACACCCTTGCTGTTCGGCTAACGGTTCCCACCATCAGGGTCCGTAGAGGACTTGCACCTCCAAGTCACCAATCAGGCACCACACCTGATTGGATGGCGCTTACGCGCCACGCGCCATGCCTGGCGCACTAACTAAAAAAGGGTTAGCCTTTCAGCTAACCCTTTTCCATCACTCTATTTCTTTTCTTCACCTTTTTCCTTCTGCTTGGCGGGCGGTTCCTTCTACCTTATTTCCCACACCTTTTCGGGACCGCCCTTACACCCACCTCTTTTTGAACGCAAAAAACCCGCTTGCGCGGGTCTTTCGAACATTCAAACAGCTAAATTCATCCCACCTAAGCCGGCGAAGCCGGAACCAAACAGGAAAAACCAAAAGACATTTTCACACGGATAAAATCTGATTTTGACGGATTATCACGGATAAGACTAAATAAAAAATCTTGCTAAAAAAATCCGTGTAAATCCGTACAATCCGTTAAATCCGTGTGCTATTGCAGTTCGGTTTTGCTCACATATTGTAACGACTCACGTCGTAAGGCAGGTCCGCCTATACGACCGGGCATCCTCGTGAATGGAGTGTTGTTTGCACCATGAGGCGAAAGAGATCTTCCATGCCCGCCTGAACAGCAGGTGATTCAATGATGCCGAGGGCCCTGGCAATGGCTTCGAATGTCGCCAGGCCCTGCGGGTGGGCCTCTCTTCGGATTCCCCACCGGGTCAGAGGTCCTTCCGGAAGCCGGACCATTTCCGCGTGCTCAAGTCCTGGAAGCCTCCGTCCCATTCTGGAGGCCTGACGCCAGTTGCCGTCAGGAACCACGAGGGTGACGGGCCGGTTGTCCTGCTCCAGTAAACTCCTGCTCAGTACCGGAACGTCATCTCCCGGGTAGAGGAGAAGCGTTCTCCGGTCGGGAATGTCGAGATCGCTGAAATCTAGCGGCCGGTCCCGATGACCGTGAATGCGCAATTCGCTGTTGGGCAGAGCTTCAAGGGCAAGTGGACCGGTCGCAGTGGTCTTTATGTGCTCGCGATGGTGCATCACGAGGACGAGACGGGTATCGAGGGCATACCGGGGAATCGATCGGCAAATGCACAGGGGAACGTGCATTCGGCACCGCGGGCAACGTTCGCTTCGTTTTGATCTGGAACCCATAACAGTGGAACTCTTTACCTTTGAAAAATATCGAAGTATGCGTGCAATTCGGGACAGGGGCGGAATTTAATCGATGTGCTTATATAAGTCAAGGAGGAATTAAGTATCAAGTCTCGAGTTTTTCCAGTTCCCCGAGGAGCAGCTCGTTGTCCGGCACCCCCTTCTGGATGAAACGGACGATTCCGGCCTTGTCGATGATGAAGGTGACGCGGCCGGGAGCGTACTGCCTCTGCACCGCCCCTTTCTCGTCGGAGATGAGGGGAAAGGTGATGCCGTGCCTGGCGCTGAATTCATCGTGGGTGGCGGGGCTGTCGGGACTTACGCCCAGGACCTGGACGTTGAGGCCTTCGAAGCGGGAGAGGTCCCGCTGAAAGGCCCGCATCTCATCCGTTCAGGTCGGGGTGAAGTCGACGAAATAGAAGGCAAGCAGCACGTTCCGCTTCCCCAGGTAATCGGCCAGCCGCACCACTCCGCTGGTCGAGGGGGCCTCGAAGGGGGGAGCCTTTTCCCCCGGCTCCAGAGAGCGGGCGCCGATGCTGCTGACAGCCGACAGAGCCGAACTGAAGATTCCCTTGATGACGGATTTCCGCATGAAGCACCTCCAGGAATTTAATCACGCTGCGTTTCAAGGGTAAAGGTTATCACCGGCTGAGGCAAATACAAATGCAGCCGGGGCTGCTCTTTCTCTTCCACATCTTGATAACTTCTTGACGTC
The DNA here is from genome assembly GCF_000016745.1 of Geotalea uraniireducens Rf4. GTDB lineage: Bacteria > Desulfobacterota > Desulfuromonadia > Geobacterales > Geobacteraceae > Geotalea > Geotalea uraniireducens. The sequence goes on along the minus strand of NC_009483.1, from coordinate 1,452,738 downwards.
TTTCCATGGCATCTTGAGCCCCCCTTTATCACTTTCGCGCTACAGTGACAATCATGGAACGGTCCGTTTGCAGCGCCGGGAACTCCGCACACGGCCCGCTCCTGTCTGCAAGCGTATTGCGTGGTAAACTTGGTAAAGAACGATATCAACCGGAGACCAAATTATGAACCCGTATGAATGGCTGGAAACGATTCTCTTTTTCGTCGTCCTGCTGGCGCTGATAAAGCCCTTTGGCACTTACATGGCCAAAGTCTTCCAGGGAGAGCGGACCCTCCTGTCGCCCGTCTTTGTCCCCTGCGAGAATCTCCTCTATCGGATCTGCGGGGTGGACAAGGACGATGAGATGGGGTGGAAGCGCTATGCCTGTGCCATGCTCCTCTTTAACCTGGTGTTCGCCGTGAGCCTCTTTGCGATGCTGCTCCTCCAGGGAATTTTGCCCCTCAATCCGCAGAAATTACCGGCATTTTCCTGGCCACTGGCGCTCAATACAGCCATCAGCTTCACGACCAACACCAACTGGCAGAATTACGGCGGTGAAGCGGCCGCCAGCTACTTCACCCAGATGTTCGGCTTCGCGGTGCACAACTTTACCTCCGCCGCCACCGGCATCGTCATAGCGATTGCCGCAATCCGCGGTCTGGTGCGGCGCAAGAGCTCCGCCCTCGGAAATTTCTGGGTGGATACGACCAGGTGCACCCTCTACATCCTCCTGCCGCTTTCGCTCATTGCCGCAATATTCCTGGTCTCCCAGGGGGTGATCCAGAACTTCTCCCCATATAAAACGGTGCCGCTCGTGCAGGCAACCAGCTTTGAGAAACCGCGGCTGGACGCCAAGGGGACCCCCATCAAGGATGCCAAGGGAAATCCGGTGACCGAGAGCGTGACGGTCAAGGAAGTCACCATTCCCATGGGGCCGGTCGCCTCCCAGGAGGCGATCAAGGAGCTCGGCACCAACGGCGGCGGCTTCTTCAACGCCAACTCGGCCCACCCCTTCGAAAACCCGACGCCCCTCTCCAACATCTTCGAGGTCTTCCTGATCCTCCTCATCTCCGGCGGGCTCACCTATACCTTCGGCCGCATGGCCGGGAATACCCGTCAGGGATGGGCGCTCCTGGCGGTGATGCTGGCCATCCTCATCCTGGCGATAGGCGTTTTCTACCGGGCGGAGAGTAGCGGCAACCCGCTGGTGGCGAAGCTCGGCGTGCACGGCATCAACATGGAAGGGAAGGAGACCCGCTTCGGCCTGGCAGGGAGCGCCCTCTTCGCCACTGCCACCACCGGCACCTCCTGCGGCGCGGTCAACACCATGCACGATTCCCTCACCCCGATCGGCGGCATGGTGCCGCTCTCCCTGATCCTCCTCTCCGAGGTGATTTTCGGCGGAGTCGGCACGGGGCTTTACACCATGCTCGCCTTCGTGGTGATCGCAGTTTTCGTCGCCGGGCTGATGATCGGCCGCACCCCCGAATACCTCGGCAAGAAGATCGAGGTGCGGGAGATGTGGATGTCGATCACTACCGTCCTCGCCTCCGGCATCCTGGTCCTCATCTTCTCGGGGATTGCCATGATCCTGCCGGCCGGGGTCTCCTCCATGAATAACTCCGGCGCCCACGGCCTCTCCGAGGTGCTCTACGCCTTTGCCTCCATGTCCAACAACAACGGCAGCGCCTTCGCCGGGCTGAACGGCAACACCCTCTTCTACAATCTGACCGGCGCGGTGGCCATGTTACTGGGCCGCTTTGTCCCGGCGGTGGCGGTGCTCGCCATGGCCGGCGGCCTGGCGGAGAAAAAATACGTACCACCCAGCCTCGGCACCCTTCCCACCGATCAGGCGCCTTTTGCCCTCTGGCTGACGCTGGTCATCCTGATCGTCGGCGCGCTCACCTTTTTCCCGGCCCTGGCCATGGGGCCGATCGCCGAACAATTGATTATGATGCGGTAGGGGCGGGGTTTCCCCGCCCTCGGGGTTTACCCGCCCTCGGGGTTTACCCGCCCTCGGGGTTTACCCGCCCTCGGGGTTTCCCCGCCCTCGGGGTTTCCCCGCCCTTGACAATCTGCGATGAAAGGCGGGCGGGGCAACCCCGCCCCTACGGAACAATGAAACGACGGAGAACAAAATAATGACGAAACATGCCCCGCAACCCATATCCATCTTTGATCCGCGGATCATGCGACCCGCCCTGCTCGATTCATTCAAGAAGCTCGACCCGCGCACCCTATGGCGCAATCCGGTCATGTTCGCCGTGGAAATCAGCAGCAGCATCACCCTGATCACGTTCATCATGTCGCTCACGGGAAAAAGCCATGAGCCTGCCTGGTTCACCGGTCTAGTGTCACTGTGGCTCTGGCTGACCGTCCTCTTCGCCACCTTTGCCGAGGCGCTGGCGGAAGGGCGCGGCAAGGCACGCGCCGCCAGCTTGCGGAAAACCCGCACCGAGGTCAAGGCCAAGCGTCTGAAAAGGGCCGAGTTCGGAAGCCCATACGAGATCGTCGGCGCGAACGAGCTCCGCAAGGACGACTGTATCCTTGTGGAAACCCACGACATGATCGCCGGTGACGGCGACGTCGTTGCCGGAGCGGCGCTGGTCAACGAAGCGGCGGTGACCGGAGAATCGGCGCCGGTGGTGCGCGAGTCGGGAGGCGACCGGAGTGCCGTCACCGGCGGCACCGAGGTGCTCGCCAGCTCCATTATCGTCAGGATAACCGCCAATCCCGGCGAGACCTTCCTCGACCGGATGATCTCCCTCATCGAGGGGGCCAAGCGGCGCAAGACACCCAACGAGATCGCCCTGGAGGTCCTCCTCATTGCCCTCACCTTCGTCTTCCTCCTGGTGGTGGCGAACATGAGCCCCCTCTCCATTTACAGCGTGAAGGCCGCCGGCCAGGGGACGCCCGTCTCTCTCACAGTCCTCGTCGCCCTCTTCGTCTGCCTGGCGCCGACCACCATCGCCGCGCTCCTCCCCGCCATCGGCATCGCAGGGATGGACCGGCTCTTCCAGAAGAACGTCATCGCCCTGTCGGGCAGGGCCATCGAAGCGGCCGGAGACGTGAACGTGCTCCTCCTCGACAAAACCGGCACCATCACCCTGGGGAACCGGGAAGCGGTGGCTTTCGTCCCGGTAGGGGGGCATACCGAACAGGAACTGGCCGAGGCAGTTCTCACAGCTTCGCTGTCCGATGAAACCCCGGAAGGACGCAGCATCGTAACGCTGGCGAAACAGAAATACAGCCAGAAGCTTGAGGTCCTCCCTGCTGATGCCGAAAACATAGCATTCAGCCCTGACACCCGTCTCTCCGGCGTGAACCTGGGAGGCAAGCAGTATCGTAAAGGTGCAGCAGACTCCGTCGTCGCCTTTGTCGGGAATCTTGGGGGGAACATCCCCAAGGATCTGGCAGGCAAGGTGGACGAGATCGCCCGCGCCGGGTCCACACCTCTGGTTGTCAGCTGCGACACAGAGGTTCTGGGGGTCGTAAACCTCAAAGACATCCTGAAAGGGGGGATCCAGGAGCGGTTCCAGCAGCTGCGGAGCATGGGGATCAAGACGGTGATGATCACCGGCGACAACCCATTGACCGCCGCAGCCATTGCCGCCGAGGCACAGGTGGACGACTTCCTGGCCCAGGCGAAGCCGGAGGACAAGCTGCGGCTCATAAGAGAGAACCAGGAGGCCGGCTACATGGTGGCCATGACCGGCGACGGCACGAACGACGCCCCGGCCCTGGCGCAAGCGGACGTGGCGGTGGCGATGAACACCGGCACCCAGTCGGCTAAAGAGGCCGCAAACATCATCGACCTGGACTCTAACCCGACCAAGCTCCTCGACATCGTGGAGATCGGCAAGCAGATCCTCATGACCCGCGGGAACCTGACCACCTTCAGCATCTCCAACGACATCGCCAAGTACTTCGCCATCATCCCGGCGGCGATCATCTCCATCTACCCGCAGCTGAATGCGCTCAACGTCATGCGGCTGGCCAGCCCTTACAGCGCCATTCTGTCTGCTGTCATCTTCAACGCCGTGATCATTCCGCTCCTCATCCCGCTGGCGCTCAAAGGGACCAAGTACCGCCCCATGCCGGCGCAAAAGCTCCTGATCTACAACCTCCTCATCTACGGGGTCGGGGGGATCATCGCGCCGTTCGTGGGGATCAAGGGTATAGACCTGGCAATAGGGCTGTTTGTGTAACGGTATGTTCGTAGGGGCGCATGGCATGCGCCCTTGTTGCCATCATCCCCGATATTGCTATTACCGACCAGGGCGGACGCCGTCCGCCCCTACAGGAGAAAATCATGAAAGAGATAAAACCCGCCATTCTGTTCTTTATCGTCTTTACCATCCTGTGCGGGGGAGTTTACCCGGCCGTCGTCACTAGCATCGCCCATGCAGTCTTCCCCAAACAGGCCAAGGGGAGCTTCATCACCGACAAGAGCGGGCGGGAGATCGGTTCTGCACTCATCGGCCAGCCATTCTCCGATGCGCGATACTTCTGGCCCCGTCCTTCCGCCACCACAGATTTCGGATACAACCCGATGACTTCCGGCGGCTCCAACTCAGGGCCGACCAACCCCGATTTCCTCAAGACCGTTGGCGACCGGGTAAAATCGCTCCATGACACCGGCATTACCGGCAACATCCCGGCCGACCTGGTGGAGGCCTCGGCCAGCGGCCTCGATCCTCACATTACGCCGGAAGCGGCCAAAGTACAGGTCCCCCGTGTCGCCAAGGCGCGCGGAATGACGATGGAAGAGCTCAAAAAGCTCGTCGACGCCCGGACAGAGGACCGCCAGCTCGGCTTTTTAGGGGAGCAGCGGGTGAATGTGCTTGAATTGAACCTGGAACTGGATAAACTTTCACGATGACCGACAACGACGACAAACGCCCCTCACCGGAAGCCCTGCTGAAGCTGGCCCAGGCGGAAGAAAAGGAAGACGGAAGGGGGAAGCTGAAGATATTTCTCGGCTACGCCGCAGGGGTCGGGAAGACCTATGCCATGCTGGAAGCGGGGTGGCAGAGGAAAATGGAGGGACGGGACGTGGTGGCCGCCTACGTGGAGTCCCACGGCCGGTTCGAGACCGACTCGCTACTCTCCATGTCCGGGGTGGAGATCATCCCCAAGGCGCAGATCGAGCATATGGGGGTGTTACTTCCTGAGTTGGACACCGATGCGGTGCTTGCCAGAAAGCCCCAGATAGCCCTGGTGGACGAGCTGGCCCACACCAATGCCCGCGGCTCCCGCCACGAGAAGCGGTGGCAGGATGTGGAGGAGATCCTGGCCAGCGGGATCGACGTCTACACCACGGTCAACATTCAGCACTTCGAGAGCCTGAACGACATCGTCGCCCAGATTACCGGCGTGGTGGTGCGGGAGACCGTTCCCGACCGGCTCCTGGACGAGGCGGCGGAGATCAGGCTGGTGGACATACCGCCGGATGAACTCCTCCAGCGTCTCCACGAAGGGAAGGTCTACATCCCTAAACAGGCGACCCTGGCAATGGAGAAGTTTTTCAAGCCGGGGAACCTGATCGCCCTGCGGGAGCTGTCGCTGCGACGGGCCGCAGTCCGCGTGGACGAAGAGATGCGGGCCTACATGGAGACGCGCTCCATCGCCGGTCCATGGCCCGCCGCGGAGCGACTCCTGGTCTGCGTGAGCGGCAGCCCTTTCGGTGAAAAGCTGATCCGCTCGACACGGCGGCTTGCGGATGAGATGAAGGCGCACTGGTACACGGTCTACATCGAAACTCCCGGCAGTGGGAAGCATGTGCAGGAAAACCGGGAGCGGGTCTGGAAGGACCTCCGGCTCGCCGAAAGCCTGGGGGGAGAGGTGGCGACTGTCTCGGCAACCTCGGTGGCCGATTCTGTCATCGACTTTGCCGTCAAGCATAACGTCACGAAGATCGTGGTCGGCAAACCGACCAAGCCGCGCTGGATGGAATTCCTGAATCCTCCCCTCGTCGACCAGATCATCCGCAGGAGCGGGACGATCGACGTCTACGTCGTCAGCATCGAGCCTTCCGAAAAGAGCGAGGGAACGGCTCTAGCCAGGCGCAAAAGCCCATCCCCCTGGTCCGGCTACATGAAGAGCCTGGCGCTCGTTGCCGCGGCAACCCTTGCCTGTGAACTGGTCCGCCCGTTCCTGGCGCCGACCAACATGGTCATGGCGTATCTATTGGCGGTGGTGCTGGCGGCGCTCCGGCTCGGACTGAAACCGGCGATCGTTACGGCATTTCTGGGGATTCTCGCCTTCGACTTCTTCTTCGTCCCGCCACGCCTGACCTTCGCCGTTGCCGATACCGAATATCTCATCACCTTCGTCGCCCTCTTCACGGTGGGGGTGGTGATCAGCACCCTTGTCGCCAGGTCCCGCGAACGGGCCGAGGCGATACGAAAGCGGGAAGTCCAGACAGCGAGCCTCTACTACCTGAGTCGCGACCTGGCCGTTTCCGCCGACATCGGGGCGGTCCTGGACGCCGTAGCCAAGAACTTCGGAGAAAGCTTCAACGGCAGGCTGGCTGTCCTTATCCCGGAAGGTGAGCGCCTGGAGATAAAGGCCGCAAGCCGTGAAATGCAGCTTGATACGAAGGAGCTGGCGGTGGCCGACTGGGCATTTCGGAACCGCCAGTCTGCGGGGCACGGCACCGAAACCCTCAGTTCGGCCCGGCTCCTCTATCTTCCGTTGCAGACTTCGGCGAGCGTGCTCGGCGTATTGGGGGTAGAGCTGGAAGACGAGGCGGATTATGCCAACACCCAGAGCCGCAGGCTTCTCGACGCCTTCACCACCCAGACGACCCTTGCCATCGAGCGGGTCCAGCTCGGAAAACAGGCCGCACAGGCCCTGATCCTCCAGGGACGGGAAACCCTGGAACGGGCCCTCCTCAATTCCGTTTCCCACGACTTGCGGACTCCGCTCGTATCCATAACCGGGGCCTTGGGCACCCTCCGGGACAAGGAACACCGGTTAAGCGATACGAGACGGCGGGAGCTTCTCGATGCCGCATGGGAAGAGGCCGGGCGGCTGAACCGCTTTGTCGGGAACCTGCTGGACATGACCCGCCTGGAAGCCGGCGCGGTCACCTTGAAGGAAGAACCGTGCGACATTCAGGACCTGGTCGGATGCGCCCTGGCCGCGCTGGAACAGCGAATCGGCGCAAGGGAAGTCAAGGTGCAGCTGCCGGACGGCCTGCCGCTGGTCAAGCTGGACATGGCGCTGATGACCCAGGTGCTGGTGAACCTGCTGGATAACGCCTTGAAATATTCGCCGCATGCGAGCATTATCGACATTGCCGCCCGGGTGGACGACGGCAGACTGACGCTGGAGGTTTCCGACCGCGGCCCCGGTGTACCGGAGTCAGACCTGAAGAGGATCTTCGACAAGTTCTACCGGATTCCGGTCCCCGAGGGTGCCGGCGGAACCGGACTCGGGCTCTCCATCTGCAAGGGAATCGTCGAAGCCCATCATGGAAAGATCCGGGCGGAAAACCGGGACGGCGGAGGATTGCGGGTAATCGCCACGCTCCCCGTCAAGTAATTAACCCAAAAAGGGCAGTTAGCCACGAATGACAGTAGAGTAGGAAGCAGGTTACTACATCATTAGGTTTGGCTTGTCCGTTTCCGCCCCTTTCGTTTGGCGGTGCCTAAGTAGCCTTACCATAGTTGCCTTAACCAGCTCCCCCTCGTCAAACCGTACGTGCGGATTTCCCGCATACGGCTTACCTATCAGCCTCTTGCTGCACGGCATTATTGAGGAGTTGTGGCTTTGCTGTTACAGGTAAACCAGACCATATCGCTTAAGTCCGGCATACAGGCTTTCACCTGCCCTGAAGGGTTTGCTCCGCCTTTGGCTCCGATTGTTCAGAAATATTCGAAAGCGAGTCCTCGTGTAATGATTCACGTCTCGAAATACTTTCCGGGGATACCCGTAGTCGAAGTAGTTGCCCCATCCGCGAAGGATGCTGTTTACCTCGGCAATTGCTTCGACAAGCGGCTTTTTGTATCCGCTTCGGGTCTTCTCCCGGATTTTTCCCTTGAGTGCTCCTATGGCCTTCTTACTCGGCATGATGTTGAGATAATCCCAATCTCTGCCCCGCAGGTCACGGTCATAGCGGAGGGTGAATCCCAGAAAGTTCAGGCTCTCTTTCTTGTTCATTCTGACAATACCGGTTTTGTCACGGTTGATGCTGAGTCCAAGGTCTGTTTCGAGTTTCTCTTCCAGCCATCCGGTTATGCGATTGCCCATGTGTCTGGCCATTACTACGAAGTCGTCGGCAAACCGTACCATGCGCGCTCTGGCGAAGTGGTAGGGGCTGTCTGCTTCTTCGTGAAAGGCCCGGTCGAGCCGGTGAAGGTAGATGTTGGCAAGAAGGGGAGATATTACCCCGCCTTGTGGCGTCCCTTGTTTGGGACGGCTGATGCTGCCGTCTTCTTCTACTACCGGACTGTGAAGCCATTGCCGGATCAGTTTGAGGACACTCCGGTCGGCTATGCGCCGCTCAAGTTCTACTATCAGGTGCTCGTGGGGGATGCTGTCAAAGTAGCTCGAAAGATCCGCGTCATACACTTCCTGCCGTCCGAGTTGGAGGTTATTACCGACTTGGTCGAGGGCTCCATGGGGACGCCTTTTGGGACGAAATCCATGGGAGCAGTCGAGAAAGTCCACCTCAAATATCGGTTCGAGGATAAGGAGTACGGCTGCCTGTACAATTCTGTCCCGCACGCACGGTATGCCGAGCGGGCGCAGTTTGCCGTTGGGCTTGGTGATGTAGACGCGACGCACCGGGGATGGTTTGTAGTTTTTGGTTCTCAGGCTTTCTTGAATTTCGTCAAGATAGCCGGATATTCCGTCTGCCCGCACCTCGATGGATTCAATGCTGACACCATCGACTCCCGGCGCGCCCTTGTTCGCCTTTACTCGCAACCACGCCGTTTCAAGTACATCACGACGATGGATTCGGTCGTAAAGGGCATAGAACCGGAACTGCGGTTCTCGTTTGGCCTTGCTGCTCAGTTTCCACCGCAGAAGGGAGACTTTTACCGGCAGTCCGGGTTCAGGTTCGAATCCTTCGGCCATCCATTCCGTTATGGAGCGTCTGTCGCTCAAGCGGGTCTCCTCTCTTTCCGTGTAAACATGACTGAAGTACGGCCCCTTGGCTCCACGGGCATTACCCCGCTTCCCGGCTACTATGGGCCGCTCCGAATTCCGACCGTACACGCTTGGCGGGTTATTGATTCCCCGTCGGCGTTCTCCCTTCGGCGAAACCCTTTCGCTTTGGGAATTACGTCGGACCTCCCAGGTTCCTCGGCTGATCTTTCGACACGCGCCCTCCCCAATCACCCCGGACAGTCCCACCGGTTCTTTCGCTCGTTTATCACCGGTGGGTGGCAGGCTTCACCACATTCGGAAGGTTGGCCACTGTCAACTACGTGTAACGAGGCCGAAACGGGTTCGCTTGCGCTGGGCTCGCGTCTTCGTCGTCAGGGTAGTTATCGTACCCTTCGCTCTTTTCTTACAAAGAACCGGTCTTACTCCCCACGTTTGGTTACCCTCTCGTGACAGACCGCGACTACATGGTGAACGAGCAATTTACATGTCTGACACTTTTCAGTCAGATAGATCAGCCAGGCTTGGCCTGGCGTACCGAATAAACACGAATGTTTTTAACCCTTTGTTAAATCTTGAGAAGTCACCGATCTGGTGAGTGCCTTTTGCATCGCAAGAGCTTGTATATTCGTGCAAATTCGTGTCATTCGTGGTTAAAATGCTTTTTATAGGAAAGGTGGAAGTCATGTCGAGCGAGAAGACCAGCGCCAGCCTGCCGCGCATCCTGGTGGTAGACGATGAGATGGCAATTCAGCGTTTCCTGCGTACTGCGCTGGATACCGGGGAGTTCTCCCTCCACCAGGCGGAAAACGGCCATGCTGCGCTGGCGGCAGCCGTAGCAATCAAGCCCGATGTGATCCTCCTTGACCTTGGATTGCCGGACATGGACGGGGTGGAGGTGATCAGGCGGATACGGGAATGGTCGCAGGTGCCGATCCTCGTCCTGTCGGTGCGGGAGCGGGAAGACGACAAGGTGAAGGCCCTGGACGCCGGCGCCGACGACTACCTGACCAAGCCGTTCGGCATCGGGGAACTGACCGCCCGGATACGGGTGACGCTGCGCCGCTCCATGCAGCAGGTCCCGGAACCGGTCTACCGGATAAACGAGCTGGAAGTGGACCTCCCCCGCCGCCGGGTAACGGTCCGCGGCGAAGAGGTGCAACTAACCCCCACCGAATACGAACTGCTGCGCCTGCTGGTGACCCATGCGGGGAAGGTCCTGACCCACAGCCAGATCCTCCGGCAGATCTGGGGTGTTGCCTACGTTGAACAGCCCCACGTGCTGCGCGTCAACATCAGCAACCTGCGCCACAAGATCGAGACAGACCCCTCCCGCCCCCGCTACATCCTGACTGAGCCGGGAGTCGGCTATCGTCTAAGAGATACGCCATAAGGTTTGACTGTGTGTTACGCCCTCTCCATCTCGCTGCTCCCCCATGGCCATGTTCATGGTCTGTCACCCGCCATGCGTATCTTCAAGTCTTATCCTCAAGGTCTTGAGTAGCCATCCCGTACCTCGGGTAAAGGGAAAACACCGCCGATGGCTACTATTCCATTAACCTGTTATAATGTTTATCAAGCCCATTGGATCCCCTCGAACGAAGGCTAACTTTATGCGGGCAAATCTTCTGAAACATTTCTTACGTAAAATGCGAGCCAAAGAGCGCAAGCAGATGGAAGAGGCTGAGAGTTATGCGCTCTTGCGTGTCATGTTCGATCAGTCATCTTCATTAATAAGCGTATTGAAACCGGATGGAACTGTTCTGGACATTAACTCTTCAGCTTTCGATGTGATAGGAGGCACGAAATCTGAAGCGATCGGCAAACCTTTCTGGGAAACTTTAGCCTGGGTTCATTCGCCTGAACTGCAAGAGCGGCTCCGCCAAGCCATCAAGTCTGCTGCCCAAGGCGAGTTCGTCAGTTTTGAAGCTACCCATCCAACTGCTGATGGAAAGCTGATTTACGTCGATTTTTCGCTTAAACCGGTGAAGGATGATGACGGAAATGTGGTCCTTCTGTTGCCGGAAGGACGCGACATCACCAAACGCAGGGAGGCAGAAGAGGCTCTGCGGGAGGTCGCGGTCAAATACCGGATCGTCGCCGACAACACCTACAACTGGGAATTCTGGCTGAGCCCGGCAGACAGATTCATTTACACGTCGCCTTCCTGCCGGCGCATCAGTGGTCATGGGGCCGAAGAGTTCAATGCCGATCCCGGTTTGCTCCGGAGTATCATTCACCCGGATGACCGGCATCTTTGGACTGACCACCGGCACGATATCACCCAGACCAAGGCCCTGGGCGAGCTCGAATTACGCATCGTCCGTCCCGACGGAGATATTCGCTGGGTCCACCATGTCTGCATCCCTGTTTTCGACGACAACGGAAATCATCTTGGCACACGGGGCAGCTTCTCGGACATCACGGAACGCAAACAGGCCGAGGAGAAAAACCTGCGGTTAGCGGTCATGGTGGAGTCTTCCGATGATGCGATCGTCGGTAAGACGCTTGATGGGATAATCACCAGTTGGAATAGAGGCGCCGAAAAAATATTCGGTTACAGCGAGGACGAAGTGCTCGGCAAACCGATAACGATGCTGATCCCGGCTGAAAATGTAGATGAAGTGCTTCAGATGGATGAAAGGCTCAGGCATGGAGAACACATCGAACATTTCGAAACCGTACGAAGGAGAAAGGATGGGCAACTGATTCACATGTCGCTTTCCTATTCCCCTATCAGAGATGCGCAGGGAAGAGTAGTCGCCGTGTCGACCATAGGGCGCGACATCACCGAGCGGAAAGAGATGGAGCAGATGAAGGACGAGATGATTTCCGCCGTCAGCCATGAAATGCGCACCCCCCTTACCGCAATGCTGGGCTACACCGAATTCATGCTGGACAATGAGGTCCCCGCGGACCAACAGAGGGAATACCTCCGGATCACCCTGCACGAATCCGAGAAACTGAATGAGCTGATCGGCAATTTCCTCGACCTGCAGCGGTTAAGATCCCGAAAGGAGACCGTCACGTGGCGGCCACTCCCCCTTCAACCGCTTCTGGAGGAAACCGTCGCCCTCTTCACACGGGTGTCGGAACGGCATCACATAACCCTGGACTGTCCGTCCGATCTCCCCCGGATATGCGGCGATAACAAGCAGCTCCGTCAGGTCTTCAACAATCTCGTCTCCAATGCCGTGAAGTACTCCCCGAAGGGTGGAGCTGTCAGAGTGGCGGCACGCCGGGAAAAGGACTGTGTTGTCATCACCGTGAGAGACGAAGGGATAGGCATTTCGCCGCAGGCTGTCGAGAGGATCTTCGAGAGATTTTATCGCGTTAACAACACCGCCTGCCGCGTATTCGGCGGAACCGGCCTGGGCCTTGCCCTCGTGCGGGAGATTGTCACGGCTCATGGGGGGGAAGTATGGGTGGAAAGCACTCTCGGCAAGGGGAGCACGTTTTTTGTCTCTCTGCCGGTGGCATGATGGAGATGCCATTGATTCAACAGAGCAGCAGCTGACCGTCAGCATCGGCCTCGTATGCTGTCTCCTCCCTGACCTGAACCGGTGCCGGCTTGGCAGGGGCGACCGGCAACGGGATAGCTTTCTCTTTCTTTTCGCGTTCCTCGGATTGTTGTGCTGCCCGGACTCTCTCCTCTGTCACCCGAATCCCCGCCTCAGCCGCCCGCTTTGCCAGCCTGTCGCAGCGCTCATTGAAAGGATGCCCGTCATGGCCGCGCACCCATTCCCAGGTGACCTCATGGTTAGCGGACAGGGCAGAAAGCTTTTGCCAGAGGTCCTGGTTCTTGAGAGCGTCCGGGGTCTCCAGGCGCCCGGTGCGAATCCAACCATGAAGCCATTCGCTCATCCCCCGGACAAGGTACTGTGAATCGCTGAAGACGCGCACCCTCCGCGGTTTATGCAACGCTTCCAGCCCCCTGATCGCCGCCGTCAGTTCCATCCGCTGGGAGGTGGAGGCGGCCTCAAAACCGCTCAACTCCTTTTCATGCTCCCCATAGCGCAGGATCACCCCGTACCCGCCGGGCCCGGAGTCTCTGCCCGAGCCGTCGCAGTAGATCTCGACCACGCCAGGCGGCGGCGGGGTGAAGGCGACCTCCAGAGCCGAAAATTCCAGCTCCCGCAGCAGGGGCATCAACTCCGGGAGGTTCGGCGTCCGGCGCTCCAGTTCGGCCAAGGACAGATCCAGCGGAACGTCATAGCGGACGGTGGCCAGGGTTTTCGAGAGCCGGGCCTGGTCGGCATGGGCGTGCAGATTTTCCCGGCGCTGCTTGCCATTCACCAGACTTTTCCACTGGAGAACCCCTTCCAGGGAACCGAACCGCCGGACCAGCTCGGCAGCGGTCTTCTCGCCGATCCCGGGAACTCCCGGGATATTGTCCGAGGTATCACCGGCCAGCCCCAGAACATCGGGCACCAGCTCCGGCGGGACACCGAAGCGGTCGAGGACCTCTTGCGGCCCGGAACGCAGATCCTTCATGGTATCCAAGAGATTGATCCCGTCGCCGACAATCTGCAGCAGATCCTTGTCGCCGGTGACGACCGTGACCTCTATTCCTTCTGCGGCATAGCGGCGGGCCAGGGTGGCAATGACATCGTCGGCCTCAAAACCGGGAGCTTCCAGGGCCGGGATATTGAGGGCCTGCAGGATTTGCCTTATGTACGGCAGCTGGGGCACAAGATCCGCGGGCATGGCGTCCCGATGGGCCTTGTATGCGGGATAGAGCTCCCGGCGAAAGGTCTCTTCCCGGGGGGGATCGAGTACGACGGCGAGGTAATCGGGGCGGTTCTCCTGCAGGAGGCCGAGGAGCATCCGGGTAAACCCGAATACGGCATTGGTCGGCATTCCGCCAGAGGTGGCAAGATCCCGGACGCCATAATAGGCGCGGTAGATGTAACTGGACCCGTCCAGCACATAGAGCTGCGGCGCTGCGTTCACATTCCCTCCCGACGCGGGTAATCCCCGGCGAATTCTACTTTCTGCCGGACGGCGTTAGAATCGCACATCCTGGATATAAAGCAAAATCTTTTTGCACGACGGGACGCCGGAAACAGCGAAGGCGGCCCATCGGTCGCCTTCTACTCTTCATCTTGTCATCTTGGTAGACCCCATAGATTTCTTCTGGAGAGGTGTCACTTTCGGCGCATTGACAACCCAATGGAAATATATAAAATCTTGTTAAAGATGTTTAATTTTACAACCAATATTCAAACCCTTAGTTTCCCGAAGCTACTTTATCAGCCGTTGAACGCCACTACACAATGTTTGCCTATTTCTTCTCCCTTACGGCGAACCGAACTACGTCATGTGGCTAACAGCAGCACGGAGGAGGGCTTTATGCGAGTCTATCGAGGGTGGCTTGTCGTAGCGATATTTGCTCTGGTGGCAACTGGTGTATTCATTGCCCCTGCCTACAGCAGTGACAGCCTCACACCAGGCGAAGTGGCCGTAACATCGGACAATTACTGGGCTCCATGGGTAACGAAAACCACCATAAATTCTGCGACCATCAACTGGCGAGGAGAAAACCTTGGGGCGGGCACAGTAGAGTACGCCAAGTCGAGTTTTTATGAGAAACATCAAAAATTCCAAAAAAAGAAATCATCTCGGATAACGGGTCCCTATCAACATGTACAGCTTACCGGCCTTGAACCGAATACCTCGTATGTGTATAGGGTGAGACCTTCAGACAATGCGGACGTCTTCAGCAACCGCACCTTCCGGACGATGCCGGTCAAAGGTCCCTTTACCTTTATTGTCATCAGTGATTCACAAGAGGGCCATAATTATACGGAAGAAAAACGGTTCAAGTACGTAGCAGATGCCATTGCAAAGGAGCAGGATGTGCTTTTTATCCTTCACGGTGGAGACTATGCAGGTCATGATTCAGAGTCGTTATGGGCCAAATATTTCAAGGTTGCCGACCCGATGCTCGCGAAATTCCCCATCTTTACCACTATCGGAAACCATGAATACCATAACGAAGGCGGGAGCTACCCGCCTACTGCAGCCGACCAATACCATTGGTCCTACGATATACTCCCTGGTGCGCCCCTGAACCATTTTTTTGATTGTGCCGGCATCCGGTTTATCATTCTTGACAGTCCGGATCCGAACAACACCGACAGTGATGATCCGCAAACGTCCCTGGCCCTTGCCGAGAGTCAGGCATCCTGGCTCGAGTCGCTTCTGGACAATAAGATGCGTGGTACATTTACCATGCATCACCACCCGATCTGGGATTATGGGAGGAGTACGCTCAACCCTGACCTTCAGCCATGGGAAACTCTGTATCATACCTACGGTATAAGCGCTAATTTCGCGGGCCATACCCATAACTACCAGAGATATTCAGTAGAGGGTATCACCTATTTCATCGTCGGTACCGCCGGGGGCAGATTTGCAGACATTAACGCTGGAGACCCCTATGCGGTCTGGTACCAGTTTGGAGAAACAAGGAAGCTTGGCTATCTCAAGGTCACTGTGGATCCGACAAATAATGTGGCCACAGCAAAGCAGATTTTTGTCGCCTCTGTCAAAGAGGACGATTCCGACGAGACGCCTCACGTCTATGACCCTCCGGTTATTGCCGAAACCGTCACATTCCCCCTCAGGACCGTGTATATGTCCAATGCTGGTTGGGCAATCGGTAATGACCCGGACAAGACCGCGGTGATCCTGCATACTGACAACGGTGGTAAAACCTGGGAGGTTCAGGGAGACGGGTCACTCTGGAAAGGGCACAACGCCAATGATATCAGCGCTGTGGATAAGAGAACCGCCTGGGCGGCACTGGGTGGTAATGACACTGGAGAGGAGGGGATGATTCTCCACACGAAAGATGGCGGAAAGACATGGAAAGTGCAGGCACTGCCCCAGGTAATTCAGGATGGAGTGAAAGGGATCAAGGGCGTCGGCCGGAAAGAGGCGTGGGCCGTTGGTCTGCATGGGCCGGTCATGCATACGAACAACGGCGGTAAAAGGTGGGAGATTGTTCCTACGCCGGGGATAACCATAAAACAGGTCAACCGGATGGATGTACTGGGAAAAGATATTTGGATTGCCGATTTTGGCAACGGTGAAAACGGGATGATCCATTCTCCGGATGGTGGCCGGACATGGCGTCAGGAATATCTGCCGGGAGTGGACCGCGGCCACGGCCCCATGACAGCCAGTATTGTGAACAAAAAGGTCGCATGGACCTCGGTGAACCTGCAGGGGGAACTCTACCGCACCATGGATGGAGGCCTCACCTGGAAAATAGATGCACCGGGTATTGCCGGCCCCAACGACATCGACGATGTCTGCGCAGTCAGTGCGGATGAAGCATGGGCCGTACAGAACGGCGCAGCAGGGTATGTCATGCGGGTCAAGATCGTCGGCAATGACGTCATAAAAAGTGACTGGACCTTCCCGAATTATGTCTACGAAGGAGTCTCCGCCATCGACAAGCAGCATGCATGGATAGGCGGGTACCGGGGTATGTCATCGCCTTCGGAACTCCCTAGAGGCTCCATTCTGCATACCAGCGACGGCGGTAACACCTGGGTTTACCAGACACTGCCAGTGAATGATGTAGACATCTGGAAGCTCTCTTTCGTGGGAGCGCGTCGATGAACTAGCGTAACTCTCAGACGTTCACAGGACACCGTAAACAACAAAGGCGGCCGTTTGGCCGCCCCCTTCTACACTTCATCTTGGCATCCTGGAAGACCCCGCGCCCTCTTTTAAAAAGTTCGAATTGGAAAGTTAGCCCCGCTACTTCTCCTTTGACACGGTGTGTATTGGTGTGTATAGTTAGCCTATGACCAGCAAAGAGATCATCAAACGACTTGAAAACGAGGGATGGTGTTGTGTCGGAGGCAAAGGTGACCACCAGAAGCACAAACATCCGTCAAAAGCTGGTCATGTGGTAGTGCCACATCCACGTAAAGACATGCCAACCGGAACCTTGCGGAACATTTACCGGCAAGCTGGTTGGGAATGGAGATAACATGTTATACCCCGCATATGTTCACATTGGAGACGATCAACACGCCCACGGAGTAACTATCCCCGACTTTCCCGGCTGTTTCTCTGCCGCCGACGAGTGGGAGGATTTACCACACATGATCCAAGAGGCCGCAGAAGTCTATTTTGAAGGCGAAGATATGCCTGTGCCTGCACCAACACCATTAGAACAATTGGCTGCTAACCCCGAATATCAAGGAGGGGTATGGCTCTTGGTAGACATTGATCTTTCCAAGCTCAAAGTTAAAGCAAAGCGGGTTAATATAACCATGTCTGAAAATCTGCTGCATGAGATCGACCGTTATGCCGAGCAGTACCACATGACTCGTTCCGGTCTATTGGCCCAGGCTGCGGATCAATATATTCACCGCAAACAATCAGCGTAATCACATTTATCCTATTCTGGCCCATTTGGAGGTCAAAGTTTATTCAGTGCTGCCTCATCCCCGGCCACCTCAGCAGGTAATCCCCGACGAATTCCGTTCTCAACCAACCGGGGTTAGAATCGCACATCCTGGAGATTAAGCAAATTCTTTTACGCAGGACACCGTAAACAGCAAAGGCGGCCGTTTGGCCGCCTTCTGCACTTCATCTTGGCATCTGGAAGCCTGCCCCCTCGCCCTCACTTGCCCACTCGCCCTCACTCTAGCCTCCCCTGATTTTCTCCAGGTTGCCGGAGCCCCAGGCGATGTGTATGACAACTACTTCAGCGGTAGATAGATATCGGTTACCAGCTCATGTTCGGCCACGTCCGGAATCAGATTCAAGTAGTGAAAATAGAGTGGGAAATCGCGCAGCTTCTCGCCGCTCTCGGGCAACCACGCGCGATAGAGTGGATAGACGGTCTCGCCAATGCGATCGTGGGAACCGAGATGCCGGACCACAGCGCAGCGACCACCAGGGATGACTCCGTTTCCCACCCCCTGCGGGTTATTCGGCACCTTCTCTGAAACTGCGCCACAGATATCGAAGCGGAACAGCTCCGGTTCGGTCGATTCGGGATCGTCATAGGCGATGCCGAAGGTCCTGCTCGTTTTTACCGGCGACAGCCTGCTTTGTTTGCGCCATTCGATAAATTTCAGAGCCGAATCGTTGAGTTGTTCCGGCGCGCCTCGGTGTGCCAGGACCGCAATTTGTGTCTCGGCAAAATCGACAATCTTCACATCCATCTTTTCTCTCCTTTCTCGGTGCGGAAGCCGAAAGCTCTCGCTCCACGGCTGCCATTGGGGTGATTTTCTGAATTGAGAAGGGGATTGTCCGAAGACCTGTCTGAAGGCGCGGGAAAACGCTTCCGGACTCTCGAAACCGGCATCCAGAGCAATATCGATGATCCGTTCGTGCCGACGAAAGACAAGCCGGTAGGATGCCTGCCTGAGCCGCAGCTGGCGGACATAGGCGAAGACACCGATACCGACATACTGGGAAAATTGCCGATGGAAATGGAACTTCGAGAAATGCGCTACCCGGCTCAGCTGCTCGACGGTCAATGGTTCGTCCAGATGCTGCTCGATATACTCGAACACCCTGTCGAACCGCTGCGCGTATGCTTTTGCCTTATCCATGTTCACCGGCGTCCACCTCAATTCAGGGGTAATCCTACCACATTGCCGAGAGTCAATCCTGACCGAAATTGCTAAATGTTCACATAGTTATGTTGAGAGGAGATTATAGCAGAGGGGACCAAAAGGGGGACGTTGAGGACCAAAAGGGGGACGTTGCTTGCTATCTTGCTATACTGAATCATGCAGACTCTTTTAGCTAACTAGCAAGCAACGTCCCTCTAGCCTCCCCTAACTGTTTTCATTTGACTGTTGTGCTTCTCAAGATGGTACTAGAACTGCCAGCACTGTTAGTGACATCCATTTTTATGTAATTACCGATCTCTGGTGAAAACCAAAAAGTACCAGTTGACATAATTGCATTTGACGAAACTGATATAATGAGTTTCCAAGCTGTTACGGCCCCTGTTGGAGTAGCTACAGATTCTTGCCCAATAATGGAATATGAGATTGATTCAGTGGTGCCATTACTATAGTGGGCAGTTGCATTGATGGTCTTACCTGCTTCCCAATTTCCAGGCCACATGATAGGTAATGGCCGGTCGGTAACGGTGACTGCCACATTATTTGTATTAGTATCCTTGAGTCCATATAGAAGAAGGTCACCGGTGGTTGCATCCTGCTGCATATAGGTTACTGATGTACTGCTAGTATTTGATCCGTTCAAAACGCCGCTAACTGTTGATGTCGCAGCAAGTACGGATACTCCGGCTAAGGTATCTTGAGTAATGTTCAATATTGACGTGCCGGAAAAACTACCCGATTGAGACTGCCCGCTGACATCATAAGTCCAGCTATCCCCAACCAGGAGTTTGCGCGTCTTGCCCACATTAGGCGCAACAGTGTCGTTGCTACTACCGCAGCCGAATAGCATTGCTTGAATCGAAATAAGGGCCAGTAAACGAACTAAGCATCTTAAAATTCTCACGTTACCCTCCAGATAACATTAATTGTTCATCTTTTTCTGGGTTTTGCCAACGGCTTGCCGATGTGGAAGGGCACAAGGGTCAAAGGGCACAAGGGTCAGGCCTTGAAAAGGGAATTTTTAATCTGCAACCCTTTGATCCGCTCTTGTAACGACTTGTCCAGCCCCAATTGTTGCGAGATATGCTGAATTTTTTTAACCCTTTTGCTTTAGTTGGAATCAAGTGGCTGTGGGGGCACCTGATTTATACTCTGTTGAGGCTGTTCATGTGTTTTGGGGGGCGAAAGCAAGTATTCATCACCCATGAGTTTAACATTAGGCCAAGAACACCCGGTAAGCGTAGTAAGAGTAATAAACCAAATACAATGTCTTATTTGCTTATAAAGCATATGTGCTTCCCTCCTCAATCACTGCAACTATTCGAAAGCTTCGCCAATCACATGCAACTCCGGCCATTCCGGTTTTTTTCGCTGATACTTTGTCCATCGAAGGCCATCGCGCGCCCAGTGCTGGATCATTAATGCACGCTAGTCGTTTCTACACGAGAAATATTGCAAAATCAATTGAAATATCGCAGGGTTAGGTGAAAAATGAGTGTAAAAAATTTTACACTTCTAAAAAAAGGTAAGGATTCAAAGGGGATAGCTATCAGGGCATGTATCAGGTTATCTCGTTGTGGCCATAGAGACGGCTACAGCGGGGTCTCACAAAGCGGGAAGTTGGGTATCGGTTGAAACTTGGGAGTCTTCCTGAAATCTCTGGCCATAGAGGCAGTCGGAGGGGTCTATGTTCCTCCGCCGCCTTGGCCAGGGTCTTCATGCCGCCCTTTTCAATGGCTTAATTTCAGCTTCCAGCTTATCTTCAATCGCGTCACGCGCTACCTCAAGATCATACCGTGCTTGCAGGTTAATCCAAAGCTGCGCCGTCGTGCCGAAATAGCGTCCCAGGCGAAGCGCGGTATCCGCGGAAATCCCACGCTTTTCAAGTACGATCTCGTTTATGCGACGAGCCGGAACGTGTATTTCCTTTGCGAGTCGGTACTGACTGATACCAAGCGGAATTAGAAATTCTTCGCGCAAGATTTCACCAGGATGAATTGGAGGAAAATCTCTTTTGCTCATAAAATACTCCTTAATGGTAGTCAACGATTTCGACATCGAAGGCGTTATTGTCACGCCATACAAAACAGATGCGCCACTGGTCATTAATGCGAATGCTGTGTTGTCCGGCGCGATCATCCTTTAAAGTTTCCAGACGGTTTCCGGGAGGGGAACGCAAGTCATCAAGATCCCCGGCACCATCCAGATAGTCAAGTTTTCGAGCGGCAAGGCGCTGTATTGCCTGTGGCAACTTGGAGGAAAATTTGCCGTTGAATAACTTTTCAGTTTCTTTGCACCTAAAGGAATTGATCATTATTGAAATATTAACGCAAGCCATTATTAACGTCAAGCGTTACCATCTGGAAATACGAAGTTTGGTGGGAAGATTTCTGTTGAACTGCTCAAAAGGTCTGCGGGTTTCTCCGCAGCATCCCCGTAGTTGGGCGAAACTTAGTCGAGGCGGGCAATGCGGAGGAAATTGACAAGCAATTGGCGGGACGCGGCGTTGTAATCTTCTGCACGGTGGTCAAATTCAGCCAGGAACTGGCCGGTACGGGCGGCGGTCTCCTCGGTCCAGCTGCTCCAGTTGGCAACTATCTCCCGGTTTACCTCGGGATGGAACTGGATTCCGTATGCGTTGGAGCCGTAGCGAAACGCCTGGTCCGGGCAGGCGGTGGAGGAGGCGAGCAGCACCCCGCCTTCGGGGACGACGAAACTGTCGTTGTGCCACTGGAAGGTGACGAACTCCCGGTCGATCCCGGCAAAGAGGGGATCGGCCTCCCCGTCGTCGGTCAGGGTGACCGGCAGGGTCCCCTTCTCGCCGAAAGGGGAATTAGTGGTGACCGGCGCCCCCAAAAGACTAGCCAGGAGCTGCCCGCCGAGACAGATGCCGAGGAACGGCAGATCCTGGGCTATCGCACCGCCGATGAAACAGTTCACCTCGCGGAGAAAGGGGTGCCTGTCCGTATCGTGCACACCCATGGCTCCGCCGAGGACGATAGCGGCGCTTACCTCCCCGGCCTCCGGCAGCATCTCCTCCTCGTACGGATGAAACAGCCGGTACGGCACGTCAAGCTCCGCCAGATAATCGGCATAGGCCCCAAGCGGTACTTCAGGATCATTCTGGATAACGATCAGCATGGTATAACCTTTTTTCAGGTTCTAAGTTCTACGTTCTATGTTCTACGTTGGTGTTTTTCAACATAGAACCTAGAACTTAGAACGTAGAACTCACCTCAGCCCTTCCGCCACCAGCTCCGCGATGTCCCTTACCTTCGTCTGTCCTGCCTGCTTGTCCTTGAGGCCGTCCTCGAACATGGTCATGCAGTAGGGGCAGGTAACGCAGATGGTGTCTGGATTTTTTGTGAGCGCTTCCGTAACCCGGTTCAGGTTGATCCGCTCACCGATGAATTCTTCCATCCACATCCGCCCGCCACCTGCGCCGCAGCAGAAGGAGTTGTCTTTCTTTCGCTCCAGTTCTGTCGGGGCGTTCCCGGTTGCAGTTTCGATGACGCTTCGCGGGGCTTCGTAGATGTCGTTGTGTCTCCCCAGGTAGCAGGAGTCGTGGAAGACGATGTTGCCGAGTTCTTTTACCTGTTTGTTCAGCTTCAGCTTGCCTTCTTTGAGGAGCTGGTCGATCAGTTCGGCGTGGTGGATGACCTGGAGCTCGATGCCGTACTGTTTGTAGTCGTTTTTCAGGGTGGTGAAACAGTGGGGGCACTGGGTGATGACCTTGGTGATCCCCTTTTCCTTGAAGAGCTGGACGTTTTCTTTTGCCATCTTGTCGAAGACATATTCGTTGCCGAGCCTTCTCAGGCTGTCGCCGCAGCATTTCTCTTCTTTGCCGAGGATTCCCCAGGAGATGTTTGCGGCGTTGAGGATGGTGGCGAGTGCTACTGTTACGTGCTTGGCCCGGGAGTCGAAGGCGCCGGCGCAGCCGATGTAGAAGAGGTATTCGGTTTTGCCTTGCTCGAAGGGTTTGACTTCCATGGTGGAGCTCCACTTGGTCCGCTCGCTTGGTGCGATCCCCCAGGGGTTGCTTCTTTGTTCCATGTTTTCGAAGAGGTTCAGGAGTTCTTCGGGGAATTTGCTCTCCATTTCTACCAGGTGCCGGCGCATCTTGATGATCTTCGGCATCTGCTCGATCATGACCGGGCAGGCGGCAATGCAGGCGCCGCAGGTGGTGCAGGACCAGATGGTGTCTTCCGTGTTGCTTCCTTCCGATTCTTCGCCGATGAGCGGTATGACCGGTTTTTCTCCCCTTTGCAGGTACGGGCCGTTGGCGAGGAGGTTGGTCTTGATGGCGTGGATCACCTGGCGCGGGTTGAGGGGTTTGCCGGTGGCTGTTGCGGGACAGGCGTTCTGGCAGCGACCGCATTCGGTGCAGGAGAAGCCGTCGAACAGGTCTTTCCAGGTGAACTGGCTTACTTCTGCGACGCCGAACTGTTCTCCTTTTTTGAATTCTTCCCGGGGCTGGGTGTTGGGCTTGTCCAGGCTCTGGAGGAAGCAGTTGGGGATGGCGGTGAGGATATGCATGTGTTTGCTCAAGGGGAGGAAGCAGATGAAGGCCAGGAGCACCAGCGCATGGAGCCACCAGGCAAACGAGGCGAAAGGTGCGAGGCTCGAGGCCAAAGGTGAGGCGAGGAGCAATTTGGCGGTGAAGGCGGAGAGCGGCATGTAGCCGGCGAGCGGTTCTTCTCCCATGGCTATTTCGGCTCCGTGCAGGCCGAAGTAGGCAAGCATGAGGAGGGCGATGAAGCCGAGGATGAGGAAGCCTTCGAAGCTTCTCCCTTTGACGTAGGCTGTGTCCAGGTAGTCGGGTTTGAAAAGGAGCCGCCGGCTGACGGCGATGATGACTCCGATCAGGGCCAGCAGGGAGGCCAGGTCGCAGAGGAGGACGAGGGGGCCGCTGATGCCGTCGGAAAGGAGCCGCAGGCTTACTCCGGGAAGGACGCCGGCGAGGATGAATTCGCCGTTGGCGATGAGCAGGATCAGGAATGACCAGAAGATGATGCAGTGGTTGATGCCGAATGGTTTTGCCATGACCCGCTTCTGGCCGAAGGCGTAGAGGAGCATGTCCCAGATGCGCAGGTCGATGCGCTGGAAGCGGTCTTCGGCCTGGCCGAGCCCCAGCAGGCTGAAGCGCTTGTAGCAGCTCCAGGCAAAGAAGATCAGGGCGGCGATCAGTAACGGGGTAAAGATGGCTTGGTCGGTCATTGTTAAAACCTCTATTTCCACAGAGACACGGAGAAAGACAAATCCTTGAACCGCAAAGGCGCAAAGAACGCAAAGGTAAAATCGAAAGGCTTATCCGCTTTAAATGTTTTTATAACCAATAAAGTTTTCGGTTTTACTTCTTTCTTAGCGCCCTTTGCGCCTTTGCGGTTACATGGTTTTATTTTTCAAGGCTTTCTCCGAATCTCCGTGTCTTTGTGGTGGATTGTGTTATCTGCTTTTTGCTTGTTTCAGTTCCCTGAGTTTCCGGGTGATGGCCGGTATAATCTGGAACAGGTCGCCGACGATGCCGTAGGTGGCGACTTCGAAGATGGGTGCTTCCTTGTCCCGGTTGATGGCGATGATGACGTCGGAGTCCTGCATGCCGACCAGGTGCTGGATGGCGCCGGAGATTCCGCAGGCTATGTAGATCTTGGGGCGAACGGTCTTGCCGGTCTGCCCTACCTGTCTTTCCTGGGGCATCCAGCCTGCGTCTACGGCAGAGCGCGAAGCGCCCACCACGCCGCCGAGTTCGTTGGCCAGTTCCTGGAGCATGGCGAAGTTTTCTTTTCCCATCATGCCCCGGCCGCCGGAGACGATGAATTCGGCGCCGGCTACGTCGACCTGGTCTGTCTTCTTGTCGCTGATGATATCGAGGACTTTGACGAGGATCTCTTCTTCTTTGACCGGGCAGCTTTCGCGGATGATCTCGCCTGAGCCTTGCGGGTCATGTTCGGGCATGGCCATGACGTGGGGGCGGACGGTGGACATCTGCGGCCGGAACTTGTCGCACATGATGGTGGCCATGATGTTGCCGCCGAAGGCGGGTCGGGTCTGCATCAGGTTCCGTTTGTCGTCGATAGCGAGGCCGGTGCAGTCGGCGGTGAGGCCGGTGCCGACGACGGTGGCGACGGCGCCGGCCAGGTCGCGGCCGAGGCCGGTGGCGCCCATGAGGATGATCTCGGGCTTGTATTTTTCGATGAGGTTGTTGACTGCTCTTAAGTAGGCTTCGGTCCGGTAGTATTTGAAGACGGGGGCGTCGATGAGATAGGCTTTACTGGCGCCGTAGGCGAAGGCTTCCTTGCAGAGGTGTTCGACCTTTTCGCCGATGACGATGGCGGAGAGAGGGACGTCCAGGGCACGGGCCAGTTTGGCTCCTTCGCCCAGGAGTTCCCAGGAGACTTTGGCTGCTTCGCCTTCGGTCTGCTCTACAAAGACCCAGACGCCCCGGTAGGCGGCGAGCTTTTTGGCGAGGGCTGCTGCTTCGGCGTCCACTTCTTCGACGGCGGGGGCGCCCTGTTTCATGATCTCGTCGAGGATTTTCTGTTCTTCGGGGGTGAAGAACATCTCGATGGCCTGGGCCGGGCAGACTTTGACGCATTTGACACAGCCGATGCATTTGCTCTCGTTGATGATCGGCTCGCCGGCGTCGTTCATTTCGATGGCGTCAACGGGGCAGGCACTCTGGCAGCGGGCGCCGCAGGCGATGCATTTGCCTGCGATGAGGCAGGCTTTGCCCCGGGGTTTCTTCAGCGGTTTTTTCGCTTCGTCGGTCATGGACGGTTCCCTTCAAAAATCTTTTTTTACCGCAAAGACGCAAAGAACGCTAAGGAAAGCAAAAACTTCTTATTGTTTTACCCCTAAATTTGACGCTCACTTGTGGGTTTTCTTTGCGACCTTTGCGCTTTAGGCCCTTTGGGTCCTTTGCGGTTCAAAGATTGTTCTGTTTTTTTTACAGTGCTAGCAGGTCTTTACTCAACAGCTTGTCGATCAAAAGTTCTGCGGTTTTTTCCGGCTCGTGGACACCGTCGCCGATGATCTCGCCTTTTTCCCGTTCGGGGGAGAAGATCCGGCTTACCCAGGTGGGGGAGCCTTTGAGGCCGCAGGTGTTGACGTCGAGCTTGAGGGCATCGTTGTTCCAGACTTTTACCTCGGCGTCCTGGGACTCAAGCCGCATGGGGACGGTCGGGTAGCGGGGTCGGTTCAGCTCCCGGACGACGGTGATCATGACGGGCAAGGGGGCTTCGACTATTTCGTGCCGCCCTTCGAGCTTGCGCCGGACTTTTATGGTGCGCTTGACAGGATCAAGATCCTCGATCCGGTCGACAAGGGTGAGCTGGGTGTATCCCAGCCGCGTGGCGATGCCGGGGCCGACCTGGGCGGTGTCGCCGTCGATGGTCTGTTTGCCGCAGAAGACTATCCCGACTTCTTCCTCCGCGTTGAGCTTTCTGATGGCTGCGGAGAGGACGTTGCTGGTGGCCAGGGTGTCGGCGCCGCCGAAGACCCGGTCGGAGAGGAGGATTGCTTCGTCGACTCCCAGTGCGAGGGCTTTTTTAAGCGTTGCCTCGGCATTGGGGGGGCCCATGGACATGGCGGCGACCCGGAAACCGAACCGGTCTTTGAGACGCAGGCTCTCTTCCAGGGCGTGGGTGTCGTACGGGTTGACGATGAACGGGATTCCTTCGCGCACCAGGGTGTTGGTCACCGGATCTATCTGCACCTGGGTGGTGTCCGGGACCTGTTTGATGCAGGCTACTACGAGCATGTAAGACCTCACAGGAGATGGATATGATTCAGAACTACAGAGAACGTATACTTTTCCAGCGCAGGAATCTTTGACGCAGATCTATTCCGCATCATTTAAGCGGAACGATAAGGACGAAAAAACAGCTACGGGATAATCCACACAACAACGTCTATATTTTAAGCACGGGCGGATTGTAGCAAAAATACCCACCACACACAAGCCCACATTTGCTTATAATTTAAGCAAATATTTTTCAATATGACTAAAAATCACCATCCGCAACTGGTGTATCACACGATGCATTTAAGCTTATCCTATTATCATGAACCAGCAACCATTAAACTACAAACGGCGCTTCATCTATTACCCGATACTCCCCATGCTGGCAAGGGCGTATACATTATCGGGACGATAGGCGGCAGGCCTCCCCAGGGACATCAGGACCGTCCCACCCCGGACAGTGAAACCCCGACTGTCGAGCAGCCCGGCAGCAGCAACATTTCCGGCCGGCACATCCAGTACAACAGGATTACCCGCGCCGACCCCAATGATGGCTCTATCCAGAAGAGCGGCGGCATCGTCAATGCTGCTGCACCCCCATGGGCCCAATTGGGTAACGTTGCCGCACCGCTGCCTGACGATAAATCCATCCCGGCTTTCGTACGCCGTCCCCCGCTTAGAGACGGCAAGCAGCAGGGCCTTCCGTTCATCGCCCCACCCTGCTCGGTCCGTTTCCACCATTTTCTCAAAGCAGATCGTCCCCTCTTCCGGGACCAGGTCTCCACTGCCGTAGCCTGCCCAGCGCTTAACCTCGTCAACGGCGGTGAAGCCGAGTTTTTCGTAAATCGGCCTGCCAGCCTGCGATGCGGTCAGCCAGACGGTTTCCGTTCCGACATCCTGCAACGCGGCAATCGCCTGTTTCATCAGCCCCTTGCCGACCCCGAGGCCACGCTGGTCGCTGCGGACGATAAGGTTGCCGATCCAGCCACTGGTCCCGTAGCTTACGGCCGTGACAAATGCGAGCGGCCCATCAGCCCCGCGCACCACGAAACAGCCATCGGGAAAGGCGCCAAGGAGAAAACCGAACTCCCAGCGGTCGCACAACCACCCCTCATCTGCCGCCAGGTGGAGAAAAGAGTCGATATCTTCATGTCGGAATCTGTCGGTTTTCATCGATCTAGCACCGTAGGGGGAAGGCGTAGGAGCCTGCCGGACTTAGGAATGAATCGACTGCGAGAATGGCAAATCGGTCCATATCTCCGTAAATTTTCGACGAATAGGTCCACTATTCGCTCTCAAATTTCCGGAAATCTGTCCTCGATTTTCCATCCTCTCGCTACGATTCCCTAAGTCCGACAGACTCCTACCTGTTCACCACGCATGCCGTTTCAACGACCGCCACGTCCTGGCCGATCAGGCCGACGGCATCGGCGCGGCACTGGCGGCAATGCTTGAACTGGCCTATGATCTGCTCGTTGGCACTGCGCACTTCATCGATCAGCGCCGGCGTGGGCGGAACTATCCCGGCAAAGTCGGCCTGGGGTATGATCGGCATGACGTTCATGACGAACGCTCCAAGCTCCTTGACCTTCCTGCCGATGAGCGGTATCTGGTCCTCGTTGACACCGGGTATGTAGACCGTATTCACTTTAATGGTCATGCCGTATGCAGCCGCTCGCCTTAATCCTTCCAACTGGTTGGCTATCAGTATTTCAGCAGCCTCCGTGCCGGTCAGTTTTTTGCCATGGTAGAGGATATGGCTATAGATTTTCGCCCCTACCCTCGGGTCGAGGGCGTTGATGGTCACAGTCAGGCTGTGCAGGTCAAGTTCCTGCAAGAGATCGATCTTCTCCGGCAGGAGGAGGCCGTTGGTGCTCATGCACTTGATGAGGTGGGGAAACTCCGCGCCGATGAGCCGGAAGGTCTCGAAGGTCTCCTCGTTGGCCAGCGGATCGCCGGGACCGGCGATACCGATCACCTTGATGATCGGGCCGAGGATATCGCTCGCCACCACCTCCCGGACCTTGACAATCGCCTCCTGCGGGGTCAGGAGCCTGCTCGTCACACCGGGGCGCGACTCGTTGGCGCAGTCATGCCTCCTGGAACAGTAGCCGCATTTGATGTTGCATCGCGGCGCCACGGCCAGATGCATGCGGCCGTTTTTGTGATGATTGCCGCCGAAGCAGGGGTGACCCTGAATGTTCTTCCGCTCGTTGCACGCTGTTGCCATAATAGCTCTCCTTTCGGCCGGGATACTTTTGGGTTGCCGGCATAAAGAAAAAGACGCTGACCCTTACTGTCAGCGCCCTTGCCGAATAAAAAAAGCCCGACAGAAAACATCTTCCGCCGGGCTCCGTTGCCTTTTCCGGGATACGCCATCGTATCCGTTGCTACTACTTATGGCATTAAGCGTGCCAGAATTTCATTAGCACAAATACCCTTATATATAGCCAAGTTCCGCGGTTATTCTTCAGAACGGGCTCCTCTGCCATGCCTAATTTAGCGGAAAATGATTAATATTTAGGCAACACCGAAGGAAAGGAAAAGCGACCTTTTGCCTTCAAGCCGGTATTACCGGCCTCTAACGAATGAGGATTGCTTATTGCATCCCTTACCGGCAGAGGATAGTCCGATCGTGCATGCACCCTTCGACATAAATGAAATAATTTCCCGTGCCGAGGCCGCTTTCATCGGCCTTGCAGTCGGCGATGCCCTCGGCGCGCCGGTAGAGTTCATGACCGCTGGTGAGATCAAGACAAAGTACGGCACGCTGGACGAGATCGTCGGTGGGGGCTGGCTGCGGATCAAGGCGGGCAACGTGACCGATGACACCGAGATGTCCCTCTGCGTCGCCAGGGCCATCGTTTCCGCCGGGGAAATGTCGCTGCGGGGGATTGCGGAAAATTTCGCCTCATGGCTCAAATCGAAGCCGATCGATGTGGGGGATACCTGCCGGCGCGGCATCAGGAACTACATGCTGAAGGGGACGCTGGAAACCCCGTTCAATCAGTGGGACGCGGGTAACGGCGCAGTCATGCGACTTCTGCCGACAGCCCTCTGCACAATGGGTGACGACGAGCTTCTCCAGCGCCATGCGGTAGCCCAGGCCCACATTACCCACAATCACCCGCTCTCCGACGCTGCCTGCATCTGCCTCGGCCGCCTCATTCACCTTTCCGTCTGCGGATTCTCCAAGCCTCGCCTGCGCAGGGAGGTGGACAGCCTCGTTGCGGAGCACCCGAACTTCCGCTTCGATTCTTACAAAGGTCTCGCCACCGGCTACGTGGTGGACACCATGCAAACGGTTTTTCATCACTTCTTCAGGGGGAGGAATTTCGAGGAGTGCCTGGTCAGTACGGTCAACCAGGGTGGCGACGCCGATACCACCGGCGCCATCATGGGTATGCTCGCGGGGGCCTATTACGGACGGGAAAACATTCCCAGAAAATGGATAAAGAAGATGAACAAAAACGTCATGAACGAGGTTTCAACGCTGGCGGCCGGGCTTGTGGCGCTGTCGCCGCTGGGGAAGGGGAACTTGATCCATTCAGCCTGTTTTTCGGAAGATCGGTGGCACCCTCCCCCAACCCCTCCCATCGAAGGGAGGGGCGCTTGTAATCCCTCTCCCCTGGTGGACCCAAATTGCGGGCCTAAAGGAGAGGGTTAGGGAGAGGGGGGAAAATGCAGATTGCAAGGACCTAACCGGACAATGCTGGGTTTAATTGAACAGCGGAACGACATGCTCACTGACGAGCGGAGTGCTGGTAACCCGCGTCAACGAACCGCCCTTCGTCAAATCCGCATAGAACACGTCACTGACAAACGTATCCAAGCTGGTTATGGTTCTCCCCTCCAGAAGAATCTTGCTGCCGCAGACACCGGCAAAAACTCCTGCCATATGGATATCCTGGGGAACGGTTCCCAACACGGCCAGCCGGTTGCCGGTCGCGGCGTCAAAAGATTCCAACTGGCCGCCTCTGAAATCCACAATCGACGTAATGCCTGCAGCCCTGATGAAATACTGGGGAATCACCTCGGACATCGTATCGAATATGTTCAGGAAGGAGCCACCCACCCAAAAGGCATTGGGCGTTTCGTTCCGGCCGCTTCCGTCCTCACGAATAGTTCCTGCCGTTGTGACGCCGTTTCCGGATACTCTATCAAAATAGGCAAGGGTTCCTTTTGCGCCGATAAAAATCAAAATTTCGCCGTTCGCAGCGGTTGCCAGGTCAACAGGAGGCGTACCGGAAACCACTCCGTTTTTACCCGTCGTTCTTATCTTGTACTGCCCGGCATCATTCAACACGTAAACCACTTTGTGGTCGGTATATGCCAACTGAACGATGGTGCCGGTTTCTGCGCCGATCTGCTCTGCTAGTGCAGTTCCGCTCAGGGAAACGCTCAGCAGTTTTCCACCGTCGACAAAATACATGTTGATGCCATCCCTGGTTGCCTTCAAATCACCGGCAGTAGTGGCAGTGAATGTGTACAGCACGCTGGAAATGGCTCCGTTTGCCGTGTTATAGGCATAGAGATTGCCATCTATCTTGAGGAAAATGATATCAATGGTGAAACCCACGGCTTCCGCCTTGTCGGCAAAAGTCGCGACCGTTGCAGCACTGCCGGCGCTAAAGTTCGCATCAAACCTTTTCACCGCACTGCCGTCTATGGCGAGCCATCCGGCAAGCGCCCCGTTTGATTTATCATAAACATGCTTAAGTGGCTGCTTTGCCGGTATGGGGGTATCAGTGGCACTCATCCCGACCTTGATCATCTTCCAGGCACCGCCAGCTGTCAAGTATATGAATTGCGCGTTATTGTGGTCGGCAAAATCTGCGATGGCTGACGGCGTACCGACTATGGTATCGGCAGAAGTTTCATTGGTAAGCTGGACAGGAATCGGTGTAGCTGCTCCCTTCAAGGCACTAACCTTGAACAATTGCCCTCCTTTTACATAGACAACCGTACGGGTTTGGATATCGGACACCTTCCTCGCGACCGGATCGTAGGTGCCGTGAAATATAGACGTTACCTTGTTGGTTATACCACTCTCCACACTGACCGGGCTTGCCGGATTTGCCGGATCCACTGCGCCGATACTCCCCTGATAGAGAAGAAATGCGGAACTTGTCGTGTTATCACCCGGGGACAATGTTCCACCGCTGCCACTTCCGCCGCTACCGCTGCAACCAGCGACTACAAGGATGACTAACGTCATGATGACCAGGGTTAATGTACTGAGCTTGGTTGTTTTCACGGTAACCTCCACGAACAGAGCAGGATAAGGGGCAGCCCCTTATTTATTAAAACAGACTAATATTTTATACAAATAAAGCAGGAATTCATGTACTTGTCAAGAAAGGTATCCCTGCAATTTTTCATTTACGATGTGAACATGCTCACCCGATCTTCTTATGTCGCAAAATGAATAAGGCCGTCCAGCATTCGCTGAACGGCCTTATCATCTTTTTTTGTTTTGTTGTAAGTTTTGCTTGTAATCTTATTTATTCAGTTTGCGTCTCAACAAAGCAAAACCCAACAACCCGGCTCCAACCAGCAGAAACGATGCAGGCTCAGGAACCGGTGCATTGTTATCGTGCCCGCCGCCGTCGTTGTTCCCTGGACCGTGGTCATTATCGAAAAAATCATCGAAAAGACCATCGAAAAGACCATCGAAAAAATCATTTCCAGGCATCGATGCAACCGCCCCCGAGAGGTCGATATGTGACCCATTGCCATACGAACCGATAAAATTGGCTGAGGACAATAAGACCTCTTCGGAAATACCGCTCACAATCGGACCGGAAGATGAAGAAACAGCTCCGTTCGTGTCGGACGGTTGCAACCAACGCGGCCCAAGGTTGGCAAAATTGAGGGCCAGCAATCTTTCATCATAAACAAGGTCGAGCCCCCAACCGGCCAAGGCCTGACCCGGCTGGATATTTGCGGCGAGGTCGATATCGAAGGAACTCCCCGCAAAGGTGTTGCTGATTTCAGGGGTAAACTCGACCATTATTGCATGACCGGTCCCAACGCCCATCATCAGCAGGCCCATAAGCATTGCCACTATCAGAGTCGATTTTTTCATTGTTTTTACCTCCTTCACCTGCGGATTTACCCGTTAACTGAATTCGTATCAGCTTCACAGCCGACACACGATCGTTAACGAACACAAATGCATCCAGCATGCCAGGATATAACCGGCTGATATCGCTAGACAAATATATGATTCTCCAACGGCATGTAAACATATCCGACACTTCAGAGGGGGGACCGAGGGGCAGGGAAGGCGCTCATAACGAATGATTACCGTCATTGACAGCCATTCAGGGGGGCAAACTATAATTTACATCGGATGTCGAATAACTTAACGACAACGCGATTTCTCCCGGCAACTTAACAGGGCGACTTCTTCATCAAAGCGTACAGGGCACCACCCTGACGTGGTACTCCCCGCCGATGACCATATACTCCCCCTCCCCTTTCATGATGCTGTTGGGAAGCAGGTCGTTATAAAAAAACAGCTTGGTCAGGGGAACACGCACCTCCCAGACCGTGAAGCCGAACTCCCAGGCCCGCTCCTCAACGGAGGTAAAGGAGGAGAGGTTGTTGAGCCGCACGATCTGTTCCCGCTTGCTGATTGTTTCCAGGACGTCATGTTCGCTGGCATCGAAGGTCCCCCGATAGAGTGTGAGCCAGCGCTCATTCGGATGCCTTTGTGCCAGCTCGTACTGGCAGTATTCATAGAGGAGATCGAGTTGGGAATTGATGGCGTTGGTCCGCGCGCTCCCCTTGGTCCGGTCCATGGCAAACACCATGTACGCCTCGGAATGGATACCGGGGATGCGGAGCTTGTGGAAGGTCGGCGGCAGCCCCATCCGGCTCTCCACCCACCCTTTCAGGACCGCCCCTTCGATGGAATTGGAATCCATCATCCAACCGCGGAGGAAACGGAGGTAGCTGTTTTTGATGCTTTTGCGCGCCGTGGCGGTCGACTGGTTTTCCCACTGGTGGAGCTGGAACTTCACCGACATGTAGTCGTTGAAAATGTGGGCACGTTCTTCGGCAGAGGAGATGGTATCGAGCTTGTCGAACAGGAAGCGGTTGGCGCCCCGCACACCCTGGATCTCCAGGTTGTGCGGATTGTCGTTGAAATGACGCGATGCTATAACCCACGGGGGAAGGTTGCAGTGGTTGAAGGAAGTATTCTGCATGTGGGTCATCACCTCATTGTGTGAACGGTAGGGGTGCATGGCATGCGCCCTGGGCGAACGCCGTTCGCCCCTACAGTAATTTGGCCAATTCCACCAGTGTCGGCTTGATCGGCCCGTCCGCAACGAAGGTATCAAGCCCGAGACGCTCCATCTCCATTTGCGGTCCCTGGCCGATCTGGGCGCAGACCACGGCTCGACAGTTCTTCAGCGCATCGGTGATGGCCGTAAGCAGATGGGCGCGCAACGGGTGGTCCTGGTCGTAGGAACAGTAGCGTTCCACCTTCTTTTCGTCCACCAGCTTCGCATCATTCCCTGTCACGTCATAGATGAGAAACCGTTCCGCATGACCGAAATGCTGATTGATATCCCGGCCGTCTTTTGATGCAACAGCGATGAGCATGGGGAACCTCCTAAAAGCCGTAAGTAGTAAATAGTAAGTAGTGAGTCGTGAGCAGTTGAATACTGAATCAGCCGTCAAAGTTGGGTTTTACTACTCACTACTCACTACTCACTACTCACTACTCACTACTCACGATTTACTTCTTACTGCCTTTTAAAGCACTACCGGCTCAAAAGCAAAGCACTTCTTGGAACAGGTCCGGCCGCAGGCCTGACAGCCGATGCAGTTGTCCGGGTTGGACACCTTCATGTACATCTTTGCCGAATCATCCTCGTCCACCTCTTCGAAGGTGAGCACGTCGTGGGCGCAGACCTTGAAGCAGCGGGCGCAGCCGATGCAGGTTTCCGCATCGATAGTCTTAATGAACTCGGGGGTGTATTCGGTCTTGTTTCTTCTCAATCCTGTGATGTAAGCCATTTTCCTATCCTCCTGATTGTGGTGTGTATTTAGTAGGGGCGTACCCTTGGGTCGCCCGCAGGGGTTATCAATCCTCTAAAAACGACGTTGCCTGGTCCTTGTTCATCGCCTTGCGTAGCCAGGGTGGCGGCGTTCCTCTCAGCACTTCCTGCAGCTTGCCGACGATCTCCGCGACCGGGACCTCGGTATTGGTCTTCATGGGATGGATCTTCCGCGCCACCAGCTTGGCAGCCGCAGGCCCGCCGATCTGCATGGTATAGACAATGGCACACTCCGTGAGCAGATCCGCCCGGGCGCTGATCTTGTCCTCTTCGTCGTCGCCGTGAATCCCCACCGTGACCGTCTCCAGGTAATGGGCCTCGTCCGGCCCGATTTCCCAGATATGGAAACTGTCCGACATGCCGAAGTGCTGATCGATTATCTCACCGGACTTCGTCGTAAATGCAATTTTCATAGTAAGCTCCTTTTCACCACGGAGACACAGAGACACGAGAAATCAAAATCTTTGAACCGCAAAGTCGCAAAGTGCGCAAAGTAGAATCAAGCAAAGGTTTTCTTTGCGTCCTTCGCGATTTAGGTCCTTTAGGCCCTATGGGTCCTTTGGGTCCTTTGCGGTGAAGGGTTTGAAGGAGTAACTTTTGTTTTTCTCCGTGCCTCTGTGCCTCCGTGGTGGGTTATCAATTATGCGCCAGTTTCTGCGCTTCCTTTGCATTGGCCTGGAAAATCGTCGCCGTCTCGAAGACGAGATTCATGGTTCCCCGATAGCCGACGTACATCTTCTGATGGGCCCCCAACCGGTCGAACACCGGCAGCCCGGCCCGCAGAAGCGGTATCCCCCCCAGTCTGGCGGCTGCCTGACGGCCGTTGGAATTGGCCACCAGGAGATCGCTCCCCTGGGCGCTGTTTTCCAGGTCTTCCAGGTCGCCGACAAAGATGTTGTCCGTGGGGAGCCGGTCAAGTCCCCGCACCCGGGTGGCGGATATGGCCGCCTGGATCCGGCACCCCATCCCGGCGAGGAAGAGGGTCATGGTCTTCAGGAGGTCCGCTTCCAGGGCCAGGGAGATCCGCTTCAGGCCGAACTGGTAGTGGCAATCGACCATGGCATCCATGAGGCGGCTCCGCCAGCGGCGTAACTTTTCCGGAACGGGACGGCCGGCGATGGCGGAAAGGGTCTCCATCAGGCTGTCCGTCTCGGCCAGGCCGGTGATGGAGGTGAAGCCGTAACAGGGGATGGCGAAGTTCTCTTTCAGTATTTCGGCGGCCTTGGCCAGGGAATCCCCCAGGTAAAGGGTGGCTTCGCTCCGACCGGCCAGACGGACCTTATCCAGGGTCACGCCGCCGACGGAGAGTGGCGACACGGTCTCGTCGATGTGGCCGTCGAGGGCGTTGGAGATATCGGGAATCACCAGCGGCGTCAGGCCGAACGCCTCGCAGATCTCCGCCACCTCTTCCACATCGGCCGGTGTGAGATGACAGCCGGGAAGGATGGTCACCTGCCCCTTGATCTTCTCCCCTCCTTCAGGGATGGTGGCAACGATCGCCTCCACCGCTGCAGCGTACCCTTCCTGCATGGAACCGCAGTAGTCCGGGGTCGAGGCGTGGATGACCGGCACATGGGCAAACTCCGGGTTCTCCTGGCGGAAGTGGACAATGGCGCTCCGCACGTCGTCCCCCATGGTTTCGGTAAGACCGGAGGTCATCACCCCCACCACCTGCGGGCCGAACTTCTCGATCACCCGCTTGATCCCCTTCTTCAGGTTTTCCCAACCGCCGAAGATGGCGGTGTCTTCGCTCATGCTGGTGGAGTTGAGGGCGATCGACTCCTTGAAATGCCGCGACAACTGGAGGCGGATGAAGGTCGAGCACCCCTGGGCGCCATGGAGGAGGCCGAGCATCTGGTCGATCCCCAGGTAGGCCAGGGTCGCACCCAGGGCCGGGGAGTTCTTCTGCGGGTTGACGGTGGCATTCTTGGTCGGCACCTTGACCCGCGACTCCTTCATGTCCTCATTGAGATGGGCAGTGCTGTGCCCGGCAGCCAGGGCCACATCGGCATTGAGCTCCGCATCGCTCTTCTCCCACGGCGCCTTGGCGTTCAGCACGGGCCAGATCGGGTTGTTCACCGTCAGGTCGAGCTGCTTGGCAAAGGTGACCATGCCATCATAGCCGGCATAGGGATGGGAGCGGCCGTGGTTGATGTCGAGAAAGGGGGTCTTGGTCTTGAGCGCCAGGAACTTGGTCTTCCCCCCGGCGACGATCAGGTCCGGCATCTTTTCGTACATGACCGAAAGGAGACCGGCGGTGCTGGTGTCGTCGATGATCCGGGCATCCTTGTGCATCAGGGCCTTCATCCGGTAGAAGTCTTCCAGGGTCGAGTTCTGGGTGCCGGCAGCGAGGATCTCCACCCCGAGCTCGGCCAGGGCGTTGACCATGGACCAGGTCTTCACCCCACCGGTAAAGAGCACCGCCCGCTTCCCTTCCAGCCGTGCCCGGTACGGTGCTATCAGTTCCCGGCACCTGGCTTCCTCTTCCTCGATCAGCCTTTCCACCCGCTCCTGCATGACCCGTTTTTCCAGACCGCCGGAGACATTGTCCAGCTCTCTCGCTATGTCGCGCAGGGCCTTGGCAACATCGGTCATGCCGTAAAAGGATTCCTCCAGGTAAGGCATGCCGTAAGTCTTCTGCATCTTCTTCGCCAGGTTGGTGAGCGATTTGGAACAGATGATGACGTTCAGCTTTGCCCGGTGGGCGTAGCGCAGATCTTCGAACTTGGCATCGCCGCTGAAGCAGGAGAGGACGCGGATGCCCAGCTTGTCGAAGAGCGGCAGCATCCCCCACAGGTCGCCGGCGATGTTGTACTCGCCGATCAGGTTGATGTCGTAATCGGTAGTATATTCCGGCTCGGCGGTGCCGATCACGTACTTGAACAGCACCTCGCCGGCCAGCCGGTTGCCGATATTCTTATCGCCTATAAACCCCGGCGTATTCACGGGAATTATCGGCATCGCCACCTTTTCCTGCGCCGCTGTGCAGACCGCCTCCACGTCATCGCCGGTCATGGCGGTGACGCAGGTGGCATAGACGAAGATCGCCTTGGGCTTATAGCGTTCGGCCAGTTCCAGAATGGCCTTGTAGAGCTTCTTTTCGCCGCCGAAGATGACGTCGTTTTCCAGCATCTCGGTGGTAAAGCCGCGGCGGTAGAGCTGGGAGTCTGAAGAGCGCGCGCCCCGGTTGTCCCAGGAGTTGCCGGCACAGGCAATGGGGCCGTGGACCAGGTGAATGACGTCGGTGATCGGCATCAGCACCACCCGGGCCCCGTCGTAGGCGCAGCTCCGTTCGGTCCCCTCCCCCGGTTCGGATTTTTTGCAGAACTTGGGGGCGCCCGCGTCGTGGGTTTCGCATTCGGTTACGTCGTAGTAATCGGGCTTCGCCATAGTCATGTCCTCTAAATAGTTTCCATCCGGAAACTAAATAAAAAGGCGCCATCATTCCTAAGAATTGATGGCGCCTTTGCCAATGTTACGTCAGGATAAATTGTCAGGTTGTTACCTATTGAGCATTTGCCGTGCCAATCTTTTCAAACGGAGCTATCCTGTTGATATGTTGCGTTTTTTCACTAAAAAGGAAATTACTGGCCAGACAAAGTGCCCAATTATTGGGCAGGGCTTTGCATAATAAACATCATTTACTTGAGAAACTGAAATGGCCTGCGCGAGCAGGCCATTTTTGTGACATGTGGATGCGGAATAAAGTCAAGTTGTCCCCAAATCCCTTGCATTTATTGCTTTTTAATAATGACAACGGTATACTGCTTTCATTACTCACGTGGGAGCGGACTCATGATAAAGAATCTGAGCGAGAAAGAAGAGTTGGCGTTGCGGGATTTTCTTGCCAGGGTATCGACACGTTTCAGCGACAACTATCTTTTCAGTTTTCTCTTTGGCTCAAAGGCGCGTGGTGATGACCACAAGGGGTCTGACCTTGATGTTGCGGTGATTCTGAACCGGGTTGACCTCGACACGAAACGGGCTATCTACGTCATTGCCTATGACGAATTGTTGGAAAACGAGGTGGATATCTCTCCGGTAATCTTCTCGCGCGAAGTATTCGAGCACCAGAAAGCCGCCCGATTTCCCCTCCTGCGGGAAATCGAACGCGACATGGTGCCGTTGTGAGCGATGCGTCCCTCACCGACAACCCGATCTCCTTCCTGCTCCAGCGAGGTAATGACTCTCTTAAGAGCGCCGAAGCGCTCATAGAGCTTGATCTTACTCTTGACGGTTTGTCGCGGGCCTACTATGCCGCGCTGCACTATGCACGGGCATTGCTTTTATCAATCGATGTGGTGCCCAAAAGCCACAAAGGCGCTCTTACCCTCTTTTCGCTGCATTTCATCAAGAGCGGCATAATTCCCAAAGAAATTGGCGTCATATTCTCCATCTTGCAGAAGATCCGAGAGGATTCCGACTACGAGATCGGAACGTACTACGACAAGAACGAAGCACTGCGACTACTGGACGATACGAGATTATTCTGCACAACTGTAGCAGAGGTCTTGAAAAAATGAGGAAAGAATGTGGAGCAGGCCATTTTTTCTGATTCGCAGCGCAAAAAACAATCAAAAGCCGATTAGTCGGACCCAGCACTATTCCAAACATGCTTAATCACTTGAGCCATGGCCGTTATAATCGGCTCATTCTCCCGTTCGCGCAGGTATAGGAAAGACAAAAGCGTCTCGCACTCTCCCTGCCGCCACAGCACCGCTTCTCCCGCCTGTTCCGCCGCAAGAGCCTGATCTTCACGCAACATGGAA
The DNA here is from genome assembly GCF_000016745.1 of Geotalea uraniireducens Rf4. GTDB lineage: Bacteria > Desulfobacterota > Desulfuromonadia > Geobacterales > Geobacteraceae > Geotalea > Geotalea uraniireducens. Next base: position 1,413,452 of record NC_009483.1, on the reverse strand, counting down.
AGCCCGACTCCCGCCGCAACAAGACCCCGCAGGGTAATTTCCTGGTCCGCCGCGATCATCGTATTCGGCTTCACGTTGTGCTTCTCAAACAGTTCTTCGGTAATCCGGTGAAAGGAGCAGAGCGGCGGAGTGATGATCCAGGGAAGAGCCGCGATTTGGGGCCAGTCCGCCGTTTCAACCCGGTCCTTCCAGCCTGCCGGCGCAGCCACATACAACTTGATCTTTTTAAGGCCGATCGTGGCAATGGCCGAGTCCTCATTCTGCCCCAAAATATAACCGGCATCCAGTTCCCTGTTTTTGATCCCTTGCACGACAGTTCCCGAAATACCCTGACGCAGTTGCAGCGAAAGCTTGGGGTAGCTCGCCGTCATCCTGCACAAAAAATCCCCCAGCCTTAATGACGGCGTATCGGTAATGGTCCCCAGCACTACCGCGCCGCATATTTCGTCCCGCAAACTCCTGGCCTGGGCAAGCAGGTCACTTGCGGCTGCCAGGGCGCTCTCCGCCTGGTTCAACAGCAAGCGTCCAGCATGGGTGAGCTGCATCCCTTTCGGCGTCCGGTCGAATAGCAAGACGCCCAGCTCCTCCTCCAGCGACTTGATATGGGCGCTCAAGGCCGGCTGGCTGAGGTTCAGCAATTCCGAGGCACGGGTCAGATGACCTTCACGGGCGACCGCGACAAAGGTCCGTAACTTATATATTTCCATCGCTGTTTTTCCTTACCGGCGAAGCATCGGGTAACTTCCTGGAAATATACCACAGGTACGGACCTTGTTTAATCAGATTTTCTGATGGGTGGGTTCGGATCTTACGATTGGATTGTTTCTGCCGTTTTCCCTTAGACTGCCGGTAAAAACCTGCGAAGGAGAAAACACCATGGACCGGAATCGTACACTCAGGCAATGGGCCGGATTGGCAAGGCCTGCGGCCGTCAAGGCCGACAAAACCGCGCTGTTGCTCATTGACCTGCAACAAGGCTATTTCACCGGGGGCAAGTTGTTTATCCCGGACGGGGAGCAGGCGGCGGCAAACGCGGCACGACTGTTGTGCTGGGCACGGCGGGCGGGAATCGTGGTGGCACATATCCAGCACAAGGCGATGAAAGCGGACAGCCCGCTGTTTGCGCCGCATTCTCCCGACATTGATTTCCACGAACTGGTGAAGCCTGCGACCGATGAAACGATCGTAAGCAAACATCTCCCCAGCAGCTTCAGCGGCACTGAACTACAGAAGGAACTTAACGGCAGGGGCATCGAGACCTTGATTTTATGCGGGCTGATGACCCACATGTGCGTCGACAGCACAGCCCGCGCAGCGCTGGAATTGGGGTACAAGGTTGTCGTCGCGGCAGATGCCTGCGCCTCCCGCGACCTGCCTGATCCAAACGGAACAGCGACCATTGACCACAAGGTCGTTCACCAAACGGCCCTTGCCGCCCTCGGCGATCGGTTTGCCGACATCCTGCGCACCGAAGAGATTGTCCGGTTGCCCATGGAATAAATTTAAGCGGATATTCATACCTTGCAACCCCCATCGGCGCATGCCGGTGGGGGTTTTTTCGTTCCGGCGCCTTTTCCGCAAGGGGTCGTATTCCACATGATGAAAAAGGAGGCAGAATACAAAGAGCTATCCTTGACAGGCGAAAATGAAGCGGTACGCTTTATTAAGCCGTTCTAAGATGAGCTGTCATGGAGATTCACTCTGCAAAATAGAGGGCCGCTGCGCACGGCGTCATACCGTCCGGCGGCTTTATGCTTTTCGCCGGCATCTACTCTTCTCGCAAACAGCCCATTTTAGATGAATTTAAACCTCACCACTAAAAACAAAAGGAGGAAATACCATGGCACTGGCAGATCAAACTTTCGGATTTTACATTCCAACAGTTTCATTGATGGGTATCGGCTGCTCGAAGGAAACGGGAGCGCAGGCCAAGGCGCTCGGCGTAACCAAACTGCTGATCGTTACCGACGCCGGGATCGCCAAGCTGGGGGTTGCCGACAAGATCAAGAGCCAACTGGAAGAGGCCGGCCTCCAGGCGATCGTCTTCGATGGCGCCGAACCCAATCCGACCGACAAAAACGTCCTTGCCGGGGTAAAGGTATACCAGGACCAAAGGTGCGACGGCATCGTCACCCTCGGCGGCGGCAGCTCCCACGACTGCGGCAAGGGGATTGGCCTCGTCATCGGCAACGGCGGCAACATCCGCGACTTCGAAGGTGTCAACAAGTCGACCAAGCCGATGCCACCCTTCCTCGCCATCAACACCACCGCCGGCACGGCCAGTGAGATGACCCGTTTCTGCATCATCACCAACACCGACACCCACGTGAAGATGGCCATCGTCGACTGGCGCTGCACGCCGAACATCGCCATCAACGATCCGCTGCTGATGGTCGCCATGCCCCCCTCACTGACCGCAGCTACCGGCATGGACGCCCTGACCCACGCGGTCGAGGCGTACGTTTCCATCATCGCCACACCGATCACCGACTTCTGCGCCCTGCAGGCCATCGAACTGGTCTCCGATTACCTGCGTCCCGCGGTGGCCAACGGCGAGAACCTGGAGGCCCGCGACAAGATGGCCTATGCCGAGTACATGGCAGGCATGGCCTTCAATAACGCCAGCCTGGGCTATGTCCACGCCATGGCCCACCAGCTGGGGGGCTTCTACAACCTCCCCCACGGCGTCTGCAACGCCATTCTGCTCCCTGCCGTCTGCGAGTTCAACGTGATCTCCAACCCGAAACGGTTCGGTGACATCGCCTTGGCCCTGGGTGAGAACATCGACGGACTTTCCACGATGGACGCGGCCGAAAAGGGGATTGCCGGCATCCGTAAGCTCTCCAGGGACATCGGCATACCAGCCGGACTCAAGGCGCTGAATGTCAAGGAAGGAGACCTGAAGATCATGGCGGAAAACGCCCAGAAAGACGCCTGCATGCTGACCAATCCGCGCAAGGCAAACCTGGAGCAGATCATCGGCATCTACAAGGCGGCAATGTAAATGAAAGGGAGGGAATAATCATGACAGAAAGGATTTTGCGCATTAACATGACCACCCTTTCCGGCGCGTTTGAAGAGGTACCGGCCGAATGGCAGGGGATTGGCGGCCGGGCACTCACCTCGGCCGTCGTGGCAAAAGAGGTCCCCCCCACCTGCCATCCCCTCGGCAAGCACAACAAGCTGGTCTTTGCGCCGGGGCTCCTGGCGGGGTCACCGGCCGCCCAGTCGGGACGCCTTTCGGCAGGCGCCAAGAGTCCGCTGACCGGAACCATCAAGGAGTCCAATGCCGGCGGCACCGCAGCCCAGAACCTGGCCAAGCTGCGCATCAAGGCTCTCATCATCGAGGGGATGCCGGGCGAAGACAAGTTCTACGGCATCCAGATCAATAAGGACGGCGTGACGATCCGGGAAGAAGCCGAACTGATCGGCAAGGGAAACTACGAGGCCATCAAAACCCTGATGGGGAGGATCGGCGAGAAGGTCGGCGTCCTCATTATCGGCCCGGTGGGGGAGATGAGGATGTCCGCCGCCAATATCTCGGTCCGCGACCCGGACGGCAATATCCGCAGCCACGGCCGCGGCGGGCTGGGCGCAGTAATGGGATCGAAAAAGGTGAAGTATGTCACCATCGACGACAGCGGCGGACCAGGGGTGGAGGTCAAAGACCCGGAGAAGTTCAAGAACGCGGCCCGCGCCTTCGCCAAGGCGATCCTCGAACACCCCGTGAGCGGCGAGGGGCTCCCCTCTTTCGGCACCAACGTGCTGGTCAACGTCCTCAACGAAGCCGGCGGCCTCCCGACAAAGAACTTCCGCTACGGCCAGTTCGAGGGGCATAACAAGATCAGCGGCGAGACCATGCGAGATACCATCATCAAGCGGGGCGGCAAGCCGAAGCACGGCTGCCACGCCGGCTGCATCATCCAGTGCTCCCAGGTTTACTGCGACGAGGAGGGGGAATATGTCACCTCCGGCTTCGAATACGAGACCATCTGGGGGTTCGGCGCCAACTGCTGCATCGACGACCTGGACATCATCGCCCGGGCCGACAGGGTCATGGACGACATCGGCATCGATTCCATCGAGTCGGCGGTCATCATGGGGGTGGCCATGGAAGCGGGCATCATCCCCTTCGGCGACGGCGCCGGCGCCCTGAAGCTCCTGGAGGAAATCCGCGAGGGGACCCCCCTCGGCCGCATCCTCGGTAACGGCGCCGCCTCGGTGGGAAGGGCCTACGGCCTGACCCGGGTGCCGGTGGTCAAGGGGCAGGGAATCCCGGCCTACGACCCACGCTCGGTGAAGGGGATCGGCATCACCTACGCCACCTCCACCCAGGGAGCCGACCACACCATGGGCTATGCCGTGGCCACCAACATCCTCAAGGTAGGCGGCTTCATCGACCCGCTGAAGAATGAGGGCCAAGTGGAACTCTCCAGGAACCTGCAGATCGCCACCGCAGCCATCGACAGCACCGGCCTCTGCCTGTTCGTCGCCTTCCCTGCCCTGGACATCCCGGAGACCATGACGGCGATCATCGACATGCTGAACGCCAAGTACGGCACAAGCCTCACCGGCGACGACGTGATCGCCCTCGGCAAACGGGTGCTGAAAACCGAGCACGCCTTCAATCTGGCCGCCGGTTTCACCAGTGCGGACGACCGGCTCCCGGAATTCTTCAATGAAGACCCCTGCCCCCCCCACAACGTCACCTGGACCTTCACAGGGGAAGAGATCGACGAGTTCTGGAATTTCTAGCGGTACGGAGCATCTATGAAGATCACCGTAAAACTGTTCGCCACCTTTCGCGTCGGACGATTTGCCGAAGTGACTCGGGATTATCCGCCGGGTACCCGCGTTGGCGATATCATCGAGGAGCTTAATATACCGGAAAAGGAAGTCGGCATGATCATGCTCAACAACCGGCATGCGGAACCCGAGCAGGAGCTTCACGACGGCGACAATCTGGCCCTCTTCCCGCTCGTGGGCGGGGGATGATATGGATGATCTTGACGCCTATATCCGGTCCCGCGCCGAAGGCGACCTTTTCCACTGGGACTCGCAGGTCGATGCAGCGGAACGGTTCGGTACAACCCTCGCCCGTGTGGAGGAGGCGGCCCTCGCCCAGGGGCTCCTCCCCGCACGCTATCAGCGCAACCGCCAGGCAATCTCCGTCAATGATCAACTGACGCTTTTCAGAAGCAGAGTGGCGGTCATCGGCTGCGGTGGCCTGGGGGGTTACGTCATCGAAGAGCTGGCCAGGCTCGGCGTCGGGACCATAATCGCCATCGACCCGGACGTATTCGAGGAGCACAACCTGAACCGGCAGCTCCTTTCGAGCCCCGGCACGCTGGGGCGGGCCAAGGTCGAGGCGGCAGCGGCGCGGGTGGCGGAAATCAACCCCGCCGTCACCCTCCTTCCGAGAGAGGAAGCCTACGCGCCGGAAAACGGAATGGAACTCCTCCGGGGCGCCCAGGTGATTGTGGACGCCCTGGATTCCATCCAGACCCGACTGGCCCTGGCCAAAACCTGCACCGACCTGGGGGTCCCCATGGTGCACGGGGCCATCGGCGGCTGGTACGGCCAGGTCGCCACCCAGTTCCCCGGAGATGACACCGTGCAGAAGTTGTACAGGCGGTGGGTGGAAGGAAAAGGTGTGGAGCAGAAACTGGGCAACCCATCCTTCACCCCGGCTTTGGTCGCCAGCATCGAAGTGGCCGAGGTCTGCAAGATTCTTCTGGGAGTGGGGGAACCCTTGCACAACAGGAAACTCTCCGTAAATCTCCTGGAAATCATATTTGTGTCAGTCGACATGATAAATGACCCGCCATCGGCGGCCGATTAGACCGGTTTTATCAGCATTCCGGCCGTCCAGGATGCAATGGAGACCACGATGAAAGACATCCTTGATACCCTCACAGAAGATGGTTCGTTTCAGACCCTCCTTTCGACATTGAAAATGGCGGATCTGGCCGAAAAGCTCAGGAGCCCGGGACCGTTCACCCTCTTTGCTCCCAACGACGACGCCTTCAAGCGGGTCATCGTCGAGGAGATAACCGCCGATCGGGACAATCTCGTCTCGATCCTTACCTACCACATGGTCGACGGCAAATTGACCGCCGCCGAGATTGCCAGGGACGAAAATCTCATGACAAGCAACGGCAAGTCCTTGACCGTCTTGCTGGAGGAAGGCCGCCAGGTGATCGACAACGCCAAGTACGTCAAAACCGACATTGAATGCACAAACGGGATCATCCACGTCATCGACAATGTCTTCCTGCCTCAATTTTCCGGCTGGTACTGCGGCTGCTGCTGATTGCCGCATCTTCGCGCGCGCCTGAAGGAAATCACCGTCCCTCCCTCACCCTTTTCCCCCGACAACTACCGTTTCGAGAATCTCTTTCACCACTAAGACACTAAGAACACGAAGAAAAACTGCAATCCTTTAAAGGGGTTAGCTTAGTGTCCTTAGTGACTTAGTGGTGAGTTCCGACTTTTTTGCTGCGTTGTCAAACATTTCACTAAAGATTTTTTGTATACACACGAAGAAAGTAACAATTCTAAAACAGCAAAGGAACAGATTGCGGCAGGTCATCTCATCAAAAGGAGAAGTAACGTCTATGGGTAATCTCAAGGTAAGCAGCAAAATAATGGCCGGATTTGTCCTGGCCGCGGCAATGGGATCAATGGGGACGTATGCGGCAACGCATATTCCAGGTGCAGCGACAGCCTGGGCGTGGATAGTCGCACCTCTTGCCGTTATCTCCCTTGGCATATGCGTCTCACGCATGGTCGGACGCCCCCTTCAGGGGCTCGTCTCCGCCCTTGAAAGAATAGCCGATGGCAACCTGGATGTGGAGCTGAAGGAGGATGGCCACGGCGAGTTTTCTGCCCTGACAAAAGCGACCAACCGGATTGCCGGCAGCATTGAAAACGGCAATAAGACCATCGACTCGATGGTCGGCAAGAACGACTGGTACGAGGCGATCCTCGATGCGGTGCCGTTCCCGATCCATGTCACCGACGACAACATGAAATGGACCTTCATGAACAAGCCGTTCGAGCAGCTCCTCATCAAAGAGGGGCGGATCAAGGACCGGGATTCGTCGGTAGGTATGCCGTGCAGCAACGCCGCCGCAAACATCTGCAACACCGACGCATGCGGCATCCGCCAACTGCAGAAGGGGGTCAACGAGAGCTTCTTCGACTGGTGCGGTTCGAGCTGCAAGCAGGACACCTCGCACCTGATAAACCGCAAGGGAGAAAAAATCGGATATGTCGAGGTGGTCCAGGACCTCACCGCCATCATCAGGAACCGGGATTACACCAAGTTCGAGGTCGAGAGGATGGCGTCGAACCTGACCAAGCTGGCCATGGGGGATCTCAACCTGGACCTGATGGTCAAGGAGGCGGACGAGTACACCGCCACGGCCCGGGAAGACTTCGTCAAGATCAACGGCAGTCTCACCAAGGTGAAAGACGCGGTCGGCACCATGATCGAAGATACGGAAATGCTCGTCGACGCCGCGTTGAAGGGGGATTTCCTGAAACGGGCCGATGCCTCCCGCCACCAGGGTGAATACCGCTCAATCGTCGACGGGGTGAATAAAACGCTCGATACGGTTGTGGACAAGAACGACTGGTACGAGGCGATCATCGACGCGGTGCCGTTCCCGATCCATGTCACCGACGACGACATGCGGTGGACTTTCCTGAACAAACCCTTTGAAAAGCTTCTCATTGAAGCCGGACAGATCAAGGACCGGGATTCGTCGGTAGGCCTTCTGTGCAGCAACGCCGCCGCAAACATCTGCAACACCGAAGCATGCGGCATCCGGCAGCTCCAGAAAGGAAACAAAGAAAGCTTCTTCGACTGGTGCGGTTCGAGCTGCAAGCAGGACACCTCGTACCTGGTCAACCGCAAAGGGGAAAAAATCGGCTACGTCGAGGTGGTCCAGGACCTTACCGGCATCATCAGGAACCGGGATTACACCAAGACAGAGGTGGAGCGGATGGCGACAAACCTCAAGCTCCTTGCGGAAGGAGACCTTGACCTGGTTTTTGCCATCAAGGAACCTGACCAGTTTACGAAGGAGTCCTTCGAGAACTTCAACAAGATCAATGACGACCTCAAAAACGTAAAATATTCCATGGATAATATTATCTCCATCACCAAGGAAATCGCCAACGGCAACCTTATGGTCGAAGTCAAACCGCGATCGGAAAAAGACGAAATGATGAAAGACCTGGCAACCATGGTGAAAAAATTGTCCGATGTGGTGCAGGACGTGATGTCGGCCGCAGACAACGTCGCCGCCGGCAGTAAAGAGCTTTCCGCCAACTCGGAGCATACGTCCCAGGGGGCTTCGGAACAGGCGGCAGCAGCGGAAGAGGCATCCTCTTCCATGGAACAGATGAGTTCCAACATCAAGCAGACGGCCGAAAATGCCATGCAGACGGAAAGGATTGCTGTCAAGTCAGCCGAAGACGCCCAGGAAGGGGGCAAGGCGGTTGCTTCCACCGTCACGGCAATGAAAGAAATCGCCGGCAAGATTAATATCATCGAGGAGATCGCCCGGCAGACCAACATGCTCGCCCTCAACGCGGCCATCGAAGCTGCCCGGGCCGGCGACCACGGCAAGGGCTTTGCCGTAGTCGCTGCGGAGGTGAGAAAACTTGCCGAGCGGAGCCAAAAGGCAGCGGGCGAAATTTCCGAACTCTCCGTTTCCAGTGTGGAGATCGCGGAAAAAGCCGGAGAGCTTCTGGGGGCGATCCTCCCCAACATTCAGAAAACCGCGGAACTGGTTCAGGAAATCAGCGCTGCGAGCAGGGAACAGGATAGCGGTGCAGATCAGATCAACAAGGCTATCCAGAGCCTCGACCAGGTGATCCAGAAGAACGCCGCGGTTGCCGAGGAGATGGCGTCCACGGCCGAAGAACTTTCCTCCCAGGCGGGACAGCTCCAGGGAACGATTTCCTTTTTCAGGGTGGACGAAACAGCCAACAAGAAGAAAAACACCATTCTGAAACCCGCTCCGGCAACGGACTTGAAACCGTCCGCACATACAGTAAGGAAAGAGTACCGGCAACCGCTGAAAAAAGCGGTGGGTGCCGAAGGGATTACGTTGAATCTTGAGGATGAAGAATTCGAGAGATATTAGCTGTTCCCTGTTAAAGGAGCAGGAGGGCCTCACCCTTCTGCTCCTCCAATACTTTTGGCCTGCCGTCTCAAGGCAGGCCGAAATCCCGCTCGTTACATTACAGGACATCTCTTTCACCTCTTCGACGGTCCCAGCCGAGGAGTTCCATACCTCATTGTCCCTTCCGCATCGGTTGTCACCCTGCACTTTCCCCCTCACCCTAGCCCTCTCCCACAAGGGGAGAGGGGACTTTAATGCTCCCCTCCCTTGATGGGAGGGGTTGGGGGAGGATGCAATGTGCTGGTTTTTATGGCATGGAAATCAAAACAATTTTCTAACCAAATATTATGAATATCTGCTTGACTTTACATAATCGATTTATATAATGACGTTATATAACAACCTTATATCAAGACAAGGATGGAAACATGTCACCCAGAAATATTCAATTCGGTCGGGAAGAAATCATCGACGCGGCGTTTCAACTGGTTCGGGAACAGGGATGGTCCGGCTTTTCGGTGCAAGCCGTGGCCAAGGCGATCAATGCCTCTACCATGCCCATTTATTCCCAGTTCAGCAATGTGCGGGATCTTGAAGACGCGGTCTGCCTGAAAGCCCTTGAGCTGCTCAAGGAACGCCTTCTGGAAGAGAGGACGGGCGACAAATGGATCGACCAGGGGATCAGTTATATCAGGTTCGCAGAAGAGGAAAAGTATCTGTTTCGCTGTATGTGGGACGGGAGAAATGTTGAATTGTGCAAGAAAATGGGAAAGGAACTCGTGGATTTCATTTCAGCGACACTGGTTGACTACCCATTGTTCGCCGGACTAGACGAACTCGAACTGAAAATGATCCGGCTTTCCAGGATGATGTTCGCCCAAAAACTGGCGTATTGGCTGAATACCAACAGCAACTATCTGGCAGAAAAAGGACTTGATACGGAAGATTTCATCAGAAGGACAAGCAAAGCGATCTATGACGGGTTTATGTTGCAGTTCAATGCGAACGCTGACGGAGCAGATGCGGTGTCCGGCGGATGAGCCCGTTCGGAGAGATGTGATTGCAGACTGTATTGGTGGAGGTCGTTAACAGCGACCCCGATTTTATGGCGTCAAAGGGGGGGGACAATGAAAAGAGAGAGCAACAGGGGAAGATTCAGCAATGTGAGACGTTGTGCCGGGCTGATTGGGCTATGGGTTCTGTCTGCACTGGTGTTTTCCGGTCACGTGAATCAGGTATCGGCAGCCGGGCCGGAGCGTGGCGGAACGCTGACCGTAGCGGTGGAGGCCGATGGCAGAGGGTTTGATCCGATCAAGGCGGGATTCTTGAGTTCTCAGGCCCGGAGTGTCGCCATGGCGATCGAGGAACGCCTGTTCGACATGGATGCGAAGGGAAAACTCGTGCCAGAGCTCGGCCTTTCTGCTACCCCCTCGAAAGACGGCAAGACCTGGACGATCAAGCTGCGCAAGGGGGTGTCGTTCCACGACGGAATCCCTTTCAATGCCGATGCAGTGGTCCAGCATTGGGAGCGGCTACTCGACCCGAAGAACCGCTTTCGGGGATTGGTGACGATGCAGCCGATAGAATCTGTGAAAAAAGTTGATGACTTTACCGTCCGTTTTCAGTTGAAGCATGTCTGGGTTCCTTTCAAGGATGTTATCGCCTCGACTAACGGCATCGCGGCTTATATCCCCTCCCCCAAGGCAATGAAAGAAGGTACCCAGGATTTGGCGCCAGTTGGTACCGGTCCATACAAGTTCAAGGAATGGATTGCCAACGACCGGCTGGTGGTGGTCCGTAATCCCTCCTACTGGCGGAAGGGGAAACCGTTCCTGGACAGCGTCGTTTTCCGGACGGTGCCTGATATGCAGACCCGTTTTGCCGGTCTGAAATCCGGCGAGCTGGATGTAATCCTGACCGACCGGGGCGCCAGTATCCTGCAAGCCAGGGAAGACAGATCGCTCAAGGTCTACAGCAGTGATGCCACCGGAGCGGAGACATTCATCTTCAATACTTCGAAGCCCCCCCTGAATGATGTGCGGGTGCGCCGGGCGCTGTCCTATGCTTGGAACCAGGAGTTTTACATCAAGGCGAGCTACAAGGATACCATAGCCGTGGCCCGGGACCCGTTCGGCGGCACGATAGCCTGCGGTGATCTCGGCTATCGGGGATTCAATCCCGAGAAAGGGAGACAACTCATTGCCGAGTACGGCAAACCGGTCAACCTGGAGTTGCAGATCACCAATACCCCCCGCGGGCGGGAGTTCGGCGAGATCGTCCAGCGGCTGTACAAAGAGATTGGCGTGACAGTCACCGTCACCCCTCTGACCTTGGGACAGAGGAACAAAAAGGTCTTTGCCGGGGATTACCAGATGACCGGCTGGCAACTGTTCGATGCGACCGATATGGGACCGACTCTTTATGCCAATCTCTATTCAAAGAGCGAGATAAATTTCAGTCAATACCGGAATCCGGAAATGGATAAACTGCTGACGACCCTGCAGATAAGCGCCAACAACAAGGAACGGCAGAAGGCTCTGTGCGGTGTGGCCAAACAGTTAAACGACGAGGCGGTGTTTCTCTACCGTGGAGCGATACGCTACAGCGCCATTGCCAAAGCGGGTATCCAGGGGATATCGAAAGTAGATCACGGGATCGTCCGGGTAAGTGATGTCTGGATTAAAAAGGGTGGCCGGTAAAGGCAGGCCCGTCTGCCTGCGCAAGGATGCATTGCCAAAAGGGCGGCCACATAAGGCCGCCCCTACAATTACCGGAAGGGAATCATGAACCGTAAGGTTCCCCCTCCCTTAGATGGGAGGGGGTTAGGGGGAGGGTGCAAGACCGTGCAAAGGCTTTTCAAAAAGGTGAAGAAAATATCATGCCCATAAACCTGACACAAACGGCCAAAGAACTCCGCAGAAACTCAACAGACGCCGAACGGCTCTTGTGGCAACACCTGAAAGCCAGACAACTGGACGGCTTGAAATTTCGGCGGCAGGAGCAGATAGGCCATTTCATTGCAGATTTTGTCTGTTACGAAAAGAGAATTATTGTCGAAGCAGACGGTGGTCAACATGCACTGGAAAAGGAAAAAGACGAAGAGCGGACTCAGTGGCTGAAATCTCAGGGTTTTACCGTATTGAGGTTCTGGAACAACGAAATCCTGACAAATATAGACTCGGTTTTGGAAGTTGTAAGGTTGCGGTGTTTTCAAGCGGCAAATAAGCCCCCTCTCCCCGGCCCTCTCCTTTAGGCCCGCAATTTGGGTCCACGAGGGGAGAGGGGGTAGATACTGTTCCTCAAGGGAAATTTGCAGGTTTGAATAATACCCGCTACCGCGCAAAAAGTTCCCCCTCCCTTAGATGGGAGGGGGTTAGGGGGAGGGTGTTTTGCAAGGACGAATTATGCCGGCGCTCGTCATAAACGAACAGACCTGCACACGCTGCAGGGAAGTTGTCGAGGAAATGCAGACATATTACGGGAAGCGGGCATACGAACGTTACACCCTCCCCCAACCCCTCCCATCAAGGGAGGGGAGCTTTAAAATCCCCTCGCCCCTTGTGGACCCAAATTGCGGGCCCAAAGGAGAGGACTACAGTGCTGGGTCTAAACGGAGGCTTTGAAAATTCAATGCGTTTTTTCAGCGGAAAGCTCTTACATTTGATTATAGTCGTCTTTGCCGTCACAGCCCTTACCTTCGTGATGCTCAATCTGCTGCCGGCCAGCATTGCTCACGAGGTTGCCGGCCAGGGCGCAACCGCAAGCGATGTTGCCGCAATCCGGGAGCAGCTCGGCCTGAACGACCCCGTGCTCGTCCGCTACGCCAAGTGGCTGGGGGGAGTTCTCCGGGGAGACCTCGGCTATTCCCTCTACTCCAGGCAGCCGGTTGCCCGGGCCATTGCTTCCCATCTTCCGGTCACCCTTGAGCTGCTCATACTGGCGCAGTTTTTCGCCCTTGTTCTGGCCGTTTCTGTCGGCATCGTCTCGGCCTGGCGGGCCGGCTCAAGGCTTGATCGCCTTTTCGGAACGATCGGCTTCGGCCTGGTTTCCATCCCGAGCTTCGCCCTGGCCATTATCCTTATTTTCTTCTTTTCCCTGCGGCTCAAGTGGTTTCCAGCAACCGGATATACCCCCATGGCCGAGGGTCTCCCGGCAAACCTGAAAGGCTTCATCCTGCCGGCGCTCTCCATCGCCCTGGTCGAGTGGGTCACCCTGATGCGGGTGTTGCGCAACGACATGATCACCACCCTGCGGGAGGACTTCATCCTCCTTGCCAGGGCCAAAGGGCTGCCGGCCTGGAGGATTCTGCTCAGGCATGCCTTGAGACCTTCCTGTTTTACCATGATTACCCTGTGCGGTCTGCATATAGGCAACCTGATCGGCGGGGCCGTGATTATCGAAAACCTCTTCGCCCTGCCGGGAGTCGGACGGCTACTGCTATCCAGCATCTTTGCCCAGGATTTTCCCATGGTCCAGGGGTGCGTTCTCTTTATCGCCGTCGGTTATGTGGGGGTCAACTTCCTGGTTGATGCAAGTTACGGCCTGCTGGACCCCCGTGTGCGCAAGGAGGGTTCTGTTGGATAAAAAGACGGGCATAGTTTTCTGGCTGGCCACTGCCTGGATCGGCTTCATGATGGTCTGTGCCGTGAGCGCCGGCTTCTGGTCGGTACCGCCTCCTGATCAGATCGACTGGATCAACCTGGCGGCGAAACCGGGCGTTGGCGGGCACCTGCTCGGCACCGACAACATGGGGCGGGACATCGCGGCGCGACTCCTCTTCGGCGCTCGCATATCCCTGACGGTCGGCTTTTTTTCGCCGTGCATCGGCCTGTTCTTCGGATGCCTCTTGGGGGTATTGGCCGGGTTCTATCGCGATTATCCGGAGAAGATGATCGGCGGCGCAATCGACACCTTTCTTGCTTTCCCACGCCTGGTGTTCCTGCTGATGGCCACGTTTGTCTTTGGCTCCAGCCTCCCCACCCTTACCATTGCCCTCGGCGTTGTGGCCATCCCTTCTTTTGCCCGGGTAGCCCGTGCCAATACGATCAGGTTCGCTGAACGCGAATTCGTGCTGGCTGCCCGTGGGGCGGGCGCAAGCGACGCAGCCATCATCCTGCGGGAGATACTCCCTAACGTGCTGATGCCGATGCTGGTCTACATGCTCCTGGTGATGGGCTTCGTGATCATCGCCGAAGGGGGGCTCGGCTTTCTCGGCCTGAGCGTCCCCTCGCCGACGCCGAGCTGGGGAGGTATGATAGCCGAGGGGCGGGAGGTCCTGGAACAGGCGCCCCATGTCAGCATGATCCCGACGATTGTGATGTTTCTGACCATCATGTCGCTGAATCTGGTCGGCGACAGGATGCGCGGCTGGTTTGACGGAAGGGAGAGCCAGCTATGACGCCTTCCGACAGAAATCTCCTCACAGTGAAAAACCTGTCCGTTCACCTCCCGTGCCAAAGAGGGACGGTGCGGGCGGTGGACGGGGTTTCCTTTGCATTGGAGCGCGGAAAGACCCTGGCCATTGTCGGTGAATCGGGCAGCGGCAAGAGCATGCTCTGCCGGGCCATCATGGGCCTTTTGCCCGGCCGCGCCGGATTGCCCGGTCAGGGACGGATCATCTTTGCCGGACGCGATTTGGGAAAACTCCCGCACAAGGAGTTGAACGCCATCCGCGGCAGAGAGATCGGCGTCGTGCTGCAAAATCCCATGTCCTCCCTCAATCCGGTAATGAAGATCGGCAGCCAGATCGCAGAACCGCTGCGGTACCACATGGGGATGTCTTCGGTAAAGGCGCGGGAACGGGCAGTCGCCCTGCTGGCGGCGGTCGGTATCCCCAAGCCCGCCGATCGGCTGGAATGCTATCCCCACCAGCTTTCAGGGGGGATGCGCCAGAGGGTGGCCATTGCCATCGCCCTGGCCTGCGATCCGCAACTCCTCATCGCCGACGAACCGACCACCGCCCTTGACGTGACCGTTCAGGCGGAAATTCTAAACCTCCTGGGACGCATGCAGAAAGAGCGAAACATGGCGATGATCCTGGTGACCCATGACCTGGGGGTGGTGGCAGGAAGATCCCATGAGACAGCGGTGATGTACGGGGGGCGGATCGTCGAGCAGGCTCCGACCGTTGCCTTGTTCGACCGGATGCGGATGCGCTACACCCGGGCGCTGTTCGACGCGATACCCCGCCTCGATGATCCTTCCCATCGGGCGCTCACGGCCATCGGCGGGCAACCGCCGGATCTTGCCGCAACGCCGGCAGGGTGCCGTTTCGCCCCCCGCTGCCGCCGGGCCGAAGAGAGGTGCCATGCAGAAGAGCCGCCGCTGCTTGGCGACGAACGGGGAGATCACCGTTACGCATGCTGGTTTCCGTGTGATTGAGGGAACTCTGTAGGGGCGCGGCCTTGGCCCGCCCAGAAGCAATAGCCAACATTGTTACCACTGCCTACAGGGCGGACCCAAACTGCGGGCCTAAAGGGCAAGCCCACGCCCCTACGAGAACTGGGCGGTATATTCTTTTTGCCAAGTCTCTTGGCAGTATTTGAGGTGTCAGTGATAAGCAAAAGCATCATAGGTATGGAAACGCCATTGCTGCGGGTCGAAGAGCTCGTCGTCGAATTTCCGGCAACCCAGCGGCGCAAGGTCCACGCCGTTTCCGGCGTCTCCTTTGACATCGGCCGTGGCGAGACCCTCGGGCTGGTGGGGGAGTCGGGATGCGGCAAATCTTCCCTGGCGCGGGCAATCATGCATCTCCCCGGTCCGACGGCGGGAAGAGTGATTCTCGACGGCGTGGAACTGACGGCTCTGAAGTCGCGGAGTCTGCGACACATGCGCAGCCGCTTCCAGATGATCTTCCAGGATCCGGTTGCCTCGCTGAACCCTGTCCGCATGGTGGGAGAAAGCATCGAAGCGCCGTTGCGGGCGATGGGACGGACGAACGCGGCTGAACGGATGCGCCGGACCAAGGAGATGATGGCTGCAGTCGGCCTCGATCCTGAACAGCATTACGGGCGGCGCCCCTTTCAGCTTTCCGGCGGACAGTGCCAGCGGGTCAGCATCGCCCGCGCCCTGATGACCGACCCGCAACTTCTGATCTGCGACGAGCCGGTTTCTTCGCTCGACGTCTCGGTGCAGGCGCAGATCATCAACCTGCTGCGCGAGGTCAAGAGGAGGTACGGGCTTGCCATGCTGTTCATTTCCCACGACCTGGCCGTGGTGAAAAACGTCTGCGACCGGGTTGCCGTGATGTATCTCGGACGCCTGTGCGAGATGGCCCGCGGTGCAGAACTCTATGCCGCACCGGCTCATCCCTACACGCAAGCACTGCTCGCCGCTGTCCCCCGGCCCGATCCCCGGCATCCCCTGGCGGAAACCGGCATGCTCCCCGGAGAACTCCCCTCGGCCATCGACCCGCCGAGCAGCTGCCGCTTCCGGCCACGCTGCCCCCGTGCCGAAGAACGTTGCGCCCAGGTCCGGCCCGAGCTGCGGCAAATCGCTCCGGGACATTTGGTAGCTTGTCATTATCCATTGTGATTAGCACTATTCTTCCGCCAGTCCCAAAATGATCCCTCCCCCAACCCCTCCTTTAGGCCCTTTGGGTCCATCAAGGGAGGGGAGCTTTAAAGTCCCCTCGCCCCTTGTGGACCCAAATTGCGGGCCTAAAGGAGAGGGTTAGGGTGAGGGGGGGGAAGTGCTGATGCAAAGGCCTAACTTACGAACAATGCTGAGTTTTTCCTTTTATGCCGAGTTCGGGAAGCAACTGAAACGGCAGGAGGTTAAGTGTCATGAGGAAATTTCTGCCGCTGGTCATCGCGCTCAGTCTGCTGGCAGGGGGTTGCGGCTTCGGATGGTACTGGCTCTCCACCGGGCGGTTCATGGAAAAAACCGACAACGCCTACATCCGGTCTGAAATAACCCAGGTCAGCTCGAAAGTGTCAGGCTACGTTAAAGATGTGCCGGCCGAGGACAATACACTGGTTGCCGCCGGCGATCCCCTGGTGCGCATCGAGGATCTGGAGTTCGGGGTCAGGCTGGAGCTCGGCCGGAAAAAGCTGGAGGAGCGAAAGGCTGCCCAGCTCGTTGCGTACAACAGAAGCAGGCTGCAAGATTCCCGTATCGATGCATGCACAGCGCAACTGGCTGCCGCCAGGGCGGAGCAGCTCAAAAAAACCGGCGATCTCCGCCGGTTCGGCAGTCTGTTTCCCGATGGCATTGTTTCCGAGCTGGATTACGATGCTGTGGTAACAGCCGAGAAAAAAGCACGGGCCGAGACAGGGAGCGCAGTTGCCAACCTGAAGATGGCGGAAAGTGAGCTGGCGGCTCTCCTGGCCGAGGAGCGCCGCCTCGAAGCCGAGCTTCACCAGCAGGAAGAAGAGTTGAAGCTTCTCGCTAAGGAGCTTGCCGATACGGTGGTCCGCTCCCCGATTACGGGGGAGGTCGGCAATCGCCGGGTTCGGGCCGGACAGTACGTCAAGCCGGGAACGGTCCTCTTGACGGTGATTCCCCGCAATGTCCTCTGGGTGGAGGCGAACTTCAAGGAAGTTCAGCTATCCCGCATGCATGAGGGACAACCGGTTTCAATCGAGGTCGACGCCTTCCCCGGGCGCCCACTGACCGGCCGGGTCGAATCGCTTTCCCCGGCGAGCGGCGCGGAGTACAGCGTGCTTCCTCCCGAAAATGCCACCGGCAACTTCACTAAGATCGTCCAGCGGGTGCCCGTCAAGATCCGCTTCCAACCGGGACAGCCCCTGCTCCGCGAGCTGCGGGCAGGCATGTCGGTTGTCGTGAGCCTGGATACCCGGCCCGGTTCAGGCAGCGGCCCCGCGGTCAGCCGCCTGAATCGGCGTTAGGACGAGTCATGGCGGAAAATTCCCGGAAGTTTCGGACCTGGATCGGTTTCCTTGCCATGTCCGGCGGCACGTTCATGGCGGTTCTGGATACCCAGATCGTTGCCGGCTCCCTCCCCGAAATCGGTGCCAGCCTGGGCGCCACCGTCAAAGAGGCCTCCTGGATACAGACCGCCTACATGATTGCAGAAGTGATCATGATTCCGCTGGCCGGCTGGCTCTCCCGCTCCATGTCTTTGCGCTACCTTTATTCGCTGGCATGTGCCCTGTTCACACTGGCAAGCCTGCTCTGCGCCTTCGCCTGGTCCATCGAGTCGATCATCGTCATCCGGGTGCTCCAGGGGCTCTGTTCCGGGATTATCGCCCCCCTTCTCTACCAGGCAATTTACCTGATGTTCCCCCGGGAGCGACAGGCTGGAGTAACGCTCTACGTCGTAATGATAATCTCTCTCGCCCCGATCATCGGCCCGACCCTCGGCGGCTGGATCACCCAGACCTTGTCCTGGCGCTGGCTGTTCCTGATCAATCTTCTCCCCGGAGTCCTGGTGACCGCATCGGTGTTCGGACTGGTGCGCGACGCAGGACCGAAGTGGGACCTGCTCAAACAGTTCGACCTTCCGGGCATAGTCCTGGCGGCGCTCTTTCTAGGCTGCCTTGAATACGTCCTCGGGGAAGGCCGGGACAATGAATGGTTCGACTCGCATCTGATCGTTTTTTTGGCCGTTGTCGCCGCCATTTCGGCCCTGCTGCTGGTATGGCGGGAGCTTGCCTGCCGCCATCCGGTCATCAACCTGCGAACCTTTTGCGACCGCAATTTCGCCACCGGCTGCCTGTTAAATTTTATCATGGGTGTCGGGCTGTTCGGCTCCGGCTACCTGATGACCCTTTTCCTCAGCACCGTCAAGGGGTACAACAGCCAGCAGATCGGCCAGGTGATGATGGTACCGGGGATTACCATGCTGCTCACCCTCCCCTTGGTGAGAATCGTCAGACAATATCTCGAAAGCCGGACCTGCCTGGCCATCGGCCTGGCCATGTTCGGCTTCGCCCTCTGGACAAACGGCTCCCTGACCGCGGAGATCGGCTTCGAGCACCTGTTCTTGCCCCAGGTTCTCCGCGGTCTGGCAATCATCCTCTGCCTGTCGCCGATTACGGAGCTGGCGCTGGGACGCCTCTCCATCGAAGCCGTTCCCAATGCCAGCGGCCTTTACAGCCTGATGCGCTCGCTCGGCGGAGGCATCGGCATCGCGGTCATCAACATCCTGGCCGAGCAGCGCATGGCGCTTCACCACCAGCGTCTGGCCGAGGCGCTCAATCCATCGCGGTTTCCCGTCGGCGAATTACTGGACCAGCTCGAAGTCCCTTTCGCCGGAAGCATGGTGGACCTGGAGCAGGCCCGGCAAGGAGGGGTGAAACTGCTTGCCATGCTGGTCCGGCGGGAATCGCTCGTCATGGCGTATAACGACATGTGGCTGCTGGTTGCGGCGCTGTTCGGGATGATGCTCTTGTTGATTCCCGTTGTGCAGAAGGTGGAACGACGATCGTGAACGCTGGTCGTCGGGTGTATTTGTCGTTGTGCGATCCATGCAACAGTGCCGACAAAAAAAGGCCGCGTCTCCACCGGAGACGCGGCCTTTTTCCATCGGGAGCCGTTCATGATTTTCTCCTGGACTGGGTACGGGTGCGGTAGAGCCGTTCAGTGAAACCACCCTCTTTTTCAAAAGCTGCTGCCTGGGCGGTTAACTGGCGGTCGAGCAGGCTGCAAGCGACCGCTATCAGCGTAAGGGCGGCATTGGCGGCTATTTCGGGGTAGGTGGACGATGTGGACGATGTGGACGATATGGACGATGTGGACGATGTGGACCCCGTGGACTGTCCATCAAGTCCATCAAGTCCATCAAGTCCATCAAGTCCATCAAGTCCATGATGTCCATGTCGTCCATTCCGTCCATGTCGTCCACCGCCTTCCTTGTGCACTTCCACCACCCACTGCGCCACCGCATCGGCGGTGGTGCAGCGCCGGACGACCAGCCCCTTGCGGCGCGGGTCTTCCCGATCCCAGAGCGGCAGGCCCCGCTGCCGCAGAAAGTCTTCATAATCCAGGCGCAGCTCTTCAAGGCTGGCGCGGGCCACATTGGTCAGTTTCAGCTCGGTCTTTTTCGAGGTGCCGGACGCCTGGCTCCCTTCGGCAATGTTCTGCACGCCGCTGCGCGCCGCCTGCACCATCTGGTCGCGCGTACGGCTAAACCGGTCAATGTAGCGGTCACAGAACCGCACCGTAACATCATAGACAAGCTGGGAAAGCTGAAAGCTCTTCAGGTTACGATAGCCACCATGCTTCGGAATCAACCCTTCCCCGTCAGCCATGAAAAACACCTCCTCTCCCAACCCAGTCCATTACGTCCACATAGTCCAAAGATGTCCACAACATCCACGACTACCCCACGTTTACCCGCCACTGTGCTTTTCTGATTTCAATGAATTGAGCCCCCCTCAACCTTCCTCTGCCCCCGCCCCACCAGCTTCGCCGCTTCCTCCAGCCTCCTGATGGACTCTTCCTCGCCAAGAGCTTCCTTGTACTCCCGCCGCTGCTGGGCAAACTGGTCATACTCATCACGGGCAAAGGCCTCAGCGTTCTTCTTGCTGACAGAACCGGCATTGGGAAGCACCTTCCGGTCATTGAACCTGAGAAACTCATCCAATTTCTGCTCCCAGTCCTTCATGAACACCTGCTTGCGCCGCAACGCCTGATCTTCGGCGTAGTCCAGCCACATGACCACGATCCGGTTCAGCGCTTTGATCTCCTGCTCGTTCAGGTAGTTCTTGGCGATGGTCACATCGGTCTTGCGGACCTCGCCCGCCTTCCAGTTGGTCAACCCCATGTTGGGCAAGGCATGATCGGCGCGACTTTGAATCAACTCCGGGGCGGTCATGCCGGTGGCGGCATAATGCAGCTTGTTCTGGATCACGCTGAAAAACTTGGTTGTCTCCGGCCAGGAGGGGGCGTAATCCCCCGCCATGGCGAAAATCTCCTTCACCCGCAAATACATGCGGCGCTCGCTGGCACGGATGTCGCGGATGCGTTCGAGCATTTCATCGAAATAGTCGGGAACGGCCGAACCGGCCACCGGCGGGTTTTTCAACCGCTCGTCATCCATGGTGAAGCCTTTGACAAGGTATTCCTTTAAGCGTTCCGTTGCCCAACGCCGGAATTGTGTTCCCTGCTTGCTGCGGACCCGATACCCGACGGCAAGTATTGCTTCCAGAGAGTAGTGCTCGATCTCCCGCGTAACCTCACGGGAACCTTCAATTTGAACTATCCGGAATTTCCGGATAGTTGCCTGCGGGTCCAGTTCTCCTTCCTCATAAATGTTTTTCAGGTGTTCGTTGATAGTGCGAACATCTTTCTGATACAGCTCTGCAAGCAAAGCCTGCGAAAGCCATAAGGTTTCATTCTCGAAGCGGCATTCGACACGCGTCCGTCCATCTTCGGTCTGGTAAACGAGGAATTCGCCTTTTGTCGGCAGGTTATTTTTCATTACGAACACCTCTATCATCCGCAGATTTCGCAGATTTTAAATCAAGAAGATATGCTGGTTCAGCGTTGTCCGGTTTGGTTTTTGCTTACGTCCCGTAGGGACAGAATACTGGTAGCCGGGGAATTCATTCCCCGGTCATCCAGGCGAAATATCATCACGTCACGTACGTGACGTGGGGAAATATAGCATCTCATCCGGGGGATGAATCCCCCGGCCTGGAGTTTGGACATATATAGTTTCAAGTATATGCGTAGGGCATGATATTTTTCGCGATGTTAAGTTTCAAAATATCGGTAATTGGTGCTTCGCTGATCTCCTTTCTGAGTAGAGTAATCAGGTCGAGAGCCGAAGGTCTGTTTGCTTTTTTTCTCCATTTTGGCAAGGGAACAAAGTCATGAGTACGTCCAGGTCCAAATTCTTTCAATCCCGCAAGCAGCAAGAGGCTGTAGCTGGCAACGGCGAATGCCGGTTGTCGTGGGACAGACTTGTCAGACCAGACCTGAGCGTTTCCGACACCAATGGTATCCTTTTGCTCACGATGATTGACCTCTATCTGCCAACGATCAAAGTAACTTTGCAGCAACATCTGAGAGTCACTTTGTATGTCAGTGCTCAAGAGATAGGCCGGGTCACGATAATTCCTTTTAGCATTTGGCGATGTCCTGTACGGTTGCGGTGCAACCACCAGCAGCCGAAGAGAGCGGAGTTTCGCACCTCTTTGCCACAGAACATTATTGACTTCTTTGTACCGAATATCCCGCCATGCTCCGCCAAAATTAATCCTGCAGGTTTGCCAGGGGATCGTCTCATCTTGCCTGACCCCTTCAGGAGAAAATCGCTCTTCGCTGTATTTGCGCCTTCCTCCTGCCGGAGCAGGAAAACACAACCGCGCATCTTTCCTGCAACGACCGACAACCTCAACACGATCCAGCGGTTTGGAGAGGATGGTGCGATTACAGAGACTGCCATCAACTGCGACCACCATTCTCCTCTTTGTTTCCCCCAGACGGTCAAGATCGACTCTCAACCCCTTGATCATTTCAAGTCCCTGCTGCGAGAGATTATGAGTCTTCACCGCCTTCTTGTATTGCGCCCTCTCTTCATCAGTTGCCTTTTTCCCCGGCTTCTTGATCGCTGGGCATTCCACGAAGCGGACAGGATATCCGCGAGCGGAGAAATCGCCATCCCGGTAGTGAGGGAAGATCAGGGATGCGTGCATAAATCTCAAGCCATACAGGAAGTTGACATGGAACGGCGGAGACAGCGGATCCCTTTGCCAAAAGGCCGACTTGATCTTTCGCCCGCTCTTGGCCAGCTTGGTATCGTCAAACGCCACACAAACAGGCTGATCCGCAGGGTACCGCGTACAATACTCTTTCAAGACCGGAGAGAACAACTGGTCGGCCTCCCACTGGCTACGGGAAAACACCTTGTAATCAGCACTCCAGTCCTGATGCTGTCTTCCAACGGCACAAATGGAACGGGAGAGGGTCCGTCGCCCCAATGCGCACAAAGTTCCAAGAGAAAGCTCCATAGCGCGGATTTGGGTTCGCTGTTGAACAAAAGCCCCAGCACAGGCATCCTGCAAGAGAGATGTCATCTGTTCGCTCAGCATATTCCTCACCTGCCTTTCAAGGCAAAGGTGTTTTTGCCGGTACGAATGAAACGGTCCTCCTTCATCACCTTTTTTGAAAGAGCAGAGACGAGAGACTCCCTCTCCAGCTTTACTCCAAAAGTCTTTTCAACATCTTCAATGATTTGCGAAATGTGTAGTGGCTTTCCGACTGCATTAAGTATGTTAAGCACCATGTCAATCTGCGACATACCTTTGCTGCGGGGCTCCACTTCCTCGGCAGCACCCCGAAGTTTCTTCAAGGCCCGCAATTGCGCTTCCAAGGAAACTACCATTGTGTCTAAAATGATGTCGCGGATTTCCTCTTTTTCCATAATGGCATCCTCCATTCGAGAATTTGTACAGAGGCGCCATCTTAATAAATACAGGGTATGTATGTCAAGTTTTTAATAAAGTAACATACGTAAATGTCCAAACTCCAGGCCGGGGGATGAATCCCCCGGCTACATTCGAACGCCCCTAATGGGGCTTAACAACCTTGATGCACAAACCAAACCGGACAACGCTGATGCTGGTTATAAATGTTTCAGAAATGTTGAGGGTTTGCGCTTGTCAGGTCTTTCATCCGGATTACGGCAACTGCACCCTCATTCATCGACTCAAGTCGCGAACGGAACGAATAACCGGCCTGAACAGAAGCAATTTTTCCCAACGTGATTCATTAGCCACCAGCCATAATTATGTCGTTAGCAAATCATATGCACCCATCGATTAATTCTTGTCAAGCAAAGTAATTTGTAAAAACAGCATTACTGTAACTAACAGCATGATAAATAAAAAAAGGGGCACTCCTGTTTTCGGAGTGCCCCTTTTAATCTATTTTCCTCATAAGCGAAGAGTTTTCAACTTCTCACCCTCCCCAACTTACCGCTTCTACCGCATCATCTCGAAGTGCCGTTCTTCACACGTCTCATCCCTGATTTCGATGAACTTGTTACAGATCGTCGTCATCATGTTGATCACACCCTGATAGCCGATCAGCGGGTAGCGGTGCAGGTTGACCCGGTCAAAGTTCGGGAAGCCGAAACGGAAGAGCGGGATGTTGGCGTCACGGGCAGCGAATTTGCCGTGGGTGTCGCCGATGATGGCATC
This sequence comes from Geotalea uraniireducens Rf4, assembly GCF_000016745.1. Taxonomy (GTDB): domain Bacteria; phylum Desulfobacterota; class Desulfuromonadia; order Geobacterales; family Geobacteraceae; genus Geotalea; species Geotalea uraniireducens. Next base: position 1,389,205 of record NC_009483.1, on the reverse strand, counting down.
GACCGGATCTGTCATTAGGAGGCTCCGCATGTGCCAAAGGTCCTTGTTGATGTAAATCTTGCCATCCTTGCCGTCCTGGGAAGAGTCGAGGAGCGCCTGCAGCTCTTTCTCCACCTTCTTGGTCCCTTTGCTGCAGAGGATGTGGTACGGCTTGGCCCCCACTTCCAGGAGAAAGGACACGTAACCCATCAGGTAATCGGGGTCGCCGTAGAGGGCAAATTTCTTGCCGTGGATGTACTGGTGGGCATCGGTTATGGCATCCACAGCCCGGCCACGCTCAGCCTTCAATGACTCGGGAACCGGCTTGCCGAACAGCTCGGAAAGTTTCAGCAGCAGGGCATCGGTCTTCTCGACGCCGAACGGGGTCGGCATGGAGACGTGCTTGCCGGAGAAATTGTCCTTGATCCAGGTAAAGGTCTTGGCAGTGGCGTAGGGGCCGAGGGTCAAGGTCGCCTTGCCGTTGATGGAATCCGCCGCGTCGTCGAGCTTGGTTCCGCCGGGGTAGGTGCGGTAGGTGCCGTCCAAGGGCGAATCGAAGGTTTCGGAAATATCGGCCAGCATGGTGTAGGGAATGCCGAATTCCTTCAGAATCCGCTTGTACTCCCGGTAGTTGCCGGTGTTGGCATCAAAACCTGGAATCAGGTTAAGCTTGCCTGTGCAGCGGCCTTCCACCTGTTTCCCTTCGGTGAGGGTCTGGAGGATGGAAAGAAGCATCGCATCGTAGCCGTGGATATGGGAGCCGTTGAAGCTCGGGGTGTTGGCGTAGGGAAGCGGGAAATCCTGCGGCACGCACTCCTTGTTCCTGGCGTTCTTGATGAAGGCGGTCAGGTCGTCGCCGATGATCTCCGGCATGCAGGAGGTGAAGATCGCCATCATCTTCGGCTTGTATATGGTGTAGGCGTTTTCCAGTGCCTCGTGGAGGTTGTTCTGGCCACCGAACACCGCGCCGTCCTCGGTCATGGAATCGGACACCGCCGGCGCCGGCTCGCGGAAGTGGCGGTTGAGGGTTGAGCGGTAGTAGGAAGCGCACCCCTGGGAACCGTGGACGAAGGGAAGTGTCCCCTCGAAGCCGTGGGCTGCCAGTTCGGCCCCCAGCGGCTGGCAGGCATGGGGCGGGTTGATCACCAGCGCCTGGCGGGCGAAGTTCTTCTCCTTGTACTCCTCGGTATTGATCCATTCCGCTACCCGTTTTACTTCTTCTTCGGGTATTTCGGTTACATATTTCACAGCAGCTTCTGCAGTCATATCAATTCTCCTTTCGGCAGGTGACTAATCTGTCAAACCGCCGGTGATTAAAGTCCCCCTTTAAGAAAGGGGGATTTAGGGGGATTTAGCGTCTCAAATCAAATCCCCCCCACCCCCCTTTCTCAAAGGGGGGAGCAAACCGTCAGAACGGCGACTTGACCAGTTTCCAAGTCGGACTGTTCACCGCCATATCAACGTCCCGGGCAAAGATCGGGAAGCCGTTGTAGGCGTGGTACGGGCCGGAGTAATCCCAGCTGTGCATCTGACGGAAGGGAACGCCCATCTTCTGGAACAGGTATTTTTCCTTGATACCGCTCCCCACCAGGTCGGGGCGAAGGGTGTTGACAAACTCCTCCAGTTCGTGTTCGGATGCGTCGTCGTAGATGACCGTCGCTTCAGGCATTTCCGGCGAGGTACGCTCGTAGTCGTCGCCGTGGGCGAATTCGTAGCCGGAACCGACAACCACCATCCCCAGGTCAGCGTAGGCATTGACCGTATGACGGGGACGAAGACCGCCGACGTAGAGCATGACCTTCTTCCCTTCCAGACGGGGACGGTATTCGTCGATCACCGCCTGCATGATCGGGTCGTACTTGGCGATCACCCGCTCCACGTTTTCCTTGATCTTGTCGTCGAAACGCTCGGCAATGGCGCGCAGGCTCTCCCTGATCTTGGTCGGGCCGAAAAAGTTGAACTCCAGCCAGGGGATGCCGTACTTCTCTTCCATCACCCGGCACATGTAGTTCATGGAGCGGTAGCAGTGGATGATGTTCAGTTTTACCTTGTGGGTGGCGGCGATTTTTTCCAGCTCGCCGTCGCCGGTCCAGACTGCCTTGACGTTGAGGCCGATCTCTTCGAGAAGCGGCTTGACCGACCAGACGTCGCCGCCGATGTTATAGTCGCCGATGAGGGCGATGTCATAGGGTGTCTCGGGTTCTGCGAATTCCCGCGTGCCGATGATGTGGTCGCGGATCGTGTCGTTGGAGATGTGGTGACCCAGCGACTGGGAAACGCCGCGGAAACCTTCGCAGTTACAGGGGATGATGGGGATATCCAGCTCCTTGGAGGACTGCTTGGCCACCGAGTTTATGTCGTCGCCAATCAGGCCGACCGGGCATTCGGAAAGGACCGAAATCCCTTTTGCCAGGGGGAAAAGCTCGTGGGCCTCCTGAAGCAGGGTCTTCAGCTTCTTGTCGCCGCCGTAGACGATGTCTTTTTCCTGGAAGTCGGAGGTGAACTGCATGGCGAACTGGTTGACCCCGTTGATGCCGGTCATCAGGTTGCGCCGGGTGCCCCATGAATACCAGCCGCAGCCGACCGGACCGTGGGAAACGTGGACCATGTCGCGGATCGGTCCCCAGACCACCCCTTTGGCGCCTGCATAGGCGCAGCCGCGGGCGCTCATGACGCCGGGTACGGTTTTCCGGTTGGATTTCACGCAGGCGCTCACGCCGTCGTTGGGGGCCAGGTGGGGAACCCTTTTCTTCTTAGCCTTCTCGGGATATACCTCAAGAGCCTTATCAATCATCTCCTGGGTAGATTCTTTGGTAATTCCTTCTATTTTCTTTATCGCATTGGACATAAGAAACTCCTCTGTAATATTGGTCCATCCGTAAGGGCAAGGTTACCCCGCCCTAGACGCAGCAACCGCGCCCCTAAATCACCAGATTATTTTGTTGCAGCTTCAACTACGCCGACAACGCTCTCGTCCTCAGCCTCCATGATGCCGTACTCCATGAGCAGGTCTTCCAGCTCCTCCATCTCCAGCGGAGTGGGCACCACCAGCATCTTGTTATTGAGAATCTTCTCCGCCAGGGTCCGGTACTCCTGCGCCTGCGGATGCTCCGGGGAGTATTCGATAACGGTCATCCGGCGCATCTCCGCCCGCTGAACCTGATTGTCACGGGGAACGAAATGGATCATCTGGGTGCTGAGCTTTTTGGCGAGGGCATCGACCAGTTCAAACTCTTTGTCGGTCTTCCTGGCGTTGCAGATAAGGCCGGCCAGACGCACCTTGCCGGAAGAGGCATACTTGAGGATACCTTTGGCGATGTTGTTGGCAGCGTACATGGCCATCATCTCGCCGGAACAAACTATGTAGATCTCTTCTGCCTTCCCTTCACGGATCGGCATGGCGAACCCGCCGCAGACAACGTCGCCGAGAACGTCATAGAAGACGAAATCAAGGTCAGGGGTATAGGCGCCATTCTCTTCAAGGAAGTTGATGGCGGTGATAACGCCGCGGCCGGCGCAGCCGACACCCGGCTCGGGACCACCGGACTCGACGCACTTGACGTCGCCGTAGCCGATCTTCATAACATCTTCCAGTTCAAGATCCTCAACAGTGCCCAGTTCCCGCACCAGGTCCATAACCGTATTCTGTGCCTTGGCGTGGAGGATCAGCCGGGTTGAGTCCGCCTTGGGGTCGCAGCCGACGATCATCACCTTCTTGCCGAGGTACGCGAGCCCCGCCACCGTGTTCTGGGTTGTGGTTGACTTGCCGATGCCACCTTTGCCGTAAATCGCGATCTGTCTCATGTTCTGCTCCTTTCGTCCACTAATCTGTGGACCGCAAGTGAATTTTCGGGGCAACAAAAAAGGCGCCCCATTGAATTATGGTGGCGCCTTTGCCTGTGACATATAATAGTCGAATACCGCAGCGTATTCAGATCATCGCTATGATGTATGGCTTTACTTTAGCATTGACCATGCCAACTGCTAACAAGCTGAAATGACGGACTTTTTATTTCCACAGACAAAAACATTCGCTTTATCGGTCAGCATTTGCACAATATTTAATCACACCCGTGCACTTTTGCCCGCTAATTTGTGCAAAAGCTGCGGCTGCCGCAAAAAGACGCAGACAAATCCCCTCTTGCAATTTTTCGGGCAATCTTTTACCATCCGCAAACATATCAGGAGCTTTAATGAATTCAACTGTATTCTTCAGCACCTTCGGCATCATCTTTCTGGCGGAACTGGGTGACAAGACCCAGCTGACCGCCATGGCGCTCGCCACCAGATATCCATGGAAAAAGATCTTTATCGGCATCGCCGCCGCCTTCGCCTTGTTAAACGTGGGAGCCGTGCTGGTCGGCAAGGTGCTGTTCGCCTTTCTCCCCATTTTCTGGATCAAGATCGTCTCCGCTGCGCTGTTTCTCTTCTTCGGCGTTACCACCCTGCGCGCCGCAGGCAATGATGATGACGAGGAAGAGGCCGAGGAAAAGCGCTTTAGCGCAAGGGGACCGATCGCAAAATCATTTACCATGATCCTCTTGGCGGAACTGGGCGACAAGACACAGTTGGTCACCACCAGCCTGGCTGCGCAGCACGAGTCGCCCTTTGCCGTATTCACCGGTTCGACCCTGGCCCTCTGGACGGTTTCGCTGATAGGCATCTTCATCGGCCGGCAGCTTACCCGCCATGTCCCGCTGTCGTATATCCATAGGGCAGCAGGCTGCCTCTTTCTGCTTTTTGGCGCAGCCCTCCTCTATCAGACATTCTTCCCCAGGTTTTGATCCGGTTTGCATTTTAAGGTCTACCGGCTTACAATGTTTCTATCCAAACCTCCGGCTGAAAAACTCCAAAAGTTGTCCAACAGAGATTAATGTCCGACAAATACATCGAAAAAGCTTTTCTCTACCTACTGGTGTTTTCCGTCCTTCTCCATGTGGCGGTATTCGCCCTTTTCATATTTCTCCCCCAGGAAAAAAAGACGATCAAGCAGGAACCGTACATGGTCGAGTTGCGGGATCTGCCCGAGCAAAAAGCCGCCCCGCCCAAGGAAGAAAAAGAGGCAAAGCGGCTCGCGGAGAAAAGGGAACGGGTGGCAAAGGAGATGGCGCCGAAAGGTGAGCGGGAAGTGGAGAAAATCGCCCCCCCCCCTGCCCACATCATGCCGCGACAACCGCAGATCGGAGAAAGAAGGATGCCGCAGCAACCTGTGGAGAGGGGAGAAGCACCACAGAAAGAAGCCCCGCCAGGGGAAAGCCTGTTCAAGCCCAAGGAGCGGAAAGTCCCGGACATCTCAAAGCTTTTTCCAAGTCCTGGGAAAATGGCCAAGCTTGAGGAGAGTTACCGCAAAAAATACGGGTCTGAGGTGGAGGAAGGGGAAACGAAGTTTCTCAATTCCGACGACATCCTCTTCGGCTCGTTTCTGCGCCGCTTCGAGACCGCAGTGTACGGGGTCTGGCGCTATCCGCCGGAAGCCGCCCGGATGGGAATCCAGGGAGTAACGCCGGTAAAGATAACCTTTAACAGAAAAGGCGAGATTGTAAATGTGGAAATCCTGCAGAGTTCCGGGAGCAAAATCCTTGATGATGAAGTCTTGCGCACCTTGCACCAGATAGGGCGGATCGGCTCATTCCCCAAGGGGTACACCAAGGACACCTTCAACCTGATCGCCTTCTTCCAGTACGGGATAACCAGGGGAGGGATCAGCGGAACCCTCCATTAGCCGCTGCCTCAGCAGCAGGAGCCTGTCGGACTTAGGGGATCGTAATTCACTCCTGAGTCCGACAGACTCCTAGCCTTTGCCGCAGGAACGCTTCGAACTCGCCGTTGAACTCTTCCCGCTTCAGAGCCATATCCACCGTGGCCTTGAGAAAGCCCAGCTTGTCGCCGCAGTCGTGACGGATGCCTTCAAAGCGGCAGCCGTAGATGGCCTCATCATTTGCCAGTTTTTTAATGGCGTCGGTAAGCTGGATTTCCCCCCCCTTCCCCGGCTCCTGTCGCTCCAGGATCGGGAAAATATCGGGGGTGAGGATGTAACGGCCGATGATGGCCAGGTCCGACGGTGCCTCTTCCCTCTTCGGTTTTTCCACCATGTCCACCACTTCAAAAACCCGCTCGGAGATGGTATTGGCCTTGACGCAGCCATAGGAAGAGATGTTCTCCATGGGAACCTGCTCCAGGGCGAGGACCGGCCCGCGATACTTCCGGTAAACCTCCAGCAGCTGGCCGAGGCAAGGTTTCTCCGCGTCGATGATGTCATCGCCGAGCAGGACGGCAAACGGCTCGTTGCCGACAAACTCCTTGGCGCAGAGAATGGCGTGACCGAGGCCGAGAGCCTGTTTCTGCCGCACGTAGAAGATATTGATCATATCGGCAATTTCACGGATCTGGGAAAGTTCCGCATCCTTCCCCTTATCGTAGAGGAGCGATTCAAGCTCGAAGGAAATGTCGAAATGATCTTCAATGGCCCGCTTGCTTCGGCCGGTCACGAACAGAATCTGCTCGATGCCGGAAGCCACCGCCTCTTCAACAACGTACTGCACCAGGGGCTTGTCGATGAGGGGAAGCATCTCTTTGGGAGTAGATTTGGTGGCGGGAAGAAACCGTGTACCAAGTCCGGCAACGGGGAATATCGCTTTTTTTACCTGCATATATGAACTCCTTTTTTAAATTCGGTCGGCGGTCGGCGGTCGGCGGTCGGCGGACGGCGGTCGGCGGTCGGCGGTCGGCAGTAAAATCCAATAGACTTAACTGCCGACTGCCGACCACCGACTGCCTTTAATTTAACTGCCGACTGCCGACCACCGACCACCGACTGCCTTTAATATTTCCGGGATCAGGTCTTCCCTCCCCATGGCCATGAAATGGAGGCCGTCGCAATATGGTTTGCAGGCAGCCGCGAGCCGTCCGGCAATGGCTACCCCGGCAGCCAGCGGATCGGCAGCCGCTTCCAGCTCTTCTATCAAGGGGGCCGGTACCTTCAGGCCAGGAATGTTGTTGGTGACGAAACGCGCCATCCCGGCTGACTTGAGGAGGAGTATCCCCGCTATCACTTTGACCTTGAGCGGTCTGACCGCCTCAGAGAAAAGGCGCAGCCGTTCCGGGTCGAAGATTGCCTGGGTCTGGAAAAATTGCGCCCCTGCCGCCACTTTTTTTTCCAGCTTGTAGAAAGTCAGGGGAAATGGTTCCGCTTCGGGTGCGGCAGCCGCCCCGACAAAGAACGCCGGTGCTCCGGTGACCGACTTCCCGGCCAGATCCTGCCCCGCCCCCAGCCCTTTGATGGCTTGCAGCAGCTGAACAGAATCCAGGTCGAAGACCGGTTTGCCGGCACAGTGATCGCCAAATGAGATGTGATCGCCGGTAAGGGCCAGTACATTCTCTATACCCAGGGCAGCAGCGCCGAGGAGGTCGCTTTGCAGGGCCAGGCGGTTTCTGTCGCGGCAGGTGATCTGGAAGATCGGCTCTATCCCTTCCCGTACCAGCAGTGCAGCGGCCGCAAGGGGGGAGATGCGCATGGTCGCGCCCTGGTTGTCGGTGACATTGATGGCGTCCACCAAACCGGATAGTTTCCGGGATTTTTCCAGAAAATCCGCGCAGTCGCTCCCCTTGGGGGGGCAGACCTCGGCTGTCAGGACGAAGCGGCCGGATGCGAGTTTTGATTGCAATGTGGAAGTCATAGTATCCGTTATTTTCCGATCCCCAATTTACCCGGCTTGAGCATCTTCGAAAAGTCTTTCTGCGGCACCGTTTTCTTCAGTTTTTCCACGGTTCCCTGGGCCTGAAGGCGTTCATAAATCTGAAACCAGACGCACTCCTTTTCCGGGTCGGTCTCGCAGTGACCAGAGTCCATCCCCCCGCACGGGCCATTGAGGAGACCCTTGGGACATACCGTCACCGGACAGATACAGCCGGTCTCGGTCAGAATGCATTCGCCGCAGAGGGAACATTTCTGCTCGAACTGGCCGAACCGGCGGATATTGCCGAGAAAGAGGGTGTCAAGGCCGGCAACGGTCTTTTTCGGCGTCCCGGCGGAGATCGACTGGATCCCCGCGCCACAGGCCAGCACCAGGAGCGCATCGGCCTCTTCGACCATTTCCTTTTTGGCGCGCAGGTCGCGGCCGGAGCGGAGCATGTGGCAGGCCTCGTCGATAACCACCGAGCCGGTCACTTCTTTGCCGGCGGAGGTCAGGACTTCCTGCATCTGCCAGACCTCTTCCTCGCCGCCCGCCTTGCAGACCGTGGCACATTTTGCACAGCCGATGAGAAAGATTTTCCCGTCCCCGGCCAGTGCGGCAAGGATTTCATCTATGGGTTTTTGCTTGCTGACGATCATGGTTTAAATCGGTCGGCGGTCGGCAGTCGATGGTCGATGGCAAACAAACCACCGACTGCCGACTACCGACCAGCTACCGCCCTTTTCGATGGTTGCAGATATTGAAAAACCGGTCGGCGGTCGGCGGTCGATGGCAGACAAACCACCGACTGCCGACCATCGACCAGCTACCGCCCTTTTCGATGGTTGCAGATATTGAAAACCGGTCGGCGGTCGATGGTCGATGGTCGATGGAAGACAAACCACCGACTGCCGACCGCCGACCATCTACCGCCTTTTAGCCGCTTCCAGGGTGTTGTAAAGGAGCATGGTGATGGTCATGGGGCCGACTCCGCCCGGCACCGGGGTTATGGCCGAGGCGCGCTCTGCGGCGGCATCGAATTCCACATCCCCCACCAGCTTCTTCTCGCCGACCCGGTTGACACCGACGTCGATGACCACGGCCCCTTCCTTGATCCACGCCCCCTTGATCATCTCCGGCTGGCCGACTGCGGCAATGACCACATCGGCCATGCCCACCTTGGCGGCCAGGTCCCGGGTCTTTGAGTGGCAAAGGGTCACGGTCGCGTTCTGCTGGAGACACATGAAGGCGACAGGCTTGCCGACGATGTTGGAGCGGCCGACGACCACCACCTCTTTGCCGGCCAGTTCCACGCCGGCTTCTTTGAGCATGACCATGACGCCGTAAGGGGTGCAGGGCTGGAAGAGCGGCTTGCCGATGACCAGGCGCCCCACATTGTAAGGGTGGAAGCCGTCCGCATCCTTTTCCGGCGAGATCGCTTCGAGAACCTTCTCGGTATCGATCTGCTTCGGCAGGGGGAGCTGGATGAGGATGCCGTGAATCTTCGGGTCGCTATTGAGTTTGTGGATCAGGAGCAGCAGATCTGCTTCGCTTGTATCAACCGGGAGCTTGTATTCATCGGAGAAGATACCCACATCCTTGCATGCCTTCTCCTTCATGCTCACATAGACCTTGCTGGCCGGGTCTTCACCCACCAGAACAACCGCCAGTCCCGGCGTTACCCCCTTGCTCGCCAGTTTCGCCACCTCGGCCGTTATCTCTCCGCGGATCTTCGCCGCAATCGCCTTGCCGTCAATAATTTTAGCCATAAATATAAACTCCTTTTAACATTTTCAAACTAGGAGTCTGTCGGACTTAGGGAATCGTAGCGAGAGGATGGAAAATCGAGGACAGATTTCCGGAAATTTGAGAGCTAATAGTGGACCTATTCGTCGAAAATTTACGGGAATATGGACCGATTTGCCATTCTCGCAGTAGATTCATTCCTAAGTCCGACAGGCTCCTAGAGATAATAAAGTAACGCGACGGGATTTGTAAAGCGATTTCCGGCAGATTACGGGCAAAAAAAAATCCCCCGAAAGGAGGATTCTTTGAGTCGTTCTACGCCGAGGCCGAAGGGCATCCGGCGCAACTGCCGCCCGAAGGGCAGGCCGGCGCATCGGAACTCTTTTTGCTGCCGTAACCGTCGTTATACCATCCCCCGCCTTTGAGGGAGAACCCGGCCTGGGATATGAGTTTCGTTACCTCCCCGCCGCATTTCGGGCATTCGCTGGCCGGGGCATCGGAAAATTTCTGGCGCAATTCAAACTGATCGCCGCAACTGTTGCATTGGTATTCGTAGAGTGGCATTTTTAATCAACCTCCTGTTTATACGTTCTTCTTCTAATTAATATATGTATTCGACAGCCATTTTGTCAAGACCGATTCGCTAAGACGTCAGACTTTTAGTCATGGCGAAGAGCAATCGCGAGCGGTAGATGATCCCTTATATCCTTGGCTTTCATCTGCAAATCTCCTCACATGTCATTTGAGCAGTGATAACACCGGCTCCGTGGTGATGCCTTCCACCTTGACGGTCTTGTGCCTTGATTTGGCGCCGGCTGTTATGGTTACCCGCGACTTGGCAACCTTCAGCGCCTTGGCCAGGAGCTCGACACAGAGCTTGTTGGCGGCGTCTTCCACCGGTGGCGCTGTCAGGCGCAGCTTCAGCTCATCTCCCTGAACGCCGCAAATTTCGTTGCGCGAGGCACGCGGCTGGACATGAACCGTGAAAATAACACCGTCGGCGGTCTCGGTTATCTTCAGGCCGCCTGTATCGCTCTCATTCTTCATTTAGGGAAAGCATTTTATAGTGGGTATCCAGAAGGGATTTCAACGCGGTTTCAAACTGGAGCTTCTCCCTGCGCAACTCCTGTATCTGGTTATTCAACTCGACCAGCTTTTTTTCGGCATCGGCAAGGATTCTTTCGCCCTTTAATTCAGCTTCCGAAATCAGCAGGGTCGCCTCTTTCCGGGCATTGGCCTTCATATCTTCGGAAATTTGCTGTGCAGCCAGCACTGCGTCGCGCAACTTTGACTCCTGCCCTTCCATGGCGGCGATGGCTGCCGCGTTCCGGCTTTGCTGCTCCTTGAGTTCGGTATTTTCACGGATCAGCGTTTCCATTTCCTGGGCCACCACCTGGAGGAAGGCATCCACATCCTCCGAATCCAAGCCGCCTATCATTTTACCCTTGAACTGCTGCTGCTGGATATCGAGTGGTGTAATTTTCACGGCATGACTCCCAAACCGAATTTCATTCTGCTCACCAGTTCAAAAATCGAGTTGACGAGGAATTTCTGCAGGAAAAAAATGATCAGAAGTACGATCAGCGGCGAAAGATCCAACCCGCCCATATCGGGAAGCATGCGCCGGACCCGATAAAGAACAGGATCGGTTGCCCGGTAGAGAAAGTTGACAATCGGATTGTATGGATCGGGATTGACCCAGGAGAGTATTGCCCGGGCAATTATGATGTACATGTAGATATTGAGGACGAATTCCAGAACATAGGCTACTGCATTGAGAAAATTGGCAAGGATGAACATCATGCGCCCCTTTTTGCCTTGATAAAGCAACCTGATTTTTATACAGAAAATGAGATGGCATGTCAAGGACGGCAACCTGAATGACAAATTGAGAAAAATTCAACCCCATCGCGGATTATCGTTATGTCCGACAACGACAAAATGTTGCTGCATCTGCTTGATGTTTCATCCGCCTTGACTATACTTCTCTTACCAATACCCGTCATAGGAGGATCATATCATGCCTGACTTCGGATCACCATTTTCCGGCCTCGCCAATGATCGCAAATTGACCCACGAAGAACTGATACGCGCCGTTCGTTTTCTTGTAGCGGCAGAGTACGAAGCAGTGCAGATGTACATGCAGCTTGCCGAATCGGTTGACAACCCGTTCGCCCGGGCAGTGCTGAAGGATGTTGCCGACGAAGAGCGGGTCCATGCCGGAGAGTTTCTGAAACTCCTCTACCACCTTGCCCCCGACGAGGAAAAGCTTTACGAAAAAGGGGCCGATGAAGTGGATGAAATCATGAGCAATTTGCAGAAAAGCTGAGGCTCTTGCGAAAGGCCGCATCCATATGAGACAATTGAATTCTCTGTACTCATCTGTAACTCAACAGATCAATTGTAATATTTTTTTTACAGCACGTCTCCCCCCTTCACCAGACGCATAACCCACTGATTTATATCGCATTTCTCCGGATAAAGTCGCCGCGGAAACTTTTTTCACCTGTACGCATTCTTTACATGTGTTGAGAACCCCCCCAGACAAACCGTGCAAAATCAGATAGTTGCAAGTTGGTACGCACTTTGCTATTAGATTAATAGCATCCAATCATGTCTCATCATATTTGATCGTTAGATGACAGTATTTGCTTTCGTTTACCGTTTTCGCTCAACATCATTTACCAATAAAGGAGCCATTGGGAAGATGAAAAAAGTCACCGCCATAGTCTGGCTCCTCGTATGCCTGATCCCTGCGTGGGGAAAAGCAGAGGAACCGGTTGTAACTTCGACAAGAGGGTGGTTGAGCCAGTCCACATCTGAAGATGAGGAACAGCCCTGGCGCGACCCCCTCATGTCGGAGGTAAAAGTCAGGGACGATGAGTTGGGAAAGATAGTCGGCCATGGGCTTGAAACACCATTTCCATGGGGAGCGGTTTTTTCCGGGAAGCTGGAAACGGCGGCGTCAAGGATAAAACTATGGGACGAATCTGACAGAGGGGCTGTAAATACCGGCAACTCGGCGGGCCAGGGCATTTTCCAGAGGATCACATTGTCTACGATGGGCAACAAATAACCTATATTTAACCACCGAAACAATAACTGCTTTTTTCAGGTTTAAAATTCATGTCAATCCCAGCAGTGTTCAGTTAGATTCTTGCAATCTGCACATTTCCCCCTCACCCTGGCCCTCTCCTTTAGGCCCGCAATTTGGGTCCACCAGGGGAGAGGGGATTTTAGGCCCCCCTCCCTTCGATGGGAGGGGCTGGGGGAGGGTGAAAGGCAGTAGTTTCAAACCCGGACGCTAAGATGCAATTTCCTAACCGGACAGTGCTGCGTCAATCCGGCAATACCTCGACAGTAATGATATCCGCCGGGAAGGCCGCTCCGTTTCCGTCAACCGCCTTGAAGTTTTTAGGATCGTTGGGATCGTTAAGGTTTTTGTAGATGCTGAAATTGGTCGAATTAAGAGACATCCCTGCCGGAACATCACACATTATTGTTGCAAACTCACCCACCGCAAACCCGTGGGCGCCCGCCAGAGAGAGGGTCACCATGCCAGGAAGCGCCCCGGATGACGCGATGTAGCTCGCTTTTACGTATACCCCTGCCGCGATAACTCCCGACCCTTTCACAACCCCGCTAAGTGGTTCTTTTTCTGCTATTTCAGGGGCGGACAAGTCAGCTCTTAGCGTCACCCCCGGCGGCAGTTTCAACGTTACCGTAACCCCGCCGATAATATTGCCGGCGCCCAATTTCTCGGCAGTCCCGAGCCTGACGATTTTTAAGCTACCGCCCGCGTTGGCAAGATTTGTCGAGTTGATGCTCTTGACGCCGGTAACGTTTCTATCCGAGGCCAAAAAAGTTATCAAGGCCGTCTGGAGAGTGGTGGCGTTTTCGGCAGTAATAGCCCCGTCTGCAATATCGTCGGCAAGGACGTTCAATGTGCTGGCCAAAGTTCCGGCATTGTTCCTGGCCATCTGAGAGATGGCCGCCAGCGCCAGGGTATAGTCTTTCTGCGCCTGGGTAGTTGACGCTCTGCCGAACCCGTAATCAGAAAGGTCGGGTTCCACCGGTTTAGTGGCAATGATGTCAACCTTGAACATTTCAGAAACCAGGGCATTTGCATTGGTTACATCTGTGGCGGCAAGCTGATTGCCCGTACGCTGAACCGCGAGCGCCTTCCTCGTTGCAAGTTCCGTAAGAGCCGTCACCGATGCATTCAACGTTCCCGACGGATTTGCGATGATCGCCCGCAGCGGATGGCTGTCATCGATGGTCAATTCGGCACCGGTTGCCTCATCGATATAGGAACCGGTTGCCTTTATCAGCACCACCCCGTTGTAGGAGCCGCTTGTGATCGTTTTCTGCGAGCTGAGCCTTGCCGAATAATTTCCGAATGCCCCGATAGATGTCGTCTTCAACAATGTTTCGCTGCCGTCAAAGTTGACTGCATAGAAACGCACGGTCCCGTTTTTGAATAGGCCCTTGGAAACCACCCCGCTTACTTTTGTGTCGTTAGCGGAATCCGAATCGCCGGACGACGTTCCGCTGTTGCTGCTGTCGCTGAAACCGCCGAATCCGCAGCCAAAAACGCTCATTACCCACAGGGACAAAATCAGCCTGAACAGTATACGTTTTTTCATTTCGCTCCACCCTCTGCATTTTCCGTTAGTCACTTAGAAAAATTATTTGCATGTTTTTTGCGAAGAATTTTTCGTGAAGGGACTTATCCCGTTCATCGGGGTTAGGCTCTACAAAGTGATCAGATTTACCACCACTTTCAGGATTATCACCGCATCGCCCACATCTATCCTCCCGTCGGGAACGGATTTGCCGTTTACCAACGGGGCGACGTCACCATTAATCAGGGCGATATCTGTTTGTGCCACTAAACCCGTTGAAATCTGCAGCGCTGTCAAAGCATCCAGAATATCCACATTGCGGTCACCGTTTAAATCGCCTCTGGACGGCTTGGCATAAACGATATTTCGCTGGACGCTGGTTTCGTTCCCCACTTCGTCCGTTGCCGTTACGACGAAGCGATAGACCCTGTTTCCCGTAAAGGTTATCGATTGTTCGAAGGTCTGCCCGGTTTCGCTGTCGGTAAGCGTGGGAGGCGGGTTGAGAACTTCAGCGTTCCCGTCTTGGGTTAATTGGGCTACGGTCACGGTAACGGCACCCAAGGTATCGGAGACGACACCCTTTAAGGTCATGATACTCAGGTCGGTCCTGATGTCCTGGGCCGGGTCGGTTATGGCAAGTGTCGGTTTCTGGTTGTCGTAAATCACGGTCCTCTTGTCCGAACTTTTGTTCCCGGTTGCGTCCGTGGCCGTCACCACAAGAGTGTTGATGTTGTAAACGAGATCCAAGGTTGCGGCAAAGCTCTTGTCCGGTACCGATGAAGACTTTCTGGAGAGTTCCGTTTGCGACCCGTCGTAAACGACGATCTCGACGATGGCGGGCTCATCCGTGCCGACCTTGACGTCGACGGTCGGCTTGCCGGTCTTGATGTTGTCCGCCGGAGCGGAAATGGTGATTTGGGGCCCACTCGAATCATAGGTTATCGTCCTCGTATCAATCATTTGGTTCCCTGCCATGTCGGTGGCGGTGATGGTTATGACGTTCACACCGGCAGACAAGGTCAATAGATAATTGAACGCGTCATTCGCATCGACCGTTAAATTGTCTGAGCCGACAACGCCGTCGGCTGTGAAGTTGAGGACAAGACTCCTCACGAGATTGGCGTCGGTGACGCTCCCCGTAATGTTCAGCTCCGCCTTGCTGGTGAATGAGCCGTCAGGAAGGGTGGAGACGCTTAATGCCGGAACAGTCAGATCCGCCATCCAGCCGATGATCTTGGCGTTTGCTTCTGCTTGCCAGTTGCCGGCGCTGTCCCTGCCGATGACGGCCACAGTGTGCGTCCCCTCGGCAAGAGAGGCAAGGTTGATCATGGTAGCGATGGGTGTTTCGGCGGAATAAGCGCCGTCGTCGAGCTTGTAACGATAGGCGACGACACCGTCCCCGCCGACGGTAAGGTTGACGTTTGTTCTATTGTTCGGATCAGGCGGAGCGTCTTTGATGACGGCCATCGGCGGAATCGTATCAACGATCCAGCTTGTCGTCGTTTCGCTGGCCTGCCAGTTGCCGGCGCTGTCCCTGCCGATGACGGCTATGGTGTGCCCCCCTTCACCAAGGGTAGAACGGCTGATTGGTACTGAGACAGGCGTTTCGTCAGCATAGTCTGCGACTATGCCCTGGTTGTATCTGTGTTGAAATTTGTATGCTACGACACCATCCCCGCCGACGGTCAGAGTGGCGCTGGTCGCCTGAGTCTCCCCTGTCGGTGCGCCGCTCAGGGTAGCCGTTGGAGCCACGGTATCCACTTCTATGGCGAAGCTGCCGTTGTCAGACCAATTCCCCGCCAGGTCGCGTTCCTGCACGTATAGGGTGTGATTCCCCTCGCCCAGCGCCGCCCCTGGCACAAAGGTCAAGCCTGCGGTCTCAGTCGCGCCTGTTGTAAGATCGTTGTTCCCCAACTTGTAACGGTAGGTCCCATTGCCGCCCCCGCCTCCCGAGCTCCAGCTCCAGGTCGGAGTCGGGCTATTAGTCAATGTCGGCCCGGACACAACCGGTACATTCGGCGGTGTCCGGTCTATGACCAGCGGTCCGGCGCTGTGCGCATATATGGTTGATTTCCCGTCTTCAATTTTGCCATAAACATAATAAGGCCCATCGCTAAGGAGCGAGGTGTCCCAATTGAAGCTTTTAACGGTGTCATCCTTGCTTATGCCGGAGACTATCTGTTTGAGGTCGTTTCCGCTGGTGTCGTTGCCATAATAGAGAGTGATAAAGGCCGGACTGTCCGGGTCGGCGGCGTTCCAGCCGATGGTAAAGGTTTTGGCGTTGGTCACCGGTTCTGCTGCACCGGGAGAGGTTATTTCGATGCTCGGCGGCAGGTTGTTGTCCCCCTTGTTCTTGACGATGAACGAGCTCGCCGCCATCCAGCCGCTATATACGCCATGTACGTCTTTCGCACTGACTATCCAGTAATAGCGGGTGTTATCGACAAGTGGTGGATTGGCGACAACCGTCCAGTTTGGCCCCTGATCTGTGGCGCGGGCTACCCGCGCCGAGGAATTGAGACTGATGTCACTATATACCTCGAAATCATAGGTGAGGGGGTCTTGGTCGATGTCCGTGGCATTGACGGTAAGTATCGGGTTGAGTGAATCCACTTCGCCGTTTTCGGCAGGACTTGTTACCACCGGCACGGTCGGTGCCTCATTGAATTGATTGATGAAGAAGGTACTGTAATTCTTATCGGGTCCGGTTGACATCCATGCCTCGGCATTGTGAATATCTGTCACCTTGACCCGCCAGTACCAGATGGTGTTGTCACTCAATGTTGCCGGCGTCCAGCTCGTCGTCGTTGTCCCCGCGTCTTCGGCTATCACGGGGGAGGTCTGTTTGTTGGGACTGTTGAATTTATTGTCCGTGTCGATCTCGAAGGTATAGGTCAGAGGGTCCCGGTCCGGATCCGTGGAATTGTTGATCGTGAGCGTGGGGGTGAGCGTGGTGGATATTTCATTATTGTTCAGCGGTGCGTTGACCGTCGGGGCAGACGGCGCGTCGTTGCTCGTATTGGTGAAGAATGTGGCGGTCACCCAGCCACTATAACTGCTGTCGGGCAACCCGTGCTGGTCTTTTGCCCTGCTCCTCCAGTGGTACTGGGTGTTGTCGTTAAGCGCGGGCGATACTTTCCAGGTAGTAGTCCCGGCCGTGCCCTGCGCAACACCAGTGACCGCCTTTGCCACGACGTTTGTAAAGCTGCCGTCCGTGGCTACCTCAAATTCGTAGGTGAGAGTGTCGTTATCCAGATCCGTCGCGTTGGTGACGGTGAGGAGAGGCTGCAGGTCCGTTACCTCTGTTTTGGGGTCGTTGGTGGGTGAGCTGACGGCAAGGCCGGCAGGCGCGTCGTTGACGGTGTTGACGAAGAAGCTGCCCGTCTGTGAGGGGGAGGAACCCTTGTTGCCGTCGGTAGCCGTGACGCGCCAGTACCAGGTGGTGTTGTCAACAAGCGGAGACGATGATGGAATGGTCCAACTCGTTGTGCCGGCCCCGGAGGGGACAAGGGTTGATGTCTTTTTATTGGGGCTGTCAAAGGTGTTGACCGTGTCTACCACAAAGGTGTAGCTCAGTGGGTCCAGGTCAACATCGGTTGAGTTATTGACTGCAAGGGTGGGAGTGAGCGTGTTGACTTCATTAACATTGAAAGTCCCGTTTGGCGGCGCGTTGAGGGTCGGTGTGGTCGGAGCGGAGTTCGAGGCTGAAGTCCTGGTGAAGGTTGCGGTCTTGTCGCTGCTGCTCAGGGCGTTGCCCGCCGGGTCGGAGATGTTGTTGGCGGTTATGTTATAGGTGGTTCCTATTCCCTGGAGACTGGTGGTTAGACGATACGTGGCGCCCCCCTGTGATACTGCCGCAGTTATGGTCAGACCGGGTGCGGTGTAGTTTGCGGCAACATCTGCGCCAATAACCCCCTCGCTGAAGGTCACATCCACATGGGTCGAGTTTACGTATGATGCGGCGGCGTCCATGGTCGGCGCGGTATTGTCGTAAATCCGGCTGAACCGGGAGGAGGCGCTGTTACCGTTGCCGGCCGCATCCTGGGCGACACCAACGGCGACATCGACGGTCACCGCTCCGTTGGCGGTGGGGGTGACGCTAAAGGTGTACGTGGCACCGCTCCCGGCAAAGGAGCCGGACGTCACCGTGCCGTTGCCGACGGTTATATCTCCTGCCGCAAACCCGATCACCGCCTCGCTGAAGGTGACCGTCACGGGGATGGGAGAGACCCTGGTCGGATTGGCTGCCGTCGAGCCGATGGTCACCGTCGGCACAGTATTGTCATAATTGCGGCTGAACTGCACTGCCGCGCTGTTGCCGTTGCCGGCCGCATCTTGGGCGACACCGGCGGCGATAGCGACAGTCATCGCTCCGTTGGCGGTGGGGATGACGCTAAAGGTGTACGTGGCACCGCTTCCGGTGAAGGAGCCGGACGTCACCGTGCCGTTGCCGACGGTTATATCTCCTGCCGCAAACCCGGTCACCGCCTCGCTGAAGGTGACAGTCACGGTGATGGGAGAGACGTTGGTCGGATTGGCTGCCGTCGAGCCGATGGTCACCGTCGGCACAGTATTGTCATAATTGCGGCTCAACTGGGAAGCGGCGCTGTTGCCGTTGCCGGCAGCATCCTGGGCGGCCCCGGAGGCGATATCGACGGTCACCGGACCGGTGGCCGTGGGGGTTACGTTAAAGGTATAGGTAGCGCCGCTACCAGCAAAGGCTCCGGCAGTGCCGTTGCCGACGACGATATCTTCAGCCGCAAACCCGGTCACCGCCTCGCTGAAGGTGACCGTCACGGGGATGGGAGAGACATTGGTCGGATCGGCTGCCATCGAGCCGATGGTCACCGTCGGCGTCGTATTGTCATAATTGCGGCTGAACTGCACTGCCGCGCTGTTGCCGTTGCCGGCCGCATCCAAGGCGGCCCCGGCGGCGATATCGACGGTCACCGGACCGTTGGCCGTGGGGGTTACGTTAAAGGTATAGGTGGCGCCGCTACCAGCAAAGGCTCCGGCAGTGCCGTTGCCGACGACGATATCTTCAGCCGCAAACCCGGTCACTGCCTCGCTGAAGGTGACCGTCACGGGGATGGGAGAGACCCTGGTCGGATCGGCTGCGGTCGAGCCGATGGTCACCGTCGGCGCAGAATTGTCATAATTGCGGCTGAACTGCACTGCCGCGCTGTTGCCGTTGCCGGCCGCATCCAAGGCGGCCCCGGCGGCGATATCGACAGTCACCGGACCGTTGGCTGTGGGGGTTACGTTAAAGGTATAGGTGGCGCCGCTACCAGCAAAGGCTCCAGCCGTGCCGTTGCCGACGACGATATCTTCAGCCGTAAAGCCGGTCACCGCCTCGCTGAAGGTAACAGTGACCGGGAGGGGAGAGACACTGGTCGGATTCGCTGCCGTCGAGCCAATGGTCACCGTCGGCACGGTTTTGTCGATGGTGTAAATCTCTCCGTCGAATGGAAGGTTGGCCACGGCGTTGCCCACCGTGTCCGTGACCCCTGTGGAGTTCTCCATGGTGAAGCCGAGCGTACCGTCGCCGCTCCCGGTTCCTACGGTAGCCGTCCAAGTGGTCCCAGAGCCGGTGACCGAGGTCACCCCTGCACCGCTTATGCCGGTCACCGGCACGGTGAAGTTGCTCGCCGTAAGGCCAGTGACTGCTTCGCTGAAGATGACCGTGTAGTCGACGCTCGCCGCGTTGGTGGTTGGCTCGGCTGGACTTGTGCGTTTTACGGAGTCTATGGTAAGCGCATAAACCTCGTTCACACTCAAAAGAATCGTGATGAAAAGCAGCACAAAAAATAGATTTTTATGAGCAACCAAACCGTGCATCTTAACCTCCTACACTTCTTTCAGCTCCAAGAAACGAAAATCACCCCTGCTCCTGCGACGATAAATATTATATCCGACAAATTAACATTTACAAACGCAACTACAAAAAAGTACAGTCGCCGCTTTTTCCTCTGCCCCCGTGGCGGCCCTATTTTTCTCATTGTTAGCCGGTGCTTCTCGCCACATGGATACTACATTTGAGGAAATGAGCCGGGCTTCCGGCAAGGTCGAACGAGAGGGGGGCCTCGCCAAACACTGAGCGAACAGGTATATGGAGGAGAAGGCCAAGATTGCCGCCGAAGGGCAATTATGCATGGTCTCTCAAATGGGAGAAGGAAACGGCTATGGCCTGTGGTGACAGGCCAAAGTGCGAAAATCTAACCATGCCCAATCGTCTCCCCCTCTTCCGAGGGAATGTAGGTGTGTTGTACAACATGAAGTAGTGATGGTGGGAATACCGCCGGTGTTTGAATCAAGAATAGGACGGTGGATTCCCCGCCCTATTCTTCTTGATTTTACCCGGCGTTAACTTCACGGAATTGGGAAGGTTATATCATCCACCCAGGCGGTAGATGCAGCCGATCCTGTCATACTGTATGAGTAAACCCACTTGAAGGTGTGTCTTCCGGTTGTAACCCCGTAAGACGCTAGGGTCCAGGAAACGGAACCGGATTTCTGCAATTTCAGAACGCCGTCAATATAAAATTTCAGATTATCAAACAGAGAATTAACCGCATACCAGAAGCTGATGTTGCCCGCGGTGCAGTCCATGGTTACTTCCATGGCCGCACTTTGGCCGACTGTAATTGACGGAGCTTGTGCAGAATAAGCTCCACCGTGCGCTTTGGTGCTCTTCACAGCCCATAAACCATTGCCGGAGGTGATCCAAGGGAAATTGCTCAGATTGCCGGTCTCGAAATCCTCGGTGCCGGTTACAGAAGCGCTGACAGTAAAGGTTACCTCGGCAAAGGCGATATTGCCTGCCGCATCCGTCGCTTCGACCCGTACGTTATGTGAACCGTTAGCCAATGTATCGAGGCTGGTGCCGGAAACCTTATTGACGATACTCCCGTCAACCTTTACCACCACTGTTCCGTCACTTGCCGTATAAGTCAAAAGCGGCGTATTGTCGGTTGTCGTACCGGTTGTCGGAGATGTGATGGCTACTACTGGAGTGGTGGAATCAAGAACAATCGTATCACTTACGACACTCGACCAGTTGCCCGCTGCGTCCTTGAACTTGGCATAGACGGTCTTCGTTCCGTCTCCCGTGGCCGATGTCCACGCCTTGGTCGTCGCGTATGCCTCGGGCGCCGACCAGCTTGCGTTGTCGTTGCTGAACTGCATCTGGTTACAGGCCCCGGCATTGTCGGTGCAGGAAAGAGACAACGTTGTAGTTGTCGTTTTGGTGTATGCCGCTCCGCTGTTTATCGTTATGGTGCCGCTCGGCGGAGTCGTGTCGCTGGCGGTGATGGTATATGCCTGACTCTTCACCGCCTCGCTGTTGCCGGCGAGATCGGTTGCAAAATACTTCACTGTCGTAGTCGCAGCTACAGTTAATGCCCCTGAATAGACACTCGATGAAGTCGTGGGTGTTGCGCCGTCTGTCGTGTAATAGATTTTATCGCACCCTGTGCCGGTCCCGTCACTGCAAGTCAGGGTAACCGCTTGGCTAGTATTATATGCTCCTCCTGCCGGGGCAGTGGTGGTCACCGGGTTGGTTGCGTCAAGCACTATAGTATCGATGGACACGGTTGACCAGTTGCCTGACTCATCTCTGAATTTGACATATATGGTCTTGATGCCGTCGACGGTGGCAAAGGTCCAAACCTTGGTCGTCGCATACGCCTCGGGTGTCGACCAGCTTGCGTTGTCGTTGCTGAACTGCATCTGGTTACAGGCCCCGGCATTGTCGGTGCAGGAAAGGGTCAGCGTCACGGCTGTCGTTTTGGTATAGGCTGCCCCGGTGTTGATCGTTATGGTGCCGGTCGGCGGGGTTGTATCAAAGGTATAACTTTGGGACTTCACCGTTTCGCTGTTACCGGCAAGGTCGGTCGCGAAATATTTTAAAGTTTGAGTTGACGCTACGGTTATGGCCCATGAATAGACGCTCGATGACGTGGTAGGGGTGGAGCCGTCGGTTGTATAGTAGACCTTGTCGCAACCTGCGCCGGGCCCGTCACTGCATGACAGGGTCACCGTCTGGATGGCTGTATAGGTCCCGCCGGCCGGTGAAGCGGTGGTTGCCGGTGCTGTTGCGTCAAGGCCAATGGCATCGCTGTATGCTGTTGACCAGTTGCCTGCCGCGTCCTTGAATTTGACGTACACGTTCTTGGTGCTGTCTCCGGCGGTTAATGTCCATGCCTTAGTTGCACTGTATGCCTCAGGGGTCGACCAGCTCACGTTGTCGGTGCTGAACTGCATCTGGCTACATGCCCCGGAATTGTCAGTACAGGAAAGCGCCAACGTCACGTCTGTCGTTTTTGTGTAGGCCGCTCCGCTGTTTATCGTTATGGTGCCACTAGGCGGCGTCGTGTCGCCGGCGCCGATGGGAAAAACTATATCGTCCACCATGGCAGTGTAAATACCAACGGGCACTATCATACCGTTGGAGTAAACCCACTTAAAGGTGTGCCTTCCGGCCGTAACTTCGTAAGACGCCTGGGTCCAGGAGATGAAACCGGATTTCTGTAACTGCTGAACGCCGTCAATATAGAAGGTCAGATTATCAAATAAAGAATTGACCGAATACCAGAAGTCTATATTGCCGGTGGTGCAATCCATTGATACTTCCATGGCCGCACTCTGGCCTAAACCAATAGACGGAGCTTGTGCCGCATAAGAATCGCCATGCGCATCAGAGTCTTGCACAAACCATTGCCCATTGCCCGTAGTAACCCATGGTAAAAGGGTCAGGTCACCCGTTTCAAAATCTTCTTTTCCAGTAAAGGCAAGGGCAACCGTAAAGACTACTTCGGCAAAGCCGGTATTGCCAGCCAAATCAGTTGCTTCTACCCGTACGGTATGGATGCCATCAGCCAATGGAGCCAGACTGTAACCGGAAACCTTGCTTACGATAACGCCATCCACCTTGACTACAACATTAGACACCCACGTTCCGTCATTTGTAGTATAGGTCAGAAGGGGAGAATTGTCGTTGGTTGTGCCAAGTGCAGGAGAAGTAATGGTTACGGTTGGCGCAATGACGTCAATGGTGTAGGTCTTGGTTTTCACCGTCTCTGTGTGGCCGGCCAGGTCGGTGGCAAAAAACTTCAAGGTGGTTGTGGCCGTAATGTTAATCGGGTCTGCATAGACGCTCGACGATGTGGTGGGGGTGGTGCCGTCGATGGTATAGTAAATCTTGTCAACGCCCAACCCGGCACCGTCGTTACTCGTCAGGGTCACAGTCTTGCTGGTATTGTAGAACCCTCCGGCAGGTGAAGCGGTTGTTACCGGTGCTGTTGCGTCAAGCAAAATAGTATCGCTGTAAACTGTTGACCAGTTGCCCGCCGTATCCTTGAACTTGACGTACACCGTTTTGTTTCCGTCTCCGGTGGCCAGGGTCCACGCCTTGGTCGTCGCGTATGACTCAGGCGACGACCAGTTGGAATTGTCGTTACTGAACTGCATCTGGCTGCAACCAACACTGTCGGTGCAGGAAAGGGCCAGCGTCACGTTTGCTGCTGTGACATAAGCTGCCCCACTATTGACTGTGATGGTGCCGGTCGGCGGCGTTGTGTCGATGGTATAGGTCTGGGTCTTCACTGTTTCGTTGTTGCCGACGAGGTCTGTTGCAAAAAACTTCAACGTCGTGGTCGCGGACACGGTTACCGGGGTTGAATAGACACTCGATGACGTGGTTGGGGTGGCTCCGTTAGTTGTGTAGTAAATTTTGTCGCAACCTGAACCAACACCGTCATTACAGGCCAGGGTCACTGTCTGGCTGGTATTGTATGCGCCGCTACCAGGTGAAGCGGCAGTCACCGGAGGCGTAGTGTCGATGGTGTAAGTCTGGGACTTAACCGTTTCGCTGTTTCCGACAAGGTCGGTCGCGAAGTACTTCAGTGTCGCGGTTGCAGCTACGGTTATTGCTCCTGAATAAACGCTCGATGCAGTGGTTGGTGTCGTACCGTCGGTTGTATAGTAGATTTTGTCGCACCCTGCTCCCGTCCCGTCACCGCATGTCATAGTTACCGACTTGGCGGCGTTATACACCCCTCCCGCCGGCGAAGCGGTGGTCACCGGTGCAGTTGCATCAAATACGATTGTGTCGCTGACGGCGGTTGACCAGTTGCCCGCCATGTCCTTGAATTTGGCGTAGACGGTCTTGGTGCCATCTCCTAGGACCAAGGTCCACACCTTGGTTGTCATATGCGTTTCAGGCGACGACCAGCTCGCGTTGTCGTTGCTGAACTGCATCTGGTCGCAACCAACACTGTCGTTGCAGGAAAGGGTCAACGTTGCGGCCGCGGTGTTGGTATAGTTTGCTCCAGCATTGATCGTTACGGTGCCGGTCGGCGGTGTTATATCGATAGTGTAAGTCTGGTTTTTCACAACCTCAGTGTTACCGGCAAGGTCTGTTGCAAAGAACTTCAATGTCGTAGTCGTTGACACGGATATTGGGGTTGAATAGACGCTCGACGACGTGGTTGGGGTTGTACCATTGGTTGTGTAATAGATCTTATCACAACCTGTTCCTGCGCCGTCGCTGCAGGTCAGGGATATCGTCTGGCTGGTATTGTACGCCCCTCCTGCCGGTGAAACAGTAGTTACCGGCAGCGTCGTGTCTATGATGTATGCTTTACTTTTCACTGCTTCGCTGTTGCCGGCAGCGTCGGTGGCGAAGTACTTCAGTGTCGTGGTTGCTGCTACGGTTATTGCTCCTGCATAAACGCTCGATGCAGTGGTTGGCGTTGTACCGTCCGTTGTATAGTAGATTTTGTCGCACCCTGCTCCCGTCCCGTCACCGCATGTCAGGGTCACCAACTTGGTGGCGTTATACGTCCCCTCTGTCGGCGAAACGGTGGTCACCGGGACCGTTGTATCGAGCACAATGGTGGCACTGACGGAAGTTGACATCCAGTTGCCCGCCGTATCCCTGAAGTTGACGTAGACTGTCTTGGCGCCGTCTCCTGATGGAAGAAGAGTCCATACCTTGGTTGTCGCATATGGTCCCTGCCAGACAGTGTTATAGTTCGAGATTTCCATATAGTCACAACCTGAATTGTCAGTGCAGGAAAGGGTTAATGTTACGGTTGAAGCGTTGGTATAATTTGCACCTCCGTTAATTGATACTGAACCGGTCGGCCGCATAGTGTCGATTGTGTAGGTCTGCGTCTTCACCGCTTCGCTGTAGCCGGCGAGGTCTATCGCGAGAAATTTCAATGTTGTAGGCTCTGACATGGGTATTGGGGCTGAATAAACGCTCGATGACGTCGTGGGTATTGTGCCGTCGGTCGTATAGTAGATTTTGTCGCAACCGCCTCCTGTCCCGTCGTTGCACATCAGGGTCACCGATAAAGATGTAGTGTATGTCCCCCCTGTAGGCGAAGCGGTGGTTGTTGGGGCTGTTGTGTCAAACACGATGGCATCACCGACTGCGGTTGACCAGTTCCCGACAGTATCCTTGAATTTTACATAGACTGTCTTTGCGCCTTCTCCTGTGATCAATGTCCAGGCCTTTGTGGACGTAAAAGCTTCCACCGTCGACCAAGTTGCGTTATCGTTACTGAATTGCATTTGAGCGCAGCCGTTAGCATCGCTGCAGCTAAGCGAAAGTGTTACGGCAGTTGAAGTGGTGACAGGCGATCCGCCGTTTATTGCGACTGTCCCCGTCGGCGGGGTAGTATCGCTGGGAGCATTTGTAGTAGTATTTAGCCGATTCCCAATCTCGTCATAAGTGTAAGCAATATATGTCCCATCGTCATAGTCCACCCGTGTCAAACGGTTCAGTTCGTCAATAGCTGTACGTTGCCACCGCTGCGTAAGCCACGGATGCAGACATTACACTGACAACGATTATAAGCAACGTCACTAATGCCTTGAACTTTGGTTTGATTGACATATGCTGGCCCTCTCATGCAATGCATTTAAAGTATTGCGTTATTGTCAAATTACACAGATCTGCCTTTTGCGGCACTCCTCAGTATAAAAAGAACCTCACGCCGAAAAGGGCGACAAAGCTGATCGGATCGTATTCGCCTGTTTTCAAATTCTCCGGAAGCGATAAGTTTCGGTTGTTGACTTCTGCCTTGGGAGCCAGAACACCTCTGATATCGGCATTCAGGGCAATGTGTTTCGTGACGAAGAAATCAACGCCGGCATTCACATGGTCGCCGACAAGGGTTTCAATATCCAATTCATCCCTGCCTTGGTATTTGCCATCGCTGATAATGAAATCCACTCCGGCCCCCAGGTAAGGTACAAGCCTGCTCTCAGGAATGAAGCGGTATTGGAAGCCTAGAGAAACGTTAGTAGTAGTGATTCTTACTGATTTTTGTCCTAAAAAAACATAGTTAATATTGGGGGTATGGGTAACATCAGCCTCAAGAGCAAAGTTGTCGGTGATGCCGTAAATAAAGCCGCCACCTCCGGCAAAGGCCGTGTCAGCTTTTCCTTTACCAGTCTCGGGCACAGCTACAGAAAATGAAGGGATAATGGTGTATTGGGATACTTTTGTAAATTCGCTGCCGGAAGGAACCATGAACCCGAGCCGTCCTGTTACGCCCAATCTACCTTTGATACTGTCCGCCATGGCGATATCTGAAAGTGTGCATAAAACCGCAGCCATCACAATGAAAACTAGATACTTTTTCATTTATCTCTCCAAGTAATCAGGGTTTTAATTTGAATATTGAATATATTATTACAGCTATAATAATCACGATACCACCCAATACCTGCCCCACTGACAAAATGTAATCGGCTCGGTCTTTGATCTTTTTCTTATTAGCAATACCATGAACTCCCCATGCTAATGTACCTATCCCAATCATAGCAGTAAGTATTAGTTTTATAATTTGATCTAACATATGCAACTCCTCAATTATTTATCATTGGTGCTCCGAAATCCATATTGCATCACTATTGCCTACCTCCTGCTTGAGAAGGGTCATTATTGGGAGACAGCTTGAACGGTATTGAAGAAATTGCCCCTGCTCCTTCTTTTAATTGGGAGCTGTTTAGACCTGTACTAGTTCTTACGAATCTACCTGTTGCCTCTGAATAGTATCTGCTCGCCTTAAAATTGAATTTAACAGCAGTTAGGCCAGCTACTCTCCTTGCCAATCTTCCTGCTCCCATCCCTATGCTGAACTCAGCCGCACTTGATAATATTTTATTGGCACTACTTGTTATAATACCCTCCGTAACGCCTAAACTTACGCCAACTAAACCAGTTGTTGTGAGCGCGGCCGCACCAAAAGGAGCTGTAGGAGGAAATAGCATGAGTGCTAGAGACCCAGCGGTTAGGTAGTCATTGGCCCTGCTCAGATCTTGTAGATTGACATTATTTAAGCCGAGAATACTATAAGTAATATTTCCATAATAAGCGGCTGTTGAGAAGTCTGAGATAACCCCATTTACAGCTGAATTGAGGAAAGGTGTCCCCGTATTGACTTCACCTAAATACGGATATGGCAAATATAATCCGTTGGCATCCCCTGGCAAATCTTCGATAAAGGTATCAGCTAGTGAAGGACCTGTTTGTATATTCGACAATTCAAAAACATCTCTAAGAATATAAATATCTTCATGACCAGTTGGATCCACATAATTCATAGGATTATTTTGAACATAAGCGTACCTGTTCAGACTCTGCGGATTCGCATAATCAGGCACAATCGTATCCGCAGTAATAAACCTCCCGATCTCCGGATAATACAGCCGTGCGTTGTAGTTGTAGAGCCCTGTCTCATAGTCCAGCTCCTGCGAGGTGTATTTGTGGATCACCCCAGTGCTGCCGGTATCCGACCTGCTTTCACCGAAGGGATAATAGGCGATGTTTTCCGCCTTGTTGCCGCCCGTGTCGGTCGCTGCAACGGTGCTCCCCAGGTGGTCCTGGTGGTAGTAATAGGTCCCCAAGGAACTCTTCAGCACAATCCTGGTATTACCGGCAAATATGTATTTGCCGCAGACATCTCCAACGCACTCATAGAACTTATCCAAGTAAGTCCTTGTGGTTGCAGGGGTGATCTTCTTCACCCTGCTTCCGTTGCCGTCGTAGACGTAGCTTACCGCCCCCCCTATGGAACGGGGCATGTTGTCGTAGGTGTAGAGGATGCTGTACTGACCGTTGTTGGTCATGTTCCCGCTGGGGCCGTACTGGAAACCTGTGCCGGTGATGCCGTAGGCGTGAGCCTTGCCTGGATAGAGGGTGAAGCTTCTGCCAGTGAAGTTGTGCGGGATGGACGCGTTGAGGTGATCGGTGATGCTGGTGATGTTTCCCTGATTGTCGTAGCCATAGGAAAGGTTGATGAGGCCCTGGGTCGGGCTGTTGGTGGTGATTGAGTAAAGGCGGTTGTTGAGGGGATAGTACTGATAAATGGTGCTCACGCCGTTGCCGAAGTTGAGGGAGCCCGGCTGACCGAGGGCGTTGTAATTGGTAAAAGTGGCGTAGTTACCCACCTTGTAGATGTTTCCGCCCGTGTCATATTCGTAGAGGACTTGCTCAGTGTCCGGGTAATTAATGTACCAGATCCTGTCGAACTTTGTGTACCCAACTTCGATCGTATAGCTTTTCCCATCCACTGTCTTAACTGTTTTTGTAATCCTCCCTAACGAGTCGTAGAAATATTTAGTGTTTCCCGACTCGTCGGTCATGGTGGTGAGGCGACCCAGGGGGTTTGAGGAAAATGATTCGTCATAGGTATAGACGACGTCTGTGCCGCTGGGGTAGTCCTTAAGGGTGATCCTGTTCAACGGGTCGTAGGTGAACCGGATGGTCTGGCTATCGGCATCTGTTTGGGCAGTCAGGTTGCCGTTTGCGGCGTAGCCATAGCTCCACGCACCCATGTCAGGGTCTTTCATGTAGTATTTACGACCGAGGGTGTCGTAGCGCATCTCGGTCTGGTTCCCCTTGGTGTCGGTCACGAAACGGAGGTTCCCCAGCACGTCGTAACTGTAGCTGGTAGTTGCATACGGGGTCCCTGCCTCCGTCGAACAGGCGGCATAGGTCCCGGTGTATTCCTCCACCTTCACGAGGCGGCCGTAAACGTCCCTGCTCTCCCGCTTGCGGTGGTTGTTGGGGTCGATGGTCACCATAACCCCTTCATCAAAGCAGGACAATATCCGAATGTTCGGGTCAGGGCTGGTCGCCTGTGTTACGCGGCCCATCGGATCGTAGGTGAACAACTTGTACCTGGGTGTCTCAGTTCCTTCGAAATAGGGGAGCGACGCCTGCGCTACGGCTCCGCGTCTGTCATACCGGGTGTCGGCAACAATGGTCTTCGCATCCGGCCCACTCTTCCTTTCCTTGAACGTCCGCCCCAGACCGTCAAAATAATCCTCAGACCAGAAGCCGGCGGAGGTATTGACCCGCACATGCTGATAGCCGACCGTACCGAAACTATTATACCTCCACTCCGTCCATTCGAAGTTCGGCCTGTTTGCTTTGGTTCTTCTGCCGAAACGATCATATTCATAAGAAGTCACAGCGTTGTTAGGGTCAGTGATGCTCTTTATCTGGCCATAGAGTCCATAATCCGCAGGTACACCATCCACGCCGTAATACTGGGTGGTTGTCGGCTGTTCCAAGGGATTGGTGCTTATTTTGGGGAAAGTAAAAGTGTTGTCGTAGCTTACTCTGGTGATATTGTCATTTGCATCCTTGCTGCAAACTGGGTTGCCGTAACCGTCATATCTTGTCCAGGTCTCCGTGTTCGTCCCCCCATTATACCAACGGACGGCACGGGTGAGGTTGCCCTTCACCGGTGACGTGGTCGGCGAATAAGTCGAGCAATCGGTAGCCCCGTCATAGTCATAATTTGTGGAGGAAACCGGAGTTTGCAGACCAATGCCTTGATAAACGGTTTCACTGGAGAGAAGGCCCACGATCCAGGCGTCTTGATTTTGGACGTAACCTCTGAGAACAGTGCGGTCATCGGTTGGGTCGCTTACGTCGCCGTATTGGTTTTCACGCTTCACGTTGCCGTATTGATCATAGGTGTAAGAAGTCTGCGTATGTCGGGCATTGGTGCTGCCCTTACATGCACCTGAGACGCCATCTGCGCAGCAGTATATGTCTATCTGGCCTGGGGCTACATGATAGGCATCAGCCACGGTAGTATAGGTTGTCTCCACCTCAGAGTACGTTGCGAGCGCCTGTCCATTCGCAATTCCTGAGACGCGGGTACGGTACGGTTTCCCCTTCGTGTCATCATATAGCGCGCCAGGATCATTCGCATCAACAGCCAAGTCGTCTCCCTGGTGGAACCATGTCTCGACTATTTTCTGTTCACCGTCCGGCCCCGCAGGGCCGGTGACCTTCGCATAATTGAACCCTCGAAAGTCGTGTTCGTAGATTTGATAGAACCCGCCGGCAAAACTGTAGTTTGTCACGGATGAATTGCCGACACAGCTTGAACTTGTGTAGTTGTCGCACGTCGTTACGGAGTGGACTGTATGGACAGGAAAGGGAAGGCGGGGATTATGATGGTCCAGCCATGGAAGCTGAATATTCGGATCACTAGCTGTTGAAGGCCAGTATTCGATGTCGGTTTTTGAGCCGAGACCGTTGTAAATCGAGGTGAGTAAGTCGGTTGTCCAGTAATGATCGTCGTATGACAGAGCCACATTCCAAGCTCCGCCGATGCCTGAATAGCACGCCACGTCTGTTTTCCCGTTACCGTCGAAATCGCCGACCGTGCACTGCCTGCCGACGGGGACATCTGGTTTTGGTGCCGGACCCTCCCACTGCAAATACTTTTGATACCAGCCGGTTCCATATGATAATGCCACATTCCAGGTTCCACCGCTGCCGGAACCATAGTTATCGAGGCAGGCAAAGTCGGTTTTCCCGTCGCCGTTGAAGTCGCCGGTCAGACACTGATAGCCGACATGGGAGTTCTGCAGTATTGGACCTTCCAAATCCTGATGCATCCATGCGTTTGAGATTGACAGTGTCATATTCCAGTTATAAGGCGATGCCCCGGTATAGCAGGCCGCGTCGGTTACCCCATCACCGTTGAAATCGCCCCAAATACATTGATCTCTGATGGATAGATTTGGACTAATTGCCGGGCCCCCATTCCAGCTCGGAACTTCCCAGCTTCTTCCAGTGGATAAGGCCAATGTCCATGCACCGCTGTCGAAGCAGGCCAGGGCTGTCTTTCCGTCGCCATTGAAATCGCCGGTTATACATTTGTCGGGCACAAGAATAGCTACGTTCGAAAATGTTAACGTTGGGCCAGCCCAGTTCTGGGTCTGCCATCCGGCGCCGGTTCTTGTTGAAGATAACGCCATATACCAAGTACTGCTTCCGCCCCAGCAGGTCAGATCGGTTTTTCCGTCACCATCGAAATCGCCGGTCAGACAGTCATAGCCGGCACTGACAGTAGGAGAGCCTGTATTAAGCGTCGGTCCGGACCAGGACATAATGGAAGACCACCCAGTTTCTGTTGCTAATCCGGATAGAGCCATATTCCAAGTCCCACCGTTGCCGGGATAGCAGACTATGTCGGTCCTTCCGTCACCCTCGAAATCGCCGGCTAAACATTGATTGGCTACAGGGTTACCATATACTGTGGAAGATATGGTCGGACCGGTCCAAGTCTGATCCGGCCATCCGCTTGAAATAGACGACTGTTTAGTCGACACCGCCGCGCGTGGAGCGCTGAATTGCACCCATCTCAATTTCCCACCCCATGCCGATCGGGCCGTTGCCGTTACTGCTCCGGTAGGTTAGAGCTATGTTAGGGCTCATCCCATTACGGCCCGGCGGCGCCTTAATCGGGATCGCATAGTTCATCGTACCGGTGAAAAGGTCCGGCACTGCTCTGTCAGAGGACAAATCCGGGAGCTCGGGGTAACTGTTAAAGCCGACGTCAGCCTCGTCGGCGAAGCAATTGACGCTAAAAATCAGGGAAATTAGCCCATAGCATACGATTAACCAAAACAGCTTTTTTTCACGGAATCGATTCATATCCATTTCATTCCCCCCATCGAATAACAAATTTGAGAGACAAAACCGGATCAAAGAATAACTATTGGGCTACCACTTATTAGACGTATATAATAAATACATATTTATTCATGTCAAGCGCCGGTATCCATTGACAATGGGATGCAATTGGATAAATTTGTTACAGTCATTGAATGCAGCTAATGTGTTATGCCGTCAAGGGGGGAACATGACTTCACATCGATCGAAGATTGTCGCCTGCGTCTGCCTGGCATGTGCGTTGTTGGCAAGCGCGCCGGCCTTCGGTGAAGAAACTTCTGCTCCCGGCACGAACAAAACTCACAGTGCCGAAGAAACTCATACTCTGAGCCAGAACAAGTCTGACCAGAACAAGACCGATCCGAATGAAAGCTCGCCGACACAACAGAAATCCGATCCAAAGAAAGAACCGCCCCCTCCCCAATCGGTCGGCCAGCCGCCGGAGAAACCCAAGGAAGGCAAGCCACCTGACATCGCCACGATCTTCGAACAGCCGGGAGTATTGACGCCAAAGGGAACGCTTGTACTGGAACCGTCTTTCCAGTTTGTGAACTCGTCATCCAACCGGGTGGCCTTGAGCGGCTACACCATCATTCCTTCGTTTACCATCGGACTCATCGATGTCAGGAATGTCAACAGCAACACCTATGTAGCCTCTCTCGCAGCACGCTACGGCATCACCAACCGTCTGGAATTCGAGGTCAGGGTCCCGTACGTATACCGTGCAGATTCCACATCGTTTGAACCGACAAAAGATCCGAGTGGCAAAACGATCCCACCAACCGTTTTCAACGCCGAGGGGAACAACATCGGCGATGTGGAATTCGGCCCTCGATTCCAGCTTAATCAACCAGGCGGCAATGGGCCTTTTTTCATTGCCAGCCTGCGCGCCAAGTCCATTACCGGCAAAAACCCGTTTGAAGTCTCTACCGACTCTACTGTCACAAGTCCGTCAGGGGTGCCGTTGCAGACCGAACTCCCCACCGGATCGGGCTTCTGGGCCATCCAGCCCGGCATAACCGCAATTTGGGCCTCAGATCCGGCAGTCTTTTTCGGCACGCTTAGCTATATGTGGAATATGGATCGCGAAATCTCCGGTCAGGGTAAACTGGACCCGGGCGACACCATCGGCTTCAACTTCGGTATCGGCGTAGCGCTCAACGAAAAAGCCTCTTTCAGCATCGGCTACGACCATATCATCCTCGGCAAAGCGAAACAGAACGGACATGAAATAGCCGGTTCGACCATCACCCAGGTAGGTAGCCTCCTGCTTGGCTGTTCTTACAAGCTGACCGACAAAACAGCCATCAACTTTTCTCTCGGGGCGGGGCTTACGCCAACCTCCCCCAATGTGCAATTGACGGTGCGGATACCGACCAGTTTCCTGCTGGGCGGCAAATAGATCATGAGCCTGTCGAACTTCACAAAAAAATCCGTCAGATCCCTGTTTTGGGAACTGACGGATTTTTTTACCCGCCTACTGTCGTTACGATTACTTCATCGCATTGAGCAACTGTTGATTCATCATTGACTTCAGGTTCATATCGCGGAACATATTGAGGGCATTTACGGTGGCATTGATCTGGGTTACGTTTTTAATGACCGTGTTATCCACGCTGTTCTGGATATACGTAAAAAACCCTCCTTGCGAGTTGGCGACTAAATTCGGCACAATACTGTTGTTGTCGCCGTTCTGACGCAAGATCGCCATATTGGAAAGAACCTGGTCAGACAAAGTCTGACTCTGCTCTGAGCCCCACTTCTGCATATTCAAGGTGTTGATTGCCTGCAGCACGCCGTTGACAAAAACTGTCTTTTCGATGCCGAAGGTAATCTCCAGCCCGTCGCCGGAAACAAATCCCCCGCGAATATTTTCCAGCTCCAGGTCCGTGACGAAACTGCAATCGCCGCATGCAACTGAATCCGCATAAGCCGAATGACTTGCCGCCATAACTGTTGCCATTAACAGGACGGCTCTCAACACATGTTTATTCATTGCTGTTTTCATCGTAATACCCCCGGCAGCATCAAGGTCACATTGGCCAGCTCTCTGGCATTTAAAGCCAATCCCAAAGGAGCCTTTTCTTTGACGTGCCATTCCTGGTCGCGGTTGAAGTGGTTTTTTGCTACGTTCTTTTTGTTTAATATTATAAATATGAGCCCATTCCACATAGACTCGAACTCGGCACGCGGAATGGTTCTGGCACCCGCAGCCGGGTCTGACAACAACACCATTTTCGCCGAAATCCCCTTGACCACCACAAAATGCTTATAGCCCTTGATGTTGATCAGAACAATGGCAGGCACGCCAATCTCCGCCAGCTTGTCAAGGGTAATTTGGTAGCCGGCAGCCCTGTAGCCGTTGGCCTCAAGGTAATTCTTCATATCAAGCAGCGAAAAGCCGTTTTTGCGAATCTTCTCCTGGTCTCCCGTGTCGAACATGAACTTGAATACATCCTGTTCACTGACTTTGTCCTCATAGTGGTAGGTCAACAGGGTGGCCAGCGCCGCGGAGCCGCAACTGAAATCGTATTGCTGGAGAATCGTGGAACGGAAGCGCGCTTCCTTCAAGCTCGTCACCTTAACCATAAAACCGCCGCCGGACACACCGGGCACAATTACGGTACCCGCCTGAGCCGGCGACGTCGCTGACAGAAAAGCTGAAAAAACAAGAAGTTTACTAAGTTTTATCAGAAACCATTTCATGGCATCCATCTTATTTTACCGTTAAATTCAGGATCATATCGTTCTGAATGAGGACCTGATTGCCCGA
This sequence comes from Geotalea uraniireducens Rf4, assembly GCF_000016745.1. Classification (GTDB taxonomy): domain Bacteria; phylum Desulfobacterota; class Desulfuromonadia; order Geobacterales; family Geobacteraceae; genus Geotalea; species Geotalea uraniireducens. The sequence goes on along the minus strand of NC_009483.1, from coordinate 1,354,414 downwards.
GTTCTGAATCACGGTAACTATCCCGGTGGATTGAGAAAAGGCATTCCCGCCGAGGGTGTTGGCGCCGTTGGCGATTGTGCCATAGTTACTAAGGCTGTTACCGTTCGCTTGGGCTTTCTGGTCCGAGGTGCTTATCTGCATGTCCAATTGGTTGATATTCACATCCTCGCGACCGGTTAGCGTTCCCAGGTTCTCGTTAGATACCGCTTGCCCCAATCCGGACTCGTTTAATGCATCCATCTGCCCGGCCGAAGCCAGATCGATCTCATTTGCCGAAGAACCCTGCGCCAGAAAAGCGCTGCCGGAAAAAACCAGTGCGGCAATCAGAGATTTAGTTGATCTTCGCATTTCCCTGCCTCCTGTTATTATGTGTTGCTCCAGGATTTTCAGGCTTCGGTTAAAAATGCTCCCGGTGACGGCCTTATTGCGCGCCACCGGGCAAATACTGACAGCTGACTATTGGTTATACTGAACCGTTACAGCCTGCTGCACCTGGGACTGAATACCGCTGTTCTGCGATATCACCGAGATACCGGCCGTGTTCACAGAGGCGCCGTCTATTTCGTTTTCGCCGGTAATTAAGTCGAGAGTAGGAGTAGCGACTAACGTGTTGGCGGTAACCTCACCAGCCAGAACGCTTGAAGCAACTTCGATGACTACATTACCCACCGTGACTGTAGTGGTTTCATTGTCGCTGTTGATGGTGTTGTGGGATGCGATTTCGATATCGTCTTCATTATCGCCGTAAATCGCTACGCTCCCCTCTTCCGCTTTGTTGTTGAAAGAATCTTCGGCGACTTCTATTTCGACTTCCTCGTCAGAATTGACCGCAATGCCACCTCTGTCGGCTGTTGCATTGATGCTCTCGTCTTCGTTGTAGCTGTCGGTCATGGTAGCGGTCCCACCATTCGTCGCTGCAACGCTTCCGCCCTCAACCTCACCTATATTGCCGTTGAAGGAATCTTTGGTAACGATCACTTCTTCGGAATCGACCAGCGATATGCCGTCACCTTCAGCTTCGGCCTTGTCGTTAAATGAATCTGTGATATTGTCCTGGTTGGAGTTGTCGGAACTGTCGTTGAAACTGTCTTCCACTTCCACTGCAACCTGCGTTTTACCTAAGCTGTTGTCCTGGTTGGAGTTGTTGTTGTTGCTGTCATTGGTCGACTTGTCCAATTCAATCTCGCCGACAGCAATAGAGCTGTTGTTGGCCGCCGCGCTCCCATCTTCCGCCTCGTTCTCGCTGCCGTTCTGGGTGGCAGTCTCGGTCGACTTGTCTACCTCAATTTCTCCGATGACAGTATTATCGTTCAGTGAATTCTGCCCGACGGCGGTGGCATCGTCATTGGCGGAGGTCCCCCCGTCCACTGCGCCGACAAGATCGTTACCAGTTACCTCGACCTCATCCAGCGCGAAGGCTTGAGTTCCGAGTCCTAAAGCAAGGGCAAGGGCCAATGAAACAATTATTCTCTTTTCTCTCGTTTTCATAACAATTCCTCCTTACAAAGATTTTGGCAAGGCACAATGCCATGCTCTACCCTTATAAGGCAATTGCTGTGCCACTTACCGCAACCATTCGTAACATAGCGATATTGTTGAAATTTATTTTTTTTACCCATCATTAGCCCGACGATGCGGCAAATATTTTGTAAAAATTGTTAAAAAAGTGTAATTTACAGCCGGTCGAATTGGGAGGGAACAGGGAGGTTACTTTGTGTTTTCAATGGGTTATTGTAATTTTCAGGGAAGAGTGACTGTAAAAGTCTGATACAGTTCACTCTTCCCATGACGCCTAATCGATGCCATAAATCTTCATGCGACGGTACAGGGTGGGACGGCTTATCCCCAGCATCCTGGCAGCATTGGAAAGGTTATGGCTGCAGCCTTTGAGAACTTCTTTGATCTTCGCCCTTTCAATTTGGGCCAACGCATCGCTCAGCTGATTATTTTCCGCTCCAACATCCATCTTTGCCACGTCCAGAAGCAAATCCACGGGAGTGACGGTTTTGCCGCCGGCCATAACTATCGCCCTTCTCACCTTGTTGATTATCTCCCTGACATTCCCCGGCCAGTCGTAATTGCGGATAGCGTCGGCAGCATCTTTGGTAAAGGTCTTCGTCAAGCCGACTTCCCTGGAAAACTTGTTCAGGAAGTACTTGGCAAGGATTACCGTATCTTCCCCCCGTTCCCGGACCGGGGGAAGATTAATGGTAAACTCATCCAACCTGTAATAAAGGTCACTTCGGAACTTCCCCTCGGCAATCGCGGCATCAAGATCACGGTTGGTGGCGGCAATAAGCCGCACATTGACCTTCTTCCCGCCGACGGTGCCGATCCTCTCCACAATCTTGTCCTGGAGAAACCGCAACAGTTTCGCCTGGAGATTGGGAGGCATATCGCCGATCTCATCCAGGAAAATGGTCCCGTTGTCCGCAAATTCAAATTTCCCCTTTTTGCTGATGTGCGCCCCGGTAAACGCCCCCTTTTCATAGCCGAAAAGTTCCGCTTCGAGGAGATTGTCCGGAATTGCAGCACAGTTTATCGCTACGAAGGGTTTGTCCTTGCGAGTACTCCGATCGTGAATTGCCTGGGCTGTCAGTTCCTTGCCGGTGCCGCTTTCTCCCAGGACCAAGACGGTGAGGTCGGTAGGAGCCACCTTCCTGATATTGGCGAACACTTCCAGCATGGCGTTGCCTGTGCCGACAAATTCCTGAATTTCCTCACTCCCCATAACCTTTGCAATATCGATGTCGATAAAATTGACGATTTTCTGTAACTGCTCTATATCCAGGCCGGACAGTCTTTCATGCAATTTCTTGATCGTGCAGTTCTTTTCATAGTAGTTGAAATACTCCGGAGGGTTGAAATTGAGTTCCCAGCCGCATCTTTTGCATGTGGTCGGCATCGTGATGTAACTCTCGCCGCAAAATGGGCACTCGTGCACATCGGACAGATTGTCGACGATAAACTCCCAAAGCTTGCGTTTTGTGGCAAAATCGAGCCCGGGAAAATTCACGGCATAACCGGCGTTATCCTTCCTTATTATATTTCCACGATGCTCAAAAAGTCCTTTCCCGAAGAGGTTATATTGCAGCAAAACCGGGGTATCCACGCCCAGTTTCTTGCCGGGGAAGGGAGAGTGCGCCCTGAGATAAGCGCCGTTCAGGCCGAGGTCGGTAATTACCATCTCGATTTTTGAAGATGGCGTGTCGAGCGTTGCAGGAACGGTAGCAATGATTCTTGGACTTAGCCGCGGCATAGGTTTTCTCCGTCACAAAACATTAGGCTATTTTTATTAAACCATTGTAGCATACTGCAAATTATTCGCAAACAACACGAACAAACAAAATCAATGCTAACATTTTGATTTAACAGCGCTATCTATTTTGAAGCGGACATATTCCGTTACGAACGGAAAAAGATGACATGGAGAGTGCGTTGACAGGCGTGACGGTTAGCTTAAGGTCTTGTGGAAACGCTGCACGGCAAAGAAGAGGATAATGCTTCCAAGAATGGCAAGGGCCGATAATTGCGGCCAAAGGATATCAACACCAACCCCTTTGAGAAAAATCCCACGGATGATGACGAGGAAATAACGGATCGGATTCAGGTAGGTGAGCCACTGGACCGCCGGCGGCATGTTTTCGATGGGAAAGGCAAAACCGGACAGGAGCATGGCTGGAAAGATGACGAAGAAGGCGCTCATCATCGCCTGCTGCTGGGTGCGGCTCACCGTCGAGATGAGCAGGCCGATGCCGAGGGAGCTCATGAGGAATAATGCCGTGGCGCCGAACAGGAGCGGGATGCTCCCCCGCATCGGGACCTGGAACCAGAAGGCGGCCACAGCGGAAATAAGTCCCACGTCGATGAAGCCGATCAGGACAAAGGGGATCGTCTTGCCGAGAATGAACTCGCTCTTCGTGATCGGGGTAACGATGATCTGCTCCATGGTGCCGATCTCCTTCTCCCGCACCACCGCCATGCTCGAAAGGAGCATGGTGATGATGAAGACGATGTTGGTGATCACCGCCGGCACGTAGAAGTTGCGGCTCTCCAGGTTGTCGTTGAACCAGGCACGGCTCTCGAGCCGCACCCCGCCGAGACGCGGCTGCCGGCCAATCATTCCGGCCACCTGCTCCGCCTGGAGGTCCTCTGTATAACGGGCGGCTATCCGCCCCGCATGGCTGAGAACGATGGCAGCGGTATTGGAATCGGTGCCGTCGAGGACCAATTGCACCGGCGCAGACCTTTCCGCAGCAAGAGTCCGTGCAAACCCGCTGTTCATCCGGAGCACAGCCTTCACATTCCCACGGTCCACCAGTTCCCGCACCCGCCGGTCACTGCTTACGTACTCCGTAACGTCGAAATAGCCCGACCGGACGAAGCGGGCGACGAGCTCCCTGCTCTCCCGGCTGTTGTCCAGGTCATAGACCGCCGTTGCCACGTGCCGCACGTCGGTGTTGACCGCATAGCCGAAGATCACGGTCTGCACAGCCGGAACGAGGAAGAGGAGGAAACGCATCCGCGGGTCGCGAAATACCTGGATGAATTCCTTGACGAGCATGGTCCTCAGGCGTTCTAACATTACAACCTCTATTCAATGAAAAGGCCCTTCTGCCACAGGCACAGAGAAAGGCAGAACCAAATTCAAAAACCTGATGGAACGCAGAAAAACCGGAAACTGAGGATCACTGCGGATAAAAAACCATTATTTGTTGTTTTACAAATCCGCTTCTTCCTCTTTTTCCGCCGTTTCTGCGTTCTATTGGCTTAAGGTGTTCTCTGTGTCTTGTGGCAAACCTTTTATTGAAATTCATTCGATCCTCTTCCTGAATTTTCTGATCGCCAGGGTCAGCACCACCACGCTGAAACCGGCCAGAAACCCCGCCTCGCCGGCCAGGATGTCGAGCCCCACGTCCTTCAGGTAAATGCCGCGCAGTATTGCCACGAAGTAACGGGCCGTGATGATGTACGTCACCCATTGAATCGGCAGCGGCATGTTGGCAATGGGAAAGATGAAGCCGGAGAGGAGAAACGCCGGCAGCATGGTCACCACCAGTGCGACCTGGGAGGCGACAAGCTGGCTCTTGGCGACAATGCTGATCAGTATCCCGAGCCCCAGCGCACCGACGAGGAAGATGAGCGACATGGCAAAAAGGAGCAAGAGGCTGCCGCGTAGCGGGATATTGAAGCAGAGCTGGCCGACGATCACGCAGAGGACCAGGTCGAGGATGCCGATGGCGAAGTACGGGGCGAGCTTGCCGATGATCAGCTCCGGCCCCGTGAGGGGGGTGGCGATGAGCTGCTCCATGGTGCCCGTTTCCCACTCCCGTGCAACGGTCAGGGAGGTGAGGAGCGCCGCGATGACCATCATGATGATGGCGATCAGGCCGGGGAAGATATAGTCCCGCGAAGTCATGTCGGCGTTGAACCAGACCCGTGGCCGCACGTCGATCATGGTCCGGGGTGGCGTCATCCCCATCCGTCCGATCTGCTCCAGAGCAACCGAGCGGGAGTAGCCGCCGGTCACCGCCTCGGCATAACCGAGGGCAATGGTGGCGGTATTGGGATCGCTCCCGTCGAGGATGGCCTGCACCGGCGCCGTCCGCCCTGCTTCGATGACGCGGGCGAAGTCGTGGGGGATGATAAGGGCGATGAGCGCGGAACGGTTATCGATGGCATGTTCGATCTCCCGGTAGCTGGTGGCGTGGCGCTGAAGGGCAAAGTAGCGGGAGCCGGTGAACCCGCTCAACAGCTCGCGGCTCGCCGGGGTGTTGCTCTGGTCCCAAACGACCAGCGGCACCCGATCCACATCGAGGGTGAGGGCATAACCGAAGAGGAACAGCATCACCATCGGAATGGCGATCCCCATGCCGAGACTCCGCCAGTCGCGGAAGACATGGAGAAACTCCTTTTTGGCAATGGCTCTTATGCGCTGAATCTTCATATACCCTCTTTGCCACGTCAAAGACATGGTGGAAAGACAAAACCTTTTCACCGCAAAGGACTCAAAGGGCCTAAAACGCAAAGGACGCCAAGAAAATCAAAAAAGCTTCTTTATTTCGATTTAGAATCATAAAAAAGATTTTCTGATTGGTGTTCTTTGCGTTCTTCGCGCTTTAGGCCCTTTGGGTCCTTTGCGGTTCAGAGATTTTAGGATTTTTACCGATTCTATTTATCTACAGTGGCAGATTCCAACATTATCTGCTGAACTCCCGTTGCGGCGCTTCCTGCCGGTCGCGGGCCTCGATGAGCGAAACGAAAACGTCTTCCAGCGAGGGGGTGATTTTTTCCAGCCGTTCTACGGATACCCCCCTCTCGGCCAACAGCGTCGCCATTGCAGAAATCGCCCGCACTGCGTCTTCCGTGACCACGTGCAACCCCTTGCCGAACATGGCTGCATGCTTCACCCCCGGCAAAGCCTCGATATCATCCATCATCTCCTGGGCGCAATCACAGGCCACCTCGACGACCTCTTCCGCCATGAAGCGGGTTTTCAGCTCGGTCGGCGTCCCCAAGGCGATCAGTTCACCGCGATAGATGAGCCCGAGGCGGTCGCAATATTCCGCTTCGTCCATGTAGTGGGTGGTCACGAAAACCGTGACCCCCTCCCCCGCCATTCTGTAGATCAGGTCCCAGAAATTGCGGCGGCTGATCGGATCGACCCCGGATGTCGGCTCGTCGAGAAAAATGATCGGCGGCTCGTGAAGGATGGCGCAGCCAAGGGCCAGCCGCTGCTTCCAACCGCCGGAAAGGGTGGAGGTCAGGGAACTGCGATGCTCTTCCAGCCCGGCCATCCCGATCACCCAATCCTTGCGCAACCTTTTCTTCTCTGCCGGTATCTTGTAGATGCCGCTGTAAAAATCGATGTTCTCCTCGACGGTGAGGTCTTCGTAGAGGGAAAAGCGCTGGCTCATGTAGCCGATGTTTTTCTTGATCTCCTCAGGCTGGTGGACGATATCGAAACCGGCAACAGTCCCGGCCCCGGCAGTGGGAAGCAGAATGCCGCAGAGCATGCGGATGGTGGTGGATTTCCCCGCGCCGTTGGGACCCAGGAAACCGAATATCTCCCCTTTCCGCACGTCCAGACTGACCTTGTTGACGGCGATGAAGTCGCCGAAGCGCTTCTCCAGGTCGCGAAGGGAGACGGCGAAGTCATTGTTGCCCGAGCCCATCACTCCTTCCCTCCCGACAAGACGGAAACGAACACATCCTCCAGGCTTGGCTCGATCCGGCGGATGTCGAAGAGATCAATCCCGTCCTGACGCATGATGTCCGGCACCAATGCCAGCACACCGTCCGGGTCGCCGGTCACAAGGTGCAACCGGTCGCCGAAGAGGCCCACGGAGACACCGGCAAGCCTCTCACGCAGCAAACGCAAGCTACGACGGGCATCGCCGCTCCTGATTTCGAGAATTGCGCCCGGCATGAGCTTCTTCAGCTCCTGCGGCGCATCGCAGGCAAGTAATTTCCCCTTGTGAATGAGCCCCACCCGGTTGCAACGGTCCGCCTCGTCCAGATAGGCGGTGGTCACGATGATGGTCACCCCTTCCTTGAGCAGTTGATAGAGGATGCGCCAGAAATCGCGACGGGAGACCGGGTCCACGCCGTTGGTCGGCTCGTCGAGGAAGAGCACCTGCGGCGTATGAACGAGGGCGCAGGCAAGCCCCAGTTTCTGCTTCATCCCTCCCGACAGGTTCCCTGCCCGGCGTTTTTTGAATGGGGTGAGGTTGCTGAAGGCGAGGAGGCGGTCAACCTTCGCTTCCCGCCCCTTCTGCGGCAGGCCGTAGATGTCGGCGTAAAAATGGATGTTTTCCAGCACCGTCAGGTCGGGATAGAGTCCGAAACGCTGGCTCATGTAGCCGATCTCCTCCTTGATGGACTCCGCTTCCCGCGCCGCATGCCGCCCCATTACCCAGGCATCCCCGGAGGTCGGTTCCATGATCCCGGCAAGCATACGCATGGTGGTGGTTTTCCCCGCCCCGTCCGAGCCGACCAGGCCGAACAGTTCTCCTTTGGCCACAGTGAGAGTCAGACCATCCACGGCAGGGAGGGCATCGAAGCGCTTGGTCAGGTTGTCGGTTTTGATGGCGTCCATGCATCTCCAAGGTTCGAGGTTCGAGGTTCGAGGTTCGAGGCTCGATATTCTAAAATATCAAGTTCTTCCTCGTTCCTCGTGCCGCGCTCCTCGCTCCTAACGGATTTCTATCTCCGCATCGGCCGGCATTCCCGGCTTCAGCTCCATCTGCGGATTGGGGATGGTGATCTTGATCCGATAGACGAGTTTTACCCGCTCTTTCTCGGTCTGGACGTTCTTCGGCGTGAATTCCGCCTCCGGGGAGATAAACGACACCCGCCCCTCATAAACCTTGCCGGGCCAGGTGTCCGTCGTCACCTGCGCCTTTTGGCCCACCTTGACCCGGCCGAGATCGGTTTCGGCGATATAGGCCCGCAGCCAGGTGTTGTTGATGTCGCCTACCGTGATGACCGGCGTGCCGGCGGCAACCTGCTCACCCGGTTCCACGTTTTTGGAGAGCACCAGCCCGGCAAGCGTCGCGGTCAACGTGGTGTAGCCGAGGCGGGTCTGAGCCAGTGCCAGCGCGGCTTCCGCCTCCCGGAGCCGCGCCCTTGCCTGGTCGATCCTCTCCCGGCGCGGCCCCTTGCGTACCAGGATGAATGCTTCTCTCGCCTCCCGTGCCACGGCCTGTGACGTTTCATAGGCGGTCCGCGCCGTATCCAGTTCCCGCTGCGGTATCACCTCTTTGGCAAACAGGGCCTTTTCCCGCCGATACTCCGTATCGAGCCGTTTCGCCTCCGACTCGGCCCTGGCCAGGGCAGCCCGGGCCTGGGCAATCTCCTCGGGGCGGGAACCGGCCTCCAGTTCGGCCAGCACCGCCCGCATCGCTTCGGCTTCAGACCGGGTGCGGGACACCTCATGTTCAAAATCCTCGCTGTCGAGCCTGGCAATGAGCTGGCCGGGACGTACCATTTCCCCCTCGTCGACCGGGCGTTCCTTCACCCTGCCGGGCACCTTGAAGCTCGCCTCCACGGCAATCACTTCGATATTGCCCGAAACATGAACGGTTCCCTTCCGGTTGCGGGAACTACTGTTTATCAGGTAAGCAGCAGCCGCCGCAATGGCGATTACGGCGCCAACGACGACGACAATCCTTCTATTCACGATACGCACCCCGCTTCAGTTGTTTTCATATTGATATATACCATCACTTCTCCGTGATTGGAATGGTTCGTGCTTTTTATATGGTAGATTCATTCCAGATGGAAGAAAATAACTACATAAGGCGGTAATTTTATTGAGAACTGTACTTATCTGCGACGATGAGCCGATCATCAGGATGAGCCTAAAAAATAGGCTGAAAGAGTTGGGCTTTGGTGAAATTATAGAATGCGGCGACGGCGAAGCAGCAGTCCAGTCGGCACTGAGCCGTCTCCCCGACATAGCCATTCTCGACGTTTCCATGCCGAAAATGGATGGCATCAGTGCAGCCCGCGCAATCAGGAAGAAACTGAAGATCCCCATCCTCCTGCTCACGGCCTGCATAGACCCGGATACCGTCAATAAGGCAAAAGAAGTCGGAGTTGCCGCATTTTTAACCAAGCCGTTCCGCGACCAGGACCTCTGGCCCGCCATCGAACTGGCGTTTGCCCATGCCCATGAAATCGATGAACTCAAGGAACAGGTGGAAGATCTGAAAGAAACCATCGAAAGCAGAAAGGTCATCGAAAAAGCCAAAGGAGTCCTGATGCGCACCCAGGGGCTTTCCGAACCGGAAGCCTTCCGCAAGATGCAGAAGCTGGCCATGGATAAAAGAAAATCCCTGCGCCAGATCGCCGATGCAATCCTCTTGACCGAATCGTGATTATTTTTCAGGCAGTACGTCCAGCCCAACCGAAGAAAACCAGTTGACATGTACGACTCTTTTGCCTACTATATTTCTATTAATAAAGGGGAGTAGCAATCGGCCGGAGAAATGGCCGACCCTCAGTTCGTCAAGACGGCCGAAAGGCCCGGACCCGGGGCAGAGACATCACGTCAACGCATGCAAGACCTTTATCCAACGCGATATCACCACGCCTGGGTAAAGGTCTTTTTTATTTACCCCGGCGGATTTCACACAATCGGAGGTAATCACAATGAACAGGCTCAAAACAACCCTTCTCCTTACCTGCCTCACCCTCCTCATGGTAGCCATGGGGAGCGCCATCGGCGGCAGAAGCGGCATGGTCTTCGCCTTTTTCATGGCCTGCGCCATGAACGTCTTCTCCTACTGGTTTTCCGACAAAATCGTCCTCCGCATGTACGGCGCCCAGGAGATCACGGAAGCGGAGAATCCGGCCTTCTACGGCATGGTGCGGCGACTCGCCGTCCAGGCCGGGCTTCCCATGCCCCGGGTCTACGTCATCCCGTCGGAAAGCCCCAACGCCTTCGCCACCGGCCGCAATCCCGATCATGCCGCCGTCGCAGCAACACAAGGGATCCTCCGCATCCTCACACCGGAGGAACTGGAAGGGGTCATGGCCCACGAGCTGTCCCATGTGAAGAACCGCGACATCCTCATCTCCACCATCGCGGCCACCATCGCAGGCGCCATCTCCATGCTCGGCAACATGCTCCAGTGGGCTGCCATCTTCGGCGGCGGCCGGGACAACGACGAGGAAGGAGGAGGCATGCTCGGCGGCCTGGCAATGGCCATCATCGCGCCCATTGCCGCCATGCTGATCCAGATGGCCGTTTCCCGCTCCCGGGAATACCTTGCCGACGAGTCGGGGGCCAGGATCTGCGGCAATCCGTTATCGCTGGCCAATGCCCTGCGCAAGCTGGATAGCGCCTCGCGGATGCTTCCCATGGAGGAAGCCCGACCGGCAACGGCCCATCTCTTCATCGTCAACCCGCTGACCGGCGGCGCCCTGCTCAAGCTCTTCTCCACCCACCCCCCCATGGAAGAAAGGATCGCAAAACTGGAGGCCATGGCATACAGGCCGTTGCGCTGATCATCGCCTGCACCGGCTTGGTCAGCACAAGATAACGATTCTACAGATACGGCCACGCGTGAAGGGTGAAAAAGACTTTTTCACCCTTCACTACCTTTCACCATCTTTACGGAGTACTCAATGTCCACCCAAACCATCATGTGGATTTCCTTTGCCGTTGTTATGACGGTCATGTTCATCCTCGACATCGGCATATTCAACCGCAAAAGCCATGAAATCAGATTTCGCGAGGCACTGACCTGGACTCTCGTCTGGGTTTCGCTGGCACTCCTCTTCAACGCCGGGGTCTATTTTTACCTGGGGCCGACCAAGGCGCTGGAGTTCTTTACCGGCTATATCATCGAGGAATCTCTCTCCGTCGACAACCTCTTCGTCTTCATCATGATTTTTTCCTATTTCCATATCTCCAAGATACACCAGCCAAAGATATTGAAATGGGGCATCATCGGCGCGCTGCTGATGCGGGCGATTTTCATCCTGGTAGGGATCGAGCTGATTGAACGGTTCCACTGGATGATCTACGTCTTCGGCGGACTTTTGGTCATTACCGGCATAAAAATGGCTTTCGGCGGCGAGGAAAAGATCGAGCCGGAAAAGAACCTCCTGGTACGAATCGTAAGGAAGTTCGTCCCGATCACCAAACGGGTGCGGGATGACCGTTTTTTCATCAGGAAAGGTGGAATCCTGGCCGCCACCCCGCTGTTCCTGACCCTGCTCGTAGTGGAGTCGAGCGACGTAATCTTCGCCGTTGATTCAATCCCGGCAGTCCTTGCCGTAACCCACGACCCGTTTATCGTCTATACATCCAACGTATTCGCCATCATGGGGCTCAGATCCCTATACTACCTGCTGGCCCACGTCATGGAGATGTTCGTTTATCTCAAACTGGGGATCTCGTTCATCCTAGCCTTCGTCGGCGTCAAGATGCTCCTCACCGATATCTACCATATCTCCATTTATTTTTCGCTGGGGATGATAGTCGGCGTCTTGACCATTTCCATCCTCACCTCGATAACCATCGGCAGCAGAAAAGAGAAGAAACTGCACGGATGACAATAAAAAAGGGGCGCCCACAAGAGGCGCCCCCACCATCCACCAGCAACTACCGACCATCGACCACCGACCGCAGTTCACCGACCGCAGTTCACCGCTTTTCAACAATCCTCACCTTCACGATTGACGTTTTCTTTACCTCTTCGCAGACCAGGGTAAAATCGTTCCACTCCAATTTTTCCCCCTTTTCCGGGAAACGTCCCAACTGGTCCAGTATCAGCCCGGCAAGGGTATCGTAAGGGATATCTTGAGCCAGCTTGACGTTGAGCAGATCTTCCAGATCGTTGATGGAAATCAGGGCATCCACGATGAGGCTCCCATCGGCAAGCCTTTGCACGCGGCGGGGTTCGCCGATGTCGTGCTCGTCTTCGATTTCCCCCACCAGTTCCTCAAGCAGGTCCTCGGTTGTGACAAGACCGCTGAGCCCACCGTACTCGTCAACCACCAGCGCCATATGGCTCCTCTTCCGCTGCATCTCCTTCAGCAGGTCATTGACCCTTTTCCCTTCCGGCACATAAAACGGGGAACGGACGATGGCGTTGATGTCGAACTCCGGCTCAGTGACAATCCGCCCCAGAAAATCCTTGCCATGGATAACTCCGGCGATATTTTCAATACTCCCCCGGAAGACCGGATAGCGGGAATACTGGTTTTCCAGGATAAAGCGAAGCATCTCCTCACGAGGCATATCCAGGTCCAGGGCGGCCATCCTGGTGCGCGGCACCATCACCTCGCGGACACTGGTATGGGTGAAATCGAAGATATTCCTGATGTACTCGCTTTCGGCCGCGCTGAACACCCCGCTTTCATGCCCCTCGGCAACGATGTGCTGTACCTCCTCACGGGTAATGAAGGCCCGCCCCTCGACCTTGATCCGCATCAGCCAAAGGACAGTTTTGCTCGACACGGTCAGGAAGGAAACCGCGACGCTCCCTATTTTTTCCAGTACATTAATCGGCTTTGCAACCCTGAGAGCAACGGTATCGGCATACTGCAGGCCGATGGTTTTGGGGACCAACTCACCGAGGATCAGGCTAAGGTAAGAGATAATAACTACAACAACAGTTATCGAAAGAGGTTCCGCCGCGTTTCTTACCAGCTCATAGGGCGTCGCCAGCAAGACCGGTTTCAGGTGCTCTGCAGCAATGATCCCCCCTACCGCCGAGGCCGTGGAACCGACGACAGTTACGCCGATCTGGACGATGGCCAGGAGGCGATGGGGATCATTCCTCTGCTCGTCCAATATCCTGGCCCGCTCGTCACCCGCCGCAACAAGTTGGGCAATCCTGCTTTTCCTGATGGAAATTATGGCAAACTCGGAACAGGAAAAAAAACCGTTAACCACGATAAGAATGAAAATAACAAGCAATTCCAGGGATACGGTATCCAAACGGTTCCTCCGCACAAAAAGTTATTTCTCATTTTCCCTGCAAGAGCCCGATTTGTCAACCTTTGATGCATATCAGGACCGACAGGGTAATCTTCTCCCCTTGACAGCATGACACTATCACCGTACAATTGGTTATCATTTGACAACTGACGGAGACCCTATGGAGAAACTCACCCCCCGGCAACAGATGGTGCTCGCGTTCATCTCCGCCCACCTGGAAAGCCACGGCTATCCTCCCACCCTGCGGGAAATCGGCGGCCATCTCGGCATCAACGGCACCCTCGGCGTCATGAAACACCTGGATGCCCTGGAGCGGAAGGGATTCATCACCAGAAACGCCGGCAGCTCCCGGGGCATCGTCCTCGTCGGCGCAGTCGCGGCCACCTCCATCCCCATAGTCGGAGTGGTGCGGGCCGGGGCCTTGCAGCCGGCCATCGAGGACATCGAGGGGTATTTCGCCGTTGACCGTGCCCTAGTCAAAGGTGCTGACTGCTTCTTCCTCCGGGTCAAGGGTGACTCCATGATCGAGGCGGGCATCCGCTCCGGGGACCTGGCCCTCGTCCGTCCCCAGGCAACAGCCGACAACGGCGACATCGTCGTTGCACGGATAAACGACGAGGCCACCCTGAAGCGTTTCTTCCGGGAAAAGGACCGTATCCGTCTCCAGCCGGAGAACAGCGCCATGGAACCGATCATCGTCAAGGCAAAAGCCGGCGAGGTGAACATAATCGGCAAGGTAACCGGCATCTTCCGCTCGCTTGAATGACCTCACAAGACATGAAAGGTGAACCGTCAATTATGTTACAACAAATACGGGAACATATCCGGGTCGCCGCCATCTTCGGGCCGGGCAACCGCATCAGACCGGTCTGGTTCGACTGGCGTCAGCAAAAACATACCGTGCAGGAGATCACCTGCTGCTGGGATGAACGGGAAGGAAGCGCCGTCCGCCTGCACTTCGCAGTCAGTGACGGCGCCGACCTCTACGAGCTGACCTACAACGCCACGACGCATATCTGGCAGCTGGCGACGGTGGAAACGTGACTTACATTTATGCACCTTTTGCGATTTGCGAATTTCATAGGTCTCTTTACCGCTTGACAAATCAGTCACTACAACCATAATGACCATAATGGTTGTAATGACTGTCACGAGGTGAAGAAATGTTAAAAAAGGTATCGGCCATCAAAGTCCGCCAGAACCTTGGCCAGGTCATGAACGAGGTGGCGCTGAAGTCCGACGAATACATCGTGGAACGGGCAGGGAAGCCCTTGGTCGCAATCATTCCCATCGAGAAGTACCTGAGTATGAAGCGGGAGCGGGACGAGTTCTTTCGCATGTACGAGGAATTGCAGACAGAGGCAACGGGTGGCGACGAAGAGAGCATTGATAAGGATGTCGAGGAAGCCGTCAGTGCGGCAGGGCGCTAACCGATGGTGCGGGTCGTCCTCGATGCCAACCAGTTTGTCAGCGCCCTGCTGAAGCCGGGCTCAAATCCTGATGCAATCATGCGGCTCGTCCGGGAAGAAAAGGTCATTCTCCTCCTGTCCGAGACGATCTGCGATGAAATCCTGCGCGTCCTCACCTACCCGAAGATCCGTAACCGCCTCAACAGATCGGACGACTACTTGGCCGATTTTGTGAAAAAACTGAGGGCGGTAGCCGTCATCACCCCCGGCACGCTCCCCCTCGATCCCATCAAGGCGGACGCCGACGACACCAAGTACCTTGTCTGCGCAATCGAGGGCAAAGCCGATTTCATCGTCTCCGGTGACCGCCATCTCAAGGACCTGAAATCATTTCAGGGAATCAGGATCGTTGATCCTGCCACTTTTCTTGCAGTGATAGTGGAAAACTCTTTCGGCGGATAGAGGCGGGCATTGGGGTGGAAGCAAAGGGCATTTGCCTGGAACAGGCATGAGTGACTGGCAAGGTGCATGGATAGACTCATTTTTCATGATGCCGCCCGTGAAGAGTATGTGGCAGACTGGAAATGAAGCTGCCCCGGTTTTTCTTCCGATTGGAAAGGAGCAAAGACAATGGAAGCCATACGAAAAGTGTATAAACAGTTGCCGGATGTATTAAAAATGCCGAAGGAATTGCAGCATCGCCGGGTAGAGGTCATCCTGCTCCCTCTCGATGAGGAGGCCCCGCCCCCCCGCGCTGTCAAGGCAACCGCTTCAAAGCTTGCGCGTTTTGCCGGTGCGTGGGCCGGAGAGCCGGTAGTGCGGGAAGAACAGGGGGAATATGAAACCCGTGAGGAATTCAAATGATCTTTCTCCCTGACACGAATGCATGGATTCGTTTCCTGAACCCTGGCGAAAACCGGGTTAAAGAACATTTCCTGACTGTAGATCCTGTAACAATGCGATTCTGTTCGGTTGTAAAAGCCGAATTGTACTATGGAGCGTTGAAGAGCAGCCGTTCGGAGGAAAACCTGGCGCTTATCGAGGAGCTGTTTGCCAACTTCGAGTCACTCACCTTTGATGATGATGCAGCCAGAAGATATGGTGAAATACGTGCGACACTTTCCCGGCAGGGAACGCCAATAGGACCAAACGACTTGATGATCGCGTCCATTGCGTCAGTACACGGAGCGGTTGTGGTGACACACAATTCAAGAGAGTTTTCGCGCGTGGATGGCTTGAAGATCGAGGATTGGGAAACGTAGCCCAAAGAATCACCGGATCGGGATCAATTGTCGGAAAAATCCAAATTCAAGGATTCATGCCCCAAAGGGGCAATGGAAATCAGCCGTGGGTAGCCGCAGCGCGGCAACCCACGGAATAAATGGAAGATAAATAGTAAGCGCCCTGGCAGGGCGCGGGATGATTCACAACGAGGCGCCGATGCCGTCAAACCCATTTGAGTTTACATTCCATTTTTTTAAGGCGATCTCCCCGGAGAAGAGTGAGTTGATGGGCGGGGTTGAGCGGGTGAAGGGGGGCAGGTGGGAGCGTAAAAACAAATGAGTTCAGAATGTTAAAAACTGATGCTCCATTGCGGATAAATGCCTTTAGCTTTAGCGAATATCTCATTCAGTTTCAGTTCCATACACCCACCGGTCAAGGTATTTACGAAAATAAACCGGTACTTGTCGCCAAGATTTTGAGCGACTAATAGTTCGGCCGTAGTCAGTCCAAAGAAATATCCGGAAAAGCTGCCATCTATATTTTCCTTGCTTGTTGATTTTACTTCTATCAAGGTTATGCAATCGATATTGTGTATCACTGATTCAATATCATTCAAATCAATGTTCTTTTGCAGCCTGACTGCATCAAAAGCATTTCCGTAAATAACCTTGTTTTTGCTTGCAAAAGCCATAAGCAAATTTCTTTTTTCCTTTTTGGTAGGAATACGAACGAGAGGGTCAGTGCTGGCAAGTAATTCTGCGGCAACTTTGGCTGTTTGTTGGCTGCTCATAAGTCTATAGTCCTTTTGACACAAGAAATGGTCTTAAGGCCTGGCATCTTTGCTTAACAGTTCCGGTACGGAGACGCCGAGAGTCGACGCCAGCACTTCCAGGGTGCTCAACGTAACGTTACGTTCGCCACGCTCTACAGAACCGATATAGGTCCGGTGAAGGCCACATTTTTCAGCCAATTCTTCTTGTGAGAAGTTCTTCTTGTGCCTGAAGTTACGTATGTTCTCGGCAAGAATGGCCCTGATATTTTCACTCGCCTTTCTCATAACTGGGCTATCTTGAAGGAATGATGCTTATGAGTCTACAGACTTTAAGTAGCATTCAAGAAGATGATGAGGTATAATTAACTACCTCCTACGCTTTCAAAGTCCGGATTCGACAACTTTTGCATTGGGGGGAAAGCCTGACGGGGAAATGCATGGAAAGAGAAATGCCAATGATTCCGCTGACTGTCGCCCATGGCAAGAGCATTCAGTTGCTGCCGGGGAAGCACAACCGGCTTATCATGAAAATCATCGATGAATTCGGCCCCCGGTTTGTGCCGGGTGGGGTTGTCCTGTATGTGAGCGATACCGGCGGGAAGTGCGGATACTTCGACAAAGCGGGACTTTCTGTCCTCGGCATTAAGGTTGACATTCATGACAAAATGCCGGATGTGGTCATTCATTACCCTGCGAAAAACTGGATTCTTCTCATCGATACCGTCACGGGTCACGGCACGATAAACGCCGTGCGGCGCAAAGAACTGGCGGAAAGGTTTGCTTCCTCCATCGCCGGACGGTGCTATTTATCAGTCTTTCCCACGCTGACGGACTTTTCCCGCCATGAGATTGACATTTCCTGGGAAACCGATGTATGGATAGCGGAAGCGCCGACGCACATGATCCATTTCAATGGAGATCGTTTTCTCGGACGGTATTAACTGATCCGCTTCTCGAAGAAATCTGTATCCGGAGCGTGTCGCCCCACCGTTCGCATGAAAAATAACGGGGCGTAGGCGTCTCGCCTGCGTTGGCGGCTGCGCCGCCATGACAGGCTGGAAGCCTATCCTCCAAAACCTGTGCGTGGAAAAACCATGAACCACCAAGACATCCGCTGGCAGCAACGTTTCAGTCATTATCAAAAGGCATTGTTGCAACTGAACAAAGCGGTGGAACTCAGCCGGCAGCGCCCCCTATCTCAACTTGAGCAACTAGGTCTTATTCAAGCCTTTAAGTTCACCCATGAGCTGGCCTGGAACGTCATGAAGGATTACTTCGAATACCAGGGAAACACCTCGATCACGGGTTCCCGTGATGCAACCCGCGAGGCCTTTCGAAGGAACCTGATTGCCGATGGCGAAGGGTGGATGGAGATGATCCAGAGCCGGAATATGACGTCGCACACCTACAACCAGGATGTTGCCGACGAAATAGCGGAGAAAGTGACCGCCATTTATTATGATCTGTCAAAGGCTTTTGAAAAGAAAATGCAGGACCTGAAAAATGCCGGATGACAATGAGAAGTTAAAATACGGCCTAAAACAAACCACCATCGAAAAAATCAACGGGGTATTCGCCGCCCATCCGCAGATAGAGCAGGTGATACTGTACGGTTCACGCGCCAAAGGGAATTATCGCAACGGCTCGGATATCGACCTCACCATCAGGGGTAAAGGCGTTACGCTTTCACAACTGCTGAAGATCGAAACTGAACTGGATGACCTGCTGTTGCCCTATAAAATCGACCTTTCCTTGCTGCATCAAATTGATGACCCTGGCTTCATCGATCATATCCAGCGTGTCGGCATCGTTTTTTATGAAAAACCGAACCTCCCCGCAGGCGGAAATGACGGCCAAGAAACAGATGAAATGTAACACCATGCCCCAGCGCACCATCCTCCATATCGACATGAACGCCTTTTTCGCCTCCGTGGAGCAGCAGACCGACCCCGCCCTGCGCGGCAAACCGGTGGCTGTGACCGGCAAATCTGCGCGGACGATTATTCTGACCGCGTCTTACGAGGCGAGGGGGTACGGCGTCAAAACCGGCATGCGGATCTTCGAGGCGCGGCAAAAGTGCCCCGACCTTATCTGCGTTCCCGGCAACAACCGCAGATATACCTCCATCTCCCGCCGGATCATGGCCATGCTCCACGACTATACCCCGCTCGTGGAGGTGTTCTCCATCGATGAGGCGTTCCTCGACATCACCGGCTCGCTCCGCCTCTTCGGCTCCGCATCCCGCATCGCCCACCTGATCAAGGCCCGCATCAGGCACCGCTTCGGACTCACCTGCTCCATCGGCATTGCTCCGAACAAGCTCCTCGCAAAACTCGCCTCGGAGATGAAAAAGCCGGACGGCCTGACCGTCATCCACCAGGAAAGGGTCGCCGCCATCCTCGAAAACCTGCCGATCAGGGAACTGTGCGGCATCGGCCGCCAGACGGAGCGCACCCTCACCTTGCTCGGCATCAGGACCTGCGGCGAGCTGGGACGGTTTCCGGTACATATCCTGACGAGGCGCTTCGGCGTGGTCGGCGAAAAGCTGCACCGGATGGGGCTCGGGATCGATGATGCGCCGGTCGTCCCCGCCGAGGCGGCTCCGGACGTGAAATCAGTGGGGCACAGCACGACCCTGGAACGGGACATAACGGAGCGAGGCGAGATCCTCGCCATCCTCCTCCGGCTCGCAGAGATGGTGGGGAGACGGGCGAGGAAGCATGCCGTGGCGGGCAAGACCGTCACCCTTACCATACGCTACGCCGATTTCAGCACCTTCAGCCTCCAGGCAACGGCTGGCAACTACACCAACCAAAGCGACGACATCTACCAGGCGGCTGTGCTGCTCCTGGACAGCGTAGACCTCCGCCAGCCGGTGCGCCTCCTCGGCGTGCGTATCACCAACCTGCGCCACCACACGGAGCAGCTCCCTCTCTTTGTCGAGGAACGGAAAAAGGCCCTGGCCACCGCGGCGATGGATATGGTGAACGACCGTTTCGGGGATTTTACGGTGACCTACGGGAGCCTGATCGACGAGAAGAAGGGGGCCGGCGTCATCTCCCCGGCCTGGCGGCCGGAAGGGGTGAGGCATGTGGAAGTATCTTGAAGGGGGACATTTCCGCCCTCTGTCAGCGGAAAGGGATGAAGAGGATCAATCGCCGGATATCTTGCGCTTTACCGACCCGGCCACAACTCCATAAAGCTTCCAGACGAAAAAACCGCAGGCAATGCCGACAGCCGCCCCCCCTGCCACATCGAGGGGATAATGGGCGCCCACGTAAATCCGCGAATAGGCGACGAGGGCCGCAAGGAAGAAGAGGCCCAGCTTCCAGCGCGCGCTTCTGCCGTAGGAAAGGACAAAGGCGGTCATGAAGGAGAAGAATGCGTGCCCGGAAGGGAGGCTGTTGTACTTTTTGATCTCCCCCAGGATTCTGATCTGCTCCACGCCAATGGCCATGGCAGGGCGCGGCACGTGAAAAAACTCCTTGAGCAGATTCTCGACAAGCAGGGCCAGCATGGTCGCCGCGGCATAAACCACCAGGTAGCGGCCCGGCATCAGTTTCCTGTCGACGACATAAACGGCCGCAATAAGGGCGAAGTACAGGTAAAAAAACCTGGCGCCGCCAAGAAGGGTAATGACCGGCATAAGGGTGTCCAGGAACGGCAGGTCGGCGTGATTGATCAGCATGAACAGCTTGTGGTTGATCCCTTCCCTACCGTAGCAAAGCTCGTAAAATGCGGTGTCCATCGGGTCATTCCTTTCCGGCAGGGATGTCGAATTGCGTCTCGCCCGCAGACAGCGGTTCATCCGTGTAAGGAGCCAGAATAAAAATAATTGCATACGAACGTCAACCAAATTAATTTCCGCGCGTTTAATCAAAAAAAGGATTTACTTCCTTCTTTTTTTAACAAATAATGTTGTCATGACAATTATTATTATCAACAAACATTGTCATTGAGGACACCAATGGAATTCAAACTGGACGCCCCACTGGGATATGTCATCAATAAAACAGCCCTGGCGCTTAAAAATGAGCTGGGACGGCGTTTCAAACCGTACGACATCACTGTCGAACAATGGCGGGTCCTGAACCGCTTGTGGGAAAAGGACGGCCTGACCCAGAAGGAACTGGCCGAGCAGATTTTCAAGGACCAGCCCAATACGACCCGCATTCTGGACAAACTGCAGAACAAGGGGATTATCAGGAGGGAGGCGAGTCCCGACGACCGGCGGGCCTTCATTATAAACCTGACCGGTGAAGGCAGGATGTTGCGGGCGCAGCTCTTGCCTGTCGCCTGCCAGATGGGTGAGGACGTGTTCACGGGGATTAGTGAAGAGGAACAGCTGCTGCTCAAGGTGCTCCTCAATAAAATTTGCGCCAACATCGACACCATTTCTGCCGATGAGAAATAGCTTCTGAATCACTTTACCAGCGAGGTATTACATGAAAAGAATCATCGTTATTGCCGCAATACTTCTGATTGCAGCTGCCGTGGGCATATATTTCTATGCCAGGAAACCGGCAGAGGCGTCATACAAAACGGTCAAGGTGGAACAGGGACCGATCGTCTCCGCCGTTTCCGCCACAGGCACCCTTGCGGCAGTGGTAACGGTGCAGGTAGGCACCCAGGTTTCCGGCACCCTGGCAAAGCTGTACGTGGATTTCAATTCGCCGGTAAAGAAGGGACAGACCATCGCCCAGATCGACCCGGCCCTCTTCCTTGCCCAGGTTGAACAGTCGAGGGGAAATTTCCTCAACGCCGAGGCTAATCTGAGCAAGGCCAAGGTGGTCGTCGCCGACACCAAACGGACCCTCGGCAGAAACAAGCAGTTGATGGAGCAGGGCATCATCGCCCAGAGCGACCTGGACGCAGCTCAAACCGCCTACGATCAGGCCGTGGCCGGCGTCAAATCGGCCGAGGCTGTCGTCATCCAGACAAGCGGCGCACTTCGGCAGGCCGAGACCAACCTCCGCTACGCAACGATCCGGTCGCCGGTTGACGGCATCGTCGTCTCGCGGAATGTGGACGTCGGCCAGACCGTGGCGGCCTCGTTCCAGACCCCAACCCTCTTCACCATCGCCCAGGACCTGACCAAGATGGAGATCGATACCAGCGTGGACGAATCCGACATCAGCCGGATAAAGGTCGGACAGACAGCGAACTTTACCGTGGACGCCTATCCCGACCGGCAGTTTTCCGGGATCGTGACCCAGATCAGGAACGCCCCGGTCGTGACGCAGAACGTCGTCACCTACGTGGTGGTCATAGGTGTGAACAACAAAGAGTTGATGCTGAAGCCCGGAATGACCGCCAACGTGGCCGTCCAGACCATGAAAAAAGACAACGTGATCAAAATCCCCACTGCGGCCTTAAGGTTCAGACCGAAGGAGATGAAGGACGCTAAAGGCAAAGGGAAGGAAAAAGGGAAAGGGGATGAAACCAGGAACGCGGGAAAGACGAAGAGGGAAGGCGGCCAGCAGGTCTACATACTGAGCAAGGAGAACAAACCGGTGCCGGTGCCGGTAAAAACGGGGATTGCCGACGACAGGTTCGTGGAGCTCATTTCGGGCAACCTGAAGGAAAATGACGAGGTGATCGTCGATCAGGTCGTTGCCGGCAAAAAGTCGGGCGGCATGGGTGGCGGACCGATGGGACCGAGGTTCTAAATGGATGAGGTGGTAAAGATTACAGACGTCACCAAGGTGTATACCATGGGCGACCAGAGGGTGGAAGCGCTGAAGGGGATATCCTTCAGCATCCGGCGGGGCGAATTCGTCGCCATCATGGGGGCGTCGGGGAGCGGCAAGTCCACCTGCATGAACATGCTCGGCTGCCTTGACGTGCAGACGAGCGGCGAATACTTGCTGGAAGAGGTAAATGTCGGCCAACTATCCCGAAACGAACTGGCTGAGATCAGGAACAGGAAGCTCGGCTTCGTATTCCAGGGGTTCAATCTCCTGGCAAGGACTACCGCCCGGGAAAACGTGGAACTGCCGCTCGTCTATGCCCACGTACCGGCAGCCGAGAGAAGGGAGAGGGCCCATACATCCCTGGCGCGGGTGGGACTTGCCGGGCGGGAAGGACATTACTCGAACCAGCTCTCCGGCGGCCAACAGCAGAGGGTGGCCATAGCCCGGGCGCTGGTGAACGAACCGGCGATCATCCTGGCCGACGAACCGACCGGCAACCTGGATTCGAAGACGGCCGTGGAGATCATGGCGATATTCCAGGAGTTGAACCGCCAGGGGATCACCATCATCATGGTCACCCATGAACCGGAGGTAGCGGCCTTTACCGGCAGGCACATCATCTTCCGCGACGGCGTCATCATTTCCGACACCCGGAATGCTACGCCGACCGTCGCAGCTCCGGCAGAGGAGCAATCACCATGACCACTTTCCTGCAAAGCCTTCTCATCGCCATGCGGGCGCTCCGGGTCAACAAGATGCGTGCCCTCTTAACCATGCTCGGCATCATTATCGGCATCGCCGCGGTCATAGCAATGGTGGCCATCGGCGCCGGGGCGAGCAAAATGATCTCCGACCAGATATCCAGCATCGGCAGCAACCTCCTCCTGGTCATCCCCGGCTCAACCACCAGCGGGGGGATGCGCTCCGGCTCCGGCGGCACGCCGACCCTTACCTACGACGACGCCAAGGCCATCAAGGCGGAATGCCCGTCGGTGGGAGAAGTTGCCCCTACGGTCAGGGGAACGGCCCAGGTGGTCTACGGGAACCAGAACTGGTCGACCATCGTCATGGGGACAACACCGGAAATGCTCACCGTCAGGGAATGGCCGCTTGTCGCGGGGAGGAACATCTCCCAGTCCGATGTGGACGGTGCGACAAAGAACTGCCTGATCGGCCAGACCGTCGCCGACAACCTGTTCGGCGACCTTGATCCTGTCGGCAAAATCATCCGCATCAAAAAAATCCCCTTTACAGTTATCGGTATTATGGATAAAAAGGGACAGTCCCCTCAAGGCCAGGATCAGGACGACGTGATCTACGTTCCCCTGCGCACCGCACAGCGCAAACTGTTCGGCAGCCAGTTTCCCAACACTGTCGGCGCGATGATGATCCAGGCCAAAAGCGCGGAAGTCCTGAAGAAGGCTGAAGAGGAAGTGACTGCGCTCTTGAACCAGCGCCACCGGATAGGACCCGCCCGCGAGGTGGATTTTTCCATCAGGAACCTCTCGGAGATCCTGGCCGTCTCCGAACAGTCTTCAAAGGTAATGTCGATGCTGCTCGGGGCGGTCGCATCCATCTCCCTCATCGTCGGCGGGATCGGCATCATGAACATCATGCTCGTGTCGGTGACGGAACGGACCAGGGAGATCGGTATCCGGATAGCGATCGGCGCGAAGCAGCGTGACATCCTCTTGCAGTTCCTCACCGAGGCGGTGCTCCTCACCACCTGCGGCGGGATTATCGGCATGGTGCTCGGAATTGCAGGCGCACGCATCGTTGCCCAACTGATCGGCTGGCCGACGCTTATTTCGCTGCAGACAATCATCATCGCCTTTGGCTTTTCCGCCGGAGTCGGCGTTTTCTTCGGCTTCTACCCAGCCAGAAAGGCTGCATCGATGAATCCCATCGAGGCGCTCAGATACGAGTAATTCAAATATGTTCAGAAAAGGATAGTTGATATGAAATCTGATTGGACGAAAACCGTTGTCATTCTGCTTGCTGCTCTATTCTTTAATTGCGCCGACAATGCTTTGGCACAGGAAGGCCCGCTGAACCTGTCCATTAAGGATGCCATCAAGCTTGCGGTGGAAAAGAACCTGGACGTCAAGGCGGAACTTTACAACCCCGCCATGGCCGAGGCGGATATCCGCAGAAACCTCGGGATCTACGACACCTTGTTGAATGCGCTGACTAACTACACCCACTCCACCACCCTGCCCGCCAACTTTTTTATTACAGGTGCGACCACGGACCGCCAGCAGACAGTGCAATTCAATGCGGGCGCCAGCCAGCTCGTACAGACCGGCGGCACGGTGGGATTGGCCTTCAACAACATCTGGAACACCAGCAATGCCGATCAGAGAGGAATAATCGCGAACTATTACCAGTCGGACCTCACCCTTTCCTTCACTCAGCCGCTCTTGAAAAACTTCGGCAAGGAAGCCACCGAGTTGAACATCAACGCGGCGCGATTTGCCAAGGAAGGGACGCTCGACCGGTTCAGAACCAAGCTGAGCGACACCGTAGCGCAGGTCCGCAACGAATGCTTCAAGCTCTATAGCCTGCGGGAAGACCTGGAAGTAAAGAAAACTTCTCTCGCCCTGGCACAGAAGATACTCTCTGATACCCAGGGCCAGGTAAAGGCGGGGGTCCTGCCGGCCATGGAAATTTTGAATGCTGAATTCGGCGTTGCCACTCGTGAAAAAGATATCATCGATGCCGAGCGGGCGCTCAAAGACGAGATGGATTTATTGCGGCTGCTCTTACAATTGGATAAGGGAAACGATATTTTTATCACCGACCTGCCAACCCGGCAAAGCTACCCGATTGTGGAAGAGGAGGCGCTGGCGCGGGCACTGGCTGAACGCCCCGAGCTTTTGAATCAACGGGCGACCATCAAAACCAATGACCTCCAGGCACGGGTGGCAAGAAATCGCACCCTGCCCGATCTTGCCCTCAACACCAGTGTCGCCCTTACCGGCCTGGATCAGCACTACAACCGTGACATCGAAAAAATAAGTTCCGGCGACTTTCCGGTCTGGGGGATCGGCCTTCAGTTAACCTATCCCCTTGGCAATCGTGCAGCGGAAAATGACTACATCAAGAGTAAATTAACCCTTGAGCAGACACGGACTCAGCTGCAAAGCCTGGAATCCTCCATTGCCAACGAGGTAAAAACCGCCATCAGGGCGCTCCAGTCAAGCTACAAGCAACTGGAAGTAACCGACCGGGGAAGGGCCTTTGCCGAAGAACGTCTCAACGCCTTCATCAAGAAGAACAAGGTGGGACTGGCGACCACCAAGGACGTACTCGACGTGGAAAACGACCTGGTAACCGCCAAGGGTAACCAGATCAAGGCGCTGACGGACTACAACAACGCAATCACCCAGCTCTGGCGGTCGACCGGGGAGATATTGGACAAACAAGGGATCAAGGTCTCGGATAAGGAAGGAGATTCCCTTTACGAAAAACTCAGTTCGGCGGACTCGTTCCAGAACAAATAGGCCACGACGATGCGGCCTGAATCGTGTCAGTGTGATTCCATCTGTAACTATTCAGCACGGCAAAGTAACAGACTGGTTTTCAGGAGCGTGGGCATCCTGCCCGTGTTTCGGGCGGGTTTATGCCCGAATACGGTTTGCTCGTAACCAATTCAAGCGATACATCCGCTTGAAACGCAGGCAGGATGCCCGCGCTCCGGGATATGCTGAATAGTTTCTCACCTTTTACATCTTGCCTCCGACCAAATTCACGCTAGAATTATGATATTCACTCGGAGGCAATTATGGCAAAAGACTTCCTGGCAAACGAGTCTTTCCAGAGCTTTCTTGAGGAACTAACCCAATTCGGCGCAATTCACGGTCCGACGCTGACCGAAGACGGCGTACCGGCCTTTACCACCATAGCTTCCAGCTCAGACCTTCGCTTGGATTATCGGCGCACCCTCATCCCCCCCAAAAAGTACCTTTTTCCGCCACGAACGCCTCTGCTCAATTTTGCCCCCGGCTGCGGCTACAGCCGGCCAGTGGTTGCCACCGGGGAAATAATCCTGTTCGGCCTCCACCCCTGTGACCTGGCCGCTATCTCCTACCTGGACCGGGTTTTCACCCAAGACCGGCCCGACCCTCTTTACCGGGCAAGGCGTAACGCACTCACCCTGATCGGGCTTTCCTGTGAAGCCGACGAATTCTGCTTCTGCGGTGAAATGGGAACCGATGTCCCGGTCAATTTCGATATTTACCTGGAAAAGGTGGAGGGAGGATTTTGTCTGCGCCAGGGAAGTCCCAGAGGGAAGACGATCAGCTCCGGGCTGTCCTCTCTGTCCGAAGGACCGGAAACGGCCGCGCCGCTGCAGACCCGGATGGCAAAGGTGGCTGATCGTATCCGAAAAGCGGCAGAGCGGCAGGAAACGTTCCCGAAAAGCCCCCTCTGGGATGATTTTGCCGACCGCTGCCTGTCATGTGGCGCGTGTTCACTCTGCTGCCCCACCTGCTATTGCCTGGACATCAGGGAATACGGCGATCTTGACGGCCGGACAGCACAGCGCATCCAGGAATGGGATAACTGCCTCTTCAAATCCCACGGCGAGATCGCCGGCGGCTATAACTTTCGCAAGACCCGGCAGGAAAGGTTTCGCTACCGGTTTATCCACAAATACCTCGGTTTCGGTCCGCTCAGAGGGGTTGTCTCCTGCGTCGGCTGCGGGCGCTGCCGGGAGGTCTGCCCGGTGAAGATCGACCTGCAGGAACTTTTCCAACAAGAGGATTAGTCCTAAAAAACGCAGTCAGCCACGAATAACACGAATTTGCACAAATAAACCAAACTGTTACAGCAAAAACCAAGTTCACCTCATTGGTTTTGTCAACATTTTTCAAAGTTTTTGATTTGATTCGTGTTTATTCGTGTAA
Source organism: Geotalea uraniireducens Rf4 (assembly GCF_000016745.1). Taxonomy (GTDB): domain Bacteria; phylum Desulfobacterota; class Desulfuromonadia; order Geobacterales; family Geobacteraceae; genus Geotalea; species Geotalea uraniireducens. The sequence goes on along the minus strand of NC_009483.1, from coordinate 1,326,953 downwards.
TTCGTGGCAAAAGCCGGTTTTAGGTTAGTTGTTTCACTCCGTTCAGCGACCAATGGAGTTGGGAAATGCCCGTTGACCAGATGACAAACATACCGTCACCGGCCGAGATTGTTGAGATCAAGCCGATCTCCGGCGACACGGCGCTCTTCCGGCTGCGGCTGATGAACGAGGAGGCAGCGCGCGACTTTACCTTCGTTCCCGGACAGTTCGTCCAGGTCTCAGCGCCGGCTGCCGGGGAAGCCCCCTTCTCTCCCCTGAACCCGCCGGGAAATGACGGCGCCCTTGAGTTGTGCGTGAGAAAGGTGGGGCATGTAACCTCCCAGCTGCACAAGGCACGGCAGGGGGATGTGGTCGGCATCCGTGGACCTTTCGGCACCGGATTTCCCATAGCGGAGATGGCCGGCAAGGACATCCTGCTACTGGCCGGAGGTCTCGGCATCGTGCCGCTCCATTCGCTTCTCTGCCACCTCCTTGAACAGAGGGATGCCTATGGGTCGATTACCCTCATGTACGGCGCCAGGGAGCCTTCCGCCCTCTTGCTCCGCGATGAATTGAGGGAACTTGCCTGCCGCCGGGACATGCGGCTGATGCTGACCGTCGATTTTGCCGCCGAAGAGAGTGCCTGTGAACCAAGCTGCAATATCGGTCTCCTTCCGGACCTGTTGCGTGGGGTGCCCATTACCGCAGACAACTGCTATGCAGCCGTCTGCGGTCCTCCCGCACTCTATCGCTGCATCATCGGCGAATTGCAGGGGCTGGGTTTTTCCGACCGGCGCATCCTCCTCTCCCTGGAAAGAAGGATGAAATGCGGATTGGGGCGCTGTGCCCACTGCGCCGTCGGACAGTTGCTCTGCTGCATCGACGGACCGGTTTTCCGCTACAGCGACCTGAAAACCATCGAGGGGGCCTTATGACCAAGCCGGTCATCGCCATCGCCGGGCTTACCGCCTGCTCCGGCTGCCAGCTCACCCTCTTCAACTGCGAAGAGGAACTGCCGCAGGTGGCTGAACGGTTCCGCTTCGCCTGGTTCCCCATGGGGCTTTCAGGGAGTGATGAATGCGGGCCATTGGACGTAGCGTTTGTCGAAGGAGCCGTTTCAACGCCGGAAGACCTGGAAACGCTCATCAACTTGCGCAACCGGAGCAGCCTTCTCGTCGCCATAGGCACCTGCGCCATCTGGGGCGGAATAGCGGCCATGAAAAACAACGAATCGCGGAAGGAACTGGCTGAAACGATCTACGGCGATTCCGCCCATAGCATCAAGACCTTTGCGCCCGGACCGCTTCAGCGCTTTGTTACGGTCGATTTTGCCATCACCGGTTGCCCGCCGGAGAAAGGGGAACTCCTGACAACCTTTGCATCGATCTTGCACGGCACGCTGCCGGTGTTTCCCGGCTATCCTGTCTGCACGGAATGCCGCAACCGCGAGAATCTCTGCCTCCTCATCGAGCGGAACGAGATGTGCCTCGGCCCCCTGATCCAGGCAGGTTGCAATGCCCGCTGCCCGACGGTTTCCATAAAGTGCGAAGGGTGCCGGGGGCCGGCAGCTGAAGCCAATGTCGCTGCGGAAATGGAGCTGCTGCTGAAAAAGGGATTCTCTCGCCAGGAGATCATCAGCAGGATGCGCCGTTTCTACCCGGAGTGGGACTATGAGCAACGTTATTGAGATAAAGCCCCTCACCCGGGTGGAGGGACACGGCATCGCCCGGGTTTACATGGACGGCAAGCGGGCCGAACGGGTCGAACTTGCGCTGACTGAGCCGCCGCGGCTGTTTGAGGCGCTCCTCTTGGGGAAAAGCTTCGAGGAGGTGCCGGAGATCATCTGCCGCATCTGCTCCCTCTGCTCCACAATCCATCGGGTAACGTCCCTGCTGGCCGTTGAAAATGCCCTGGGGATCGATGTCTCCGAGGAGACCCGCCTCTACCGGGAACTGATCGTTAACGGCGGCCATATCCAGAGCCACGCCCTCCATCTTTTCTGCCTTGCCCTGCCCGATTACTATAATGCCGCAAGCTTTGCCGACCTGGCAACACATGCGCCGGAACTGTTAAAACTGGGGCTGCGGATAAAAGGAGTTGGCAATTTGATACAGGAAACCGTAGGGGGGCGGCTTATTCACCCGGTGAACATCGTCCCCGGCGGCATGGGAAAACGGGTCAACCACGCGGGATTACGGGAACTACAAGTGGCACTCGAAACCATCCTCCCCGACACCATCGAAGCTTGCAATCTGTTCGCTTCATTCGCCGTTCCCGGCCCCCCTCTGCCGCGTTCAATATTCATGGCCGTGCAAGGGGAAACATCATCTCCGCTGTTCGGCGACAGGCTGGATTTAAGCAACGGTCGATCCTTCATGGCCTCGAACTACCGGGAAGCCTTACCGGAAAAGGTCATCGGCCATTCCTATGCCAAGCAAAGCCGCTTCGAAGGAGAAGCCGTCATCGTCGGCGCACTAGCCCGGCTCAATGTGGGAATGGGGCTGACAACCATGGCTAATCAGGCTTTTCTTGATGCGCGGGAAAAACTGATTGACACGGACATCCGGGGCAACAATCTGGCCCAGGCCATAGAGCTGATTCTGGCCGTAGAATGCTCCCTGGAGATCATAGCCACCCTTTTGAGCTTCGAGACAAAACCTGACAGACCGGTTTCTATCGCGCCGCGAAAAGGGAGCGGCAGCGCCGCCACCGAGGCGCCAAGGGGAGTTCTCATCCACAGCTACAGCTTCGACAACAGGGGGTTCTGCACGGCCGCAGACATCATCACCCCCACCGCCATCAACCAGGCAGCCATGGAACGTGATCTGCTGGCCCTTGCCAGGGAAATGGAAGGTGCAGACGAGGCTGAGTTGAAACTGAAGCTCGAAATGCTGGTACGCGCCTACGATCCCTGCATCTCCTGCGCAGTCCACCTGGTCAGGCTCTAGATTCACAGACGTTCTTCATTGCATTGTTACCCGCCGGCGTGATATTAACATCTCCATGCAACTGCCAATCCCCTTATTTCCTGCCACGCTCATCCGCCGCTATAAGCGCTTTCTTGCTGATTTCGAGCTGGAGAGCGGCGAAATCGTCACCGCCCACTGCCCCAATTCCGGCAGCATGAAAGGGTGTGCAACACCCGGAAGCCCGGCATTCCTCTCCCGCAGCGACAAGCCGGAAAGAAAACTCAAATATACCTGGGAACTGGTGAAGGCGGATGGCTGCTGGATCGGGATCAACACCGGACTACCCAACCGGCTGGTGCGCGAGGCTATCGAAAACGGGCTTGTCGCTGAACTTCAGGGGTATCAAACAATCCGCCCGGAGGTTCGTTATGGTGAAAACAGCCGGATCGATCTGCTCCTTTGCAATGCGGATCAACTCTGCTATGTGGAAGTGAAGAATGTGACCCTTGTCGAGGGTAATGCAGTACTCTTCCCCGATGCGGCCACCACCCGCGGGCAAAAACATCTCCGCGAACTGATGGGGGTAGTCAGACAGGGACACCGTGCGGTGAATTTCTTTGTAGTGCAGCGGGCGGATGGCGAATTTGTCGCCCCAGCCGATTTAATCGACCCGGAGTATGGCAGACTGCTTCGCCAGGCAGCAGCCAACGGCGTTGAAATCCTGGCCTACCGGGCCCACGTGGCGCCGGAAGGAATCAACATCACCGGAAAATTATCAGTGCGTATGTAATTCACCCTGTTTGCAAAGGAGGCGATTGATGAAAGTACCGCAGTTTACCATTTACGCAAAGAGCGCAGGGGTTGAAATCAGTTCCTACGAAAAGCGGCAGGAGGGCAAACCGCACGAGGGACGTATTTCTTTTCGTTTCTTCAAAATGGAGAGTAAAGCACAGCAGATCCGCTTTGTCGCCGAACCATGGGAATGTTTCGATCTGTTCCGCAGGATCAACAAGGTTTACCGGGATGGGGGCAAAGAAACCCTCACCCATAAGTTTGAAAGCAAAGACGGCGAGATAGTCACCAAATTGACTGTCGAGAAATACGATCGAAACAACAAGGCGGGATACGCCTTGATCATCCAGCGCGGCGACGACAGCATTAACGTCTCCGCCACTGAAGCTCACTTTCTGTATGCCGGAGAGTTTCTTCGGCACCTGTCACTGACCCAGGCATGGGTCGAGGAGAAGGAGGCTAACACACAGAAGTGATAGTTAGCGTCGCTGACCGTGGCGACGACCGTATAGTTCCCGGCGTGGTCGGGGGAATGGCGGAACCGTTGTAGGTGATCGTGACGGCAAGTCCGGCCGGCGTGGTAGTTGCCGTGGCGGACTTTGGCGAGCCATCATAGGTTGCCGACAGGTTGCCGAGGGTGGCGATGGCGGTCGCCTTGCCGACTGCCAGGGTAAAGTCCTGCTGTGCGCTCCCGAGGATGTTGGTGCGCTATGCTGCCATGCCACGCCCATTTAAGCCTTCATACTCCTGAGCCTTCAGTAGTGCGACTGGAAAAGATCTGTCGTGGCTGACCCCTTGATATCCCTGGTCTTGAAGGTAATGATTGCATTACGGCTGGCCCCTGTGGTGTTCTCGTCCGCCGTGATGTTTACCCGCGTGTTGTCCGCTGTCCCGCTCGCCGGTTCTATACGGCACCAGGGCTGGCCGGGAAAAACCGACCAGTCGCGCCCTACGCCGATGTCCACGGCCTTGGATTGCCCCGCCTTGTCAAGGCTCATATTCTTGTCAACCATCAGCAGCGGAGGGTACGGCAGCGACACGAAAAAGGTCTCGCCGGCACACATGTGTATGTGTTCAAACTTGGACAACCAATAGGCTGCGATATCTTTTCCCTGGCTGCAGACATGATCCACTGCGAATTTCGAGCGGAACCACTTGGCATCGTAACCCTCGCGTACATCACCGGAAAACCGCCAGAGCCATTGATTGATTGGCTGAAACATGCCGTGCTGCAGCTCCGACGCACGAGTGAAGTCGACGAACGCGAAGTATATTATCGGAGAGACCTCGCGGAACTGATAGCGCCACTTGGCGTTCGACCCGTTATCGAGAGACTCGTTGAATGCCTGGCAATCTTGCAAGGTGACTTCGCTTTTGTTATGCAAATTCAATTTCAGTCCGACATTACCGGTCGGCTTCGTGCCTTCGAACCCCACATCGCCCTTGAATTCCCAATCGACACTGCTGGAAACCGTTGTCTTGGTGGTTCGGTGGAAGGACTGGAACGAAACATCTGCACAGCGGGGTCCGCCACTCCCGCAATCCAGTTGTCCATGGTGTAGTTGCCGATGTAATACCCTTCCCAATGATAACCGGCGCCCAGGAAATCCTTTACGTCACAGGGATGATAATTTCCGCCGGCTCTCAGTTGTCCTTCCTGACGCACGTAAAACCAGTCCGCCTGTTCCTTGAAATCATGAAGGGCATAGATCGTCACAACCGCTTCTACATCTTTGCAACTTGCCGGGCCACACTGCATATCCGACACCCCGATATTTTTTTGCCTGAACAGTCCCTCACCACCTTTCCTGTCCCCCCGATTACAATTTCGTTTTTTTCCGCTTGCCCACTCCGCGCTTCAACACCGCGGCCAGCTCGTTAATGTCGGTAAACGGCACCCGTTCTCCGCTGCCGTCGAGCATTTCCACCAAACCGGTGATATTGGCAGGATCTTCCGTGTCAATGCGGTAAACCCGCACGATAAAGCTGTTTGCGGTCGAAAGTTCGGTCATGGTGATGAGAAAATATCACGCCGTTACCCACAGATTGCCCACAGATTGGAAAATAATTATTTTCATTGCGCTATTGCGCAGCGTCAATAGTGATCTTGATGCTGTCCGTCAACACGACAGTGCTCAGGGTGGACGGGTCATAGCCAACCGCCTTAGTCACCTGCACCACAGGGAAATTCAAGGCACGTAAATCACCCAGAGTAATAACCGGGGTGGCTGTCACGTCGCAGGTCAGCCGCAAGAACTCGCCAGAGCGGTAGCTGCGGCTTGTCGTCGCCATGGAAAGCCGCACCTTGCGGGTTGATGCCGAGTACGTGCCAAAGGCCAGATTTGTCCCAGCCAGCACACTGCCGGCCGTCATCGCTGCCGGATCTATCGAACCCGAGGCGCCGCTGACGGTGGCCACACTCATCCCTTGCGGCAGCGTTACGAACAGGTCGATGGCGCTGATCGGCACGGATAGAGTGCGTGAGCTGTACGCGCTGAACGTGATCACCGATTTCCCCGCCGCAAAAACATACGAGTCGCTGGTGGTTGATTGAGTTGTCAGTTGCACATCCGAATTGCCGCAACCGGACAGCGTAGCGACAAGAAAAGTTGCAGCTGCCAACATCAAAATTCTATTCATGATATTTCTCCTTCGTAATTGGTTCATTTGATAATCCCGACAACCTTGTAAAGAATTACGAGCACGTCCTCGATATCCACCTTACCATCGCCCGCCGATACACCGTTGACCAGCGGCGCCACGTCCATCATCACGGTTTGGGCAGGCGTGGGGGGGATGGCGCCGGACGCAATCTGCAAGGCCACCAGGGCATCCATGATGGTGAAGATACTGCCGGTTTGCGTTACGCTGACAGCTGCCATGGCTGCCGCCGAGATATTCCCCGAATCGTCCTTGGCGTAGGCGTAAAGGATCTTGCTGCCGCCGGTGGCACATGTGTAGGAAGCGGGAGGTGTGGAACTCCAGCCGCTGGCAGCCGCATCCGGCGCGGTGGAACTTTCGGTAATAATATAGCCGGTGGACGGCGGTGTCGTCGGTTGCCATAAAGTTTGAGACTGTCACTATCAAACTGGTGGTGCTGCCCGATACGCTAAAGCCGGTTACCGTGGGAGCGGTGATGTCCGGAAGAGTGATGGTAACAGTGACGCCGGCTGCTGCCGAGACGTTGCCCGCCGCATCCTTGGCAAAGGCGTAAAGGATTTTGGCCCCGGCAGTGGCAAAGGTGTACGAACTGGTCGGTGTGCTTGTCCAGTTGCCGCTGTTTGCCGTGGCGGAGGCCGATTCACTCAGCAGATAGCCGGTAACGCCGACGGCGTCACTGGCGGTGAAGCTTGTCACGGCCACGGTCAGACTGTTTAAGGTAACCGGAAGCGTAAAGGTAACAACCGTTGGTGCGGTACTGTCGGACAGGGTGATCACCACCGCCGCCGGAGCCGGAGCGGAGACGTTGCCGGCAGCATCTTTGGCAAAGGCGTAGAGGATCTTGCTCCCCTGAGAAGAGAAGGTATAGCCGGTCGGGGCTGCAACGCTCCAGCCGGTGGCATCTGCGGCAGGCTGGCTGCCCGATTCGCTGACCAGATAGCCGGCAACACCGCTGTCGTCCCCCGCGGTAAAGCTGCTGATGGCAACCGTCAGACTGGTGGCGCTGGCCGGGATGATGAAGCCGGTCACCGAGGCGATATGGTAATGGGGGGCCGGCGTCACCGTGAACTGGGTGGTGGCGCCGTAATTGACGCTTTGCGGGGTGTTCGGGGCAATGCTGCCGTTGGCCCCGGCCGCCGGGGTTACGTTGTTATGAGGATTCAGGGTGAACGTGGCCGCCACGCTCGAATCCTGGCCGGCGGCAAAGGTGCAGCTCCCGTTGCCCGAGCAGGCCGAAGCCGAACCGGTGCCGCCGGACCAGCCGCTGAAGGTGGAGCCGTTGGCTGGGGTTGCCGTCAGTGTTACCGTATCGGCGTCGCTGGCGGCGCAGCCGCCGCTCGTACCGAAGCCGCAGCCCGGGGTTGCCACCGTGCCGCTACCGGTGCCGCTGCCGGTACCGGCAAAAACGGCCGTGCCGTCGTCGCTGATGGCCAGGGCGGTGATAGCTCGATCCCCCAGGCCGTTGGCAAAGGGACCGGCGCCGTTCCAGCGGCTGGGAAGCGGCGCCCCCACCGCAGTAGCGGCGAGAAGGACTGTGAGCAGGAGCGATATCGGCAGGCAGCATTTATTCATGGTCTGTTCCTCTTATTGCGGCAGTACTGCGTTCGTAACTCCCCCTGCCCCCCTCTTATCCCAAGAGGGGGAACTTTAAAGCTCCTCCCCTTAGCTTAAGGGGAGGCGGGGGAGGGGTTAGCCTTTACGGCAGCCCGCGGGTCATGACCGCCCACGTCCCGCAGCCGTTATTGCTCACGAACGCCCCGGCCTCGGTGCCGGCGAAGAGCTTGCCGTTCTTGTCCATCCCCAGCGACAGTACGTTCAGGTTCGGCGGCTGGGTGCTGCAGGCGGCCCAGTGGCCGCCGCTGTCCGTGCTCTTGAACATCCCGCCGCCGTAGCTCGCGGCGTATAATCTGGTGGTGTCGCTCTTGTCGATCGTCAGCGCCTTGACCCGCAGGCTGGCCGGCTGTTGGGCCGCCACGCTCCAGGTGGCGCCGCGGTCGGCGCTCCGGTAGATCCCGACGCCGTCCAGCCCGGCATAGAGGATGGTCGAGGTGAGCGGATCGACGACGATGCTGCTGACCGGTCCTGTGGCGGGACAGGCCGGAATGGCGCTGAGGGCCGTGGCATTGCCGTTCCAGTAATAATCGGCATTGCCGGTGCCGGCGATGTTACCGTTGAAGCTGACGCCGCAGGAACCGGCCAGGTCGATGGCAGCACTGCAGCTCCCCTTGGCGCCGCTGGCGCTGCTGTCGTTATCCAGGTCGCTGGTGCAGACGAAGAGCGCGCCGCCGTAACCGGCAGCAGCGTTCTGGCCGCCACTGCCTGCCGTGGCGCTGTTGCCGCTGAAACTGACCTTTTTCAGGGTGAGGAGGCCAGAACGGACAAAGATTGCCCCCCCCATGCCGGCGCCGGCGCCGGCGCCACCGGTGGCACCGGGAGTTCTCGCTCCACCAAAATATATCGCATTCATATAAGTATTGGCATAGCCTCCAGTACCGCCACCACCGCCACTGCCGCCGCCGAAACCTCCGCTGCCGGGGCTGCCACCGCCACCAAACTGTCCCGGCCCGCCACTGCTGCCGGTGGCGCTGGCGGCGGCAGCGCCACCCCCGAAACCGGTTACCGTACAGTCCGCATAGTCGCCAAGTCCGGAGCAGGCGCCGCTGTTATCGGCCGCATCGGCCCAGAGACCGCCGCCGCCATTAACAGCGCTCGTGGAGGCGCCCAACATGCCGGCGCCGCCGATATTGGTGGCCAGGGTGACACCCCCTCCCTGGGCGCCGTTGTTGGTGAAGGAGATGTTCTCCAGGGTGACGTTGCCGCCGTACACGAAGAGCGCCCCGCCCAGTCCGGCGCCGGCGCCGCCGTACTGGCCGCTGTCCCCCCCTTTGACCATGCAGCTGTTGACCGTAATACCCTTGAGCGTCACGTTGAGGTTGTTCAGTGGCGGATAGACAACGCCGCCAGTTGTGGTGCCGGCCAGAGCGCCGCCGATCAGGAAGGGACGACCGCTGCTGCCGGCGCTGCACGAGACACTGCGCACTCCGCTGACCGGAGCGATGGTGACGCTCTGCTCGATCAGTCGCCGCATCCGGCCGGTGAGCGCGACGTTGCTCACGAGGGTGATCGTGTGCGGGCCAGGCCCGGCATTGTTGGCCGCCTGGATCGCCGAAGAGAGGGTGCAGTCGCTGTTGCCGCTGCTGGCGCAGTTGGCCATGGCGTCGCCGCTGCCGTTGTCGTTTTGCGCACCCACAAAGAAGCTGCCTCCCCGCGCAGTTGCAGGAGTCAGCCCGAACCAGGCTGCCATGAAGGCCGCAGCCAACCATCCCGCTGGTCTGTACGGTCTGCTTTTCGTCATAACCATTGCCTCCATTTCAGTATGGCAGTCCGCTGTTCAGTGTTGTCCAGCCGGCACAGCCGTCGCTGCTGGCGAAAATCCCTACCTCGGTTCCGGCATACAGCCATGGCGGGGTGCTCTTGTCCATGGTCAGCGTGAGCACCGCCTGGCTGAAGGGGAGACTGGCGCAGGCGCCCCAGTGGCTGCCGCTGTCAGTGCTCGCGTACACCCCGCCGCCGTAGCTGGCGGCAAACAGCTTGGTGCTGTCCCCCGGCTGAATAACCAGGGCCTTGATCCGCAGATTGGCCGGTTGCTGCGCCGGCGCGTTCCAGGTTGCGCCGCTGTCCGTGCTCTTAAAAATCCCGGTGCCATCGATACCGGCATAAATAACGTTCGGCGCGACCGGGTCGATGACGACGCTGCCGGCAGGACCCGTGGAGCTGCAGGCAGGAATGGCGTCCAGGGCCGTAGTGTTGCCGCTCCAGTAATAGTCCGGGCTGCCGCTGCCGGCGCTGTTGGGGCCATTGCTGCCAATGCTGACACCGCAGGAGCCGGCAACATTGACACTGCCGCCGCAACTCCCCTTGGCGCCGTTGGCGCTGCTGTCGTTATCCAGGTCGCTGGTGCAGATGAAGAGTGCGCCGCCGTAGCCAGCCGCGCCCCCGGAACCGCCGGTGCCGGCCAGCGCCTGGTTGCCGCTGAAGCTTACGTTCTTCAGGGTCAGGCTGCCGGAGCGGACAAACACCGCCCCCCCCAAGCCTGCGCCGGCTCCGCCGCTGCCATAGGCGCCTCTGGCTCCTGCGACGCCCGTATAACTACCGTAGGAGCCACCGCCACCCGCGTTCCCGGAAGCGCCGCCGAAACCGCCAGCGGTACCGCCACCGCGGCCACCGCCTGCTCCGGGGGGGTACGACATCCACCAGCCGACTGCTCCGCTGCCTCCACCGCCTCCACCACCGCCAAAACCGCCATGCCCACCGGTTCCACCACTGCCGCCTTTGCCAACCACGTAGATGGGGTTGCCGACATTACCGCCATTACCGCCATTGCCACCTTTGCCACCTTTGCCACCTTTGCCACCTTTGCCACCTTTGCCGCCTGCGCCGCCACCGCCGCCACCGCCGCCGAAAGCGCCGAAACCGCCTACAGCGCCGGCAGCGCCAGAAATGGTACTGCCTCCGTTTGCGCCAACTCCGCCGCCATTACCCCCCCCGCCGAAACCGGCCGGTGCGCCGCCCCCGCCGAACAGGGTAGCGGCACAGCTGGCGTAATCGCCAAGACCGCCACAGGCGCCGATGTTATCGGTCGCACTAGACCAGAGACCGCCCCCGCCAAGAATGGCGCTTGTGAAAGCTCCATTGCCGTACATCCCGCCACCCCCAGCGACGCTTGACGTTGTGGCTCCCCCCCCTGGGCCCGGTTGCCGTAGAAGGTCATATCTTCCAGGGATACGTTGCCACCGTAGACGAAGAGCGCCCCCCCCAGTCCGGCGCCGGCGCCACCACCAAGGCCGCTGTCCCCACCCTTGGCCATACAGCCGCTGATGGAGAGCCCCTTGAGCGTGACGTTCAGGTTGTTCAGGGTTGGGTAGGCAACGTTGCTGACGGTGGACCCGGCCAGGCCGCCGCCAATGAAAAATGGCTGGCCGCCGCTGCCGGAGCTGCACGAAACCGTGCGGGGACTGACATCGGCCCGGATTGTCATGTTCTGCTCGATCAGCCGTCGCATCCGGCCGGTGAGGGTCACGTTGTTTTTGAGCGTGATGATGTGCGGCCCCGGGCCGGCGTTGTTGGCCGCCTGGATTGCCGAGGAGAGGGTGCAGTCGCTATTGTCCGCGCTGGCGCAGTTGGCGATGGCGTCGCCGCTGCCGTTGTCGTTTTGGACGCCAACGTAGAAAGAGCCTGGGGTGTATACTGTTACGGTGAGTGTAAATATTCCGCTGGAACCGCTGAAGTTACCGTCACCGCCATAGGTTGCTGTTATGGTGTGCGACCCAATGGCCAGGGCCATGGTGCTGCAGACGGCATGGGTACCGCTCAGGGCCACCCCGGTGCAGATCGGCGTGGCGCCGTCGCTGAAGGTTACCGTGCCGGTTGCCCCGCTGGTTACGGTGGCGGTAAAGGTGACCGGCTGACGCCGCTTATGGTAACCCCGGAGCAGATCGGGGTGGCACCTTCCTTGAAAGTCACCGTGCCGGCCGCCCCCGGCGGCGTCGCAGTGACCGTGGCGGTAAAGGTGATCGCCGGACCGTAGACTGCGGGATTGAGGTTTGAGGCAACCCCGGCAGCGGAGCCGTACTTTACCGTCATTTGCAGGTTTTGACTGTTTCCTATCAGACCGGTTGCGTCCAAGACCCTGACGGTGAATGAATAGGTACCGACTGTCGTGGAGGCGCCGCTGAGCGTGCCGCTGGCGGACAAACCGAGGCCAGGTGGGAGCGTGCCGGAGACGATAGTAAAGGTGTAAGGTGTTTTGCCGCCATTCACGGTTAGTCCCTGTGAGAAGTTAGTTCCCACAATCCCCTTGGACAACGGACCGATGGCGGCAACCGGCGCCTGGCCGGAGGAGTTTAATCCCCAGCAGGCGACCGTACCATCCGTCTTGACCCCGCAGGTATGGCTTTCACCCGCGCTTACCAGGGTGAACGGCCCGGCCACGACAGCAGGAGCCTGCCCCTTGGAATTGTCTCCCCAGCAGGCGACGCTGCCGTCGGGTTTTACTCCGCAGGAGTGAAGTTCCCCCCCTTCTACGGAGGTTGGGAGCTGTTTGTCGTCGTTGTAGATGGCCAGCACCTCTGCCGCCGACAAAGCCCGGTTGTAGAAACGGATGGAATCGAGTTTGCCGGTGAAGGGATAGGGCAGACCGTTGACGTTATCCGCGCCGATAATCAGCGGCAGGCTATTGGCAGTCAGGGTGCCGGTCACCGCGGTGGCGCTCTTCTCGGTCCCGTTGATAAAGAATCGGGTGGTATGACTGCTGCCGTCGTAGGTGATGGTGACGTTATACCAGACACCAGGCTGAACATCCGACCAGGAGTATTGGGAATAGGGCTGGCTCAAACCGGCATGATAAAACAGGAGTAAGTGATCGGAGTTTCTGAGCATCAGACCAAGGCTGTTAAAGTTATCCTTGGTAAAGATCGACTGAAAGTCGTAGCCAAAGTATAGGTCGTTCACCGCGGTGAAATTCACCCATAACGAGGCGCTGAAGCCGTTGGTGAAGCTCAGGCTGGGGGAGTCAGGCACGGTGATGAAATCGAATGCGTTGTAAGAGCCGTCAAAGAAATAGGCATGATTCGTCCGCCCGAACTGGTCCAGGGCGGATCGCGACGGCCCACTGATGGTGCCGGCATGGTCGTTGCCGTTATTGCCGGTGCCGCTGGCATCGTTGGCGTTGGCGTTAAACGGATACCAGGCCACCAGACCGTTGGTCGGCGCCGCCGCAAAGACCTGCCCGGCAGGCGGCAGCACCAGTGCCAGCAGCAGCGCTCCGGTGAGAGACAATAAACGGAATCTGATCATGGTGGTGACTCCTTATCTGCGTGTAGCCGTATCGATTCTTCAAATCACTCGTTACAAAGGAACCCGGCAGGCAAAAGATTGAGGGTTATTTGTCTTGGACTGCGAGAAACAAGACCCGCCCCTACGCTTTCGCACCTTTTCCCCGCCCACGCCGCTTTCCGGCACCACGGTTCAACAACGTCGCCAGTTCCCCAAGATCGGTAAACGGCTGCCGTTCCCCGCTGCCGTCCAGGGTTTCCAGCTGCCCGACAAGTTTGTGCGGATCTTCCGTGTCAACGCGGTAAACCCGCACGACAAAGCTGTTTGCTGTCGATAGTTCAGTCATGATGGAAACCATCATCTCATACGGCCACCCACAGATGACCCACAGATTGGGATAAAAATTATGCAGACCATTAGGTGGTTGTTGGGGAATAGATGCTGCGGAGGAGGAATGGGGATTTACCCAGAAAACGGCGGAGAACGACTTTTTCGAGGTTACTGCATTTTGAATAACCTGGGGGACGCACGTCGCCGGCGTCCCCCAGGAACCTCAAAAGATCAATCTGCCTTCGTATACGTAACCGTTCCCTCCAGGCGGAAATCTCCCAGTCCCGCGCAGGCGGCGCTCAGGACGTTGGGGATGAGGAAGTCGCCGGCGGACGATTTCAGACGAAGGGATGCCGAGAACCATGCGCCGTTCAGCTCCAGGGTCCCCTCGCCGCAGTATTCGCCGTGCGGCTTGACCCGGACCCATGGTATGGCCGCGGCGCCGGCTACCGTGCCGATTTGCGCGGTGACCTTCCCCAGTTGGATATGGACCTTGGTCCCGTCGTAGTACGTGATCCACCCCTCCAGGTTTGCCCCGCCGGCGCTTTGGGAGAAGCTGAAGGTTACGGCGGCGTCCAGCCAGGTCTCGTTCGCGGCCGAAGGTGGCGCGAGCTTCTTCAGTTCATCGGTAACCTTGACGAGTTGCGTGATGGGAAGGACGGTCTTGGCGATGCTCGTGATGTCTGACATGGGTGAATCTCCTTTCATTGTTGCGGATTTATTCAGCATGTCCGGATTCTGGCAGACGGCTACCCACAGATGACCCACAGATTGGAAATTTTTTGAAAATTTTTTTAGCTTAAAAACGGGGGGAGAACGGGATTTATTGTTGGTGAACCATGGCGGTGTAAACGGCGGTGGTTTCGGGGGAGGGTTCTATGCCCAGCTCGGACTGAAGCAGGCTGCGGCAACGGTTAAAGGTTTTGGCGACAGCGGCGTTATTGCCGAGGTTGCGCTGGCAGACCATGAGACACCGGTAGACCTCTTCGGCCAGATTGTCCGTCTCGATGCCTTTTGCATAATAATCGGCGGCCTGCTCCCATTCCCCGGCCTGCTCGCAATGGCGACCCGCTGCAAGGATGATGCGGAGCAGCCTGTTCCTGAGCGTTTCGCGGCTGGCAATTACAAAGGAGAGGGCGGTGTCTGCAGGAAGAAAGTTACCATTATAGAGGCCAAACGCCTTTTCACGAAGCAGCACGCTCTGTTCGGGCGGAGCCTGCCCGATCTTCTCGAAAACATGATTCAGGGCTAGCGTGTCCACCCAGCAACAGCGCGGATTTATGGCCACCTGCCGCGCCCGGCAGGTGATGGAGGTCTCGTCGCCGAGCAGCTTGCGCAGGCGGCTCAGGGTGGTCTCGAACGATTTGTGCGCCTGGTCGCCGTCGGCATCGGGCCAGAGGTCGTCGTTAAGCCGCTCTTCGGGTACGTCACGACCGCCGCGGGCAATGAGCGCCTTGAGCAGTTCCAGCGGTTTTCTCTGTTCCTTGCCGGTAAAATGCAGCGGCTCATCGTCCTTGACGATCTCGAACCTGCCGAGGGTGTAGATTTTTATCGGGTACGGCCACTCCTCAAGGCAACATGCCGAAGCGGCGCAGTCGGGAGGTTGCGGGGGAGCAAGCCCGAGTTTCCTGATGACCCCTTTCACGTAATCGGGTTCGATCCCTTCTTCCAGCGCCACGGCAAACAGGAAGCGCATGACATCGGGCTGATAGAATTCCAGGTGGACATAGCCGTGCCGCCGCCCCAGCGACAGGCTGCGGTGCAGCGACAGCAGCCCTTCCGTCTGTTTGCCATGGCGCAACTGAAACCAGGCGGAAATCAGAAGCGCATACCACTCCAAGACCTGGCTCTTCATGGTCTGGCTCATCCGGAGTGCATTCTGGATGTGTTTTTTGGCCTCCTTAAGGTGACCGAGCATAAACTCGGTCTGGGCAACGCCGATATGCCAGAGCGCACGGTAATAGGGAGTCCCCATCCGCTCTGCCTTTGCAGCCACGATGTCCAGATGTTCAACGGCACGGGACGGCACGCCGGTGAGGATCGCAAACCAGGCGGCGTTGACGTGGTAGAAGTAGCTGTCCAGCGTTTTCTCCATGCCAAGCAGAGTGGACATCTGCTGTTTCAACAGGTCCGACGCCAGCTCCCGGTTGCCCGATGCCATTTCCGCAGCCGCCCGGAATCCCCACAGCAGGGAATCAAAGACAAGCACGCCGCTTTCGGTAGAGATTTCCAGCCCTTCGGCAAGTGTGCTCAAGGCCGCATCATACTGGGCGGTAATCCAGTAATGAATCCCTTTCATCAATTTCAGCCGGATGACGGCAAAGGGGGACGGCTTGCGCTGACGGATCTCAGCCCCGGCCCGCTCTAACAGCAGGGCATTTTTGTCGTACTCCCCTTTCCACAGGTAATAAACGCTCATGCAGAACATGGTGTCCATCTGGATGTCAAAAGAGGGGTTTTCCTGAAGGAGCGCGGAAACACGCTGCAACCATTCCTGTACCCACTGCGGCTGGTCGGTCTTTCGCAAGGTAAGCGCGATGAGCATCCGGGATGATGCGATCAGGTCTGTCTCTTGCGAGGGAAAGTCGGGCCAGATGCTCCGAAGTTCTTCGAAGAGCGTTATGCAACCGTCCAAGGGCTGCCACTCGTCCAGCCCGAAGGCATAGGTATCCACAATGCCGGCCCAGGAAAGATAGATGCCGGTGGTGTCGCCCATGGCCCGGAACGACGCGAAAGCCTTTTCCAGGGATGCCCGGCCGCGGGGCATATCCACCGGGATGGCGCACATCCCGCTCCAGTACAGAAGCCACGGCTCATCGTCCGCCGGCCCGCCGGGGATGGCTGCCAGCCATTCCTCGACGGTCTTGCTGCGTCCCTGCCCCAGGAGTTCCCTGGCATGACCGGTCACCATGCGGCCGAGACCATCCCGGTCTCCGGCATCGCCGTACAGCCGTGCCGCCTCCTCCATCCGGCCGTCCTGTTCCAGGAGCAGTGCGGCCTTTCTTTGGACAGCGGCCACTTCATCGGGAGCGCATGCCGTTTCTGCCCGGTTCAGGAGAAACTCCCGGAACAAGGGGTGGTACTGGTAGGCCTGTTCGCTGCCGGAGAGCCGTTCCGTAAAATAATGGCGGCGGTTCAAGGTGGAGAGGATGCGCCCCGCACTGCCGGACCCGGTCAGCCTGTCGGCCAGCGGTACGCTGAGCACGGAGAGGAAGGCGGTCTTCAGCAGGAAATCCCGAACCACCTGTTCCATCCTGTCGAATATCTCTCCGGCAAAGTAATCGAATATCCTGTCACAGGCAAGATCCGCCGCCCCTTCGATTCCCGTTCCGCCGAGCCCTGCCCGTTCGAGCATCAGGATGATGCCTGCGGCCCAGCCCTGCGACTTTTCGTGCAGCATATTTGCGTGTTCATTATCCAGAGCCGGTATGCGTCTCTGAACAAGCTCCATTGATTCTGCAAGGGTAAAACGGATGTCGCTGTACCGCAGCAGGCCGATCTTATCATTTGCCCGGAGGCGGGAACAGGCGGACGGCGGGCCGCTACGGCTTATCACCATGACATGAACACCTTCGGGGATACTGTCAAAACCGGTGGCCGCCATTTCGTGAAATGGGGATTCAGCGGGCACATCCTGATAATTGTCGAGAACGATGACCGCTCCCATCCCCATCCTCGATAAGGAGGGAGAGCAATGAGGCATTACGCGGCTGTAGAGTATCTCGAAATATCTTCTGGTAAAGGTGGGGATGCCGGCCAGATATTCCGGCGTCAGCAGAGGGAGGGGCTTCTTGTAACGCGGTGCGGCCTTCTTTGCGGCAAGCCCCATGTAATAGAAGAACGTGGCGAGATCCGCGTCCCCTTCATCGCATTTATACCAGATGCAGGGAAGTTCCCGCGCGTCAAGATAGCTTGCAACAAGTGTTGACTTGCCCGAACCGGCAGGCGCGGATACCCATGCGACAGGTTTAGCCAATTTTTCATCAAGAAGAGCGAAAAGTCTCGTTCTTTGCACAACCTTGCACAGAGTTGGGCGAGATATTTTGGCCGATATTTTCTTACCCATAGTCATATCCGCAAACAGTACAACCTGTGTTATGGTCCGCCAGATAGTACAACAAGCACTATCAAGATTACAATCCTTATCATATACAGTTTTTCCGTGTGAAAGCCATGAAATAGTGTGCGGTAGCATAGGCAGGATTCAAAGCCAGCGTCAACAAGGCAAGCGGGGGTAGCAACGGAACGAGGCTCGGTGGCAGGGGATTAAAGCTCCTGATTAGCGCCAATCTTCAGCCAGTCTGAGATTGTGCTCGGGATGCTTGCCAGTAGTAGCCGCCGCCGAGATCAGTCGCGAGAGCATGCCGCGCAGATCCTTCCGGCGGTTGAATCGGTATTGAACCTCAGCCAGGTAACGAGTTCCATACTTTTCGAAATCAAATGCATGGTACGTTCCAGAGATCGACGTCTTGAGGTTGCCGAGAATGGTATTGACCCAATTGAAACACACAATGTCGGTACTCTTGCGTTTCTTCCCGACAATGGTTGGGGTATGGAAACATCCAGCCTCGGTAACTGCACGAAAGCAGGCCAGTCCGTCGCTTACCACTGTCGCTGAAGCTGACAGTGACCGTTTTGCCCATTCGGTGACTACTTCGCGGTTAAAGGCTGGCACCTTTGTAAACACAGCACGAAGTGGATGGCCCTTTTCATTGGTTTCAACAGCAGCAATAAACGGCGTCTTGTTTTCCGAACCTCGCCCGGCCTTGCCTCCTGGGTTTTCTCCACCCAGGTAGGCATCATCTACTTCGACCCGGCCGAGCAAAATCGTGTCCTGCTCCTGTTCAACCATAACTTGCATGAGCTTGTGCTTCACACGCCATGCGGTTTTGTAGCAAACACCGATCAGGCGCTTCAACTCCAGAGCCGAGACATTGTTCTTGGTTTGCGTGAGAAAGTACATGGCCTGAAACCATTGGACCAGCGGCAACTTGGTTGAGTGAAAAATCGAGCCTGCGGTCAGCGTTGTCTGGGTATGACACCGATTGCACTGAAATGTTTTGACTTGTGCATGCCAGACTACACAGTGGCTGGTACTCTGACAGGAAGGACATTTGAAACCCTGGGGCCAGCGGCTCTTTTCCAAGATCGCTGAAGTGTAAACGTGAACGCTGCCGTAAACAATAAAAAATGTCAGAAAGAATAAACTCATTAAACACTTGATCCGATAATTGACGTCCTGGCTTAGATTCTGCAATACACTGTAACAGACTATTTTGAAAAGCCTACTATTATTGTCTTGCATGCACTGGAGCAGAGTAATTCTCGATATTCTCGATATTGGCAGCCGAAGAGAGATTGAGGACGCAAAAAGCCCCACCTCTCAAAAAAGAAGTGGGGCTTTTAAATTAAATCCCGGCGGCGACCTACTCTCCCACACAGCTACCCGTGCAGTACCATCGGCCCTGAGAGGCTTAACTTCCGTGTTCGGGATGGGAACGGGTGTGACCCTCTCGGCATAGCCACCGAGAAACTTGTCGCGCTTTGCGCGTGTTCTAGGTTCAAGGTTCTATGTTCAAGGTTTAAACCTAGAACGTAGAACGTTGAACCGACTTTATCTCGGCAATCGCATATTTGTTTGATTTGCAGTACGGTTTTTTGATTGATTTATATTGGGGGGTGGGTTACCACCCCCCTTTAAGTTATTTTTTATGGTCAAGCCTCACGGCCGATTAGTACTGGTCAGCTAAACACATTGCTGTGCTTACACACCCAGCCTATCAACGTTGTGGTCTACAACGGGCCTTTAGGGGATTGCTCCCAGGGATACCTAATCTTGAAGGAGGCTTCCCGCTTAGATGCTTTCAGCGGTTATCCTTTCCGTACGTAGCTACCCAGCGACTGCTCCTGGCGGAACAACTGGAACACTAGAGGTACGTCCATCCCGGTCCTCTCGTACTAAGGACAGCTCTTCTCAAGTATCCTACGCCCACGGTAGATAGGGACCAAACTGTCTCACGACGTTTTAAACCCAGCTCGCGTACCGCTTTAATTGGCGAACAGCCAAACCCTTGGGACCTACTTCAGCCCCAGGATGCGATGAGCCGACATCGAGGTGCCAAACCTCCCCGTCGATGTGAACTCTTGGGGGAGATCAGCCTGTTATCCCCGGCGTACCTTTTATCCGTTGAGCGACGGCCCTTCCATACAGAACCGCCGGATCACTAAGACCTACTTTCGTACCTGCTCGACTTGTTGGTCTCGCAGTCAAGCTCCCTTATGCCTTTACACTCTACGGCTGGTTTCCAATCAGCCTGAGGGAACCATCGCGCGCCTCCGTTACTCTTTGGGAGGCGACCGCCCCAGTCAAACTACCCACCAGACAGTGTCCCCGACCCGGATAACGGGCCTGGGTTAGACACCCAAAACAACCAGGGTGGTATTTCAAGGTTGACTCCACCGATACTGGCGTACCAGCTTCAAAGTCTCCCACCTATCCTACACAAGCTGTTTCGAATGTCACTGTCAAGCTGTAGTAAAGGTGCACGGGGTCTTTCCGTCTTACCGCGGGTACTCGGCATCTTCACCGAGAATTCAATTTCGCTGAGCCACTGGTTGAGACAGCGCGGAAATCGTTACGCCATTCGTGCAGGTCGGAACTTACCCGACAAGGAATTTCGCTACCTTAGGACCGTTATAGTTACGGCCGCCGTTTACCGGGGCTTCGGTTCAAAGCTTCGCCTTGCGGCTGACAAATCCCCTTAACCTTCCGGCACCGGGCAGGCGTCAGACCCTATACGTCGACTTTCGTCTTTGCAGAGTCCTGTGTTTTTAGTAAACAGTCGCTACCGCCATTTCTCTGCGACCCTCTTCGGCTTCACGTGCGAATCGCTACACCTGATGAGGGCATACCTTCTCCCGAAGTTACGGTATCATTTTGCCGAGTTCCTTAACCAGTGTTCTCTCAAGCACCTTAGGATTTTCTCCTCACCCACCTGAGTCGGTTTACGGTACGGTCACCTGCTGTCTGAAGCTTAGAGGCTTTTCTTGGAAGCATGGGATCAACGACTTTGTGAGCATACGCTCTCGTCATCACGCCTCAGCGTTAATGGGAAAAGGGATTTACCTCTCTTCCCCGCCTACACGCTTAAACCGGGACGTCCAGCACCCGGCTCGCCTACCCTTCTCCGTCCCCCCATCGCAACAACAGGTGGTACAGGAATATTAACCTGTTTCCCATCAACTACGCCTTTCGGCCTCGCCTTAGGGACCGACTAACCCTAAGCAGATTACCTTTACTTAGGAAACCTTGGGTTTTCGGTGACAAGGTTTCTCACCTTGTTTTTCGCTACTCATGTCAGCATAATCTCTTGTGATACCTCCAGCCGTCCTCACGATCGACCTTCGCAGGCTTACACAATGCTCCCCTACCACTCATACCTTAAGGTACGAATCCGTAGCTTCGGTACTATGCTTAGCCCCGTTACATTTTCCGCGCAGACCCACTCGACCAGTGAGCTATTACGCTTTCTTTAAAGGGTGGCTGCTTCTAAGCCAACCTCCTGGTTGTCTGGGCATTTCCACATCGTTTTCCACTTAGCATAGATTTTGGGACCTTAGCTGACGGTCTGGGCTCTTTCCCTTTCGACCGCGGATCTTATCACCCGCAGTCTGACTCCCACAATAACAGTTAGCGGTATTCGGAGTTTGGTTAGGTTTGGTAATCTGGTAGGACCCCTAGCCCATCCAGTGCTCTACCCCCGCTACTTACTTTGTGAGGCTATACCTAAATATATTTCGGGGAGAACCAGCTATCTCCGAGTTTGATTAGCCTTTCACTCCTATCCACACCTCATCCCCTGGCTTTTCAACGCCAGTGGGTTCGGGCCTCCACGAAGTGTTACCTTCCTTTCACCCTGGACATGGATAGATCACTCGGTTTCGGGTCTACTTCCTGCAACTATGTCGCCCTATTCAGACTCGCTTTCGCTACGGCTCCACTCTAAGAGCTTAACCTCGCTGCAAAAAGTAACTCGCTGACTCATTATGCAAAAGGCACGCGGTCACACTGGATTGCTCCATAGTGCTCCCACTGCTTGTAGGCATACGGTTTCAGGTTCTATTTCACCCTCCTCATCGGAGTACTTTTCACCTTTCCCTCACGGTACTGGTTCACTATCGGTCAGAGGATAGTATTTAGCCTTGGGAGATGGTCCTCCCAGATTCCCACGGGATTTCTCGTGTCCCGCAGTACTCGGGTACCGGTTCAAAGAGGCTCATGTATTTCGTCAACGGGGCTATCACCCACTATGGCCAGACTTTCCAGACTGTTAAACTATACATGAACTTTGTAACTCTTCGGGATATCCCCAACCGGCCCCACAACCCCCATACCATCGAAATGATACGGGTTTGGGCTGTTCCGCGTTCGCTCGCCGCTACTGACGG